>NZ_CP077301.1:4460000-4518831 GCF_019048085.1 Aeromonas sp. FDAARGOS 1416 | reverse complement strand
CAAGCCATCAGGTGTAATGCTGGCATTGTCATTAGACACTGACCATTTTATCCCATCAGTAGCTACGCGAGTGGTGCCATCACAATATATCATCGTAGCGGCATATTTAGTGCTAATACCAAGGGGTAGCTGATCACGACTGACGCCATTAAGTAGCGTCTCCTTAGGAGCAACCTGAATGAACACGACTCGTTCACAACTATTCGTTTGCGTCGACCCTCCAGAGGAACGGTGACAACCAGAAACAAGCACAACACTAACGAGTGCCATAATTTTTATTAACAACTTCGTCATACTAAATATCACTGAATGTTAGTCACTGACGGAAACAAGGTTGATTGAACTAAAACTCAATACAACAGTAACAATGTTTTTTTCCGCACAGCGTAAAAGTTAAGTAAAGGTATAAATGACTCATACGCACCAGGGTATCGAGAGTCAGTTTACCTGCTATCGGGATGTCGTAGCGCAGCAGCGCGTTTTGCACACAGCTCAACTATGAAGCCACGACATGAAATAAAAGAACAATAAAAAACCAATAAAAAACAAATAAAAGCCCCAACTGAAACCAATCAACCTCCAAGCCACCCCTAAATGGCTAGAAACATTGAAAGTAAGTTTCATCTTGCCCTGTAAAAATCCATCTATCTTGAATCTGCTTATGGAGAAAGCTCGCATGATGAACAAGCCTAAGCGAATCACCACCCATGTATAAATAACCAGTGGTATAAATTTTATTTCGCTTACAAGAAAAATAGAAAACACTGACAAGCAAAAAAATCATTTAACAAATGCCAGATAAAGACCTCTGTGCAATTCGGCTTGACCGTAAGAAAAACAGGAGATAATTATGCACAATTCTAACTCAATGAAAAAAAACCTGACCATTTTAATTAACTAAACAACACCACAAGTCTGATTGCCTTATCTAATAGTTATGTGCAGAGCCTCTATGTACAGCAGAGTATAGCTAATCATTCGCCCCACTATTCAAGACATAGGTATTGATCCACTAACATACCTGATAGCATTCGATACTAACAAGCAACCTTTTAGGTGCATAAAAAAACCCAAAGAGCAGAAACTCTTTGGGTAAAATACGCAGAACAAGACAATACAAGGAACAAGTGCTATGCGTAAAATAAAGTATCACACCAAGCAAAAAAAACAACACGAAAAAAGATAAATGATACATAAATTATATAAATATAAACCAGAATGTGCCAGGCTATAGAACAAGCAACAATTTCATCAAGTAAGCACGAATCAGCCCCCCCCCCCCAGCCTCACATAGCTTTATAATCAGACTATAAACACATTTATAGGCACGTGTAGTATTACAAAAATATAATCTATATATGTGATAGCAATACAATTGCAAATTCAATCGTAATCTGCCGCATAGCTTTTCGCTAATTAAATAGAAGTTTACACATAAATGGAGACGTAAGATGTCAATATAGCTTTCACAAAAACTAGCCTGACAGAACAGAACAGAACAGAACAGAACAGAACAGAACAGAACAGAACAGAACAGAACAGAACAGAACAGAACAGAACAGAACAGAACAGAATAACGCAGCTTTAACATGAAAAGCTTCTCGTTATGAGAAGCTTTTCGACATGAAAAGCCCTGCTAGTATATATATATTACGTAATATTCAAAGTTTTAATTTTTGGCTTGCTCATATGGATAACATAAACCTCGATAAGCACCCTCGTTCTATATCTCTTGATGACAAAAGATTGGCATCATTAAATAGAGCTGAAATAAATATACTGAAAACATTGATTGATATGCAACCGCTAGTGGCCTCAAAAGAAACCTTGTTAAGCTCAGGCTGGCCAGGCAGGGTAGTTGGACCTAACTCTCTGAACATGGCAATAAAGTCAATTAGAACAGCACTTGATACTCTAGGAGCATCAGACATCATAATCACAGTGCCAAAAGAGGGATTCAAGTTATCAGAAAATGTGCAGTTTCTTCAACACATAAAAATCAAAGAGGGGACCCATGAGCCCCCCCCTATTAAGGAGATCTCAAATCCATCAACCTTTAAACCCCCGCTAAACAGTTCACTTTTTTTATTAGTATTCTTATCTTTAGTTACAATAAAATCGTTCTTTTTATTTAGCCAACCAAATATTGAATGTAAAAAAATCAATGAAAAAATTAAAGTATGCGCGATAGAAAACGATATATTTAACCAGTTCAACGCGAAAAACAAACCTGCTGGAATCTATGCCTTAGGAAGATCGTATGATGCAGTTCATATCATCAAAGAAGTTAAAATCAAGTAAACTCTTTCTAATCTTGACTCTAGCTGCAACCTCTATCTTTACTTTTTTTCCATTTATTAACGGGCTAGGGTGCAATTTTGAGACCAAAACTATGACTCCGGCATTTGATGCTCACGGAAAATGTTACATGGGAATCCTGACCATAATTCAAAAAGAGCACCTTACATCCTCGCTAAACAAAAAAGTCATGCTTTGGGGATACTCTGGTAACACTGTGTCCATAATTCAACTGGACAGTAAAATACTAGCTGACACGAGGCACCCCAAATTAGATGTTGATGCATATCTAGATGACATATACCGAGATATAGTTTTTAGATTCTACGCTGTATTTAAAGGGGAAGAAAACAGCTATGTATTCTTATCTAATTCACCTACTCCCTTAATTTTCAAAACCGAAATGAAGGGTAAGCTTGGATTTTATGAAGATATGACACACTGACTTTTAAGACTCAGTAAAAATAGAAAAAATAAAAGATCGCTCCATAATAAAAGGGGAGCTACGTTCTACTACGTATACCTCCCCTCTAATAATATTCGATTCCCAAGTCTTACTAAAATCTTAAAGTGATAGTTTTATAATCTTATTGCAAGGCTATAGATTCAAAATGAAATACGCATAAAATTTCATCACCCTATAAAATGCAGAATCACTTAATAATACCTTTATTCACCATTAACTTAGTGAAGCTATCCAATGTCACAGGAGGGCTATAAAGATAACCTTGTAATAATTGCACACCTTTATCACACAGATACTTCTCTTGGTATATATTTTCAACACCCTCTGCAATCAGCGTAAGGCCTAACTTTTTAGCCAAAGAGATAACACTATCAACTATATGACGCGATGCATCTTCATCACCGACTTCATCACTAATCTTTGCAACAAAAGACTGATCTATTTTAATCGAATTAAATCTAAACGATTGTAGTGTTGTTAAACTAGAGTATCCGGTACCGAAATCATCCAGCGCAATTTCAACACCAATCCTTCGAAGGGCATGCAGTCTTTCCTTGACGACATCAGAATCAACCAAAACCATTCTTTCGGTTAATTCAAGGATAAGCTGCCATTCATAGATAGCAGTACGCTCATAAAATGCTATAGCATCTTTTAAGATGGTATCGTCATCAAAATGGTTTGCTGATATATTAAAAGCGACGTGAAAATTTGGATTAAACAACGCCTTATTTAGAAGCATATAATCCACAACCGCATGAATTATATTACTCGTCATCTCTATGATTAACCCAGAGGTCTCTGCGTGCGGAATAAACACCTCAGGGCTAATCAATCCCTCCGTTGGATGTTGCCAGCGCATCAGCACCTCTGCCCCAACAATATTTTTATTTCTTGCATCAACAATAGGTTGTAAATATGGAATAAATTGATTTGTAGATATTGCATACTCAATTTCATGGGAGAATGAAAGTGGTTTGCATGTCAATCGATATATAACAGTAGAGCAGACCAACGACATACTAACCAATCCCAGAAATGTAATGGTATACCACTCCCAGAATAGACCAAATGCAGATTGCTCTAATATAACAGCATGAACCGTAAATGGATAGAGTGAGGACGCTTTAGCTGATGTTACCAAAGCATCAGGGATGACGTGATTTGAATAAAACTTTCCATTTTCATCCAAGGTATTTAGGCCAACATTAAAATAAAGAATTGTATTGTTTTTGGCAACACTCAGTAATGTTTTAACATACAAACCATCAATAGAACCCAATGCGAATTCTGCACCCTGTTCTCTACGCAATATTATTACTGGGTGGTTTTTATCAACTATATTACCCGGCATAAGTAGCAAGACACCTTGATAATATTTGGATTTGTCGTCCTCAACACTCACCGCCCCCAGAAATGATGAACATAAAATCCTATTACCAACACCGATATTTAGCGTTCGAAGAAATGGAACTAAAGCGACATCTTTACGCAATAGAAACAAGGATGTGGTACAATCATCATTTTTATTAACCAGGATATTTCTGGTTGCATCATCAACATGGCTAAGAGCTTGCTCGAGCAATATGACAGCTTTCTCTGAAGAGGACTCAACTTTATTTTGCAAGCGCTCTTCAAAATCTAAAAAAACGATAAAAAAAGAAAATGACAGCATACATAAAAACGTCAACAAAGATAACCAAACAGGCCTAACACGCCTTATCCTCTTTACACTGCTGCCCATTTTAAAATGCCTACACCTGATTGTTTATCACCCTATAATAGCCTAAAAAACAAACACTGCAAACAAGATTGATAATTAAAAATATAAATAGACCTATGTTGCTATAACGGTGATTAAGATATAAATGTCTCAGAATTCCTACAATATCACCTGCTCTCGTTCAAGATTACCCTCAGTATTACATCACGTAATTTTAGTGGCTCTGTTGCACCGGTAAACACATCTATCTTCCCGCCTGCACCAAAAAAAACAACGCTTCCATAATCAAATATTCGAGCAATAATTCCCTGGTTAACTTGGATCTTTTCGACCTTTAATAAAAAAAGGTCTATTGTTTTACAATAGAAAAAACCATGCTTTGCTATTACGCGCATATTGGTTACCACAAAAAAAGTTGTACTGTGACGTATTGCAACAATCAGCAAAAAGAATAATCCAACTCCATAGCATGGTAATAAAATCAATGCGCAAAAAATAGATGCAAATGACGAGGCGAGCGACATAGAGCCACGATATACAATATATTCACCGGGATGTAATTCGCCTTCCCTCATCATTTTAACGGTCGCCCCTCTCCCACCACAGCCAGCTTGTTCTACCATTTCAGCCCCACCTTAAAAAATTAAAATCATTACCGGTATAAATGCAACCAAACAAATAGTTATGGTTGCAAAAATCAACGAAAGGGTGGGCAACATCATTAGTCCAGTCAAAACCTTAAAAATTGAAATATAATGACTTCTCAACTTATAACATCACTGCACTGGTTAATAAACACTCTCACCGTGCTGCTCTTGAACTCTGACATTTATCAACAAATACGGCTTGCTTTTTAGCAATAATCTCAGCCGTCTCATCAACGACATCCATTTTATTCCCCATATTATCCATTGCATATATGGTATTGAGTTTATAGCCATGCAAGCCGCCATCAACAGGGATCTTAAACTCCAGGCTCACTCCGGGTGGTATCTTCGAAAAATCCCAGATAATTGATTTTTGTGGATAACATAGGTTGTCGATTGGGGTTAAAACAATGAACCCCTTATAGATCTCAACTTGACCTTTATTTTTAAGTGTCCCACCAATAAACGGCTTGCCATCGACAACAACCCCCATATGAAACTCAAGATGAAGTCCGTCATTAGCCTCCACACTTGACGAAACAAATAAAACGGACGATGTATAAAATACGACCAACAATGTTTTCATCAATTTAATCATTCAATCTTCCTCATTTAAAAAACCAGTCAAAATTATCTATTTTAAAGCCAAACAAAAGTGCCCTTGACGTATACAATCATGTATTAACTTGAGCCGTTAATTCCAATGTATATGCGTCTCTACCATAGTCATCTGCTGTTATGTCAATCGGGTGAAAGCCATTTTGAGTCCAAAATGAAAAACCCTGTGAATTGTTGACTTGTACAAACAGACGGACAGCTTGTTCATTCTGGTCTGCTAAATAATTGATAACCTTTTGCACAGCATATCTACCAATGCCTTTGCCAGTAACGTGTTGCTCAATCACCAGCAACCCGATCCAGGGGTGCTTATCGTAAGGATTGGACGCTAACCAGTGACCTATTCCCACGCACACGTCACCCAGTCTAATCATAAAATACTGCCCCCCCATAGCGATCACATCTTGCGTCTCATTTTTTATGTCTATTAATGATAATGACGCTTGCCCGCTCAACACGTAGTTAAAATCAGGATGAGAGTTGATTATCCGTTGTTGTGTTAACAAAAATTCTGTAGTGAGTGCATATGCTGGGTTAATCCGCTTTATAGAAACTGTCATTTCCATCCTCGTATGATGACGTCGCAAAAAGGGCCAACCGGTGGCTATGATATATATCAAGAAGCATCTGAAACACCTCTCTTTTAGCTTATCGATATTGGACAACGCCATCGTCTTGATGGCAGCATCGAATGCGAGTATATGTTGACCCATCATTGCCTCAGTGATGAACGAGTTCGTATACAATCACAAGCCTTAGTGTAACCTCTTATGCTCCTGCTTGCGCAGTTCAAGAGTACGTTGTCTGGTTTTGTCCAGGTATTTACCAATTACTCATTTTTATAGTGTCGTTCTATATACCGTCAGAGTGAACCTTGTTACAAGCATTTGGGCAATGGAACCACTAGAGAATACATGCTTAGGGAGCACACATAAGGTGTAGTTTTTGGCTTGATAAAACAGCCACATCAATACCACCACTATTTATAGATACTGCTTGGTAATGACCTGGATTTTTATTACCAGCCACATCAGACGTCCAGTAAGCTTCGGTCAGCCCACCGCAAATCGGACGATATTCGTCTGATGGCCATCCCAATATTTTTGGCACACCATTTTTAACTATTTTGTTATAATGTGACACAAAATTTTGGGCTTGTCGTACGGTTGGCAATTTTTTTCCTATAGAGCGACGATATTTATCGGCATCTGGCCAGTTTAATATTCTTTTATTAACATCGGGACTCCATCACTCCGGGTAAATCTCAAAACCATTTATTGGTGTCGCGTTCTTGACGACTATAGGTATGGAAACAGGCTCACCAGTCAATGGTTCTCCTGATTTCGATGTAGGAGTTACAGAAACAACACCTTTGTAAATCCCTCTACAATCTTTATCTACATTCTTAATAAAAATAGTAGAGTCGCCAGATGCAGTTGAGTCACCATAAATCCATCTGACCATTTTTGGCCTATCCTCAGGCTCACCATCTATATCATTATAGCTGTAACTCAAGGATGCAGTATCACCAAAGAAAAGCTCTTGCTGATTAAGGATGATATTGGTCACTGTCGGCTTATGGCCTACTACAGCAGGTATTTGCATCGACTCTTTAGCAACCGCATGTTTATAAAATGAAGAACAAAGCAGAGAAAGAAAATATAAAACAAAAAGGTGACGCATGATGTAACCATTTATTTTCCTCATAACATCTCCACCTCAGTCTCTTTTACATGCCATTACGGCAAGAATAAGAACTCCGCCTGATTTAATATAAACATTAATCCTATTCGTTTACTGCATAAATATGAAAGCAGCTGATTAGTCAGCACTCACCGTGCTGACCAAAGGAAACAACATAAGCATACAATTCATGTAGTGTAAGGGATACATACTAGGGACCAGGAACACATGTTACATATGCACTTAGACCTGGCTTATCGGCATCAACAACGTTTGCTACATCACTATCAAGAAAGACATGGTGCGCTAATTTTACATCTGTTGCAGATCTAGCCCAATATGTCGACGGTGTAAGACCACCACCACATGTACGATAAAGCGGCCAACCGAACATTTTAGATATTTCATAATCTTTCTGCTTGGATTTATGATAGGTTTTTCTTATATCATCCAATTGTGAATAGGTTGGCAAAGTCATACCTTTGGCGCGACAAAAATTTTCAGCAACTCGGTATGGCATATGCTGAAGTGGCGGAAAGGTAAATCCTCCCGGCATAGCAGGTAATGCAACCTGAATTGTTGCACTACGTTTAGCGTCACCGATTAATGGATCACCCTCGACCGACTTTGCCGTTACTTCAGCTGCTATTTGAAATGGGGAGCAGGGCGTCCCCTCCTGTGTTTTGATATTCAATTCCAAGGTATAGCTTGATCCAGTTTTTCCTGGCAATACAGCCCCGTTATTAAACCATTTAATTGTGGATGCATCGACATCCTCATCAATATCCTGATAGTCATACAATAGATTCAGTGTATCGCCTACTACAGGTGCTGTTTTGTCAAAGCGCACATTATCTACTGTGGGTTTATGACCAACCACCCAGGGTGTTGGTATGCTTGTGGTAGCAAATGCTGTGTCAGCTACAATAAGGTGGCTCACAAACAACAGAGAATACAATTTTAACTGGTTTTTCTTCATCTTCTTTACCTTACTCTTTTTGCTTTTTGCAGAAATTCCTGGTTAGCATGTTGCTATTTTCATGGCTGAGCATATCTACATAAAGCAAGCGGGGCTTTGCTACATAATCATCATGGTCAAAGTAATCGAGCTTTTCAGGATCCACTGTGAGCTGTTCGCCCAGCATCAGTTTACCGCTCACCGCACCTGTGCCATCGGTGTTTCTATAAATAGGTTTGAACCCCACCACCTTGGTGGTTGGGCTTGAGGTGGTGGCGGCATACGCTGCGCTGGCGCCCCCCAACAGGACGGCAATCATCAGAGCAAGGTTGTGTGGTTTAAACATCGATAAATCTCTCAATGGGTTAGGTGTCTATAAGTGACACTATAGATGCGGGTTGTAAGCATGGCCGTTGCCTGACGTATCAGGGACTGCTTTTGCTACAGGCTGCGCATCTACCGTGATTTCCTTGCACCGCGCTCCACCGTTATAGACTGTTAAATTTCGAGCCATTGGTCATTTCTACAGAAACCAGGTCAATATCCTTACCCATGGTTAGCCGTGATGGCTGGCACACCATAGGTAAGGAGGGGATCCTCCCCCTCCCTTCTGACTTCGTTGCCACCGTGTTACTTAACTGGCTCCACCTCAACGGTGATGATTTTGCCTTGATGCTCAGCCTGAGGCGTAAAGTCGCTGCCACCCTGTGTCCCCAAATTCGCAGGGTCGACAGGCTGATCGTCAGCCAGCCATCTAAACATATAATCATCGAGATATGGGCTGGCACCTGGTGCCCTCTCGATTTCGGCCGAGAGACGGTCAACCGCTGCAACCGGGCGTATGCCGTCAATACCATTAAGCTCATCGGTTGCGGTCGAGTCGAATGTGATCACGACCTTAACAGGATCAGCCTTGATATAGGGGACCTTGCCGTTACCATCGGGATCGACAAACTTGCCACCACCGCCACCACCGGTGCCACCGGTGCCACCGCCAATATCGGTAACCTTGCCAGTGGTGTCGACGGTGATGGTATTACCCGTTACTCCAGTACCATTTTTGGCCTGCAGGGAGAGCTCAAGCACCTCACCGGCATCTGTTGGCTGAATACGATAGGCAGGGACAGTGCCTGAGGTATCGATTGTCTTATTAGTCACATTTGCCACGCTGTTACCCAGTGTGCCCCATGCGAATGTTGAGGCATCCTTCGGGTGACCTCCTTTTGCATCAAAGCGATAAGTTGCTGTCAGCTCTTCACCTTGTTTGAGAGTGCCGGCAAGCTGCAGGCCATCAACAAATGGCTTGGCATTGCCATCAATGATCTTACCGTTGCCATCCCCACCTGTGGCGCCCGCTTTGACAAGATCAGTGAGCACCAGTGTCTTACCCACAAACGGGTCACCGGTTTCTGATACCGGGGTGACCTCAAGCACCACAGATTGGCCCACTAGGGCCTTATTGTCGGGAATGGTTATTGTCCGGGTGTCGCCAAGCTCGACATTCCCTGCCATCCAGCGGTACTTCACATTAGGGAGATCCTGTTTGTCACTGTCTGCATCAAAGTAACCAAGCTTTTCCGGATCCACGGTCAGGTCTTTGCCCAACTGGAGTTCACCTGTGACCGCATCTTTGCCATCGGTATTTTGATAAACAGGTTTGAAACCCACCACCTTTTCGGTTGGGGCAGACTTGGTCGCGGCATACGCAGTTGTTGCCCCCAACATGACAGCAACCATCAGGGCAACGTTATTCGGTTTAAACATCAATCTATCTCTCTTGGTTAGGTCTCTATGTATATATATTTCTGGTGAATTATGGCTTCACCATGGCACTTATAGGGGCTCTCAGGGCACCGCCTTTTTCGCCGGCAATACATCAACCCAGATTGGTTTACCCTGATATTGAGGGCCTGGAGTGAAGGTGTCTTTACCAACTTCCGCGGTACCAATCTTGTTGCCAGCCGCCGTCCACTGGAAGGTGTAATCACTGGCATTGGGGCTGGCATTGGCGGCCGGGGTAAACGTGGCCTTTAGCACGTCTTTAGCTGCCACAGGGCGCACGCCATCGATACCATTGACTGCGGTTGTTGCGCTAGAGGTGAAATTAATTTTCACCTCCTTGGGTTCAACAGATGCCCACGCCACCTTGCCATCTTTATTAGGATTAATAAGTCCATCAATCTGGTTTATATCTGTTGTCTTTATCGTTCTAACTCTTGACCACTCAGGGCCGGCTAATATCCATTTTTTATTTTTGTAGGTAATGTCGCCGTTTATCAAGTTCATCCGCGGATATATGCTAAGTTCAAGCACTTCGCCCACATCATCCTTAGTAATAGTGTATTGGGGTACTTGCCCAGAAACTTGAATTACATTGGGGTTAGTCGGAGACACACCAGATGCAGCAAGCTGAGATGCAGAATAAATCGTTGTCTTATCAACATACTTATTGATTGAATTCAAATAGGATTTTTTAGTCGTTCCCCAAACAAAAATTGAGTGATCCTCAATAAGGGTGAGGATGTAGCTGAAGTCTTCCTCTGGCACTCGTTCTTCGTCAAGTCCAACGCTATAATACGGTGTGAACTTGTAGCTAGCCGTCAGCTCCTTACCAACTTCTAACGCACCTGCTAACTTTACTTTCGATACATCAGCAATGACAGTAATAGGACGTAGACCAATATTCCCCTTACCATCACCACCCTTGGCACCTGCTTCGTTCAGGTTATCAAGCACCAGCGGAACGCCTATTATAGGCTCACCGCTGATCGATACCGGTGTGATAGTTAGAACCAGCGGCTTGCCTACCAACTCCATGCTATTAGGTAGTGTCACGGTGGTAGTGGTTGATAGCACTTTATCTTCTACAGTCCAGCTGTACTTGAAATTGACCTCATCAGGTTTATCACCATCCCTGTCGGAAAACCCAAGAATATTGGCTATATCTTTTGTGTTAACTGACACACTAGAATCGAGATAAAGAGCTCCTTTAATAGAACCCTTACCCGTTTTGTTGGTAAATACAGGCTTAAAACCAACTACTGGCGGCGTACCTACAGATACAATGGCATAGATAGATGGTGCGCAAATTAATGTTGCGAATGCGAGCGCAAGGGGTGTTTTATTGAACATGTTTGTCTCTCGAGTTCATAGCGATGAGCCTTATTTCGGCGTCACTTCCACCACTATCTGTTTTCCCTGTTGTTCTGGCCCAGGGGTATAACTGGCAGCCATAGCACCTACAATCAGCTGATCATGGCCATTTGCATCACGTGTAAACCAACGATAAGTGTAGCGATGTTCACAAGGTATGAAGTCAGTATCAGATTCACTTTTACAGTAAGCTTCCAATTCATCAACCTGAGCAACAGGTCGCACACCATTGATGCCGTTATCATCAAGCGTCGCACTTGAGGTATAACGTACTTCTGCAAGGTGACGAGCTTTTTGCGTTACTGCTCCTCCCAGCGAACCGCTGTCAACGGTTAAGGTGTTACCGATAATGCCATCGCCATTACGGGCTTGGAGCGACAACTCCTTGACTTCACCCACATCGGCCAATGTCAGGGTGAGCGCCGGAATTTCACCAGAGGTCAGCACTGTTGCACCATGTTCAACCTGAGCGGCAGTCTGCCCAAGATTGCCCCATTGATAGCGGCTCTGGTCATCCTGCTGACCACCATTGGCAGTAAAACGGTACGTTGCCAACAGCTGTTCACCCACCTCCAACTTGCCGCCCAAACGCAGATCACTGATCGATGGCTGCCCTGTGGGCTGAGTTACTGGCCCACCCAGTGAACCACTGTCAACGGTTAAGGTGTTACCGATGACGCCATCGCCATTACGGGCCTGGAGCGACAACTCCTTGACTTCACCCACATCGGCCAATGTCAGGGTCAGCGCCGGAATTTCACCGGAGATCTTTACTGTTGCACCATGTTCAACCTGAGCGGCAGTCTGCCCAAGATTGCCCCATTGATAGCGGCTCTGGTCATCCTGCTGACCACCATTGGCAGTAAAACGGTACGTTGCAAACAGCTGTTCACCCACTTCCAACTTGCCGCCCAAACGCAGATCACTGATCGATGGCTGCCCTGTGGGCTGAGTCGCGGTGTTGACAAGGGTAATGTTCACTCTGCCCGAACTGAGATTCTCGGCATCTTTGGCATGAAAACTGAGCACTTGTGGTACTGCCGCCTGGACCTGACCTTGTGGAGTCACGCGCAGTTTGTTGACCCACAGGCTTTGAGTATCACTGCTACGGGTTAACGAGAGCGTCTGCTGCACTGCTCCCAAGTGTTCAACCTGATAGCCTGCCGGCTGATCAAATACCACCTGTTCAGCCGGGACAACACTGCTCACAGACGGGTCACTTTGTAGCGAGCGGATCAACACAAATTCGATATCGGTTCCCTGTGCGTCGATCTGAGCTTCACTATCGGGCGCATCAATGGAGTCAGCAAAACCTGCACCAGAAAGAATGATCAGCCGATGTGAAAATTGCTCAGGGTTCACTCTCACCGTCACCGTGATCGGGGCAGATTGATAACTACGCCCAGCCTCATCAGTGATGGTCAGATTGAGGGTAAAGGTCTGTGCGGTTGTCGTCTCAGGTGGTAATACCGGCAGCGTGAGTAGCGGGTTACGCATTGAAGTATCTGATATTGCACCTTGTAACAATGGTTCTGGCGAGCTCCAACGCCACTGGGCAACACGCCCATGTGACATCGTCACCACCGGCTCCAATGTAAACTGATCGCCGCTTAAACCGCTGATAGCCGCGTGCTCGACGCTGACAAGGTTTTCCTTTTCCCGGTATTCGAGCACGATGTTGTTATTACGCTCGACCATATCGTGGCGCATACCTTGCAGTTGCCGGGATTTCTCGACATGGTTCGGATCAAGCATTTGCTCAAGGGATGAACCTAATTTCCACTCAAGGCCGAGATTGAGATTGGTATCGTGCAGCCCACCTTTGGCATGACGTTGCTCTACCCCAACGCGTAGCAGTGGGATAGGTGTCCAACTTAATCCCACCGTTGCGGCATAAGGGTTAGCCTCACGCTTTGATGTTCCTAATAGCGCTACTTCTTTACCCCAATATTGTTCTGCCTTGAGGTTAATAGCGAACTGTGGGAGCTGCGGCAAATAATACATCGCATTGAGATCCATGCCGCGAGCTGCCCTTTCTTGATAATTCGCAACATCAGCCGAATCTTTCCAACTGCTAACAGGAAAATACAGGTTGGTTGATAGTTTCAAATAATCCGCCCAAGCTTCCCCACCAAGACCAACACGGCTATGGCCGCGATTGATTTCGTGATCAAAGAAAGCGTTGTAACCGAACATCCACTCTTCACCAAAGTGTCTATCGCCGGCACCCACATTGATTGTGGTTCGATTATTCGCATCGTCGTGACGGATACCGGCTTGCAGGAATATGACTCGCTCTGGCTCATCAAGCACCGGTGTCAGTAAATCGAAGGCGTACTTATTCAGCTTGGCTTTTTCATCAAAGCCTAATGTGACACTTGCCTTGCCAAGGCCACCAACCAACTTGTTGGCATGAGCATTAGCCTCAGCCTCGAATGCTGATTTTATTTGTTGCTTAAGATAGTCACTCTCTTGCTCAATAAAAGATGGTCGCAGTGTTTCCGTTCTTCTCGTGGACGAATAACTGTTATCTGCTTTTATTCCAGTATCTACTTTGCCAACAGATGGTGCAGTTGAGCCATAGGTTGAACCAATCCTTGCTGCCTGATTAGCAATCAGCTGCTCCACATTAGATGCATTTTCCTGGCCTTTAGACGCATTGCTCTTATTACCCAACTCAGGTAATTGAGAATCAGTAAATGCAGGAACATAAATAGTTTGCCCGACTTTAAGGATATCACCGTGCAGAGGAAATGGTGAGGCATTATTTAATTGACGAAACTCTTCAACACTCAAGCCATAGCGCGCACTGATGCCATGTAGTGTATCTCCTGAAACCACGACATAAGGAGTCAGGTGACGAGAGCTGCTTTTTAGCGCCGCATTTGCAGCTGCTATTGGACTTACCACACAGGTGGCAGTATGCAGTGAAAGCAGTAGCCAGGCGCTTACTTTTTTACTAGCTGGACAGCTGGCTGCCTGCTCTGGAGTGTTACAAACGTTCATCAAACCGTGTTCCTGTTACGATACAACCGCATCACCAAGCTCGCAGTGTGAGAGGCGAGCTTTAGGGAGCGCAAATATCGTCGAAACACGAAAAAACGACCAATAAAATGGAGATAAATAAAATAAAATTGCGTTTAAGGCACGTTTAGCTATCTCTTTATGGGTGTAAGCTGATGTTAATAAAATCCAATTGGCCCCAAAAAAACATCGTATCCTTCTTTTTTATATGGTTAAAGTCTCCTGCCAACATTAATCGGGAACCATCAAAAGAAGGCTGTGAGCACTCAGTCCGTGTGAACAATACACTCTAGGACGAGTGCACATTGCTTCCGCTTCTTTCCTGATTCGACGATAACGCTCAACTACACTGCCTTTTCCATCTGCTGGCAAGCAACCATATTTTGCAAGCCAACGGCGCGGCCGATCAGGACGCCAATGAGCAATTGCATGATACAAGTAGACTTCATTTTCTTGTCTGGCAATAAGTGTTTCTTTGTTGTTTGGCATATCTCACTCTTACAATCGCTCTGTAATTATGCTATCGAATTCCTATGATGAAAATAACGCTTCACGCATCACCATCTGGAAACTTCAAACCGTCGTCACCAATACGTGATAACGACTGAGAGCAATAATAACACCAGAGAGATACCGTCCTAGACATAAATGAAATAAAAAACAATCACCCCATACCAGATTAATAGATGAGACTCACCGTCTAAACTTGGCTACCATTTATGAGAATGGGGAGGTAATAAATCGCCACTATAATCAGCAATTTTATGATAGAACGTCCAAATTATGAGCATCAACATGGCAAAATGTCTGTTCAATATAACTCTGGTTACGGCAATACCATCAGTGATAGTCGTGGTATAACGAGTTATCCAGAACACCAATATAAAAAGTGAACTACAGTGGAACATAGACATCTTGTATTGAGAACTGCTGGTCATGGCGTGTAGCTATTGACCCATGATACAAAAGAGAGAAAAGAGGTGATCTGATAACCACCTATTGAATCAGTTCCATTCAAATTAAATCAGTGCGGATAATGACACCTAGTATCAACCTAATATGTACTTATATCATTACTCCGACACGTGATATCTACCATTTCACGAAACAAAGCGCGAGCGCTTTGGCTGTTGAACGACAATTCTCACTTGCGACACCTAAGCCAATCAGATAGCTTATGGTAGGCTTTATAGATTTCCCCGTATCATCCTTCGCAGGGCATTGAATCGAACCTACATCACCTGACCAATACTCTGCAGTCTCATCCCATCCCAATTCCGTGGCTATGCTATTGCCTGAATATACACGATCAAGTTTTTTTAAAGCATCTAGAGGTGGGAGTCGCCAAGCAGAATTATAACCAAATATGGGCTCTGGTTTACCAGGGATCTGGTACTGCGTACCTACATAGTTCATACAATCATTAAGTGCATGACCATTGATAACTGGTGCTTGCTTAACCGGCACCAGAAAATACCCCACATTTTCAACTTCAAGCCATGGGTTCACAGTCAGGTCAATCGTACTGGATAAACCTGCGATCTGCCCAGTAATTTTTGCCTGACCACGACTCTCGGCCAACGCTTTACCTGTGCTCGATACCTTTATGACCTGAGAAGCACTAGAGGTCCACTGAATATGGTCAGTGACCCTGGCAGTGAAACCGTTATCGTATAAACCCTCCAGCACAAGCTGCGAATTGGAATAGATAGGTAGCTTGGAAATGGCCTTACCGTTTGGTCGCAACGATTTTGCCGTTACCTGGATCAACTTGGCAGGGGTTATTCGGCCAGTACCATCACCCATTTTGGCTCCAACCGCATTGAGATTATTGATGACCAGCGGCACACCCACATCAGGATCACCGCTTTGACTGACCGGAGTGGCATGAAGTGTCACTAGCTTGCCCCCCACGGTGAGCTCATTGGGGATAGTCATGCTACTGGTTGTTGAAACAACCCCCCTCCCCTCTATCTCCCACCGATATTTAAATGCGGCCTGATCTGGCAAGTCATTGTCTTTGTCACTGTAACCTAATTTTGTTGGGTCAACCGTAAGGACACCACCCAGCTTAAGGTCTCCACTGACGACCGGATCACCCTTTTGGATTGTAAACACGGGCATGTGGCCCACAACTGGCGGGGTCTGGCTGGACTCTTTAGAATCAACAACCATACAAAAACCCAACAAGATGAAAAAAAAATGTCAAACGATTTTTCATTGTATTCCTGCAACATCATCTAGTTAAAACCAAATGAAAGAATGGAGTGTCAGTTGCTTTTTACTCGCCAAGACAAAGCCAAACGAGAGCGAACATATTCTATTTCAATGGTTCTGTTAATCAATCAATAGATCCCCCCGTTTTCTTATGCTCAGAAAATTGATCTCAAGCGAACAATTCATTAAAGAGCAGGGCTGACGGGGGGCTGATGTTTTTTAAGCTTGGCTGTGTATTGTAAATATATAACAGAGCGAAACTGTGGGACGTAAACGGATGCAGTCAGCCGCCGAGCAGGGTTATACGGTAGCCAATCGGGATGCGGGTAAGCGGCGTGCTGATGTCGATATCCATGCGTTGGCCCTTGAGAGGCGTTGTTTCCCAAATCAACCATCAAGCAGCAACTGCCCCAGCCCCTGGTGACCGCTACACTCGGGGCTTTCTGACAGGTAGACCAAGGGTATTCAGCTTGTTTATGGCGCTAACATACGCCATGACTTCTCCCACTTGGCCGTTGTAGTTACGCAGACTGATTTTCCCCGCCAGCAATTGCTTGAGCCGATACATCGCCGTCTCTGCCAGCGAGCGACGGTGATACCCCATATCTTCTTCCAGTGCGCCAGCCCTTTCTTGCGCATCACCAGCACGGCCTCATTTCTTGGATGCCCCTTTTTCCATAACCCCGCGCTCTTACGAGGCGGGATACAGGCTGTCGCCCCTTTGCGCGAGATAAGCTGATGGCTGGCTTTGCTGTCATAGGCACCATCCGCATAAACATGTCCCAGCTTACGCCGCAGAGGGTTGAGCAAGGTGGGCAACACCTCGGCATCATGGACATTTTCCAGTGAGACTTCCGCCGCCACGATATCGTGGGTCACCGGGTCTACCGCCAGATGCAACTTGCGCCACACTCGCCGCTTCTCCGAACCGTGTTTTCTGACCTTCCACTCGCCTTCCCCAAACACCTTGAGCCCGGTTGAGTCGATAACCAAGTCGGTAATACGTTCCTTTGGGGGCTGTCGATAAGCCACAGTCACCGAGCGTGCTCGCTTGCTGACGCAGCTATAGTCCGGTGCGCACAACGGTACATTCATCAACTCGAACAGGGAGTCTAGTAGTCCCTGAGTGGCCCGCAGAGTGAGGTTGAAAATCCCCTTGAGCATCAGGAAGGTACAGATGGTCTGGTCGGTGTACAGCTGGCTGCGACCTCGGCGCCCATGATGGTCGTGGTGAAACCAGCTGTTCATGGCTTCGGCATCAACCCAGAAGGTGAGTGAACCACGGTTAATCAAAGACTTGTTGTATGTAGGCCAGTTGGTGATGGGGTGAAGCGACGTGCCCATGATGCAAACTTGAAGAGGATGGTGGTGATCAGATCTCCGAGTCCTCAGTAAGTTCCCTTCAAACTGCATCGATTTAGGCAACAACGCCCCCTTGAGATCAAAGGTAGTGAGCTCGCCTGTTCGCGGATGTTTGCCGGGCACCTTGATGGTGATGTGTTTGGCAATCTCATACCTCCGGCTTGCTTTCAAAGTGATGGGTCAAAACGCGTGCTTCCGGGTCGATGCTGATAAACGCCGGGGCTTGCGGGTGGTACTGATAGAGCCGCGCCAATTCAGCACGAAACGCCTCGACGTTTGGCGCAATCACATGACTTGTATCCCCCTCTGCGTAGGTAAAGGTCTCCAGCTTGTCGGTGTTAATCCAGATGCCGAAATACCATGCATCTTCCTCGGTGTCGTATTGCTGCCAGCCCTGGGCCAGCAGCGTGCGGTCGTAGTAGTAACGGTCGGCCTGATGGCTGCCACGGTCGATGCGGCAACCCGTCACGGTGAGCTCAAGCGGGATACGCCCTACCTTCTGAGCCTTCTTGACCCGGCGCAATGTATGCCGTGCCTTGGCCTTCTCTTTGCGCGGGTCGTAGGGGTTCAGCTTGCTGCCCACGTAGTTGAGGATCCCCTCGGCATTGGCGGCTGCATTGTGCGTCAGCGTGTGCAGCAGGGCGGTGACTTCACGGCGGGCCAGTGTGCCCACGTGATAGAACTTGTTCATGATATTTATCCTTGAAACAAACACCCCGCTAACTAGCGGGGTGGTAGATGTCGAGGTAGAGGTAGCCGTAGCTGCGCCTCGGACTGGCTTCACACACCCAGCCCTTGTGTTCAAGGCGAAACACCTCGTCCATGTCGGTGCATATCTGGTATGCCTTGGCCATCTTGGTTAACTCACGCAGGAAGTGCGGCAGCACCTTGTCGCACTCGGCCCGCCACTCGTCACTTGGCTCGCCGTACATACCGGCACGATCGCCCAGGAAATCAACATAACCACGTTGCAGAATGGCTCGAGCCCCCAGCTTGGGCAGGTTCGGGGTGCCCAGTCCCCATGTCATGTGCTCGAAGATGCTCATGTGTGGCTGCTCCAGTTTGGGTTGTCGTTGGTGCCGTGGTTGAAGTAGGCACCCACAATGGTGCGTCGCCACTCCCCAACGGGATAGCCGAGGTCGTTGCACTCACGCTCCCACCACGCAAAGCTAATCTCGCGGGGCTGGTTGTCCACCATGTCCAGTGGACTCACAAACAGCGTGGTCTTGTGCATCGTTGGCACGGGCTTGATCTTGTCGGGGCCAGTGCGCTTGCCGGTCTCGTCATAGTCGTGTGCCCACTTCGGGAAGGTGAGCTGATAGGTAATGAGCCTATGCAAATCGCCATGTGCGTTCATTGCCTGAGCGACTGCGACCTGAGTGAAGCTATCGTTGAATTCGATCATGGGTGTTTCTCTCTTTCTGCAGGTGAACGGTAAGCCGCTGCCAATAGCGCAAATTGTTCGACCAGATAGCTGATACTGATGCCCAGTTCATCACTGACCCCATCACCCAGACGATGATGCAGGTGTGCCATGTCATCGGCGATGTGTTGAGCCAGGTGGGCAGTTGAACTTGGTGGTGAGCTTGTCACCGTCAGGGTGATGTATAGAGCCATTACATCTCTCCCCAAGGGGCTTGCTCCCACAGTGACAGCCGGGTCAGCACGTCTTGTGCCAGCGCCTGCTGCAACTGCTGGATTACCTTCACCAGCCGGGGAGCCTGCTCGGGGCTCCCGCTCCATTCGCTCGATTGGTACAGGGCGCAGCAGGTGAATTTGTACAGCGCCACCAGTTCGGCATCGGTGAGTGGTGCTTGGTGGTAACGGTGGGCAGGTTTAAGCGAACTCAGCTTGGTCGAGCAGTGCTGACGAGGTTCCTTGCGGTCCTGCTGACGCCCCAGCTGATAGCGATGCCAGACTGCACGCCGGTTGGCGAGCATCATCAACCGTACCAACCGATCAACTCGCCACGTCCAGGTACTGGTGACATCCATTGGTGAGTTCCACCAGAGGGAGCGCAGCAGCTCCAAGGTGTAGTGCGGTGGCATGGGGGCATTGCAAAAACGGTGTAACTGCACGGCAAAGGCAAGGTAATCCTTGCGATCGATCATGAAAGCAGACATGGGGTGACTCCTTGAAATGCAAAAGGCCACCTGTAGTGAGGTGGCCTTGTGGGTGATGTCGGAATATCCGGATCATGGTATTGGTTCAGATGATCCGGGTTTGGGGGGGCTGGCGGGCTCGGCTTCTGGGTGAGCCAGCGCGAACAGGATGGCGTAGAGCGCACAATCAATGCCGTTGACGGCGTCGTGGTGCGGGTAATAGGGCGGTGCATCTCGGGAGCGCTCGAAGCAGTCGCCAAAACAGCTGAGACACTCGCGGATCTCGACGGTGGAGCCCTGCAGCAAGGTCTCTTCAAACTGCCTGGCATAGGCCTCGTCATCATGGGCCTTGGCGACGGCCTTCTCCAGCAACGCCTGCGCCCCTTGGTTGCTGGCGGCTGCCAGGCCATGGCGCAGCTTCTCGAGGGTTTCCACCAGGGAATAAGGATTAGGTAATCGCATGGCGTTTGTTCCTTCTTGGCGCGACTAATGGCGTAGCTGATGCAGCAGTGTGTCAATGGCCTCGATACAGTCAGCCTGGGTGAGTTGATAGCCGTTAGGCAGGTGAGCCACGATGGCTGGCTCGGCCTGCATCTGAACGTTGTCTTCAAGCCAGCAGCGCAGCTCGAGGAGGATATCGAGGGCGGTGAGGTGTGACTTATCTGGGGTTAGAGTCATAGTTGACCTCTTTCGGCCATCGAGACTACGCCTTCGGCACCAACCACCAGATGGTCGAGCAATCGCACATCGACCAGGGCCAAGGCCTCTTTGAGGGCTTGGGTAAAGACCCGGTCAGATTGGCTGGGCTCCGGGTCACCGCTGGGGTGATTGTGCACTGCAATGATGGCCCCGCAATTGAGTAACAAGGCCCGTTTGACCACTTCCCGAGGGTAGATGCTGGCGCTGTCGAGGGTGCCGCGAAACAGCTCTTCAAAGGCCAGCACGCGATGCTGGGAGTTGAGGAACAGTGCCCCGAACACTTCGTGTTCTCGGTCCTGCAGCAGGGTTTGCAGCCGCTCTGCGGCCTCGGAGGTGCTGGTAATGGCGGTACCTTTGGCTAGGCGCTTGCGGGCAATCTGGTTGGCGATACGAAGCAAGTCTTGCTCTGTCACCGGTTCGGTGACGACATAGGTGCCGGGGCATTCCCCTGCTTTGAGCTTGTGATAACGCATGGTGGTCTCCTGAAAAAGAAAGACCCCGGCAGCGCGAAGCGTGCCGAGGTCACATGGATGTAGAGGGGTTGTTGGTTAACTCTGGAGATAGCTCAGTTTGTTGTGGTGATGGTTCCTGCTGTGGCTGTGGGTTCCCGCTTCGCCGGTATCAATGGTTCGGGGACCAACACGTCTAGCGGGATGGCCAGTGCCAGACTTAATCGCTCTGCCAGTTCGTAAGCAGGGCCTATAGTGTCGTAGTCAGCTACCCAGGTAGCCAGGGCAAGGCCATTGGTCTCTACCGCCCGCAGGTAGACGCTGTAGCCGTTCACGGGTAGGCCACTGTCACGTACCACCTGCGTCTCGCCATCTCGATTAATCGCTTCAAGCTCAACGGCTATCGGTTGTTTGGGCATCATGTGCCTCCTCTTGGGGTAAGGGGTCACTCTCCACGCAATAGCCGTGGTGAGTGCAGGTACGCTGCAGGTCAGCCAGGAAACTTGCCAACACACTGGGCTGCTCAGAGAGTGGGACAGGCCCTGCTTGGCTGCGCCAGAAACAGCGACGCGTGGGGTCCACGCAGATTTCATCCACGGGGTGGCTCATGGTGCGCCAGTCCTCGGCATTGGTGAGGGAGAGCAGTTGCCACTGCACGCCAGACCAGCGCAGATGCAGCGTGACGGTGCGGGCGTTTGGGCTACCAGGAGTCAGGTGCAGTAACCAGCGCTCGCCCTGGCGAGTTGGCTGTAGTTTGGCCTTGGTCGCAACCAGTCCCAGCCACTGGTGTGAATAGTGAGATAGCGGCAGTTCGTTAGTCATCACACACCTCCTACTCCCCGCTGACCGTGACAGTGAAATATCCCAACTGGGCGCAGCTAATGAAATTGCGCTGCCACAGGGCAAACAGCTCCCGTGCTTCCACGCCGGGCAGTGGTCCCCAGCCCTGCAGATAGTGCTCGTCGCAGGAGAGATTGAAGTCGAGCTCCTTGCAGAGCTCGGCATCCTGGCCCAGCCCCTGATAACTGAAGTCGGTGATGTAATCGAAGACCCAGCCGTGTAATCCCCGAATAAGCCGCAGCTCTACCGGATGGACGCCACCCGTTTCAGCGCTGTAGCCGGGGCTGCGAAAGTTGAAGGTCAGGGTCGAGAGGTCGGTGAGGTCGAGCCGTTGGTCCCGCACGGCGCTGCGCAGTAAGTCAGGCAGCTCGGGGGAAATCGGCAGGGCCATCCCTGCCAGGTGAAATGGCATGGTCATCATTGTGTGTCCTTTCATATCGAATGTGATAACCGTCAATCCCTCAGCCAGCGCCAGGCGCGGTAGAGGCCATAAGTGGCGGCCAAGGGCGCCGCCAGCGAGGTGGCCGAGCTCCCAAGCAGCGCACCGACTGCGGCGGTCACAGCGGTAGTTGCTGATGGATTCAGTGCCGTGCTGGTGGCCATGCCAGGCAGGGCCGCATGGGTAGGCTGCCAAGCCACAGTGCGAAGCGCCTGATGTGCGATACACCCCGTGGCAATCAGCTGGTTAATCTGCTTGCTGTAGTGAAAGCCCTCGATACACCAGAGCACGAAGTGCTCGCAGTTGTTAAAGAGCGTGCTGTAGTGCGCCTCCCCAAGACGGGAGTAAGCGCGGTCGATACTCTCCTCCCGATTGAAAGCTCGTGCGCTATGGTGCTGTATGCGATAGCCCCTCCCTTGGCTAAACTCGGCAAGCGTGGTGATAGCTATCTGACCGGACTGTGTTCCGGCACTGACCCCTTGGTAATGGATGACCAGATGGTCCCTCAGATAGAGACCGTGGTGCTGGTAACCGGTGCGGGGGGAAACAAGGTGGTCCCCTGATTGCGGTAATGGCATGAACAGTTCCTTAAATAACATGCGGCATAAAACAGAGGGCACCCGAAGGTGCCCTGATGGTGGTGAATGTGTGGCGGCTGGTGGTCAGGACTGCTTGCGCAGCGTCAAGCTGTTGGCATCCCATACCCAGCGCTGGCGAGGATTGCCGGGCAGGTCGAGGGTGAAACCGTTGGGAGCGGGGGTCAGCTTGCCTTCATCGCTGCAGGTACCAAAGGGTTGTGAAAGCATGGTCAGCGCCCCCGTCTGGGCGACAGCCAACTGGTAGAGCACCGGGCATGCCACTCCGCCACTGTGCAGCTCAAACAAGACCGCCTGCCCGTTGGCCAGCGGCAAACGGTGCGTGAGTTTGATGGCGTCATATTCATCGGTGCGCAGCAGCACCTCACCCTCATGCCGGATCTCGATGCTGTCATCGTCATTTTTCACGATGGTAAATGACGTGGTACTTGATGCGGTGGACGCGGGGGCAAAGGAGGGCTCGAAGTAACGACTGCCATCTGAATAGGTGAGCATAAAACCGTTCAGGGCAACCGGCTGGCTGACCCTGGGTATGAGCCTTGGCTCATCTTCATCCAGCGGCATCAACATAATGCGTTCCCCTTTCGAGGTCTCTATCCAAAACTGCATGCTGGCGAAATTGAGGGTGCCCTCAACGTTGGCCGGTATCCGCTGAGTGACCGTTGGCACCGTGAATTCAGGCGCCGCCCAGGCTGGTAAGGCAAACAGCGATAACCATGTGCACCACAGTGCCAGTTTGATTCTTTCTGTCATGTCACTCTCCAGACGACTTATTCAATGGTGTAAGAGGCACTGCCCAGATTGGTAAAGAGGGTGACCTCCCTCAATCGGCACGGCTCGGTCATGACCAGCCGCCAGCTTTCGGTGTAATTGAGCTTGAATGGGAAATGGGTCCCACCTAGCTGACCACCGATGTCATTGCGCAGCATCACCCGGCATTTACTCTTGCCGCCATTGATCAGCACTTTCTGAATGGTGACGTGATCGTTGAGCGA
Organism: Aeromonas sp. FDAARGOS 1416; assembly: GCF_019048085.1. Classification (NCBI taxonomy): domain Bacteria; kingdom Pseudomonadati; phylum Pseudomonadota; class Gammaproteobacteria; order Aeromonadales; family Aeromonadaceae; genus Aeromonas; species Aeromonas sp. FDAARGOS 1416. The sequence continues at coordinate 4,494,562 of NZ_CP077301.1, read as the reverse complement.
GGTGACGACTATCTGAGGCCGCCCAATAGCGGTGTACTCGACGTCTAGATTGAATTCTGGGCCATCGGCAGACTCTGCATTGCAGGCACTCAGTGATAGGCCAGAGGCCAGCAGCAAGGGATAAAGCAGTGTGCGATTCATGATCTCTCCTTAATAAAAATGGCAAAAGGATGCCTGACCGACGAGGTGAACCTCTCGGGCTAACGGGTGCAAACGTAATGGGTTAATGGTGGTGAGGGCTGATAGTCAAATGCCACCAAGGGGGTGGGTTGAGGTTAGGTCGTGTCGAACTCCTTTCGATGTTGGGGTGACTACTTCACTAAATTAGATCTAATGAGGTGATCCTCACCCCAAAGGGTCCTTAATGTCAATGAGGGTCCATAGTCAACTATTAGGGTTGACTGGAGGACGTATGACAAACATCAACTCTGAAGAGCTGGCCAAGAGCGTGGGCAAAGCGATTGGACGCCAACGCCAGCAGGCGGGGCTGACTCAGGAGCAAGTGGCAGAGCACTTAAAGATAGGTATGGAAGCCGTCTCCCGAATGGAGCGAGGTCTCGTGGTGCCGACCGTAGTGCGGTTGGCAGAGCTCGCCCAGCTGTTTGAGTGTGAGCTAGCAGACTTCCTGCGTGAGACCAGCAACCGCCCCACCGAACAAGGCATTGTGCTCAGCCAACAGTTGGCTAAGCTCGATACAGCGGACAGAGCGCTGGTGCTGGAGGTGGTAGATAAGCTGGTGGCACGACTGGCGCCTTAACAGCTCGCAGTGCGCATCTGTGACTGACTGACACCCGATGCCAGGGTCAATAACTTGGGAGGCCGCGATGGCGCTCCCAAGCAGCTTCACAGCGATATGTGTTTACTCTCCCTTGATAATATCTATCTGAGATCTTTTTCAATCAGAGCGACAGAACAACAACCGAGGTCTGCCAAGACGAGGTTGGGGCGATGGTCTCTCCATACGCCCGAAGGTCCGACGACCGGCTGGCAATACCGCCAATATCTGCGTATCCAGCTTGGTCAGATAACCCAGCGCATTAATCAGGTTTATGCGCTTGGTTGTATCGCTGTAGTGGACCATCCCAATGCCATCAGTACCCCATTCCCGATAATCCTCCCGCCTGACCTGACAGTTGAAATAGCTCCCGTTATTGTCGGACATATCTTCCCATACCTCACCCAGCGCAATACCCAGCGAGATATCTCGTTGGTGTACAGCCCCATTAAAAATGAACGTAATGTGGGTATGGAAACGTCTATCAACACCGAACTCCAGTTTCCAGATATAGCCTACCAACGCAGGATATTTGTTCTGTACTCGACGAAGGTAACCATTCCGGTCATTCGTCACGAGGTCTAGCGTGAGCTGGTCGTAGTAGTCTTTGTGATAGCCGATATCCAATCGGATGACTAATAGTTTGGCATGCTGGTCGAATAGGCTATTAACATACGTCGATATGCTGCGCTGATTGCGGCTCTGAACACGTTTGAGGTTATTGAGATACTTACGGTGCACCTTACTCTTGAACTCTCTTAGAAACGCATACAGCGCGTTATTGATATCTCCAGCTAATTCGTTACCGACATCACTATCGAGATATCGCTCATGGATGAGGTGCAATCCATAAACCTCTCGCATATGCGTTAGGAATAGCGCTACCGTTGGATGCGCCGACGATACCTCCTCATGACAATAAAAATAATCACACACGGTATCCAATACATTAAAGAGTTTGGTTGATAGTCTACGGTCAATGCAAGTGATGCGTGACTTACCAAGGGCTGAATCAACAGCCCTGACAATAGGGAACGTTGTATTTTGGAGTTGGTCTGCTATGGATAGGATATCTAATAGTCTGATTGAGTTAAACATGAAGGCCTCGCTTAGGCAGGAGTAACCCTACGCTGTGTGATAGACACACGCGCATATAGGGGAGATTGGTGGAGTGGTATTGGCTAACTATGCTGGTGGTAGCATGACCACCACATGAGGGTGGTGTAATGGTACGCGATAGTGGTAATGGTTATTGGTTGTATATGGGTGGCTGTACATAGCGTAGGAATAGTATTGAATAGAAGTGATGTTTAATGAATGGTAGTGATATTAAATAATAAATATACCTAAACGTAATACGCATGCCTTACCTACGAAAACACCAAAAACATATATAAGAAGGAATGGCTATTTCCCTAACCCATGAGCCTATCAAGGTAGGATTTATAACGCTGGAAGTTATGGAGCTCACCAGGGATGGGAAAATGCATTCAAGACTGGCTTTTACGAATAAGCCAGCTATCAACATCGTGCTCAAACCAGCCAATAGAGGACTGACCTATCTTGAAGGGTTTGGGGAATGTCTCGTCATAACGAGGAGACTTGGGATTAAGCCAGTCATAGATAGTAGACCTGGCCATGCCAATCTTGTTGATGAGGTCTTTGATGCGCAGGACTTTGATGGTGTTGTTCATGGTGTACTCCTGATGATGTGGTAGTTGTTCATCAGAAGAGCGCGCCAGTTAAAAAAAACAGGGTATCGCATCATTCTCTTTAGACGTTAGAAGAGTCTGAACTGTAATTCCTATCCAAACTGCTAGCTATAACTCTGCATAAAGTGACCAATCTAGGCAGCTGATGCATGGATTGTAGGTAATACAAAATTTCAGGCCCCTAGGTTAGAGCTATACCGATAGATGCTATTCACCTATCCGCAGCAAAGAGAACTGAAGAGCCTCCACCTGGACTAGGACAACTCAAAATATACTAAATGCAACCATGCGATAAGTTAAGTGATACTTACATCACACCCTTATCGCAACCTTGTTGATGTGGCAATAGAAACCTATATAATTAAAAATTATGCTGGAATTAACACACCATAAAGAAGGTTGAACATGGCAAGAAATAAAAAATACAGACCACGTAATCACATTGGTGAAAAAGCAAAAAGTGAGCGTCGCGCCCCCCCAATACAGCATAAAGATGAAGACATCAAAATAAATAAAGATATGTTCACTGGTGATAATGAAGTGGAACAACCAACTAAAATCAAACGTGTTTTGCGAGGAAGTAAAACCGACAATAACAAAGATAAAAATATTAAAATGAAAACAACAGAAAGGCCATATTCAATATACGACTGTGATAAAGAATTACTCCTCGCTGCACAGCGAACTAGAAAGACTCCACATCTGGCATTTAGACATGAAGGGCTTAGTAAGAATGGATTGCAGATTGAGAACAACACACCTATAGGCCATTTTATTGAAGATAATAAGTCTAGCGAAGTAAATTACTATCAAAAATTTATAGCAACTGAAGATTACAGTAACTTTGAACATATTTATAACATATTGTCATTTATTTCATCTGTTAGGGAATATAGCTACCACGAACGATTTAAAATTGGGAGGCAATTTAAAAAAAACAATCGATTAGAATTAACCGCTCAGGATGAGGTTAATCTAAATAAAGCACTTGTGTATAGTACTCAGCAGAAAGTAGAAATAAAAAACAAAATAAGAGTTTTGTTGAGATCAAACGTAAACAACATTCTCAATAACCAGGATTATCTTGAGCACTTTGATGTGCATCCAGCTGTATCTATATTCATAAAGATAGTAAATGAGAATGGCATTGACATCACATATAGAGATGATTTTGAAGAGTATTTCTCAATCGATCTGATGACCGCCTTCATCAATAAATTCAATGCAGTCTATAACTCTCCATATTATAAGGAAGAGGTTTCTAAAAGACTTTTCACTGTAAGGAGGAATATAAACTCCATCACTGACTTCATAAATAGAAAGGTCGGTGGCGATTCTACGCATGTGATAAGGTGTTGTTTAGGATTTAACTGTATTTTCGATGATGGATATGATTCAAAATATGAAAAAGAAATTTATGAAATCTATAAAAACCCTAACTCTCTATACTATTACAAGCTCACAAAGCTATTTGATGGCAGAGATGCAATATTTAGGCGAGGAGCAAAAAACCCAGTTATGAAATATATAGATGGGTATATTTGGAAAGTCGATTATTGCTCAATAAGGAAGTATTATCTTCATCTATTTTTATTTTTAAAACCAGACTGGGAGAAGAGCTTTGACATCGTAGAAGAGATCGGTAACATGTGGAGAAGCAACGTGATCAACGGTGATGTTTTTAAATATAGCGGTAAAACAGACAACTTCCCAATTAAAAATAAAGTCGGTCGTGACATGCTGGCTAAATCTTTAAACGACTTATTCATTCAGGACATATTAGCTTATGCGATAGTGCGCAAGCCTAATGAAAAAAACTTTCGTTCATTTGGAAAAAGCGGGAATAGTAAAAGCACTGACAACCCATTACAAAAAAAATTAAACCAACACCGGTAAAAACATCGCGAAATATAAGGCACTCTATTCATCATAAATTAACCTTCTAATTTAAACACTCCATGATGGTATGGTATGAATAAAGATGGAGGTTACGTTCAGTGTAACCTCCATAGGCAAATTCTAAAATTAGAAACTTAATAAACCCTATCCAACTTGTAGATGCACAATATTATCTGCCGGTTTTTCTGATGGTTTCAAAATACCACCCCATAACTCCAGAGCCATTTTTTGTTCCGGTAACCGAACCGTATGAACATAGTGAGCCATTACACCAGGTAGGGCATGACCTAGAATTTGTTCCACGACATGGGGGGCAATCCCAGCCTCGTTAAGGCGGGTCGCTAAGCTCCTTCGCAGATCGTGCCATGTCCAGGGGGTGCTATGCCCGATCCGTTTCCAAATCCCCCTTCCCCACTGACTTACCGCTTCTGGTCGCTTGAGCTCTCCTAGCAAGTATGAGGATGACTGTGCGGCGGCTGCTTTCAGCAAGTGATCTATCGTCGGCCGAATAAAATCAGGTATTGGTCTCACGATTTTATTACCTGTTTTTGAGTTAGAGGCAGGTACTGTCCATGTACCTTCGACTAGATTCCATTCTTCGGGTGCTGATAGCCGAGCTTCTTGAGTTCTTGCGCCGAACGACAACAGAATCTTGGCCAAATTTCCGTAGTAGCAATATGGACCTAGCTTCTCAGCCCACTCCCACAGTGTTCGCAGTTCTTCTAGCGTCAGAACCCTATCTCGCTTACTCGCTTTTTGCCCAACATCAGCAACAGTCAAGTCATCCAACGCATTACTCACTGCAAACTGTCTGACACGGCAAAACTTCAGAGCATGCTTACAGTTTTGAAAACAATACCCACTAGCCACAGGTGCTACCTTCGAGTACTCGTCAAAGACGCTCAACCAATGACGAGTATCACAATCTGACAAAGGAAGACCTCCGATACGGGGATAGACCCACTTCGCAAATTGCTGGCGATGCTTCTCACTGTTAGACCTTTTCTTATCAGCGTGATGGCAGAGCCAATACTCGAGTGCATCTTTAACCGTGACAGGCTTCAACCTTTCATCTTTCCCGATCCGCGTCATCAAGGCGGGATCGTTGCCCTCTTCCAACCAAGCTCGACATTGCGCCGCCTTTTTCCTTGCTTCGGAAAGCGACAGTCCCCCCTCCTGACCGGTATAGGATCCCAGAGTCAGGTTTTTTGCCTTGCCTACAATTCGATAGCGGTACACGAAGCTGACTTTTCCGCTATTCCTCCATAGAACAGATAGCCCATCCCTGTCCGCAACCTTTCTGGGCGTATCATCATCGTGACCACGCAGCATTGCTTTGAGTTTTGAATCTGAGATTGCCATTTTGAACCCACATTTGAACCCACACTTGTCTTATATCCCCTAAGATAACTTTAGACAACCATGGAAATTTAGATAATATAAATCAATAAGATGCATGCAAATTATAGACATTACCAAACAGCATTAGACAAGCAGTGTGATAATACGGCATGAACTGATTGCTGGCCGCGAGCCGCGACGGCGGTTCAAGGCTGATGCGAAAGGCGCCAGGTAGCAATACCTGGCGCCTTTCCTTTATGCTCTCCCCTCCATTTCACCATGACGACCCCGATGAACCGCACTCCCCTGCTGCTGATGGTACTGGTCACCCTGCTGGCCGCTGCTGGCTGGCTCTTCTCGAAAGAGGCGATCCGCGAACTGCCCCCTGCCGCCTTTATCGGCAGCCGCTTTCTGCTGGCGGCGCTGCTGTTGCTCCCCTTGGCTTGGTTGCGCGAGCCACCGCCGACCCGCGCCCAACTGGTGCGCGCCGCCGGCTGCGGCACATTGCTCGGCGCCAGCCTGCTGCTGTGGGTCACCGCCATCAGCCAGAGCGATGCGCTGGGCAGCGGCGCCTTTATCATGAGCGTCGCGACCCTGATGGCCCCGCTGGCCGCCTGGGGAGCCTTTCGAGCCAAGCCTGGCCGCCACTACTGGCTCACCCTGCCCATCGCCATCGCGGGTTTGCTGCTGCTCTCCAGCAGTACCCACTGGGGCGTGTCGCTTTCGCTGTTCTGGTTTCTGGCGGCGGCCACCACTCTCGGCATCCAGCTCGCCGTCCATCGCCACTTTGCCCAATCCATTGCCCCCACCTGGCTCACGTGCATCCAGCTGGCGATGACCGGCCTGCTCGGCACCCTGCTCTCCCTGCTGACCGAACAGTGGCCCGAGGCTGGAGTCAGCCACGGCATCTGGGGCTGGTTTGCGGCGAGCGTCTTGATCGCCACCACATTGCGCTACTGGCTGCTCACTCACGCATTGAGCAAGATGACCACTGCCCACGCCGCCCTGATGATGCTGCTGGAACCGGTCTGGACCCAGATCCTGAGCACCCTCTTCTATAGCGAACCCCTCGGCGGCGCCAAACTGGCCGGAGCCGGACTGGTGCTCGGCGCCCTGGTGCTCTACCAACTGCCCCTGCTGTTGCGCAGTGCACGGCTCAAAACGCCCGTCTGATCCGCGTCACCGCCCTGCGGGGCGGTGTCACCATTTCCCTCCTGTTTGCTTATCTTGTCCTGCCAATGCTGACGTTCTGTTAACGGCCTTTAACCCTTGGTATCCAGAGGGTTAAAGGGCATACCCCATGAAAAAATGCCATATGGCCAGCTTGATGAAGGTCACATTCCTGCCCCTCTTCGCTCCTTATGATGCCCCCATCATCGGTCTGGACAATTCTGACGATGGCCACACATGGGAATAACAAGAGAAAAAACTATGCAGCAAACCAGCCCCCTCAAGACGGTCACAGTCAGCATATTGGCAACCGCCATGCTGATCTTTGTGGCCCAGTACCTGATAGGCAAACAGGAGATCAGGATCGGCATCGCCATCATCCCGATCCTGCCGATGCTCTTTGCCGTCATCATCGGCATGATTGTCTCCGCCAAACCGGTCAAGGATCGCATCCCCGGCTGGAAGCAGCTCTTCACCGAAAAAGAAGAGGGCTTCTGCGGCAAGATGGTGGGCTTCAGCCTGCTGATCCTGGGTACCCAGTACGCGGGGATGATCATCCCCAACCTGAAGATGATCCTGAGCGTCGGCGTGCCGCTGTTCCTGCAGGAGATTGGCAACCTGCTGCCGATCCTGATCGCCATTCCGCTGGCGGTGAAGTTCGGCTTTGGCCGCCGCGCCATCGGGGCCTGCTCCTCCATCAGCCGTGAGCCGTCCGTTGCGGTAATTCAGGGCAAGTTCGGCACCGGCTCCCAAGAGTACATCGGCGTGCTGGCCATCTACCTGTGCGGCTCCGTGATCGGCACCCTCTGGTTCAGCGTGCTGGGCAGCATCGCCCCGCTCACCGGCCTGCACCCGCTGGCACTGGCGGCCGGCTCCGGTGTGGGTTCAGGCTCCATGCTGAGTGCCGCTTCCGGCGCCCTGATCAACGGTCTCGACGAAGCACTGGCTCAGCAGGTGCTGAGTATCGCGGCAGCCTCGAACCTGCTCTCGTCTGCCCTCGGCGCCCTCTCCCTCACCTATCTGGGTCTGCCGCTCGCTGAAAAAATCTATGCCCTGACTGCCAAAGGAGAGAAAGCATGAAAAGCATCGTAATGGATATGCGGTTCGTCTTTCTGGCGATCCTGCTGGCCATGTTTACCCAAACCCTGACCACCGGCACCCCGCTCTGGCTGATGGGTGACAGCTTCGTCGCCATGTCACTGGTGGTGTTCGCTTCGCTGATTGCCAAGCGTTACCTGCCCTCCTCCCTGCCGGCGTTTGCCTATGCCACCATCATCGGCATTCTCATCTGCCTGCCGGAAACCCCGGTGCGCGGCCTCTTCATTGACGCCGTCGCCAAGATCTCCTTCCTCTCCTGCTGCGTACCGCTGCTGGCCTTCGCCGGTCTCTCGGTGGGCGGTCAGCTGGAAGAGCTGAAGAAGATGTCCTGGAAAGTGATCCTGATCTTCATGATCGTCTCCACCTGCTGCTTCTTCGGCGCCTCGCTGGTGGCCCAACTCGGCTTCTCCATTCAAGGGATCATCTGATGAACAACATCCATATTGAACCGGCCCTGCTGGCCCTGCGCGACTTCAGCCACGAAGTACGCCACCACCTGCACTCCATTCCGGAAGCCTCCGGTGTCGAGTTCAAGACCTCGGCCTACTGCCGCGAGCTGATGGCAGGCTTTGGCTACCGTCTCACCGACTATCCGGGCTTCACCGGTTTCCACGGCGATCTGGTGGTTGACCCGGTACTGCCGACCATCGCCTTCCGTGCCGATATGGATGGCCTCGAGATGCACGACATGAGCGACGTTGCGTTCAAGTCGACCCACGAGGGAATGGCTCACAACTGTGGTCACGACTCCCATATGGCGATCGCCCTGACCGCAGCCAAGTTTCTGGCCGCCAACCGCGATCGCCTGCAGTACAACGTCCGCTTTATCTTCCAGATGGCGGAAGAGGATATGCGGGTGCCGGGCGCCGAGAAGATGGTCGAACTGGGCTGCATGAAGGGGGTAGACGAGGTCTATGCCCTCCATAACGACGGCGCCATGGAAACCGGCACCATCAAGTTCAACCACGGTGTCATGTCCTCCTGGGGCTCCGCCTGGACGCTGGATGTGCACGGTATCTCCGCCCACGGATCCACCCCCCACAAGGGGCTGGATGCCATCCGCGAAGCGGTGCGGATCATCGAGGACATGGACTACATCGTCGCCAAGCGCACCAGTCCGTTCAGCCCAGCGGTATTTGGCTGCGGCATGATCAACGGCGGCACCATCCCCAACGCCATCGCCGACCATGTGCAGGCACGTGGCACCATCCGTGCCATGGATGCCGAGACCGACCAGATCCTGAAGAACAGCTTCAAGGAGATCGTGGCCCAGAGCGAACTACGCGGCTTCAAAACCAAGATGGTCTATGCCGGGTATCCGGCGGTCGAGAACCACGCCGAGGCCTGTGCCCGTCTGCTGCAAGCGGCCGCCGATGTATTGCCCTCCGAGGGGATCAACGCTCAGGGTCAGTCGATGACCGGCAGCGAGGATTTCAGCTACATGGTCAACGCCTGCCGTGGCCGCAAGGGGGCCATGTTCTTCCTCGGCAGCGGCTGTCAGGCCAAGGGGATCTGCAACTATCTGCATGCGAATCCCTACTACCTCGATGACGACTGCCTGCTGGTCGGAGCCCAGATCTTTATCAATCTGGCGACCCGCAGCGCTTAATCCCGCATGCCGATAAAACCAGAAGAGAGGCCAAGGCCTCTCTTTTTTATCTCTGTATTTTTGCTCTGTACGCGGCAGACCCCCAGCGGCTAGAGCCACGGCAACTCCGCCATATTGGCAGTCGGCAGCTGATTGATCAGATGAAGTTGCACCGTCTCCCGGCTGATATGGGGGGCGTAGAGGTGGATAAAGTCGTACATGTAGTCACGCAGATGGGCATGCTTGCGCAGGCAGATGTGGGTCGCGCTCGAGGCGATCAGGTGGTCGATGTTGAGACTCACCAGATCCTCCCTGTCCCCCTCGTCAAAGGCCATGCTTGCAATCACCCCGACCCCCATGCCGAGCCGGACGTAGTGCTTGATCACGTCGGTATCGGTGGCGGTCAGCACGGTTTTCGGCGAGAGGCCGTGGCGGCTGAAGGCCTTGTCCATCTTGGAGCGACCGGTAAAGCCGAACACATAGGTGATGAGGGGATAGCGGGCCAGATCCGCCATCGACAGCGGCTGACAGTCGATCAGCGGATGACCGTGGGGCACCACCACGCTGCGCCCCCAGCGATAACAGGGAACGGCGGCCAGCTCGTCGAACAGATACATGGACTCGGTGGCGATCGCCATATCCACATCGCCGCTTTGCACCATCTGGGCCAGTTGGGCTGGCGCCCCCTGATGGAGCTGGATCGCCACATCGGGATAACGGCGGCTGAACTCGGTGATCACCGCTGGCAGCTTGTAGCGCGCCTGGGTGTGGGTGGTGGCGATACGCAGCACCCCGCTGGTAGCCAGTTGCTCCCCCAGCGACAGCTGGTTGATCTGCTCCACCTGCGCCACCACCCCCTTGGCCAACTCCATCACCTGCTCGCCTGCGCTGGTCAAGCCGACCAGATTCTTTCCCTTGCGGGTAAAGAGGGCGAGCCCCAGCTCATCTTCCAGCATCTTCATCTGCTTGCTGAGGGTGGGCTGGGAGGTGTAGAGCTTCTCCGCCGTCGCCGAGATATTGAAGTTGTTCTTCACAATCTCGGTAAAGTTCTTGAGCCGGGCGATGTTCATCTGGGCAAGGGATCTCGCTGCTGCGGCCAGTGGGGCTGACCTGAAAAAGAGAGAGCGGGACTGGCCCCGCAGCTGACCGCCGACCATACCACAGCGCCGCGCGCGATAACCTGCCCCAGGTCAGAAAGCGGCGAGCTAGTCGCTGGCGAGCTTGATCCCGAGCCCGACAAACAGGGTGCCGATGCCCCGGTTGAGCCAGCGACCAAGACGCTGTGACAACCGAACCCTGTGGCTGGCATAGACGGTGGTAAAGACCAGCAGGTGACACCAGATGATACCGCCCAGATTGAAGATGCAACCGAGCAAGATAAAGGCGAGCGCCTTGTCGGGGGCATCCGGTGCGATGAACTGGGGCACGAAGGCGAGGAAAAAGAGCGCGACTTTGGGATTGAGCACATTGGTCAGCACTCCCTGCCGGTAAATCTGGCCATAGGAAAGGACGGGCAGGGTGGCCCCTCTCTCCATTGCACCCATCGTTTGCTGGCGCAGCAGGGAGAACCCCAGATAGATGAGGTAGATGGCGCCAGCCAGCTTGATGAGGGCAAACAGCTCGGCCGACGCGCTGAGCAGGGCCGACAGACCGAGGGCCGCCGCCAGCACATGCACCATGACACCGGTGCCGATGCCCAACGTCGCAATCGAACCGGCACGCCACCCTTGCGAGCCACTGCGCAACATGACCAGCAGGGAGTCGGGCCCCGGCATGATATTGAGCAGCAACCCCGAGACCATAAACAGTGCAAGATCATGAATACCGAACATCACACTTCCCCTCGTAAAGAAAAACCAAACAAAAAGGGCTCCGCAGAGCCCTCTTTTCTTTCACTCTGCGGCAGCTGACACATCATCAGCTGTCCCGCCAGCCATCAGGGCCGCAGCGCCTTGTCCGCCCGCGAGATGCCGCAGACGCCGGAGCGCACCACTTCGATGATCTCGTTGGTCTGGGCGGCAGTCTTGATAAAGGCATCCAGCTTCTCGCTGGTGCCCACCAACTGTACCGTGTACTGCTCGGGGGTTACGTCGACGATCTGGCCACGGAAGATATCCGCCAGCCGTTTCAGCTCGTCACGAGCCCCACCGGCGGCACGCGCCTTGACCAGCGCGATCTCCCGCTCGATATGCTCCCCTTCGCTCAAGTCGCACACCTTAAGCACATCCACCAGCTTGTGCAGCTGCTTCTGGATCTGCTCCAGCACCCGCTCGTCACCCATGGTGACGATGGTCATGCGTGACAGGGTGGGATCCTCGGTCGGCGCCACCGTCAGGGTCTCGATGTTGTAGCCGCGCTGGGAGAAGAGACCCACCACGCGGCTCAGGGCGCCGGATTCGTTCTCCAGCAGTACTGAAATGATGTGTCTCATGATATTTCCCCCGCCTTGCTCAGCCACATCTCGTCCTTGATGGAACCAAACTTGAGCTCCTTGAGTACGGCCGAAATAATATGTTCCATCGTCAGGTTCTCTCCGTCTTGCTCAGCCACATCTCGTCCATGGCGCCAAACTTGATCTGCATTGGATAGACGTGCTCATCCGGGTCTACCGAGATATCCATGAACACCAGCCGATCCTTCATGGCGAAGGCCTTCTCCATGGCGCTCTCCAGCTCGGCCGGATCACTCACCGCGATGCCGACGTGGCCGTAGGCTTCCGCCAGTTTGACGAAGTCTGGCAGGGACTCCATGTAGGAGTGGCTGTGACGACCGCCGTAGAACATCTTCTGCCACTGCTTGACCATGCCCAGCGCACGGTTGTTGATGGAGATGATCTTGATGGGCACCCCGTACTGCATGCAGGTCGAGAGCTCCTGAATGTTCATCTGCACCGAGCCGTCGCCGGTGACGCAGCAGACCACCGCATCCGGGTTGGCAAACTGGGCCCCCATGGCGGCCGGAATACCAAAGCCCATGGTGCCGAGGCCCCCTGAGTTGATCCACTGGCGCGGTTTGGCAAACGGGTAGTAGAGGGCAGCAAACATCTGGTGCTGGCCCACGTCGGAGGCGACGAATGCCTGACCCTGAGTCACCTTGTAGAGGGTCTCGATCACCTGTTGTGGCTTGATCTGGGTAGCCGACTTTTCGTAGGCCAGACAGTGACGGGAGCGCCACTGGTTGATCTGGCTCCACCAGTCCGCCAGCGCCTCCTTGTCGTTATCGAAGCCACACTCGCGGATCACTTCCAACATCTGCTCCAGCACGGTTTCCACCGAGCCGACGATGGGCACATGGGCCTGCACCGTCTTGGAGATGGAGGTGGGGTCGATATCGATATGAACCACGGTCGCATTGGGGCAGAACTTGGCCACGTTGTTGGTGACGCGGTCATCGAAGCGGGCTCCCACGGCGAAGATGAGATCCGCGTTGTGCATGGTTTTGTTGGCTTCGAAGGTGCCGTGCATCCCCAGCATGCCGATAAATTGCGGATGGACACCGGAGAAGGCCCCCAGCCCCATCAGGGTGGTGGTCACCGGCAGGTTCAGCAGCTCCGCCAGTTTGGTCACCAGATGGTCCGCATTGGCGTTGATGGCGCCACCGCCCACGTACATCACCGGGCGCTGGGCTTCTACCAGCAGCTTGGCAGCCCGCTTGATCTGCCCTTTATGGCCAGACTTGGTCGGGTTGTAGGAGCGCAGGGAGACCGTCTCGGGATACTGGTAGGGGAATTTTTCTTTCGGGTTCTGCACATCTTTGGGCAGATCCACCACCACCGGCCCCGGGCGGCCGCTGGCTGCAATGTAGTAGGCCTTCTTGATGGCCTCAGGGATATCGCTCGCCTTCTTGCACAGGAAGCTGTGCTTCACCACCGGGCGGGAGATACCGATCATGTCGGTCTCCTGGAACGCATCCTCACCGATCATGCTGGTCGGCACCTGGCCGGAGAGGATCACCAGCGGAATGGAATCCATATAGGCGGTGGCAATACCGGTAATGCAGTTGGTCGCTCCCGGGCCTGACGTTACCAGCACAGTCCCCACCTTGCCGGTGGAACGGGCGTAACCGTCAGCCATGTGAACCGCGGCCTGCTCGTGCCGCACCAAGACATGCTCCATCTTGCCGTTTTCGAAGAGAGCGTCATAGATGTCGAGCACTGAGCCACCAGGGTAGCCGAAGACGTGCTCAACTCCCTGATCTTCCAGCGCTCTAACCACCATCTGGGCGCCTGATAACATCTCCATGATAAAGCCCTCCAGGCTTTGCTCCGTTTAGCGAATCCCGCCGACGATGCCGTGCTTCCCGGCACGGCCCGATCCGTTTCTTGTTGTTATCTGAATGCAGATCGGTCCAATTCAGCCCCGTCGACAGTAGAAAAAAAGGATTTTTCCGTCATTCACCCGAAAATAGGGTGAAAAACCAACTTAACCCGCTTCATAACGCTTGTCCACGGCTTTATCTGACCAGAACAGTCATACATTTCAACCGGCTATTAACATTCAATGACTTGCCGCAGCGGCCATGAGACAAAAGGGAAGGAAGTCGGGGAATGGCCAGCGGATCATTCCGCTGAGGGGAAAAACAACCACAAAAAAGCCCACCGCTCAGCGGTGGGCTTGATGCCGAATGATGAATCAGTTGTCCTGATCCGGCTCAGCCAGCCAGATCTGCTGATCCGGATCGGTCTCTTCACTGACCGAAATGCTGACACCCATATCGAGCAACTCGTGCAGGGTGAGATTGTCAGCCAGGTTCATGACTTCGCCGTTTTCATTGGTAAAGCGCATTTGCTCCGTCCTCTCCTTGGTGGGATCGCCTTTCAGTCTAGTCAACAACGCTCACTTGCGATAACCAGCAACTGGATAAACAGTCGCCCCCATCCAGCTCGCTCAGGCGATCACTTACCTCCTCCGGAAACAGAGTGCGCGCCCAGAGCCGCCGCGACAGAGAGGCCACGCTCTCGTCAGCGCCCGCCGCCAGCCAGCGGGCCAGCTCCCCCGCTACATCGGGGTAGCAGACTGCCCCCAGCGAGGCGCTGTCGAGCCAGGTACGCACCAGATTGGCATCGAGCACATCCATCAGAGTTGCCAGCCCCATCATCTCGAGCGTCTTGCCATTGGTCAGCTGTTCGAACTGGCCGCCGAGGGGCTTGACCAGCTGCTTCTTGCCGAGGGTGAGTGCCTCGGAAGCCAGCTCGAAACCCGCGTTGGAGATGACACCGCGACAACCGGCCAGTACGGCGATAAACCCGTGCCGCGATGGCGGTTCGAAGCGCAGGTTGCGCCATTGGCTAGGGGTGCGAATGGCGGGGTGAAAGCAGACGAAGCGTTGCTGACCAAAGCGCGACAACAGGGCGGCGATCGCCTCGGTCTGCTCGAATGGCAGATAGACCAGGATCTCGCCGTTATCCGGTGCGGCGGCGATGGGGTCGATCACCGGCGGCAACAAGGGGTGACCAAAGTGAAACCAGTGCAGCCCGAGCGGCTGATCCACAGGAGCAAAGTGGCGCATCAGCTGGCGGCTGACCCCATCCTCCCCCCAGCGCGGGATGGGCCAGTTGAAGCTGGCCTGATGGCTGACGGTGAGGCTCGGCTTGCCATAGCGGCGGGCAGCGTGGGCGGTCAGCGGCTCAAAATCGCTCACCACCAGATCGTATTCGCTGCAATCGAGAGCCCGCAGATCCCGCCAGAAGGTGAGTGGCGAGGCGGCTTGCAGGGTGCGCCACGGAGAAACTCGCCCCTCGTGACTGACAAAAGTGAGGCCGGGAAAGGCGCGGTAGGCGCCAAACTCCTCCATGTCGAAATAGCGGTCGGCGGGGCGGCCGCTAAAGAGATAATCCACCTCGACCCCTGCTGTGCGCAGCGCCCGCGCCAAGGTGCGACTGCGACTGATATGACCGTTGCCGGTGCCTTGCACCCCAAACAGTATCCTCATGAGTGGCTCCAGCCGAGCGCCAGCACGGCGCAACCGCCCCCCAGCAGGGCACCGGCCACCAGATCACTCAGGTAGTGCACCCCGAGCAGCAACCGGGATGCCCCCACCAGCGCCGCCCAGCCAAACAGCAGGGGGGCCCAGAGCGGAAAGGCGGTGGCCAGTATGGTGGCCATCAGAAAAGCGGCGGCGGTGTGGCCGGAAGGGAGGCTGTAGCGATCGGAAGGAGTGATAAAGACCGGCAAGCCGACCGGCCGTTGCCGTTTCAGGCTGTTTTTCAGCAGCAGATAGAGGGGCAGTTCGATGGCGAAGGCAAGCAGCGCCAGTCGCACCAGCTCCCGCTCTGCCTCCCCCTGCCACCAGAGCAGGGCGGCCAGCACAGCGTAAAGCGGGCCATCGCCGGTGCGGGAAATGAGACGACTCACCCTCGCCTGCTGCCGGTTGTAGCCGTGAAGCAGGCAGATCCGGCACACCTGCAGGTCCCATTGCTGGATCTTGTTCATATCCCCTCCTTCCCTGAATTCTGCTTGCAGAGTAAGAAAGCGGGATGACGTTACGTTGAACAAGGGATAACAGATTTATGAAAAAAGGGCCGAATGGCCCTTTTTAATCTCGATGTTGCGGCAAAATCAGTGGCTGCCGCGCAGACCGGTCTCCATCAGACGGCAATTGTGGTCCGCCAGACGGGCCATGAAGTGCTCATCCACTTTCAGGCCAAACACCTGCTCGTAGAGATCTTTCATCACGAATGGCTGCCACATCATGCTGAGGAAGGAGATCTTCAGCATGTCGGGATCCAGGTTGTCACCCAGCTCGCCGTTAGACTTCATGGTTTCCAGCAGGGCATCGAACTGCGGCAGCTGACGTTCCAGCAGGCGGTTCAGCACAAAATCCCGGCCCGGGCTCTTCTCGGTCGACAATGCGCTGGAGATGGCAGAGGTCAGCTCGCTGTTGGGCGCCATCACCTGATAGTAGGTGTTGAGCAGCTCGTTGAGGCTGTGATTGCTGTGTTCATCTTGCCAAGCATGGTCGAGGGGTTCGGCCACATCGCCCAACACCGCTTTGTAAAGACCCTCTTTACTGCCGAAGTAGTAGTGGATCATTGCCAGATTGGAGCCAGCAAGCTCCGCGATTTCGCGTGTAGTCACCTTGCTATAGGGAGTATTGAGAAAACGCTCACGGGCGGCAGCAAGCAACTTGTCACGAATGTCAGAACGTCCGACCGGACGACCAGGTCTACGTTTTTCCATTTAACACCTCAGATAATTCAGCCAATGCTGATAAGTCGATCTGGTTGTGCAGAGAATAGAGCACAGCAGGAATGACCAGATAATCGGTCATGGGCCGAATATGGGACAAGGAAATTTGCAATCCTTTACAATCCGATTAAATACGTCAGCAGATTGCCCCTGACCTTCCGTGTTGACACAGCATAAAAATCTCGATATTGGTAAAAGCGTTATCGACTGGAAGGAATAACAACGTCATGCGTATCGCCACCCCGCTACTACTAATCTCCCTAATCGCGTTAACTCGCGCGGGATCCTTGTAGCCGGGCTAAGGCATAGCCGGAATTTACAAAAACCCGTGCACCCTGCACGGGTTTTTTTATGCCGCCGCAGGATGCACGTTACCGAACTTAGGAAGAGGGAAGTCACATGTCAGATCGGGTCATCATATTCGACACCACCTTGCGTGATGGTGAGCAGGCCCTGGCGGCCAGTTTGACAGTCAAGGAGAAGCTGCAGATCGCCCAGGCACTGGAGCGGCTCGGTGTCGACGTCATGGAGGTGGGCTTCCCGGTCTCCTCTCCCGGCGATTTTCAATCGGTGCAGACCATCGCCCGCCACATCAGAAACAGCCGGGTCTGCGCCCTCGCCCGCGCCCTGCCCAAGGATATCGACGCCGCCGGCGAAGCCTTGCGGGTCGCCGAGGCGTTTCGCATCCACACCTTTATATCCACCTCCTCCATCCATGTGGAGAGCAAGCTGAAAAAGAGCTTCGAAGACGTGCTGGAGATGGGGGTCGGCGCCATCAAGCACGCCTTGCGCTACACCGATGATGTGGAGTTCTCCTGCGAGGATGCGGGCCGCACGCCGATCGATAACCTCTGCCGCATGGTGGAGGCCGCCATCAAGGCTGGCGCCCGCACCATCAATATCCCGGACACCGTGGGCTATACGGTACCGACCGAGTTCTCCGGCATCATCCACACCCTGTTCAACCGGGTGCCCAACATCGACAAGGCCATCATCTCGGTCCACTGCCACGACGATCTGGGGCTCTCGGTGGCCAACTCCATCGGCGCGGTGCAGATGGGAGCCCGACAGATCGAGTGCACCATCAACGGCATCGGCGAGCGGGCGGGCAACTGCTCGCTGGAAGAGGTGGCGATGATCCTCAAAACCCGCGCCGACCTGCTCGGGGTGCAAACCAATATCCGCCACAACGAAATTCATCGCACCAGCACCCTCGTCAGCCAGCTGTGCAATATGCCGGTGCAGCCCAACAAGGCGATCGTCGGGGCCAACGCCTTTTCCCACAGCTCCGGCATCCATCAGGATGGAGTACTCAAGGCGAAAAATACCTACGAAATCATCACTCCCGAGAGCATCGGCCTGACCCAGAACAACCTCAACATGACCTCCCGCTCCGGCCGCCACGTCATCAAGCACCGGATGGAGTCCATGGGCTACGCCGAGAGCAGCTACGACCTCGACCACCTCTACGGCAAGTTCCTGACCCTGGCCGACAAGAAGGGGCAGGTATTCGACTACGACCTCGAAGCGCTGGCCTTCTTCAGCCAGATCCACGAAGAGCCCGAGCACTTCAAGCTGGAGTACCTCGGGGTCCAGAGCGGCAGCTCGGTGCTGGCCACCGCCTCGGTCAAATTGAAGGTGGGTCAGGATCTGATTTGCGAAGCGGCCACCGGCAACGGCCCGGTGGATGCAGTCTACCAGTGCATCAACCGCATCACCGGCTATGAGATACGCATCGACAAATATGCCCTCAAGAGCAAGGGCGAAGGGGAAGATGCCCTCGGTCAGGTCGATATCGTCGCCGAGTACAAAGGGCGCAAATTCCACGGCATGGGACTGGCCACCGACATCATCGAATCCTCGGCCCACGCCCTGCTCCATGTGATCAACAGCATCTGGCGCGCCGATCAGGTGGCCGAACAGATGGAACGCAATAACAGCATCAAATCAGAAACCGTCTGAGCCGAACTCGATACCAAACAGACGGAATGGAATGACAGCATCAAATCGGAAACCGTCTGAGCAGGACTCGCAGCCACACAGACGGCATGGAATGACAACATCGGGACGGGGAGCGTCTGAACCGGGAACCGCGCGCAGCGTCGGGGAAACCGGACAGAGGGATCTCAAAGACAATATCAGGATGGAGAGTGTATGAGCAGTTATCGGATCGCAGTATTGCCGGGTGACGGCATTGGCCCTGAAGTGATGGCCGAGGCCATCAAGGTGCTGGAGAAGGTGCAGGCCAGGTTCGGCCTCGCCTTCGAGTATGATCGCCATGACGTGGGCGGTATCGCCATCGACAACCACGGTACCCCGCTGCCGCAAAGTACCATCGCGGGTTGTGAAACGGCCGATGCCGTGCTGTTCGGCTCGGTAGGCGGCCCGAAATGGGAACATCTGCCCCCCAACGATCAGCCGGAACGTGGCGCCCTGCTGCCCCTGCGCGCCCACTTCAAGCTGTTCTGCAACCTGCGCCCGGCCCGTATCTACACCGGTCTGGAGCAGTTCTCCCCGCTGCGCGCCGATATCTCCGATCGCGGTTTTGACATCGCCTGTGTGCGTGAGCTGACCGGCGGCATCTACTTCGGCCAGCCCAAGGGGCGCGAGGGAGAAGGGGCGAACGAGAAGGCGTTCGACACCGAGGTGTACCATCGCTTCGAGATTGAGCGCATCGCCAAGATTGCGTTCGAATCGGCTCGCGTGCGCCGTGGCAAGGTCACCTCCATCGACAAGGCCAACGTGCTCGCCTCTTCCATTCTGTGGCGCGAGGTGGTGACGCAAGTCGCCAAGTCCTATCCGGACGTAACCCTCAACCATATGTATATCGACAACGCCACCATGCAGCTCATCAAGGATCCGTCCCAGTTCGATGTGCTGCTCTGCTCCAACCTGTTCGGTGACATCCTCTCCGACGAGTGCGCCATGATCACCGGTTCCATGGGGCTGCTCCCCTCCGCCAGCCTCAACGAATCGGGTTTCGGCCTGTTCGAACCGGCCGGTGGTTCGGCCCCGGATATCGCCAGCAAGGGTATTGCGAATCCCATTGCCCAGATCCTCTCCGCCGCCCTGATGCTGCGCTACAGCTTAGGGATGGAGGCTGCCGCCCAGGCCATTGAGCAGGCCGTGGCCCAGACCCTGGCCGAGGGTTACTTCACCGCCGACCTGCATCAGGCCAGCGCCCGCCATCCGGTGCAGAGCACGTCCGAGATGGGTAGCCAGATCGCCGCCCGGATCTGAGCCGCATAACAGATAACAAGGAAGAGAGAAGCAATGGCCAAGACCCTCTATCAAAAAGTATTCGACGCCCACGTGGTACGGGAAGTGGAAGGGGAAACGCCCCTCATCTACATCGACCGCCATCTGGTACATGAAGTGACCAGCCCGCAGGCATTCGACGGCCTGCGCGCCATGAACCGCCAGCTGCGCCGCCCGGATCTGACCTGGGCCACTATGGATCACAACGTCTCCACCACCACCAAGGACATCGCGGCCTCCGGCGAGATGGCCCGCATCCAGATGGAGACTCTGGCCGACAACTGCAAAGAGTTCGGGGTTCGCCTCTACGATCTCAACCACCAATATCAGGGGATCGTCCATGTGATGGGCCCCGAGCTCGGCATCACCTTGCCCGGCACAACCATCGTCTGCGGCGACTCCCACACCGCCACTCATGGCGCCTTCGGCTCGCTGGCGTTCGGCATCGGCACTTCCGAAGTGGAACATGTGATGGCGACCCAGACCCTGAAACAGGGCCGAGCCAAGACCATGCGCATTTCGGTCAACGGCAAGCTGGCCGAGGGCATCAGTGCCAAGGACGTTGTGCTGGCCATTATCGGCAAGGTCGGCCATGCCGGTGGTACCGGCTATGTGGTGGAGTTCGCTGGCGAGGCCATTGCGGGCCTCTCCATGGAAGGGCGGATGACGGTGTGCAACATGGCCATCGAGCTGGGTGCCAAGGCGGGGATGATTGCCCCCGACCAGACCACCATCGACTACATCCGTGGCAAGGAGTTCGCCCCCAAAGGCGAGGCGCTTGAGCGGGCCATCGCCTACTGGCAGAGCCTCAAGAGCGATGAAGGCGCCCACTTCGATGCCGAAGTGGTGCTGGACGCTGCCGATATCGCCCCGCAGGTCACCTGGGGTACCAACCCGGGCCAGGTGATTGCCGTCAATGAGCCGATTCCGGCACCGGAATCCTTCAGCGATCTGATGGAGCAGCAGTCCGCCCGCAAGGCTCTCGCCTACATGGACTTGCAACCGGGCCAGAAGCTCTCCGATGTCGCCATCGACAAGGTATTCATCGGCTCATGCACCAACAGCCGCATCGAGGATCTGCGTGCCGCCGCCGCCATCGCCCGCGGTCGAAAGGTCGCCGCTGGCGTGCAGGCGCTGGTGGTGCCTGGCTCAGAGCAGGTGAAGGCGCAGGCCGAAGCCGAGGGTCTGGACAAGATCTTCATCGAGGCCGGTTTTGAGTGGCGCCTGCCCGGCTGCTCCATGTGTCTGGCGATGAACAACGACCGGCTGCAACCGGGGGAGCGCTGCGCCTCCACCAGCAACCGCAACTTCGAAGGGCGTCAGGGCCGCGCCGGCCGCACCCATCTGGTGAGCCCGGCCATGGCCGCCGCTGCCGCCGTCACCGGCCGCTTCGCCGACATTCGCGCACTGTAAGAGGACATTTCGATGACAGGATTCAAACAGCACAAAGGGATCGTCGTCCCCCTCGACAGCGCCAACGTCGACACCGACGCCATCATTCCCAAGCAGTTTTTGCAGAAGGTCAACCGCATCGGTTTCGGCAAGCATCTGTTCCATGACTGGCGCTTTCTGGACGATGCCGGCCAGCAGCCCAACCCCGAGTTTGTACTGAACCAGCCGCAATTCGCCGGTGCCAGCATTCTGCTGGCCCGCGAGAACTTCGGCTGCGGGTCGAGCCGCGAGCACGCCCCCTGGGCGCTGGCCGACTACGGCTTCAAGACCATCATAGCCCCGAGCTTTGCCGACATTTTCTACGGCAACGCCATCAACAATGGCATGGTGCCGGTGCGCCTAAAGGAGGAGGAGGTTGACGCCCTGTTCCAGCTGGTCGCCGCCAAGCCGGGCATCGAGATCGAGGTGGATCTGGAAGCCAATCAGGTGCGCGCAGGTAGCCTCTGCTTCGGTTTCGAGATCGATGAATTCCGCCGTTACTGTCTGCTCAACGGCTTGGATGCCATCGGTCTGACCCTGCAGCACGAGGCCGCCATCAGCGCCTTTGAGGCGAAGCAGCCGAGCTGGATTTAACGCGCCAGTTGCAAAAAAACGAGTAGAATCAACAGGGAGCTTCGGCTCCCTGTTTTACTGTCCGCGAAGCTTCCCACTTTGGGCCACCGGAACTGGCCCGTGCCACAGGAAAGGATGATGAAGAGACCGATGGCAATCCCTCTGCTCTGTGCCCTGCTGCTTGCCCTGCCTGCGGGGGCCAGCCAAACCAGCTTCAACAACAGCCTCGGCCAGATCAGCGTCGGCTGGCAGGATAGCGAAGGCAAACCCCAACAGCTCACCTACCGGCTCGAACAGGGCAAGTTGCCGCCCCTTATCGCCTATCGTCCGGCGAGAATGCAGGAGGAGGTGTTGCAGGTGTTGCTGCGGGAGGTGCGCCAGAACTACCCCGAGGTGCAGTTCACCCTCGCTCGCCCCTCGCTGGAGCTGCATCTGAAAAGCCGCAATCAGGACAAGGCGCGCGAGGCGATGGCCTTTCTGCAGTCCAAGCGGAGCAAAGAGGAGCAGGCGTGGCTGACCAAACACTACTTCCAGTACTTCAACACCCCGGACGGACAGCTGGCGGTGAAGCAGGACCATGTGCGCATCGCGCTGGAGAGTCGCAGCGGGCTGGCTCCGCTGGCGGATCAACTCAAGCAGCAGGGCAGCACCGAAACGGAAGCGCGCCAGAAAACCGTGGCCCATATGCTCACCTTTATCCAGAGCATCCCCTATCAGCAGCTCGATAGCCTGAATGGAAGACAGGGCAAGGGCTTTCTCCCGCCCCGTCAGGTGCTGGAGCAGAACCGGGGGGACTGCGACAGCAAGGTAACCCTGATGGCCGCCATGCTGGCTCAGCTCTTTCCGGAGCTGAAACAGGCCATGGTGTTCGTCCCCGGCCATGCCCTGCTGGCCGTTGACCTGCCCGCCAAGCCGGGGGATGTGACCCTCAACTGGCAGGGGCAGAACTACCTGCTGCTCGAACCTACCGGTCCCGCCACCTTGCCTGCGGGCCAAATAGCATCGACCAGCAAAACGCTGGTCGATAGCAAGCAGTTGAGTGTGCAGCCGGTTCAGGAGAAAGGTTAATCCCCTCCTTCTGCCGATGGGGATAGCGGATTAACCCTGAGGCAGAAACTCTACCGCCAGCAGCAACCCGCGCTCCTCCTCCAGCACCCGGATAATACGGGCATGGGCTTCAAAGGGAGGCAACAGGTTGTTGTTGGTGGCAAGACTGATCCGGATGGGCTGATTGATGTCGAGCTGGTGTTCAGAGACCGCAATCCCCATGCCGTTGGCACTGAGATCCCGGCAGATCCCCTCCAGCACCAGCTGCTGCTGATAGACGGTGACCGGAGCATTGATGACCATGCGCGCAAAGGCACGCCTTTCCTTGGTATTGGTAAGCACGCGAACATCCTCTGTTGGGTGGGCGTCATCTCATGGGTATTGCACAATTGTGCTGGTCTACCCAAAAGAACGTTAATACAATGCGGTTCGTTTCTCAAACGGGGTGCGGTTTACCGCTGAGATTATACCCGTGTACCTGATCCAGATAATGCTGGCGGAGGAATTTGAGGCATGGCGCTCATTTTTTGCGCCCTCACCCGCTGGCACCTCGTTATGAACAAGTAATAGGGAGTGCCACCCATGAAGACCCTGCTGCTGGTCACCACCGGCCTGCTGTCGGCCAATGCGTTCGCCGCCGACACCCTCACCGTCTACACCTACAGCTCCTTCACTGCCGAGTGGGGTCCGGGGCCCAAGATCAAACAGGCCTTCGAGAAAGAGTGCGATTGCACCCTCAATCTGGTTCCCCTCGAAGATGGGGTCGCCATCCTCAACAGGCTGCGGCTGGAGGGCAACCACAGCAAGGCCGATCTGGTGCTGGGGCTTGACGATGCCCTCATCAGCGAAGCCAAACAGAGCGGCCTGTTTGCCCCCCATCCCGCCAAGCTGGATGGCATCAAGGTGCCGGGTGGCTGGCAGGATGACACCTTCGTCCCCTACGACTACGGCTACTTCGCCTTCGTCTATGACAAAGACAAACTCAAGCAGCCGCCCAAGAGCCTGGAAGAGCTGGTGGAGCGCCCCGACCTCAAGGTGATCTATCAGGATCCCCGCACCTCCACCCCGGGGCAGGGGTTGATGCTGTGGATGAAGTCTGTCTACGGCGACAAGGCGCCTGCCGCCTGGGCCAAGCTTGCCAGAAAGACGGTCACCGTCACCAAGGGGTGGTCAGAGGCCTATGGCATGTTCCTCGATGGTGAAGCGGACATGGTGCTCTCCTACACCACCTCTCCGGCCTATCACCTGATTGCCGAGAGCAAGCCCCAGTATCAGGCTGCCGCCTTCGAAGAGGGTCACTACCGTCAGGTAGAAGTGGCCGCCAAGCTGAAGAGCGCCAAACAGGAGAAGCTGGCTGACCAGTTCCTGCAATTTATGGTGAGCCCCGCCTTCCAGAACGAGATCCCGACCGGCAACTGGATGTATCCCGTTATCGACACTCCGCTGCCCAAGGGCTTCGAGCAGATGATCACCGTAGCCAAGCCGCTCGCCTTCAGCAGCGATGAGGTGGCCGCCAATCGCAAAGGGTGGATCCGCGAGTGGCTGCAAGCCGTCACCCAGTGAGCCGTTATCTGAAACCACAGGCTCGTCCCCTCTGGTGGCTGCCGGGCAGTGCAGCCACCCTGTTGATCCTGCTGTTATCCCTCGGGCCGCTCGCGGCCCTGCTGTGGCAGGCCGGTTCGCTGGCACCCCGCACCCTGCTCGCAGATCCTTATCTGCGTCATGTGCTGGGCTTCAGTCTGGGGCAGGCACTGCTCTCCACCCTGCTCAGTCTCGGGCTCGCCATTCCGGTGGCCCGCGCGCTGGCACGGCGCCGTTTTATTGGCCGAACCCTGCTGATCAAGCTGTTCGGTCTCTCGCTGGTACTGCCGGTCATCATCGCCATCTTCGGCATAGTAGCGGTACACGGTAAGCAAGGGTGGCTACCGCAACTGTTGCGCTCACTGGGGCTGGATCCCGGCAATTATCTCTACGGCCTGTTCGGTATCCTGCTGGCCCACGTCTTCTTCAATATGCCGCTGGCGGCACGCCTGATGCTGCAGAGCATAGAGAGCATCCCCGAATCGAGCTGGCGCCTTGCCAGCCAGCTCGGCATGCGCTCATCCCACATCTTCCGGCTGCTGGAGTGGCCGCTTATTCGCGGCATATTGCCGGGGCTGGCCAGCCTCATCTTCATGCTCTGCTTCACCAGCTTCACTACCGTACTGGCGCTGGGGGGCGGGCCGAAATCGACCACCCTGGAGGTGGCCGTCTATCAGGCGCTGCGCTTTGACTTCGATCTCGCCACCGCGGGCGGATTGGCGCTGGTGCAGCTCATCCTGACCGCCGCCCTGCTCGCCCTGCAGCACAAGCTGCAGAGCACCCCGGCCAGCAGGGTGACTCCCCGTCGCCCCTGTCTGCGGCCGGATCGCCATCAGCCGGGAGCGGCCGTGGTGGATCTCCTCTCGCTCTGTATCGGGCTCACCATCTTTCTGCCACCACTGCTGGCTATCGTGGTGGCCGGCCTTCACCCCGGCCTGCTGATGGCGCTCACTTCCAGCAAGCTGTGGCAGGCGAGCGGCCAGTCGCTGCTGATTGCGCTGGCGGCAGGCACACTGGCGACCCTGCTCGGCAGCGGCCTGCTGCTCACCAGCCGTCACCTCAAGGTGCGCACCCGCCAGCGACGGGCTGCCGCCCTGTGGGAGGCCAGCGGTTCGATGATCCTGATGATCCCGGCGGTGGTGCTCTCCACCGGTCTCTTCATCCTGTTTATGCCTTTTGCCGACGTGTTCGCCCTCGGCCCCTGGCTGGTGGTGCTGGTCAACGCCCTGATGGCGCTACCCTACGTGCTGCGCACCCTCTCCGCCCCCATGCAGCTGGTGGTGCGCCAATACGACCGGCTGGCGGATAGCCTGGGGGTACGCGGCCTGCATCGCCTGCGACTGGTGGAGTGGCCGCTGCTGCGCCGCCCGCTGGCACTGGCGATGGCGCTGTCGATGATCCTCTCGCTGGGGGATCTTGGCGCCATCGCCATGTTTGGCAGTCAGGAGCTTACCACCCTGCCCTGGCTGCTCTATCAACAGCTCGGCAGCTATCGGCTGACCGAAGCAGCCGCCACCGCCCTGCTGCTGCTGACACTCTGTTTCTCCCTGTTCTGGCTGGTGGAACGGGGGCTTGGAGGAAAACATGCTGAACATTGATACGCTTGCGACCAGCTACCCGGACTGGCGCGTCAGCTTCAGCGCGACCTTGCCCAAGGGGGAGATCACCGCGCTGATCGGCCCAAGCGGCGCGGGCAAGTCGACCCTGCTCGGGATGATCGCCGGCTTCGTGCCGGTGGAATCAGGCCGCCTCAGTTTCGATGGTGAAGACCTGCTGCCACTGGGCCCCGCCGAGCGACCGGTCACCACCCTGTTTCAGGATCACAACCTGTTCCTCCACCTGTCGGTGTTCGACAATATCGCCATCGGCTTGCACCCGGGCCTGCGCCTGAGTGCCGCCCAGCGTGCACAGGTAAACGAGGCGGCCGGGCGGGTTGGTCTTGGCGAGATGCTAAGCCGCCTGCCTGAACAGCTCTCCGGCGGCCAACAGCAGCGGGTCGGGCTGGCCCGCGCGCTGGTGCGAGGCAAGCCGCTGCTGCTGCTGGATGAACCCTTCTCGGCCCTCGATCCCGCCCTGCGCCGGGAGATGCTGGCCGAAGTGGCACGCCTCGCCTGCGAGCAGGGCATTACCGTACTGATGGTCTCCCACAATCCGGAAGATGCCCAGCTGATTGCCGATCAGGTGCTGTTTGTCGACGAGGGGCGCATCGCCCTGCAAGGCAAGCCGGATATTCTGCAAAATAGCGACCACCCGGGGCTGCTGCGCTACCTTGGCCAATAGCCCTTGGGAGTAAAGACTGCGCCATGATCAAAAAAGGAGGCCGATTGGCCTCCCTTTGTATCTGGAAATATTCAGTTTAATCAGAGGTTTTCCTCGGCGAACGAAGCCAGTCGGCTGCGCACCACGCCATTGAGGAAGATGTTGGCACTGCCGTCGAAATCCTTGAAACGCTCGACGATGTAGGTGAGCCCCGAAGTCACCGGGCTCAGGTAGTTGGAGTCGATCTGGGCCAGGTTACCGGAGCAGACGATCTTGGTGCCCTCGCCGCAGCGGGTGATGATGGTCTTGATCTGGGATGCGGTCAGGTTCTGGCACTCATCCAGCAGCACGAAGGTGTTCTGGATGCTGCGCCCGCGCATAAAGTTGACCGATTTGAACTGGATGTTGGCCTTCTCCATGATGTAGCTGAGCGAGCCGCTCATGTTCTCGTCCTGCTTGTGCAGCACCTCCAGGGTGTCAGTCACCGCCGCCAGCCAGGGCATCATCTTCTCCTCCTCTGTGCCGGGCAGGAAGCCGATGCTTTCGGCAATTTCCGGGGTATTCCGGGTGACGATCACCTTCTCGTAAATGCCCTTCTCAATCACCAACTCCAGCGCAGCAGCCATGGCCAGCAAGGTTTTGCCGCAACCCGCCGGGCCGGTCAGGATCACCAGATCGATGTGCGGATCGAGCAGTGCATCCAGCGCCATCCCCTGATAGACATTCTTGGGATGGACACCCCACGCCTTGCGAGACATCAGTCGCTCGCGGCCCAGATCCTTGATGCGGATCTTGCTGCCATCGTGGCTGAGCACCCGGGCGGCGAAGAAATTCTCTTCATCCACCAGATACTGGTTTACATGAACCCCTTCCAGCAGATTGGCATCGATCACATGGATGGTGTCGCGGCCATGGGTCTCGCTCTCGCACTCGCCAACCCGCTCCCAGAAGCTGCCGGGCACCACCTGAAAGCCTTTGGCCAGCAGGCGGATATCATCGATCAGCTGGTCACTACGGTAATCTTCAACGTGAGCAAGCCCGGCCCCCTTGGCCTTGAGGCGCATGTTGATGTCTTTGGTGACCAGCACCACCTGACGCTTCAACTCATGCTTTTGCAGATAGAGGGCCGCGTTGATGATGCGGTTGTCGGCCTCCTTGTCGGTAAACACCTCGGCATCCTGCGGCAGATGGTGATCGCTGAAGATGCAGATATTGCCGCTCGCTTCGCCAGCCAGCGGAACACCTTGGGTGATCTGATCCGGGGTTGCATCGCGGAACACATCTTCCAGCGCACGAATGGCCACCCGCGCGTCGCGGCTGACATCCTTGTTGCGATCCTTGATGTTATCGAGCTCTTCCAGCACCGTCATGGGGATGAGCACGTCGTGCTCTTTGAAGGAGTAGATAGCGAGGGGTTCGTGAAGCAGAACGTTGGTATCCAGGATAAACAGCTTTCGGTCCGTATTGTCCATAAGCATCCTCCTTGGCACTGAAGGGCCACGTGTGTGAATCTCAGATGTCATTGAAACCACACGGCCGTGACAGTTTTATTACCCTCAACGCTACGCCCGATTTTACTATCGCGCAACAAATCACTTGGCCGCCTGATTTGATTGCGTATAAAAACAGCAACAAAAAGACCGGCACTGTGGCCGGTCTTTTCTCTATCGTTCAACTACTTGGGCATGTTTGTCAGCCGCACTTGGAGTCGCCACAGTTGAGGCAGGTCATGCAACCATCCTTCAGCACCAGCGCCTTGGTGTGGCACTTGTAGCAGAGCGCCGCATTGGCCGGGAAACCACTGCCCGCCTGTTGCTCTTCGGCCTCCTGAGCGGCTTTCAACTCGGCCTGCTTCTCGGCCAGAAATGCCTGCTGATGCTCGTCCAACCCCGGCGCCTTGAGCATGCCTATCTCGGTGAGATGGCTCTCGATCACGTTGCCAATTTCGGCGATCAGCGACGGCACATACTTGCCCTTGTTCCAGTAGCCGCCCTTGGGATCGAATACGGAACGCAGCTCCTCCACCAGGAAGGTGACATCCCCCCCCTTGCGGAATACCGCCGAGATAATGCGGGTCAGCGCCACGATCCACTGATAGTGCTCCAGGCTCTTGGAGTTGATGAAAATCTCGAACGGACGGCGAGTTTCGTGAACCGTGCCCTCGTTGAGAATGATGTCGTTGATGGTGATGAACAGCGAGTGCTCGGAGACATGCTCCGGCGTCTTCAACTTGTAGGTGGTGCCCATCAGCCGCTCCGGGCGCAGCACGGTTTCGTGCATATGCACTACGTCATCCTGCACAGAGAGATCTTCTTGCGGTTCATCCTTGGTACGCACCTTGTAGGCGACGATTTTCTTGTCGATCTTCTTGACCATAATATCGTTCTCAGAATTTACCGTAATAGCCTTCTTTCAAGGCGTCGTAGAGGTTGGCGGCCGTATGCAGCTCGCCATCGTATTCGATCTCTTCGTTCCCCTTGACGGAGATGACGGAGCCATCCTCCAGGGTGAAATCGTACAGGGTGTTCTCCAGATCCTTCTCCTTCACCAGCACGCCCTGGAAGGCCTCCGGGTTGAAACGGAAGGTAGTGCAGCCCTTGAGACCAGAGTCCGAGGCATACATGTAGATGTCCTTGAACTGCTCGAACGGGAAATCGGTCGGCACGTTGGCAGTCTTGGAGATGGAGGAGTCGATCCAGCGCTGGGCCGCCGCCTGAATGTCCACGTGCTGGGCCGGGGTGATGTCATCAGCAGTAATGAAGTAGTCCGGCAGACGGCTCGCCTCATCATCGGCATAGGGCATGGCGGCCGGATTCACCAGCTCGCGATAGGCCAGCAGCTCGAAGGAGTAGACATCCACGCTCTCCTTGCTCTTCTTGCCCGGCTTGATGACGTTGCGGCTGTAGTGGTGGGCAAAGCTCGGCTCGATGCCGTTGCTGGCGTTGTTGGCCAGAGACAGCGAGATGGTGCCGGTCGGCGCGATACTACTGTGATGGGTGAAACGCCCACCCACTTCGGCCAGCTCGGCGACCAGCGCAGGATCCACTTCGGCAACCTGCTGCATGTAGCGGCTGTAGCGCGCATGCAGCACCTTGCCCTTCACCTTGTCGCCCACCTTGATGCCATCAGCCGCCATTTCCGGGCGCAGACGCAGCATCTTGCCGGTCACTTCGAACTCCTGCTCCATGATGGGGGCTGGGCCCTTCTCCTTGGCAAGACGCAGGGACTCCTGCCAGCCGGTCATCGCCAGCTCCTGGGATACCTGCTCGGTAAAGGCTACGGATGCCGCAGAGCCGTACTTGATCTGCAGCATGGTGAGGGTCGAACCAAGACCCAGGAAACCCATGCCATGTCGGCGCTTGGCTGTGATCTCCTCGCGCTGTTTGGCCAGTGGCAGTTGGTTGATCTCCACCACGTTGTCGAGCATGCGAGTAAAGATGGCCACCACCTTGCGAAACGCCTGCCAATCGAATGCCGCGTTTTCAGTAAAAGGGTCGCGCACAAACTTGGTCAGATTGACCGAGCCCAGCAGACAGGCACCGTAGGGCGGCAACGGCTGCTCACCACAGGGGTTGGTCGCGCGGATCTCTTCACAGAACCAGTTGTTGTTCATCTGGTTGACCTTGTCGATCAGGATGAAGCCGGGCTCTGCATAGTCATAGGTGGAGGTCATGATGACATTCCACAGCTTGCGGGCTGGCAGGGTCTTGTAGACCTTGCAAGCGACCTGCCCCAACTCGTTGAATACAACCCCTTCCTTGTTGGGCCAGTCGGCCCATAGCACCTGAGCGGGATCGTCCAGCGCAATGCCATCCTGCTCCACCTCTTTAGCGGTGTAGGGGAAGATCAGCGACCAGGGGGCATCCTCTTTCACCGCCTTGACGAAATCTTCGGTGATGAGCAGGGAGAGGTTGAACTGACGCAGGCGGCCATCTTCACGCTTGGCCTGAATAAACTCGATCACATCGGGATGGCGGATATCCATGGTGCCCATCTGGGCGCCGCGACGGCCACCGGCTGACGAGACGGTGAAACACATCTTGTCGTAGATATCCATGAACGAGAGCGGGCCTGAGGTGTAAGCACCGGCACCGGAGACAAAAGCACCGCGTGGGCGCAAGGTCGAGAAGTCATATCCGATGCCGCAACCGGCTTTCAGGGTCAGACCGGCCTCGTGCACCTTGCCGAGGATATCGTCCATCGAATCTTCGATGGTGCCGGAAACAGTACAGTTGATGGTTGAAGTGGCAGGCTTGTGCTCAAACGCCCCAGCATTAGAGGTGATGCGGCCAGCCGGAATGGCCCCATTGCGCAGTGCCCACAGGAACGGCTCATACCAGGCCTCCGGTTCCAGCTCCTGCTCTGCCAACGCACGGGCTACCCGCTGGTAAGTCTCATCGATAGAGCTGTCGATGGGAGTGCCATACTTGCTCTTGAGGCGATACTTGCTATCCCAGATCTCGAGGGACGTTTCCTGCATGGGGATAAGGCGGGAGCCAAGCTCACTCTCCAGCACCGGGTTCGATTTAGCCATTTTCAATCAACCTTATGTGAATGCATCAACATCATGACAACAGCAGAAAACACAACTAATGGTGCCATCTAAAATTAATGGCACAACATATAGTACACCTGATGCCATGAGGGCGCCGATTCTAACCTAAAAAAATGCCCCGGCCAGCAGATTTCTGGGCCAGGGCACTTAACTGATTAATTTGCTGAGAGATTTAACACTCAGAGATAGATCAGGGCTTCTTGACGTAAACGGTCGGTGTTTCACCCGCCATATTCAGATAGAACTCGTAGACGCCATCGGCATCCGGTGAGAACTTCATGTCCTCATACTTGGAACAGGGGTTGACCGGCACAGCCTCACCACCCAGTACGGCAACACCATCACTCGGGCTCTTGTAGCCAAAGTTGGTACCGCAGCTCCAGCCTGAATCAGCAAACTTGAACTTGTAGGGGGCCCACTCTTTCTTGAGGGTGCCTTTGGCCATGTAGAGCTTGTCGGCTACCTTGACTACCTTGCTTTCATCAGTCGCCATCCAGTCGTTCATCTCCCCGCGCAGGTAGATGGACTTGCCACCGAAGTCGCTGTTGTCTGCCCCCGCCTGCTCTGCACCACCATTGGATGCGCAACCGCCTAATACCAGGGTTCCCGCCGCCAGCATCATCGTTACTGTTCTCTTGAACATGAGTCTATTCCTTAAATTATTGTGATTCCTTGGTCCATCAATATGGACTGAAGAATTAAACCAGAGGAGACATCACAAGAAAGGTAGAGGCATCACATTCTGTACTTTTTGTATCCAACACATTGAATTGGTGAGCAAATATCGAACAGAAAAAGAGGTCTTTTTGGGGCTTTAGAAGGGTAATCAATGAATGACAAGAAGGGGGAAGTCTAATAATCCGGTGACGTGCTGAATTGCAGGCAATAAAAAACCCCGCTCGATGAGCGGGGTTACTTGTATTCGGTGCCTGGCAGTGTCCTACTCTCGCATGGCGAATGCCACACTACCATCGGCGCTACCGCGTTTCACTTCTGAGTTCGGCATGGGATCAGGTGGTTCCACGGCGCTATGGCCGCCAGGCAAATTCTTCAATCTGAGAAAGCTGATGTAAGTAGTTTCGTATTCGTTACAAGGCTCGAAACACTTCTTGGGTGTTGTATGGTTAAGCCTCACGGGTAATTAGTATGGGTTAGCTCAACACATCACTGCGCTTACACACCCCACCTATCAACGTTGTGGTCTCCAACGGCCCTTTAGGACCCTCAAGGGGTCAGGGATGACTCATCTCAGGGCTCGCTTCCCGCTTAGATGCTTTCAGCGGTTATCGATTCCGAACTTAGCTACCGGGCAGTGCCACTGGCGTGACAACCCGAACACCAGAGGTTCGTTCACTCCGGTCCTCTCGTACTAGGAGCAACTCCCTTCAATCATCCAACGCCCACGGCAGATAGGGACCGAACTGTCTCACGACGTTCTGAACCCAGCTCGCGTACCACTTTAAATGGCGAACAGCCATACCCTTGGGACCGACTTCAGCCCCAGGATGTGATGAGCCGACATCGAGGTGCCAAACACCGCCGTCGATATGAACTCTTGGGCGGTATCAGCCTGTTATCCCCGGAGTACCTTTTATCCGTTGAGCGATGGCCCTTCCATTCAGAACCACCGGATCACTATGACCTACTTTCGTACCTGCTCGACCTGTCCGTCTCGCAGTTAAGCTGGCTTATGCCATTGCACTAACCTCCTGATGTCCGACCAGGATTAGCCAACCTTCGTGCTCCTCCGTTACTCTTTGGGAGGAGACCGCCCCAGTCAAACTACCCACCAGGCACTGTCCGCGAGCCCGATTCAGGGCCCTGCGTTAGAACATCAAACATACAAGGGTGGTATTTCAAGGACGGCTCCAGCGCAACTGGCGTCACGCCTTCAAAGCCTCCCACCTATCCTACACATGTAGGTTCAATGTTCAGTGCCAAGCTGTAGTAAAGGTTCACGGGGTCTTTCCGTCTAGCCGCGGGTACACCGCATCTTCACGGCGAATTCGATTTCACTGAGTCTCGGGTGGAGACAGCATGGCCATGGTTACACCATTCGTGCAGGTCGGAACTTACCCGACAAGGAATTTCGCTACCTTAGGACCGTTATAGTTACGGCCGCCGTTTACCGGGGCTTCGATCAAGAGCTTCGCTTGCGCTAACCCCATCAATTAACCTTCCGGCACCGGGCAGGTGTCACACCCTATACGTCCACTTTCGTGTTTGCAGAGTGCTGTGTTTTTGATAAACAGTCCCAGCCATCTGGTCACTGCGACTCCCGACAGCTCCATCCGCAAGGGACTTCACCATCAAGAGCGAACCTTCTCCCGAAGTTACGGTTCTATTTTGCCTAGTTCCTTCACCCGAGTTCTCTCAAGCGCCTTGGTATTCTCTACCCGACCACCTGTGTCGGTTTGGGGTACGATGACTTGTAATCTGAAGCTTAGAGGCTTTTCCTGGAAGCAGGGCATCAATGGCTTCCACACCGTAGTGTGTTCGTCTCGTGTCTCAGTGTTGTGTCTCCGGATTTGCCTAGAAACACCACCTACGCACTTTCACCAGGACAACCGTCGCCTGGCCCACCTAGCCTTCTCCGTCCCCCCATCGCAATTACAAGTCGTGCAGGAATATTAACCTGCTTCCCATCGATTACGCCTTTCGGCCTCACCTTAGGGGTCGACTCACCCTGCCCCGATTAACGTTGGACAGGAACCCTTGGTCTTCCGGCGAGGAGGCTTTTCACCCCCTTTATCGTTACTTACGTCAGCATTCGCACTTCTGATATCTCCAGCATACCTCTCGATACACCTTCGCAGACTTACAGAACGCTCCCCTACCACTTGCACTAAGTGCAAATCCGCGGCTTCGGTGCCTGGTTTGAGCCCCGTTACATCTTCCGCGCAGGCCGACTCGACTAGTGAGCTATTACGCTTTCTTTAAATGATGGCTGCTTCTAAGCCAACATCCTAGCTGTCTGAGCCTTCCCACATCGTTTCCCACTTAACCAGAACTTTGGGACCTTAGCCGGCGGTCTGGGTTGTTTCCCTCTTCACGACGGACGTTAGCACCCGCCGTGTGTCTCCCGGAT
>NZ_CP077301.1:4237500-4455000 GCF_019048085.1 Aeromonas sp. FDAARGOS 1416 | reverse complement strand
CCCGCTTTGCAACTTGGTGATGTCGGGCTCTATTTGGCGAATATTGGTTTCAATCAGCTGCACCAGACGCAAGGTTTTCTGCTTGTCTTGCATGCTCTTGCGAAGCTGGCCGCTCAACAGGATGGGCGTTCTGCTCCAGAGAATGTCATAACGCAGCATCAGGGTGTCATGATCAATTCCACCATAGTGATAGACCTCTACCGCATTGAGGAAACGACCTAGCTCCAGCTGCAACTGCATCAGCGCCCAGGAGACATCATAGGTGTATTTCTCCATCGCTCTGGTCGCATTCTGGATCTGCATCAGGCAATAGAGGGTGCTCCCGGTAAACGACAGGATGGATACATACAGAATGACGAGCAGTGGCCACGCCCTGGTCTTTCCTTTCACCCCATGCTCCCGTGCTGTTTTTATCAGTGCTGAATGTCTATCAAATCCAGCTGCCAAATCATCATGTCGGTATATTCGGATCGCTTCAATTCCGGATATTGATCAAGAGGCAGCATAAACCAGACCGGCCCCTTGTCACGCACCCGCATGACAGCCCCATTGTCTTCCCATGCAAGAATGGGCTCGTATTTGGCAACCTTGTCCCATTCAATGCGGACCTGGAAACTGTTCAGCGCCGTCAACGTAATGGTCTTGCCATCCGCACCGACTGCAGCCAATACATCGGCCAATTTTGGGCCTCTGTAGGTGTGCGGCTTATCCACCCACGGGTTGCCGGTCACTATCTCATGTTGCGGCAGAGCCTGTAGTTTAGCCAGATCAAACAACACCTTGCCATCAACTTCATCTGCCGACCTGATGTTGCCACCGACTTTCAGGATCACCGGCCCCGTCAGCGCCTCAGCAGCCATCACCGGCATGATGACCAATGAACACAGTAGTGTCAGCCAACCAAACATTTTCATATCTCCCCCAGATTTGCTGTCTCAACAGACTCAGTTTAGCCAGATATAAAAAAACGGCTCGCCTTGAGCGAGCCGTTTGTCAAACAGAGCAAGGGGGGATGATTACATCATGCCCATGCCACCCATGCCGCCCATGTCAGGCATGGCAGGGGTATCTTTCTTCGGCAGTTCGGTGACCATGCACTCGGTGGTGATCATCAGACCGGCGATGGAAGAGGCAAACTGCAGGGCGGAACGGGTTACCTTGGTCGGATCCAGGATGCCCATGGCCAGCATGTCGCCATACTGTTCGCTGTAAGCGTTGTAACCGAAGTTGCCTTCGCCGTTCTTCACTGCATTGGCAATGACGGAGGCTTCTTCACCGGCGTTGATGACGATTTGACGCAGCGGGGCTTCCATGGCGCGCAGGGCAACCTTGATACCGACGTTCTGGTCTTCGTTGTCACCGCGCAGGCCAGCCAGTTTGGCTGCAACGCGAACCAGCGCAACACCACCACCGGCAACCACGCCTTCTTCAACAGCAGCACGGGTAGCATGCAGAGCATCTTCTACGCGAGCTTTCTTCTCTTTCATCTCGACTTCGGTAGCAGCACCGACCTTGATCACGGCAACACCGCCAGCCAGCTTGGCTACGCGCTCTTGCAGCTTCTCACGGTCGTAGTCGGAGGAGGTCTCTTCGATCTGCTGACGGATCTGGGCAACACGGCCTTCGATCACGCCTGCATCACCCACGCCATCGATGATGGTGGTGTTCTCTTTGGTGATGACGATGCGCTTGGCACGACCCAGATCTTCCAGAGTCGCTTTTTCCAGCTCCATGCCAACTTCTTCGGAGATGACGGTACCGCCAGTCAGTACGGCGATATCCTGCAGCATGGCTTTGCGACGGTCACCGAAGCCCGGCGCCTTGACAGCAGCCACTTTCACGATGCCACGCATGGTGTTGACCACCAGAGTAGCCAGGGCTTCGCCCTCTACGTCTTCGGCAACGATCAGCAGCGGTTTGCCCGCTTTGGCAACACCTTCCAGCACCGGCAGCATTTCGCGGATGTTGGAGACTTTCTTGTCAACCAGCAGGATGAACGGGTCGTCCAGCTCGACAGAACCGGTTTCCTGTTTGTTGATGAAGTACGGAGAGAGGTAGCCGCGGTCGAACTGCATACCTTCAACAACAGCCAGCTCATCTTCCAGACCCTGACCATCTTCAACGGTGATGACGCCATCGCGACCCACTTTGTCCATGGCTTCAGCAATCAGCTTGCCCACTTTCTCGTCGGAGTTTGCGGAGATGGTGCCCACCTGAGCGATGGCATTACTGTCGGCACACGGCTGAGACAGCGCTTGCAGCTCGGCAACAGCAGCCACAACGGCCTTGTCGATACCGCGCTTCAGATCCATCGGGTTCATACCGGCGGCAACGGCTTTCAGACCTTCGTTGACGATAGCCTGAGCCAGAACGGTTGCAGTAGTGGTACCGTCACCGGCGGCATCGTTCGCCTTGGAAGCCACTTCCTTGACCATCTGGGCGCCCATGTTCTGGAACTTGTCTTCCAGCTCGATTTCGCGCGCAACAGAAACACCATCTTTAGTGATGGTCGGGGCGCCGAAGGACTTGTCCAGCACCACGTTGCGGCCTTTCGGGCCCAGAGTCACCTTGACGGCATCAGCCAGGATGTTTACGCCTTCCAGCATCTTGATGCGGGCTTCGTTACCAAACTTAACGTCTTTAGCTGCCATTTTTCTTCAATCCTTAAATCAATTCGGGGAAAAGGAGGATGGATTACTCTTCGACAATCGCCAGGATGTCGGTTTCGGAGAGGATCAGGACGTCCTGACCATCCAGCTTCTCGGTCTTCACACCGTAGCCTTCGTTGAAGATAACCTTGTCACCAACCTTCACGGCCAGCGCTTTGACTTCGCCATTATCCAGGATGCGACCAGTCCCCACGGCAAGCACTTCACCACGGGTGGACTTCTGGGCCGCAGTACCAGTCAAGACGATACCGCCGGCAGATTTGGCTTCAGCTTCGATGCGCTTGATGATGACGCGGTCGTGCAGTGGACGAATTTTCATCGATAACTCTCCCAAAATGAGTCTCATTGTTGCTTTGAGGAATGGCCGTTCCAGGCCAAATCGGATATGTCCCTGATGTGGGGCAGAGTTGCTAACCCTTCAAGGGCAAATACAAAAAAAATTTTTTCACGTACTATAAACATCTTCGATGGTTCAGCCATGTCCGCACCCTGGTGCAAGGTCGGTTCAAGCCGCCCGGTTTCCATGCCAGAACCTTCAAAGCCAGCTGTAGAGACGAGCCTTTGACCCGCACCAACCCCATGCTGACAGCCCCTATTCCGGTCGTACTGCGCCAGATGACGGGCCCCATGATCTTCGGCATCATCGCCATTCTGGCCTTCAATCTGGTCGATACCTTTTTTATCGGTATGCTGGGAACCGAAGCTCTGGCCGCCATTAGTTTTACCTTTCCCGTCACTTTTGTGGTTACCTCGCTGGCGATGGGATTGGGCGCCGGATTGTCAGCGGTGATCGGTCATACCCTGGGGCAGGGCAAACACGATGAGGCAGCCCATCTCGCCACCGACAGCCTGTTTCTGGCGGTGATCATGGTGGCCCTGCTCTCCGCGGGGGGCGCTCTCACCATCAAACCCCTGTTTACCCTGTTGGGGGCCAGTGCCGAGCTTATCTCTCTCATCCATGACTACATGCTGATCTGGTATCTCACCGTCCCCATGCTGGTGCTGCCCATGGTGGGCAATGCCGCCATCCGGGCGACCGGCGATACCAAAACCCCCAGTCTGGTGATGGCAGTAGCCGGGCTGGTCAACGGGGTACTGGATCCTCTGTTGATCTTCGGCATCGGCCCCTTTCCCGAGTGGGGGATCCGCGGGGCCGCCATCGCCACCTCTATCTCTTGGTTGATGGCGATGCTGGTCAGCCTCTATATCCTGCGTCATCGGGAAGGCTTGCTGCTGTGGCGCCTCTCGCCGCGGGCCCGGTTGCTGTCCCACTGGCGGGCGTTACTCCATGTCGCCGTCCCCGCCTCTTTTACCAATATGCTCAACCCCCTGGCCAATGCAGTGCTGATGACGATCTTTGCAGGACTGGGTACCGAGGTGGTGGCTGCTTATGGTGCCGCATCGCGGGTCGAGGCGCTGCTGCTGATTGTGATGATGGCCCTCGCCTCCGTACTGGCCCCTTTCATCTCGCAAAACTGTGGCGCTGGCAATCCGGCCCGCGCCAAGGCTGCGCTGCAAAGCTGCATGAGGTTTGCGTTGCTGTTCCAGCTCGCCATCTATGGCCTCACCTGGCTACTGGCGCCACTCATCGCCAATCTGTTCAGCGATCATCCGCAGGTCATTCGCCTCATCATTCTCTATCTGCATCTGGTGCCGATCGGTTACGGCTTTCAGGGCATGGTGATGCTGCTGGCCTCGGCACTCAATGGCGTGCGAGCATCCAGTATCTCGTTTTTGTTCAACGGATTGCGGCTGTTTGGTTTTCTGTTGCCAGGAGCCTGGCTGGGGGCAAAGCTGGGAGGAGAACAGGGGATATATCTGGGGATACTGCTGGCCAATCTGGCGGCGGGCACCCTCGCATGGTGGTATGCCCGACACCGCTTCGAGGCCTTGTGCCATCAGGGCAAACCCTGATTCAGTCACTCGCCTCGGGTTTTCGTCTCGTCGATTACTCTTTACGCTCACTCTTTGCGCTCAAACTCGCCTTCGATGGTGGTGCCGCCCTGCTTGGCGTTCCCCAGATGATCATCGGACGGTGCGCTGCCAAACGGCGATTGAGTACGCTGGAAACCGCCCATCTGCATCCGGAACTGGCTGCTGCCGATCAGCTTGTCGGCCAGTTTGTTGCGCAGCCAGGGCTGCAGCAGCAGGATCCCGAAAAAGTCGGTGACAAAACCCGGAATGATCAGCAGCAGACCGGCCAACGCCAACATCATGCCCCCCATCACCTCGCGGCCCGGCATCTCGCCCATCTGCATCTTTTGCTGAGCGCTGAACAGGGTCTTGATCCCTTCACTGCGCACCAGCGAGGAGCCCAATACCGCAGTCAGGATGAGCAAGCCGACAGTCGGCAGCGCCCCGATTACCGAGCCGACCTCGATCATCACGGTGAGTTCCAGTACAACCAGACCCACCAACAACAAAAACAACTTGCCCATATCCACTCCAGCACCGGTAAATTGAGAAAAAGTGGCGCCCATCCAACGATGGCCAGAGGCGATTTTGCCACCCCATCATCTCCACTTTCTGCCCTGAATAAATGGGGGCAGCCCCCCTCTTTTCAAGTTGGCCAACTGACTCCTACCTCATCAGCAATCTAAAAAACCAGCAAAAAGTCACAAAAATTTATAAAAATCATCATGATAAAAACTTCATAACATATGTGTACTTTCCTCAAAGTAATTTGAAAATGTCGCAAATTTAGTGATCCACCTCTAATAACCGATACCTCAATTGGAGTAGTATATTGATTAGTTTTTCGGGAGGTCATTCTCCCAACCGCCCCACTCGATGTGTGGTGCTTCAGGATGAGCTGTGCGCAAGGAACTCGCGA
This sequence comes from Aeromonas sp. FDAARGOS 1416, assembly GCF_019048085.1. Lineage (NCBI taxonomy): Bacteria > Pseudomonadati > Pseudomonadota > Gammaproteobacteria > Aeromonadales > Aeromonadaceae > Aeromonas > Aeromonas sp. FDAARGOS 1416. The sequence goes on along the minus strand of NZ_CP077301.1, from coordinate 4,449,498 downwards.
CCACTCGGTGAGGATTTTTCCATTTATCTGATTTCTGAGGCATTACAATGAGCGACATCAAGAACGTCCGCATTGAAGAAGACCTGCTGGGCACCAAAGAAGTTTCCAATGATCTCTACTACGGTGTGCACACCCTGCGCGCTGTCGAGAACTTCAAGATCAGCTCTCAGAAGATTTCTGACGTTCCGGAATTCGTCCGCGGTATGGTGCTGACCAAGAAGGCCGCTGCGCTGGCAAACGGTGAACTGGGCACCATCCGTCCTGAAATTGCTGACAAGATCGTAGAAGCCTGCGACCTGATGCTGAACACCGGCAAATGCTTCGACCAGTTCCCGGTCGACGTTTACCAGGGTGGTGCCGGCACCTCCGTCAACATGAACACCAACGAAGTACTGGCCAACATCGCCCTGGAAATCATGGGTCTGGAGAAAGGCCGTTACGACGTCATCAACCCGAACGACCACGTCAACAAGTGCCAGTCCACCAACGATGCCTACCCGACCGGTTTCCGCGTTGCTGTGGTCAACAGCACTGACGTGACTCTGCACGCGCTGGAGCACCTGATCGCGGCATTCGATGCCAAAGCGAAAGAGTTCAAAAACATCCTGAAGATGGGTCGTACCCAGCTGCAAGATGCGGTTCCGATGACTCTGGGTCAGGAGTTCCACGCATTCGCCGTGACCCTGCGTGAAGAGATCAAGTCCATCAAGCGTTGCCAGGAGCTGCTGCTGGAAGTGAATCTGGGCGCGACCGCCATCGGTACCGGTCTGAACACTCCGCCCGAGTACTCTGCTCTGGCCATCAAGCGTCTGGCCGAGATCACCGGTCGTGCCTATGTACCGGCAGAAGACCTGATCGAAGCGACCTCAGACTGTGGCGCCTACGTCATGCTGCACGGCGCCATCAAGCGTCTGGCTATGAAGCTGTCCAAGATCTGTAACGACCTGCGTCTGCTATCCTCCGGCCCGCGCACTGCACTGAAAGAGATCAACCTGCCGGAAATGCAGGCGGGTTCCTCCATCATGCCGGCCAAGGTCAACCCGGTTATCCCGGAAGTGGTCAACCAATCCTGCTTCAAGGTATTCGGTAACGACATCACCATCACCTTCGCCGCCGAAGCCGGTCAGCTGCAGCTGAACGTCATGGAGCCGGTGATTGGTCAGGCGATGTTCGAATCCCTGAGCCTGATGGAAAAAGCCTGTATTTCCCTGCGCGAGAAGTGCGTGGAAGGTATCACCGCCAACCCGGAAATCTGCATGAATCACGTGCTGAACTCCATCGGTATCGTGACCTACCTGAACCCCTTCATCGGCCACCACGAAGGGGATATCGTCGGCAAGATCTGTGCCCAGACCGGCAAGAACGTCCGTGAAGTCGTTCTTGAGCGCGGTCTGCTGAGCGCCGAGCAGCTGGACGAAATTCTCTCCATCGAGAACCTGATGAACCCGCAATACAAAGCCAAGCGTTTCACCCGCGAAGCTGCCGTATAAGCGAGTGTGGGCCGGGATCTTCCCGGCCCATAAAGTCAGTTCCCGATTGGTCTTTATCCCCAGCCCGATCGGGAATTGGCTTTTTGCCAAATAAAAACCAAAAACTAAAAAATGGAGTTATCGCTATGATTGGAATCGAGTTACTTGTCGTGCTCGCCGCTATCTATCTGGGGGCCCGGATAGGCAGCATCGGCATCGGCTTTGCCGGTGGTCTGGGGGTACTGGTCTTGACGTGGGGTCTGGGCATGCCCATCCCGAGCGATCAACTGGTCAGCTACATCCCTTGGGATGTGATCATGATCATCGCATCCGTCATCTGTGCCATCGCCTGTATGCAACTGGCTGGCGGGATGGACTACCTGGTCTTCCTGGCAGAAAAAGCGCTGCGTAAGAACCCCAAATACATCACCTTCGCCGCCCCGGTGGTCACCTACCTGATGACCATGCTGGCCGGTACCGGTCATACAGCCTTCTCTACCCTGCCGGTGATCGCTGAAGTGGCCAAAGAGCAAGGGATCCGCCCATCCCGTCCGCTCTCCATCGCGGTTGTCGCCTCCCAGATCGCCATCACAGCTTCCCCGATCTCTGCCGCTGTGGTTGCCTTCTCCGGTATGCTCGAGCCGTTCGGTGTTGACTACCTTACCCTGCTGGCCATCTGCATCCCCTCTACCTTCCTGGCCTGTATCCTGGGCGCCTTCATTGCCAACATGATGGGCAAGCCGCTGGAGCAGGACGAAGTCTATCTGGAGCGTAAAGCCAAGGGCCTGATCAAACTGCGTGGTACTACCAAGCTCGAGATCAAACCGTACGCCAAGCTGTCGGTCTGGATCTTCATCGCCGCCATCGTTGCTGTCATGGCTTATGCCACTGCCATCTCCGGTAAAGTGGGCCTGATCACCAACCCGCCGATCCCCCGTGACGGCGCCATCATGGGCATCATGCTGGCCGCGGCCACCATCATGACCCTGGTGTGCAAACTGGACGCCACCCAGGTCACCAACATGCCGACCTTCAAGTCCGGTATGTCCGCCTGTATCTGCGTACTGGGTGTCGCCTGGCTGGGTAACGTCTTCGTGAAAGGCAACATGGACACCATCCAGCTGATCGCTGGCGACCTGCTGAACCAGTACTCCTGGCTGCTGGCCGTGGTGCTGTTCTTTGCCGCCATGCTGCTCTACTCACAGGGTGCAACCACCAAAGCACTGATGCCTGCCGCACTGGCACTGGGTGTCAGCCCGCTGACTGCGATTGCCTCCTTCGCAGCCGTGAGCGCCCTGTTTGTACTGCCGACCTACCCGACCCTGCTGGCTGCGGTAGAGATGGACGACACCGGCTCCACCCGTATCGGTAAGGCGGTCTTCAACCACCCCTTCTTCGTACCGGGCACCGCCACCATCGCCATCGCCGTGGCGCTGGGCTTCTTCTTCGGCGGCATCCTGCTGTAATCCTGTCGCCTGCCGATAGCCAAACAAAAATCCCCGCCAGTTGGCGGGGATTTTTTTATCTCTTTACTCTGTACTTGGCTTGGCTTGGCTGTCTGGCAGCGAGAGACCTGACGTATTATCCGGATGGCTCAACCACGGCGACAGCAGACACCACAACAGCGTGCCAGCGGCGCTATAACCGCCGCTGCCGGATTGCCGGAGTAGTAGGCCACCCATGGTACTCACCACCACGCCAGAAGGCGGGATCCTTCGGATCAGACCGGATCCAGGGTATCCAGCGGCCAGCGCGGCACGGCTTTGACCACAAGCGGTTCGAACACGCCCGCTTTCAGGCGCTGCATACCGGCGTAAGCGATCATGGCGCCGTTATCAGTGCAATATTCAGTGCGCGGATAGAACACCTCGCCCTTGAGGCTCTCCATCAGCTCGGCCAGCTGGGCACGCAGATGACGGTTGGCACTGACGCCACCGGCGACCACCAGACGCTTAAGACCGGTCTCTTTCAAAGCACGACGGCACTTGATGGCCAAGGTATCGACCACTGCATCTTCAAACGCCCGAGCGATATCGGCACGGGTCTGCTCATCATCACCATTGGCGGCGATGGTGTTGGCTGTGAAGGTCTTGAGGCCGGAGAAGCTCATGTCGAGCCCTGGGCGATCTGTCATGGGACGGGGGAAGTGGAAGCGCCCAGTGGTGCCCTTCTCCGCCAGACGGGAGAGCAGCGGACCACCCGGATAGTCCAGCCCCATCAGCTTGGCGGTCTTGTCGAACGCTTCACCAGCGGCATCATCGATGGATTCGCCCAACAGCTGATAGCTGCCGATGCCATCAACCCGCACCAGCATGGAGTGACCACCGGAGACCAGCAGCGCCACGAAGGGGAACTCGGGAGCTTTCTCTTCCAGCATGGGAGCCAGCAGGTGGCCTTCCATATGGTGGACGGCGATAGCAGGCTTGTTCCATGCCATCGCCAGCGAACGACCAATAGTGGCTCCCACCAGAATGGCGCCAACCAGACCCGGACCCGCGGTATACGCGATGCCGTCGATGTCATCTTTGCCCAGTCCCGCTTCTTGCAATGCGGCCTGGATCAACGGGATCGTCTTGCGAACATGATCCCGGCTGGCGAGCTCGGGGACAACGCCACCGTAGTCCGCATGCAGCTTGACCTGGCTGTATAACTGATGGGAAAGGATCCCTTTTTGATCGTCGAAGATCGCGATCCCGGTTTCGTCACAGGATGTCTCTATGCCCAATACACGCATTGCTAAAAAATTTCACTGCTAAAATGAGACGGCTATGGTAACCTTCGCGGGTTTTTTAAACCAGAGCGATCTCTGCGGGTTTACTTTCATTCCCTGTCCAGAGTATAATTTCGCACCATTTTAAGACATGCTGATCGATTGAAGGTCAGCTAACAATTTATCACTGAGGTGAAAGGCACATGCCAGTAATCAAAGTCCGTGAAAATGAGCCGTTTGACGTTGCTCTGCGTCGTTTCAAGCGTTCTTGCGAAAAAGCCGGTATCCTGTCCGAAGTTCGTAGCCGTGAGTTCTACGAGAAGCCGACTACCATTCGTAAGCGCGCCAAAGCGTCTGCTGTCAAGCGTCACGCCAAGAAGCTGTCTCGCGAAAACGCACGTCGTATCCGCCTGTACTAATCGGGAGATATTGCCGTGTCTCTGAAGGATCAACTCAAGGATCAGCAAAAACTCGCCATGCTTGCCAAAGATAAGGCACGTCTGGGAGCGATCCGCTTGTTGATGGCAGAAATCAAGCAACGTGAAGTCGATACCCGTATCGAGCTGAATGATGAGGATATCCTCGCTGTCGTGACCAAAATGGTCAAACAGCGCCGCGATTCCATCAGCCAATTTGAAGCTGCCGGTCGCCAGGATCTCGCCGACAAAGAGTCCGCCGAGATCGTTGTGTTGCAGGAGTTCCTGCCGCAACAGCTGACCGCAGATGAAATTGCCGCCCTGATCGAGCAAGCCATCACTGAAAGTGGTGCTGCCGTCATGGCTGATATGGGCAAGGTCATGGCTGTCTTGAAGCCGAAAATTCAGGGGCGTGCCGATGTCGGCGCCGTCAGTGCTCAGGTGAAAACCCACTTGGCGTAACAGGCAACTCTCTTGTTTGGTCGAAGAAGCCGTGCTTCCCTTGGAATGCGCGGCTTTTTTATTTTCTCCGCAATGAAACAGGACGGTTATGGCAGGCAGGATCCCCCAATCCTTTATCGACGATCTGCTCGTACGCACAGACATAGTCGAGCTGATCGACTCGCGAGTGCGGCTGAAAAAAGCCGGTAAGAACTACCAGGCTTGCTGCCCTTTTCATAACGAAAAAAGCCCCTCTTTTACCGTCAGCCAGGAGAAGCAGTTCTACCACTGTTTCGGTTGTGGCGCCCACGGCAACGCCATCGGCTTTGTCATGGAGTACGACGGTCTCGAATTTCCCGATGCCATCGAAGAGCTCGCCAGCATGCAGGGCATGCAGGTGCCTCGCGAGCAGAGTATCGGCGGCTCGGCCAATAGCCAGCCAGCCGTCAGCAAGGATCTGTTCGAGCTGATGAACCAGATCGCCCGCTTCTACGAGAGCAACCTCAAGAGTGCCCCCCATGCGGTGGAGTATCTCAAAGGCCGCGGCCTGACCGGCGAAGTAGTCAAACGCTTCAACATCGGTTATGCCCCCAGCGATTGGGATCAGGTGCGCCGCCGCTTTGGTACCAGCCGGGATCACGAGCAGTTGCTTATCTCGGGCGGTATGCTGATCACCCGTGATAATGGCCCGGGCAGCTATGATCGTTTCCGCGATCGCATCATGTTCCCGATCCGCGACAAGCGTGGCCGGGTCATCGGTTTCGGTGGCCGGGTGCTGGGTGATGGCACCCCCAAATACCTGAACTCGCCGGAGACCCCCATCTTCCATAAAGGGCGGGAGCTGTTCGGTCTCTACGAAGTGAAGCAGGCACACAAGGATCCGCGCCGGATCCTTGTGGTGGAAGGCTACATGGATGTGGTGGCACTCGGTCAGTACGACATCGACTACGCGGTGGCGGCGCTGGGTACTGCAACGACCAGCGACCATATCCACACCCTGTTTCGCACCACCGCCGAGGTGGTCTGCTGCTACGACGGTGACAACGCCGGTCGTGAAGCCGCCTGGCGCGCGCTGGATAATGCCCTCCCTCATCTGCAGGATGGCCGCGAGCTGAAGTTCGTGTTTCTGCCCGATGGCGAGGATCCCGACTCGTTGGTACGCAAGATCGGCAAGGAGGGCTTTGAAGCCTTGCTCGATGAAGCCCAGCCGTTCGCCGACTTCATGTTCGAGCGTCTCGGTCGCGATGCGGCGCTCTCCGGTGAGGCAGGCAAGTTCGAAGTGGCCAACAAGGCCGCCGAGCTTATTCGTCGCGTACCGGAAGGGTTTACCCGCGAAGGGCTGATCACCCGCCTCTCCAGCATGATGCGCTGGGGTGAGAACAAGCAGCGCATCGCCGAGCTCTTTGCCCGCAACAGTCAGCCCAAGGCCGAGGTCAACAAACCCAAGGCAGCCAAGCTGACGCCACTGCGGCGTGCGCTGGCACTGATGGTGCAATATCCGGCAGTAACGGCTGAGCTTCCCCCCATGCCGGAATTGGCCGGGCTACGCGTACAGGGCATCAAGTTCCTGCTGCAACTGCACCAGCAAATCCTGGCACAGCCCGGTATCACAACCGGTATCCTGCTGGAACACTGGCGTGGTACCAAGGAGGGAGAAATCCTTGCTCAGCTGGCCATGCACGACCTGTTCGAGGAGATCAAACTCGATCAGGAGCCGGATATTCTGGGAGAATTGCAGGACACCTTCGTCGGCTTCATCAACCAGTTTCTGAAACAGCGGATCGAAGAATTGCAGGCCAAAGTGGCTCAGGAAGGACTAAGCTCCGAAGAAACCCAAGAGCTGATGATGCTGATAAGAGAGGTGCAAATTGAGAAAAGAAATGAGAGTGGGGCTTGATATTTGAGTGATTAGTCCCAATATGGATAGCGTTGCCCGAATCGACGGGATGAAAAGCAAAAATTTTATAACCGCCTGGCCCCGACAATACTGCGGGCAGGGGTTTCTCATGACCGACGCCGCAACCAGACATAGCATGTCTGGCGGTTTTCTATTAGAATTGGCTATTTGCGCAGCAGCGCACTGTACGCGCAACCTAGCAACACCAACCGGATGAGTTCTATGGAGCAAACCCCGCAGTCTCAGCTTAAACTCCTCGTTGCCAAAGGTAAAGAACAGGGCTACCTGACCTATGCCGAGGTGAACGATCACCTCCCGCAAGACATTGTCGATTCAGACCAGATCGAAGACATCATTCAGATGATCAACGATATGGGCATTCAAGTGGTTGAAAACGCTCCGGATGCCGATGACCTTATCATGGCTGAAGGTGGTACCGCCGATGAGGACGCTGCCGAAGCAGCGGCCCAGGCTCTGGCATCTGTTGAATCTGAGATTGGTCGCACGACCGATCCCGTCCGCATGTACATGCGGGAAATGGGTACCGTCGAACTGCTGACCCGTGAAGGCGAAATCGACATCGCCAAGCGGATCGAAGACGGTATCAACCAGGTACAAAGCTCCGTAGCCGAGTACCCTGAAGCAATCACTTACCTGCTCGAACAGTACGACAAGTACGAAGCCGAGCAGCTGCGTCTCTCTGACATCATCTCTGGCTTTATTGACCCGAACGAAACCGAAGACATGGCACCTACCGCCACGCATATCGGTTCCGAGCTCGGCGAAGACGATCTGGCCGACGAAGATGAAGAAGACGAAGAAGACGAAGACGAAGATGGCGACAGCTCTGACGACGACGGTGACGGTGGTCCGGATCCGGAAGTCGCTCGCGAGAAGTTTGGCGAACTGCGTGCCCAGTATGAAGTGACCCGCCTCTCCATTCAGAAGAATGGTCGCGCGCACGAAGATACCCAGGCCGCCATCGCCCAGCTGGCAGATGTATTCCGCCAATTCCGCCTGATGCCCAAGCAGTTCGATCGCCTGGTCAACAACATGCGTGAAATGATGGAGCGGGTTCGCGTGCAGGAACGCATCATCATGAAGCTCTGCGTTGAGCAGGCCAAGATGCCGAAGAAAACCTTCGTCGCGGCCTTCACCAACAACGAGTGTGAAACTGCCTGGTTCGAATACCAGAAGCAGGCTGGCAAAGCCTGGTCTCCTCGTCTGGTTGAAATGGACGAGGATATCCAGCGCGCCATCGGCAAGCTGCAGCAGATTGAAGAAGAGACCGGTCTGTCGATTGCCCAGATCAAGGATATCAACCGTCGCATGAGCATCGGTGAGGCCAAGGCCCGCCGTGCGAAGAAAGAGATGGTTGAGGCCAACTTGCGTCTGGTTATCTCTATCGCCAAGAAGTACACCAACCGCGGTCTGCAGTTCCTGGATCTGATCCAGGAGGGCAACATCGGTCTGATGAAGGCGGTAGACAAGTTTGAATACCGTCGTGGCTACAAGTTCTCGACCTATGCTACCTGGTGGATCCGTCAGGCCATTACCCGCTCCATCGCGGATCAGGCCCGTACCATCCGAATCCCGGTACACATGATCGAGACCATCAACAAGCTCAACCGTATCTCCCGTCAGATGCTGCAGGAGATGGGTCGCGAACCAAACCCGGAAGAGCTGGCCATGCGCATGGGCATGCCGGAAGACAAGATCCGCAAGGTACTGAAAATCGCCAAAGAGCCTATCTCCATGGAGACGCCCATCGGTGATGATGAAGATTCCCACTTGGGCGACTTTATCGAAGATACCACCCTGGCTCTGCCAGCGGATGCAGCGACCAGCGAAAGCCTGCGCAACGCCACCCGCGAAGTGCTGGCTGGCCTGACCGCCCGCGAAGCCAAGGTACTGCGGATGCGTTTCGGTATCGACATGAACACTGACCACACCCTAGAGGAAGTGGGCAAACAGTTCGACGTTACCCGTGAGCGTATTCGTCAAATCGAAGCCAAGGCACTGCGCAAACTGCGCCACCCGAGCCGCTCGGAAGTGCTGCGCAGCTTCCTGGACGAATAGTCCTGACCCTGTGTCAAACTGCTCTGCCAAAGCCCCGCCATGCGGGGCTTTGTTTTGTCTGGCATTTACCCTTGCAACCCTCTTTGCGCCCTCAATCAAGCTGGACAATTAGTCGCCAAGTGGTTGATATGCCTATAGACTGCCCTTTCCTCTTCCCCTATAATCCACGCCGCTAAACGCACAATTTGGCCCCTTAGCTCAGTTGGTCAGAGCAGTCGACTCATAATCGATTGGTCGTGGGTTCAAGTCCCCCAGGGGCCACCAAATTAGAAAAGGCCGCTCATCATGAGCGGCCTTTTTGCATCTGCTGATCGGGCAATGTCCCGTGATAAGCTCGATGAGGTCATAGAAAAGACCCGCCATGGGCGGGTCTGGGCAGGGTCCGGATCAGGCGCCTCACTCAGAGACAAGGAGCCTAATGCTGAGCCTCAGGTTTGCTCGTTGCTGCCGCTCTGGATGGATGAGCGACGCCCGGCGGGTAGCATCCGAGTAACCAGATTGCTGCGCTGACGCCAGGAGGTGAAGACGATGGCCAGCAGGTGCAGACCTATCAGCCCCTGTAGCGCCACCACGCACCACTCATGCCACTCGTCAGCCCCCAGTTCAAATCCCGTCTCGGTATTTTGAAACCAGCCGCTGCCAGCTGTGGCCAGCACAACCAGCCAGAGCGCCCACACGGCCAGCTTGCCGCTACCGTGATGACCCGGTGCCGGAGGCTGTCGCTCACGCATCTCGCGTGCTTGCTGGCGAAAATCCTCACCACTGGGAATGAGGGCACCAAGGCGAGCGTAGCCACGGGCAAAAGTAAGCCCCCAGAGCAGACGCAAGGAGACCAGCCCAATGGCGCCGTAACCCAGCCACTCGTGCCACTCCTCCCCCGCTTCGTTAACCCAGAGGTTGCCGATGCAGACCGCCGCCAAGCCCCAGTGGGTCAGGCGAACCAGCGGATCCCAGCGAAAGGGCTCACCCTTTTTGCTTGGCATATTTGTGGTACTCCTTCTTCAGGTCGTTGACCTTGGCCAGATGTTCGCGCGCCTTTGCCTCATCACCCGCCTTGAGTGCGGCCAGGCTGGCGTCCAGCTCGGTCTGTACCTCGTTCATCCCTTCAAGGAATTTCTCTTTCTTGGCAGCCGGCATGTTCTTCTGCTTGGCCACATCCAGCTGGGCCTTCATCTCGTTGATGTGCTTCTCCATGGTGGCTGCATCATCAGCCTTGACGGCCTGCTTGTAGTTGAAGCCAATCTTCTTCATCGGCTGTTCCAGATCACCCGCCACGACAGGCAGGGTCATCAGGCCAAACATCAGGGGCAGCAGCAGGGGGCGGACGGTTTTCAACATGGGATTTCCTTATATAACGACATGCTCGAATTGTTAGGGGTACTTATGAATCCAAACAAGAATTCATCACCAGCATGATGCCATGACTCATGGTGAAACGTTTGTGAAAAATGCTGTTTTTTGTGGCAAATAGTGACAGATATGCCGCGCTTGTTTGCGCTTGGTAACTGATTGAACGCTGGTGACGCGCAGCATGAGGATGGTTGAAAGCGGTAAACAACGACAAAAAACCCCGCCGTAGCGGGGTCTGAATCAGCTGACCATTTGCTGGTGTCAGTTACTCCTGTTCGCGAGCAATGGCGCGCCAGCCGATATCCTTGCGGTAGAAGACGCCATCCCACTTGATGCGGCCAGCGAGCTGATAGGCACGCTGCTGGGCTTCTGCAACCGTATGGCCCAGCGCCGTGGCGCACAGTACACGACCGCCAGCGGTCAGGCTGGTATCGCCCTCCAGGCGGGTACCGGCATGGAACACCTTCTCACCCGCCACTTCATCCACCGGCAAGCCGCTGATGGGGTGGTTGGTGCTGTAATCGCCGGGATAGCCACCCGCCGCCAACACCACGCCGATAGCGGCGCGGGGATCATAGATGGCCTCTTTCTGATCCAGCTTGCCTGCGCAAGCCGCCAGACAGAGCTCTACCAGATCGGACTGCATCCGCAGCATGATGGGCTGGGTCTCGGGATCGCCGAAACGGCAGTTGAACTCGATCACCTTGGGATTGCCTGCGCCGTCGATCATCAGACCGGCGTAGAGGAAACCGGTGTAAACGTTGCCCTCGGCCGCCATGCCGCGCACAGTCGGCATGATCACCTGCTCCATCACGCGTCGATGTACCTCGGCGGTCACTACAGGCGCCGGGGAGTAAGCCCCCATACCGCCGGTGTTGAGGCCGGTATCACCGTCGCCAACCCGCTTGTGATCCTGACTGGTGGCCATCGGCAGCACGTGCTCGCCATCGACCATGACGATGAAGCTGGCCTCTTCCCCCTCCAGAAACTCCTCAATCACCACTCGGGAACCCGCTTCGCCAAAGGCATTGCCGGAGAGCATGTCGCGCACCGCATCTTCCGCCTCCTGCAAGGTCATGGCGACAATCACCCCCTTGCCCGCCGCCAGACCATCGGCCTTGATGACGATGGGGGCGCCCTTCTCGCGCAAGTAGGCGAGTGCTGGCTCCACTTCGGTGAAGTTCTGGTACTCGGCAGTCGGGATGGCGTGACGGGCCAGGAAATCCTTGGTGAAAGCCTTGGAGCCTTCCAGCTGGGCAGCGGCAGCAGTCGGGCCAAAGATGGGCTGACCGGCGGCGCGGAAGGCATCCACCACCCCTTTCACCAGCGGCGCTTCCGGCCCGACGATGGTGAGGCCGACCTGCTTCTCTTTGGCAAAGGCCAGCAGCCCGTCGATATCGGTCGCCTCGATGGCGACGTTCTCGACCCCCGGCTCAAGCTGGGTGCCTGCGTTGCCCGGCGCCACAAAAACGTGACGTACCAGTGGGGAGTGTTTGGCCTTCCAGGCCAGGGCGTGTTCGCGGCCACCGTTGCCAATGATCAGTACTTTCATCGTATCGCTCGCTTCTATTTGTGGTCACTGGACGGCCACCCGGGCCGTCAGTCAGTGGAAATAGTCAGTTGAAAAGAGACAACAAAAGGGCCGCCATCGGCAGCCCCTGACCCATCAATGACGGAAATGGCGCATGTTGGTGAACACCATGCACATGCCGTGTTCGTCGGCGGCGTCGATTACCTCCTGATCGCGCATCGAGCCACCCGGCTGGATCACGCAGGAGATACCGGCCTGAGCGGCAGCATCGATACCGTCGCGGAACGGGAAGAAGGCATCGGAGGCCATCACGGAGCCCGCCACGGTCAGCCCTTCATCCGCCGCCTTGATACCGGCGATTTTGGCCGAATAAACACGGCTCATCTGGCCTGCGCCGACGCCGATGGTCTGGCCATCTTTGGCGTAGACAATGGCGTTGGATTTGACGAACTTGGCCACTTTCCAGCAGAACAGCAGATCTTGCAGTTCGGCCTCGGTCGGCTGGCGCTTGCTGACCACGGTCAGGTCACCCAGCGTCACCATGCCGAGATCCCGCTCCTGTACCAGCAGGCCGCCGTTGACGCGTTTGAGGTCAAACCCTTGCGCCGGAGCAGTCCACTGACCGCATTCGAGCAGACGCACGTTCTGCTTGGCAGCGACCGCTTCGCGGGCCTCCTGGCTGACGCTCGGGGCGATGATCACTTCGACAAACTGGCGGGCCACGATGGCTGCCGCAGTGGCACCATCCAGCTCACGGTTAAAGGCGATGATGCCGCCAAAGGCGGAGGTGGGGTCGGTCTGGTAGGCGCGATCGTAGGCACTCAGCAGGTCGCTACCGATGGCCACACCGCAGGGGTTGGCATGCTTGACGATGACGCAGGCCGGCTCGTCGAACTCCTTCACACACTCCAGCGCCGCATCGGTATCGGCGATGTTGTTGTAGGAGAGCGCCTTGCCCTGCAGTTGGGTCGCGCTGGAGACGGAACCCGGCGCGGCATGCTCCTCGGCATAGAAAGCGGCAGCCTGATGGCTGTTCTCGCCGTAACGCATGTCCTGCTTCTTGATGAACTGGCTGTTGAAGGTGCGTGGGAAGCGGGACTCCTCGTCACCCTCTTTGTTTTCACCGTAGGAAGGAACCATGGTGCCGAAGTAGTTGGCGATCATGCCATCGTAGGCAGCGGTGTGCTCGAACGCGGCGATGGCCAGATCGAAACGGGTCGCCAGTTTGAGGCTGTTGCCGTTGGCATCCATTTCGCGAATAACCCGATCGTAGTCGGCAGCTTTGACGACGATGGCGACATCTTTATGGTTTTTGGCGGCAGAACGCACCATGGTCGGGCCGCCGATGTCGATGTTCTCGACCGCATCGGCCAGGGTGCAGCCCGCTTTGGCTACGGTGGCAGCAAAGGGGTAGAGGTTGACGACAACCATGTCGATGGGGGAGATAGCGTGCTGGGCCATGATGGCGTCATCCTGATCCCGACGGCCGAGGATGCCGCCATGAACCTTGGGATGCAGGGTCTTGACCCGGCCATCCATCATTTCAGGGAAACCCGTGTAGTCGGAGACCTCGGTCACCGGCAGACCCGCCTCGCCAAGCAGCTTGGCGGTACCGCCCGTGGAGAGCAGGGCAACACCACGCTCGTTGAGTGCCTTGGCAAATTCCAGAATGCCAGTTTTGTCAGACACACTCAGCAGTGCACGGCGAATGGGTCGAGCTTGTTCCATCACACTATCGTCCTCAACATAACGGGGACCGTTCCATGGGAGGCGAGGCTCAACACAGAGAGTCCCCAAATAAATGGAAGTGGGGGATTTCGCAAACCACTCTCGCCCCAACATCCGGCAAAAGCGTTTTAGGAAATGCCCGCTTGGTGCGGCGCTCTGTTATGGGCGCGTATTCTACACAAAAAATGTGACCTGTGGTGGATTTTTTGAAACAGCAAAGCCTTATTTGGCGCGGCGTTAAACGTTTTCCACCTGATCTCCTCGAAACGTTTGCACTTTCAGTGTTTTATGGGAAAAAGGGTCGCCAGGAGATGTTTATCTGCCCCTTTTATGCCCTTGGCTGGCAATCCATGGGCAAAGGGGTGATAGTGGATTCCGGTTTTTGTGGCGGCATACATTCAAGGGGAGAGAGAGCATGTATCGGATCGGTGAACTGGCCAAGGCGTGCGGGGTCAAGGCAGATACCCTGCGTTTTTACGAGAAGAACGGGCTTATCTCACCGGGGATCCGCAACGAATCCGGCTACCGCCTCTACTCCGAACAGGACAAGCGGCGGCTGGAGTTCATCATTCGCGCCAAGTCGGTGGGATTCTCGCTGGCCGATATCGGCGAGCTGCTCGACCTCGATACCAACAAGGCCAAAGTCACCTGTCAGGAGGTAAAAGCGGTAGCCGACACCAAGCTGGCCCAGGTGGAGCAGAAGATCATCGAACTGACCCGCTTTCGCGACAACCTGCGCGAGCTCTCCAATATCTGTTGCGGCGGCCCCCGCTCGGCGGAGCACTGCGCCATCCTCGAGACGCTGGAATCTGGCGCCCCGGCCCATCACGAGCATCACAACCACGACCAGCATGACCCGGTTCACGGCTGACATGGTATGTCTGACTGAGCGTGCCTAGCTCAGTGTGACTGACTCGGCGGCGCCGACGCATTGCTCCGGCGGCGATTTGGTGACAAAATCGCCGCGTTTTTAACCGGTGCCAGTGCATCCGGTTGCCGGGCGCTAGCCTGAACAGGCGCCCGCAGCGAAAACCGCCATCCAGACACAAGAATCAACACACCAAGAGAAAAGAAGAGGAGCCATCATGGCCAAGATCCGGGTCGACCAACCCGCCCTCCCCCGTGAGGAAAATGCGCAAGGGGGCTGCTATGCCCATCAGCGCGGCGAGATAAAGGATAACCATCTGCATGCCCTGCTCTGTGATCCCCTGTTTCGCAGCCGGGTCGAGCGCAACAAGAAGGGCAAGGGGAGTTACCAGCGCAAGGCCAAATTCGGCAAGCGGTGGGAGCCCGGCCAACAGCAGATGTTCCGCGTCTGCTGCTGAGCGGGTTCCTTCCGACCATAAACAATCAGGGCTCCATAGGTGCCCTGATTGTTTGTGGATCTCTGGGGTTATAGCCCACAATACTGGGGCTAGAAGGCAGCCAGATAGTAACCATTCATCTTCTGCTGAATGCCACACCAATCGAGGCTAGACTGTTTGCCGTTGATAATCAGCTCGTCCTTACCATCATCGCGCAGGTAGAAATGGTGGTTTTCGCCACCACGGTCCACTGCTTGAAAGTAATAGTCACTTTGCCAGCCGAGCTGCTCGTTACGCCACAGAAGGAACTCTCCTTGCTCATAGGTAACTGTCACTGACTTGGCCTTGGTTATCGCTGGACATAGCCGGGCCAGTTGGCCAAACCTCTGCTTAACTGCATCAGTACGATCGACTCCGTCATTATTGCCACGCAGGCTGATATTAACCTGCTGCTTGGTCGGCATAGCCAAATAGGCAACACCGCTACCAACTAGCGCGATCACCCCCAATACAGCCCAACCAAAGCCGTTTATCTTTGTCATCTCCGCTCTCTTTTGCTGTAACTCACTGGTGTACTGCCCTCAAGGTAATGGCACATATCAGCCTCAAATAAAAGAAGGTTCGCCAACCACCGCTCACTCATCCATAAACAGCTCGAGCAACACGTTGAGATAGCGATGGCCGAGACAAGTGAGCTGCCAGCTATCCCCCAGATCCTCGATCAGCTCCTTGCTCTGTGCGATGGCGAGCACTGTCTCCACCCGTTCCAGCGGCAAGCCTGTGTAGGCCTCGAACTCCGCCTTGGGGGCCGGTTCAAACAGGCGGAAGCGGTTCATAAAGTATTCGAGCGGCAGATCGTCTGCCGTCACCTGCCACTGCTCGTCCAGATAGGGGCGACTCTTGTCCAGATACCCTTTCGGATGCTTCACCTTGGCGGTGCGCAGGATCTGTTGGTTCGCGAGATCAGTCACCTTGCCGTGGGCGCCACAGCCGATCCCCAGATAGTCACCAAAGCGCCAGTAGTTGAGGTTGTGATGGCACTGGTAGCCCTCTTTGGCGTAAGCCGAGATCTCGTACTGGCGATAACCGCTGGCGGTGAGCATGGCGTGACCCTGCTCGTAGATATCCCACAGGGTGTCATCTTCCGGCAGTTTGGGCGGTTTGGAGGCAAACGCCGTGTTCGGCTCTATGGTGAGCTGATACCAGGAGAGGTGCGGCGGGGCGCAGTCGATCGCCTGCTGCAGGTCATAAAGGGCATCATCCAGACTCTGATCCGGCAGACCGTGCATCAGATCCAGATTGAAGGTAGGCAACTTGATGGTGTGGGCCAGTGCGGCGGCCTTGCGCGCTTCTTGCGGGCCGTGAATGCGGCCGAGGCGGGTCAGCTTCTCCTGCTGGAAGCTCTGCACGCCGATGGAGATACGGTTGATGCCGGCGCGCTGGAAACCGGCGAACTTGTCCGCCTCCACCGTGCCCGGGTTGGCCTCCATGGTGATCTCACAATCTGCGGTGAGCGGAATGCGGGCCCGCACCCCGCCCAGCAAGGCTTGCATCGCCTCTACCGTCAACAGGCTGGGGGTGCCGCCGCCGATAAAGATCGAGGAGAGCGGCCGCCCCTGCACCCACTTCAGCTCCTGATCCAGATCCTCCAGCAGAGCGGCGACATATTCGAGGTGAGGCAACTCCCCCTTCTGGGCATGGGAGTTGAAGTCACAGTAAGGGCACTTCTGGACGCACCAGGGCACATGAATATAGAGAGAGAGTGGCGGCAGTTGCAGCATGGGGCTTCCAATAAAACGGGGGCTCAAGGCCCCCATTGTAGATGACTATGTGTAATTGACCGTGTGTAACCAACAAGGTGGCGAATTGGCTCAGTGCGCCGCAGCCAGCGCCGCTTTTAACTTGGCCAGCGCCTGACCGCGATGGCTCAGCTGGTTTTTCAGCTCGGCGGGCATCTGGGCGGCGGTGCAGTCGTGATCCGGCACGAAGAAGACCGGGTCATAGCCAAAACCGTGCTGACCGCGCGGCTCGTCGATGATCATCCCTTCCCAGCTCGCCTGACAGATGATGGGAGTGGGATCGTCAGCGTGGCGCATATAGACCAGCACACACCAGAAGCGGGCGCTTTTCAGGTACTCGGGGGCACCTTGCAGCTCGCCGAGCAGCTTCTCGATGTTGGCCTTGTCACCGGCACCCACACCGGCAAAACGGGCGGAGTAGACGCCGGGGCGCCCTTGCAGCAGATCGACTTCCAGACCGGAATCATCGGCCACGGCGGGCAGACCGGTAATGCGGGCGGCGTGGCGGGCCTTGATGATGGCATTCTCGACGAAGGTGGTGCCGGTCTCATCGGCATCGGAGACCGCAAACTCGCTCTGTGGGATCACCTGGATCTTCATATCGGCCAGCATGGCGGCCAATTCCTTCACCTTTTTCTGGTTACCTGTTGCCAGGACAAGCTTGTTCATCGAGCACCTCCGCAAAAATAATCTGCGCATTCTATGCGGCGCAAGCGTTTAGTAAAAGCGTCAATTACACCCGCTGTGATGGGGTTACGGGGGATTTGCCGCCATCGAATAACCAGCTTTTTAATACATGTTTCCATAATGGAATAACCAAAGTGATTAAATACCATTTCTATTCATTACTGTGAGTCAGTAGACTCGCGCCCCAATTCATTAACCTGGCTGACTAAAGAGGTGACAGATGCCATTGATACTTTTACTCGTACTACTGGTGCTGTTCAGTCCGCTGGCTATCGACATCTACCTGCCCGCCATTCCGCAGATGGCCGAGCAGCTGGGCGCCGAAGTGACACTGATGCAGGGCACCATCACCTGGTTCCTGTTCAGCATGGGGCTGGGGCAACTGCTTGTTGGCCCGCTGGCCGATCGCTACGGTCGCAAGCCCATCGCGCTGGGCGGCGTGCTGCTCTATGGCCTGAGCGCGCTGGGGGCCGGCTTTGCCGCCAGCCTCGGCGAATTGATGCTGGCGCGAGTGCTGCAGGGCTTTGGCGCCTGCGCCACTTCGGTTGCCGCCTTCTCGGTGGTACGTGACAGCTACGGCCCGAAAAAGAGCGGCCAGATGATCTCCTATCTCAATGGCGCCATCTGCTTTATTCCTGCGCTGGCCCCCCTGCTCGGTGGCTGGCTCACCGCCAAGGCGGGCTGGTCTGCCAACTTCTGGTTTATGGCCGGTTATGCGCTCATCGTCGGCAGCTGGCTGATGTGGCGGATGCCGGAGACCCGCCCGGAAGAGACCCGCAGCGAAGGGGCCCTTATCAGCTGGTCTCGCTACAGCCCGGTGCTGCGCTCCCCCAGCTTCCTGTTCAACGCGGCGCTGTGCATGCTGGCGATGGCGGTGATCCTCGCTTATGTCACCGCCGCACCGGTGCAGCTGATGGTGAAACTGGGGCTTGATATGAGCGGCTTTAGCTACTGGTTTACCGCCAACGCCGCGCTTAACATCCTGGCCTGCTTCATGGCACCGCGCTTTATCGCCAAGGTGGGGCCAAGACGAACCCTGCGCATCGGCCTGCTGGTGTTGATGCTCTCGGCCATCACCCTGACTTTGGCCATGCACATCGAACATCCGCTGGCGATGATGGGGCCGGTATTCCTCTCCAGCATCGGCTTTGCCATGATTCTGGGCTCGGCCGCCGGGATGGCGCTGGCACCGTTCGGCCACTGCGCCGGTACCGCCGCCGCACTGCTCGGCCTGTTCCAGATGAGCGGCTCCGGCGCCCTGGTTGGTCTGACCGGCGCCCTGATGCACGACCCGCTCAGCCAGCTGGCACTGCATATGTGGCTACTGCTGCCGCCTCTGGTGATGCTGATGACCCGGCGCGGTCGCCGCTTGTGTTTGCAATAAATCCTGTGCTCTGATGGGCACACTCAGGGGGCCGTCGGCCCCCTTCTCATTTGTATCGCCTTTACAGCACATGGCCATCCGGCAGATTGCCTGCGATGGCAACCCCACTCACTCGATGTCAGCGGAGAACTCCCGATGAGCCACACTCTCAACGCAGCCCTGGTGGGCTATGGCTTTGCAGGCAAGACCTTCCACGCCCCCTTCCTCTCCACCACCCCGGGCTTGTCCCTGAGTTGGGTGGTGAGCCGCGATGCTGCCAAGGTGCAGGCCGATCTGCCCGGCTGCCGGGTCGGTTCACTGGAGGAGGTGCTAAGCGATGAGACCGTCGAGCTGGTGGTGATCGCCACCCCCAACGACACCCACGCCCCCCTCGCCCGCCAGGCGCTGCTG
Source organism: Aeromonas sp. FDAARGOS 1416 (assembly GCF_019048085.1). Classification (NCBI taxonomy): domain Bacteria; kingdom Pseudomonadati; phylum Pseudomonadota; class Gammaproteobacteria; order Aeromonadales; family Aeromonadaceae; genus Aeromonas; species Aeromonas sp. FDAARGOS 1416. The sequence goes on along the minus strand of NZ_CP077301.1, from coordinate 4,430,313 downwards.
GCAGGCAAACATGTGGTGATCGACAAGCCCTTTGCCCTGGATCTGGCCGAGGCGCAAGCGCTGGTCGAGCTGGCCGAAAAGCAGCAGCGGCTGCTCAGTATCTTCCACAACCGGCGCTGGGATGGAGATTTTCTTACCGTGCGCCGTTTGATTGGCGAGGGGACGCTGGGGCAGATCGCCCAGTTCGAATCCCACTTCGATCGCTATCGCCCCGAAGTGCGCCAGCGCTGGCGCGAAGCGGGTGGCCCGGGTTCAGGCCTCTGGTTCGATCTCGGCCCCCACGTGCTGGATCAGGCGCTGCAGCTGTTCGGCCAGCCGGACTGGTTGCAGGCCGATCTGGCCGAGCAGCGCCCCGGCGCACTGGCGGACGACTACTTCCATGTGGTGCTGGGTTACGGTGCTCTGCGGGTTATTCTGCATGGCAGCTGTCTGGTCTCGGCCACCATGCCGCGCTTTGTCATTCACGGCAGCCAGGGATCGTTCGTGAAATTCGGTATGGATGTGCAGGAAGATCAGCTCAAGCAGGGCTTGCGGCCGCCAGCGGCGGATTGGGGCATGGATAGCGAATCCGGTCAGCTCAGCCGCATTGTCGATGGTCAGTTACAGCAGCAGAGCGTGGTGGGTGAGGCGGGGGATTATGGCGCCTACTATCGCGGTGTCTGCGCCGCCATCAAGGGGAAAGGGAGCAACCCGGTGCCAGCAAGTGAAGCGCTGGCGGTGATGGCGCTGCTGGATCTGGCCCGTCAGAGCCACCTTGAGGGAAAACGGCTGCCCTGTCAGAAGCTGTCTGACTAAGGTGCGGGTCATCAGCCGCTATTGATCAACCTTGACCTTGTTAAACCGCCACAAGATGGCAGCAAAGCGGTGTTTTATTGTGCAGTTATCACCATTTAACGGCATCTTGTATTGATATCAGTCGTTGCAGTGGAGCTTTTTATCCACGGCACGAAAAAATGTCATTGTGATATCCGTTTTCATCGGTAACTAATGGGGCTATATTGCGCCCGCCTGCTGCCTCCCGGCTTCTTGTTTCAATACCGGGCAACGGTGGGCGCTGTGATGGTTGCACAGACCATCTCTCCATATTTATTTGAGGGAATGCACATGAACAAAGTACTGGTAGCCGGTATCCTGGGTCTGATGTTGACTGCTTGCGGTCAGAAAGAAGAAAAAGCTGCCGCTCCTGCTGCTCCGGCCGCCGAAGTTGCTGCCACTGTAGAAAAAGCCGCTAGCGAAGCCACCTCTACCGTAGAGAAGGCCACCTCCGAAGCGACTGCAACCGTAGAAAAAGCTGCTACCGAAGCCGCTACCAAGGTTGAAGCTGCAGTGAGCGATGCCAAGGCCAACTAAGCCTGCACCTCATTCGAAGACGGGTCCGAAGGCAACTTCGGGCCCGTTTTTTTATCTGTCGTTCAGGGCGCCGGATTAATCAGCGAGGTGAGGATGTGATCCTCCCAGCGGCCATTGATCATCAGATACGCCCGTGCAAACCCCTCCCGCTCGAAGCCGAGCCGCTCCAGCAAGGCGCCACTGCGCTGATTGGCTGGCATATAGCAAGCCATGATGCGATGCAGATCGTGCTCCCGAAACAGGTAGTCGATGGCGGCTGACAGCACCTCTCCCATCACCCCCTGCCCCTGATGCTGCTGGTCGATGGCATAGCCCAGATGACACGCCTTGAAGACCCCCATCAGGATATTGCTGAAGTTGCAGGTGGCGATCACCCGCTCGCCAGCCGGATCGAGGGCCACCAGATTGACGCCGGTGCCGTTGAAGAACTGGCTGTAGCTGTCCTGCAGCCGGGCATGCCAGTGAGAGAGGGTGTAAAAGTGCTCGTCCCGAAGCGGCTCCCAGGGGGTGAGATGGGCACGGTTGCGCCGGTAGAAGTCGAGCATCATGGGGGCCTGATCCGGCGACAGTATGGTCAGGTGGGTGCGGGCCGTCTTGATATGTGGCAGCGCCATCAGGACTCCCTCTGCCTTAACCACTCATCGCGCAGCAAGCTGTAGTGGGCGTGATCCACAATCCGGTTGCCCAGCCGCTCTGCGCGCCGGGTCACCCCCTCCTGCTGCATCCCGAGCCGTTCACAAACAGCCCTGCTGGGCTCGTTATCGGTGGCGGCGCTGATCTCCACCTTCTCCATCCCCATCTCCTCGAAGGCGTGATGGATCAGGGCCTGGCAGGCCCGGGTGATGATGCCATTACCCTGCCAGCGCTCCGCCAGCCAGTAACCGATGACCACCTTGCCAAGGTCGTGATCGATGCTGTTGTAACCTATGACCCCCACCACCTCCCCCTGATACTCGATGGCGGTGGTGAGCCCCTCGCCGCGGGCGAACTTCTCGATGGCACTGCGAATGAAGAGGGCGCTGTCAACGGGGCGCTGGATCAGTGGCGGCCAGGGTAGCCACTGGGAGAGGTACTCCCGGTTGTCATTGCAGAGGGCAAACAGTTCGCTCGCCATATCGGGCTGCAAGAAGAGCAGCGCAAGCTCGTCGTCCAACTGCCATGAAAACATGGGATTCTCCTTTCAAATCAGTGCTCAAATCGCGAACCAGCACCCAATGTAGCCAATCGCCACTGGCCGCGCCAGCCACTTTTACGCCTCCCCTCCGGCAGGTATCGCAGAGGGTCACAGCGTGCGTTCTCTCCTCCCTCAAAAGAGGAGGGTAGGTGTCTGAAACCGGATAATGCTCTCCACATGGCGCCGAAGAATGCCCCCAAACGGCACTTTGGCAGATCCTGCTACCCCTTTGTGCTGCGCTGTCACTTTTGACAGGGGGCACTTTCCCCCACCGGCACTAGCTTCAAAACGCCCGACCTTCGGTCGGTTTATCAACCTCATCGATTTAAGGAAAGAAGAGATGAATAAAATTTATCTGGCCGTTGCGCTGGCCTGCTGGGGAAGCGCCGCACTGGCGGCGCAAGAGGTAGAGATCAACGTAACGGCAAACAGCATCCGGGCCATGACAGGCCTCAGTGCCGCGAGTGGTACCTTGCAGCTGGAAGATGGCGAGTTTCGTCAGGTGCGGGTGGTCAAGCTGCCCAACGGCCAGCAGCGGATCCGCTACGAGCAGGTCTGGAACGGCATCCCGGTAATGGGTCAGGTGGTGGTAGCTGACAAGAGCCTGAACGGCCAGCTGCAACAGGCCAGCGGGCGCATGCTGCGCCAGATCGATCAGGATGTGGCAAGCCCGGTCGCCACCCTCTCGCCACAGGATGCCGCCAGCAAGGCCAAGGCGGGCAGCAAGGGGAGCAACGAGCAGGTCAAACTCTACGTGATGCAGGATGAGAACGGGCTGGCCCGGCTGGTTTATCAGGTCTCCTTCATCGCCGAAGGTGACAAGCCAAGCCGCCCCTTCGTCATTCTTGATGCCCAGAGCGGTGAAGAGCTCAAACGCTGGGAGGGGATCAACCACAAGGACGCCACCGGCCCGGGGGGCAACATCAAGACCGGCAAATACTTTTACGGCACCGACTTTGGCCCTCTCATCGTGGATGACAACTGCCGGATGACCAGCCCCAACGTCGATACCATCAACCTCAACCACGCCACCTCAGGCGGTGCCATCCACCAGTTCACCTGTCCGGAGAACCGGGTCAAGGAGATCAACGGCGCCTACTCGCCCCTCAACGACGCCCACTACTTCGGCAACGTGGTGTTCGACATGTACCGCAACTGGTACAACACGGCGCCCCTCACCTTCAAACTGAAGATGCGGGTTCACTACAGCAAGAATTACGAGAACGCCTTCTGGGATGGCAGCCAGATGACCTTTGGTGATGGCGCCACCACCTTCCACCCGCTGGTCAGCCTCGATGTGGCGGCCCACGAGGTGAGCCACGGCTTTACCGAGCAGAACTCCGGGCTGATCTATTCAGGACAATCCGGCGGCATCAACGAGGCCTTCTCCGATATGGCGGGGGAAGCGGCCGAGTTCTACATGAAGGGGAGCAACGACTGGCTGGTCGGGGCGCAGATATTCAAGGGCAACGGCTCCCTGCGTTACTTCGAGGATCCGACCCGGGATGGCAGATCCATCGGCCATGCGGCGGATTATCAGGAGGGGATGGATGTACACCACAGCTCAGGGGTCTACAACCGCGCCTTCTACCTGCTGGCCACCAGCAGCGGCTGGAACACCCGCAAGGCATTTGAAGTCTTCTTGTTGGCCAACCGCCTCTACTGGGGCGCCAACACCAACTACCAGCAAGGGGCCTGCGGCGTCAGCCGGGCGACCGCCGACCTGGGTTACAGTCAGGCGGATGTGGCACGGGCCTTCCAGACCGTCGGGGTTGATGCCAGCTGCGGCACCACGCCGCCACCGAGCGACAATGTGCTGCAAAACGGCGTGCCAGTGAGCAACCTCGCCGCCAGCAAGGGTGGCAAGCTCAACTACACCCTGAACGTACCGGCGGGCACCAGGTCGCTGCAGATCAGCAGCAGTGGCGGCACCGGAGATGCCGACCTCTACGTCCGCTTTGGCAGCGCCCCCACCAGCAGCAGTTATGACTGCCGTCCCTACAAGGGCGGTAACAACGAAAGCTGCTCCTTCACCAATCCCAAGGCGGGCACCTGGCATGTGCAGCTGTCAGGGTTTTCCGCGTTCAGTGGCGTGACCCTCAAGGCCAGCTACTGATCCACCCGATGCGGGCCTTGTCCCGCATCGTTCTACTCATTGCGCCACCGTTTCGCCAGCGTGCGGGCGGTGGCCAACACGGTTTCCCGGGCCGGGTTGGGCCGCTTGCCACCGCGCCACGCCATCATCACATCCCAATGCTCTTGCGGCAGATTGCGCACATCTAGCCTGACCAGCCGTCCCACCTCCAGATCCCGCTTGATGGCCAGCTCCGGCATCAAAGTGATAAACCCGTGTTCCAGCGCCAGATCCCGCGCTGCACTGGCGGGCTGCACCGCATGCAGGGGGCTGGCCGCCCGCCGCAGCCGCCGCAACTGCTGGATAAAGACGTCACATCCCGGCCCCCATACCTGAGGCGCCAGCCGCTGGTCGGCAATATCCTCCAGGGTGAGGCCGTGACAACCGGCCAGCGGATGTAATGGCGAGGCGATTGCGATGATGGGAGAGCAGCAGAGCAGCTCCATCTGCAGGCCAGCAACCGGCGGGCGCTTGAGCACAAAGCCGATATCGGCCTCGCCGGTCAGCAGCGACTGCATGATCTCACCGGAGTGATCCGTGGTGCAGCGGATCTCGAACGGCTCGTCCACCAGCTCCATCAATAACGAGCCAAACACCACCGAAGTGAGGGATGGCAGACTAGAGAGACGGATACAAGGCAGCGCAGGTGCCCCCTGCAATGCCAGTCGCCCTTCGCTCAGGATCGCCAGCGCAGAGCGGGCTGATGGCAGAAACTCCTCGCAGGCACGGGTCGGCGTCACCCCGCGCCGATGACGCTGAAACAGCGGCGCCCCGAGGCTCTCCTCCAGCTGGGCAATCCGCTGGCTCACCAGCGGCTGTGACCAGCCACGAATGGCCGCCGCCTGACTGAAGCTGCCCAGCTCGGCCACATCCAGCAGCAGTTGCAGATCGTCCAGATCCATAGACATAAATAATCCTGATATGAAATATAGGTAGTTGTCGTCTACCACTATATCTAAACCCTCTCCAGAATGAAGGTATCTGTGAATGAGAGGGCGTTATGGTCGATAGGGCGAGGTTTTGGGGACGCTGGTTTCTGGCGCTGGATACCACACTGGTGATCCTGGGTTTCTTTGTGGTGATGCCGATGATCAGTCTGCGCTTCGTCGACCAGCTCGGCTGGGCCGCCGGTCTGGTGGGGCTGGCCCTCGGCCTGCGCCAGCTGACCCAGCAGGGGCTGGGGATCTTCGGCGGCTCCCTCGCTGACCGCTTTGGCGCCCGCCCGCTCATCGTCACCGGAATGCTGTTGCGCGCCGTCGGCTTTGCCACCCTGGCCTGGGCCGACAGCGGCGCCATGCTGATTTTCTCCTGCTTCCTCTCGGGTCTGGGCGGTTGCCTGTTCGACCCGCCACGGGCCGCACTGGTGATCAAATTTACTCGCCCCCATGAGCGGGGCCGTTTTATATCCCTGCTGATGATGCTGGAGAGCGCGGGAGCCGTCACCGGTGCCCTGCTCGGCAGCTGGCTGCTGCGCTTTGACTTCACTTACGTCTGCCTGCTGGGCGCCGGGCTCTTCACGCTGGCGGCTCTCTGCAACTGGACCCTGCTGCCCGCCTACCGCCTCTCGGTCAAACCGACTCCGATGCGGGAAGGGTTGGGGCAGGTGCTGGCGGATCGCGCCTTCTGCCGACTGGTGCTGATCTTAAGCGGCTATTACATGCTGTGGGTACAGGTGATGCTGATTTTCCCCATTCTGGTCAAGCAGCTCTCCGGCACCACCACGGCAGTGGGCTGGATGTACAGCCTGGAAACAGCGCTGTCACTGGCGCTGATCTACCCTATCGCCCGTTTCAGCGAGCGGCGCTATCGGCTGGAGAGCCGGCTGATGGCGGGTATCCTGCTGATGACGGTGGGGATCGGGCTGGTCGCCTTCGTCAGCACCCTCTCCGGCATCTTCGTACTGCTGGCCTGCTTCTATCTGGGGATCATCATCTGTGAACCGGCCCGGGAGACCCTGATGACCCGGCTGGCCAACCCCGCAGCCCGCGGCAGCTACATGGGCTTCAGCCGCCTTGGACTGGCGCTTGGAGGCATGACCGGCTATGTGGGCGGCGGCTCCCTCTATGACTTCTCGCTGCAACAGGGACAACCGGCCCTTCCCTGGCTGGTGCTGGGCACCATAGGCGTCGCCACCATATTGCTGCTCGCCCGCTGCTTCTCCCGCCGCCCAGAGCTGGCCATCAGAGCAGCCGCCTGACGACCGCCCCACCTGCGGCAGCCCAATCAACGGGGCTGCCGCTCACCTCATATTCTGCAAGTCATCACAGCAAAAGGTTGCGAATTACAACTTTTACGCTATTTTAGTTGTCATGCACAACTAAACAGGAAACCACGACATGGATCCCCGTCCCCTGCGCGCCCTGTCGCGCGATCTGGTTCGCGAACTCGGCATGCTCTCCCAGCAGTGCGGCAATCTGGCCCTCACCCCCATCGAGGCTCACCTGCTGATCGAGCTGGAAAACGCCCCGGCCACCAATCAGCAGCTGGCAGAAAAGCTGCACATCGACAAATCCAACGCCAGCCGTCCGCTGGCACGCCTCGCCGAGCGGGAGCTTATCAGCTGGCACCCGCACCCCTCCGACGGCCGCAGCAAGGAGGCCCGCCTCACCGTCAACGGTCAGGGGATGCTGCTGGAGTTGCACCGGGAGATGGACGGGGCGATGGAAGAGATGCTGGCGCAGTTGAGCCTGCCCGAGCGGGAGCAACTGTGGCAAGGGCTGCGGCTCTATCGCAGCGCCCTCTCCCGCGCCCGTCGCCAGCGGGGCTACCAGATCCGCCCCATCACGGCGGCGGACAATGCCCAGATCGCCTTGGTGATCCGCGCCGTCTCGGCCGAATATGGCCTCACCGCCGACAAGGGGTATGGGGTCTCGGATCCCAATCTCGACACCCTCTCCCAGAGCTATCAGGGGGAGAAGAGTCGCTACTGGGTCATCGAAGGGCCGGACGGTTCCATCCTCGGTGGTGGCGGTATCGCGCCATTGGCAGGAGAAGAGGGAGTCTGCGAGCTGCAGAAGATGTACTTTATGCCCGCCCTGCGCGGACTGGGCCTTGGCAAGCGGCTGCTGTTGCAGGCACTAGACGAGGCGCGCGCGCTTGGTTATCAGCGCTGCTATCTGGAGACCACTGAGGTACTGCGCGAAGCCACCAGCCTCTATGAATCACTGGACTTTGAACACCTGCCAGGCCCCCTTGGCTGCACCGGCCACGGGGATTGCGAGATCTGCATGGTGCTGACACTGGGGTAGCCCCCTCATCCCCAACCCTTCTCCCGCAAGGGGAGAAGGGGGCAAAAACACTTCCGCGACCTTTCAGGCAGACCTCTGATGGTGCCCTCTCCCTCTGGGAGAGGGCTAGGGTGAGGGCTGCTTGCGACTGGTATATGCTGAACAATTCCCCCCTGCATCCCTCCTTAAAACAGGCAAAACGGCACAAAACAAGAGACCCCGCCGAAGCGGGGTCTCTTTTATCTTGTCTGCCGAGCAGGCAATCGCTTATCAGTGCTCGCGAGTCTGGCGGAACTCCACGTCAGGGTGGCGCTCCTGAGCCAGTCGCAGGTTGACCATGGTCGGTGCGATATAGGTGAGGTTGTCACCGCCATCGAGGGCCAGGTTGACCTCGTTCTTGCGCTTGAACTCTTCGAACTTCTTGACGTCGGTCCCTTCCACCCAGCGGGCGGTGGAGACGTTGACCGCCTCGTAGATAGCCTCGACGTTGTACTCGCTCTTGAGGCGCGAAACCACCACGTCAAACTGCAGCACACCGACAGCACCAACGATGAGATCGTTGCTGATCAGCGGACGGAACACCTGTACCGCGCCCTCTTCGGAGAGCTGGACCAGCCCCTTGAGCAGCTGCTTCTGCTTGAGCGGGTCGCGCAGGCGGATGCGGCGGAACAGTTCCGGTGCAAAGTTCGGGATACCGGTGAACTTGAGATCTTCACCCTGGGTGAAGGTGTCACCGATCTGGATGGTGCCATGGTTGTGCAGACCGATGATGTCACCGGCGAAGGCGTCTTCCGCCTGCTCACGGTCACCGGCCATAAAGGTCACGGCGTCGGAGATGTTCACATCCTTGCCGATACGCACGTGGCGCATCTTCATGCCCTTGGAGTAGGTGCCTGACACGATACGCATAAAAGCGATACGGTCGCGGTGCTTCGGATCCATGTTTGCCTGGATCTTGAACACGAAGCCGGAGAACTTCTCCTCGGTCGCCACCACTTCGCGGCTCTCGGCCTTGCGTGGCATGGGAGACGGCGCCCAGTCAGTCAGGCCATCCAGCATGTGGTCGACACCGAAGTTACCCAGTGCAGTACCGAAGAAGACCGGGGTCATCTCGCCAGCGATAAAGGCATCGTGATCGAACTCGGGAGAGGCGCCCTGCACCAGTTCCAGCTCGTCACGCAGCTGCTGAGCCAGATCTTCGCCGACGGCGGCATCCAGATCCGGGTTGTTCAGCCCCTTGACCACCCGCTTCTCCTGGATGGTGTGGCCCTGACCGCTCTGATAGAGATATGTCTCATCCTTGTAGAGGTGATAGACACCCTTGAAGGATTTGCCGCAGCCGATAGGCCAGGTGATCGGGGCGCACATGATCTTCAGCTCGCGCTCTACTTCATCCATCACTTCCATCGGATCGCGCACTTCGCGGTCCAGCTTGTTCATGAAGGTGAGGATGGGGGTATCACGCAGACGGGTGACTTCCATCAGCTTGCGGGTCCGGTCTTCAACACCCTTGGCGGCATCGATGACCATCAGGCAGCAGTCGACCGCGGTCAGGGTACGGTAGGTATCTTCGGAGAAGTCCTCGTGACCCGGGGTGTCAAGCAGGTTGACCAGACAATCGGCATAGGGGAACTGCATCACCGAGGTGGTGATGGAGATACCACGCTGCTTCTCCATCTCCATCCAGTCGGATTTGGCGTGCTGGCCCGAGCCACGGCCCTTGACGGTACCGGCGCGCTGAATGGCCTGTCCGAACAGCAGGACTTTCTCGGTGATGGTGGTTTTACCCGCATCCGGGTGCGAAATGATCGCAAAAGTGCGTCTCTTGGAGACTTCACTCAGAAATTCAGCTGACATAATTCAACGTTCTTCTATTGAGCGGTGGCATCAGCCACCGTGGGAATAAATCCGGAATGCCGCTCACGGCACATGTATACGCAACGAAAGCCACGCCAGCTGGCGTGTTGCCAACCTGGTGGAGAGAGGGAGGAGGGTTGCGTTACATGGGTCTTCTCGCCTGAGTCAAAGCAAAATTGCGCGACATTATACCCGCGCGAGTGAAAAATACCCAGCCTGACAAGAGATGATAATTTGGCCGCTCAGCCGTTCCACAGGTTCCAACTGAACAGAAAATCAAACACTCCGAATCGGATGGCAACATCCGGACCACGTGGACTTGGCCTCCTCCCCATGCCAGCAACAACCACTCTTGATAAATTTTCATACTTGGACTTTCCCTATCCAGCTACAAATATGTAAATCGTATCTACATAATGGAGAGGTCATTACATGAAACATTCCACCCTGCACAATCAACAGATCGTCATTATCGGTGGTACCTCGGGTCTTGGCCTGGCCACCGCCCACCAAGCGATCGAGCAAGGCGCCAAGGTCATTATCGGCGGTTCCAGCCGTGAGCAGCTTGCCACTGCGCTGGCTGAACTGGGCCCAAGTGCCAGTGGCCATCAACTGGATATTCTCGACGTTGACTCCGTCAATCACTTTTTCAACCAGCTGGATTCGCTGGATCATCTCGTCATTACCGCCGCCGTCATGCGACCAGGCAGCTTTCTCACCGCTGCCATCGAAGACTTGAAAATCAACATGGACAGCCGCTTCTGGGGAAGTGTTCATGCGATCCGCGCCGCAGCCCCCAAACTGTCCGAACGCGGCTCCATCGTGCTCACGTCCGGGATGGTGACGCGCCGCCCACAACTAGGTAAAGCACTCCCTGCCGTTGCAGCTGGCGCTGTTGAAACGCTGGCTCACAGTCTGGTTACCGAGCTGACCCCCCGTCGGATCAACGTCATCAACCCGGGCCCCATGCGCACACCCATGCTGCTTAAAGCACTGGGCAATGACCCACAAAAAGTGGCTGCCGTGGCGCAAAACCTGCCTTTGAAGCGCTTGGGAGAGGGAGAGGATTATGCGCAGGCCGCGCTGTTCCTGATGAGCAACAACAACATGAATGGTGAAGTGCTTCACCTCAATGGTGGCAGCGCCTGGGCATAACGCCCTTCTGACTGTCTTCTGCGCTCGCGCTTGCCAATCTGTCATCGCAGGCAAGAACGAGCGCAGGGGACGATCATCCTCGCCGTATCAGAGTGATCCCGAATAGCGATGACATCCTGCTGAGTGACAATATCCAGCCCGTCAGTTATCTGTTTCCACCCGGTTGCGCCCCGCCTCTTTCGCACGATACAGCGCATTGTCGGCACGCTGGATCAGGGCCGCCAGATCCTGATCATCGTCTCGCAGAGAGGCACATCCGATACTGATGGTTACCGGGTACGACATGCCGGGCAGCGCCCGGTTGGCAACCGAGTGACGGATCCGCTCAGCCACCCGGCACGCTTCTTCAAGGCTGGTATCCGGCAGCAGGATCAAGAACTCCTCTCCGCCGGTACGCCCCAACTGATCCTGGTGTCGCAGCTGTCGATCTGCCGCCCGAGAGACCCATTGCAGCACCCTGTCTCCTTGATGATGTCCCAGGGTATCGTTGATCCGCTTGAAGTGATCGATATCGAACACCAGCAGACAAAATGGCGTGCCCTGCCTGCGAGCCAGCGCCAACATATCGCTGCCCTGCCGCAGCACCCGACGGCGGTTGTTGATGCCGGTCAGCTCATCGGTAAAGGCCAGACGACGCATCCGACGGTTGCGATCAAGCAGCCACCCCATCGTCAGCAGCGCCAGTACCCCGCAGAGCACCATCACCACCAGCAGCCAGAAACGACGCTCCTTGACCTGCTCCAGCTCCTGCTGCTGCAGTTTCTGCTCGACTCGCAGTCGCTCGTTTTCCCCCTCCTGACGGGCCAGCTCGAACTCGCCGCGAACCCAGGCCGTGCTCTGTTCCCGTAACAGCTGATCGAGCCGCTGCTCCTGCACCAGATGCTCCCGCAATGCGGCGAGCGCCGCCGGATAGTCGCCTTGCAACTCGAGCGCCCGACTGCGTACCCAGTAGAGCTCGAGCAAAAAGCGCACGTGCCCTTCCACCTTCAAAATCGGCTCAATCTTCTCAAGCGCACGCAAGGCTGGCGCCGATTCCTGCTGTTCGACTCTCAACCTCGCCCGCACCAGCTCGAGATGCGCATGGAGGATGGGATCAACATCGGGAGAGAGCACCTTCGCAGCTTGTGCCAACAAGCGTCCGGCATCAGCGGGGCGATCCAGCCCGAGCAGAGCCTCGGCCTGCATCACCATGCGTTCGGCATGCTCAATCAGATATTGAGGCTGATTATAAAAGGCCGCACTGCGTTCAAGCTCGCCCAGCGCATCCTGATAACGCCCGGTCTGCAGATAGACCATAGCCAGTTGATCACTGAGCCTTGCCGAGCCAAATCCATCGTGGCTCCTGGCAAAATGCTCGCTCAACCGGTTGAGGGTGGCGAGCGCTTCGGCATAGAGGCCCATACGACGAAATGTGGCTGCAATCTCGAGCTGCGCCTGGTGATACCAGGTGGGCAACCCCAGCTGCTCATAGATATTGTGCGCCTTGGTGAGATCCATCAGCCCCAGGCCTGAGACCCCCTGAAAAGACAGCATGGCCCCCCGGCGGGCCAGCGCCAGCGCCTCCAGCTTTGGCACGGCGGCCTCTCTTGCCAGCCGCAGCCCCTCATCGTAATCGTGACGAGCCTTCGCTACCTCGCCGAGCAGCTGATTGAACCAGCCGCGGCAAATCGTCAGTTCCGCCACGGCGGCGTCATCACCCTCCTCGCGCGCAATGGCCAGCATCCGCTCCGCATTGGCGATGGCGGTACGGGACTCCTGCATGTCATCGGCCGATTGGGCCCAGCAAGCCAGACGACTGATCCGCATCTGCTGCGACGGCGGATAGGCGTTGCCGTCCCGCTGCAAACGGGCAAGGCGCTCCCGCAACAACTCGATCGGCTGGTAGACCCGCTCCATCCCTCCCAGTTCATTTTCCAACTGCTCGGGGGACAAGGGTTTGGCTGCCAGCCCGAACACCGCCAGCAACAGCAGCAAGGCAAGTCGGCTCATACACACTCCGGATCAATGGGAAAGATCATCGGGCAAGCCGATGCCGGAAAATCATCATCTTTTCGCCTGTAACAATGGTTGTAAAGGCTATCACCCGGACAGAGAGCCCGAATGGCAGGCTAGTCACATTTTACTGCGATATCATCGCGTTGGAATGAAAGCGGGGACGCACAGCGAAAAAGAGGGGGCGGGATAACCATCCGAGAGGGGTTGCCCCCTCCCGGTCACTAGTGATGCTGCCAGCGCCGCAGCAGCCGGCCGCGCAGGCCGCAATCGAGCAGCCAGCTGTTGTCAAAGATCCGCAGCAGCGCCTGCTTGGCGTGGCGGGACATGGCGACGGCGTGAAAACGGGTCTGGCGCTGACGATAGCGGTTCATCTGATCGAGCAGGGGATGGGGCAGGCTCTGGGCGATAAAGTCGGAGATGACCAGCACATCCGCCTTGGCAAAAGCGGGATCATCGAGCTTGGCCAGCGCCTTCTCCAGACAAGGCACCAGATCGGTACCGCCGTGAAAACTCATGGAGAGAAAGCGCTCCGCCTTGTCCAGACCGGTATCCGCGGTGATCTCGAGGGTCGCCACCTCGGTGGAGAAGAGCATCAGGTAGCAGCCGCGCTTCTCATCCATCGCCACCTTGAGCAACGCCAGAAACAGCGCCTTGGCACACTCCTCGGGATATCCCCCCATGGAACCGGAAGTATCGACGCAGACGATAAAGGGGCCTCGCTGCTGCAACTGCTGCCCCCCCTGCTCCGGGGTGCGCAGCATGATGCGCTGGCGCGGCAAGGTGCCACGTGACTGATAGCTGAGCAGGCGCCGCTCCAGATAGCGGCGATAGAACTCCAGCTCCAGCTCCGGCAGCCCCAGCATCACAGCTTCACTTGGCAGTAACCTCATCAGATCGTTCGCCTGATGGATGCCCACCAGATCGTCCGGCACATCGTCACTGGGGGCTGGCTCCAGCTCCAGCACCTGAACCGGCGGCACAGGTTGCTCCTGCGCCCGCCGATCCCGCTCGCTGCGCCCGAGCAGACCGGCAATCTCCGCCAGCAAGGGCTCGCGCTGCAACATGCGGGCATACTGCTTGACCAGCACCAGACTCCGCTTGTGCCAGTGCCCCTGCGCCAGATCCCACAAACCACCGGCGGAGATCTGGTTGGGATCGAGGGCATCGGCCAGGGTGCGGCTCGCCAGCAGCTGATCTTCAATCTCCTGACGCTGCTTCTCCCGCTCCGCTTCGGCGATCTGCTGCTGCAGTTGCAGCAGGCTCCCCACCAGACTGGCGCGCCACTTGTCGATAAAGAGCTGGCGCAGCCCCTCGGTGGGGTGAGCAGTCAGCTGACGCACCAAGGATCTGGCCTCACCGGCGAAGGGGCTGTACTGCTCCAGCGACTCCAGCAAGCCGGGCAGGCGACCAATCAGCTCGGTCATCGGCAGTTGCCGGTGCGCCTGATAGAGCAGGTACTCCTGCTCCAGCGCCACCGGCACCGGCTTGTGACGGATCTCCTCACCAAGCTGCTCGCCCCAACTCTGCAGGCGCTTTTTCAGCAGCTTGCCCTGTAGCGGGGAGCGTTTGATAAATTCGGAAATCTTGGGCGAGGCCGCCAGCAGCGCCACCACCTCTCCCGCAAGCTCACCCTCTCCCATGAGAAGGCCCAGATCCAGCATGCCGATCTCAAGCATGAGCGCTCCTTACTCGTCCAGCCTTGGCAACCGCTCGCGCCACTGGGTCAGCTCGTTGCGCAGCAGTTCGAGATCTCGGTTCAGCACAAAGAAGCTGTCTTCCACCTGCTGCAGCCAGCGCTGGGCGATAAAGAGGTGTTGCTGGTGACGTTCGAACAGGCTGCGCTGCTGCTTGAGCTCCTGCATCACCTTGCCGACCTGAACCAGCTGCTCGTCGAGCGACTGCAACCAGGGCGCCAGCACCACCTCGGGGATGGCGTTGCGCTCCATCAAAACCAGCGGGATCTGCTGCCGCTGGATATCGAGCACCTGCAGCCGCAGCTCATCGTCCAGTACCAGCTCGTAATGCCCCTCTTTCGGGTTGCCAAACTCATAACCCACCAGCGCCTCACCGGTGGGGCGCCAGTGGGAGAGCAAGGTGCGATCGAACACCAGGGTGCGGGTGAGGCGCTCGGGATCGCCGCCATCCAGCGGCGCCGGGGTGAGCAGATGGAAGTGCACCTGCTTGCCAAAGGGTCTGGCATTGGCAAGCGGGATCTCGATACCCCGGGCCCGCCGGCCAAACCACTGCTTGCGTTGCCGGGCCTTTGTGCACAGGCGCTGGGCCACGCTCTGTTTGAGCTGTTTGAACTGATCCCGCAGCGCCAGCAGCTGACGGGTCATCGCCAGTTGCTGATAGCCGTAAAGGCGGGAAAACTCGGTCATCATCTCCAGCAGGGCGGTGCGGGACTCCTCGTCATGCCAGAGACAATCCTTGAACAGCAGCAGATCTACCGGTGCAACCTCATCGCGGCCATTGAAGAAAGCGCTCGCCTTGATAAGCCGTACCGCCTTCTTCCAGCGACGATCCGACACATAGCAGCGATGGGCCAGCTGACTGTCGAGCTGCTGGCGCAGCTGGTAGATGAGCTCGAAACAGGCATCCGGCAGGCGCACCTGTTCAATCTGGCTCTGCCACTGCTCATACTCATCCCCCCGGATCTGCAGGGATTCCGGCAAGTTCTGGTGGGCGTGGCCATCGCTGGCCAGCATGGATTGAAAGTTGGCTTTCTCCTGCACCCGGTCCATCCAGATCCGCACCAGCATCCGGTCGTAGAGCGCTTCCAGCCCGCTGTCCTGTGCCGGCAGCTCGTTGGAGGCGGTCACCAGCAATCGCATCGGGATAGGGTGCTGGCTGTCACCGTTGCGAAACTGCCGCTCGTTGATGGCGGTGAGCAGGGTGTTGAGGATGGCAGGGCCCGCCTTCCAGATCTCGTCGAGGAACACCACTTCGGCCTCAGGCAGATAACCTGTGGTGAGACGCAGATATTTGCCATCCTCTTTCAACGCCTGAATGGAGAGGGGGCCAAACACCTCCTCCGGCGTACTGAAACGGGTCATCAGGTATTCAAAGTGGCGGGCGTCGTGAAAGGCCAGCTTGAGGCGGCGGGCGATCAGGCTCTTGGCAATACCGGGTGGCCCCAGCAAGAAGACACTCTCACCGCTGAGGGCCGCCAGCAGACCGAGGCGCAAGGCATCCTGCCGTTCGTAAAGTCCCTCACCGAGGGCGGCCAGCAGCCGGGGCAAGCGCTCCTGGATGGGAATAAGGCGCGCAGGGTTCTGGGCTTGAGCTAAAGACGACATAGAGAGTGTTCCGAAGCTGGGATGATGTTAGCCCCAAGGCGCGATATCCATTTGCTCGACCTTGGGTTTTGTCTTGTTATGATGTTTATTCTGGTATCTCTTGCCGCACAATACCCGCCTCTGGCAGGAAAAACGCAAAGGCAGTGCGATACCATATCGGCAGCGTGCTGCGCCCATGCATAGCCAGTGTCGTGATGAGCACCATGCCCGCATGCGCCAGATGATGCGTTGCAAAGGGTGCAGCAAAAGCGGTTCGAGTGTACCCTGCGCAACACAATTTTCCCCAATGCAGATCAAGAGTGAGTCGCCTCAAATGCAAGATCCCGTTCGTCAGAGCATGTTGGCCCGCATGGGCATTCAAAGCTGGCAACTGCGTCGTCCGGCATTGCTGGGCGCAGCACCCGAGCCTGAGTTGGAGCAAGATGCCGCACAACCCGGCCAGACGACACCGGCCACCCGCGCTCCGCTGCCCAGCGGCAAACTCTGGTTGCTGGCGCCTCAGCTGCCTGCCACCACGCTGCTGGCGGATATCTGCCAGCTGCTCGGCATGACCCCCGACGAGGTCTCACTGCTCAGCGAGCTGCCGCCTGCCGATCTGCAAACGGCGGGCGCCCCCCCCCTGCTCTGGCTGACGGAGGCCAACCCCGCGCGGCCTGATGCGCTGATCTGCCCGCTCGCCCCCAGCGCCGCGCAAAAGCGCGCCCTGTGGCAACAGCTGCGCCAGCACCTTGCGGCCAGCGCGGCGTGACCCTGCATCATGCCGCCAAGACCCACTGAGATGCCGCTCTTTTTACCTGATTTTACAAATGCCGCCTCTGCCAACCCCAGTGCCCAACATCTTGCCATCCGGAGCCCCCATGCCTGAGTTTCGTCCCCTGCTCGAGAGCGATTTCGACTTTGTCTACCCCATCGAGCAAGCCGCCCACAAGGAGCCGTGGAGTGAGGCCAACCTGCTCTCCTGCTTCGGCCCTCGCTATCTCAACGGCTTGATGCTGGTCGATGGTTCCCCGGCGGGCTTCTATATCTCGGATCTGGTGGCCGGTGACAGCTCGCTGATGAACATCTGCGTGCATCCGGCGTTTCAGGGCAAGGGGTTGGGACGGGCGCTGTTGCAGGCCTATCTGGCGCGCAGCAAGCAAGCCGGGGCAGAGGCCTGGTTTCTCGAGGTGCGGGCCGGTAACCAGACAGCCATCAACCTCTACGAGAGCGCCGGTTTTGCCGAATATTGCCGCCGCGCCGACTACTACGGCACCGGCAACGACAGGGAAGATGCGGTGTTGATGTCGCGACTGTTCGATTTCGGCTGATCCAGCCTATTCGTCGCGCCCAAGCCTTTTGCCCCCCCTCAATCGAGGGGGGCGTTGTCCAGCGCCGGATCCTGCAAGGCCAGGGTGGTATGCACCACCGCCTCGAATCCGGCCCCGGAGAGCGGCATATAGAAGCCACGCTGCCAGGTTTTTCCAGGCATCCAGATCTGGTCGATATCCACCACTATCTTGATGGGTCTGAGGGGCTGCCCCGGCTGCTGAATATAGATGCCGGGCGGCGTGGCGACTTTGGGAAAGCGGCGCAGGATCTGCTCGCTGCCATCCCCCTTGCCCGGGTTGAGCCGCACTTTCACCAACCGGGCAAGCGGGCCAGCCATCTCCTTGCTCTGCCAGAATTTCTTCTCCAGATCGCCACAGCGGCGGCACTTGGGGGTCTCCAGCACATAGAGCAGCGGATAGCCCAACGCCAGCGCCTGTTGCTGCGCCTGCTGATACCCCTCGGCCCCCTGATACCAAGGATTGGCGGGCCCCTGTGATGACGTTCCGGCAAAGAACCAAAACGCAGCGCCCCCCACCACCATCAGCCCGACCGCGGCCAACGCCCCTTTCACCCACAGATTCATATCGTTAACCCTCTCTCTGCCTCCTAGCAGTATCGGCCAGTCTGAGCAAAGGGAGAGCTATTTGCGCTCTTTGTGATCCAAGACAAACGGCGAACACTTGTAAGCTGTAATGTTGGAGTTTAAACTCTAGCCCGATTTTTAGTGCCCTCGCGGGCGTACAACTGTAATTAAAGGATGTTTAACTGATGCCGAAGCTTCATCTGGTTCGACTGATGCGTGAACGTATTGCCCAGCTTGGCAACAAGGCTGCCCTGCGGGTTCAGCAAGATGGCCAGTGGCGCGCCATCGGCTGGCGTACTCTGGGCCAGGCCATGGACTACTGCGCACAGGCGCTGATCCGTGCCGGCCACCAGCCAACCGAAATGGTCGGCATCTATGCCCGCAACATGCCGGAATGGACCCAGGCCGATCTCGGCATCCTTGCCGCCCGCGGTGTCAGCGTCCCTATCTACCCCACCAGCACGCTCGATCAGCTGCGCTACATCGTCAAAGATGCCGGCATCAAGGTACTGTTCGTTGGCGAACAACCCCAGTTCGATCAGGCGCTGACCCTGCTGCAAAACGGCGAAATCCGCCAGATCGTCGCTCTCGATGGCAACGTCAATCTACGCGGCTGCGAGCAGGCGAGCCACTTCCAGACATTTCTGGTCTCCGGCAACCATCAGCCCAGCGAGCAGGAGCTGCGAGTACGGGAAACCCAGTACCGGATGGATGATCTGCTGACCCTGATCTACACCTCCGGCACCACAGGCGAGCCCAAGGGGGTCATGCTCGACTTCAGCAACATCGCTGCCTGTTTCGAGATGCACAACAGCCGTCTCGACCTCAACGAACAGGATGTGTCGCTCTGCATGCTGCCGCTCAGCCACGTGTTCGAGCGGGCCTGGAGCTACTACGTGCTCTATTGCGGCGCCGAGAACGTCTATATCCGCGATCCGCAGAAGGTGATGGATGTGATTGGCGAGGTGCAGCCGACCGTGATGTGCGCCGTGCCGCGCCTCTACGAGAAGGCCTATGCCATGATCCAGGCCAAGGTGGCTCAGGCTCCGGCTCTGCGCCGCGCCCTGTTTGGCTGGGCGACCCGGGTCGGAAAACAGATGGTTGCCACCCGTCAGGCGGGCAAGTCCGCTTCCCCGCTGCTCTACGGCCAGCTCTGGCTTGCCGAGCGACTGGTGTTTCGCAAGCTGCGCGCCCGCTTCGGCGGCCGCACCCGCTTTCTGCCGGTGGCGGGCGCCCGTCTGGCCGACGATGTGAACCTCTTCTTCCAGGCGATGGGGCTCAATCTCAAGTACGGCTACGGCATGACCGAGACCACCGCCACCGTCTGCTGCTACGAAGAGAGCCAGTTCAAGCTCGGCTCCATCGGCACGGCACTCAACGGCATCGAAGTGAAGCTGGGTGAGAACAACGAGTTGCTGGTGCGCTCGCCCACCGTGATGCGCGGCTACTACAACAAACCGGAAGCCACCGCAGAAGTGATGACCGAGGATGGCTTCCTGCGTACCGGCGATGCCGGTGAGCTCGACAGCCATGGTAATATCTACTTCACCGAGCGCCTCAAGGAGCTGATGAAGACCTCCAACGGCAAGTACGTGGCCCCGCAACTGGTGGAAGGGACCATCGGCAAGGATCGCTTTATCGAGCAGATCGCCATCGTCGCCGATGCCCGCCACTTCGTCTCGGCGTTGATCGTCCCCTGCTTCGAGTCGCTGGAGGAGTACGCCCGCTCCATCAACCTGCAGTACCAGTGCAAGACCGAGCTGCTGCGCCACTCCCGGGTAATGGAGTTCTTCGAAGCACGCATCGCCGACTTGCAAAAAGAGCTGGCCAAGTTCGAGCAGGTGAAGAAGTTCACCCTGCTGCCGAGCGCCTTCTCCATGGAGCTGGGTGAACTGACCCCCACCATGAAGCTGCGCCGCAAGATCATCGAAGCCAAGTATCAGAGCGAAATCGAGGCCATGTATAACCACGTCTGATATCGCTCAGGTTCAGAGAAATAAAAAAGCCGCTCACTCGAGCGGCTTTTTGTTGGCACCTTGGTTGGTACGAACCCGCCTTCAGGCCGTAGTGGTATTGGTACCGAAGTAGTCGGCCAGGAAGTCATCGAACGACAGGCTGTCGCTGCGCTCGCGCTCCCGCTGCTTGGCCAGCGAATCCTTCGCCTCACCGGCAAAGTAGGCCTCATCCCAGTACTGCAGCTCCCCTGCCAGCAGCTCCTCGCGATAGCGGGTCGCCAGCTTGTCGCCATAGCAGCCGTTGTCCTTGCCGCTCTCCAGCAGCTCCTTGAGCATGCGGGCGGAATAGGTGAGCTCGGGGTTGAGCAGCTTCTCGCGATGCATCGCCAGCGTCTCGCGATAGCGGTTGCGGCCGCAGCAGCGATCCAGCAGATCGGCCACCTGAGCCAGCTCGTCGAACAGTTTGAGGCCGTACTCTTTGAGGCCAATGGCATTGCCCTGCTCATCTTCCAGCGTCAGGCCGGGACGACGCCCTTCCAGCACCACCTTGTTCTGGTTGCGGCGGTTGCGGGCAATCTCCTCGTCACTCAGCACCGGAGAGGGGCGCAGCAGACACCAGACCAGGAACAGGTCGAAGAAGCGGATCTGATCCGCATCGATGCCGAGCGGGGTGAAGGGGTTGACGTCCACGGTGCGCAGCTCGATGTATTCGATGCCGCGCTGATCCAGCGCATCCGAGGGCTTCTCGCCGCTGCGCGGGGTGCGCTTGGGGCGGATCGGGGCGTATAGCTCGTTCTCCAGCTGCAACACGTTGTCGTTGAGCTGACGATACTCCCCATCCACCTTGACCCCGATCTTGGCAAAGTCGGGATTGTGGGTGTTGATGGCGCGGCGCAGGCTGCTGACATAGGCTGGCAGGCTGTCGTGGCTGATCTTGAGCCCAGCCTGGGCGCTGTTGGTGTAACCGAGATCGGAGAGACGCAGCGCGGTGGCGTAAGGCAGATAGAGGGTACCCTTGCCGGTATTCTCGAACGGCAGGTTGCTCTTGCGCCCTTTGAGGAAGGATTCGCAGATGGCCGGGGAGGCGCCGAACAGATAGGGCACCAACCAGCCGAAACGGTAGACGTTGCGAATAAGCCCCATGTATTTATCGGAGATAAAGCGCTGGCTGCAGCACCCTTCGCACACCAGATCCTGCCACTCGCTCCAGAAGCTGTCTGGCATGGAGAAGTTGAAGTGCACCCCGGCGATCACCTGCATCAGGCTGCCGTAGCGGTTCTTCAAGCCCTGACGGTAGAGGGTCTTCATCCGGCCGATGTTGGAGCTGCCGTACTGGGCCAGCCGGATACTCTCTTCCCCGCCGACGAAGCAGGGCATGGAGAGCGGCCAAATCCGCTCATCACCCAGATGCTGAATCACATGGTGATGGATGTCGCCGAGCTGCTCCATCAGGCTGTCGATGGAGTCGGTGGCCGGGGTGATGAACTCCAGCAGGCTCTCCGAGTAGTCGGTGGTGATATTGGGATGGGTCAGGGCCGAGCCCAGCGCCCGGGGATGGTCACTCTGGGCGAGTCGGCCATCCGGCGTGATGCGCAGGCATTCACGCTCGATCCCGCGCCGGATCCCCTTGAGCGCGGTGAGGCGCTCCGGTGATCCCAACGCATTCAGCAACTCGGTGAGCGACAAGCTTGTTGTAGTCATATTCACGGCTCATGTGAGGCCGCCCCATCCGGGGCGGCTCTTGATTTTTATAAAGCGTCAGTTACGGCAACTGCAGCGGATAGATGGGAAGATGAAGCTCCTTCAGGGGTTTTTCAAGCTTTTGCTTGTCTCCCACCACCACGATAACCATGTCGGCCGGATTGAGCCAACGGGCGGCACTGGCCTTCAGCGCCTCGGGCGACACCGTTTTGATCAGGTTGTTCTGGGCCTGCACATAGTCCGGTTTCAGGTCATACATCACCATCTGCAGCAGGAAGCCCGCCTTCTGGCCCAAGGTCTCGTAAGAGAGAGCATCCTGCTGGGAGACCGCGCTGCGCATATAGGCCAGCTCGACCGGGGTCGGGCCGCTCTTGCGGTAGTTGTCCATCTCCTTGAGGAACTGGCGAATGGCATCCACGGTCGCATCGGCCCGCACATTGGCGCCGGTGGCGAAGGTGCCCACCTCGCGGTTGGCGGAGAAACCCGAGCTGGCGCCGTAGGTGTAGCCCTTGTCTTCCCGCAGGTTGAGGTTGATGCGGCTGTTGAAGTTGCCACCCAGGTTGAAGTTCATCAGCCCGGCGGTGAAGTAATCCCCCGTGGTATCAAACGGCATGGCGCGGCGGCCGATGCGGATCACCGACTGGGGCGCCCCCGGCTTGTCGACCAGATAGATGCCCGGCTTGGCCTGCTCACCCTTGAGCTTGAGATCTCCCAGAGTCGGCGTGGCTCCCTTCCACTCGGTCAGGAAGCCAAGTTGCTCCTCGATCTGCTTCTGGTCCACATCACCGACCACCACCACTTTGGCGTTGGTGGGGTTGTAGTAGGCCTGATAGAAGTGCTTCACGTCCGCCAGGGTCAGCTTGGCCACATCGGCCGCTACCCCGTCGGTAGGTTGACCGAGGCGGTTCTGCTTGCCGTAGACCAGTTCGCGGAACGCCTGCCCGGCCAGCCACTCGGGCTGCTGCTGGGCCTGTTGCATCCCTTGCAGCAGCTGCGCCTTGACCCGTTCGAAGTCCGCCTCCCGCATGCCCGGGCGCTCCAGCACCTCGCGCACCAGCGCCAGGGTCTGGGGCAACTTGTCCGCCAGCGAGCTGACGGTGATGAGGTTGTTGTACTGGGCGCTGGAGACATCGATGCTTGAGCCCAGCTTTTGCAGCTCATCGCTCAGCTGAGCCTCGGTCAGGCGCACCGTGCCCTGCCCCATCATGGCGGCAGTCAGATTGGCCAGCCCCAGTTGCCCCTTATCTTCGGCACGAATGCCGCCCGGCAGGGCAATCATGATGGAGACGGCGGGGATCTCGTCACTCTTGGTACCGATGATCTCGATGTTCTTGTCGAGCTTGCCGTGCCAGATGGCGGGCACCTTGACGCTCACCGCCTCACTCGCCTTGGGTTGCACGCTGCGATCGAAATTGTCTTTTACCGGTCGTTCGGCCAGCGCCTCGTCATGCTTGCTGTAATCCGGCAGCTCGCGCTTGGCGGGGGTAAAGTTCGGGGTGGCAACCTGCCACTCTGTCTTGCCCTTGGGCACCACGCTCAGCACCACCGCCGGCTTGTCGGCGATGAACTTGTCGTAGGCGGCCTTCACCTGCTCCGGTGTCACCTTGCCGATGGCATCCAGCGTCTTGAACACATAGTTGGGATCCTGGGCAAACACCTGACCCATGGCGAGCTGGCTCACCTTGCCGGAGACGCTATCCAGACCCCAGATGGCTGAGGCGCGGTACTTGGCGATCGCCTTCTCCAGATCTTCCGGCTTGAGGCCGCGCTGGGCGAACTCGCCGATCACCTTGTCCACCTCCCCCTTGAGGGTCTTGAGGCTGCCATCCACCGACGGATTGGGATAGGCGTAGACGGTCAGGGTACAGGCCAGCTCTTCGCAGTAGTGGGACGCCCCCACATCGATCGCCTTGCCGGTTTTAACCAGCGACTGATAGAGCATGGAGCTGGCGGAACCGCCGAGCACGTCGGCAAACATGTCGAGCGCAGGCTCCTGCGGATCGCCAAGGGATACGGTGGGGTAACTGATATAGAGCAGCGGCAGGTGCACCTTGTCCTGCAGCGTCACGTAGCGGGTCTCGGGCAGAGTCACCGGCTTTGGCGTCGGCTCGGCCACGTCCGGACCGCGCGGGATGGAGCCGAAGTACTTCTCGATCCATTCGAGGGCCTGCTTGCTGTCAAAGTCGCCGCCCAGAGTCAGGGTGGCGTTGTTGGGGCCATACCAGCGCAGGAAGAACTGCTTGAGGTCGTTCACATCGACCCGGTCGAGATCTTCCACGTAACCGATAGGCTGCCAGGAGTAGGGGTGAGTACGTGGATAGAGCGCCTCCCCCACCTTCTCGCTCACCAGCCCGTACGGCTGGTTGTCGACCCGCTGGGCCCGCTCGTTCTTGACGGTGGCGCGCTGGATCTCGAACTTCTTCTGGCTCACCGCATCGAGCAGAAAGCCCATTCGATCCGCCTCCAGCCAGAGCACTTTTTCCAGCTGGTTGGCAGGCACAGTCTCGTAGTAGTTGGTGCGGTCCTTGTTGGTGGTGCCATTCATGTCACCACCGGCCTCGTTGATGATCCGCATATGCTCCTGATCACCGACGTGTTTCGAGCCCTGGAACATCATGTGCTCGAAGAAGTGGGCGAAACCGGACTTGCCGACCGTCTCGCGGGATGAACCGACGTGATAGGTCACATCGAGGTGCACCAGCGGATCGGAGCGGTCGGGGGCCAGGATCACGGTCAGGCCGTTGTCCATCTTGTACATCTGGTAGGGGATGGCGAGCTTGCCCTCCTCCTTGCCCTGTTCGGCGATCAGGGTCGGTGCCGCCAGCACCGGCAGGGTGAAGCCCAGCAGAATCGTTAAAGGTATGACTTTGTTCACGGTAACCTCGTGAGTGACAAAAACAGGCTAGAAAATGTGACTGGCCAGTAGAAAAACCAGGGCATAACGGAACAATTTGCCGAGCCCGATCAGAATGAGAGAGCGCCAGAAGGAGAGGCGCAGCCAACCGGCCAACAGACAGAGACCATCACCGACCACCGGCGTCCAGGCAAGCAGCAGACACCAGTGACCATGTTGTTTGAGCCAGCCTAAGGCTTTTTGTTCCCCACGGCCTTGAAAATCTTCCGGTTTTTTCTTGAAGGTGGCGAGCCAGCCGAGCCACCAGGTGGTCATGGAGCCGAGGGTATTGCCCAGCGTCGCCCACAGCAGCAGGCTCGCCATGCTCCACTCTCCCTTGGCCGCCATGGCCCCCAGCAGCACTTCGGAGCTGCCGGGTAGCAGGGTGGCGGAGGTGAATGCGCTTAAAAAGAGCCACCCCAGCCCCATATCCATCATCTCGCTCATCCGGGATAGCCGTCGGCCGCAGACATCCACAGCAGCAGCTTGCCGCGCACATGGCCCCCTTCGATGGCCTGATGGGCCAGCGCCCCCTCGGCCAAGGGGAATTCACCGGCGAGGGTGACCTTCACCTCCCCCTGACGCAGCAGCATCAACATCTGACCCAGCTGTTTCTGGTCAGGGTGAACCAGCATGCCGACCACCTCGATACCCGCCGCAGCCCCAGCATCCTTGATCTGCTGGGCGGTGATGGTGGGAACCGTCACCAAGCGGCCACCCGGCTTGACACAGGCGAGCGCCGCCTTGCCGCTCTCGCCGCCTACCAGATCCAGCACCAGATCGACCTGGCCGACCTCTGCCACCACCCGTGCTGGCCAGTTCGCGTCGTGGTAATCCACCATCCAGCGCGCCCCCAGAGCATGCAGGAAGCCATGGTTGTCCGGGCTTGCGGTAGCCACCACCTCGGCGCCATAGGCGCTGGCAAACTGCACCGCCAGATGGCCGACACCACCGGCACCGGCGAGGATCAAGACCCGCTGACCGCTCTGGAGGCCGCCGTGCTCAAGCAGCCCCTGCCAGGCGGTGAGACCGGCCAGTGGCAGCGCCGCCCCCTGCTGCAGGCTCACTCCGTCGAGCTTGACCAGCTCGCCTTCGCTTGCCACCACAGACTCCCCGTAGCCACCTGCGGTAAGGGGAAAACCGACCATGCCGCACACCCGATCCCCCTCGACCAGCGAGGTCACGCCGGGGCCCACCTTCTCCACCACGCCGGAGATATCATAACCCGGTGTCCAGGGCAGCTTGTCCTTGTTCTGGGCCGCCGCCCAGCCAAGACCGGCGCGAGTTTTGGCATCGATGGGGTTAACCCCCGCAAAGCAGATGCGCACCCGCACTTCGCCATCGGCTGGCACCTTATCGAGGGAAGGGTTGAGCTTGAGTACCGAGGGGTCACCGAATGCGGTAATCTGTAGTTGCGTCATTGCACAATCCATCCTGTTGATTGATCAAGGGTCAACAGAATAACAGCGAGGGCACCATGGCTCGAATGTTTCTTATTCCTCTGTTGCTGGCACTGGGGTGGTGGGCGTTTCTGCTCTACTTCCGCATCCCGCTCAAACAGGGGGCCAAGGGGTTTTACTGGATCATCGGCATCGGTGGCGGACTGGCCGCCTTCCTCAGCCTGATGATGGTGCTGACTCACTGAGTGCAACAGCCACTCGATAACGAAAAAGGCCACCGAGTTTCGGTGGCCTTCTCACTATCCGGGTTGCTGCTCCAGCGCAGGATTGAGGTAGTAGTGGCGATTGCTCCCCTGCCCCAGCACCCCTTGCGACAGCAGATGGTGGAACACCCGATCCACCTCCTCCAGCGAGAGTGACAGCGCCTGCGCCACCGAGCGCTTGCTGCACTTGAGCTCACCGCTCACCAGTGCACCGCGCACCTGCGCCAGCACTTCGGGGGCCGGCTCTGGGGGCATGATGGGCTCGGGCTGCGCCGCCAGCGCCAACGCCTCCTGCGCCTCTCTGCGAGCTTGCTCTTGCTGCCAGCGCCACATCCGGCGAAAGCGGTTCTCCTCGCCGATCAGGCTGACGAAGAAGGCACCGAACACGTCGAGCAGCACCGAGAGGAAGCAGACCAGCAGGAACTGCACCTGACTGATGCTCATCCCCACCCCGTCCGCCAGACTGCTCATCAGCCCCAGCATGGAGGATTGTTCGTTGACCGGCTTGGCATCGCGCTGCTGACGCAGCTCATCCTGCTGCAAGCGCAGCTTGGTGTTGGCGTGCTGCAACGAGGAAACGCCGCTGGAGATGCGCTCCAGCTCGATATATTTGCGGGCCGCCTCCTCGTTGAGCTGGATCTGCCGCTCGATGCTGGCGATCTGCTCGTCAAAACGGGCCAGTTCCCGCTCGTGGCGCGCCTGCTGGTTCAACACCGTATTGGTGGCGCTGTTGATGCCACCGATACTGCCGCCGATGGAGATGGCCGCCAGCACGCTGTAGAACAACAGCGACCAGAAAGCACCACTCAAATCCCGCCGCGCCTTGCGCTCGCCGTACTCGTACCAGACGTAAAACTTGCCCAGCTCGAAGATGATGGCCAAGCCGCCGAACAGCCACTTCATCAGCGGGTTGTCATCGATGGAGAGGAACAGCAGCAGGGAGAAGATAATGGAAGCCAGAATGGCCAACCCGGTGAAACTGTATACCGTCGTCAGAGCAAACCACCCCTTGGGGTAGCGCAATGTAGAGGAGTCCTGTGTGGTCATGATGAAGGGGTGTGCTGTGCAGGAAAAGTTGGCTGCCGATTATAGTCGCCAGACTCGCCCAGAGAAGGGCAAATGACTGAATTCCTTCAGATTGGCAACCAGCTGCCCAGAGTGCGACCAAAACGGACAAATCGGCAGCAGAAAAGCGATACAATCCCTCCCTGACTTGATCATGTAGTGAGATGGGGAACAGTTCCGCCCGGGTTCAGCTCCGGTCTGTACACTCATCCACCGTTGCAATTATCCGAGGCCATCATGAACAGTAAGACCACTTTGCTACTCTCCCTTCTCCTGGTTACCGGCAGCGCCGCAGCGACCCAGCAATATCAAGAGAGCAGTGGCTCCGAATTCTCCGTCGATGAGCTTAAATTCAATCTGGACTGGGATGACAAGCAGTTCGGCTGGACCCAGAACGACTGCCTCGACTTGGGGGTCGGCGAAACCGCCCCGGCCGACTGCAGGGCGGTCAAATTCAATCTGGAAGATGAAGAGAATCGCAACCAGCCACCGCAAACCAACCAGCTCCCAGCCAACTCGCAGAGTGGCCAATAACGACAGGAGTACCCTTGCAATGACCCAAGCCAAACACAACCCCGTTATCCAGCGCGGCGCCCTGCTGCTTTCCCTGCTGATGGCACATGGCATCGCGGTTGCGGCTCCGCCAGGCAAAAATAGCGATGGCATCAAGATCTCCGGTGATGACATCAAGATCAATCTCGACTGGGATGACAAAGAGTACGACTGGTGGCAGGACAACTGTCTGGATCTTGGCATTGGCGACAGCCGGATCAAACTCAACTGCGACAAGATGGATGGCAAGTATCGGGATCACTACAACCGCAGCATCCACAGTGGCAATAATCCCGGACAAGGTCACGACAAACAGAAAGATAAAAACAAGGGCAACGGCAAGAAGAACTGAATGCCCTCTCCTGATGCAACAGGGGCCTGGCGCCCCTGTGCTGATTTTTTTACCAATAATTCTCCGCACTGATATTGCCCGGCGCCCGCCGCAGATTCTTGGCCAACCCCAGCGCCAGCAAGGTCTGCTGGGTCTCTTTCACCATCTCCGGATTGCCGCAGATCAGCACCTGACTCAGCTCGGGTGAAAACTCCAACCCCACTCTAGCCTGCAGCTGACCATTGGCAATCGCCGCCGGGATCCGCCCTGCCATTGCATCGGGCCAAGGCTCGCGGCTGACAAAGGGGACATAGCAAAAACGCTCGCCATATTGCTCGGCAAAGCTGGCAATCAAACCCTGATAGCTCAGCTCTGCGCCTTTACGCACCCCGTGTACCAGCACCAGATTCTCGAAACGGTTGAAGGCCTCACCCTCGGCCAACATGGAGAGGAAGGGGCCGATGGCAGTGCCGGTCGAGAGCAGCCAGAGATCGCGCCCAGCGGGCACCTCATCCAGCGTCAGAAAGCCGGTCGCCTGGGATTGCACCAGCAGGGTATCGCCTGCTTGCAGCGAGCCGAGGGACGGAGTCAGCTCACCGCTCGGGATCTCGACCAGATAGAACTCGTGGTATGGCGCAGAGGGGGGATTGACGAAAGAGTAGGCGCGCTGAATGCGGCGATCGCCCTGCTCGAGGGCCAGCTTGGTGAATTGGCCTGCCTTGTAGGGGGCCAGCTCGGCCGCTACCCGCAGGGAGAACAGGGTGGGTGTCCATTCGATGCGTTCGATGACGCGACCTTCGACCCAAGCCATAGGGATCTCCTCCAGTGGAACAGAGCTTCACTCTACCCCCGGGCCGAAAAATAAAAAACCCGCGCAAAAGCGCGGGTTTTCTCTGCAAAAGCGAATCGCTATTACAGGGCAACAACCTGGATCTGTACGGTTGCTTTAACGTCAGCGTGCAGCTGAACAGCAACTTCGTAGTCACCGGTGTTACGCAGAACGTTGCCCATGCGGACTTCGCTCTTGGCAACGGCTACGCCGGCAGCAGTGATGGCTTCAGCCACGTCACGGGTACCGATGGAACCGAACAGCTTGCCTTCGTCGCCAGACTTGGAAGCGATAACCACGGTAGCCAGTTCGGCCAGCTTGGCAGCACGCTCTTCAGCAGCAGCTTTGTTGGCAGCCAGTTTGGCTTCCAGCTCAGCGCGACGAGCACCGAAAGCTTCGATGTTGGCCTTGGTGGCCATAACAGCTTTGCCTTGCGGGATCAGGTAGTTACGGGCATAA
Source organism: Aeromonas sp. FDAARGOS 1416 (assembly GCF_019048085.1). Classification (NCBI taxonomy): domain Bacteria; kingdom Pseudomonadati; phylum Pseudomonadota; class Gammaproteobacteria; order Aeromonadales; family Aeromonadaceae; genus Aeromonas; species Aeromonas sp. FDAARGOS 1416. The sequence continues at coordinate 4,400,783 of NZ_CP077301.1, read as the reverse complement.
CCAGATTTCACGGAAACTTGGTCACCCAGACCGCCCAGTTTGGCGATTTTGTCGAGCAGGATAACTTGCATTACCTTTCCTCTATAAATTTCGTTGAGTTAGGCTTAAGTGCCGGGCCGATTCTTACTTGTTGTGCAGATCGGTGTACGGCAGCAGAGCCAGGTAACGAGCACGCTTGATGGCGCGTGCCAGCTGACGCTGATACTTGGCGCGGGTACCGGTGATACGGCTCGGTACGATCTTGCCAGATTCAGTGATGTAGTTTTTCAGAGTAACGATATCTTTGTAGTCGATCTCGGTAACGTTCTCGGCGGTGAAGCGGCAGAACTTACGACGACGGAAATAACGTGCCATGGCCTTTATCCTCTAGTCAGTGATCCAGAATTACTCTTCGGAAGCAGCTTCAGTAGCTTCTTCGCGGCGCTCGTCGTCACGACGGGTGAAGCGCTCTTCTTTGGCCTTGGCCATCGGAGAAACTTCAGTCACGGCGTGCTTGGTGCGCATGATCATGTTGCGGATAACGGCATCGTTGAAGCGGAAGTTGGTTTCCAGCTCATCGATAACGGCTTGCTCTGCTTCTACGTTCATCAGAACGTAGTGGGCTTTGTGCAGTTTGTCGATCGGGTAAGCCAGCTGACGACGGCCCCAATCTTCCAGGCGATGAATGGTACCACCGGAGGTGGTGATGGCGCCGGTGTAACGCTCGATCATGCCGGGAACTTGCTCGCTCTGGTCCGGATGAACCATGAAGACGATTTCGTAATGACGCATTTTAGCTCCTTACGGATTAATTCAGCCTCCGCCCAGGTGCAGCCAGACCTCGGAGGCAAGGAACATAAAGGTGTTTAGTCGCTGCTTTTCTAGGGCGGCGTATTGTACGAAATCACATCCCTCACTGCAACTGACCGCCTTAAATGTTTTTCCCGATGGAAATCATCAGAAACAACAATTGATAATGATTATCACTTAGATCTATTCTCTCTCCATATCCTTATGGAGGGTGATGCCATGCAACCCGCACTGACGACTACGATTCCAGCCCGCAAATTCAAACTGACCCTGCTCGGGCCTGCCTTTATCGCCGCCATCGGCTATATCGACCCGGGCAATTTCGCCACCAATATTCAGGCGGGCTCTACCTTTGGCTACCAGTTGCTCTGGGTGGTGGTATGGGCCAACTTGATGGCCATGCTGGTGCAAACCCTCTCGGCCAAACTCGGTATCGTCACCGGCAAGAATCTGGCGGAGCACATCCGCGACCGACTGCCAAAACCGGCGGTCTGGGCCTACTGGGTGCAGGCAGAGATCATCGCCATGGCCACCGATCTCGCCGAATTTATCGGCGCCGCAGTCGGTTTCAAGCTGCTGCTTGGCGTGACCTTGCTTGAAGGGGCCTGCATCACCGCCGTGGTGACCTGGGGGATCCTGATGTTGCAATCCCGCGGCCAGAAACCGCTGGAGTTCGTGGTCGGTGGCCTGTTGCTGTTTGTCGCGGCGGCCTACATCGTCGAGCTGATCTTCTCCCGCCCCCATCTGCCCAGCCTGCTGGAAGGGGCTCTCTTCCCTGGTCTGCCCAACAGCGATGCCGTCTATCTGGCCGCCGGTGTGCTCGGTGCAACCGTGATGCCCCACGTTATCTATCTGCACTCGGCACTGACCCAGCACACGCAGGATCAGGGTTCAGTCAGCCAGCGGCTGCACACCACCCGGGTCGATGTGGCGATTGCCATGACTATCGCCGGCTTCGTCAATCTGGCGATGATGGCGATGGCGGCCGCCGCGTTCCACAGCTCGGGCCACCAGCAGGTAGCGGAGCTGGAATCCGCCTACCAGACCCTCACTCCGCTGCTGGGTCAGGCAGCAGCCACCCTGTTTGGCCTCTCGCTGGTCGCCTCCGGCATCAGCTCTACCGTGGTGGGTACCCTGGCCGGGCAAGTAGTAATGCAGGGGTTTGTCCGCTTTACCATCCCGCTCTGGCTGCGTCGCGCCATCACCATGGCTCCCGCCTTCGTAGTGATCGCCATGGGGCTCAACACCACCGAAATTCTGGTGTTGAGTCAGGTGATCCTGAGCTTTGGCATCGCGCTGGCCCTGATCCCGCTGTTGATGCTGACCGGCGATCGGGCGCTGATGGGGCAACATCGCAACCATCCGGTCACACAAGCCATCGGCCGCCTTATCGTTGCGCTGGTGATCGGGCTCAATGCCTATCTGTTGGTCGCCATGATCTAGCGAACCGTCAAACCGAGAGGAGGGGCTCATTAACTCTGGTTAATGAGCCTCTTCGCACTTTGGCGTATGCTGCCGCTTTCTCTTCTCATTTATCGTTGCGGGAGCCTTGCCATGGAACATACCCGAGCCAGCTTCGTACTGGGCCATCATCAGGAGCAGGCCAGCGTGGTCTGCTGCCAGCGCGGTGATACCACACTACTGGTCACCGACCTCACCCCCTTTCATCCCCAGAGCCACCTCTGGCCCGATCAGCCGGGGGATGTGGGCCATGCTCGCTGGGAAGGGGGCGAAGCCGCCATTGGCCCTTGCCGGATGGGGGCCATCAGCCCGGATGGCGAGCTGTTCGTCGATACTGCCATTCCGGTCAAACGGGGCGCTGAGGGGTGGCGTTTCGTGGTGGTCCATCCGCTGACCGGTGACCATGCGCTGACCGTTGGCAGCCAGGTCGAATTGCAAGTGGATAGCGCTGCCCGCCACGCCCTGAGTCTGGGTCATAGTGGCTGCCATCTGGCGGCGCTGGCGCTCAATCGAGTACTCACCCCCTACTGGCGCAAGGAGGTAAGCGAGTGCGATGCACTGGGCCAGCCCGACTTCGATCGTCTTGCTATTCAAAGCTCGCGGGTCGAGCCTTGCGGCTCACGGGAGCAGTACCGCATCGGCAAGAGCCTGCGCAAGAAAGGGGTCAACAGCGAGGCACTGCTGGCAGATCTGGCGCTGATTGAAGAGAAGGTAAACCAGCAGCTGGCCGACTGGATCGCAACCGGGAGCGAGATACGCCGCAGCCGCGCTGGCGAGGCGATCATCGATTCCCGTTACTGGCACTGCATGCTGGAAGGCCAGGAGGTGACCATTCCCTGTGGTGGCACCCATGTTGCCTCGCTCGCCGAGTTGGGGGAGGTCAAGGTAGAGCTCACACAAGTGGAAGAGGGCTTTGCCATGCTGACCCGGGTCACACCAACCGGCGCCTGAGTCGCAGACTTGACCACTCAGGGCTAACGCCCAAATTGGCAATAGAGAAGTATCGCAAATGAGGGGGCATCATCATGCCCCTCAACGCCCGTCATGACGGGCCGATGCTTCTCTTTTAACCACACTCTGATTAGAATGCGCCTCCCACAGGAGGCACATCACCCATGAGTAGTACCCAACTACGCACCACCCCGGATCGACTTCGTTATCTGGTTCTCTACGAAGGCATCGGGCTGGCACTGGTCGCACCGCTGATCAGCCAGCTGTTCGGTCAGGGCGTCGCCGAGGTCGGTTCGCTGGCCATCTTCTTCTCCATCGTCGCCACTGCCTGGACCTACGGCTGGAATCTGTTGTTCGACAAGGGGTTGCTCAAACTGTGCGGACGCACCAACAAGCGACCACTGGACCGCTTCCTGCACGCGTTTGGCTATGAGGCGAGCTTTATGATGCTCTCCCTCCCCTGCGTCATGTTCTGGCTCGATTTGGGAGTGTGGGACGCCCTGATGCTGGATCTCGGTTTCGTTGCCTTCTACCTCGTCTACATCATGGTCTTTACTTGGGCCTATGAGCGGATCTGGCCGCTGCCATCCAACCCGCAAACGGCATAAGGCCTCAGCCGCAACGAGGCTGACAGAAGGAACAGTCAGGAAGGACTAATCGGAAGGATGGGAGAATCCCATAAAAACAATGCCAGTCAGCAAGCTGACTGGCATTGGACAAAACAGACTTTCGGACTTACTTGACGGCGTCTTTCAGAGCCTTGCCAGCCACGAATGAAGGCACGTTGGCAGCAGCAATCTGGATCTCTTTACCAGTTTGCGGGTTACGACCGGTGCGGCCTGCGCGGTGGGTGACCTTGAAGGTGCCAAAACCGACCAGTTGCACAGCATCGCCTTCTTTCAAGCTCTGGGTAATACCATTGATGATCTCTTCCAGAGCCACTTTGGCCTGAGCTTTGCTCAGATCTGCTTTGGCGGCAATCGCATCGACAAGTTGAGCTTTGTTCATAACATTTCCTTTATGATCGGGCATTTAGCGCTGGGTCACTCTATGCAAAAAAAAACGCACAGGCAAAGCCTTTATCGAGCCGAACGCGTCAAACGCTGGGGTTTTCATCAAGATCTGCGGAAATAGTCACATTCCACACGCGAAAAACCGTGAGCAGGCCTGAAACCTGCTAGCACGCAGACACAATCCACTGACTATTTCTTCGCCACTTAACATTATCCCCCCATGGCTATTGACGCTTGCCCAGATTTTCCCTAGTTATAGGTTGTGTCACTGCTCAAACGGCTCGGAATACCGAACAATCGGCCAGCCTTTGCCCCACGGAGGGATAGGGATTATGTTGACGAAACTGGAACAGACCAAGCAGGCGCTGGCAGGCAAGCATAAGGCTATCGACGACTGGCTGGATGCAAGGCAAGCGTTGCTGGTCGGATACATGCAGCTGGCAGGCCTCACTCCGGCGCGGACCAAGCAACGCAGCCTGCCCAAAACAGAAGAGCTGCATCAGTTTTGCGACCGCCTGGTCGACTATGTCAGTGCAGGCCATTTCGAGATCTACCACCACGTCGTCACCGCCTTCGAGCAAGCCAGCGGCGAAACACTGGAGCTGGCCAAGCGCATCTATCCCCATATTCGTAACAGCACTGAATTCGCCCTCGAGTTCAACGATAAATACAGTGATGCCGACGAGGCCCAATTGCTGCTACTGGATGATGATCTCAATGAGTTGGGTCCGGTTCTGGAAGAGCGGTTCAAACAGGAAGATCGCCTGGTCAAGGCGCTTCATGTAGTGGAATCCTTGAGTACCCAGCAAGCCTGAATGCCATTTTCGGAGCAAGTTCAAGATACTGGCAACCAAGGTGGATTACACTCAGAGCAATGACCCTAGCGTCCACACTTATTGCATACAGGAGATGAGCATGTCTGAGCGCCGCCGTTTTGCACGGATCCTCTACTTGACCATGGCAGAACTCACCCAGGGGGAACAGAAGTGGCAGACCCAGCTTGTCGACGTCTCCTTGCAGGGAGCCCTGCTGATCCGCCCCGACGACTGGGAGAGCCGTGACAACAAGGAGTACCAGCTCAGCTTTATCCTGAGCGGTAGCGATATCGAGATCAAAATGCAGGTCGAGCTGACCCACGAAGCCAGCAAGAAGCTGGGGTTCTACTGCCACCACATCGATATCGACAGCGCCACCCACCTCAAGCGGATGATCGAGCTTAACGTCGGTGACGAAGAGCTGCTCCACCGCGAGCTGGAACAACTGCTGAGCGAACATCTGGAACATAGCCAGCCCTGATGGCAGGTTCCAGCCCATAAAAAAGAGCGCCGAGGCGCTCTTTTTCCGTTGTGCTGTTGTCTCGATTGCAATGCTGAGAAATTACAGCGCCTCGAGTGCCTCAGACAGCTTCTTGACCGGCACCACTTCCATCCCTTCGATGGGGTGCTTGGGGGCATTGGCGTGCGGCACGATGGCACGGCGGAAACCGTGCTTGGCCGCCTCCTGCAAACGCTCCTGGCCGGACGGCACCGGGCGAATTTCACCGGAAAGACCCACTTCGCCGAACACCACCAGATCCTTGGGCAGCGCCTGATCCCGGAAGCTGGAGACCATCGCCAGCAGCAGCGCCAGATCCGCACTAGTCTCCTCGACCTTGACCCCGCCAACCACGTTGATGAAGACATCCTGATCCGCCATCTGCAACCCGCCGTGACGGTGCAGCACCGCCAGCAACATGGCGAGCCGGTTGTGATCCATCCCCACCGCCACCCGCCGCGGGTTGGAGAGCTGGGAGTAGTCCACCAGTGCCTGCAACTCCACCAGCAGCGGTCGGGTACCCTCCCAGATCACCATGACGATGGAACCGGGCGCCTGCTCCTGCCCCCGGCTGAGGAAGATGGCGGAGGGGTTGCTCACCTCGCGCATCCCCTGTTCGGTCATGGCAAAGACCCCCAGCTCGTTGACCGCACCGAAGCGGTTCTTGTGGGAACGCAGAGTCCGAAAACGGGAGTCATGGCCACCATCGAGCAGCACAGAGCAGTCGATGCAGTGCTCCAGCACCTTGGGACCAGCCAGACTGCCATCCTTGGTCACATGACCCACCATAAAGATGGCCACATGATTCTGTTTGGCGTAGCGGGTCAGTAGCGCCGCCGCTTCACGCACCTGAGAGACAGAACCGGGGGACGATTGCACATCCGCCACATGCATCACCTGAATGGAGTCGATCACCATGATCTGCGGCTGCTCCTGCTGGGCAATCAGGCAGATCTGCTCGACGCTGGTCTCGGAAAGCATCCGCAGCTTGTCGGTGGGCAGCCCAAGGCGGTTGGCCCGCATCGCGACTTGCTGGAGCGACTCCTCACCAGTGACATAGAGGGTTTTCATCCGTTCAGCAAGACCACACATGGTCTGCAGCAACAGGGTCGACTTGCCCGCCCCTGGGTTGCCGCCGATCAGAATGGCCGAGCCTGGCACCACACCACCACCAAGCACCCGATCCAGCTCCTTGAAACCTGAGGTAAAACGGGGAATTTCGGTGGTGGCAATCTCTGCCAGTGTCTGTACCTGACTGCCGACCGCGCCGGCATAACCGGTGTAACGGGCACTCTTGCCAGCGGGGCTCACCGAGCCGAGGCGCACCTCGGTGATGGTATTCCACTCCTTGCACTCGCTGCATTGACCTTGCCAGCGTGTGAAGTCGGCACCACATTCGGAACAAACATAAGCAGTTTTATTTTTGGCCATTGATAACTCGGGGACAGGATGAATTCCTGCTTGATATACTTGTTTGCGACCGACAGATCAAACCCAGAATCGGAAAAGTGACTTTCCGTGGCAGGAACAAATGGATTCAGAACACCAGCAACATCTGATTGAACAACTCGTCCCCTTGCTGCGGGAGAAAGATTTCGAGGAGATCTTCAACCGCATGACTCAGGAGGAAAACAGCAACAGCCGTTTTCTGATCAAGATGGAGCTCAAGCGCAAGTGCTCCCCCTGCCGCAGGGTCATCGACATGCGCGATGAGCTGGAGGATGAGTGCCTGGTGCATGAGTTCGACGGCATCACTCACTTCATGCCCGCCGATGCGATTGCCCTGTTCCAGTCCCAGTGCTATCTCTACCGCGATATCTATACCCTCGGCGTCTACGAGGCGCTGCAACAGTGGCAAAAACAGCACCACAACGCCCGCGTGGATGGTCAGCTGTCGCCGCCTGCCAGCCCCTTCCGGCAATATGATGTCAACACCATTGCCTTTGCCAGCTACTACGGCCGCCGTCAGGAGCGGATGCACTTCAGCTCGCCGGTGCTGATCAAGTTTCAGGACGGAGAGAAGTTGTTCGCCAAGAGTTCCGATCTCTCGCTGGGTGGCATGAGAGTCTCGGTACCCTATCTGCCTAACTATCACACCGGCGCCCAGGTGGAGGTCTTCTTTACCGGACTGGAGCGGGACACCCCCAATCCGGTGCTGCACCAGCCGGTCGGCTATCAGATCCTCGGCGAAGAGAGCAAAGAGGGGAAATACTGGCTGCGGCTGGTGCGCTCCGGCGAACAGCCAGCCTTTGATGCCTTCCTCAGCGACTTTATCGATGCCAACAAGATCCGCTATCGGGTCAGCGTCGACTATCTGCTCTCCGCCGCCATCATCAAGGGGTATGAGCAGTTCTACCTGCCGCGGATGACCGGCATGCCGCTCTTCTTCGGCACCGGCGACAGCCCCAATCTCGAGATAGCCCTGCGTACGGAAAACAACCAGCACCTGCTGGAGTATTGGCGCGATGAGAAAAACCGCGATGCCCTCGCGGGCCTTTTCAGCGCAGAGCGGATGAAACGGCTCTGCCCGGCCCCCGGCACCACCACCGAGACCATCATCTACTGCTTTACCCACACGGTGCGCAGCCACATCTACTTCTTCTCCGCCACCGCCGAGGAGCTGCGCCAGAGTGGCCTCACCGCCCTCTTCTTCCAAGTGGGCTCACGCCGCCCCAGCTGGCGTGTCTACAAGTTCACGCTGGAGGCATGCGATCTGATCGAGGCGGATGTGGGGCAACTGCAGGGGCAGGACAACCCGCAGTTACAAGACATCCTGCTGCTCGAGCGACTCAAACAGATCGGCTACTGCGGTCTGCTGCAGGAGATCGGCCTGGAGTCACAGCGGGAAGAGTTCCATCAGGAAGGGGTCAGCAACAACGCCAACGAGCTGCAACGCTTTGGTCACGAGCAGGGGGTTGCCCCGTTCGAGATCGAGACTCTGCACTATGTTCAGCTGCGCAAGGAGTCGCGCTACATCCACAAGACCGCGGTCGCCATCCATCACAACGGCAAATCCTGGATCGGCTGGACCCGCGACATCTCGACTCACGGCCTGCAAATCGAGCTGGAAGATGCCTTTATCGGCGAGAAGAACGATGTGGTGACCATCGCCCTGCCCCGCTTGCAGGAGCTCTCCAAGAGCATGGATCTGCAGCGCCTCTCCTACCGGCTGGTCAGCCTCAACATGACCCGCACCGTGCTGCACCTCTGCATCGAAGGGGATTCGGATCGCCATACCGGCCGCCAGTTCTTCAGTCTGCTGATCGAGAGCAACCAGAACAAGCTCAAGGCAGCGCAGGAGCAGCGTCGCTATCGCGGGCTGGCGCGGGCACTGCGCAACATCTACACCCACCACCTGTTCAACTCGCCGGTCTACGTCAACAAGCTGAAAGGCGCGCCCAAACCGGCCTCCATCGGCAAGTCTCTGCAACCGCGCAGTCTGCAGCGGCTGCTGCAAGCCTGTGCCGAGCTGCCGGAGCAGGAGAACCTCTACCCGCTGTTTCAGGGGGAGCTGCTCAAGGAGCTGCTGATGAACCCGTTGCGTGCCATCGAGCGGGAGGACAAACCGAGAGAGGACGAGGTCTATATCGCCAGCATCCAGACCAAGGCCGGCCTGCCCATCTTCAGCAGCCGGCTGGCCAGCAGCTTTGCCAACGTCAAAGAGAAGCGTCAGTTCATCGAGCTGGCGCAGCAACAGGGGGAGTTCTACTCGGTGCTGGTCGGTATCTCCCGTACCGGACGGCCCGACACCAACTTCATCGCCAACGAGCTGGACTACATCGCCAAGTTCGCCATCCACAAGGCACGCAAGCTGGAAGAGGAGCTCTGGAGCGTGGTGGGGGTAGGCGAACTGACCGATACCACCCAGGCCACCCTGTTCCGCTTTGGTATCACGCCGCCGCTGAACTGAAGATCCGGAAACAGACAGAAATGAAACAGGGCGCTCGAGGCGCCCTGTTTTTTGTCATGCCGCCTGCGGGTTGAGCAGCCAATCGAGGATCTGGGGGAAGTGATCCTCCTGCGCCTGCGGAGCGGTCAGCATGTTGATGTGGTCATAATCGAGGCGGTTGCCATTGTCCCGCCCCAATCGGGTGTGACGCGTGGCCGAACCCATCTCGTCGCTGAAGCGGCGCACATCGGTCGGGTGACCCAGCACCTTGTCCGCTTTGGCCGAAATCATCCAGAGCGGTGGCCAGTTGACCCGTGCCGCAGCCTCATCATAGGCAAAACCGTCGTGAGGATCCTGCCAGGGGCCGCACTTGACCCAGGGGATGGTCTCCTGCAGATAGCGCAGCGGCTCGTCGTCAGCACCGATCTTCAGAGTGCGAGCCGCCAGAAAACCACGGCGGCGAGCCAGCCAGGGGGCCAGCCGATTCCAGATCAGATCCACCTTCAGCCAGCGCTCGGGATTGTGCACCGACACACCGCGCTTGGTGCCAAAAAACAGCAGGCTGGCCACCTGATCCGCCAGCTCGGGGAAGCGCACCAGGGTCGAGGCCATGATGACCCCCCCCCAGGAGTGGGCCACCCAATGCACTTTGAAGCCATGATGGCGCTCTGCAATCCAGCGCTGCAGGGCGGGCAGATCCTCGGTGATCAGCTCATGCTGACCGTGCTCTGCCTGCTCGGCTATAGCCGGAGTGCTGAGCCCCCGCCCCCGCAAATCAGCCACATAGACCTGATAGCCGTGACGGGCCAGAAAGCAGGCCAGCCCCTTGCCCGATTCGGTATAGAAGATCCGCCCGTTCTCGATGGCGCCATGCACCATCAGGATCGGCTCGCCATGCACGGCGACCCGGGGTTTGATGTGGCGCACATGCAATTGATGGCTACCACAGGGGATAAACAGAGACTGCTGCAACAATTCCATTTTTTATTGGTTTCCTCCTTGAAACACTGTTAGCGCTTGTCCCAGCGTTGCTCGCTGCAGGCCCGCGCCGCCAGCAGGCAAATCACCCCCTCCAGATCGTGATGATTGAGGGTGGCCGCCGCCTGCGCCCGCACCAGCGGCTTGGCGTGAATGGCAATGCCAAGGCCCGCGACCCCCATCATTTTGAGATCGTTGGCACCATCGCCGATGGCCACGGTCTGGGCGGCAGCAATGCCGTACTCCTGAGCAAGCTGCTGCAACACCTCGGCCTTGACGCTGGCATCGACGATGCGCCCACTCACCTTGCCGGTCAGCTGGCCCCCCTCCACCGCCAGCTCGTTGGCGAAGATGGCATCGAGCCCCAGCTCACGCTGCAACTGGCCAGCAAAACGGGTAAAACCACCGGAGGCGATGGCCACCTTCCAACCCGCCCCTTTGAGGGTATCGACCATCAGCTGCAAGCCCGGCATCCAGGGCATCCATGCCGCCACCTCGTCGAGGATGGCGACCGGCGCCCCTGCCAGCAGGGCCACCCGATTACGCAGACTGTCGGCAAACTCCAGCTTGCCCTGCATCGCCGCGGCCGTCACTGCCGCTACCTGCTCGCCAACCCCGGCAAGCCGGGCAATCTCGTCGATGCACTCGATGCGGATCGCGGTGGAGTCCATGTCCATCACCAGCAGGCCGGGCTCGTTCAGGGTCGGTAGCGCGGGCAGATGGCAGAGATCGATCTCCCACTCACCGCTCTTGAGCTCGGCCACCAGCTCGGCAGAGAAGCGATCGCAGCCAAGCAGCAGCAACGGCACGCCCGCCACCTCGGTGGGAGGATAGAAGGTGGCCGCCAACCCCTGTGCAGCCAACAGTGGCGACAGACGCGCCAGATGGGAGGCACCCAGCCCCTTGCCAAACAGCACCAGCCAGCCGCCCGCCTGCGGGGTCTCTGTCGGTTGCAACGTATCTGCGTGGAGCTGCCAACAAGGTGAGCCTGACAACAACGCGGGCCAATCGGATAACAGAGGGGGGAGCCGGGACAACAACATAAGGGATACGCCTTCCTTGGTGATCAGGGGGTTAACAATGCTGGCCCAGAGTAGCGTATTGCTTTTTGTACAGGCAAGCGCCAAGATCCCGCCACTCCTTGTTACCAGAGGTCTCACGCTTGCAGCGTCATCTTCCCATCAAACGTGTTCTCAGCCTGGGTGCCGGTATCCTGCTCGGATGCTGGGTGCTCGGTGTGCTTATTCATATGCAGGGTGAAAGCCAGGCCTCGCTGCACAGCGAAGCGCGCAACCGGGCGCAGGCGCTGGTCGCCTATGCCGCCCGCGACATGAAACGCTGGATCAAGGAGGAGAAGAGCAGCGAACTGGAGCGGCTGGCGCGGGATCTGGCAGCCGAGCCGGAGATCCTCGATGCCACCCTCTACGATGGACGCGGCATTCCCCTCGCCCAGTCTGAGCAGGCGGTGCCGCTGGAGAGCCTGCTGCCCATCGGCAGCGATAACAAGTCACTGCCGGAGCAGGGCAAGGGGCGGATCCAGTTCGTACAGGAGATCCGGGATGGCGAGCAGACCATCGGCTTCCTGCGCATCACCCTGGAAGAGCAGCAGATGCTGGCAGACAAGGACACCCGGCTCAAGGTGGTGCAGGAGAAACAGCGCCTGATGCTGCTGGTCGCCCTGCTGGCCGGAGTGCTCATCTCCTACGGCGTGCGCCGCAACTACATGCGGGTGCGCAAGCACAAGAAAAAGAGTACGCCCCCCTCGCCACCTCCGGAAAACTGATGGCGCAACCAGAAAGCAGATACAAAAACGGCGGCCAGAAGGCCGCCGTTTCTCATTCGCAAGGGGATTACTTGTCGCCCAGCAGGACGGAATCCAGTGCGATTTCGATCATGTCGTTGAAGGTCAGCTGACGCTCTTCAGAGGTGGTCTGCTCGCCGGTACGGATATGGTCGGAGACGGTGCAGATGGTCAGTGCCTTGGCACCGTACTCTGCGGCTACGCCGTAGATACCGGCGGCTTCCATCTCGACACCCAGGATGCCGTATTTTTCCATGACGTCGAACATGGAGGGGTCCGGAGTGTAGAACAGGTCGGCGGAGAAGATGTTACCGACGCGCACGGCAACGCCCTTGTTCTTGGCGGCCTGCACGGCATTGGCAACCAGGTCGAAGTCGGCGATGGCAGCGAAGTCATGATCCTTGAAGCGCAGACGGTTTACTTTGGAGTCGGTGCAAGCACCCATACCGATCACCACATCACGCAGTTTCACGTCTTCACGCACGGCGCCACAGGAGCCCACACGGATCAGGGTCTTCACACCGTAATCGGTGATCAACTCTTTTGCGTAGATGGAGCAGGACGGGATACCCATGCCGTGACCCATGACGGAGATACGACGGCCCTTGTAGGTACCGGTAAAGCCGAACATGTTGCGCACGTCGCAGATCTGCTCGACGTTCTCCAGGAAAGTTTCAGCGATGTACTTGGCGCGCAGGGGGTCGCCCGGCATCAGCACGGTATCAGCAAAGGCGCCATCTTTCGCATTGATATGAGGAGTTGCCATTCTCTTGATTCCTTCACACTAGGTTGAGTTTTATTGTTTTATAAATTGCCCGCCGCCGAAGTGGCGGGCGGGTAAATTACAGGAAGCTGGTACCGTACGCCAGTTTCGGCAGGCCATGGTAAGCCGCGATGCTCTGGCCGATATCGGCAAAGGTCTCGCGACGACCGACGGAGCCGGCCTTGACCGGCTTGCCGAAGAACAGCACGGGAATGTATTCGCGGGTGTGGTCGGTCCCACCCCAGGTCGGGTCGCAGCCGTGGTCGGCAGTCAGCACCACCACGTCACCATCCTGCAGCAGCTCAAACAGCTCTGGCAGGCGGGAATCGAAATACTCCAGCGCACCGGCATAACCGGCAACGTCACGGCGGTGGCCGTAGGAGGAGTCGAAGTCGACGAAGTTGGTGAAGACGATGGTGTTGTCACCGGCCGCTTTCACCTCTTCCAGCGTGCGATCCCACAACTCGGTCAGACCGGTCCCTTTCACCTGCTTGGTGATGCCCTGTTGGGCATAGATGTCGGCAATCTTGCCGATGGAGACCACCTGACCGCCCGCATCTTTCATGTAATCCAGCACAGTCGGCGCCGGCGGCAGCACTGAGTAGTCGTGACGGTTGCCGGTACGCTTGAAGTTGCCCTTGCCAGTACCTACGAACGGACGCGCAATCACGCGGCCGATGTTGTAGGGCTCCAGCAGCTCGCGCACGATGTGGCACAGTTCATAGAGCTTCTCGAGGCCGTAGGTCTCTTCGTGGCAGGCAATCTGGAACACGGAGTCGGCAGAGGTGTAGAGGATCGGCTTGCCGGTCTTCATGTGCTCTTCGCCCAGATCGTCCAGCACCTGGGTACCGGAAGCGTGGCAGTTACCCAGATATCCCGGCAGACCAGCCTTCTCGACGATGGCGTCCAGCAGCTCCTGCGGGAAGCTGTTGTGGTGATCCTTGAAGTAGCCCCACTCGAACAGCACGGGCACACCGGCGATCTCCCAGTGACCGGACGGGGTGTCCTTGCCGGAGGAGAGCTCCTGAGCAAAGCCGTAGGCACCGACCACCTCGATATCTTTTTTCAGCCCTTCCGGGAAGTAGCCGGAAGCCTGCTCGCAAGCGTGGCCCAGGCCCAGCTTGTTGAGGTTGGGTAGATTGAGGGCGCCACGGCCTTCAATTTCACCTGCCGCACACGCCTTGGCGATATGGCCAAGGGTGTTGGCACCCACATCTCCGAACTTGTCGGCGTCGGCAGCAGCGCCAATACCGAAAGAGTCCATCATCAGAATAAAGGTACGTTTCATGGGTCTTCCCCTTGTTACAAATCGGCCAGGGTGATACGGCGGTACACTTCAGGCAGTGCCTCCGGCCGCTCGCCACCAATCCGGACAGCCGCCTGCACCATGCTGGCAGCCTGAGCATATTGCTCTTCAGTCTGAGCGTGGATCATCGCGATCGGCTTGTCAGCATCGACGCTTTGACCCAGGCGGATAAAGTCGGTCAGACCGACTGCATAATCAAGTTTGTCACCGGCAGCGCGGCGACCGCCGCCCATGGCGACCACAGCCAGACCCAGCTCGCGGGTATCCATGGCGGTCACGAAGCCACTGTTGGCCGCGAAAACCGGGCGCACGATGGCAGCCTTGGGCAGGTAAGCGTCGTAACGCTCCATAAAATCGGCCGGGCCACCGAGACCTGTCACCATGCGACCGAAGATCTCGGCCGCCTTGCCGTTATCCAGCACCGCCTGCAGCTTGGCACGGGCATCGCGCTCGTCGCTGGCCAAGCCTGCAGAGATCAGCATCTCGGCGCACAGCGCCATGGTCACTTCGTGAATCCGCGGGTTACGGTATTCACCGGTCAGGTAGCGCACCGCTTCGCGCACTTCCACCGCGTTACCGGCGCTGGAGGCCAGCACCTGGTTCATATCGGTCAAGAGCGCAGAGGTGCGGCAGCCGGCGCCGTTGGCCACGGCCACAATGCTCTTGGCCAGCTCTTCGGAGGCTTCAAAAGTCGGCATAAAGGCGCCGGAGCCCACTTTCACATCCATCACCAGCGCTTCGAGCCCGGAGGCGAGCTTCTTGGAGAGGATGGAGCCGGTGATCATCGCGACAGATTCGACGGTGGCGGTGATGTCCCGTACTGCATAGATACGCTTGTCAGCGGGGGCGAGATCGCCGGTCTGGCCGATGATGGCGACACCCGCCTCTTTCACCACTTTCAGGAAACGATCGTTGTCGACCGAGGTCTGGTAGCCGGGAATGGCGTCCAGCTTGTCGAGGGTACCACCGGTGTGGCCCAGGCCACGGCCGGAGATCATCGGCACGAAACCGCCGCACGCAGCGACCATCGGGCCAAGCATCAGGGAGACAACGTCCCCCACCCCGCCGGTGGAGTGCTTGTCGACAATCGGGCCACCCAGATTGAGGTGATCCCAGGTCAGCACCATGCCGGAGTCGCGCATGGCGCAGGTCAGGGCAACCCGCTCATCCATGGTCATGTCTTTGAAGTAGACCGCCATCGCCAGCGCCGCAATCTGCCCCTCGCCGATGGTGTTGTTGGTAATGCCCTGAACGAAGAATTGAATTTCTTGGGTACTGAGCGCTTCACCGTTGCGCTTCTTGCGAATAATTTCTTGAGGCAAAAACATCTTTCATTCCCTCCGCCATTGCTGGCGTTACACAAGCCTGAATCCTTGCCCGCACACCGCATGGTGGGGGCTAACAGGGCGGACAGCAGTCCGCCCTCTCATCAACCTATTAGTAACCGCTGGTGTTGGCTGGCTTGTCGCCATGCCCCAGAGTGGCCAGCAGACTAGCCAGCAGGCTGGATGCACCAAAGCGGAAGGTACGGGCGGACACCCAGTCGTTGCCGAGGATCTCTTCGGCCATGGCCAGATACTGACCGGCAACGGCGGCATCTTTCACGCCACCGGCAGGCTTGAAGCCGACTTTCGGATTCTTGGCCTTGATCACTTCCATCATGATCCGCGCCGCTTCCGGGGTCGCATTGACCGGCACCTTGCCGGTGGAGGTCTTGATGAAGTCGGCACCGGCATCGATACAGATTTCGGAAGCACGACGGATCAGCGCCTCTTCTTTCAGCTCGCCGGTTTCGATGATCACTTTCAGCAGCACGTTGGCACCGCAGGCCTCTTTACAGGCTTTGACCAGATCAAAACCGATCTGTTCATTACCGGCCATGAAGGCGCGGTACGGGAACACCACGTCCACTTCGTCAGCACCGTAGGCGACAGCGGCACGGGTCTCGGCCACGGCGATCTCGATGTCGTCGTTGCCGTGCGGGAAGTTGGTCACGGTCGCAATGCGTACGTCGGCAGCGCCGATCTCACGCAGTGTCTTGCGAGCGATAGGGATAAAACGGGGGTAGATGCAGACGGCGGCGGTCAGGCCAGCCGGTGACTTGGCCTTATGGCACAGGTCGATCACCTTCTGATCGGTGTCGTCGTCGTTCAGGGTGGTCAGGTCCATCAGGTTCAGGGCGCGCTGAGCGGCCACTTTCAGATCAGTCATTCTGTTCTCCAAAGTCTCGATTTAATCCAGATAACCGGGCACCACCATACCATCCAGCGATGGATGCACAGGCAGTAATCCCCAGCTATACGGGAATGGAATTACAGTGCGAAGGCACCGGCACTATCGGGATGCTATTCAAAACACCCTGCAGGCACTGCGACTGTAAATAAGGCAAGAGCCCTGTCACTTTCTTACAAAAGTGCGGACTTGGTTCCATGAAGACTTGAGAAAGGCCGACAACATCTGACCCGACTTCCCAATCAATTCCATTTGACCGCCAACACCCGATTTCATCGAGTATTAGTCATTGCCAGCACCCTGCTGGCAACGCCTATTTCAGCCGAGATACCCCCTGTTTGCAAGCCGGATTTGCCAATTTCAGAGGTACCTCACATCTGACAAATCCAGGTCTAAAAAAGCCTTACGAAAAGAAACGGGTCAGGATCCAGGAGTAGGCCAATCCCCCCAGATAGACCCCGACGATCCCCATTACCCCGGATAAAACGGGAGGCGCCGGGATCGGCAATTTGAGGAAAGAAAACAACAAACCAACTATAAAGCCGGCCACCATCGCCAGTAGCACTTCATTCATATAACCTCCGATTTGACTCATTTTATTATTAGTTTAGATAGGAAAACGGTTGTCACCGCTCCATACGCGAACGCCACGGCAGATGCCGTGGCGTTCGTGTTTATACCCTGTCAGTCAGGCGGCGATTACATGCCGGACAGTGCCAGGAAGAAGCCTGCGATAGTGGCAGACATCAGGTTGGACAGAGAGCCAGCCAGTACGGCTTTCAGACCAAAGCGTGCAATGGTGCCGCGGCGGTTCGGCGCCATGGACCCCAGACCACCCAGCAGGATGGCAACAGAGGAGAGGTTGGCAAAACCACACAGTGCGAAGGAGATAATCGCCTTGGTGTGATCGGACATGGCCACACCGTTGATCAGCACTTCGTCTTTCAGGTACGGAGCGAAGTTCAGGTAAGCCACGAACTCGTTCACTACCAGCTTCTGACCGATGAAGGAACCGGCAACCACTGCTTCATTCCAGGGCACACCGATCAGGAAGGCCAGCGGGGAGAAGATCCAGCCCAGCAGCAGTTCCAGAGAGAGTTGCGGATAACCGAACCAGCCACCCACACCGGAGAAGATGCCGTTGATCATGGCAATCAGACCGATGAAGGCCAGCAGCATGGCGCCGACGTTCAGGGCCAGTTGCATACCGGCAGAAGCGCCAGCAGCAGCAGCGTCAATGACGTTGGCAGGCTTGTCATCCAGCTCGGCATCGGCAGAACTTTCGTCGTAGTTCGGGGTCTCGGTTTCGGGAACCAGCAGCTTGGCGAACAGCAGACCACCCGGTGCAGCCATGAAGGAGGCAGCAATCAGGTACTCCATCTTCACGCCCATGGAGGCGTAACCTGCCAGTACGGAACCGGCAACGGAAGCCAGACCACCACACATGACGGCGAACAGCTCGGAGTCAGTCATCTTGGCGATGTAGGGACGAACCACCAGCGGCGCTTCGGTCTGACCGACGAAGATGTTGGCAGTTGCGGAGAGGGATTCGGTGCGGGAAGTACCCAGTACTTTCTGCAGGCCGCCGCCCAGCAACTTGATGACCATCTGCATGATGCCCAGGTAGTAGAGCACTGCAATCAGGGAAGAGAAGAAGATGATGACTGGCAGAACACGGAAGGCAAAGACAAAGCCGCCGCCACCGAACACTTCAAACATCTTGTTGCTGACCAGACCGCCAAACAGGAAGTCGATCCCGTTCTGGCCGTAGCTGATCACGCTGGATACCGCGTCGGACACGCCGACCAGGATATCGCGACCAACCGGAACATAGAGAACAAACGCCCCCAGACCGGCTTGAATTGCGAACGCACCGACAACGGTACGGACGTTGATTGCCTTGCGATTGCTGGAGAACAGCACCGCGATAAGGACGAGCGTCGCCATCCCTACCAGACCCATGAACAAATTCATTATTATCTTCCTCTAGTAGCACCTGGCTTGTTAGCGAGTTGTTATTAAACCCAACTAATCAAGGGGTGCGCATTATACTAATTAAAGTCCGATAAAATAGAATGCTGGTCACATTTTATCGTTATCAAAATGTCCAAGTGTCACAAAATTAGACAGCAAACGATTTTTACGCTCATTTTTTTTCCTGACAACTAAATCAGGTGTTGCGAATTTGTTTCATGGCTATTGGTCGTGATGGAAAATATGTTGGGCAGTTTCAAATAACACCTTGGCAACATCTGCCGATGGTTCATCCCGCAATGTCATCAATATTTCCGCTATTTTCGGCAGAGCTTCCGGTGTATTTCGGGAGCCTTGTACGCCTTGCAACGGCATATCTGGCGAATCGGTTTCCAGCACCAGGGCCTCGAGCGGCATAGCCCGAAATACCTCTCGCGTCTTGTTCGCCCGTTCAAAACTGATTACCCCGCCCACCCCGAGTCGAAAGCCCAGTTGCCAGAAAGCCTCCGCCTGCTGCAACGAACCGCTGAAAGCATGGATCACCCCACCACGAGGCGGCTTGAAGCGGCGCAACAGCTTGGCCACAGTGTCATTGGCGCGCACCGAGTGGATCATCAGGGGGAGCCCGGCATCTGCAGCCAGCCGGATCTGAGCCTCAAACAGCGCAAGCTGCCCCTCCTGCGGCACGTGAGAACGGAGGTCCAGCCCACACTCACCGATAGCCACCAGCCTAGCAGGTTGGCTCATCACCAGCGCTCGCAGCCGTTCCATCACCCTCTCACGCTGCTCACCGGCATACCAGGGATGAATGCCCAGACCATAAAAGAGGCCGTCATGCTGATCTGCCAGTGCCATCACACGAGTCCAGTTATCCTCTGCGATGGCAGGAATGATATACTCCGTCACCCCTAATGCCCGACAACGGGCCAGCAGCGCCTCCCTGTCTTGGTCGAACACCGGAAAGTCGAGATGGCAATGGGTATCTATCAGCTGCATATCACTCACACCTGTTTGCGGTATTTAATGGGTCATTGAACATGATGAACAACAGAAACAACGGCTTTACCCTGATTGAACTGGTGCTGGTGATCATAGTGCTGGGTATCCTGGCCGTCACCGCCCTGCCCCGCTTTATCAATATCAAGGATGATGCCCTGAAAAGCACGGTCTCGGCGACCGCTGGCAGCTTTGCCAGTGCAGTTCAGCTGGCTCATGCTGGCTGGGCGGTGAAAGTGCAGGGGCAAGACCTGGCACTGTATAACTTCAGTGGAATGGGCAATAAAGATTTGGATATCAACCACTATGGCTGGCCGGTTGGAACAGAAGAAGATCCGGCTCTTAAAGAAACTGATGTCATTTTCACCGGAGGCAGTAGTAACCAGATATCCGTCAGCAGCATTAACGACTGCGAACTACTATTCAAGGCCATCCTCGATACAGACCAGACAGTCTCAAAACAATTAGAGGAAAAGGCTGATTATTACTCGCAAATAATTGAAATCCGCAGCCAAGTCGAAAATGGACTAAGCCACGATAACTGCCGCTATATCTTGCGCGATTCGATGGGCCGCTTCCAGACTGGCTCGGAGTATGAAAACGGCCTCGGCTTCGAATACAACAGCGTCACCGGTGTCGTGAGCCGCAATTTTGATTGAACTCGGCCTCTTCTGCACACACACGCTCTTTGCTTGAATCATCATCATAACGAACCGGCGTGCAACAGCGCCGGTTTTCCCGGGTGAGCCCCCACTCCTCGCACCACGCGTCATAACGGGCCAGCCAACGCAGCAATACCCCTTTCATCGTCACACCTCCGCCAACAGGTTCAGGTCAAAAACCATCCTAATCAGAGTCAGCAAGAGGAGCAAGTCATCCCCATAACCGCGATCGGGCTGAATAAAATAGAGCCGGTCAGCATGGCTGACCGGCTCTTTTAACATATCCTGAAAAGGTTATCTGATGAGCGGCAGCTCATCAGCCTCACAGACTCTTCAGCTTCTCTTCCGGCAGGGCCAGCTCGTCGTTGTGGTTGACGCCGATACCGCGCTCCAGCACATGACGGGCGATGGCGTGCGCCTCTTCCAGCGAGTGCATGCTGTAGGTGCCGCACTGATACTCGTTCAGCTCGGGGATCTTGGCCTGATCCTGCACGGTCAGCACGTCGCTCATGGCTGCCTGCCAGGCTGCGCCAACACGGGCTTCGTCCGGCGCGCCGATCAGGCTCATGTAGAAGCCGGTACGGCAACCCATGGGGGAGATATCGATGATCTCCACGCCATTGCCGTTCAGGTGATCACGCATAAAACCGGCGAACAGGTGCTCCAGCGTATGGATACCGCGCTCGGAGAGGATCTCCTGATTCGGTACGCAGAAACGCAGGTCGAACACAGTAATGGTGTCCTTGTTCGGGGTCTGCATGGTCTTGGCCACACGCACCGCTGGCGCTTCCATACGGGTGTGGTCAACGGTAAAACTGTCCAATAACGGCATTTCTGACTCCTGATTTGGTTACCAGAACCAGCCCCCACGGGAGAGCTGATCCTTGCATTGACGGTACTGGGCGCCGTAGCGCTGGGCGCGAGCTTCCACTTTGCGAGAGGTCTTCATCAACCACCCCTTGCTGCGATAGCTGCCACGCCGGTAGCCACCCCACCCTTCGTGATAGTTGAGGTACTGGCCATAGGCATCCCACTTGGAGGTGCCATTTAGCCGCTGGGCCTTGTTAGTGTACCAACCCATAAAATCGATGGCGTCGGCAAAGTCATCGCGGTCACTCCAGCTGTTGCCGGTTTCCCGCTGGTAATCCGCCCAGGTTTCATCTTTGACCTGAGCATAACCATAAGCCGAACTGGCCCGCCCGGTCGGGATGAAGAGGAAATACTGCATCGGCGGCTGGGCATCATGTACGTAAGAGGACTCCTGATACATCATGGCCATCACCACATGGATCGGCGTCCCCCACTTCTCGTTCATCTTGAGCGCGGCCTTGTGCCAGTCAGGCTTCTCGCGAAAGATCTGGCACAGATTCTCCGGCTGAGCCGGTGGACGGGTACTACAGGCGGTCAGGCCCGCCAACAGGCTGGCGACCACAGCAAAACGCATCCACCCCATCAAATGAGGTCGCGCTTCACGCCGCTGGTCAGGTAAAGAGATAGCCAAGGTCAGATCGCGTCTTCGTTCTCTTCGCCGGTACGGATACGAATGACACGCTCCACCTCGCAGACGAAGATCTTGCCATCACCAATCTTGCCAGTACGGGCGGTGTTCTGGATCGCTTCCAGACAGGCATCGAGATCCTCGTCCTGCACCACCAGCTCCACCTTCACTTTCGGCAGGAAGTCGACCATATATTCGGCGCCGCGATAGAGCTCGGTATGGCCCTTCTGGCGGCCGAAGCCTTTGACTTCGGATACGGTCATGCCGTTGATGCCGATCTCGGCCAGGGCCTCGCGCACATCGTCCAGCTTGAACGGTTTGATGATGGCTTCAATCTTCTTCATGGTGACTCCTTACCAGTTCTGTTTGCCGAACCCGGATGTAATGGGGTAACGGCGATCCTTACCAAAATTGCGAGCCGTAATGCGGGGCCCGACCGCCGCCTGACGGCGCTTGTATTCGTTGAGGTCCACGAGGCGGATCACCTTGCGCACCACCGCCTCCTCGAAGCCCTCTGCCACCATGTCGGCGACCGAGGCATCCTCTTCCACGTAACGTTTGAGGATGGCATCGAGGATGTCGTATGGCGGCAGGCTGTCCTGATCCACCTGATCCGGCGCCAATTCTGCCGAAGGGGGGCGGTCGATAACCCGCTGCGGGATCACGTAGTCAACCGAGTTGCGATATTCGCACAGCTTGAAAACCAGCGTCTTGGGCACATCTTTCAGCACGTCGAAACCGCCCGCCATGTCACCGTACAGCGTGGCATAACCGACTGCCATTTCGCTCTTGTTGCCAGTGGTCAGCACGATACGACGACGTTTGTTGGAGAGCGCCATCAGCAGCACGCCGCGGCAGCGGGCCTGCAGGTTCTCTTCGGTCGTATCGCGGGCGGTGCCTTCAAAAAGCGGCGCCAGCTGGGTCATAAATCCTTCGAACATCGGCTCGATGGAGATGATGTTGAACTCAACCCCCATCCGCTCGGCCTGCTCCTTGGCATCTTCCACACTCATCTGTGCTGTGTAGCGGAACGGCATCATCACCGCCTGCACCTTGTCGGCCCCGATGGCATCGGCCGCGATGGCCAGCGTCAGCGCCGAGTCGATCCCACCGGAGAGACCCAGCACAGCGCCGTGGAAGCCGTTCTTGGTAACGTAGTCGCGCACTGCCAGCACCAGCGCCTGATAGGTCTCTGCCAACGGCTCAAGCGGCGCAGCCGGTTCACACTCTTTCACCGGCTGGCCATCAGCAAAACGTACCAGCGCCAGCTCTTCGGCAAACGGGGCCAGCTTGTGAGTCAACTCGCCCTGGCTACTGAACACCTTGGAGCAGCCGTCGAAAATCAGCTCATCCTGACCGCACACCTGATTGAGGTAGACCAGCGGCAGACCGGTCTGATCGCAGCGCTCCGCCATCAGCTCGCGGCGGATCCAGGGTTTCTCCTGATCATAGGGCGACGCATTGATGGTGAGCAGCAGCTCGGCACCCGCCGCCTTGGCGGCCAGCGCCGGGCCCGGCTGCCACAGATCTTCACAGATGAGCAGCCCCAGCTGGTGACCACGGAACGGCACCACGCAGGTCTCGGTTGCCGCGGTGAAGTAGCGCTTCTCATCAAACACGCCGTAGTTGGGCAAGTCCTGCTTGAAGTAACGGGCAATCAGCTTGCCCTGCTCATAGAGTGACGCCGCGTTGTAGAGCGCCTCCCCTTCACGCCAGGGATGCCCCACCAAAATGGCACAGTTGCCCTGCCATTCGGCAACACGAGCCAACGCGGCTTCGACCCGCATCATCAGATCGGCGCGCAGCAGCAGATCTTCCGGTGGATAACCGGTCAGGGCCAGCTCGGAGCAGACGAGCAGATCGGCACCTTGCTGTTCGGCCTGAGCCGCAGCAGCGAGCACTTTGTCAGTGTTATCTTCGATGGCGCCTACCGTCAGATTCAACTGGGCAAGCATCAGAGAGAGGGCTTTTGCCATGGCGATGCATCTTGAATTCGAAAATGATGGGGAATGATAAAGAAAAGGGGGGCAATCTGCCAGTTCAAGACAGGCGTAACCGTGTGACAGCAACCTGCGGGAAGGATAAGCTGTAGATAGTCACGGAACGACAGGCCTTCGCAGATATGAAAAACGCCGGATTTACCCTGATGGAGTTGATGATAGCCATTGCGCTGGGCGTCATTCTGTTGGGGATTGGTATTCCTTCCCTCTCTAACCTGCTTGGCAGCAATAATTTGGCGACCCAGGAAAAAAGCCTTCTCAACCACTTAAACTATGCCAGACAACAGGCTATCTCTAACCAGCAAACGGTTACTCTCTGCCTGACCACTATCAATAATTCTGTAGAAGAGTGCGTTACTGCCAATCAAAATGGAGCGACCCGGCAGATCGCTTTTATCGATACTAATAGCGATCAGAAGCTCAATGGCAGCGAAACAACTCTGACGGCAAGTCCAGAGTTTCCTGCAGAACTGGCCATTTCTGCAGATGCACAGGCGCTGCGCTTCACCCCAGATGGCACCATTACGTCTGACAGCGAGGTCATCTTTTCACTCTGTGTAAGCGGCGAAAAGGGCGTTCAGATTGAAGTTATGCCTGCCGGGCGTGCCCATAGCCAGGCAAGTGGTGCAGTATGTCCATGACCAGCATTAACTACCGCGAAACACACACGAGCACAAAAAGGATCCATTTCAATCCAATAGCTATGCTTAGAGTCTCCTTTGAATAAGGACTCATACGCTATGGCACGAAATGGATTTACCCTGCTTGAGTTTTTGATATCGGCAAGCCTGACAACCATCCTGCTGACATTAGGACTGCCGTCATTGGCAAATCTGCTGACATCTACCGACAGCGACATCTACACAAGAAACCTGCAGGACCACCTGATCTTCGGCCAACGACAAGCCATCACACAGCAGCAACCCGTCACGGCATGTCTTGCCATGCCTGTCAGGAACTCCACAAAAGAAAGCTGCGTACTCGCAAATCAAGCTGGCGCCCAGCGCATGCTTGTCTTTCTCGACATCAATCAGGATCGCCAGTTCGATATTGCAAATGGCGATATCTTGTTATCAGCAACAGAACCCTTTCTTGAAAAACATACCGTGACGGCCAATCGACAATTTGTGCGATTCAGTCCAGATGGCACTGCGATTGGCACCAACATGACACTCCGGTTTTGTATCGACCAGGCACCTCGAGTCGATATCATCGTTTCCCCATCCGGCAGAAGCAGAAGCGAAAAAAAGGGGCTGAGTTGTTCTTAGCCCCTTTACCCTACTCAATAACCAACGTTATCTGGGTTGGATTTCATCTTGTTTTTTTGCATCAGCCAGCGAAAAGGTAGCCGCCAAAGGAACGCACTCGATTACCTCTGTGACAAGATGTACCACCCCATCAATCTCATAACCTTTCTGTTTAAACACCCTGACCAGATTTGCCTTGCTCGTATCAGTTACCGGTTGCTGCAACACCATCTGCACGCCACCTTCCAGAGTGACATAACATTTTATGTCTTCCGTTTGGGCATGAACCAACAAGGGCAAGCTCACACACCAGAGCAGCATGCGTTTCATCCCTGTTCTCCTTCATACAGATAGATTTTCTTGGGAGACATATCCATTTTTGCCTCTTCCGCACCTTGTGAGCATTCTCCTTCACCGGTACAGCGCTCAGGCTCTCCCTTCCCATCATCTTTGAGGATGACCTCCTTGCCCGGAGCACCACCTATAATCCTGATCCGGCCATCATCCCCACCATGAATAACCAGATCATCAGCAACCTTATTTTGCACCTCTACGTAACGCTGAATAACTTCCTGATTGTTGTTATCCAGTACATATTTGAAAGAAGTGCCATAGTGCATATCAATCATATATTGGCGCATGGCACCGATCGATTGAATCGTACATTGTTGGAAGTCCTGTACCTGAGGCAAGAAGGAGGTGAAATAGAGCTTGCCTTGCAACACCAAACCAGCCCCCATTGATTTTTCACCGCTTTCATTGAGCCAGAATTTCCATCCCAACTTGCTGGTCAACGCCTTGGTGGTGTTTACAATCTGCTCTTCATTCAAACCCGTAAAGGGATCGCTGGTCACATCGTAGAGATCGTTCAGTGTGATACTTGATGGCACAGCTGGTTCAGACGTTGCCCCAAACAAGGTTGGATTAACATTGTAGTCACGTAGCATCACATACACATTTTGGGTTGTCGCCTCCGAGGAGGGGCGGTTTCTATCACCACTGCCTATCAATACGGCATCAAACGGACGCTCACTGTAAAGATAATTTGTACCATCATACTTCCAACCTTTATTAATGGTGCGCACCAATACGGGCTGGGTAAAGAAACGGCGATCATCTTCCAGCTTCTTGGTAGTTCCACTTAAATGTGCATTTCCCAAACTGGCAAACTTGATGGCAGTCCATTTGGATTTTTCTGTCCCCTTCATGTCGATGCGCCAGATCTGGCCGCCGGTATCACCCGCATAAACCCGATCAGATACACCATCTCCATCGCTGTCCAGCACAGAAACAGCGCCAGGCATACTATAAACCATGCCTGCAACCTGTTTGTTGGTTGCACTAGCCGCATCCGGGGTAAAGCTGAACAACAGCGTGCCGACCTCAGCATCCACGATATAAATACCCAACCCTTCACTGTCTTCAGCCCCCTGGCCCAAATAGCTCTTGGCCTGATCATAACCTCCAGAGAATATCAGGACTGGCTTATAAGTTTTTTTACCATTGGTTTCTGTGTAATAACCGGGAATAAACGCAACCTCGGGGATCGACCAGGTCTCGCCTAGTTTGCTGAAACCGGCGCTGTTTTTATCCAACCGCCACATCAGCGAAGGGGAGTCCGGATTGGATATATTCAACGCATAATAGGCCTTGCCACCACCCCGCAGCCCAGTGAATAACCACACCTTGTCACCTTGTGACGACTTGATATGACCATCTTTTACTTGCTCATTGACCAGCACTGTCGGCGATGCATCCACACCATAGAGATGCACTGATGAGTCCAGGTTCTCTCGCAGCGCTTTCTGATTCGCGATAAATTGATAGGGCATAACGGCCCAGCTTTCATCAACCGTGGTGCCGCTGTCTTTAAACATATGCAAGAAGCCGGCATTACTTCCCATCACGATGCGCAAGTCAGGTGTACATGTAGTCTGTCCTGTCGACCTTGTACAACCGTAGTTGATCACTAATGGCCGTGAATGCAAAGGGTCACCAAGAATATGCTCCCGATTATCTGTTCTATCACCATCCTGATTCTCATCAAACGCATCAATCCCCTTGGTCCAATTAAGCAGGTCATCCATGCTATCCGCACTATCAAGCTTCATGACAGTGCGTAGCTGCGTCGCCCCGCCTGCCATGCCCTCAAGAATAGACTTGCTAAAGGGAGTTAATGTATTAGTGGAAGGGGGAATAATATAAAGATTGCGATTGGTTTTAGCCGCCAGTATCTCTTGTACCCCACCCTCGGCAACCTTGTTACCATCACTGGTGGATGACCAATAGGTTTTTGCTGATTCAAGAATTGTTCCATCACTGGATATCGCAGGTAAGCCACTCTGATCGACTACATAACCCTTATCTGGATTCAGAACCAGCTTTTTAAGATTTCCCTTCCATCGTGGACCAGAACCAGGCTCAAACATTGCATAATAAATATTATTCAGACTGCGAGTACGGTCAAAGTTATTAGTGGCAATGGCGGGAGAGACCAGCGAGGTATTCATTTTCAAGATAGCTAATAATGATGATTTTAATGCTTCGTTAAGTTGGGTTGCATCGGTTGCCGGATAGTATTTACCCCCACCACGACGAGCGGTCTCTGCCAATAATGCACCGGCCCCCTTAATTGCTTCATCTCCAAAACCCACGGTGAATGTTGTGACTGTTTGTTTGCCAATAGCCGAGGTGTTTACATCATTGTTTTTCATATATCCGGCAAGTGCAGCAAGATAGCTTTTTTCACCAGAAGACCCATAACTAACCAAGCCGCCATAAGCAACCTTATCCTCTGTAGATAACGTGCTGATCAGGTTAGCGACAAGGGAATCTGCTGCTTTATCATTGGTTGGTTCACCATCTGTCATATAGATGATATAACCATTATTGGAGCATTTATCATAGGGGGTTTTATATATACCTGATGTTACTTCAGCATTGCTATCCCGCTTGGGAGTACGATTTACATCATCGTCACCAAAGTACACCCCCAAACCGCCAAAGTATCTATATGATTCATATAGTGTTTCACACAAGGGAGTCCAAGTGTCAGAGCTCAAACTATTTACCTTGTCAATCAAATCCTGCGCACCGCTTTTACCAGAGGTGAGGATGGCATCGTTACCTACAATATTGCGGATTATTCTTCCGCCATTTCTACTGCCTGGTTCATTGCCATCATTGTAGTTAAAAACTGCCAGACCAAAATCGACAGCTGGCGTAGCCAAAACCAGTTCTTTGACTGCATCCTGAGCAACTTTTAATCGAGTTTGTGTTGACACACCTGTACTACCGTAATACCAACGGACATAATTTGCCGTAAATAATGAGATCTGGGTAGAACTACCACTATCAAGAGCATTGGCTACATTTGATGTGTAAAACCAGCTTCCCGTTGTGCGATTTGGCTTGTCAACGGGATAACCATCAACAATATATGTTGAATATGGGCCTGAATATTGATTGTTTGCGTTTTGCTCATCAATATCTTGCTGGCAATCTGCAATTATTATACTGTAAATATCAAAATCATTTAGAGAACGCCAACGCCCCTTTCTATTTCTATCATATATTTCATATCCCCAAACTCGTGACTGAAATCGGCCCACATTATTTAGAGGGCCTTTAGATGTCGCACATGCATTTAAATTCTCACTAAAACGTTTGGTACTGTTGATAGTGGGAACTTTTCCATCAGTGGAGAAATAGATGAAACGATTGCTATTATTAACATCTGGATCATTAGCCAACGATGGATAACTTATCGATGAGTCATAAGGCTCTTTAGCAACTTCGGTTGTATTTTTCATACTCCCCGAGTTATCGAAAATAAAGAGCACCTTAGGGCGAAAGTCCCCCGCCTTGGCAAAGTCATAAATAAACAACTCGGTATCATCTGAATAACCAGTACCTACCGCCAAAGATCCCCCTGATATTCCGCAACACAATACCAGCAAGCTTGTTAATAAACAGTTCCTTATGTTCATAACTGGCTCCCTAATTGGCACTGAGCAAGGGTTGTTCTACCCCGGCAGTAAAGGTCATTTGGCTATTCACCTTGCCATAAGTACTGGATGTGGTGGCTTCAGCATAACGACAAGCTGGTGTTACATTCTGGCTACTGGCTTCAAATTTGCGTTTGCATACACTTTCTGTATTGACTGTCAGGGTTGCAGTTGGAGTTGTAGTGCCTATTGCAGCTGAAACCCCAATAGCCTGTGTAGCAATTTGTGTTGAGAGAGAAGTATCGCTCAATGCAGACTCCAGAGTGCCTTCAACTTCGTGCTCCGCCCGTTGCAAACTGGCACTAGAACCCGCCATCTTCAGACTCATACCACTGGATTGCATTACGACTACCGCAATCAGAGTCAAGGGAACCAGAATAACCAGTGCAACGATCAATGCTACACCCTGGTTTTTTTTAACCAATCTCATGTTCCACCTCGGGTGGTTATTTGTTGATTGCGTAATGCAATACTGCTTTCCAAGAGCAGACGGCGATAACCATCACCACCACCATTAACCGTAATATTACCAAGTTGATAGCTATTGTTATTCTTATAGCGACTTGATTCCCGAGTGGCTCTAATCAGCAAGAAAAGCCTAGCCCCCAATACTCGCCCCTCATTCCAGCGCTGTGTTGTCATTTGGTCCGTTGACATATATCTGTCTATGCGTCCATCAGGGATCAAGGAGTCATCAACACCATACATCAACACCATATGTTCAACCCCTTCAGCCATGGCGCCACCAATAAGAGAAGAACCACCATTGACGGTCAAATAGCGCTTGCGCAAAACAGGAATGCCATCTTCTTGCGACAAGTAATAAATGTAGTGTTGGTATTCCCAGATCTGGCTCTCATTATTGGCACCAAAGAGTGGTCGGGTTTCACCCCCCTTGATGACTCTCGCCTCCTGACTATTGGTTGCCATATAAAAGCGGTTTGTATCCAATCCCTCTGATGCTGGTATAGGACGCCCTACCAGTCGCTTGATACTGATTACATCGGAGTTTGCCACTCGATCGTTGGCATCAATACAAGTAAAACCACTCAATCCTTTGCTTGCGGAGACCCGTGAAACCCAAAGCCCGCGAATTGGCCCAAGAGGTGATGGCAAACTACCGACAGAGCGCTCATCCAGACAATCACTGGCTGATAAAATGGTACTGCCAGTGCTGAGCGACAGTGAGGAGCCAACCTGGGTTGATTGGCCGGTATAGGCGCCAAAAAAACCGGCCCATTTGATATCCTGACTAATCAGCCGAATGGCCAATCGACCATTTTCCTGTAATTCACTTTGATCAAAGGCATCTTCAGAGCTGGAACGAGACATCACAAAAACTGTGAATACCCCCGCCAACAAAAATAGACCGAGCAGCATAGCGACTAGCCACTCTACCAGCGTGAAACCGCGAGAATTCATAAAGTCGTCGTCAGAATAAACTGGCGCCTCGAAAGATTATTTGCTGTCGAGAGTTGACACTCATTGATCAGCGTTGCTGCGGCGGCAGCCCCCCCATCAGATATCTCTTGCTTGCCAGCCCAGAATATCCCGACAGCCAATACATTATTGGCCCGCCGCACCACGCAGCCTATCGGTGAATTCAGGGAGGATGCAGCCCCCGAAACACTGGCCCCAAGCAGGGCTTGTTGCCAGTAGTGAAGGTCGGCATTACGTAAATCTGCAGCACTGCACGCGCTGATTGTGCCATCAGCAGCGGCGCATGTAGGGCGTGGCAAGTTGGCGGCAAGATTGACGGTCACTGCACCGGATGCAGTCCAGCTATCGCGATTTATCCGTACTCGTTCAACCATATCGTTAGCCAACCAACTGGCGATAGTACGCTGACGAGCTTCATAACTGGCAAATTTGGAATGGGTTTGCAAAGCAACCAGACCAAGCAGCCCCAGCGACAGGATGACAGCGGTGATCATCACCTCCAGCAGGCTGAATCCTCTCTCATGTGATGAAACATGAATGGCCATGGTTATTCCCAACAGCTATTGCTAGCTGCACCAGAGGCACTTTTGACACCCAACTGATTAATGGAAAACACCGTGCAATCGGTATCTTTGGCTTGGGCTGTCGTCGAGCCAGCACTGGCTGACAAGGTGTAGGTGTTGCCTGATACGGCAATGGATAATTGATACAGACCATTCTCAGATGCACTACTGATACCAAGAGCAGCAGCAGAGGATGCATACTGATTGAAATCCATAAAATAGGTTTCTTGCCGATTGGCCGCATTCAACAGCATGCTCTTGGCTTCGACACGATGACTGGTCAGCACATATTGCTGATAGGCGGGATAAGCGATGGTGCCAAGAATCGCCACGATGGCGATGACAATCATCAACTCAATAAGAGAAAAGCCACGAAAGTATCCAATCATATCCCATCCTTGGTGACAGACTGCTTCATAAGTTTAACGCCGAGCCTGTCTCTTGAACAAACCCGGCGTCATTATCAACACACTTTATTCTTAAGCCTTCCTGGCTGCACTCAAATTATTCTAAGTTCGGGAGGAACCTCAAAGACTACATTCTCTTCACGGCCAGGATGCTCGGCAACCACCTTGCCACCCAGCTCCCGCAGGCGCGCAATCACGTTTTGCACCAGCACCTCGGGGGCGGATGCGCCAGCAGTGACGCCGATCGCCTTCACGCCTTCCAGCCAGCTCGCCTCGATCATCGACGCATCGTCGATAAGATAGGCCCTGGCGCCCACCTTCTCGGCCAGCTCCCGCAGCCGGTTGGAGTTGGAGGAGTTGCGAGACCCCACCACCAGCATGGCGTCCACCAGCCCCGCCATCTCCCGCACCGCATCCTGACGGTTCTGGGTGGCGTAGCAGATATCGTCCTTGCGCGGCCCCTGGATCTTGGGGAAGTGCTTGCGCAGCGCATCGATGACGTCAGAGGTCTCATCCACGCTCAGAGTGGTCTGGGTGACGAAGCAGAGGTCATCCGGATTCTTCACCTTGAGCTTGGCCACATCTTCCGGCGTCTCCACCAGATACATGCCACCCTCACGGTTCTCGTACTGACCCATGGTGCCGATCACCTCGGGGTGGCCGGCATGACCGATAAGCACGGCTTCGGAGCCCTTGCGGCTGGCGCGATGCACCTCCATATGAACCTTGGTCACCAGCGGACAGGTGGCATCGAATACTTTGAGGGCGCGGGACTTGGCCATCTCGCGCACTGTCTTGGCCACGCCATGGGCAGAGAAGATGACGATGCTGTCATCCGGCACCTCGTCCAGCTCCTCGACGAAGACTGCGCCCGCCTCTTTCAGCTTGTTCACCACATACCGGTTATGCACCACTTCGTGGCGGACATAGATGGGGGCCCCGAACTTCTCCAGCGCGCTCTCGACAATGCTGATGGCGCGATCGACACCGGCGCAAAAACCGCGAGGGTTAGCGAGCAGAATATCCATTAATGCACCTTCTCCTCATCATCAACGCCCAGGATCTCCACCTCGAAGGTGACGGTATGACCGGCCAGCGGATGGTTGAAATCGACCGTCACCGACATTCCTGCTACCGCCCGGATGATGCCCGGCAGCTCGCTGCCATTGGGCTGATCGAACAGGATGATGGTGCCGACTTTTGGCTCCACTTCGGCGCCAAACTTGGCACGGTCGAGATGGTAGATATTGTCGGGATTGGAGAGACCAAAGGCCTCTTCCGGCGCCAGAGTAAAACTCTTGCTCTCCCCTTCGCACAGGCCCAGCAGACACTGCTCGAAGGTGGGGGTCAGGCTGCCATCGCCCATCCGCAGGCGGGCAGGTTTGCCGTGCAGCGCCGTGCTGTCGGCAACCGAGCCATCTTCCAGCTTGATGGAGAAGTGGAACAGCACGCTGCTGTTAGCGGTGATCTGCTGGCTCATGCCTGCTCCTTTTTCTCACCACGGAAACCGTCCAGCACGATCATGGCGGCCCCGATAAAGATAAAGCTGTCGGCCAGATTGAATGCCGGCCAGTGCGCACGCTGCCAGTAGAAGTCGAGGAAATCGACCACATGGCCCAACACCAGTCGATCAAAGACGTTGCCGAGGGCGCCGCCGATGATGAGTGAATAGGCGATACCGCTCCAACGCTGGGTCACCGACTGCTTGCGCAGCCAGTGGATCAGCAATCCACAGATGGCAAAAGCCAGCACCGCGAAGAACCAGCGCTGCCAGCCCCCCTGATCAGCCAGGAAGCTGAATGCGGCGCCCTTGTTGTAGACGTGAACCAGATTGAAGAAGGGGGTGATCTCCACCCCCGGGTAACCAAATGGCAGCAACTTGACCACGGCGAGCTTGCTCGCCTGGTCCAGTACAAAGGCCAGCACTGCCAGCCACAGCCAACGCAGGCCGCTTTTATGTTGAGTCATGTTCATCAGGCAAATTGACGCGTTTCGCCGTCACCCTCAACGTTGGTCACACAGCGACCACAGATCTCTTCGTGACCCGCGATGGTGCCCACATCTTCTACATGGTGCCAGCAGCGGTCGCACTTGGCGGCAGCAGACTGGGCCACGCTCAACCACAGGTCATCACGCTCGGTCGCCACAGAGCCTTCCGGCGCAGTGTCAGCCTCCACAACCTTGGCTTTGGAGGTGAGCAGCACGAAGCGCAGCTCATCAGCCAGGGCGTTCAGGCGTGCAGCCAGCTCCGGCTTGGCGAACAGGGTCAGTTCGGCCTGTAGGGAACCGCCGATACGCTTCTCGCCACGGGCCACTTCCAGCGCCTTGTTCACTTCACCACGCACGGTGAGGATCTCGGCCCAGAAATCGTCGTTGAGAGATTCACCCGCTTCCAGACCGAACAGGCCGTCGTACCACTCCTCGGTGAAGACGAACTCGCCGCGCTCGCCCGGCAGCAGGGCCCAGATTTCATCAGCGGTGAAGCTCATGATCGGCGCCATCCAGCGCACCATGGCCTCGGCAATGTGATAGAGGGCAGTCTGGCAGGAGCGACGGGCCAGGCTGTCAGCCTTGGCGGTGTACTGGCGATCCTTGATGACATCCAGATAGAAGGAGCCCATCTCGATGGAGCAGAACTGCATCAGCTTCTGAGTTACGCCGTGGAAGTTGTACTCGTCGAATGCAGCCATGATCTCGGCCTGTACCGCTTTGGCACGACCCACAGCCCAGCGATCCACCACTACCATGTCGGCAGGTGCCACCATGTCGGTCGCCGGATTGAAGCCGTTCAGGTTGGCCAGCAGGAAGCGGGCAGTATTGCGAATACGACGATAAGCGTCGGCAGAGCGCTTGAGGATCTCGTCGGAGACAGTCATCTCGCCGGTGTAGTCAGTGCTCGCTACCCACAGACGCAGGATGTCGGCACCCAGCTTGTTCATTACGTCTTGCGGGCTGACCACGTTGCCGATGGACTTGGACATCTTGCGACCCTGACCATCCACAGTGAAGCCGTGAGTCAGTACCTGGTTGTAGGGAGCCTTGTCTTTCATGGCCACGCCGATCATCAGGGAGGACATGAACCAGCCACGGTGCTGGTCAGAACCTTCCAGATACATGTCGGCCGGCTTGCCGTTGAACTCGGGACGGGCATCAACCACGGAAGCGTGGGTAGAACCGGAGTCAAACCAGACGTCGAGGGTGTCAGGCACCTTGTCGTACATGTCGGCATCGGCACCCAGCAGCTCCGCCTTGTCCAGATCCCACCATGCCTGAATGCCGGACTGCTCGACACGCTTGGCTACTTCGTGCATCAGGCGCACGGATTCCGGATGCAGTTCCTGGGTCTCTTTATGGACGAACAGAGAGATGGGCACCCCCCAGGTGCGCTGACGGGAGATACACCAGTCAGGACGGTTCTCGACCATCGCCTGAATGCGGTTTTTACCCCAGGCCGGTACCCAGCCGCTCTGGCCTTGCTGGGCAATACCGTCCTTCTCGATGCGCTCGATCTCTTCCAGTGCGCGCTTGCGCAGACCCTTCTGCTCCATGCTGATGAACCACTGTGGAGTAGCACGGAAGATGATAGGGGTCTTATGACGCCAGCAGTGCGGATAGGAGTGGTTGAACACCTTGTGATGCAACAGGGCGCCGCGCTCGGTCAGCACTTCGATCACGGAGGCGTTGGCCTTGAACACATGCTGACCGGCAAACAGTTCGGTATCCGGCAGGTAAACACCGTTGCTGCCAACCGGGTTGGCCACTTCCAGACCGTACTTCTGACCGACCACGAAGTCTTCCTGACCGTGGCCAGGGGCGGTGTGTACAGCGCCGGTACCGGCATCCAGGGTGACGTGGTCACCCAGTACCACCGGCACGTCGAAGCTGTAGAAGGGGTGGTTGAAGCGCAGCAGCTCGAGCGCGGCGCCCTTGGCGTAACCCAGATTGTGGAACTTCTCGATACCGGCGCGATCCATCACATCCTTGACCAGCTCGGCGGCCAGGATCAGACGCTCGGGATGCTCACCTTCAACCTGCACCAGTGCGTAATCCAGGTCGGCGTGCATGGCGATGGCGCGGTTGGCTGGCAGGGTCCACGGAGTGGTGGTCCAGATCACCGCAGAGATCGGGCCCTTGCCGGTGTGGCCTTCGGCGCAGTCAAACTTGGCGGCAACGGTCGCCTCATCAACGGCCTTGAAGCGCACATCGATGGAGGGAGAGTTCTTGTCGTAGTACTCCACTTCGGCTTCAGCCAGCGCGGAGCCGCAATCGGTACACCAGTGCACCGGCTTGGAACCTTTGTGCAGGTGACCGTTTTCAACGATCTTGGCCATGGAGCGGATGATGTTGGCTTCGGTGCCAAAATCCATGGTCAGGTAGGGGTGTTCCCAGTCACCCAGCACACCCAGACGGATGAAGTCGGTCTTCTGCGCTTCGATCTGGGTCTTGGCGTATTTGCGGCACTCGGCGCGGAATTCGGCAGCGGAAACCTTCTCGCCCGGCTTGCCGACCATGCCTTCCACTTTCAGTTCGATAGGCAGACCGTGGCAATCCCAACCCGGCACATAGGGGGAATCAAAACCGGAGAGGCCCTTGGACTTGATGATGATGTCTTTGAGGATCTTGTTGACCGAGTGACCGATGTGAATATTGCCGTTCGCATAGGGGGGGCCATCATGCAGAATGAAAGAAGGCTTGCCCGCTTTGGCGCGGCGAATAGCGCCGTAGAGATCCTGATCGTACCAACGTTTCAGCATGTTGGGTTCGCGCTTGGCCAGATCGCCACGCATCGGAAACTCGGTTTCCGGAAGATTCAGGGTGTGTTTATAGTCGCTCATCAGTCCTGGGTTCCCTTCTTTTCTAAAAGAGTGCTGGGTAAATTGAATTGTGGCAGCCCGAACCAGGCTCGGGCCGCCAGGGCATCTCGTTCGATCTGCTCTTTCAAGGCAGTGAAAGAGGCAAACTTCTGCTCTTCGCGCAGCTTGTGGCGAAGCAGCACCTTGACCTGCTGACCATATAGATCACCAGAAAAATCAAATAGATGTACTTCCAATCTGGCTTGTGTACCGCTCAAGGTCGGCCGTACACCCACATTGGCTACACCGGGGAAGGTCTTGCCGGAACATATCACTTCCACCGCAAACACGCCACCGACCGGGATCACCTGACGCTTGAGGGCCAGATTGGCGGTGGGAAAACCTATGGTGCGCCCCAGCTTGTCGCCGTGGGCCACCCGGCCGCTGATGGTGTAGGGGCGGCCGAGCATCAGCTCCACCTCCGCCATGCGGCCCGCCTTGAGGGCTTCACGCACCAAGGTGCTGCTGACCCGCTGCCGTTCGAGCTGGAAGCTCTGGGTACTGATCACCTCGAAGCCGAAGCGATGGCCCGCCTCCTCCAGCAGGTGGAAGTCCCCTTCCCGCCCCTTGCCGAAGCGAAAATCGTCGCCGACCACCAGATAGCGCACTCCGAGCTTCTCGACCAGCAGCCGCTCGATGAAGGTCGAGGCCGCCTGCTCGGCAAAGCGGTGGCTGAAGCGCACACAGAGCATGCGGTCGATATGCAGCCCCTGCAGCGCTTCGTACTTCTCCCGCAACCGGCTCAGCCGGGCGGGCGCAGCCGTGCCGGCAAACAGCTCCAGCGGCTGCGGCTCAAACAGCATGACGCAGGCGGGCAATCCCAGCTGGGCCGCTTTCTCCTTGAGACGTGCCAATACCGCATGGTGACCCTGATGAACCCCATCAAAGTTGCCAATGGTTAATACACATCCCCGGTGACGGGGCTTGAGATTGTGAATGCCGCGAATAAGCTCCATCAGTGCCTTGTGCGTTGCTGCCATGGAAATCGGCGGATTATATATCAGGCAGCAGGCAGGGTCAGCCCTCATAGCCTGATTTCAACTATCCGGGCCCAATCACGCTCCTTGGCGGCGCCATGAGGCACTATCCCCATGGCGCTGCAGGATCACGACTACTACTGCCCCGATTTAAGGTGACGCGGCCGAATGCCCAGCAGTAGCAACACCACGGCATAGACCGCAGCCCCCAGCGACAGCAGCATGGTCAGCTGCAAACTGGCCTTGCCCATGCTCCATGCACCCCACTGGGCCAGATCCGGCGACAGATAGGCGAGCACGCCTCCCATCAGCACGCTGGCGACCAGCAGCTTGAGGCAGAACACACCGGTATGGCGGGAGGGACGATAGACGCTCTGCTGGTACAACCCCTTGAACAGCAAGGCCGCATTCAGAGTACCCGAGCAGGCGGTCGAGAGCGCCAACCCCACGTAACCGAGCGGGTAGATGAAAATGAGGTTGCAAACCATGTTGGCAATCATCGACATCACCCCGATCCGCACCGGCGTCTTGGTGTCCTGACGGGCATAGTAACCGGGCGCCAGCACCTTGATCAGCATCAGGGAGAGCAGACCGGTAGTGGAGGCCAGCAGGCTCGCGCTCGACATGCTCACTTCATGCAGGCCGAACTCGCCGCGCATGAACAGCACTCGCAAAATGGGCTCGCGCATCACCGCAATGCCTATCATGGCGGGCAGGCCGAGCAGCATTACCATCCGCACCCCCCAATCCATGGTGCGGGAGAAGTCGGCCGGATCGGCATCCACATGCTTCTTCGCCAGCGCAGGCAGGATCACGGTACTGATGGCCACAGCAAACAGACCGAGGGGGAACTCCAGCAGGCGATCAGAGTAGTAGAGATAACTGATGGCACCGGTCGCCAAAAACGAAGCCAGCATGGTGTTGACCAGCAGGTTGATCTGGCTGACCGATACCCCGAACAGGGCGGGGATCATTAGGGTGCGGATCTTCACCACCCCAGGGTGATTCCATCCCCACTTGGGCCATACCAGCATGTTGATTTGGCGCAAAAAGGGATACTGGAACAAAAACTGCACCAAACCGCCCAAAAAGACACCAATCGCCAGCGAGATCTCAGGTTTGTCCATCAGTGGCGCAATCCACCAGGCCGCCGCAATCATGGTGACGTTGAGAAACACCGGCGTAAACGACGAGACCGCAAAGCGGCCGAAGGTATTGAGGATGGCCCCCGCCATGGCGGTAAAGGTGATGAACCAGAGGTAGGGGAAGGTGATTTTGAGCATCAGACTGGCGAGCTCGAACTTCTCGGCCGCGGGGCCACCGTGCAGCCAATCCCAGAACCAGCCCCAGCCAAACAGCGCGGTCAGCACACCCGACCCCAGCACCCCGAGCAGGGTGACCACAGTCACTATCCCCCCCAGCGTGCCCGCAACCGCCGCCAGCAATTCACGCACTTCCCCCTCGTCGCCATTTTTCTTGTACTCCGTCATCACGGGAACAAAGGCCTGGTTGAAGGCACCTTCGGCGAACAGGCGACGCAGAAAGTTGGGAATGCGATTGGCAAAAAAGAAGACGTCGGCGGCCACCCCGGCACCGAGCAGATTTGCGATGACCACATCGCGAACCAAGCCCATTACGCGGGATGCCAGCGTCATTCCGGACACTATCATGCCGGATTTGATCAATTTCTTACTCAAGACGAGGCCTCTGGAACTGTCAGAATGAAAAGAATGCTGCTAGAATCGGCCGACAGTTTAACCGTCTCCCTACTGACACACCACCGGGAGGCGGTGTTTATTTGCACAAATCATTTGACAATATGTGGTTGGAAGGGCATATTTCCGGGCCTTTTCAATACACTCGCTAAGACAGTTTTAGGAGTTTTACCTTGGCTAACATCAAATCTGCTAAGAAGCGCGCTCTTCAGTCAGAAAAACGCCGTCAGCACAACGCCAGCCGTCGTTCCATGACCCGTACCTACCTGAAGAAAGTCATTGCTGCTATCGCCTCTGGCGACAAAGCTGCTGCGACTGCCGCTTTCGCTGTTGCTCAGCCGATCATGGATCGTATGGCGACCAAAGGCCTGATCCACAAGAACAAAGCTGCTCGTCACAAGAGCCGCCTGTCTGCCCAGATCAAAGCTATGGCTTAATCAGCTTCTGCTGATCAAAGCTGAAAAAACCGGCCTTAGTGCCGGTTTTTTATTTATCTGCGCTGCAATAAAGTCGATGCAGCAAACTGATCATTTCACGCACCTCATGGCTGCGCAGCGAATAGTAGACCGTCTGAGCCTCTTTGCGCGTCGTCACCAGCTCATCCCGCCGCAGCAGCGCCAGATGCTGTGACAAGGCCGACTGACTCAATCCCAACCGCTCGTTGAGCTCCCCCACTGACAGTTCGCGCTCCAGCAACTGGCACAGAATAAACAGCCGCCGCTCGTTGGCCAGCGCCTTGAGCAAGGCCACCGCTTTACTCGCATTGGCTTCCATCTCTTCAAGTTGCATCACATCTCTCCTCTACCACTCATCGCCGATGATACGTGGTGACGGGTCGTTTTAAAACGACAGGGTGGCCGGCTGGATGGCGGAGAAGTTCTCCTGGCCGGAAAAGAGAAAGGTAAAATCGCTCTCACAGACCCGCTTCACCGCCGGATGCTGGATCATCCGCTCGGCGAAGATGACGTAATACTCCTCCATCAGATCCTGGGTCTCTCCGATCAGCATCACCCCCTCCCCCTCGAGGATCTCCTCCCGATAGATGGTAGGAGCCATGAAGATGCCCTGATTGAAGAAGCCAAACGCCTTCATCAAAGCGGCATCATCAAACTCGCCAAGAATGCTGGGGGAGACACCCTGCTGCTCGAACCACTGGGTCAGCTGACGCCCCATGGCAGTACGGCGACCGGGGATCAGTAGCTTGCGCTCTTCCAGACAGGCGGGAAAGGGCTTTTCGGGCAGCGGCGCCTTGCAGAAGAAGCTGACGCCACAGCCTCCCAGCCGTTTGGAGAGCAGGCCCGCATGCTGGCTGGAGTCCACCGGACAGTCGGAGAGGATCATGTCGAGCTTGTGCTCGCTCAGCTGCTCCAGCAGCAGTTCATGGGTCGATTCGAAACAGCGCAGATGGATGGAACCATCATTGGGGATGACAGAGAGAAGCACGCGGCTGGCAAGGCGCTTGGAGAGGGCATCGGCGATGCCGACGTCGAACAGGATCTGGCTCTCCTTGCGGTAGTTGACGATATCGAGCATCTCGTAGGAGAGGCTGAACATCTTGTCGGCATAGCGAAACACCAGCTGGCCCAGCTCGGTCGCCTCAAGAGAGCGCCCCTTGCGTTTGAGCAGCTTGCCCCCGAGGCGCTGCTCCAGCAGCTTGATCTGACCGGTGACGGTTTGCGGGGTCAAAAAAAGGGCTTCCGCTGCCTGGGTAACGGAGCCCTTCTTCTGAGTCATCCAGAAATAGTAGAGATGGTTGTAGTTAAGGTGTGACATCCGATGGGGTTCCCGCTTGACGCGGACTCCGGTAGCAGCTGAGTTCAACCGCCAGAATGTCATACATGTCGCTAACCGAGTCAACCTTGTTCGCGCCAAACTGCTCCATCAGACTGGCCTTGAGGCGTGCCTTGTCCGGCATCCGGTCAGCGCAATAACGCTTGTTGGAACGCTTGACCATCTCGCCAGCCCGGCTGCTCAGCGCCCGCTCGGAGAAGGTCTCGCCAAAGCGCGCCTTGGCCTGCTTGTCCCCCAGCAGCAGGGCGCTGTCTACCACCCCGTTGAGATAGGCAGAGCAGTTCGCCGAAGTGGCGTCCTGCTTGCAATCCTCCAGCCCGCCGGCCCATGCCGCGGGGCTCAACAACAGCATCAACAACCCTGTATGCAGCTTCATAGTCCCTCCGTACTCTGTTCCCCTTCACCCTTGGGAAGGGCCATGCGCAAGGCCAGATAGCCGACTACCGCCGCCATGGTGGAGCCCACCAGGATCCCGAGGCGAGAGTAGCTGCCGTAATCCAGCCCACCGTGCTCGAAGGCGAGAGACGCGATAAACATCGACATGGTGAACCCGATGCCACAGAGGATGCTGACCGCAAAAATCTGCTTGAAGTTGACCCCGGGCGGCAACTGGGCGATGCCCAGCTTGACCGACAGCCAGCTGATGGTGAACACCCCGAGCGGCTTGCCGATAAACAGCCCCAGCATGATCCCCATAGGCACCGGACTCAGCAGGGAGGAGAGACCAATCCCTTCCAGCGATACCCCGGCGTTGGCAAAGGCAAACAGCGGCAGGATCAGATAGGCACTCCAGGGGTGCAACTTGTGCTCCAGATACTTGAGCGGCGAGGCGTAACGCTTGCCGTTAAGCGGGACCATAAAACCGACTACCACACCGGCCAGGGTCGCATGAACGCCAGACTTGAGCACCGCAACCCAGAGCACCAGGCCAACCAGCATGTAGAGGCTGATCCTGTCCTCACCACGGCGATTCATCCAAAGCAGGGTGAGGGTTGCCAGAATACCGATGGCCAGCGCCTCCAGCGACAGCTGCTGGGTATAGAAAAGCGCGATGATGATGATAACACCCAAGTCATCCATGATGGCCAGCGCCAACAGGAATACCTTGAGGCTCACCGGCACCCGCTTGCCGAGCAGCGCCATCACCCCGAGGGCAAAGGCGATGTCGGTCGCAGCCGGGATCGCCCAGCCAGCGCGCGCCACTTCATCCGAATAGTTGAAAAAGGCGTAGATCAAGGCCGGAGCCAGCATGCCGCCCACCGCCGCGATGGCCGGGAAGGTCGCCTGAACCCTGGTCGAGAGCGCCCCTTCCAGCATCTCTCGTTTCACTTCCAAGCCAACCAGCAGGAAGAAGATCGCCATGAAGCCATCGTTGATCCAGAGCAGCAGCGGCTTGTTGATGTCGAGGGCCGCAATGCGCACTTGCACCGGGGTGTCGAGAAACGCCTGATACCCGCCAGCCAGCGCGGTATTGGCTAAAATCATTGCCAGCATGGCAGCCATGATCAGAATAATTCCGGAGGCGGCCTCCAGCTTCAGGAACTTTTTGATTACGTCACTCATGGTTAATTTTTCCACAAAATTACTTGAATTTAAGTCTATAGCCTGCAACAACCAATGGAAAATCGTTTCTTGCAGCCAAAAACCTCGGAAAAATCGAAAGCAAAATAGAACTGGCCTACCTAGAACAGATTTTGCCTGCGTCATATTCACAACTAAGTTAGCCAATAATGAGATTTTTAAATGTTTTTATATATAAAAAAAGGCGCCTCATGGCGCCTTTCTGTCAGATGGCGACGGGCGCCTTGATGCCGGGGTGGGGGTCATAACCCTCGATCTCGAAATCCTCGAACTTGTAGTCGAAGATGGAGTCAGGTTTGCGCTTGATCACCAGGGTCGGCAGCGGGCGCGGCTCGCGGGAGAGCTGCAGAGCTGTCTGCTCCATGTGGTTGGAGTAGAGGTGCACATCACCGCCAGTCCAGACGAAGTCACCCACTTCCAGATTGCACTGCTGGGCCATCATGTGGGTCAGCAGGGCGTAGCTGGCGATGTTGAACGGCAAGCCGAGGAACACATCGCAACTGCGCTGGTAGAGCTGGCAGGAGAGCTTGCCGTCCGCCACATAGAACTGGAAGAAGGCGTGGCAGGGAGCCAGCGCCATCTTGTCCAGTTCGCCCACGTTCCAGGCGGATACGATGATGCGGCGCGAATCAGGGTTGTGCTTGATGTCATCCACCGCCTTCTGGATCTGGTCGATGACAGACCCGTCGGCCGCAGGCCAGGAGCGCCACTGCGCGCCGTAAACCGGCCCCAGATCGCCATTCTCGTCGGCCCACTCATCCCAGATGCTGACGCCATTTTCCTTCAGATAGGCGGTATTGGTATCGCCATTGAGGAACCAGAGCAGCTCGTGAATGATGGAGCGCAGGTGGCACTTCTTGGTGGTTACCAGCGGGAACCCCTCCGCCAGATTGAAGCGCATCTGATGGCCGAACAGGGAGACAGTACCGGTGCCGGTACGGTCAGACTTGACGGTCCCCTCATCGAGGATTTTCTGCATCAGGTCGAGATAAGCTCGCATTATTTCGCCTCCTTCACGGCATTACCGAACAACTGCGGACGCTTGTAGGCGGCCCAGATCATCAGGGCTCCGGCGATAATCATCGGGGTGGAGAGGATCTGGCCCATGCTGATCTCCTGGAAGTAGAGACCGAGCTGGCTGTCCGGTTGGCGCACAAACTCCACCAGGAAGCGGAACAGGCCGTAGAACAGCAGGAACATGCCGGAGATGGCACCGCGCGGCGGATTCTTGCGCCAGAACAGGTTGAGGATGATGAACAGCACCACCCCTTCCAGTGCGAACTGGTAGAGCTGGGAGGGATGACGCGGCTCGGGGCCGGCCTCCGGGAAGATGATGGCCCAGGGCACATCGGTGACCCGGCCCCACAGCTCGCCGTTGAGGAAGTTGCCGATCCGGCCGACGCCGAGACCAAACGGAATGAGCGGTGCCACAAAGTCGGCCACGGTGAAGAAGTGGCGCTTGGTCTTGTGGGCAAACCAGATCATCGCGGTGATCACCCCGATCAGACCACCGTGGAACGACATACCGCCGGTCCAGATCTTGAACAGGTAGGTGGGATCCGCGAGGAAGAGATCGAAGTTGTAGAACAGCACGTAACCGACACGGCCACCGAGGATCACCCCGAGGAAACCGTAAAACAGCAGATCCGACACTTCGTTGCGGGTCCAGCCGCTGTTCGGTGCATCGGCGCGACGGCCAGCCAGCCACATGGCAAAAGCGAAACCGAACAGGTACATGAGACCATACCAGCGTACCGATAGTGGTCCCAAACTGAATGCTACGGGATCAATCTGCGAGAAAACCCAATATCCATCGTGCTGCATATGCGGCCCCAGTCAAAATAAAAGCCGCATTTTCCGATCATTCGTCAGCAGGGACAAGGCATGATTATCAATCACTCTGTTTCGATTTATGACCGGCTCGCAGCAAACCGCCCAAACCATGCTCCTCCAGATAGCGGGCAAACAGGCCGCGCAGTACATGGGGGTTGTCATGTTTGAGGCCATCGGCCATCAGTTCGGTCAACTCGCTCAGGGTGGATTGACGCAGCACGTACTTAATCCGGGCGATGTTGTGGGTGTTCATACTGAAGCGGCGATAGCCCATGGCCAGCAGCAGCAATACACCGACCGGATCACCTGCCAGCTCGCCACACACCGACACCGGCTTCTGGTAGCGGTGGGAGGCATCAACCAGCTGTTGCAGGGCGCGGATCACCGCAGGATGGAAGGCATCGTAGATATTGGCAACCCGGGAATTGTTGCGATCTACCGCCAGCAGGTACTGGGTCAGGTCATTGCTGCCCACCGACCAGAAGTCGATGAGCGGCGCCATCTCCGGCAAGATAAAGAGGGCTGAGGGCACCTCGATCATCACCCCGAGGCTGGGGTAGCGGATCACCGCATCGCGGCTCGCCGCCTCTTCCGACACCTCTCGCCACGCCTGATCCAGCAGACGACGGGAGGCTTTGATTTCGCTGACGCTGCTGATCATCGGCAGCATGATGGCCAGATTGTCCAGCCCTTCACTAGCCCTCAGCATCGCTTTGAGCTGCACCAGAAACAGTTCGGGGTGATCCAGGGTGATCCGGATCCCCCGCCAGCCAAGGAAGGGGTTTTCCTCGACGATGGGGAAATAGGGTAACGGCTTGTCGCCGCCCACATCCAGCGTCCGCATGCAGACCGGCCGGTTGCGGTAGGTCTCCAGAATGCCGCGATAGCGGGCAGTTTGTTCCCACTCC
Source organism: Aeromonas sp. FDAARGOS 1416 (assembly GCF_019048085.1). NCBI lineage: Bacteria > Pseudomonadati > Pseudomonadota > Gammaproteobacteria > Aeromonadales > Aeromonadaceae > Aeromonas > Aeromonas sp. FDAARGOS 1416. The sequence continues at coordinate 4,355,834 of NZ_CP077301.1, read as the reverse complement.
GAGGGGAAGCTCTCCTGCAGCATAAAGGGGATCTCGGTGCGATAGAGACCGACCCCGTCCGCCAGCTGATTGAGGGAGATCTCGGTATCGGCGCTGAGACCGGCGTTGAGCAGCAGGGAGACCTTGGTGCCGTCGGCCGTCTCGGATGGCAGGTTGTCGGCACTGCGCACCAGGGTATCGAGTGCCCGCTCTTCATTGAGCAACTGACGATACTCGGTCAGGATCACCTGATTGGGTTCGATGAAGAGATCGCCGCTGTAGCCATCGACGACCAGCATGCGACCGCCGATGTCGCCAAGAGGCAGATCCACCCCCATGATGGCGGCAACCCCCATGGCACGGGCCAGAATAGCCGCGTGGGAGTTGGTCCCCCCCTTGAGCGATACCACCCCGGTCAGATACTCGCGAGGTACTTCTGCCAGAATGGTGGCGGTCACCTCATCGGCAACCAGCACCACCGGCTCACCGATGGAGATATGTTCCGGTTCATTCTGCACCAGTCGGCTGATCAGCCGCTGGGCAATATCCTTCACGTCGGTGGAGCGCTCCTGCAGGTAGGGATCCTTCATCCCCTTGAACTGCTCGATCAAGCGATCGCTGATCAGCTTGACCGCAGATACCGCAGTCCAGTGCTCCTTGCTCACCTTGTTGCGAATGGGCTTGATATAGCCTGGATCGTTCAGCAGATGGAGGTAGATATCGAAAATCGCCACCGAATCCTGGCTGTAGCTCTCGCGAAAACGCAGCGCCAGACTCTCCAAGTCGTGACGCACTTCCTCAACCGCCAGCTCCAGCCGCGCCAGCTGGCTGGCATGGTCTTCATCCTTGCGCGGGGTAATGGACGAGAGCGCCTTGCGGGGCCGCCACACCCAGGCCTTAGCCATGGCAATGCCGCTGGCACCGGCAATACCGCGCAGCGGCTTGCTCCAGTCGGTCTTCTGCAACCACCCCTTGGCTTGCGCCTGAGCGATCCGCGCCGCCAGCTGGGCCGCCAGGGTGACCATGAAGGACTCTTCCCCCTCATCAAAGCGGCGGCTCTCCTTCTGCTGCACCACCAGAATGCCGACCACCTGACGCTGATGCATGATGGGTGCGCCTAGGAAGGAGCGAAATGCCTCTTCGGCCACATCGGGCAGGAATTTGAAACTGGGATGCGCGGGGGCATCAGCCAGGTTGATCAGCTCTTCCCGCTGACCCACCAGACCGACGATGCCCTGCTCGTAGGGCAGGGTCACCTTGCCGACTGCGGACGGGGCCAAGCCGTCGGTAGCCGCCAGGCGATAGCGGCGCACCTCGGGTTCCGAGACATAGACGGAGCAGCAGTCCACTGCCATGGCGTGCCGGGTCTGGCTCACCAATGCTTGCAAGGCCTGCTCGAGGGTATTGGCCTCGGCCATGCTCTCGACGATACGTCTCAGTTCCGTTAACAACTAATCTGTGCTCCTTAACGGGCGCGATTGCGTCGCCCATCCTTCTTGTTGACCTGCACTGCCGGCACTGGCATCGCCAGCGGGGCAAACTCTTTCATGACCCGGCGGTAAACCTCCCGCTTGAATGAGACGACCTGACGCACCGGGTACCAGAAGCTGACCCAACGCCAGTCGTCAAATTCGGGATGGCCATGACAGCCGAACTGGATCCGCGACTCCTTGCCCGAATTCAGCTGTAACAGGAACCATTTTTGTTTTTGGCCAATACAGACCGGTGAACTGTCCCAGCGGACAAGACGTTTGGGTAAACGGTACTTTAGCCAGTTACGACTGGTGGCCATGATGGTCACATCTTCGGGCTTGAGGCCAATCTCCTCATACAGCTCGCGATACATGGCCTGCTCTGGCGTTTCACCATCATCAACCCCCCCCTGCGGAAACTGCCAGGAGTGCTGCCCATAGCGTTTAGCCCACAACACTTGTCCTTCACGGTTACAGATCACGATACCGACATTGGGACGAAATCCGTCGCCATCAATCACGTGATCACCTTATAAAGGCTGAATCTATAAGGAGATTGTTCCACATTCACTCCGTGGCAGCAAACAAGGAGTGAATCCCCTGTTTCATGAATAACTTTCAATTTCAAACATACTTATAAACAAATACAAGGATCCGCGCCCCCAAGTTGCCCACCCAGGCTGTGCATAAAGCTGTTAGCAAACGGGTATATACAGTACTTTTTAACTGTACGCGAAAAGTGCCCCTCCGTATCACCACGTGACATAAAATATAAAAAATCATTATTTTTTATAAACTTGAGATAAAACAACTGGATCTAGATCCATGTTCCCCCAAGAGCCAGATCCATGATCCGGATTGTGAACAAGTTCAACTGCTCAAAGATCCACCGAGGCGAAATTATCCACAGGAGTGGCACAATATCTACCCCGTTTAGCCTGTAAAAATGGGGTGGCATTCACAATTTTTTGTAACATATCAGCGACTCCACCCACTTTCATCCACTTATCCAAGATTTCTGTGGATAACTGTGTGTAACATCATGCACAAACCCTTGGACAACTATTTAGAGGTCAAACCAGACCTGGCTTACTGCTCGATAAAACAGACAAAATCCTTTAAAATCATAATGATGAACTGATAGCCCCCAAATTCTCTGCATTTGATCTTATCCACTCAGGATCGGTTATAAAAACAGCGATCCTTCTCGGGATCCTCCCCTGTTAGAATATGGCGAGCAAGATGGAGCCAACTATGCCAAGCAATCCCCAATCCGAGCAGGAGTTATTGAGCCGCGCCTATTCCATGGCCGGCTTCACGCTGGCGCAGCTGGCCGCCGAGGCTGGCGTTGCGGTGCCCAAAGACCTGCGCCGTGACAAGGGGTGGGTCGGTCAGTTGATCGAGCTGCAACTGGGGGCCAGCGCAGGGAGCAAGCCGGAGCAGGACTTCCCGGAGCTGGGGATCGAACTCAAGACGATCCCCGTGGATCCTCAAGGCAAACCGCTGGAGACCACCTTCGTCTGCGTCGCCCCGCTGATCGGCGTCAGCGGCCAGCGCTGGGAGGAGTCCAACGTGCGCAACAAGCTCTCCCGAGTGCTCTGGATCCCGGTGGAAGGCAGTCGGGAGATCCCGGTTGGCGAGCGGCGGGTCGGCATGCCGCTGATGTGGAGCCCGAATGAAGAGGAAGATCGGCTACTGCGTCAGGACTGGGAGGAGCTAATGGACATGATAGTGCTGGGAGAAGTGGAGCAGATCAGCGCACGCCACGGCCAGGTGATGCAACTGCGGCCCAAGGCGGCCAACAACAAGGCGCTGACTCGCGCCATCGGCCGCGATGGTCAACCCATCATGACCCTGCCGCGCGGCTTCTATCTCAAGATCGACTTCACCCACAGTCTACTACAACGCTATTTTGCCTTGCCGACTTGATCTGCCTTATCAACATCTTTGTCATATGGTGGTATAAAAATAGACAGGAGCCATTTTTAACTCACAGACAAGGAGGCGTCATGCCACTGATCAAACAGTTTTTGAAGTCCAAGCCCGAGGTCAAGGTGACCTTTGCCGTAGAGAAAGAGGCGGCTGCAGGGGCAGAACAGGTGATGCTGATCGGCGAGTTCACCCAGTGGCAACCGGTCGAGCTGAAACGCATGAAGAGCGGCGAGTTCAAAGCCACCCTCAATCTGCCGACCGACGGCCCGGGCTACTTTGAATATTGCTACCAGCTCATCACACCGGCAGGGGAAACCCTCTACGAGAATGACTGGGCAGCGGATGACTATGTGCCAGGCCCCTTCGGGCGAGACAACTCGGTAGTTCGGGTCATCCAGTAACGGCAACCAGAGAGCCAATAGACGGATACAAAAAAGGCTCGCCATTGGCGAGCCTTTTCACTACCTGTCGAGCTATTTACCGACATACCGACACCAATTCGAATCGAATTAGTTGAGCTTCTCTTTGATACGAGCAGCTTTGCCGGACAGGTTGCGCAGGTAGTACAGTTTAGCGCGGCGAACATCACCACGACGCTTCAGTTCTACACTGTGGATCAGCGGAGAGTGAGTCTGGAATACACGCTCAACACCTTCGCCGTTGGAGATCTTGCGAACGGTGAAAGCAGAGTGCAGACCGCGGTTACGCTTGGCAATAACGATGCCTTCGAAAGCCTGCAGACGCTCTTTACCACCTTCTTTAACACGAACTTGAACACGTACAGTGTCGCCCTGGGCAAAAGCCGGGATGTCGGTACGCAGTTGCTCTTGTTCAAGCTGCTGAATAATCTTGCTCATTGTCTTTCCTTACCTAGGATAAACTGAAAACTCTACTTAACGCTGTCACGCACTTCGCGGACATACTCGGCAAGAAGTGATTCTTGCTCGTCAGTCAGAGCTAGGTTGTTAATAAGTTCCGGCCTTCTTTGCCAGGTTCGTCCGAGCGACTGCTTGAGACGCCAGCGTCGAATCACTTCGTGATTGCCGCTTGTCAGCGCCTCGGGCACCGCCAATCCATCCAACACCTCCGGCCGAGTGTAGTGGGGATGATCCAGCAAGCCATCCGTAAAGGAGTCTTGCTCGGCACTGGCCTGATCGCCCAAAACCCCCGGGACCAGACGCGAAACCGCATCGATCAGGGTCATGGCAGGCAACTCGCCACCACTTAACACGTAATCCCCGATAGACCACTCTTCGTCGACTTCGGTTTGTATCACGCGTTCATCGATACCTTCGTATCGACCGGCTACCAGAATCAGTTTCTGATTCGTCGCCAACTCGGTTACGCCCGCTTGAGTCAGCTTGCGTCCCTGAGGAGAGAGATAGATGACTTTCGCCCCGTCTCCCGCCGCTTGCTTGGCTGCATGAATCGCGTCACGCAGCGGCTGAACCATCATTAACATGCCGGGCCCACCACCATAAGGACGATCATCGACCGTACGGTGTTTGTCGTGGGTAAACTCCCGGGGGTTCCAGCACTCAATCTGCAGCAGGCCACTCTTGACGGCCCGACCCGTTACCCCGTGCTCGGTAATGGCTCGGAACATTTCAGGGAAGAGGCTAATGACCCCAATCCACATAAGAAACCTCCGGCACCCGTGTTAGCGCGGGAAACTAGAAACCAGGATCCCAATCAACTTCGATTGTTCGAGCAGTCAGATCAATATTCTTGATCACCTGCTCTTCCAGGAACGGAATCAACCGCTCCTTTGCACCAAAGGCATCTTTTACATTGGCCTCAACCACCAACACATCGTTGGAGCCGGTTTCCATCAATTCGGTCACCTTGCCCAGGTCGTATCCCTTGGTGGTCACCACGGAGCAACCAATCAGGTCACGCCAGTAGAACTCACCTTCAGGCAACGCAGGCAACAGATCGGCGGGTACGCCAATCTCGACATTGGTCAATGCCAGGGCATCTTCGCGCACATCGATACCATCGAGTTTGCAGATCAGACCCTTATTGTGACGTTTCCAGGATGAAACCCGAATTTCACGCCACGCCCCGTTCTGATTAATCAGCCAGGGGTTGTAATCGAAAATCGCTTCGGCAACATCGGTGAAGGAGTTCACTTTAAGCCAGCCCTTGATGCCATAAACGGTACCCAGGGTGCCCAGAACTACAGGTTTTTCCACCTTAACTCCTTACCGTTGGGCTGATTAAGCAGCTTTTTTAGCGTCTTTGATCAGCTTGGCAACGCGCTCAGAAACAGCGGCACCAGTAGCAACCCAATGCTCGATACGAGCCAGGTCCAGGTTCAGCTTTTCAGCTTGACCAGCAGCAACCGGGTTGAAGAAACCAACGCGCTCGATGAAGCGACCGTCACGGGCGCAACGGCTGTCAGAAACTACTACCTGGTAGAACGGACGCTTTTTCGCGCCACCACGTTGTAAACGAATGGTTACCATATCGTCCTCATTAACATCTAATGAACAAGGCCCGCAAACACGCGGACCCTAGCTTAAAATAAGCCGCGTAATTCTACTTGGATTCGTAATAATTGCAACCAAGCCAGCCACTTTTTGCGCAGAGCGGCAATGAAAAGGGGCCTGCCGCAGCAGACCCCCATCAACACGCAGGCCGGATCAGAACGGGCCGCGACCGCCACCGAAACCGGGGGGCATCATGTTCTTCATCTGGCTCATCATCTTGCGCATGCCGCCTTTACCGGACATTTTCTTCATCATGCGCTGCATCTCGGTGAACTGCTTGAGCAGCTTGTTCACGTCCTGCACCTGCATGCCGGAACCTGCGGCGATACGGCGTTTACGGGACCCCTTGATGAGATCGGGATGGGCGCGCTCCTTGGGCGTCATGGAGCTGATGATCGCCTCCATTCGCACAGTGAGCTTGTCATCCATCTGATCTTTAACGTTATCCGGCAGCCCGGACATGCCGGGCAGCTTGTCGAGCATCCCCATCATGCCGCCCATGTTGCGCATCTGGGCCAGCTGCTCGCGGAAATCTTCCAGATCGAAACCCTTGCCACTCTTGACCTTGCTGGCCAACTTGGCCGCTTTCTCTTTATCGACGTTGCGCTCGACCTCTTCGATAAGAGAGAGCACATCGCCCATACCGAGGATGCGGGAGGCGAGACGATCCGGGTGGAACGGCTCCAGCGCATCGGTCTTCTCACCCATACCGATAAACTTGACCGGCTTGCCGGTGATGTGGCGCACCGACAGGGCGGCACCACCACGGGCGTCACCATCCGCCTTGGTGAGGATCACACCGGTAAGCGGCAGCGCTTCGTTGAACGCCTTGGCGGTGTTGGCGGCATCCTGACCGGTCATGGCATCGACCACGAACAGGGTCTCGACCGGCTTGATGGTGGCATGCAGATCCTGGATCTCGGCCATCATCTCGCTATCAACGTGCAGACGACCGGCAGTATCGACGATCACCACGTCATAGAATTTCTTGCGCGCCTGATCGATGGCGGCGGTGGCGATATCGACCGGCTTCTGGCTGGCATCGCTTGGGAAGAAGTCGACACCGATGTCATTGGCCAAGGTTTCCAGCTGTTTGATCGCCGCCGGACGATAGACGTCGGCACTGACTACCAGCACCTTCTTCTTGCTACGCTCTTTGAGCAGCTTGGCCAGTTTGCCAACCGTGGTGGTCTTACCGGCCCCCTGCAGACCGGCCATCAGGATGATCGCAGGCGGCTGGGCAGCCAGGTTGAGCTGTTCGTTGGCCTCCCCCATTACGGTGACCAGTTCACCGTGCACAATCTTGATGAATGCCTGGCCCGGGCTCAGGGATTTGGCCACTTCCTGCCCTACTGCGCGCTCTTTGACACGCGCGACGAAATCACGCACGACCGGCAGGGCGACATCCGCCTCGAGCAGCGCCATGCGGACTTCACGCAGGGTTTCCTTGATATTGTCTTCGGTCAGGCGACCACGGCCACTGACATTGCGCAAGGTGCGCGAGAGTCGTTCAGTCAAATTCTCAAACATGACGGATTCCGGTTCTTGGCGTAATAAATTGGGGGCATTATAACCCAGAGCGGGCGCGAGGACGATTATTCACCGCACCGCAGCAGCAGGGACCTTCTCCCTATATATGGGCAGATCGGCCGTTGCACAACTGGCGAGCACTTCTCGTGCAAGGTATACTGCCCCTCTTACCCTCAAAAGCTTGTGCAACAACGACCTGGTTATGATCGTAATCTCTGTTCTGGCCCTGGCGTTTTATCTGCTGGCCATCATCGCCTCCCTGCATCTGTTACTGAGCGCCAAGCCGGTGGGACAGCGCTCCCTGTTTGCCTGTATCGGATTGGCCCTGATCGCCCACGCCAGCGCCCTCGGTTCAGAGGTATTGCAGAGTTACGGCCAGAACCTGAGCATGCTCAACGTTGCCTCGCTGGTCAGCCTCATCATCAGCTGCTTCATGACCTGCGTAACCCGCCGCTTCAACGGCTGGATCCTGCTACCGGTGGTCTACAGCTTCTCGGCCCTGCTGCTGGCTGCCAGCGCCTTGATCCCGGGTCGCTACATAACCCATCTGGAGGCCCATCCCCAGCTGTTGCTGCACATCGGCCTCGCCCTGATGGCCTACTCGGTATTGATGATCGCCTGTCTGTTTGCGCTGCAGCTCGCCTGTCTGGACAAGCAGCTTAAATCTCGAAAAATCAGCAACTTGCCAGCCATGCCGCCACTGATGACGGTGGAGAAACGACTGTTTCAGTTGATCTCTGCAGGGGTGCTGCTGCTGACACTCTCCATCGCCTCCGGCCTCTTCTTCCTCGAAGATATGTTCGCCCAGGGCAAGTCTCACAAGGCAGTGCTCTCCATCCTGGCATGGTGTGTCTACGTGTTGCTGCTGTGGGGTCATCACACCTATGGCTGGCGCGGCCGCAAAGTCATCACGCTCAGTCTCATCGGCAGCTTCATCCTGACTCTTGCCTACTTTGGCAGTCGCTTCGTCAAAGAAGTGCTGTTGAGCTGACACCTATACTCTTTTAGCCATACCATCCAACAGGAGCCCTTTTTGGACAGCATCTCAACGAGTACATTACTGATTGTTCTCGTTATCTTGATCCTTCTTTCCGCCTTTTTCTCCAGTTCCGAAACCGGCCTGATGTCCATCAACCGCTACAAACTGCGGCATCTGGCACAGACCAAACACAAAGCCGCACGTCGCGTAGAGCAACTGCTCGCCCGCCCCGATCGCCTGCTGGGGCTGATCCTGATCGGCAACAATCTGGTCAATATCCTCGCCTCCGCCATCGCCACCATCGTCTGTATCCGGCTGTTTGGTGATCTCGGGGTCGCCATTGCCACCTTCGGCCTGACCCTGGTGGTACTGGTATTCGGTGAAGTGACCCCCAAGACCCTGGCCGCCATGTTTCCGGAGAAGATCGCCTATCCCGCCTCCTGGATCCTCAAGGGGCTGATGGTGCCGCTCTCACCGCTGGTCTGGCTGATCAACGGCATCACCAGCGGCCTGCTCAAGATGCTGAAGATCAATCCCAACAAGGATGACTCCCTCAACACCGAGGAGCTGCGCACCATCGTCAATGAGGCGGGTAACCTGATCCCCCAGCGTCATCAGGAGATGCTGCTGAGTATTCTGGATCTCGACAAGATGCTGGTCGAGGACATCATGGTGCCACGCAGCGATATCTACGCCATCGACATCAACGATGACTGGAAGAGCATCCAGCGCCAGCTGGCCCACTGCGCTCACACCAAGATCCTGCTCTATCGCGACAATATCGACGACGTTGTCGGATTTTTACACGCGCGCGATGCCCTGCGACTGGTAGCCAGGGATCAGTTCAATAAATCGAGCCTGTTGCGGGAAGTAGACGAGATCTACTTCATTCCGGAAGGAACGCCGCTCAACGTGCAGCTGGCCAAATTCCAGCGCAACAAGGAGCGAATTGGCCTGATCGTCGACGAATACGGCGATATTCAGGGGCTAATCACTCTGGACGACATTCTGGAAGAGATCGTCGGCGACTTCACCACCTCCATGACGCCTGCACCGAGCGACGAGATCCATCCCCAGTCAGATGGTTCTTATCTGGTCGAAGGCTCAGCCAATATTCGTGAGCTGAACAAGGAGATGAACTGGCACCTGCCCATCGACGGCCCGCGTACCCTCAACGGTCTGATCCTCGAATATCTGGAAGAGATCCCCCAGCCCAACATCGGGATCCGGCTGGCCGGTTATCCTATCGAGATCCTCGATGTGGAGAACAACATGGTCAAGATGGCGCGGATCATGCCAGCATCGTATCGGGCGGAGTCGGATTCGCAAGATTGAAAAAGGGCTGCCAGTGGCAGCCCTTTTCTATTGCTCATCGTCACTATTCATCTTCATCATCCGGCTCCAGCACCAGCGTCGGGATCAACTCGCCAAACACCCTCTGTAGCTCGTCACGGTTGGCCAGCAGGTCTTGCAGCGTATAGCTGTCCATCACCGCCAGAAACGCATCCATCGCCTCTTTCAGCGCACTCTTGAGCAGACAGACAGAGACGATGTGGCAAGTGGGTGAGCCGCAGTCAATGCCGTCCAGATTGCCTTCCAGCGCCCTGATAACCTGCCCGATATTGATGGTGGCGGGATCGCAAGCCATACGAATACCGCCATTCTTGCCCCGCTGGGATTGCAGATAGCCCAGCTTCACCAACTGATTGACCACCTTCACCATGTGGTTGCGGGAAACGCCATACAGGGCCGATACCTTGGCAACGCTCGACAACTCCCCTTCCGGCAGGGTGGCAAGATAGAGCAGGGCTCTCAATCCAAAATCTGTATAACTGGTTAGTCTCATAAAACCTGATTAGCGCGATGCGAAAAGTGGAGTATTGATTCAAATCAAATAAACATCTAGGATGCCACTTATTAAATGACATTTTATATGTTCAATTAGAACGAGGCCCCTATGCTAGATCAAACCACCGTTGCCGTCATCAAAAGCACCATTCCGCTGCTCGAATCGGCAGGCCCTGCCCTCACCCAGCACTTCTACCAGCGGATGTTCAGCCATAACCCGGAGCTGAAAGATATCTTCAACCTGGCCCACCAACGCAGTGGCGGCCAGCCGCTGGCCCTGTTCAATGCAGTCGCCGCGTATGCCAAGAATATCGACAATCTGGGGGCTCTCGCCGGTGCAGTCGAGCGGATTGCGCACAAACATACCGGATTCCTGATCCAGCCGGAACAATATCACATTGTAGGTAGTCATCTCTTGGCCACGCTCAAAGAATTGGGCGGAAGTGCGGTCACCGACGAGGTGCTGGAGGCATGGGGCAAGGCGTATGGCGTGCTGGCCGACATCTTCATCGGCCGCGAGCAGGAGATCTATCAGGAGAAGGCCAATCAGGATGGCGGCTGGCAAGGTACCCGCACCTTCATCATCAAGGAGAAGCGAGCCGAGAGCGACCTCATCACCTCCTTCCTGCTGGCGCCGGAAGATGGCAAGCCGGTACTGACCTTCAAACCGGGCCAATACCTCAGCATCAAGCTGGTTCACCCCGAGCTGGAATATCAGGAAATCCGCCAATACTCCCTCTCCGATGCCCCCAACGGGCAGGATTACCGCATCAGCGTCAAGCGTGAGCCGCAGGGTCAGGTCTCCAACCTGCTGCACGATCACCTGCAGGCGGGTGACAAGATCGAGGTGATGCCCCCTACCGGCGATTTCTACCTGAAAGCCGACAGCCAGACCCCGGTGGTACTGCTCTCAGCCGGTGTCGGCGTAACGCCGATGATGAGCATGCTCAACCAGCTGCTGGAAAGTACTCATCAGGCCGAGATCACCTGGCTGCACGCCTGCGAACAGGGCGCTGTACACGCCTTCCGGGAGGATATTCAGCAAAAATCCCGCCAGCATCCCAACTTGCTGAGCCGGGTCTGGTATCGGGAGCCGGAGGCCAGCGATGTACAGGGTGAAGATTACGACCTGGCCGGCACCATGGATCTGACTGCCGTGAAGGAGCGCATCACGCCAGAGGCCCACTACTACTTCTGTGGCCCTGTCGGCTTCATGCAGGAGATCAAGCGGCAGCTGCTGGCGGCTGGGGTGCCAGCGGGGCAGCTCCATTACGAAGTTTTTGGCCCCCACCAAGATCTCTAAGGCGCAGGCAGCCATATAACAGAGGGAGGTTCCGGCCTGTCATGGCACGGCGGCTGGAACCGGACCCACAGGTGCAGATCTGTGGGTCATTTTTTTGGATCAGTGCATCGCCTTGGCGCGGGCCACCACGTTGGCCGGCATCCGGTTGCCAAGACGGCTGAGCAGACTCGCCGCCTTCTGGTGCAGCACCTTGTCACCGATGACGGAACCATGGAGCCAGCGATAGGCATCCTCATAATCGAGCGGACTACCCATCCCCTGCAGCAGCATTTCGACCCACTCGATGCGAGCCCGCAGAAAACCGAGGCTGGCCGCCTCGCGCATCAGGGTCTCGGCTCGCACCAAATCCTTCTGCACCAAAGTTCCTTTCCAGTAGTAGCGGCCCAACTGCTCCAGCGCCGGAGCCAACCCCTGATTGGCCGCCTCCCACATATATTGCACCCCGAGCTCGGCATTGGGTTTGGTACAGACACCCCACGCCAGCATATCCCCCCAGAGGAATTGATAGGCCGGGATCTTCATCACCGAGGCACGCGCTTCGATATCCTGAGTCAGCTGACAGCGATCCTGCTTCACCTGAGTGAGGTGGCGCCCCTGCTCAATCCAGTTGAGCAGCTCGTCCTGACGATAGAGCGGCACCGCCTGCAACTCGCCTGCGGCCAGAGGTGCGGGAGGCGCAACCACAGCAGCAGGTTCCACCGGTTTTGGCAGCGGCGCGGCCCCCTCGCCACTGCTGGCAACGGGCGTGACCGGCTCGGCCGGGAGCAAGACGGGGGCTGCCTCAGAGGTCGCAGGCGTAGCAGCAGAGACAGGCGCCGTTGCCACCGCAGCACTGCTTGCGGTCGGTACCGATGCACTTGCTGCAGGGGCATCGCTCGATACGGCAGCCGATACCGCCTCGGCACCATAGAGGGGCGCGGTGAATGCACCGACAAGAACGAGAAGGGTAAGGGGTTTCATCATAAGGATCTCCTGCTGCACTCTGTTATCGGCACCAAGCCCCATCCCCTTAGCCTGCCGGGCGGATCTCATCAATACGAAAGGGAGCCGAAGCTCCCTTGTTGGCACGGTTGACCCGCTTACTTGACGAAATCGACACCCAGCTGGATATCGGCTTTCAGGGTAGCCAGCATGCCTTCCATCGCTTCCTGCTCGAAGGCGCTCAGCTTGCCGTAATCCAGTACGGTTTCGACGCCGTTCTTGCCCAGCAGTACCGGCTGTGCGAAGAAGGTGGCGTGCTCGCCGTTGCCTTCAACGTAGGCGCACTCGACAACGTTGGCTTCGCCCTGCAGACCCTTGATAAGGGAGAGACCAAAACGGCACGCCGCCTGACCCATGGAGAGAGTGGCAGAACCGCCACCGGCCTTGGCTTCAACCACTTCGGTACCGGCATTCTGGATGCGCTTGGTCATGGCAGCCACTTCTTCAGCGGTGAAGGAGGCGCCTTCAATCTGGGAGAGCAGCGGCAGAATGGTGACGCCACTGTGACCACCGATCACATTGACGCGAACCTTGTCGATGTTCAACCCTTTGGCAGCGGCCACGAAGGTCTCGGCGCGGATCACGTCCAGGGTGGTGACACCGAACAGGCGACGCTTGTCATAGACACCGGCTTTCTTCAGCACTTCAGCGGCGATAGCCACAGTGGTGTTGACCGGGTTGGTGATGATGCCGATCAGTGCTTTCGGGCAAGTGGCCGCGCACTTCTCGACCAGATTTTTGACGATACCGGCGTTGATGTTGAACAGGTCGGAGCGATCCATCCCCGGCTTGCGTGCCACACCGGCGGAGATCAGCACCACATCGGCCCCAACCAGCGCAGGAGTCGGATCTTCACCGCAGAAGCCCTTGATGGCGACGTCGGTAGGAATATGACTGAGGTCAACGGCCACACCCGGGGTAACCGGGGCGATGTCATACAGGCTCAGCTCGGAGCCAGCCGGCAGACGGTTTTTCAACAGCAGAGCGAGGGCTTGACCGATGCCACCAGCGGCACCCAGAACGGCAACTTTCATGATCAACTCCATGTTTAAGCGTAGGTTTAAGGTTGTTTGTTGTTGTGCGCCCAACCTTAATGGATCCCCCCATAAAAAACAATCTGATAACAGTTGCAGTCACGGGTTCTGTGAGCCACGAAACACGCGGGAGCAAAAATTGGAGGGAAATACAAAAAGTTGGAGGAGAAGCACAGTTTTTCTGCACTTCCCATTACCATAAAGAGGTAGATTTGAAGGTCTCATGATTGGAATGCCAGCGCCCGTTTTTCACACCAGCGAAAACCAATTGTTAACAATCCGTTCATCGCCAGATAAAGCCCGCCAGCCACCCCGAACACCGCCAGGGTATCGTAGGTCTGAGCGTTCAACCCCTGCGCCAGCCCCATGATGTCCATGATGGTGATGGTACTGGCGAGGGAGCTCCCCTTGAGCACCAGGATCACCTCGTTGGAGTAGGCAGGCACCAGATGACGGGCGGCGTGGCGCACCTTCATCCACAAGGTCTGGCGGCCATTAAAACCAAGCGCACGACACGCCTCCACCTCACCGGCCGGGATGGCATCGAGCGCCCCCTTGAACAACCGGGTGGAATAGGCCGCCGTGTTGAGGCCCAGCGCCAGCACGGCGCAGAACCAGGGCTGCTTGAGCAGCGGCCAAAGCGGGCTGGCTTTCAGCCACTCGAACTGGCCCGGCCCGTAGTAAATCAGGAAGATCTGAATAAGCAGCGGCGTACCGGTAAAGAGCAGCACCCACAGCTGCACCAGCTGGGTCGCCACCGGCAGGCGCAGCTCCAGCACCCAGGTCATCAGGGCTGCCAACACAATCCCCAGCAGCAGGCTGAACAGGGTCAGCTCCAGCGTGGTGACCAGACCGCCCAGCAACGTAACGAGATACTCTTGCATCAGTTAGCCTCCGTAGCGGCGAGTGTAGCGGGCAGCCAGCCCGAGGCCATATTCACTCACCAGACTGATGGCCAGATAGATGAGGGCGGCGGCGGCATACCAGGTGAAAGGCTCATAGGTACTGGCCGAAGCCATCTGCGCCTGACGCATCATCTCGTTCACCCCGATAAGCGACACCAACGCGGTATCTTTCAGCAATACCAGCCACTGGTTGCCGAGGCCCGGCAGGGCGTGACGCCACGCCTGCGGCAACACGATGCGAAAGAAGATGTGGCTCTTGCTCAAACCCAGCGCCAGCGCCGCCAGCCGTTGACCTGAAGGCACCGCATTGAGCGCCGCCCGCAGGGTCTGGGTCGCATAGCTGGCGAACAGCAGGGAGAGCGCCAGCACGCCACAGGCGAACGGGCTGAACTCCACATACTCGCCAGTGAGGAGGAACAGCACCTGGGTCGAGCCGAAGTAGATGAACAGCACCACCAGCAACTCGGGCAGGCCACGGATCAGCGTGGTCAGGGTGGCCACCGGCCAGACCAATGCACGCTGCTTGCTGAGCTCGGCGGCACTGAACGCCAGTGCCAATACCATGCCCCCGACCAGTGATGCCAAGGCCAGCCCGAGGGTCATCCAGGCTGCATCCAACAACAGGCTCAACATGGCTTACTGCGCGAAGTATTTGTCGAAGATTTTCTGATAGGTGCCGTTGGCCTTGATCTCGGCCAGCCCCTTGTTCAGCTGGGTCAGCAGCTCCTGATTGCCCTTGGCGACCGCGATGCCAAAGCCGGTACCGAAGTACTTGGCATCGGTCACCGGCGCCCCCACCACCGCATACTCCTTGTGTTGCTTCAGCCAGTCGGCTGCGACAGCTGTATCAGCAAACACACCGTCGGTACGGCCATTCATCATGTCGAGGAAGGCGCTCTGGTAGCTGGCGTACGGCACGGTCAGCAGGCCCTTGCTCACCCAGTTATCCACCAGATAGGACTGGTGAGAGGTACCGTTCTGCACACCGACTGTCTTGTCGACCATCTCTTCCGGCCCCTTGAAGGCCCCTTTCTTGGCGACGAATACTGCCGAGTTCTCGTAATAGATGTCAGAGAAATCGACCTGCGCGGAGCGCTCCGGGGTCACGTCCATGGCGGCGATGGCTGCATCATAGCGACGGAATTTCAGGCTGGGGATCAGGCTGTCAAAGGCCTGGTTATGGAAGCTGCACTCCAGCTTGGCCTGCTCGCAGATGGCGCGCGCCAGATCGATGTCAAAACCCTGAAACTCGTTCTTGTCATCCAGGTATTCGAACGGTGCGTAGGTGGCCTCGGTGGCGAACTTGATCTCTTTGGCCATGACGGAGGTACTCAACAGGCCCATGGCAGCAACCAACAACAGACTCTTTTTCATGACAGCTTCCTTATCGATTCAATATCAATGCATCAAGAATTCGGCAAACCGGCTGGTTTGCGGGGATTGGAAAATGGCGGCGGTGCCGGATTCGATGATCCGCCCCTTCTCCAGATAAATCACCTGGCTGGCCACCTTGCGGGCAAAGTCGACCTCGTGGGTCACCACCACCTGGGTAATGCCGGTCTGGCTCAGGTTGCGGATGATCTCGGCCACCTCTTTGGTGATCTCGGGATCGAGGGCGGCAGTCGGCTCGTCAAACAGCAACACTTCCGGGTCCATCATCAGGGTACGGGCAATGGCCACCCGCTGCTGCTGACCGCCGGAGAGACGTGCCGGCCAGGCATCGCGCTTGTCGGCCAGTTGCAGCTGGGCCAGCAGGAAGGTCCCCTTCTCGATGGCGGCCTCCTTGCTCATGCCGAGCACCTTGACCGGCGCTTCAATCAGATTCTCTATCACAGTGAGATGTGGCCAGAGATTGTACTGCTGGAACACCATCCCCACCTTGCGACGCAGCAGTTGGGACTGGCGGTTGAATTCGGCAGCAGAGAGGGAGTTCGGGAAAGAAAATTCACTTTCACCAATCCGCAGAACACCCGCATCCGGGGTATCCAGCAGGTTCATCATCCGTAGCAGGGAACTCTTGCCAGCACCGCTCGGGCCCAGCAACACCAAGGTTTCACCGGGGGATGTCCGAAAGCTGACCTGTTGCAGAACCGGCACCTTGTGCCAGGACTTCTCGATACCTATTAATTCAATACCCATACAGCCCAATTGAATAAGTTTTCAAAATTTCATCCCGATTCTATCCCTAATAAAGGTTGATGCAAGCCATTTTTGAATCAATATGCAGAACAAGCGCCGCTTCCTTGCAAAAAACGGCATATGAATGCAAAATGGCCCCGCTGTTCGTATCTGCCGCCTGTATCGCACAGGCCGCCACACCTCCTCATTCGTGAGACCAAGATGAAACACAACGACAAGCAAGAAAAACTGGCCAAGGCCTTTAAAGCCTTGCTGAAAGAAGAGCGCTTTGGCTCCCAGGCAGAAATCGTCACCGCCCTGCAAGAGCTGGGCTTCGAGAACATCAACCAGTCCAAGGTATCGCGCATGCTGAGCCGCTTCGGCGCCGTTCGCACTCGCAATGCCAAGATGGAGATGGTCTACTGCCTGCCGGTGGAACTGGGCGTGCCCACCACCTCCAGCCCGCTCAAGAATCTGGTACTGGACGTCGATCACAACGGCGCACTGGTGGTGATCCACACCAGCCCGGGCGCAGCCCAGCTGATCGCCCGCCTGCTCGACTCCCTCGGCAAGGCAGAGGGGATCCTCGGCACCATCGCCGGTGATGACACCATCTTCATCACCCCGACCAGCGATACCGATATCGAAGAGCTCTATCTCTCCGCCCTCGAGCTGTTCGAACAGACCCCGTAATGGTGGCCACCGCCTCATCGCGGTCATGCCAGAACGAAAAATCCCGGCCAAGGCCGGGATTTTTGTTTTCTGCAGCTTCGTCAGGCGGGCTTATTTGCCCTGCGCCATCAGAAAACCCTCCGATGGGGCGAAGAAAGCCGCGCCGGTCACTGCCCTGGTGAAGCGCAGCAGGTGGTCGAAGTGGCTACCCTCCCCCTTGTACATGCTGGCCAGCATGGCGTTGAAGTGCTGCGGTGTGCGGCAGCAGGAGATGAAGTAGAGCCCCTGCTCGGTCATGGTGCCCCAGGGCATGCTCTGGCGCAGGATCTCCATGGACTCTCCCTTCGGAGTCTTGAGATTGACCCGCTTGATGTGGGCGGTCAGCGGTTTGGCGGCAGACTCATACTCGATATTGTCGGGCTTGGTACGACCGATAATGTCTTCCTGCTCTTTTTGCGCAAGCTTCTCCCAGTCGCTCATGGCGTGGACCCAGCGCTGGACGTGAATGTAGGAGCCACCAGCAAACTCGCCATCAGCCAGCAGCGCCACTTCGGCACGGTGTTCATCCTGCGGGTTCTCGGTGCCATCGACGAAACCGGTCAGGTCACGGCAATCCAGATTGCGGAAACCGCGCACCTCTTCGGCCAGCTCGACCAGTCCGGCCAGCAGTGCCATCACTCGGTGACCGGCGTGGTGCAGCACATCCACCCGATCGGCGCGCAGCTGAATAAAGAGATCAAACGGGGTGTTGGGGGCCTCCTGACCGTTGGCGGATTGCGCCATAAAGCTGCGGAACTGAGGCGGACGGGCGGCAGGGTAGAGACCATCCCAGGCATCGGCGCCGACGGCGACCAGACCGCTGAAACTGGCATCAGGGAAATCGGCGGCGACCACCTGCCACAAGGCGGGCAGTTTGGCCAGACTGCCGACCAGCTCGGCGGCATCGCCGGTGCGATTGAACATCAGATAGAGGGCGTGCAGATTCGGCTCTGCGCAGATCCCGGCTTGGGCTTTCATATATCTCTCCCCTGAGTAGGCGTTAGCGTTACGGGCTATTTGCGTTGCGCGATTATAAACCAGAGTGGATCCAGTTCTTTGATTTCACGACGATATCACGCGTTCAGGGCAAAGGGTCAAACAACACCAGCCCATGGGGTGCAACCTTGATCCGTGCCCGCATCCCATCAAGGGGCTCGCCAATGCTTGCCTCCAGCTGCAGATCGCCACACTCGAACAGCACCCGGCAGTGGTGGCCGAGGAACTGCTGCTCCACCACCTTGAGCTCGCCATCTGCGGCGCTCTCCAGCAACAACTGCTGGGGTCTGAGCATCAGCTGCAACTGCTCGCCCACCGCCCGGCCATGAGGCTCGCTGCCACAGATGACCCCGAGCGCCGTCTGCACACAGTGGCTGTCCACCACCTCGGCGGCCATATAGTTGACCCCGCCGAGAAACTCCGCCACGAAACGGTTTTGCGGGCGGCGATAGAGCTGCTCCGGCTGACCCACCTGCTCGATATGACCGGCGCGAAACAGCGCCAGCCGATCGGCGAAGGCGAACGCCTCCTCCTTGCTGTGGCTGACGAAGATGGCGCCGATCCCCTGCTGCTTGAGCAAGGCGCGGATCTCGAGGATCAACTTCATCCGCACCTGGGTGTCGATGTTGGAGAAGGGTTCATCCAGCAGCATCAGCCGCGGCTTGCACACCAGCGCCCTGGCGATGGCTACCCGCTGCTGCTGGCCGCCGGAGAGCTGGTGCGGATAGCGCTCCCCCAGCCCCTGCAGATTGACCAGCGCCAGCGCCTCGTCCACCTGCTGCTGGCGGGCACTGCGGTCGAGTTTGGTCAGACCGAAGCCGACGTTGTCGGCCACCGTCAGGTGGGGAAAGAGGGCGTAATCCTGAAAGATCATCCCGATATTGCGCACCTCGGGCGGCACGCTGGCACCGGGCCCGTCGAGCAGGGTATCGCCGAGGCGAATCGAGCCCTCAGCCAACGGTAGCAGCCCTGCGATGGCCTTGAGCAGCGTGGTCTTGCCGCAGCCACTGGCTCCCAGCAGGCAGACGATCTCGTTGTCTGCCACCGTCAGGGAGAGCTGCTCCAGCACATTGCGGCCGTTGTAACGGCAGCTGACATTTTCAACCTGCAAACAGGACAAGGCTGACTTCCTCTCGTTTCTGGCGGCGCACTGCCTTTCGGTTCAGCACACCGCATGCAATTTCATTGACCGACGCGGCGACTCAGTGGCCCGAACTGTCCAGAGTGCGGTTGACCCAGATCAGCGGCCACAGCCCCACCAGCACGATGACGATGGCCCCCAGCGCGCCGCGCTCCAGCATCTCATCCGAGACAAACTGATAGACGTGGGTCGCCAGGGTATCGAAGTTGAACGGCCGCAGCAGCAGGGCGGCGGGCAGCTCCTTCATGGATTCGATGAATACCAGCATGGCACCGGCAAACAAACCCCGGCGCACCAGCGGCAGATGGACCCGCCGCAGCATGCCGCCATCCCCCAGCCCCAAGGAGCGGGCTGCCATGTCGAGACTGGGGGAGATCTTGCCCATACTGCTCTCCACCGAGCCGATGGCGATGGCCACGAAGCGCACCAGATAGCCGAACACGATGGCGGTGATGGTACCGGTCAGCAGCAAGCCCGGCCCCTGACGCCCGAGCCACTCGGCCAGATCGTTGATGGCAAAGTCGAGCGCGGTGAGCGGCACCAGCACCCCGATGGCGAGCACGGTACCCGGCATGGCGTAGCCCATGGCGGCTATGCGCAGGGGCAACAAACTCTTTATCCCGCCATCGAGGCGACGGAAGAAGCCGAGCAGCAGGGCGATGCCCATCGCCAGCAGAGCGGTCAGCGCCGAGATAGCCAAGCTGTTGCCGGCAAAGCGGACAAACTCCGGCGTCCACGACAACTCGAAGTAACGCACCCCGTAATCGAGCAGGATGACGAATGGCAGGCCAAAACCGGCCAGCACCAGCCCCCAGCACCAGAGACAGGCCAACCAACGGCCAATCCCCTTGAGCGGATAGCGCAGCGGCTGCTCATGGCCCATGGACTTCTGGAACACCTGCTGCCGACTGCGCGATCGGCGCTCCAGCGCGATCAGCAGCACCACCGCCAGCAGCATCAGGCAGGAGAGTTTGGCCGCGGTGGCCAGACTGCCATAGCCAAGCCAGGTGTCGTAGACCGCCGTGGTCAGGGTGTTGATGGCAAAGAAGTGGACGGTGGCAAAATCAGCCAACGTCTCCATGGCCACCAGCGATACCGCCACCATGATGGCGGGGCGCGCCAGCGGCAGACTGAGACGACGAAAGCTCTGCCACGGGGTACAGCCGAGCAGGCGGCTGGAGTGGATCAGGCTGACTGACTGCTCGAGAAAAGAGGCGCGGGTCAGCAGATAGACATAGGGGAACAGCACCAGCGCCAGCACCCAGGCGGCGCCGCCAAGGGAGCGAATGGCCGGAAACCAGTAATCGACCGGACTGTTCCAGCCAAAGAGTGTTCGCAACCCAGCTTGTAGCGGGCCCGAGTAGTCGAGCAGGTCGGTATAGACGTAGGCGACGATATAGGAGGGCATGGCCATTGGCAGCATCAAAGCCCACTGCAGGGCGCGCCGCCCCGGTACCTGACACATGGCCACCAGCCAGGCGGTAGGCACGCCAAACAGCAAGCTGAGCAATACTACGCCGACCACCAGCCCCAGGGTATTGCCCAGATAATCGAGCAGCACGGTATCGGCGAGGTGGCGAAACAGCTCCCCCTCAGCCGAGAAGGCAGAGAAAAGCAGGGCTATAACCGGTAAACCCAGCAGCAGGGCGATGGCCCAGCTGCCGGTCATCCATCCAAAATTTTTCATGAGACCACAGATGTTGATGGGGCCGTTGGCCCCATCTGATTACAAGTCGAACTTCACTTCATCCAGCAACTGCAAGGCGTCCTTGCGGTGCTTGGCGTAATCGCTGACCGGTAGTGCGTCAGACTTGAAACTGCCCCAGGACTTGACCATGGCGGAAGGCTCGACTCCGGCCTTGACCGGATATTCGGCGTTCACATCCGCATACATGTGCTGGGCGGTGTCACCAGCCAGAAACTCCATCAGCTTCTGGGCCTCGGCCTTGTTCTTGGCATACTTGGTCATGGCCACGCCACTCACGTTGACGTGGGCACCGCGGTCAGCCTGGTTCGGGAAGTTGATATAGACCGCATCCGCCCAGGACTTCTGCGCCGGATCTTTCAACATGGCGCCCAGATAGTAGCTGTTGCCGAGTGACACGTCACAGATACCATCCTTGATCGCCTTGACCTGATCCCGGTCGTTGCCCTGCGGCTTGCGCGCCAGGTTGGCCTTGACCCCTTCCAGCCAGGTTTTGGTCTCGGCCATGCCGTGATGGGCAATCATGGAGGAGACCAGCGCCACATTGTACTCATGCTTGCCGCTGCGGGTGCAGATTTTTCCTTTGAATTCCGGTTTGGCCAGATCTTCGTAGCTGATGGTGTCGAGCTTGCCGAGGCGATCCTTGCTGGAGTAGATGGCGCGAACCCGGGTGGTCAGGGCGAACCAGCGATTCTCCGGATCACGATAGATGGCGGGGATGTTCTCCTGCAGGATCTTGCTGTCTACCGGCTGCACCAGCCCCTTGTCCACCAGATCGGTCAGACGGCTGATATCGACGGTCAGCATCAGGTCGGCCGGAGAGAGCTTGCCTTCCCGCTCCAGACGCTCGTTCAATCCCTCTTTGGCGAACACCACGTTCACCTTGATGCCAGATTCCTTCTCGAACTGCTGGATGATGGGCTTGATCAGCTCATCCTGCCGGTTGGAGTAGACATTCACTTCCCCGGCCGCCAATGCCGACTGAGCTGCCAACGCAGAGAAAGCCAGTGCCAACATCTTCATTTTCATCATCCATTCCTTGATTAGCTATACAGAGTGATAACGATTTCCGTTTGCATTCTGCATACATCTTATAAGCGGATCAAGAAAGCTCGCCGTCGCCACATCACATATTTAATCGCCCATAAATGAAAAGGGCCGGATGGAATCCCATTCGGCCTCTTCTGAGCAAAACGTTATGTTGATCAGGCTTCAATAAGCGCTCACTCCATCGGGATTCCCCTAGGTCGGGAGGTCAACAGATCTGTACGTCACGGATACGGTTCATCACAGCGCCTCGTCGTCACTCTCGCCGGTGCGGATGCGCACCGCTTGCAGCAAGTCGTAGACAAAAATCTTGCCGTCGCCGATCTTGCCGGTATAGGCCGCCTTGCAGATCGCCTCGATTACCCCTTCCACGTTATCATCGGCGGTAGCAATCTCCAGCTTCACCTTGGGCAGGAAGTCGACCTGATACTCGGCTCCCCGGTATAATTCGGTGTGTCCCTTTTGGCGGCCAAATCCCTTGACCTCGGACACGGTCAGCCCTTCCACCCCCAGGTTGGCAATAGCCTCGCGGACATCGTCCAACTTGAACGGTTTGATAATCGCACTAATCAGCTTCATCTGGTTGCTCCCAATCCATGGTGTGTCATGAATCGGGTTTCAATTCTTATGCCAAGTATTTTTATTGTTTTATTTCATATAGATAGAGTTTAATGCCTGCGCCATTCGTCAGGCACATCCCCATAACCGGCCAGCACGCCCCATAATGAGGCACCATGCTGCAGCGGTCAGCGGGTATGCACCAAACAAGAGCAAAACAGCATGTTAGTTATCTCCAACAGCGTCACGATTCCCTGGCATGAGCTGCAATTTCAGACCATGCGGGCACAGGGCAACGGCGGACAGCACGTCAACAAGACCGACTCCGCCGTCTGGTTGCGCTTCGATTACCGCAACTCTCCCAGCCTGACGCCCCTCTACAAGGAGGGTCTCGACAAGCTGAGCGATAGCCGGGTACACGATGGCTTTATCCTGATCCGGGTCGAGAGCCATCGCAGCCAGGACATGAATCGCAAGGAGGCGATGAGCCGTCTGGTGGAGTTGCTGAAGAAAGCAGCCTGGCGCCCCAAGGCTCGCCATGCCACCAAGCCGACCCGCAGCTCCCAGCGCAAACGGGTCGATGCCAAAAAGCGCAAGGGGGATATCAAGTCCGCCCGCGGCAAGCCGGTTCTGGACTGAGCCAGCCCCCACCCACCCCAGCCCCCAAAGGATGTCAGCCGATGAGATACAGTTTTTGCGACAGCGCCCGCGGCCCCCTGCTGGTCGCCATCGATCAGGATGGCCTGCGCCACGTGGAGTTCATGCACGGAGAGCGGCCCGTCATGCCGCAAACTGACTGGCAAAGGGATGACAAGGCGCTGGCCCCCTATCTTACCCAGTTCACCGCCTATTTCGCCGGAAAGTTGCAGCAGTTCGATCTGCCCATGGCAGCGAAGGGCACTCCGTTTCAGCAAACGGTATGGAACGCTTTGTGTGATATCCCCTATGGCGAGACCGTGAGCTATCTCGAGATTGCCCAGGCTATCGGCAATCCCAAGGCAGTGCGGGCAGTAGGCGCTGCCAATGGCCACAATCCGCTGAGCATCATAGTACCCTGCCATCGGGTGATCGGACGCAGCGGCGATCTGACCGGCTATGCTGGCGGCATTCCCATCAAGCGCTGGTTGCTGGCTCTGGAACAGGCAGGCACAGCATTCGAGCTGGCCCCATGACACGATGACCACCCCGGAGAGGGACGGGGCAATATCGCAACCAGAATGAAAAGGCTTTCAGCCAGTGCCACGCTTTGCTGACAAGATGAACAGAAAATGAAGAATCGCCTCAGAACTACTTCAGATTGAGCTTGGCATGATGGCTCCATACTTGAATGGCAAGGCTCATTCGCTGATTCAAGTAGCACCCATGTGACGCTTCCAATCTGTCTTTTTCCCCGCGCCTCCTCTGAGGCGCTTTTTTTGTGCCAACACAACAGGCCACCACCCAGGTTGAGTGGCCTGAGCGCCACAAAATCTGCCACCGCCCAAAAACCAAGAGGCGAAGGATCATCCTTCGCCTCTGACGTAACAACTGGCTACTCGCTCTGGGGCAGGAATTGCAGCTCCGGCGCCGAGGAGGTCAGCACATCGGCGCAATAATCCCAGGTCGAGATGCGATAGTGCTGCAGATCTTCATCCAGATGCAGGCCGTCCGACTCCTGATGGAACCAGCTGGCAAAACGGGATGGGGTGATGAGCTGGATCTGCTCTTCGATAGCGTGACTATCCTTCCCCTCGGCCAGATCGCAATCTTCGATAACACGCAGGGCGTAGATATGGCGAAAATAGACCCGGCAGAGGATTTGCGGGGGCAGATCGATGCTGCGCGCCCGCCCCAGCATGATGGTCAGAGAGTCGCTCCAGAGATCCTGATGCAGCTCGGCCACAACCAGACCGGGCGGTAGCTGGCGGGACGGAGCCCAAGGGACGGCAACCTGCCGAATGGCATTTTTCTGTTCCATATTCACCTCACGACGACTCGCTCCCTGTCTTGAGTCTATCTGAACCACATAGTCCCGGCGAAGGCAATCGATGGACAATAAAAACGGCAATAAAAAAGCCGACGTATCAAACGTCGGCGAATAAAAAGTGCTTACAACAGAGGATTCACATATTCAGACCCGCGGGTCGAAAGATTGGTTCCCTCTTTTTGTAATTAATTTTCGGCGCGTTTAAACATCAGGGTATTGGCGTCCGACTCTTCCGGCACAAAGTAGTAGCCCTCGGCGTTGAAACCGGTCAGCTGCTCCACCTCGGTCAGACGGTGCTTGATGATGTGGCGAGCCATCATGCCGCGCGCCTTCTTGGCGTAGAAGCTGATGATCTTGAACTGGCCGTTCTTCTCATCCTTGAACACCGGTGTGACAATCCGCCCTTTCAGGCTCTTGGGGCGTACCGACTTGAAATACTCGTCGGAGGCCAGATTGATCAGCACCTCATCCCCCTGGGCTGCCAGCGCGTCGTTGAGGTGGTGAGTGATCACCTCGCCCCAGAACTGGTAAAGATCCTTGCCGCGACTATTATCGAGCCTGGTCCCCATCTCCAGCCGGTAGGGCATCATCAGGTCGAGGGGACGCAACACGCCATAGAGGCCTGAGAGCATCCGCAGGTGTGCCTGAGCGAAGTCAAAATCGGCCTCGCTGAAATCCTCCACCGCCAAACCGGTGTAGACATCCCCCTTGAAGGCCAGCAGCGCCTGACGGGCATTGGCGGGGGTGAAATCTGGCTGCCACTCGGCAAACCGAGCGGCATTGAGACCGGCCAGCTTGTCGCTGATCTTCATCAGAGTGGCGATCTGGTCAGGGCTCAGTTGGCGGGCCCGGCTAATCAGTTCGGCGGAGTGATCCAGCAGCTCGGGT
This sequence comes from Aeromonas sp. FDAARGOS 1416, assembly GCF_019048085.1. Classification (NCBI taxonomy): domain Bacteria; kingdom Pseudomonadati; phylum Pseudomonadota; class Gammaproteobacteria; order Aeromonadales; family Aeromonadaceae; genus Aeromonas; species Aeromonas sp. FDAARGOS 1416. The sequence continues at coordinate 4,330,249 of NZ_CP077301.1, read as the reverse complement.
TGGGTGAAACGGGGTGTCACCAGCGGTGACTCGTAATCCAGCGTCTTGGCCGGGGAAACCACAATCAGCATAACGTTCCTTTATGGCGAGGGGCCGAACGGCAGAGCGGCCCCATGATTCATTCATCCAGTGTCACATTGTCCAGCGTGCCGGTGCCAAGCCGTTCGCGACCGGAGAGCTTGATCAGCAGTCGCAGGTCGTTGGCCGAGTCGGCGTGGGCGAGTGCCTCACTGTAGCCAATCTGGCCGGCGCAGAACAGGCTGAAGAGCGCTTGATCGAAGGTCTGCATACCCAGCTCGGTGGATTTGGTCATCACCTCCTTGAGGCGATGCATCTCTCCCTTGCGGATAATGTCAGTGATGAGCGGGGTATTGAGCAGGATCTCGAACGCAGCGCAGCGCCGCTTGCCATCCATACTCGGCACCAGCTGCTGGGCGACGATGGCCTTGAGGTTGAAAGAGAGATCGAACAGGAACTGGCGGTGTTTGTCTTGCGGCACCAGATGGAGGATGCGATCCAGCGCCTGGTTGGCATTGTTGGCATGCAAAGTGGCGAGACAAAGGTGTCCCGTCTCGGCGAACTGCAGGGCAAACTCCATGGTCTCCTGACTTCGGATTTCGCCGATCAGGATCACGTCCGGCGCCTGACGCAGTGAGCTTTTTAGCGCCACATCGAACGACTCGGTGTCGATCCCCACCTCTCGCTGGGTCACCAGACTACGACCATGCTGATGGACGAACTCCACCGGATCTTCCACCGTCAGAATGTGACCATCGGCATGCTGGTTGCGATAGCCAATCATCGCCGCCTGGGTGGTCGATTTGCCCGCCCCGGTGGCGCCGACAAACAGCACCAGCCCCCGCTTGGCCATCGCCACCTCTTGCAGGATCTTGGGTAGCTGCAGATCTTCAAAGGTGGGAATGCGGGTCTCGATACGCCGCACCACCATGCCGGGCAGCTCCTGCTGCCAGAAGGCGCTGACCCGAAAACGACCAAGCGCCTCGCGATAGATCGCGTAGTTGGCCTCCTTGGTGCGGATATAGCGCTCGAAGTGATCGCTGCTGAGGGTATCCCTGACCAGCGTCAGCGCCCCCTTCTTGTCGAGCGCCTCCCCACCCAGCGACACCAGATGGCCATTCACCTTGAGGGTGGGCGGCGAGCCCACCGTCACAAACAGATCCGATCCCTTTCGCTCGACCAGCTCGCTCAGCAGATCATCCAGATTCATCATCTATCCCTCCCTGGGTGCGAGTCTCTTAAATGCTGTTGGGATCGACGGCCTTGGCCTTGGCATCAAGGGATGCCACCACGCCGCGGCTCACCAGCTGCTTGAGGCTCTGATCCATGGTCTGCATGCCGTGGGTCATCCCGGTCTGGATCACCGAGTAGAGCTGGGCAATCTTGTCCTCCCGAATGAGGTTACGCACCGCCGGAATGCCCATCATGATCTCGTGAGCCGCCACCCGGCCACCGCCAATGCGCTTGAGCAGGGTCTGGGAGATGACCGCCCGCAGGGATTCGGAGAGCATGGAGCGTACCATGTCCTTCTCCGCACCAGGGAAGACGTCGATGATACGGTCGATGGTCTTGGCCGCCGACGAGGTGTGCAGAGTGCCAAACACCAAGTGGCCGGTTTCGGCGGCAGTCATGGCCAGACGAATGGTCTCAAGGTCGCGCATCTCGCCCACCAGAATGATGTCCGGGTCTTCCCGCAGGGCCGAGCGCAGGGCGTTGCTGAAGCTCTTGGTATCACGGTGTACTTCCCGCTGGTTCACCAGGCAGCGCTTGTTCTCGTGGACGAATTCGATGGGGTCCTCGATGGTGAGGATGTGGTGATGGAAGTTCTCGTTGATGTAGTTGACCATGGCCGCCAGGGTGGTCGACTTACCGGAACCGGTCGGGCCGGTCACCAACACCAGACCCCGCGGGAACTCGGCAATCTTGCGGAAGATCTCCGGCGCATCGAGATCTTCGAGGCTCAGCACAGTGCTGGGGATGGTACGAAATACCGCGCCCGAACCGCGCGCCTGCTGGAAGGCGTTGACCCGGAAACGGGCCAGATTGGGCACCTCGAACGAGAAATCGACCTCGAAGTTCTCCTCCAGCTCCTTGCGCTGATGGTCGTTCATGATGTCGTAAATGAGGGCATGCACTTCCCGGTGTTCCAGGGCGGGCAAATTGATCTTGCGAACCTCACCATCAACCCTGATCATCGGGGGAACCCCGGCCGAGAGGTGTAGATCCGAGGCTTTATGCTTTACACTGAAAGCCAATAACTCTGTGATATCCATAGACTTGTCATTCTCCCATCACAAGATCACTAACGAAATATGAACCAGATTGCCCAGCACCTGTTTCAGGTAAAGGAACGTATTGCCCAGGCCGCCGAACGGGCTAGCCGTAACCTGCAGCAGATCCGCCTGCTGGCCGTGAGCAAGACCAAGCCGGTCGAGGCCATCATGGCCGCCCATGCCGCAGGTCAGCGCTGCTTTGGCGAATCCTACGCTCAGGAAGCAGCGGCCAAGATCGATACCTTGCGCCAGCAGCCGGAATATAGCGACATAGAGTGGCACTTTATCGGCCCTTTGCAATCGAACAAATCTAAACTGGTCGCCGAACGGTTCGACTGGGTGCAGAGCGTGGATCGGGACAAGCTGATCGACCGCCTCAACAACCAGCGCCCAACTACAATGGCACCGCTAAATGTTTGTCTGCAAATCAATATTAGCGGAGAGAGCAGCAAATCCGGAACGTCGGAACAAGAGATTTTCCGCCTTGCCGAGCAGGTCTCTCAAAGTGAGCGACTGGTGCTGCGGGGACTGATGGCCATTCCAGAGCACACCAGTGACGAGCGCGTACTGGCCGCCCAAATGACCCGCATGCAGACTCTGTTCACCGAGCTTGCGCGACAATACCCCACGGTGGATACCCTCTCGATGGGCATGACCGAGGATCTTGAACTGGCGATAGCCCACGGCAGCACCATGGTGCGGGTCGGCACCGCCATCTTCGGCGCCCGTGACTACTCATAGGCAAGGCCAGCGGATAACCCATACGTCCGCCTCTTGCCGCGACTTCATCAACAGGAGCGTTTGATGGAACACCGAATTCTGGCGTCTGGTGGTGCAGGCAGCACCCACCCCGCCGCGACCCCATGTGCAACAGGAGCATCTGATGCAGCATAGAACGCTGGCCTTTATCGGCGCGGGCAACATGAGCCGAAGCATCATCGCCGGACTGGTCAAGGCGGGTTATCCCGCTGGGCAGATCACTGCTGCCAACCCCAGTCTACCCAAGCTGGAAGCGCTGGCGAGCGAACATGGCATTCGCATCACCCAGAGTAATGCCGAGGCGGCCCGCGACGCCGAAGTGATCGTGCTGGCGGTCAAGCCGCAGTTGATGGCCGGCATGCTGGCAGCACTGGTTGAAGAGCTGGGATCCCTTGAGGGCAAGCTGCTCATCTCCATCGCGGCTGGCATCAAGGTGGCGCGCCTTGGCGAGATGGCCGGTGGCCATGACCGCATCATACGCACCATGCCCAATACCCCTGCCCTGCTGGGTCTGGGCATGACCGGTCTCTATGCACCCGAACATATTGCCGCCGCGGATCGCGACTTTGCCGAGCTGATGATGCAGGCGGTCGGCAAGACCCTCTGGGTGGAGCAGGAGTCCGGCATCAACGGCGTCATCGCTGCTGCGGGCAGTGCTCCGGCCTACTTCTTCCTCTTTATGCAGGCGATCGCCGAAGAGGCGGAGGCGATGGGTTTCTCGCCCGATCAGGCACGCCTGCTGGTGCAGCAGACCGCGCTGGGCGCAGCCGCCATGGTGGAGCAAAACCCGGAGCTGGCGCTGCAGACCCTGCGTGAACAGGTGACCAGCAAGGGCGGCACCACAGCCGAAGCCATCAAGACATTCCAGCAGCAGGGGCTGATGCCGCTGACTGCGCAAGCCATGCAGGCGGCCGTTGCTCGCGCCACCGAAATGGAAACCCTCTTCTAACAGGAGCCCAGATGAACACTGCTTACTTTCTGATTAACACCGTTTTCGATCTCTACCTGATGGTGATCCTGCTGCGCGTCTGGCTGCAGTGGGCCCGTGCCGACTTCTACAACCCGATGAGCCAGATGGTGGTCAAGCTGACCAATCCGCTGGTGATCCCGCTGCGCCGCGTTATCCCGGGCTTTGGCGGCATAGACCTCGCCTCCGTGGTGCTGGCGCTGGCCATCGCCTTCGCCAAGCTGGCCCTGCTCAAGAGCATGAACGTACTGCTGGCGGACTGGCTCAGCATCAGCCTGTTCGCCGCGCTGACTGTGCTGAAGAAAGCGGGCTCGATGATCTTCTGGGTACTGCTGATCCGCGCCATCCTGAGCTGGGTCAGCCAGGGCCGCAACCCCATCGAATACGTGATGCATCAGCTGACCGAGCCCTTTCTCGCCCCTATCCGCCGCGTACTGCCGGCACTGGGCGGGCTGGATCTCTCGGTGCTGGTCGCCTTTATCGGCCTGCAAGCCATCAACTACCTGCTGGGTGACCTGTTCGGCCAGCTGTGGTGGATGATTTGATGCCAGCCGTCCTGCAACAAGGGGATGAACTGGTACTGCATCTGGTGATCCAGCCCAAGGCGAGTCGGGATCAGATCATCGGATTGCATGGCGAAGAGCTGAAAGTGGCCATCACGGCGCCGCCCGTCGATGGCCAAGCCAACAGCCATCTGATCAAGTTTCTGGCCAAGCAGTTCAAGGTGGCCAAGGGACAGATCACCATAGTGCGGGGCGAGCTTGGACGGCACAAAACCGTCGCCATCGACAGCCCCAAACAGTTGCCGCAAGAAGTGAGTGCGCTGCTGAATGACACGCAAGGCTGAATGAATCGGCCTGCGCCAACCGTAGATATGAGAGGGATGACAGATGAAAACAGCCTGGATGAGTGGCCTGCTGGCACTGCTGATGACCCTGCCGCTCAAGGCAGAACAGATGAAGGAGCTGGGCCCCTGGCTGGTGCACTACAACGCCTTCAACTCCAGCTTCCTTACACCAGAGGTCGCCAAGGCGTATGGACTGGAGCGCAGCCGCTACAACGCCATCATCAATATCGCGGTACAGGACAAGCAGAAAGTGGCGCAAGCCGTGGGGATCACCGGTGAGGCCAAGAACCTGACCGGCACCATCCGCACCCTGAACTTTCAGGAGGTAAAAGAGGGGGATGCCATCTACTATCTGGCAACCCTCCCCTACCGCAACGAAGACACCTATCAGTTCACCCTGAAGATCATGGGCGGTGGGCAGCAACAGAACCTCAGCTTCCAGCAGACCTTCTACGTCGACTGAGCAGCAACAAGAAGCCCCGACCAAGGTCGGGGCTTCATTTTATCCATATGACAAGGGCGCCATCAGGGCGCCCTTGTTGCATCTATTCCGTGCCGCAGCGGTTACAGGGCAAGGAACAGACCGGCCAGACAGGCACTCATCAGGTTCGCCAGCACGCCGGAGAGAATGGCGCGCATGCCGTAACGGGCGATGAAGGATTTGCGCTCCGGCACCATGGAGCCCAGACCGCCGATCAGGATCGCCATGGAGGAGATGTTGGCAAAGCCGCACAGGGCGAAGGTCACGATGGCCTTGCTCGACTCGCTCAGAGTCTGATCCTGCACCAGACCGATAAAGGCGACGAACTCGTTGACCACGATCTTGGTGCCGATCAGGGCGCCAGCGGCTTGCGCCTGATCCCAGGGCACACCGATCAGCCAGGAGACGGGGGCAAACAGCCAGCCCAGAATGATCTGGAAGCTCAGATCCAGCCCTACCAGACCGCCAGCCCAGCCGAGCAGACCATTGAGCATGGCGATCACGCCAACGAAGGCCAGCAGGGTGGCACCGACCGCTACCGCAATATTGAGGCCAGACATGGCGCCATCGGCCGCCGCTTCAATCACGTTGGTGGCGCGGGGGATCTCCACATCCTGATGGTGATCGACCTCTTCAGCTCCCGGCGGCACCAGGATTTTGGCCATCGCCAGACCGGCAGGGGCCGACATGAAGGCCGCAGCGATCAGGTATTTCAGCTCAACCCCGAGGCTGGCATAGCCCACCAGAGTGCCACCGGCGACGGAGGCGAGACCACAGCTCATCACAGCGAAGAACTGAGAGTCGGACATCTTGGAGAGGTAGGGTTTGACCACCAGCGGCGCTTCCACCATGCCAACGAAGATGTTGGCGGTCGCGGAGAGGCTCTCGGCACGGCCGGTGCCCAGCAGCTTCTGCAAGCCACCACCCAGCAGGGCGATCACCCGCGGCATGATACCGATGTGGTAGAGGATGGCGATCACCGCGGAGAAGAAGATGATGACCGGCAACACGTTGAAGGCAAAGATGAAGCCCAGCTTGAACTTGGCCAGATCACCGAACAGGAAAGCGATCCCCTCCTGACCATAACCGATCACGCTGCTTACGCTCTCGCTGACCCCGTTCAGCACATGCTGACCGGCAGGCAGCCAGAGCACCAGACCGGCAAACATGATTTGCAGGCAGAGGGCAAGGCCAACTGTTCGCAGCGGGATACGACGACGATTATCAGAGCAGATGACGGCAAGCGCCAGGATACTCAGGATGCCGAGCAGGGCAATCATAGGGACTCCATCAGGTGGGGCAAAAGATGGGCGCGGATTCTGCGCCTCTCACCCCGTCACTGCAAGTCCGCTTGGTTACAACCCTGTTAGAAAAAACGTTTGCACGATATCGGTTGCGCCAACTGGCTGATTTGGTTCGGTTTTAGTATCAGGAGAAATCGAGAGTTCTTAAATGGAAACAATCATTCCTCACCGCCGGACAATTTCCCCCCGAGCCAAGGGACAAGTCGCTGCTCCCAATAGGGTTCGGGGCCAAAGCGGGCCTTGAGGAAATCGATGAAGAGGCGGATCTTGGGATCCAGATGTTCGCGCCGGGCATAAACGGCGTGTACCGCCATCTGCTGGTTTGGTCGCCACCCTGGCAGCACAGGGATCAGCTTGCCGCTCTGTAACTCCTTGTCCAGCAAGTAGTTGGCGATATAGGCGATGCCGAGCCCGGCCAGTGCCGCATCCCGCACCGCCTCCGCCATATCCACCCGATAGTTGCCCGCCACCTGCACCGTCTGACGCTCCTTGCCCTGGCGAAACGACCACTGGTGATAGCGTCGCTCCCGACTCTGGTAAGTGATGCAATTGTGTTGGACCAGATCCTTGGGATGAAGCGGCGTGCCATGGCTCAGCAGGTAATCCGGCGAAGCCGCCACCACGAAGCCAATGTCGGCCAGCCGCTGCCCCACCAGCCCTTCCGGCTTGTCCTCATAGGTGGTGAGCCAAAGATCCAGCCCCTCGTCCACCAGATTGGTTCTGTGGTCGAACAGCGAGACCTCCAGCTCCAGCTCGGGATAGCGATCCTGAAACGCCTTGAGATGAGGAATGACGTGCAGACGACCAAATGATTGGCCCACCCCGAGATGGAGCACCCCACTCACCTTGCCGCGCCGCTCGGCGATCATGGAGTCCGCCTCCTGCGCCACCGCCACCAGCGCATGACAGTGACGGGCATACTCCTGACCCAGCTCGGTCAGGACGAAGCGGCGGGTGGTGCGCTGGACCAGCTGGGCGCCAAGGGTGGTCTCCAGCAGCGCAAGCTGCTTGCTGATATGGGATTTGGAGACCCCGAGACGACGGGCGGCGGCAGAGATCCCCTGCTCGCGCACCAGCGCATCGAAGATCACCATTTGAGGAAGACGTTGCAGCACAAGATAACCGGATTGAGTGGCGGGAGCCCATTATTCCAGAGCCGCCCGCCAAGGGGTAGGGTCAGCGCCCCAGCGCCCGGGTGATCTGCAGTTTGAGGGGGTCGTCAGCCGGATTCTGGTTGGCACCGTAGCTGGCGATCAGCTTGCCATCGCGCCCCACCAGATACTTGTGGAAGTTCCAGTTCGGCTCATCCCCATCAGCGGCCGCCGCCAGCCCCTTGAACAGTGGCACTGCATCGGAGCCCCGCACCGCCACTCGATTGAACATCGGGAAGGTGACGCCATAGTCGCGGCGACACACCTCGGCGGTCTTGGTCTCGTTGCCCGCCTCCTGCCAGAAGTCGTTGGAGGGGAAACCTAGAATAATCAATCCCTTATCCTTGTAGCTCTGGTAGAGCTGCTCCAGATCGCGGAACTGGCCGCTGTAGCCGCAATAGGAGGCGGTATTGACCACCAGCACCACCTTGCCCTCGGTCAGCTGACAGAGGTTGTGGCGCTGGGCATTGTTGAGTTCCCGCATCTCCACATTGAAATAATCTGGGCACGCCGCAGAGGCCGCGCCAGCCCCCAATAACAGCAACAGAGTGAACCATTTCATCGCCAAGACTCCTTTTGTTTTGTCCATCATACGCGGTTACCAGAGCCGCAGTTCACTCTCAATGCAATGGAATGCCGGTCAGCCAGCCGTGGCCCCAGAACACCAGCAGCGCGGTGGCAGCCAGGCCCGCCCCGACGCTGATGCCGGTGCCCGTCCAGTTGGCCGCCGGACGGGGATATCGCTGCCAGTCCCGCACCGAAATCCAGACCATGCTCACCAGCGCCCAGAGCCCGATGCCGCCAAACAACACCAGAGAGCGCGCCTCGCTGTTGACCAGCAGATGAGCCACCGCCCAGAGCAGGGTACCGAGCAGTTGGGGATGCACCAGCCAGCGCCGCAGATGGTTGGGCCCCTGGCCGGAGAAGAAGAGGATCAGCGCAAAGGGCATCATCACCGTCATGGTCATCGGCCCCCACTCCGGCAGGAAATAGAGCGGCAGCGAGCTGGCCGAGCGCCAACCGGCGATGATGCAGGCGATGGCGACAAACAACAACAGGGAGAAGAGCCCCTTGTAGCGATTCTCCCCCAGCCGCTCGCGCAGCCGCGCCCGATGGGCCACCGCAAAACAGGGGTAGAGATGGATCAGGGTAAACAGCGCAACCCCCAGGGTCAGCAGGAACATGAGTCTCTCCTTGTACTTGGTACGACCACTATGCCGTAAAGGGAGATGTGCGCCTATCAAAACCGCGCTGACCCATGGAAGCAAAAGTGTGGCAAGACAAAGGAGCAGAAAGAAAAGAGCCGATCACGATGGATCGGCAAATAAGTGCCAGGGCAGTCAGACATCTCGCGAGATGGGAGATGCCCCAAACGGGGATATTGAGTGGCCGATGGCGCGCATCGGCCGAACCGGATCAGCCCTTGAGCTGATAGAGCGCCGCTACGTTGCGCGCAGTGAGCTGAATGTTGGTGCTGGCGCTTTCCAGCGCTTCCGGCAGGGACATGGCGCGGTTGACCACGGCGAACACCGCATCCAGCCCGTGATCATGTACCACACCGCAATCGTCGGTCAGGCAACCGGAGATACCGATCACCGGCTTGCCGAACTGCTTGGCGCAGCGTGCGACACCGATTGGCGTCTTGCCATGGATGGTCTGGCTGTCGATGCGCCCTTCGCCGGTGATGACCAGATCCGCATCGGCCACTTCATCGGCCAGTTTCAGGGCTTCGATGACGATCTGGATTCCGGGCTTGAGCTCGGCACCAAGCAGACCGACCAGCGCGGCACCCATGCCACCGGCGGCACCCGCCCCCGGAATATCCTTCACCTGCTTGCCAAGGGCCTGCTCAATGCAATCGGCATAACGGGAGAGGTTAGCATCGAGCTGTGCCACCATCTCGGGGGTCGCCCCCTTTTGCGGGCCAAACACCGCAGAGGCGCCTTTCGGGCCACAGAGCGGGTTGTTCACATCACACGCCACCTCGATAACCAGCTCATCCAGACGCGGATCCAGACTGCTCAGATCGATGGTCGCGAGCTCACTGAGACCTGCGCCACCCAGAGCAATAGGCGCACCATCCGCTTTGAGCAACTTGCCGCCGAGCGCCTGGATCATGCCGGCACCGCCGTCATTGGTGGCGCTGCCGCCGATACCGAGGATGAGGTGCTTCACCCCCATCTCCAGCGCAGCCAGGATCAGCTCGCCGGTGCCGAAGCTGGAGGTGAGCAGCGGATTGCGCTGCTCGGGAGCGACCAGATGGATGCCGGAAGCGGCGGCCATCTCGATGACGGCACGCTCGCCATCACCCAGCAGACCGACAAAACCCTGTACCTTGTTGCCAAGGGGCGCGGTCACTTCGACCGGCAGGATGCGGCCACCGGTGGCATCAACCAGCGATTGCACCGTACCTTCACCGCCATCGGCCATCGGCAATTTGACGTAAGTGGCGTTCGGCAGCACCTGCTTGAAACCGGCCTCGATGGCATCAGCCACCGCCATGGCGCTCAGACTCTCCTTGAATGAATCGGGGGCAATAACAATTTTCATATCAATTCCTTAGGCGAGGCCAAACACGCCAAACATCAGGGTGGAGACAGTGGCAATGGTCAGACCGACTGCGGTTTCGTATGGGATAAGTTTCAGGCGCTCACCCACCCCCATGTGGACGCTGCCACCGGTGGCATGGAAGAAGGAGCCGTGGGGCATGTGGTCAAACACGGTGGCACCGGCATGGATCATGGCCGCTCCGGCCAGACTGCTGATGCCAAGTTCAATCAGGGTGGAGCTGAATACGTTGGAGGCCACCACGGTACCGGCGGTGGTCGAGGCGGTTGCCAGCGACATCAGGGCACCGGAGATGGGCGCCAGCAGGTAAGAAGGCAGACCGGAGGCGGTCAGGCCGCTGATCAGCACATCTTTCAGGCCGGAGTTGGCGATGATGCCCGCCAGGGTACCGGTACCCAGCAGCATGATGGCAACCGGCGCCATGCGGGCGAGGCCGGAGACCGCAAACTGGTTCACCTTGCTGAATTTACCCATCATCAGGGCACCAACCAGACCACCGAGGGGCAGTGCAATCAGCGGATCCACCACGATACCGGCGACCGGCCGCAGAGCCAGCAGCAGGATGGCGACCAGCGGCGCGCTGATGGCGGCGGCAAAGCCCGGCAACTTGGCACCGGCAAAGCTCACCACTTCATCAGCAGCAACCTTGCTGCCCTTGTTGTTAAGACGCTTGGCCAACCAGTAGGCCATCACCAGACCGAACAGACCCGGGATGATGCCCGCCGCCATCACCGAAGTGAGGGGCAGATGGAAGGCGTCAGCCGCGGCAATGGCGTTGGGATTGGGGGACATCACGTTGCCCGCCTTGCCGCCGCCGATCATCGCCAGCAGAATGGCCGCCTTGGAGAGGTCGGCACGGCGGGCGATGGCCAGCGCGATGGGGGCGACCGTGATAACGGCCACATCCACGAATACGCCGACTGCAGTCAGGATCAGAGTCGCCAGCGCCAGTGCCAGCAGGGCGCGGGTTTCACCAAGTTTCTTGACGATGGTCTCGGCGATGGTAGTGGCCGCGCCCGATTCGATCAGTACGCCCGCCAGCACACCGGCCGCCAGGATCCGCATCACCGCAGTGGTGATCCCCTGGGCACCGCCGATCATCAGGGCGACGGTCTGGGTCAGATCGGCACCGCCAATCAGGCCACCGGCCAAAGCTCCCACGATCATGCCGTAAGCGGGCGGCACCTTTTTCAAAATGAGGATGATGGCGATGGAGAGCGCCGCGATGGCGCCAAGGGCAGTAACCGGGATCATGACGGACACCTTCAATGGGAGTGAATGGCCGCCATTATGGAGATCTGCAATCAGAATGCTTTGGCTGAATAGCCAAAAATAACGTCATGTAAAAGTGGTTTTTTGTCTAAAATTACAATCACAAGTCGAGATTAAGGCCGAGATAGAGCAAAAATTTGTCGTCTAACTTGTTGAAATTCAACCCGGTTATCTGCTCTATTCGCCCCAGCCGATAGCGCAGGGTATTGGGGTGAATGAACAGCGCTTCGGCACAGCGATGCAGATCACAATCCTGCAAGAAATAGTGGCGCAGGGTCTTCTGCAGCGCCCCTTTGCCATCTTCCCGGGCCAGTTTCTGCAGCGGTGTGCGCAGCTGATCCGCTTGCCAGGAGTCCGCCAGACTGCCCAGCAGCACCGGCAAACGGTAGTCCTCAAAGAAGTAGACCTGTTTGCGCGGCGCCTGCCGCATGCCACGGCGCAATGTATCCCGCGCCGTCTGGTAAGAGCGCGCCAGCCCGTCGATCCCGGCGAAGTAATCGCCCACCGCGATATGCAACTTGAAGTGGGGAATGCGCGCCAGCAACTGCTTGATCCGGCTGCGCTCCTGCGCCGATTGCCAGACGCCATCACTCAATTGTGCCGGTTTGAGCACCACTATCTCGTCGAGCCCGTTGATGGCGACCAGATTGTCCCGCTCCGGATTTTCCAGCTGATGAACCAGCTCCCGCAGACGCGCCGGATCCGCTTCCTCCAGCACCAGCACGGCCACCACCCGAGGCTGGGCCAACTCCAGCCCGAGAAAACGGGCCGCCTGCTGCAATTGATCGACTCGTCCCTCGCCCCGAATGAGCTGCAACACCAGCTCCTCCTTGTGGCGCTTGTCCCACTGCAACTGCTCGGTAAGCGCCGCCTGCTCCAGGATCAGTTCTGCGGTCATTCGCACCAGCTCGGCGTAAGCACGAACGATGTCCGGATCGCCGGAGATGCCGATCACTCCGATCAGCTCCCCCTGATAGGAGATGGGTAAATTGATGCCGGGTCGCACCCCTTTGAGCTGCAAGGCTGTCGCTTCGCTTATCTCCACCACCCGGTTTTCGGTGAGCGCCAGCACGGCCCCTTCGTGGCGCTGATGGATCCGTTCCGGATTGCCGGACGCAATGATGAGGCCGTGTTCGTCCATCACGTTGACCGAAAAGGAGAGGATCTTCATCGCCCGTGCGACGATCTGGCGGGCAAGGTTATCGTTTAGCTGCATAACATCTCCGGACAAGGGGCTGATCTGGCGGCGCCACCATGGGGCGATTCAGAGCACATGGGCGCAAAGATGCCACATCATCAAGACAAGCGAGAGGGGGATCGCTAGAATAGGCCACTTTACCCGATGTGTGCCCCGCCATGGAGCAGGAATTGCGTGCTTGCACCCGCTTGCCCGTGCTGGCCCATCCCTCCGATCTGGACTGTGCTATGGATTATGAATTTCGCCGCGACCCGTTTGGTGGCTATCGCGCCCGGTTCTCCATGGGCCATGAAGCCATCGGTCAGTGGCTGATCGACGAGGTTGGCAAGGATGAGGAGAAGCTCGACGAGCTCTTCTCCATCATTGATCAGCTCTCCAACCGCACCCGAGTCGAATACCGGCTCAACGGCGGTGACTACTCCCTGCTGCTGACCCATGAAGAGGCGGAGGTGAAAGCCAACGCCCTCAATATCGAGCTGGGTGAGGATCTTGACGATCTCGCCTACTACGATGATGAACAGCTGGCCATGTGCGGGCTGGAAGATTTTGCCCAGGTGCTCACCTCCTGGCGCGCCTTTATCCGTAACGAGGATATGGGCTGATTGACCCAATGTCGGATTACTATGTCGGGCAAACGTGCCCTTTTGCCTAACTCAACAGGATTGACTATGTCTATTTACGATTTTGATGACGAACTGCCGGAAGAAGAAGAACAGGAATCCACCAAGAAAGCGGCTGCACCTGCCAAGAAGAAAGGCAAGCAGGTGATGAACACTCAGGTCAACCTGAGCCCGCGCGATGCCAGCCGCCTGAACGGCATGCACGTTGAAGCGATCGCCACACTGGACGACGTCAGCCTGCCGAAGAACGTCATCTTCAAGGCTGGCCTGATCGCTCTGGGCGAACTGGAAGCCAGCAAGCGCGCCGATATCATCGCCCGCGTGATCGCAGAATCAGGCCGCTAATCGCCCCTGAAGGCATAAAAGAAAGCCGGAGCCACTGCTCCGGCTTTTTGTTTTCCGCCCAGGTACTCTCAACGGCAATCGATCCCCTTTCCGGCTCGGGAGACCAGTTGGTCATAGCGACCATCGGCACGGGCGGCAGCTAGGGCATGATTGAAGCGCTCAAGCAGGTTGGCGGCCTCCGGATACTGCCGTGAAATGATCAGGTAAAAAGTGTCGCTCTGACGAAAGTGGGGCAATGCCTGCAGATGGCAGGGGTCGCCAAACAGCTGACGGCTGGCATCCCGGGTCACCGTCTCGTTCATCGGCAGCAGATCGATCCGTTTGCGATCCAGCAGTTGCAGACACTGTGCCAGGGTCTTGGGGCGCTGCAGATCCAGCCCGAAACGCTTGATCACCCCGTCGGCATGGCTGGTGCTCCACCCCAGCGGAATGCAGACTCGCAACCCTTGCCAGCGACCCGCCTCGATCGCCTCGCTGCCGCGATAGGTGAACCAGGAGAGGCGGTCAATATGCAGGGGTGCGCTGTAGTAAAATACACTGGCGCGCTCGGCAGTCCAGGCGTAGGGGAAGGTGGCGGCCACCAGGCCATTACGGGTCAAGTGATAGCCCCGCGGCCAGGGCAGATAATCAACCTGGATCTCTCGGTAACCGGCCTCTTTGAGCAGAGTGGTCACCAACCGGGTGCTCTCGCCTCCACCGGGCAACGCCTTGCCGGTATAGGGGGTGAACTCACCGGTCACCAGCAGCAAGGGTGCGGCCTGCAGCCAGACACACCAACAACACAACAACCACAGACAGTGCTTCATCAGCTGCTCTCCCTTTACCCTGTTGATGAGTATAGAGAAGGGATCCGACCACCTCCTGCGCGGTTGTCCTGCTGACGCCCACTTGTTAAGGTTGCCGCCTGCCTCGATCAAGGAGATCCAATGTTACCCCTTCCCGACTCATTTATCTGGGGCGCGCTGGCACTGGCCGTGCTGCTTGCCCTCTTCCGCCAGCGTCTTCCCGCCTTGGCCCTGCTGGGACTCTCCCTGCTGCTGGCACTGTGGCTTGACCGAATGACACTACCCGCCCTGCTGGTCTCGGTCGCAGGATTACTGCTGGCATGGCGTACGCCAACCCTCCCCGCCCGCTGGGCGATGGTGGCCCGAGTGGTGCTGATCCTCTGGGCGATTGCGCTGACCCTGCACCTGATCCCCGGCTTCAACAATCTCAAGGTGCTGGGTCAGGCGCTGGCAGGCCCCGCCAGCGTGCCGTTCAACATGTATCTGAACCTCGACAAACCGCTGCTGCTCTTTGGCTTGCTGCTGGCCTGCCCGATGCTGCTGGGCAAGGGGGGCGCCATCCGCTGGCGCCCGCTGGCCCTGTTACTGCTGCCGCTGGGTGCCCTGCTGGTCATCGCCTGGCAACTGGGGGCACTGAAACCGGAAGTGGGTCTGCCCCACTGGTGGTGGCTGTTTGCACTCAACAATCTGCTGTTCACCTGTGTGGCGGAAGAGGCGCTGTTTCGCGGCGCGATCCAGCAGGGGCTGACCGAGCGTTACCGCCCCTGGATTGGCATCGTCGTGGCTGCGCTACTGTTCGGAGCTATTCACCTGCCCGGTGGCCCACTGCTGGCGCTGTTTGCGACCCTGGCAGGCTGCTGCTACGGCCTGGCATTCCAGCTCAGCGGGCGACTCTCCGTGGCCATCCTGATCCACTTCGCCTTCAACTTCGCCCATCTGGCCCTCTTCACCTACCCGCTGGCCCACCGCTAACTCCTGAAGTGAAGGCGCCCGACACGGGCGCCTTCCCTCGCTCTTCCCTCTCTCTTTAAGCGTGCTGCCTCGCTCGCTTTACAGCTCCACAAAGCTCCAAACAAAACCAATTCATTTACTTGTAACCAAAATGTAAACACACTGACCTCTGCATTCGCCATAACAGTCACTTTCCATTGCCCTGCAACCAAAAGGATCCTGTGATGCAGAAAACCCTCAGTTATGCCGCCCTGCTGCTGGTCAGCCAGTTCCCGCAACTGGCACTGGCCGATACCGATGTCTATCTCACCAACAACAGTCCTGAACCGCTCCAGATCGACATCCGTCAAAGCGGCAGCGGCCAGCTGCAACCCGGCAGTCAGTGGAGCCAGCACCGCACCGAGCTGGGCCCATGGGAGAGCGCCATGGTACTCAGCTTCAATCGCTATGAGGGGGTAAAGGCGGGCAAGAGCTATCTGTTCGAAACCCGCGTGACCACAGCGGGTGGCGACGTCTATCGGCTCAACCAGCTGATGGAGGGAACCTGGTGGAACACCACCTTGCAGCACGGTGGCGAGACGCCGACCAGCGCATCCGGCTGGCAAAACGATAGGGAGATCCATCGCGTTGCGGGGCCACAAGAGCTGGCCTTTGCCGCCAAGTTCACCGGCCGCTACGACGATCTGCACTATATGATCACGCCCCCCCAAAAACGGGAGCAACCGGAACCGGCAGAAAATAGGCTCAAGGTGGCCAGCTACAACGTCTGGGCGCTGCCTGTGATCGCCTCCAGCATCGGCGAGCGGTTGACCTTGCTGCCTGATTATCTCAAGGGCTATGACGCCCTGCTGCTGCAAGAGGTATTCGATGGCCGCCGCGAGGGCTTTTTGCAGGCGCTGGCGAAAGAGTACCCCTACCAGACCAAGGTACTCGACAAGCCCGGGGTCAACATTCATGACGGCGGCGTGGTGATCGTCAGCCGCTATCCCATAGTGCGGGAGGCCCAGCTGGTATATCCCCAATGCACCGGCACTGACTGCTTCGCCGACAAGGGGGTGATGTACGCCGAGGTGATCAAGGGGGGCAAGGCGTGGCACCTGTTCGCCACCCACACCGCCAGCTTCGACACCGACGAGGCGCGCAAGTTGCGCCAGATCCAGTTCGGTCAGATCCGCTCTCTGGCAGCCAGCCTCAAGATCCCCGCCAGCGACACCGTCATCTACGGCGGTGACTTCAACGTCAACAAACGCAAGTTTGCCGATGACTACGCCAACATGCTGGCCAATCTGAACGCCCATGAACCCGCCTATGGCGGCTATACCGAAGCCACCTTCGACCCCAGGATCAACCCCTATGCCGGTGGCCCGCTCTCCGGTGGCGCCAACGTCGAGTATCTGGACTATCTGGTAGTGAGTCGGGAGTACGGCAGCGCCAGCCACAACCTCAACACGGTCTGGCTCCCGCGCAGCAGCGATGGCAGCCTCTGGCCCGCCAGCAACCTCTCAGACCACTTCCCGGTCAAGGGAGAGATCAGCCGATGACTAGCCGTTACGGGATACTGGCGCTGGCTATCCTGACCCTTTTGCTGGTGAATCTGGGCTGGCAGGAAGAGCAGCCCCCAATATCGCCAGAACGGTCGACGACGCCTTCTCCGGCCGATGTGCAGTTGCCAGCAGAACCGGGGAGCCCGCCTCCCCGCATACCAAAAGCTGAGGGGATGGATGGCAAAAGCAAAGAAGTGCCCAGCAGCTGGCAGGCGATGCCGGATGAACTGATCAACCAGCTTGCCAGCGAGATCAGCGACAGCGAGTTGCCGCTGGCGCAGCGTGTGAGCAATCTGGAAGCAACAGAGGCCGGGTGGCTGAGCGAGGGGGAGAGTCTGATCCGGTTACAGGGGCGCTATGCCCTGGCGCTGGATCAGTTGGCGCAAGAAAACGAGCAGTTACCGCTGGCCGAGCGACTGGATGCTCTCAGCCGCTTGCAGGATAGGTGGGCAGCAGATCACCCGGATCTGGCGGTGGATCTGTTCAACCCGGATGCCCGCCTGCAGCAAGCTCGTCAGCTTTGGGGAGATGAGGATCTGGCCACCCTGGCCCGCCACTTCCTCCCCGCAGAGAAGGCTGAAGCCACGCTGGCGTTTGCCGAGGCGCGCCAGCAGCAGCTCGATCAACGCAGCCGCTACCAGCGAGAGCTGGCCGAGCTGGAGCAGCAACTGGCGATCAACCAACAGCAGATGGATCCTGCGCTGTGGCAACAGCACAAAGAGGAGGTGTTGAGCCAGTGGCGTCGTGACTTCTTCGCGCGGGAGCAAGGCAAACCCTGAGGTCAGCGCTTGCCCTTGAACTGCTTGACGCTGCGCTTGGCCTGAGTACGGCGATTGGCCTGCTTGTCACGCGGGGGGCGCTTGCCCTCCCCGCTGGCAGGCTGGTCGGTAACCGGGAATCCAGCCAGATCGCCCAACGGCAGCTCGCGGCCGGTCAGGGTGCGAATGGCTTGCAGCATGTCACTCTCGCCATGACAAACCAGCGAGATGGCCAGCCCCTCGCGGCCAGCCCGAGCGGTACGACCGATGCGGTGTACGTAGACAGGGGCGCTGGCGGGCAAGTCCAGATTGATCACCACCGGCAGCGCCTCCACATGGATACCGCGCGCCATCAGGTCGGTGGCCACCAGCACCCGAATTTTGCCCTCTTTGAAATCGCCGAGCGCCTGCTCGCGTACCGCCTGCTCTTTTTCGCCATGGAGGGCAGCCACCGTAATGCCCGCCTTGGCCAGCTTTCTGGCAACCCCATCGGCATCATCCCGCGCACTGATAAAGACCAGCACCTGCGGCCACGCCAGCTCCTTGAGCAAGCTGATGAGCGCCGGGACCTTGCTGCTCTTGTTGACCAGATAGAGCCGCTCTTCGATCTCGTTCACCACGCTGTTGAGGGGGTTGGCCTCGATACGGGTTGGCTCGCGCAGCAAGCCGTTGGCCAGCGTCTCCAGCTCGGCAGGCAAGGTGGCGGAGAAGAGCAGGGTCTGGCGATCCGCCGGAATAAAGCCGAGCAGCGCCTTGATGTCGGGAGCAAAGCCCATCTCCAGCAGGCGGTCCGCCTCATCCAGCACCAGTAGTTGCAAACCATCCAGCCCCAGCAACTGTTGGGTCAGCAGATCCCGCAACCGCCCCGGCGTGGCGACCAGCAGCTGTGGCCCCTGCGCCAGTTCGGTCTGTTGCCGCTCCTGCGCAACGCCCCCACACAACGTCACGATACGCAGCCCCAGCGCCTCGGCACCCTCTTTAAGCGCAATAGTGACCTGAATCGCCAGCTCGCGGGTCGGCACCAGCACCAGACCCTGCACCTGGCTGGAGGCGGCATCGAGCCGTTGCAGCAGCGGCAAGCCAAACGCCAGAGTCTTGCCGCTGCCGGTCTGGGCCAGCGCCAGCAGATCCTGCCCCGCCAGCGCCGCCGGAATGGCAAGCTGCTGGATGCGGGTCGGCGTCTGCAAGGTGGCGGGCAAAGAGGCAAGCAGAGCGGGATGGAGGGCAAGTTCGCTAAAGGTCATGGCGCTACGTCAACAAAGAAGTGGGAGGCGAAGTCTAGTGAGCGGGGGCCGAGAAGTAAAACCATATCCATGATGGCCTGGCCGAGGGGCGCTGGCGACGGGCTGACTACACTTTAGCTGACCCATCACCAAGAGAGACCCGCCATGACCAGACACATCCCCCTTCTGCTGCTCGTGGTCACCCTGCTCGGCAGCGCCACCCTCGGCCTGTCGCAGACGCCGGAGAACGACGCCGCCCCCGAGCAGCCTAAACCGGTGCGCATCCTCAATGCCCACCTTGGCGAGCTGCCGGGGCTGATCAATGCCGACAAGACAGGCCCCTTTGTCGATCTGGTACACGCCATCGATGATCTCTACCCCGATGTGACCATCAAGATCACCATCTACCCCATCGCCCGTGCCATGGCTGGGGTGATCTCCGGCAAGGCTGACCTGGGGCTGCCCGCCATCCGCAACCTCAAGGATATCGATATGCTGGCTTATCGTTTCAGTACCCGCAGTTTTGGCAAGGTTGCCCATGTCATCTACAGCAATACCAGTTATCCAGTCACCACGGATATGGCCTACGGCATAGTGCCCACCAAACGGGATCTGCTGATCGAGGCGGTTCCCGACTATATGCCCTTCCCGGTGCAGCGCTCGATGAGTATCGAGCAGTCACTGCGCAAGCTCTCACGCGGCCGTATCGACGCCTTTGTCTGGGCGCAAGAGGAGGCTGACCTGATGCTCAAGCAGCTGGGGCTGACCAATATCAGGCGAGAATTTTTCGGGGATTTCGAGGATGTCTTCATCATCCAGAAAGGGGCTGCTGGTGATGAGATGGACGAATTTCTCCGCCAAGCCATTGATCAGCTGGCTGCCACCGGCAAACTGGCCGAGATCTACGAGAAGATCCACCGCCCCTATGTGGAGTGGCAACCCTCCCCAACCGCCAAGGCTGAACCGGCGACCACCCCGCCAGCTACGCCCTGAACGGACAATTCCCGCATAAAAAATCCCGCCGAAGCGGGATTTTTTATGGCTTGCAGCCTTACAGCACGGCCAGCGCCGCAGCGTAGTTCGGCTCGTCGGCCACTTCGGCGACCAGCTCGCTGTGCAGCACCTTGTTGTCAGCATCCAGCACCACGATGGCGCGAGCGGTCAGCCCTACCAGCGGGCCGGAAGAGAAGGCAACACCGTAATCTTCCATGAAGGCCGCACCGCGCAGGGTGGAGAGGGTCACTACCTTGTCCAGACCTTCGGCGCCGCAGAAGCGGGACTGGGCGAACGGCAGATCGGCGGAGATGCACAGTACAACTGTGTTATCCAGCGCGCTGGCCTGCTCGTTGAACTTGCGCACAGAGGTCGCGCAGGTCGGGGTATCGACGCTCGGGAAGATGTTCAGGATTTTGCGCTGACCGGCAAAGCTTGCCAGGGTCACGTCGGAGAGATCCTTGGCCACCAGGGAGAAGGGCTTGGCTTGCTCACCGGCGACCGGGAAGTGACCAGCGACGGAAACCGGGTTGCCTTGCAGAGTGACTGAGTTGCTCATGTGTTATGTCCTTTATTGGTGTAGTAAAAATCCGGGTGATCAGTATAGGGGCGGCGGGACCAGACAAACACCCGCGAAGACAAGGGATATAAAGGGGTTGACCTTGGACTTAACACCAAGGTTTAGACTCCTTCTCAGTAATCAGGGATCTCGCAGGGGCGGGATCCATCAAGAGGGACTCATCATGAGCAAATCCTGCTGCAATCATCAGCACGCAGCCCCCATCAAGGCCGTCAGCAAGGCGGCCCCCGGCCAGAGTGAACATCACCACGATAGCCACTGCTGCGACAACACCACGCCCGTCAGTTGCTGTTCAACCCAGACGCCTCATGAGCACACATCCCGTGACGGCAATGAATCCCCCGGGGATGAAGAGCCTCCCCGAGGAAGCTGTCACGCTCAAGCGTGCTGCAGCGCCCCCTTATCGCCAGCTCACGATCATAAGCATGAGCATGAGCATGAGCATGAGCATGAGCATGAGCATGAGCATGAGCATGAGCACGATATGCCCCCTGCCGACCCGCTGGTTGCGCCGGTGCAAGGCAACAGCCGCCACAGCTGGCAGGTATTGGGGATGGATTGCCCCAGCTGCGCCCGCAAGATCGAGACCGCCGTCAGCCGGGTGAGCGGCGTGCAGCAGGCGCGCGTGTTGTTTGCCACCGAGAAGCTGGTGGTGGATCTGGCCCCCGGCCTCTCCCCCGATCCCGTCACCGCCGCCGTGCTGGCCGCCGGTTTCCAGCTCAAGGGGGAAAGTGCTGACAAGCAGGCAGCTGGCCGTAAGCAAGCTTCACAACAGCCCCTGCAAGGCAATCTATTCGGTAACTTTTTGGGCAAATATTGGCAACCCCTGTCACTGGCGGGTCTGATGCTGGTTGCCGCCCTGCTGCCGAGCGAGTTTGGTCAGCCGCTCTTTACCCTGGCGACCCTCTGGGGGCTGTGGCCCATCTCCCGCAAGGCGTGGGCACTGACCAAAAGCGGCTCTCCTTTCGCCATCGAGACCCTGATGACGGTCGCCGCCGTGGGGGCCCTGTTCCTAGGCGAAACCGCCGAAGCGGCCATGGTGTTGCTGCTGTTCATGTTAGGCGAGCATCTGGAGGCCTACGCCGCCGGACGTGCCCGGGCCGGAGTGACCGCCCTGATGGCGCTGGTGCCTGACAAGGCGCTGCGCATCCGTACCACTGCCGAGGGCGAGGTGCGGGAAGAGGTCGCTGCCGATGAGCTGCGTCCCGGCGACATTATCGAAATCGCTCCGGGTACCCGCTTGCCTGCCGACGCCCGCCTGCTCGATGAATTCGGTGCGTTTGACGAGAGCGCCCTGACCGGTGAATCCATTCCGGTGGAGCGTCGCCAGGGTGACAAGGTGCCGGCCGGCAGTCTGGCGGCGGATCGGGTGCTGCGTCTTGAAGTCGTCTCCGAGCCCGGCAACAACGCCATCGACCGCATTCTGCACCTCATCGAGGAGGCCGAAAGCCAGCGCGCCCCCATCGAGCGCTTTATCGACCGCTTCAGCCGCTGGTATACCCCGGCCATGATGCTGGTCGCCCTGCTGGTGGTGCTGGTGCCGACCCTTGCCTTCGGCCAGAGCTGGGACGAGTGGATCTATCGCGGACTGGCTCTGCTGCTGATCGGCTGTCCCTGCGCGCTGGTTATCTCCACCCCGGCAGCGGTTACCTCGGCGCTGGCCGCCGCCACCCGTCAGGGGGCCCTGATCAAGGGGGGTGCTGCGCTGGAGCGACTGGCCCATATCGACACCGTCGCCTTTGACAAGACTGGCACCCTGACGCTGGGCAAGCCGCAGCTGACCGAGCTGGTCAGCCTCAATGGCCAGCCGGAAACCGAACTGCTGGCGCTGGCGGCTGCCATCGAGCAGGGCTCCCACCACCCGCTGGCCCGCGCCGTGGTCGCCAACGCGACCAAACAGGGACTCTCGCTGGCGGAGGCCCGCGACCTGCGCGCTCTGCCGGGCATGGGGGTTGAGGGACGCATCAACGGTGAACTGTGGCAACTGCTGGCACCGAGCCGGGTGGCAGCCCTGAATATGGAACAGCAAACCCGGATTGCTTCGCTGGAGCAGCAGGGCAAGACCGTTGTGGTGCTCTGCCAGAGCAGCGATGCTCAGGCGTTGCCGGTTGCCCTGCTGGCGCTGCGGGATCAGATCCGGCCCGAAGCGGCGGCCGCACTACAAGAACTCCATCAGCTCGGGCTCAAAAGCATCATGTTGACCGGTGACAACCCCAACGCCGCCGAGGCGATCGCCGCCGAGCTGGGCATGGGCTGGCGCGCCGGCCTGTTGCCGGAGGGAAAGGTCGATGAGATTGCCAAACTCGCCAGCTCGCAGAAAGTCGCGATGATCGGTGATGGCATCAACGATTCCCCTGCCATGAAGCGGGCCAGTATCGGCATCGCCATGGGCGGCGGCACCGATGTGGCGCTGGAGACCGCCGATGCGGCGCTGACCCACAACCAGCTCGGCGGTATTGCCGCGATGATCCGGCTGTCGCGGGCGGCACTGGCCAATATTCACCAGAATATCGCGCTGGCACTGGGACTGAAGGCCATCTTTCTGGTCACCAGCCTGCTCGGCATCACCGGCCTGTGGATTGCGGTGCTGGCCGATACCGGCGCCACCGCGCTGGTGACCGCCAACGCCTTGCGGCTGCTGCGCAAGCGTTAAGCCAGCCAAAAGCCGTCCCCCAACCGGGACGGCTTTTCATTTTCCTCTCATTTTTCTCACGGCTCCCCGTAAAAGAAAAAGCGCGCCTGCCGGTCGGCAGTCGCGCTTTGCTTACTCTCTCGGAGTTATCCCACCCTTGGCGAGGTGGAATTCAACCCGGGGGCGCCGAGCCATCCCCCGGACTCAATGGCTTGCTTACTTGACGCTGCACTCCTGAATGACGGCAGTACCCGCCTTGACGCCAGCCGGGTCAACCTTCACCAGCACACTCCACAGCCCCTGCGGCAGGGTGATGCTGTTATTGGCACTGCCACCCTTGGAGAAGGCGAACGAATAGCCGGTTTCAGCGTTCACCGCGCCGCCACCGTTGAGCAGGTACTCTTTGCTCCAGTCCTCGTTGGCGACCTTGAACTCGGTGCTGCCTGTGTAGTTGAAGGCTGCCTGATAGATGGCGAGATCGCCGTCCATTCCCTTGTAGCTCAACTGGTACTGGGGCTGAGCGGCCCAGCCGGAGAGCTCACCCTTGACGAACAGGTTGTAGCCGAGCGGATTGCCCGCCACCGTGTCCAGTACCTTGCAGCTCTGCACCGGCTCGGTGAAGCTGACGCTCAGGGTCGGTTTGTCCTTGTTCATGGCGGTAAACACGAACTTGTAGCTGCCCGCCTTGGCCAGATCGACACCGATATTGCCGGTTTCTCCCCCCTTGCAAAGGGTCAGCGGAGTGCCGACCACCAGCTTGTCACCAGCGTTGCAGCTGCCGTAGTTAATGCTCCAGCCAGAGTCCGCCACCTTCAATTCGGTGTTACCAAGCTGCTCCGCCGTCACTTCTGCGCTGAACTCGTACATGAAGTTACTGGTAAATGTCAGCGGATTCTTGTCGCCAAAACTGGGGTCCAAGAAGCCCTTCAGATAAACGGCGGTGTTGCCAAACGGTGGCAGGGTGCTCAGGTCGGTCTTCTTGCTGACCGGCAGGCCCGCGCCCTGTGCACCAGACTGCGGCTTGACGAACACGGCGGCAGACCAAGCCCCCAGCGTCAGCTGGCCGTTATCATAGGCGGCGCCGCTAGCGATGCTGTCGACTGCGCGATGCTTGCTGCTTAGCACCATACCGCTCAGATCGATCGGCTGATCGTTGCCGTCACGGAAGTCGCCGATGCTCTGGCTCTGGTTGCTGGCGTTGATCATCACCACCAGACCGTCGATGGCCGGATCCAGATCCGTCCCGGCACTGACGCCATCATCCACCGTCATGACGATAAGGCCGGGCACCTGATCCGGGCCGGTATTGCGAAAATCAACCCGCTTGATCACCTCGGCGCCACTGCCCAGACGCAACAGACGGGAAGAGTTGCGCAGCTCCGCCAGCTCCTGATAGAAGCTCACCATCTGCGCCATCTCGGCCGAGCCCGGCTTGGCATGCTTGCCGAGCACCTGCTCGATCAGCGGATAGTTGTCGCCATCCTTGTCCTTGCGCGGCAACCCCTTGTCGAAGTTGTTGTCGCCCAGGGTGTAGTCGACCTTATTGTACCAGTCGCCCGAGTCGTAGCTGTCCCGCTCCATGGATTTGGAACGCAGCAGCTCGACACCGGCGTGGGTGAAGGGAATGCCCTGACCCAGCATGGCTGTCGCCAGCGATACCCCCTGCATCCGCACCAGATCGGCTCCGGCAGGCGCCTTGTAGATCAGGTTGTCGAACAGGGTCTGGTTGTCGTGCTTGTCGACATAGTTCTGCACTTCCACCGGATCCTGGGCATAACCGGCAGGCTGACCGTTGTAGTCGATCTCGGCGCCTTTCTTCGGCATGCCATCCTTGTCGGTCAGCACGAACTCCTTGAGGTTGCCCGCCATGCCGAGCCGCACCAGATCGGACTGGTGCAAGGCCGTCGCCAGATCCACCTTGCTCATTTCGTTAGGATCGACGAAGGCACCGTTGCCAAAACCCTGGGTCTTGCGAATGGTATCGCCGCCGTCGAACGGACTGCCGCCGCGCACCGCATCGCGCAAGCGATCCGAGAAGGAGCCGATACCGGTACCGCCCAGATGCTTCTGGGTAGCCTGCACGAAGCGCTTGTCATCCTGCACTTCGCCGAAGTTCCACCCCTCGCCGTAGAAGTACATCTCGGGATTGACCTTCTTCACCGCGGCCAGCGCCTGCACCATCTGATCTTTCGGATGGTGGCCCATCAGGTCGAAGCGGAAGGCGTCGATCTTGTAGTCGCGCGCCCAGGTGACCAGAGAGTCATCCATCAGCTTGGCGAACATGGCGTGCTCCGGCGCCGTGTTGGAGCAACAGGTGGAGTTCTCCACCGAGCCGGTCTCCGGATTGAGGCGCTGATAGTACCAGGGCACTATCTTGTCGAGCACCGACTTGGGGCCGAGCCCGGATTCGTTGGTGTGGTTGTAGACCACGTCCATCACCACGTTCATGCCGATGTTCTGCTTGATGGCCTTGACCATCTCTCGGAACTCCAGAATACGTTTGGTGCCCTCGGCGTTGGTGGCGTAGGAGCCTTCCGGCGTGGTGTAGTGGTAGGGATCATAACCCCAGTTGAAGGAGTCGACGCCGCGCAGATAGCCGGAAAGCTCCTGCACCTGCGGATTATCCTTGCTGTCGCCCCCTTGCAGGTCGGCCAGCACATCTCCCACGGTCTGACCGCCACCGCAATAGCCGCCAAACTTCGAGTTTTTCACATCCGGATTGACCTGACAGAGCTTGCTGAAGTCATCGCCGAGATTGGCCACCTTGGCCGGATCCTCATTGACGGTGGCGATATCGAACACCGGCAGCAGGTGCAGGTGGCTGACGCCGCTTTTTGCCAGCGCTTTCAGATGGTTGACCGGTACAGAGTCGGGCTGGGTCAGGCCGACAAACTTGCCGCGCTTATCTTCATCGGTGGAGGCATCGTTGCCGGTCAGGTCGCGAACATGGGCCTCATAGATGGTGATATCGGCGGGGTTCTGCTGGCTGTGGGGCGCCTTGAGGCTATCCCACCCTTCCGGTTTCAGGGCCGGATCGTCGAGATCCACTACCTGACTGAACTCGGAGTTCATCGCCAGACTCAGGGAGTAGGGATCGGTCACCTCGTAGTGCTCGACCTTGCGGCTCAGCGGGTGGTAGACCTCCATGTCGTAGCGGTAGAACTGGCCGATCAGCTCGCTGCCCCCTTCGTAACTCCAGCTGCCGCTGGCGCTGTCGAAGGTCATGGCCACTTCACCACTCTTCTGGTGGCTGGCGTTGTAGAGGGCCAGCTTGACCGACTTGGCGGTCGGCGCCCAGAGGCGGAAGGTCACCCGGTTGCCCTCCACCACGGCGCCATAGCTGAGCTTGGTCGCCTCGGGAGCATAGAGCGCATCGAGGGCGCCAGCGCTCTGCACCAGAGTAGCTCCTTGCAGGATACCGTCGGCATCGGTGCCGATAGCCACCAGTTCCCCCTTGAGCAGGGGCTTGAGATCTTTACCGGCAGGCAGGGCAAAGGCGGCGGCATCCTTGAGGTGCGGATATTTGGCCTGCTGCTCGGCAGTCAGACTGGTCGCGGTCAGGCTGATATAGGGGAAATCGAACACCCCATCGGCATTGGCCTTGATGGTGCCCGAGTCGGTGTAATAGAGGCGAACGTGGGGCTTATCCTTGCCCCCTTGCCAGATCAGGGTATTGCCATCGATCAGATGGGCACTGGCCCCCGCCACGCCGAAGGCCGCGGTAAAGGCTTCGGCACGGCTGCCAAACAGATCCTTCTTGCCCGCGACGATGGCCACGGTGCGATCCGGGTGCTCACTGAAGATCACCTTCATATCGCTGCCGGTCAGGTTGGCCAGATCGCCATTGCGAGCGATAAAGTTGATGCACCCTTCCACCTTGCTGAGCGGTACGACCCAGGCCGGACCAAAGTTGTCGGCAGTGGCAGGTGTCTTGCTCTTGTCATCCCACCCGCTGTTCAGGCCGCTATCTGCCGTTGCATTGCAGGCATCGTTATTCCAAAGATGCAGGCTGTGGCTGTCAAACGGTGTCTTGGCACTCTTGGCTGCCGCCTGGGTATCCACCAGCGCAATGACCACCTGATTCTCCCCGGCAACCAGCAACTCTTTCGGGGGATCCATCTTGGGCAGACGGGCGACAGGCCCATCGATGACTTCAGGTGTAGGCGGTGTAGGGGGGACGGGGTTCACACCGGAGGCATCAGAGCTGTTGTCATTACAGCCAGACAAAAGCGCGAGCAGTGAGGCTGTTACCAGCGCCACTTTGGTCTTTTTCATATCCATATTTTTATAATTCCCGCTGTAGTTAGTCTCGATAGTCGAGCACCCGGTCATTGCCAGGCGGTGCCATATTAATCAGCGGCAATCGATTCAAATGTGAGCGGAAGGGCAAAAAAACCATCCAGTTTCAACAAGATAACGTTTTCAGACTGAAACTTCGATCCGGCTCACAGACCTCGCAGCCATTTGGCCTCATATCTGGAAAACGGCAGTCACGGGGTCAGAAAAGCAATGTCTGATCAAGTGGATAGACAAGGAGTAAACAATGAAGCGGATTGAAGAGCAGGCAAGACGACTCGATCAGGAGTATCAGGCGATCGGGCAGCTATTCGACCAGTTCTGCCAGCAGGCTGGCACCCTGGCCGAGCAGTATCACTTCTTCAACTGGCCCGATTATGAAGACTCGCCCCCGCTGAGCCGCGCCTTCACCTTGCTGGGGGAACCCCGCGAACTGCGGCTGCGCTGTCAGCCCGGTGAGCGCTCCGCCCTCAATGGCCTGATCCAGGTGGTCTCGGAGGATGGCACCATAGATGCCAGCCTCGGGTTTCGCGCCGATGGCCAGCTGCTGCTGGAGTCGGGCAAGCTGCTGGACAACCCGCCCGGACTGCTGCTCAAGCTGCTGCTCGGTGCTGTGTGGCAACACAAGCCCCAGGATGAGATCACCGGGCAGCCGCACTGACATCAGAGTGCCAACGGCACTGAAACCAAGGGGGCCAACGGCCCCCGTTATTTATCCTGTTCGCTGGCGATCTCGATGGTCACATGCACCAGCTCTTCATGGATCGCCAGCCGCTCGCGGATCTGCTGCGCCGGTAGCGGATTGACCATCAGCAAAGAGAGCACGCAGGCATACTGCTGCTGCCCTACCCGCCAGACGTGCAGATCACGAATATCAGTTCCCGGCAGTTCGGCGATGACCTCGCGGATCTCCGCCACCAGCGGGGTATCCATCTCGGCATCCAGCAGCACCCGACCGGAGTCGCGCAACAGACCCCAGGCCCATACCGCGACCAGTCCGGCACCGACTATGCCCATCAGCGGGTCGAGCCAGTCAGCGCCCCAAAGCATGCCCCCCACCAGCGCCAGAATCGCCAGCACGGAAGTGGCCGCATCCGCCAGCACGTGGATATAGGCGGCACGCAGGTTGAGATCCTGATGGCCGTGGTGATCGTCATGGTCATGATGATGAGCGTGGTCGTGATGCCCATGATGGTGGTCATGCCCATGGCCGTGGTGATGATGGCCGTGATCATCCTTGAGCAGCCAGGCACAGGCCAGATTCACCAGCAGCCCCACCAGCGCGATGGCGATCGCCTGTTGATAGTGGATCGGGCTGGGATCGAGCAGCCTGAACACCGACTCGAACAGCATCAGCCCGGCCACCCCCACCAGCAGGAGAGCGCTGGTGAAGCCACCCAGCACCTCGATCTTCCAGGTGCCGAAGCTGAATCTGTGGTCGCGGGCAAAGTGGCGGGCGGCGCGGTAGGCCAGCACCGAGAGGCCGAGCGCCAGCGCGTGGGAACTCATGTGCCAGCCATCGGCCAGCAGCGCCATGGAGTTGTAGAACCAGCCGCCGCCGATCTCCGCCACCATCATGATGACGGTCAGCAGCACGGCCCAGCGAGTCTTCTGTTCGGCCAGCGGATTCCCTTCGTGGACGACGGGTTGGTGGCAGTGGGATGAGGCAAGGGATGACATGGATTTCTCCTGAGGACGACAATGCAATATACTATACCCCAGTATAGTTTTATTGATCGAGAGGATCCTGCATGTCACACACCATTCACGGTAAAAAGAAGCTGCTGGCACGGGTACGTCGCATCAAGGGACAGGCCGGTGCGCTGGAGCACGCGCTGGAGCAGGAGAGCGACTGCGCCGCCATTTTGCAGCAGATCGCGGCCATTCGCGGTGCCGTCAACGGCCTGATGCTGGAGGTGCTGGAAGGGCACATGCGTGAGCATCTGGGTGCCGAAGAGGCGACCCCGGCCGAGCGGCTGGAAGATCTGGATCAAGTAGTGCGGGTATTGCGATCCTATCTGAAGTAGGACCGGTGAATGAGGCTGCGGGCGACCCCGCATCATTCCGTTTACGGCTGTGTGGCGTCTGCCCGCCAGCCCCCGTCCCTTTCGGGCTTGAGCCACCGCCAGCTTTGCGCCATGATGTCCAGCCCGGCTGACCGCCGGTTTTACTGGACAGTCAATTTCAAGGATCCCCCATGTTTGAACACGTCGATGCCTATGCTGGCGACCCCATCCTGACGCTAGTCGAGACCTTCCACAAAGACACCCGCGAGCAGAAGGTGAACCTGGGGATCGGCCTCTATTACGACGAGCAGGGGCGCATTCCGCTGCTGCCGTCGGTGCAGCAAGCCGAAGCCCAGCGCGCGGCCGCCCCTGCCCCGCGCCCCTACCAGCCGATGGAAGGCGCCGCCAACTACCGCACCGCAGTGCAACACCTGCTGTTTGGTGCCGACCATGAAGCGGTCAAGGCGGGACGTATCGCCACCATCCAGACCATCGGCGGCTCCGGCGCGCTGAAGATCGGCGCCGATCTGCTCAAGCGCTACTTCCCGACCTCCGAGGTGTGGGTCAGCAATCCCACCTGGGATAACCACAAGGCGATGTTCGAAGGCGCCGGCATCAAGGTGCACGACTACCCCTACTACGATGCGGCCACTGGCGGCGTGCAGTTTGATGCGATGATCGACTGCCTGAGTACCCTGCCGGCCAAGAGCATCGTGCTGCTGCACCCCTGCTGCCACAACCCGACCGGGGTGGATCTCTCCCGTGCCCAGTGGGATCGGGTGATCGCGCTGGTGGTCGAGAAGAACCTGATCCCCTTTATGGATATCGCCTATCAGGGCTTCGGCGACGGGCTGGAAGAGGATGCCTACGCCATTCGCGCCATGGTGGCCGCCGGCGTAAGCTTCTTCGTCAGCAACTCCTTTTCCAAGAACCTCTCCTTCTACGGCGAGCGGTGCGGCGGCCTGTCGGTCATCTGCCAGGATGCCGAAGAAGCCAGCCGCGTACTGGGTCAGATGAAGGCCACCGTGCGTCGCAACTACTCAAGCCCGCCCACCCACGGTGGCCAGATCACCGCGGCTGTGATGAGCCAGCCCGAGCTGCACGCCATGTGGGTCGACGAAGTGACCGAGATGCGCACCCGCATCAAGGCGATGCGCCAGAAGCTGTTCGAGGTGTTGAGCGCCAAGGTGCCGGGCCGCGATTTCAGCTACTTCATCAACCAGCGCGGCATGTTCAGCTACACCGGCTTCACGCCGGAGCAGGTAGATCGCCTGCGCGAAGAGTTCGCCGTCTATCTGGTGCGCTCCGGTCGCATGTGCGTGGCGGGCCTCAATAGCCGCAACGTCGACTATGTGGCTGACGCCATGGCCGCGGTGCTCAAGGGCTAATCCGCATCAGCCCCGCTTTGGCGGGGCTTTTTTTGTCTGTTGCGTTCGCGGTCACCTCTTGATGGATCTGCTCACCCTCCCCCTGCTGTGAGAGAATGCCAGCAGGTCACGCTGTATCGTACTGATTCAGAGCCTGTCTTTTCATCCGCTTATCTTTATCCACTTCAGGAGCCACTATGGATCTGATCGCTCTCTCTAGGTTGGGAGGTCGCCATCTGGTCACCCTGCACCTGTTGCTCGACAACCAGAGCGTCACCCGCACCGCCGAGCGGCTCTGCACCACGCCTTCCACCGTCAGCAAGACCCTCAACCAGCTGCGGGATCTGCTGGGGGATCAACTGCTCTACCGCCAGGGCAACCAGCTGCTGCTCACCCCCATGGCCGAGCGACTGGCGCCCACCCTGCACCGGCTGTTGGGGGAGCTGAACGGCCTCACTCGCCAGAATGCCTTCAACCCGCAGCAGTGGCAGGGCACATTGCGGCTGGGATTGCGCGAGAGCGTGATGACCTGGCCGGTGGGCCCCATTCTGGGTCAGCTGATGAAAGAGGTGCCGGGCATGGTGCCGGAGATCTGGAACAAGGATGAGCAGGGGCTGGAGGCGCTGGCAGCGGGCAAACTCGACTTCGTGATCCTGCCCCATGACCAGAGCCAGCCATTGCCGCGCCAGCCCGGGCTGGTGTGGGAGACCCTGCGGGAAGAAAAACTGGTCTGCCTGCTGCGCAAAGACCACCCCGCGCTGGCCAAACCCTGGGATCTCGATGCCTACCTGAGCTGGCGCCATATCGCCATCCGGGATCAGGAGCTGGCCAACCCCTTCTTCGAGCAGAGCCTGGCCCAGCAGCAGGTGCGTCGCCAGATTGGCGCCACCCTGCCCGATTTTGCCAGCGCGGCGGCCCTGCTGCCCCAAACCGATCTGATCCTCACCACCATCGGTGGCTGGGCGGCCTGCATGGCCAGTCAGCCGGATCTGGTGATGCGTCCGGCACCGTTCGATTACGGCAAGGTGAGTCACAGCCTGGTCTGGTATGGCCCGGCCGGTGATGGCTCGGCCCGCCACTGGTTCCGCCAGCGGATCCTGCAACTGGGTCGCGAATTGATTGAGCCCTGAGCCGGATGACAGCGAGAAGAAATTGATGTTTCACCGCGGCGAAACATCAACGGCAAGTAGGGACTAGGGACGTTTGGTATAGATGGGGCTGGGGAAGGAGGCGACGTTGCTGCCCAGATCCGTGATGCGGGCAGCCCCCTGCTTTTTCACCTGATCGATGCGCAGCACCTGATGCATGGGAATAAGAGTCTGGCGCACATCGGCAAATTCGCTCTTGAGCTTCTCGTGACTGGGATCGACGATAAGCGCCGTATGGTTGTCCCAGACAAAGTCGGCAATCTCGATAAAACCGAACAGCTGGCCCTGATTGACTTCGCGCACATACACTTCGTAGCGCTCGCTGTGGCAAATAAACTGAACCCGATATAACGCCTTGCTTTCACTCATGATTATCTGTCATTGAGGGGTAAGAAGATGGCCATTATTCTAGCCGCCGTTCTCGCCCCCTCCAATAGACAGAAATCACAGTTGCAGCCTTTCCATGCCACACCTCACGCCATGACGGTCACCGGATGACGCAGCCACTCAACCCATCAAGGCAGGCAGTGAGACCGGCCCCAATCCCGCTGCGCGCAAGCGGCTGGCCAGCTGTTCCAGCTCGGTTTGGTGAGCCTCTGGCCATTGCGCCGCCTCACCCCGCACCCCGTGATGACGAAAGCCGTTGAGGCGAATGGGCACAGGCCCAAGCTGCTGCAAGAAGGCGGCAAGATCCTCGTCCAGCTCACCACTCGCATCCAGAAAATCGCTCTTGCCCGGCACATGGAGCAGCCGCAGTTCGGTCAGCTTGCCGTGGCGTGCCAGCAGTTGCAGCGAAGCCAACACCCGCTCGCGGCCATAGCCGGTCAGGGTGTGATGCACCGAGTCACGCCACCCCTTGAGGTCGATCATGGCACCGTCGAGCACCGGCAATAGCCGCTGCCAGCCGCTTTCGGCCAACGAACCGTTGCTGTCGAGCAGGCAAGTGAGATAGGCCAGATCCGGTGCGCCCTTGATGGCGGCAAACAACGCAACCACGAAGGGGAGCTGGGTGGTCGCCTCACCACCGGAGACGGTAATCCCGCTGAGCAAGGGGCCGTAGCGGCGCAGCAGGGCCAGTACGTCGTCCACCGTCATGGTGGCAGTCTTGGGATTGGCACTGCGCGGGCAGACATCCAGACAGGCGTCGCAATCGGTGCAGAGCGCCGTCTGCCATTGTACCTTGCCTTCGCTCAAGGTGAGGGCGCCGCTCGGGCAGACCGCAAGGCAGTCACCGCAATCGTCGCACAGCCCTATGGTGTGCGGATTGTGGCAGCCGGGGCAACGAAAGTTGCACCCTTGCAGAAACAGCACCAGCCGGTTGCCCGGCCCATCGACACAGGAAAACGGCAGCACCCTACTTACCAAGGCGCTGCGTGTTGGCAAGACATCAGCCATCGGTGCGAACTCAATACTCGCCGATGGTCGATTCGTGGGCGACCACTCGCGGAGCCCGCTGACGAATGGCGGTCACTTCACTCGCCTCGGCACCGAGACAGGTGGTCTGCAACCGCGAGCCTTCTTCTGCAAAACGAGCTACGTCGCTCTTGCGGATCATGTAGCCGGTCACCCGCACCAGATCGCTGTCGGCCACGTTGGCGGTGAACTCGCGCATACCGATGGCAAGTGCCCCCTTGCAGAGCTGCAACAGCGCCTGCGGGTTCTGGCGGATGGTGGGATCCAGCGTCAGGATCTCGCTGATCCCCGAATGGTAATAAGTGTGGTGCGGCGCCAGCGCCAGCACATGGCTGGTCGGATCCGGCTCATGCCCGTAGGGAATGCGCACCCCGGGGGTAACAGCCACATCGATGCTGAGGCCACCTTGCGAATGCAACAGCGCACGGCCACCCCAAGCATGGGTCTGCGGGGTCGTGGTCACATAGGCGGAGAGCTGGGCCGAGATGCGATAGCCAAGCTGGTTCGCCTCCTCGCCATGGCCGTAGCGATCCGGCAGATTCTCTTTATCCATCAGGATATTGACCGCTTCCGCCATGCCGTAGATGCCGAACATGGGGACAAAGCGATCCTCATCCAGCAGCCCCTCTTTCACCAGGAAGCTGTCGAAGAAACCGGACTCATCGTGAAGGAAGGCGGCCCGCGCTTCGATCAGCTGAGAGGCCAAGCGGCAGTAGTGGGGCAGCAGGCAGCCGAGGAAGTCGTCGATCCCCTGACACTGCTCGGCGACCCGCTTGAGGGAGATGCGCACCAGGGTATTGGCGCCACCCGCCTGCGGCAGGGCGTTGTAGCAGCTGACGATGCCAAAACCACGCTGGTCAAAGGTATCGCGATGGATCGGGTAGTTGGCAATGTGCGGCTTGCTGCACTCGGCGATGTTCTTCACCGCCTGCAGCAGCAGGCTGTCCGGGGTCTGCTCCGGATCGTGGAAAAAGGTGAGGTTTGGCGCCACCTGCTTGAGCTCGTTGTCGATGCGCAGGATCAGGCGGCAGATGCGGTTGTCATCCGGCCCGATGTTGACGTGCATGAAGGCGTCCGGCAGCACCCGATCCAGATAGACCCAGAACCCCTTCAGCTTGCGATAGAGGGTCTCGTCATCCAGTTCGCCGACAAACGGCAACAGCAGATGGTCGAGCCGCCCCAGCCAGACCGGCATGCCGGTGACGGAGGGGACATGGTGATAGAGGATGCGCAGGGCGTTGAGCGCCTCGTCGAAATCCTGCGGCACCGCCAGCTCCAGCCAGGCAGAGCCCTGAGTCAGGAATTTTTCATAGTCCGGCAGCACATAACGCGGCTTGTAGGGGGCATGCCCTTCGAACATGTCGCAGATAAATCCCTGTTCCATCGCCTCGGCGACTGCGGCAGGCAGGTCGGGGTAGGGCAACGCATTCTCGGCGGCCAGCGCCAGTGCGTGGCTCTTCTGGGCGGCGGAGAGATGGGGATCGCGCACGATACGCTGACAGGTTTCGATCAAAGACATGGGACACTCCTTCACGGACAGAGCCCATATCCTCACCATTTGCAGGCTTTTTTTGAAGTGACATTCATGACATGACGGATGTCGAATAATGACATCCATTACACAAGATCACGGCTTGCGCTTCACCAAGGCAAGAGCTCGGCTATGCCTCCCAGCCAGCGCAGCAGGAAGAAGCCCCCCATTCCGCCCACCACCACAACCAGAGTCGGCAGCCGCAACAGGGTCAAGAGCATCACCCACAGGGTGGCGGTCAGGTAGTCAGGATCCCAGTCAAGACCTATCCCCGGCTCGTAGCTAAAGACGATGGGCAACCAGATTGCAGTCAGCACCGACTGGGCCGAAAAGCCGAGAAACGCCCCCATCTCGGCACCCGGCTGATATCGGGTCAACCGAGAAAAGAAGGCGAAGCGGTTGAAAAAGGTGATCAGGGCCAGCAGGCCAATCATCAGCCAGCTCACGCTACCTCCTCATCCGGTGCAGCACATAGCCCACCACCATGCCAGCCAGAGCCGAGACGATGATGTGGATCTCCGCCAGCAGCGGCTTGGTAAGCAACGCTGTGCCGCCGCTCACCAGAGTGGCCGCAACCATGGGCAAGTTTTTCATGGCGGGAATGGTCATGGCGATGAAGGTGGCCGCGATGGCAAAATCCAGCCCCATGCTGTCCAGTCCATCGATGTACTGACCGGCTGCGATGCCGAGCAGGGTCGCCAGATTCCAGAACAGATAGAAGACGAATCCCGCGATGAGCGCGTAGGCCGGATCGAAGTGGCCGCTGCGCTCCCGGTCTTTCAGCGCCACAGCGAACATCTCATCAGTCAGGAAAAAAGCAAGGCTGGCACGCCAGCGCAGGGAGAGCGGCAATACGTCACGGCGGAAGGTGAAGCCGTATAGCAGATGCTGGGAAGTGATCACAATGGTGGAGCTCATGATGGGCAGCAGGGGCGTGCCCGCCCCGAACAGGGTCGTGGCCGAGAGCTGGGCGGCTCCGGCGTAGACCAGCAACGACATCAGCTGAGCCTGAAGCGGACTCAGCCCTGCCTGCAACGCCAAAGCGCCACACAGGATCCCCCAGGGGATCACCGAAATGGAGAGCGGGAGCATATCCAGTGTGGCACGCCACCAGAGCATCCCCGTTCGCTCGGGCACGCTCGTTACTGACATCATGTGATCTTCCTTGTCACAGCCAAAGCGAGCCGAAACAACTAGCACGGGACAGCAAGCGCTGTCACGTCATCACTGGCAGGAAATAAAACGCCCGCGGAGTCGCGGGCGTGCACAAGGGGATCAGGGCTCGATGACGATGGGCGTTCCCGGGTCAACGGCGTCCCACACCTCATCCAGCTCGTGATTGAGCATGGCGATGCAGCCGTTGGTCCAGTTGGAAGGCTGAACCCTGCGGTTGCCAATGCTGTTGCGCTGGCCGTGGATCATGATCATGCCACCCGGACGAACACCCAGCTCGTTGGCACGCTTGATGTCATCCAGGTTCGGATAGTTGATATGGATGGCTTTGTAGTAGCCGGAATTGGTCTTCTTGTAGTCGAGGGTGTAGCGCCCTTCCGGCGTACGCTGATCCCCTTCCTGCTGCTTGTGCCCCTTGGGCGCCGGGCCCAGAGCAATCCAGTAGCGCTTCAGTTCTTTGCCATCCTTCATCAGGGTCAGGCTATAGGTCGACTTCTTGACCACCACCAAATCGGCTTTTTCGGTCAAGGCAAAACTCAATGCGGGCCAAAGCCCCAACAAACACAGTAATACGGCTCTCATTCCATCCCTCGACAAGCCTCTGGTGCGGGCTTTTCTTGTTACCAGATCATCTGAACGATGCCCGCCGAGCGGCGAGCGAGCGCCATGATATTGGATCGCCATCAATACTCAATATGCCCGGCAAAACATATCTTGCCGCAGCCAGGCCATCTTCCTTGAACGCCATCATTTGGCATTGGTAATTAACAGTTAAAACAACAAGATACCAAAAATTATCGCGCTGGCACCCGGGGCAATGATCGGCGAAGATAACACTCTACTCCCCGACAGGATCATGCCATGCGCTCTTCGTGCCGCCTCGCCACCCTGCTGTTCTCGCCACTCCTGCTCTGGCTGCCCGCCAGTGTCGCCGCCGATGCACTCTGGCTGCGCGAGCCCGCCCTCTCCCCCGATGGCAAGCGGCTTGCTTTCACCTGGCAGGGGCGCATTTTTGTCGCCAGTGCCGAGGGTGGCCCCGCTACGGCGCTCACCGGCAGCGACTACCTGAGCCAGCGGCCAATCTGGTCACCGGATGGCAAACAGCTCGCCTTTGCCGCCAATCTCTACGGCAACGAGGATGTGTTCGTGGTGCCTGCCAGCGGCGGCGAGATGGTGCGCCTCACCCGCGATTCACGCACCGATCTGCCGCAAGCCTTCAGCGCCGATGGCAAACGGCTGCTGCTGAGCAGCCAGCGCCTGGGGGCTCCCGATGCCGACCATTTTGTTGCGGAAGGCTACCAATGGGGCGAGCTCTACTGGACCCCGATCACCGGCGGCACCTTGCAGGCCGATCTGCCGCTGCCTGCAACTCTCGCCCGCCCCCACGGGGAGCGGCTCGTCTACCAGATGCCCGCGGCGGATCAACCCTTTCGCAAGCATCAGCACTCGTTCGCGGTGCCCCGTCTCTGGTTGTTTGATGGCAAGCAGCACAAGCAGCTGACCGAAGATCGGGTGGCGGCCACCGATCCGGTCTGGAGCTACAAGGGAGATACCCTCTTTTACCTGAGCGAGCGCAGCGGCGATTTCAACGTCTGGCGCCGGGATCTTACCAGCGGCAAGGAGCAACAGCTGACCCACTATCAGGGCCATCCGGTGCGGGGGCTCAGCGCCTCTCGCAATGGCGATCTGGTCTGGTCATGGCTGGGCGAACTCTATCGCCTTGATGCCGGTAGCAGCGAGCCACGCAAGCTGACCCTCACCCCGCAAGTGGCGAGCGCGCCGGATGAGGCGAGCGAGACCATGACCCTGGCAGACGAAGCACTGGTCAGCGAAGAGGCGGACGAGCTGATCCTGGTGAGCGAGGGCAACCTGTTTGCCGTCGACCCCGAGCGGGATCGGGTGCGCCAGCTGACCCGCGATCCGAGCGAGCAATCCAGCCCCCTCTTTGCCGAGCAGGGACGCGCCCTCATCTATCTGTCGGAGCAGCAGGGGCACGCCGCCCTCTATCGCCTGCGCAAGGGAGATCCGGATCTGCTGTTCAGCGATCCCGGCACTCTGACCGAGAGTCTGCTGCTGGCCATTCCCGACAAGGGGATCAGCCGTCCGGTGCTATCCCCCGACGGCAAGCAACTCGCCTTCGTGGTGGATGGCCAGGCCATCCATCTGCTGGATCTGGCGAGCAACAAGCAGCGGGAGCTGGTGCCTGCCAGCTTCAACCCGTCTCGCCACGAGGTGCATCTCGCCTTTGCCCCCGACTCACGCCATCTGGCGCTCACCTTCCGCCCCGATGCGGCAGAGCAGGAGATCGCGGTGATCGATACGGCCAATCCCAAGGCCAAACCGGTCAATGTCAGCCTCAACGGCTATCAGGATGGGCAACCGGGCTGGAGTCAGGATGGCGCCATCCTCTACTGGCAATCGACCCGATTTGGCGCACTGGGGCCCGATGGCGAGCCCCTCGTCACCAACCTGCTCGGCATTTACAGTAGCCGCGCCGCCAGAGCCGATGCCATTGCCGAACTGGAGCCGCCGAAAGGGGGATACGGCTT
Organism: Aeromonas sp. FDAARGOS 1416; assembly: GCF_019048085.1. Lineage (NCBI taxonomy): Bacteria > Pseudomonadati > Pseudomonadota > Gammaproteobacteria > Aeromonadales > Aeromonadaceae > Aeromonas > Aeromonas sp. FDAARGOS 1416. The sequence continues at coordinate 4,291,497 of NZ_CP077301.1, read as the reverse complement.
TGAGAGCGATCGTCTCAACCATCGGGAAGCGCTGCTGCTGCAACCCACCGGTACCCTGCTCGCCAGCCGCATCATCGGCGACCAAGTGATCTATCTGGTGGAAGAGATGGGGGTCAACAGCGAGAGCGAGATCAAGGGCTACAGCCAGGATCTGCGCAAGGGCAAAACCAGCGAACTGTTTGGCGAGCAGCCCGGCCCAGCGCTGGCAAGCCTCAACCAGCAGGGCACCCTGGCTACCCTGGTGCGGGATGGGGAGATCACCCGGATCCACCTCGACTCCGGCGAAGCCACCAGCGCCCCCTTCGCCTTGCAACCCACCAGCCGCTGGCAGGAACGCATGACCGCCGCCTTCGATCAGATCGCCCGGCTCACCCGGGACGAGTTCTATCTGGACGACATGAACGGGGTGAACTGGGATAGCTATGTCGCCGCTTACCGCCGCCTGCTGCCGGGCATCGGCAACCCGCGGGACTTTGGCAACCTGCTGGCGGAGCTGGCTGGCGAGCTCAATGTCTCCCACACCTGGGGCAGCGGCCCCGCCCCCTTCCCGCGCATGGCGGACGAGACCGCAAGCCTTGGTGGCTACTGGCAGGATGGCGAGCAGGGGGTGATGCTCACCGCCCTGCTCTCTGGCGGCCCGCTGGATCAAGAGAGCGATATCGCCCCGGGCGCCCGTCTGCTCGCCATCAACGGCGTCCCGATTGCCAATCTGGCCGAGCTGGATCGGGCCCTCAACCATCAGGCCGGTGCCCGGCTTGCCCTCACCTTCCAGCAAGAGGGCAACAAGCAAACTGACGAGGTGGTGCTCACCGCCATCGACAAACAGCAGGAGTACCAGCTGCAACAGGATCGCTGGATTGAGAAACGGCGGGAGCTGGTGGCCAGCCTGAGTGGAGGACGGGTCGGCTACGTCTATCTGCCGGCAATGAATAGCGAGGTCTACGATGCGGTGGTGGCGGATGCCCTCGGCAGGCAGCGCAATCGCGAGGCGCTGATCGTCGATGTCCGCTTCAACAGCGGCGGCTATCTCGCCAATACCCTGGTGGAATTTTTGACCGGCAGCGGCAGCACCAAGGGGATGGCCAGCAGTTGGCCCCGTCAGGGCAAGGGTGAAACCGACGCCGCCACTCGCCAGTGGACCAAGCCTTCGGTGGTGCTGGTCAACGCTGGCAGCTACTCGGAAGGCTCCGCCTTCCCCGAGTACTACCGCACCCTCAAGGTCGGCCCCATCGTCGGCGATCCGGTGCCCGGCACCGGCACCATGGTCTACAGCCACGACTCCCGGCTGATCCCGGGCCTCTCCTACGGCATTCCGACCCTGGGGCTGCGCAAACCGGACGGCACCTTCTACGAGAATCAGGAGCTGATCCCGGACCTGCAGGTGCCCCTCACCCCCGCCGACATGGTGGCCGGGCGCGACCCGCAACTGGAGGCGGCAGTACAAGCCGCCCTCAAGTAGTTGCCAGCCAGCGCCAAATAACGGCGCCCATCGAGCTCAACGAAAGCGAAACAGCTCGCGATGCAGATGCCCGTCCGGCAACAGCCGGGTCAGGGCATCTGCCATCCCCTCCGGCCCGCAAAACCACACCTGCTCGGGCACATCCTGCGCGATGCGAGCCAGATCCAGCCGCTCGGCCGCCTTGTCCAGATGCAGCTGGTAGCGCACACCGGTGCGATGACAGATCTCGGCCAACCGCTGGTGGTAGACGGCGCCCGCCAGATCCGGCGCGCACTGGATCAGGGTGATCCCCTCGCAGCGCTCTCCACGGGCAGCCAGCCCCTCCAGCCAGGCAACAAACGGCGTGATACCTATCCCGGCCCCCAGCCAGAGGGCTCGGCCTCCCCTCTGCGGGGCGACAAAGGCGCCATAGGGGCCGGTCACCACCACTCCATCCCCGACGCGCGCCTCTGCCACCAGCTGACGGGTATGATCCCCAAGCGCCCGCACCGCGATCACCAGCTGGCGCCGATCCGCCGACACCCGCACCAGAGTAAAGGGGTGCGGCCCCTCCTTGGCGTCAAATTCGAAAAAGGCAAACTGACCCGGGCGGTAATGGGCGAGCGGCCGCCCCAACTGCATGGTCAGCTCGCAGGTGTGATCCGCCAGCGTCCGCACCGCAATGACCCGGCCCGGATGGCGATCCCGTGCCCCCACTTGTCCCAACAGAGAGTAGAGGGCCCCGATAGCTCCCAGCCCACCGATCAACCAAATCGATACCCCCACGGGAGTGATGGCTCCAATCTGAGGCAACAGGCAGAGCCCATGCCCCCACCCCGCCAGATAGATGATCGGCGCCAGCCGGTGGATCAGCCGAAAACGGCCATAACTCACCAGCGCCAGCAAGCTCACCACCACCAGCGCGATCAGCAGATAGAAGCTCCACTCACCAAGGGTATTGCCAAGGGCATGGAGCGAGATGCCATTGCCTGTGCCAGCCCCAGCACCGCTGGCCCCACGCCGAACGGGACGGCTCAGCCAACCCGCCGAGACCGCCCACTTGGGCGCCTCCACCAGCAGCCAGTGGGCGGTCAGCGCCATTGCGCCGCCGATGGCCGTCTGGCGGTGCAATCGCAACATCCGGTCCAGACCACCACACCACACCTCCAACTGCGGCAGACGCAAGGCCAGCAGCAGCGAAATGGCCATATAGGCCATCCCCAGCAGGCCGGTCAGTAACAACATCTCATGGCGCCAGGGCCACACCCCGTTGGCATCCCCCGCATAACCGAGCCACCAGACCCCGACCACCAGCAGCGGCAACAGCCACCACATCCATTTATTCGTCATAACATGCTCCCTCGATCCACCGCGGCAGGGCCTCATCTCCCTGCTCATGGCACCATTGCACACCTGTCTGGTCACAAAACTTTGCCATTGGGGGAAGCTTGTGTGGCAATGTGTGACAAACGGAAACAAAAGAGGGGCCGACTGGCCCCTCGTGATCACCCTTGTTGGCTCGCCCCTCTTCACAGGAGATAGCGCACAATTCGCCTCCGCTGTGATTGACGATCCGCCAGCAAAAGAAATCAAATGGGGACGTTACATATCTGCGGCGGAAAACCTGCTGCCCACTCTTCCGGACAAGGAGATCCCCCTTGCTTTCATCCACCGAACAACGCGTCTGCCCGAGTTGTCAGCGCGAGACCACCCATGTCGTGGTGCTGGTCGACAAATCCTATGGAAAAGAGGTGAAACCAGAGCAAAAGCGCACTGCATTTATCAAAGACTTCATTACCGGCTGGGCCGCCGGCCCCTTTCTGGCCAACATGGATCGCTTTGAACGCCACACCATCTGTGAAAATTGCGGAAAAAAGGTCATAGATGAGTAGTGAACAATGAGCAAAAAGAATGGCAGGAAGGTCGCCCCTCCTGCCAATTGCCTATTCATATCAAGCCTTCCTTCATCACATCACTTACTGCACGCAGCTCAGCTCCTCTCTGACATCTCCAGCAAAGTAGCACCGGGTAATCCACGCTTCGAAGTCGGCCAGCATGCGGGTTTCCGACTCGCTGTTGTCGGCGATAAGCTCGGCGCCGTGTAACACCCGGATATGGGCATCGAGCGGGCTTCCCTCACCCGCCGCGGGGCGCTGCTGGGCGGCAGCCATGCAGGCTTGCGCCTGTTGCCACGCCTCGGCGGCGCTCAGGTTGCACGCCTCGGCCAGCGGCACGGCACTGAAGCCTTCCCCGGTCAGGCTGCGCAGGGTCTCATCGTGAGTCATGCCATTGCCCGGCCCCCAGTAGTGGGCAGCCAGATCCGGCCCGATGCGCGGGTTGTCGGTAAGGTAGCCATCGCGCTTGAGGAAGTAAGCGCGGGTTTGCTCCACCGCCATCAGCGCCAGCAGGTAGCCGTGATAGGCGCAGGCCGACTCCTGATTAAGGAGGTGCGGAATGGCCAGCAACGGGCGCGGGCTCTCGACCCCGAGGATCTTGCGCTCCCATTTGCGGGCCAGTGCCAGCACAGCCTCGGGCGTGCGATCGCTCTCTGCCATGGCGTAGAGATCCCGCTCGAAGTAGGCCACCAGCGCGATCTGGCGTTCGTTAAAAGCGCGAAACGGCTGGCGGGCGGCGATCATCTCCTTGATGAGGGCATCGGGGATCGCCTCTCCTGCCGCATTTCTGGCGTAGCGTTTGAGCCAGTCGGCATCGTCCAGCAGGCTGTCACAGAACATCGACTGGGTCTCGGCATAAGCCATGGAGGTGGGCGGGAACTCCTGGGAGAAGCAGGGGGCATTGCCGGTGACATTGGCAAAGTGCGCAGCGTGGCCCCCCTCGTGGAACAGGGTGTTGAGGCCACTCCAGCCGCTGCCCACCTGCGCCGGATCGGCCAGGCTGGTGAAGTTGACCACCGCAGGTATCCACTCACCCTGCTGGAAGAAGCTCGGTACCGGGCCGTGGCAGAAGCCGTTCTCGTATTTCCCCTCCCGGGTCAGCAAGTCCAGGGTGAGGGTCGCACCGCGATACTGGATGCCGATCCTACGGAAGCTCTCGACCCAGTCCCGCAGCGCCCGCGAGAAGGGCACATAGGGGTCGAGCTGGCGGGTCACGTCGCCACTGACGAAGTAACGCAGGTTATGGGGCAGCAGGGCCGCCTCCCCCTTGGCGACCTTCAGCTCTGCCAGACTCTGCTGCAACCGGGCGTCGGTGCGGGCAATAAAGTCGTCAAGGATGGCGAACAGCTGATCCGGGCTCATCTGTTCGTTCTTGCGCACCTTATAGGCGAAGTAGTCGCGATAGCCCATGGCGCGGGCAAAGCGGTTGCGCAGCGCCACCACCTCGAGAAAGCCGTTGCCGACCACCCACTGCTCCAGGGTGTGGAACATGGCGATAGCGCTTTGGCGCACCGCCTCGTTCGGGCTGGCGGCCAGCGAGGTGCTGGCGGCGGGCAGGCTGCCAACCACCTGCTGGCCCTGCTCATCCAGCAGGGTCAGTTTCAGACCTTTGCGGCGGGCAAACAGATCCGCCTCGGCAGCTACCAGCTCATCCATCAGGGCGGATGCGGCGGGATCTTCAATCACATTGCACTCGAAGAAGGCGATCCAGCCTTGCAGGCCGCGCTTGAGATCATCCTCGTCGGCCTGCGCCAACATCTCCCGCAATTCGGGCAGACGGGCCGGATTGGCACAAAAGGCCTTGTAGGCCTGCTCGGCCGCGGTGAAACCGGCCTGATCGTCGCTGGTGCCCATATAGGTGGACCAGAAGAGATCCTCCTTGCGCCTGTGCACCTGCAGGTAGTCGGCGTTGAGCTGGTTGAAGTAATTCCTGGCAATGGAACTCATAAATTCCCTCTTGTTATGGGGTCACCCGCAGCGGGGCCCACTCCTTTTTTTAACGAAGTGCCAAACCATTCACACTCTTTGGCAAAAATTGCGCAGGGATGCGCATCAACACGCTACCAAAAAGTGGGGGTTGCTGTCTGCTGACTATACTGATGTTAAAACGCTCATTTGAGAAAGGTCGGCAAGAGACTGAAAGTAAATGAGTTGTTAACTCTTACGAACTGGCTGCCGCGGTACAGAGCCACATAAAATCAACAGGGAAATGAGGGTTTAGTCATGTTCAAGCTCGGTGATATTACCGTGAGCCGCAAATTGATCTTGCTGCTCGCACTGGCGTTTGTCGGTTTTGTCTCGCTGCTGCTTATCTCGGCCAACGCGCTCCAGCGCAATCTGATGAGTGAGCGAGAGGCGCGGCTCAATGCGGTACTGGAGCAGGCCATGAGCCAGATCCAGTTTCTGGCCAGCACCCTGCCGGCAGAGCAGGCTCAGCAGGAGGCGCGCAAGCTGCTGACCAACACCCGCTTTGATGGCAACAACTATTTGTTCGTCATCGACGAGAACCGCACCATGGTGGTTCACCCCATCCGCCCCGAACTGGTCGGCCAGAAGATGGGTGAAGGGGGCGCCGCCACCGCCGGGCAGTTCTGGTATCAGATGGTGGATATCGCCAAAGGGGGCAAACAGGGCACTCTGCAATATGTCTGGACAGGCCCATCGGGCGAAACCGCCGACAAGCTATCCATGGTCTCCGGCTATCAGCCTTGGGGCTGGATCCTCGGTTCCGGCATGCTGCTGCAGGATATTCAGCAGACCATCTGGGCCCAGTACATGAAGATGGGTACCGCCACCGCCATCGTGATCCTGCTGATGGGGCTGCTGGGCTGGCGCATCACCCACTCCATCGTCTCCCCCCTCAGCCAGATCAACAACGCCATGCAGCGGGTCGCCAAGGGGGATCTGGTGGTGAGCATCCCGGTACAGGGCAAGGATGAGTTGGGCGTAGTCGCCCGCTGCACCAACCAGAGTCTCGATGCCATCCGTCACGCGCTGCTGGAGGCAAGTCAGGGAGCCCGCAACGTGGCCGATGCCGCCCTGCGCATCGCCGCCTCTGCCGAGCAGACCAATCAGGCGGTGACCAGCCAGCGGGATCAGCTGGCCCAGCTCGCTACCGCCATGAACGAGATGAGCGCCACCATCTCCGATGTGGCCGGGCATGCCGAAAATACCGCGCGGGATACCCAGGAAGCGACCGGAGAAGCCGGGCTCGGCAACCGTGACGTTCATGCCAGCGTACATGGTATCAAGGCGCTGGCCACCGAGGTGGAGCAGGCCACCCAACAGGTCAACCAGCTCAAGGAGGGGGTGATGCAGATCAGCGAAGTGACCGCTGTCATCAGCGCCATTTCGGAGCAGACCAACCTGCTGGCCCTCAACGCCGCCATCGAGGCAGCCCGTGCCGGTGAGCAGGGCCGTGGCTTTGCCGTGGTGGCCGACGAGGTGCGCCAGCTGGCCAGCCGCACTCGCCAATCCACCGAAGAGATCCAGAGCACCATTGCCCAGCTGCAGCAACGGGCCGTCAGTGCAGCCAATGCTATGGATACCAGCCGCAAACTGGCAGAGAGCAGCGTCAACCAGTCCCAGCAGGCGGGGCAGGATCTCACCCTGATCGTCAACCACATCCAGCATGTGAGCGACATGGCAACCCAGATCGCTACAGCCGCCGAGCAGCAGAGCATGGTGGCCGAGGATATGAACCGCAACGTCAGCGGCATCAACGACTCGGCGCTGGAGATGTCCCAGTCCGCCTCGCAACTGGCGCAGGAGAGCGAGTTGCTGGCCGGTCTCTCCCGCAGTCTGGATGAGCGACTTGCGGTGTTCAAACTGGGCAAGGAGTCAGCTGCAGCGCCAATGATGGCTCCCGTATCTCCCCCCTCCGGAGAGCAGCGCGCCCGTCATTGATGGCGTCAATCCGTGTCGCCTTGTCACCCAACCTGCCAGCCAAGCTGGCAGGTTTTTTTTACGTCAGCAACACGCAATCAACATGCATCTTATCGGCATATTCAACGTTGATCGGTGCCATTCACAGATAAGAGAACAATTTAAAAACAGCCAGTTAGAATGATTTTCGCGCCATTGAATGGTGCATTTAAACATTTAACTTCAAATAATTAATCAATGCAGTGCACAATGGTGATGGCCGAACATTTGGCCCATCACTAATCATCTAGTCATTTGGCAAACTGACCGAAAGGTCGGGACGCAAAGCCTCCGGTCTACAGACGTTTTGTCCAGGATAGCGGGGTTGCTACACGCAAGTGTGTATCGGGGAATCCCCAGGCCAACTGACTGCCCACATCTGTCGAACAGAGGAATGTATGGCAGCAAAAATCCAACTCAATCACATCGCAGCGGTGCTGGCTCTGCTGGCCAGCGGCAGCGCCCTGGCTCATGGCTACATCAGCCAGCCAGAGAGCCGCAACTATCTGTGCAAAACCGGCGGCAACAGCCAGTGTGGCGGCGTGCAGTGGGAACCCCAGAGCGTGGAGGGCCCTTCCGGCTTCCCGCAGAGCGGCCCGCAGGATGGTCAAATCGCCTCGGCGGGCAGCCCGCGCTGGAGCGAGCTGAACATCCAGACCAGCGACCGCTGGACCAAACGTGAAGTACAGCCCGGCCCCTTCGCCATCAGCTGGACCTTCACCGCAAACCACGTCACCCGCAACTGGCGCTACTACCTCACCAAGCAGAACTGGAACCCCAACCAGCCGCTCACCCGCGCCTCGTTCGACCTGACCCCCTTCTGCGTCATCGACGGCAACATGGTGCAGCCGCCCAAGCAGGTAACCCACAACTGCATCCTGCCGGAGCGCACCGGTTATCAGTTGATCCTCGGCGTGTGGGAAGTGGGCGACACCAGCAACAGCTTCTACAACATCATCGATGCCAAGTTCAAAGATGGTAGTCAGCCGCCGCTGGAGTGGAGCCAGTCCGGCACCATCTACCCCTCCATCGACCTCGCGGCAGGCGACAAGGCGATGACCCGGGTATTCGATGCCAACGGCGAGCGCCCCGATCTGCAAACCGTGCTGACCATCACCACTGCCGAACAGGGCCAGAAGAACAACTGGGCCCATGCCCTCGCCAGCAAGATCAACGCCGAGCAGAGCCTGATCCGCGCCGGTCAGCAAGGAGCCGATGGCCAGTTCAATCCGGTCTACGGTATGAACCCCGTCTATCTGCATCGAGACAGCAAACTGAAGCGGGTCGAGATTGACCTGCAACAGCAGCAACCGCCGGTGGTGGACAGTATCAGCGTCAGCGGTCTGGCCAGCGACTATGTGCTGGACAACGGCAAGGCAACCCTCGATTTCACCGTCACCGCACAGGGCGATCTGACCGTATCCAACACCCTCTATGACCACGGCGGCGTGGCCAAGGGTGAAAGCAGTGCCGACATCAAGGACAGCAGCCACACCTTCACCATGGCGCTGGAAGGGCTCAAGGCAGGTCACCACCAGCTGGTGATCAAGGCCACCCCGAAAGCGGGCGGCGAGACCATCCAGCAGACCATGGATCTGATGTTCAAGGAGCAGAGCAGCGGCGAATATGACTTCGTCTTCCCGAACAACATCAAGTCCTACACCGCCGGAACCAAGGTGCAGCAGCCGAAAAATGGCAAGGTCTATCAGTGCAAGCCCTTCCCCTACAGCGGCTACTGCCAGCAGTGGACCACCACCGCCACCCAGTACGAGCCGGGCATCGGCTCCCACTGGCAAATGGCGTGGGATGAAGTGCACTAACCCACGCTTGGGCACATAAAAAAGGGCGTCCTCTCTAGCAGGGGACGCCCGGAAAAATCAAACCTTGCGGTTTGCATACCAACGGAACCAAGACCTCACTCTTCACTTACTTCACACACTCAACACACTCTTCAAAACAGGGTTTGTCCATTAACCCTGCCATTTTCCTCCTTCGACAATCACATCATTCGGATCGGTATCAGGGCTCAGCTTGTCACGCACATACTGGTCATAGAGTTTCAGCAGGTACTTCTCCTCACCCAGCTTGGCGAGACGGTCGTTGACCCAGTCACGCAGCTCGATATTGCCCTTCTTCACCGCCGGGGCGATGGGATCTTCCGAGCCCAGTTTTTCGGGCAGTACCCGATAGCCCGGGTTCTCCTTGGCCCAGCTGAACAGTACCAGGTTGTCCTGGGCATAGGCGTCACCACGGCCCTGGGCCAGCGCCTGCAAAGATTCGGTGTTCTTCTCGAACTTGAGTACCTTCCACTCCGGGTGGTTGCGGGTCAGCCAGATGTCGGCTGTGGTGCCGGTGGTCACGATCAGGGTCTTGCTGGCCAGATCGTCGAGCTTCTTGGCCGGACTCCCTTCCGGCACCAGCACCTGTACCGCCACTCGCAGGTTCGGGTTGGTGAAATCCACCACCTCGCGCCGCTCCGTGGTCACCGTCATATTGGCGAGGATAAGATCCACCTTGTCGCTCTGCAGGAAGGGGATGCGGCTGGCAGGCTCCACCGCCACGAACTCGATCTTGTTCTCGTCCCCCAGCAGATCCTTGGCGAAGCGGCGGCCGAGATCGGTGTCAAAACCGACGTAGTTCCCCTTCTCGTCCACGTAGCCAAACGGCGGTTTGTCGGTGAAGACGCCGACGATGAGCTTGTCCCGCGCCTTGATCTTGTCGAGGGAACCGTCCGCCGCATGGGCGGCGCCACTGGCGATACCCAGTCCCAATAAGGCACTAAGCAGAACCGAGGTGATTTTTTTCATGCTGACTCCTTTCGTTTGATGACATTTGTATAAGAAAACTTGGCGAGGAACTGGCGCGCACGCTGGCTCCTGGGATTGTCGAAAAATTGGTGGGGGGCGGCCTGCTCCAGAATGTGGCCGCCATCCATGAAGACGATGCGATCCGCCACCGCCCGGGCGAAGGCCAGCTCGTGGGTGACGATGAGCAGGGTCATGCCGCTGCCGGCGAGATCGCGGATCACCTCCAGCACCTCCTGCACCATCTCGGGGTCGAGGGCGGCGGTTACCTCGTCAAACAGCATCACCTGCGGGTTCATGCACAGCGCCCGCACGATGGCGATGCGCTGCTGCTGGCCGCCGGAGAGCTGGCGCGGATAGTCATGGCGCCGCTCCCACAGGCCGATGCGGGTCAGCAGCTGCTCGGCTTGCAGCAGCGCCTCTGCCCGCTCCCGCTTTTGCACCTGCAGGGGGCCAAGCAGCACGTTTTCCAGCACCGTCAGGTTGGGGAAGAGGTGATAGCTCTGGAACACCATGCCGATCCGCTGGCGCACCCGCTGCCAGTCGGTGGCACCATCCAGCAGCACACCATCGAAGCGGATCTCGCCCCCCCTGAATGGGTTCGAGCCCGTTGAGAGTGCGCAGCAATGTGCTCTTGCCGCAGCCGCTCGGCCCCAGGATGACGATCACCTCCCCGGCGCGCACGCTGAGGCTGATCCGATCCAGCACCAGATTTGGGCCGAACTGTTTACTGACAGAACCGAGTTCAAGCAGAGGTGTCATACCGCATTACCCCATTGTTGCTCCAGCCGGCGCGAGGCGAGCGAGAGCGGATAGCAGACCAGAAAAAAGAACAGAAACAGCAGACCGTAAATAAGCAGCGAGCCATAGGTGCGCTCGATGATCTGCTGGCCCACCTTGATCACCTCCACCACCCCGATCAGCACCGCCAGCGAACTGGTCTTGATGATGCGGGTGTAGGTGTTGATGGTCGGCGGTGTCAGCCGCTGCAACGCCTGCGGCAGCAACACATGGCGATAGAGCTGCCAGGTCGAGAGCCCGAGCGCCAACCCGGCCTCCTGCTGACCACGGGCGAGGGAGTTGAGGCCACCGCGCACCACCTCTCCCACCTCGCTGGCGCCCCAGAGGGCGAGTACCAGCACGGCGCACCAGAAGGCCGGAATATCGAGGCCGACAAAGATCGGCAACCCGAAGAAAAAGAGATAGAGCCACACCAGCACCGGCACTACCCGAAACAGCTCGAGATAAAGCCGCAGCAGACCCCGCACCAACCGGCCGCCCTGTTGTGCCAACACGCCGTAAGCGACACCGCCGAGGGTGGCAAACAGGATGGCCAGCAGCGAGATAGCGAGGGTCTGGCCTGCGCCCACCGCTAGCAGTGGCAACGCCTGCGTCAGCTGCTCAGTAACGGAATTGACCATATTGAGCCCTCCTTTCCTGCGCCTCGGTGGCGAATGACTGCGGCAGCTGGAAGATAAGTGCCCACATCGGGATCCTCGCCTGCATTAGCGATTCAGTGACCGAACTGACCATGTTGCAGCCTCCTTTCAACGACGCGCAGAGCGAGGGAGAGCGGCAAAAAGATCAGCACGCACATCAAGGTCAGCACCGCCAGCATCTCGTAGGTCTTGTAGTAGAGGGCGATGTAATTCTTGGTGGTGTAGAGCAGCTCTGGCACCGCCACCGCCGAAGCCACGGTTGTCTCTTTGAGCAGGAAGATGAAGTTGGCAAACAGCGCCGGCAGGCTGGCAAGCCAGGCCTGGGGCAACTGCACGTGGCGCAGCAGTTGCCAGCGAGAAAGCCCGATAGCCCTGCCAGCCTCCAGCTGACTGGCGGGCACCGCCTGAATGCCTGCACGCAGCGCCTCGGTCAGATAACCACCGCCGAGGAAGGTCATGGCGATCACTGCCGTGGTAAAGCCCGACAGCGACAAGCCGAGCGCAGGCAACCCGAAATAGAGGAAGAAGAGCTGGATAAGCAGCGGCGTGTTGCGGGCCAGCTCGACATATCCGCGGATCAGGGCGCTGAGCGGCCGCTTGTGCAGACTCAACAGGGCGACGTTGAGCAGGGCAACCGCCAGCGATGTGAGGATTACTATGGTTCCCAGCTGCAAGGTGACCCAGACCGCCTTGCCGAAGGCGGGCAGCGTCGTGAGGATGAAGGGCAGATCCAGATTCATGCCAGGATCCTCCCGTCACGCTGCAGACGCTGGGGCAGCACAGTGATCGCATCCGGGTACTTGATGCCGGCACCGGTATTGAGCACGACAACCTGCTCCTGCTCCCGGATCCAGCCAGCCTCGCGCAGTTGACGAGCGGCAGCAAACGCGGCGGCCCCTTCCGGGCAGACAAAGCTTCCTTCGCGAGAAGCAAGCAAGCGGATCTCGCTCTGGATCGCCTTGTCATCCACCGCGATGGCGCAACCCTCGGTGCGATAGAGGGCGTCCAGCACCAGAAAATCCCCCAACGCCTTGGGCACATTGATGCCGAACGCCAGCGTCCGAGAATCGGGCCAGAAGCTCGACTCGGCGGCTCTCTGTTGCCACGCCTGTACGATGGGAGCGCAACCGCTCGCCTGCACGGCCACCAGCCGGGGCAGCTCACCCTTGACCCAGCCCAGCTCCTGCAGCTCGCACAGCCCCTTGTAGATACCGATAAGGCCGACCCCGCCACCGGTGGGATAGATGATCACATCCGGCAGGGTCCAGCCCAGCTGTTCGGCAATCTCCAGCCCCATGGTCTTCTTGCCCTCAATCCGGTAGGGCTCTTTCAGGGTTGAGGCATCAAACAGGGCGTGCTCCGCTACCGCCTGCGCCACCTGACGACCGGCATCGCTGATCAGGCCATCCACCAGATAGAGACGGGAACCGGCGAGGGAGGTCTCCAGTCGGGTGATGGCGGGAGCTGCCTGCGGCATGACGATGGTACTGCGCAGTCCGGCGCGTGCACCGTAGAGCGCCCATGCAGCCCCTGCGTTGCCGTTGGTCGGCATGGCAAAGTGGGTGACGCCGAGTTCACGCGCGCGGGAGATACCCACCGCTGCGCCACGAGCCTTGAAGGAGCCGGTGGGGATGACGCTCTCGTCCTTCATCCAGAGATCCGGAATACCGATCTGCTTGCCCAGCGTGGGCAGCCGTAGCAGCGGGGTAAGCCCCTCCCCCAACGTCACAACGTGGGCGGGATCCCGCACCGGCAGCAGCTCGTGATAACGCCACAGGCTGGCCGGGCGACCCGACAATGCCGCCGGGTGCCAGGCTCGCTTCAACGCATCGAGATCGTAGCTGGCCAGCAGTGGTGCACCTGCCCGGCTCAGTTGCCAGGGCTGGTCGGCATCATGGATCTCGCCACTCTTGCTGCAACGCAGATGTGATAGGTAGCTATACGGCATGCTTTATCCTGAATGGATCGACTTTGGTCAGTCACTTATTCCATCATGCAATCCAAGTGCCTGATAAAAAACAAAATTAACTGGCAAGCCTAAGTGAAAAAATTCATATGAAGCCGTCTGTTTTCGCTGGCAATCTCATCTGCCAGCAATAAAGAAGGGGAGCCATTGGCTCCCCTTCTGCTCTTCTCTTCCGATTCAAATCTGGAAGTCGATGGCAGGCTCGCTGCCCATGGCGCGGGCCTGAATATCCGCCAGCGCCAGCTCGGGGTTGCAAAGCTGGATAAACTGCCAGGCAAAGTTGTGCTGGAACTGCCCCTGCTTGAGGCCAATCCAGGCGGTGTGGGGGGCAAACAGATGGCTGCCGTCGAGCTGTACCAGCCCCTGATCGCGCTGGGCGTCGAACGCCATGTCGGCCAGTATGCCGACCCCCATCTCCAGCTCGACATAGGTCTTGATGACATCGGAGTCCTGCGCCGTCAGCAGGATCTGCGGTTCAATGCCAGCCGCAGCAAAGGCTTCATCCACCCGCACCCGCCCGGTCAACCCGGCTTGATAGGTGACGATGGGCCAGTTGGCCAGCGCCGCCAGCGTCAGATCCCGCTCGCCTGCCAGCGGATGTTGCTCGGGCACCACGATATTGTGGTGCCAGCGGTAGTAGGGGAATGCCACCACCCCTTCGCTCTTGTCGAGCTGCTCGCTGCTGATGCCGATATCCACCTCGCCGGTCTGCACCAGCCGCACTATCTCCTCCGGGCTGCCCTGACGCAGCTCCAGCTGTACCAGCGGGAACTGCTCGCGAAACGCCTTCACCACCCGCGGCAAGGCATAGCGCGCCTGGGTATGGGTGGTCGCCACCAGCAAACGGCCCGAGTCGCGGTTGGCAAAGGTGCTGGCCAGTTTGCGGATGTTGTTGGCGTCATTGAGAATGCGCTCGGCAATCACCAGCAACTCCTTGCCCGGCTCGGTCATACCGAGCAGCCGCTTGCCGTAGCGGATAAAGAGCTCGATACCGAGCTCCTCTTCCAGCTCGCGGATATGGCGACTCACCCCGGATTGCGAGGTAAAAAGGGCGTTGGCCACCTCGGTCAGGTTGTAATCCCGCCGCGCTGCCTCCCGGATAATTCGTAACTGCTGAAAATTCACCTTGTCGCCTCCTGCGAAGAGTGGGTGACACAAGCTGGTCACCCCCTCATTTTTGTTATTTGGCCGGATCATGCCCCGGCAGAGCGCCTGAACCCGGGCAGCCATGCCACCCGCAACACAACATCAAATCTGGTAATCGGGATAGAACTGCGCCTGCCTGGCCACCAGCCTCACCCCCTGTCCCGGAGCAAACTGCTTGGCCGCCTCCTTGCTCAGCTCCGCCTCGTAGTGGGCCCCTTTGGTCTCGCCATCGCCACGCAGCTCCACCCGAATGCGTGGCCCCATGGGCAACAGACGGGTGATGGTGGCACGGATCCCGCCCGGCGCATCGGCTGGCAAGATCTCCAGCTCATGGGGACGGACATAGGCGATGGCGGCACTGCCGTGAGCCAGATGAGAAGCCGACGGCCCGCCGAGCAGCTGCTCGCCGATGCCGAATCCCTGCTCCGCCACCCGACCGCGGAACTGATTCACACTGCCGAGGAAACTGTGGACGAAGGAGCTGGCGGGCTGGTCGTAGACCTCGGCTGGGGTGCCGATCTGCTCGACCCGTCCGGCATTCATCAGCACCACCCGATCCGCTACCTCCAGCGCCTCCTCCTGATCGTGGGTGACGAACAGGCTGGTGACATGCAGCTCGTCGTGCAGCTCGCGCAACCAGCGGCGCAGCTCCTTGCGCACCTGCGCATCGAGGGCGCCGAAGGGCTCGTCCAAGAGCAGTACCTTGGGCTGCACCGCCAGCGCGCGGGCCAGCGCGACCCGCTGACGCTGGCCGCCGGAGAGCTGGGTCGGGTAGCGCTCAGCCACGTGGCTGAGCTGCACCAGATCCAGCAGCTCCTTGACCCGGGCACGAATGGCCACCTCAGCCGGGCGCTCACTGCGCGGCTTGACCCTAAGGCCAAACGCCACGTTCTCGAAGACTGTCATATGGCGAAACAGGGCATAGTGCTGGAACACGAAGCCGACATTGCGCTCGCGCACATGCAGATCCGAGGCATCCTCGCCACGGATGATGACGCTGCCACTGTCGGCCTGCTCCAGCCCGGCGATGATCCGCAGCAGGGTGGTCTTGCCGCAACCGGAGGGGCCGAGCAGCGCCACCAGCTCACCGTCGTGAAAGTCGAGGTTGATGTCTGCCAGCGCCGCGTACTGATTGAAATGCTTGTTGAGTTGTTGAACCTGAATGCTCATGGCTGCCTCTTTAAAACGGTGATCAGTGAGATTTGGTGGGCTGGGCACGCAGCCGGGCCAACAGGGTTTCCCCCAGCAGGGTGAAGATCCCGAACAGAGCCAAGAGGCTTGCCACTGCAAAGGCGGCGCCGGTCTGGTACTCGTTGTAGAGGATCTCGATATGCAGCGGCAGGGTATTGGTCTGGCCGCGAATATGGCCGGAAACCACCGACACCGCGCCAAACTCCCCCACCGCGCGGGCGGTACAGAGCAGCAGGCCGTACATCAGGCTCCAGCGAATGCCGGGCAGGGTGACGCGCCAGAACATCTGCAGACCGCTCGCCCCCAGCATGATGGCCGCCTCCTCCTCTTCCGGGCCACGCGCCTCCATCTGGGGCAGCAGCTCGCGCACCACGAAGGGCACGGTAATGAAGGTGGTGGCCAGGATGATCCCCGGGGTGGCGAAGATGATCTTGATGTCGTGTTCGCTCAGCCAGTCACCGAACCAGCCGCGGCTGCCGAACATCAACACCAGCATCAGACCGGCGATCACCGGCGACACCGAGAAGGGCAGATCGATGATGGTGATGAGCAGCTGCCGACCGGGGAAGCGGAAACGGGCGATGGCCCAGGCCGCAGCAATCCCGAACAGCAGATTGAGGGGAACGGCGCATAGCGTCACCAGTGCGGTGAGACCGAGGGCGCTCAGGGCATCCGGCTCGCTGATGGCGTGCCAGAAAAAAGCCAGCCCGGGGCTCAGCGCCTGAATAAAGACGGTGGCCAACGGCAGCAGCAACAGGGCGGCAAACCAGCCGAGACCCACCGTGATGAGCAGCCATTTGACCCACTGGGGTTCACGGATCACTGGAGGTGCCTTGCGCACGGGAGCAACCTCCACAGGGGCGACTTCAAGGGCGAGTGTCGATGCGTTCATATCCGGCTCCCTCCGATACGAGACCAGCTCCAGGCCTGCAACTTGTTGATTAGCAGTAACAAAATGAATGAGATCAGCAGCATCACCACGGCAATGGCAGAGGCGCCGGCATAGTCGTACTCCTCCAGATGGCTCATGATCATCAGCGGTGCGATTTCCGAGACCATCGGCAGGTTGCCGGCGATAAAGATGACGGAGCCGTACTCCCCCACAGCACGGGCAAACGCCAACGCAAAGCCGGTGAGCAGGGCCGGGATCAGGGTCGGCCAGAGCACGTGGATAAAGGTCTGCCAGCGATCGGCGCCGAGGCTGGCGGCGGCCTCCTCCTGCTCGCTCTCAGCCTCTCGCAGCACCGGCTGCAGGGTGCGCACCACAAAAGGCAGCCCGATAAAGGTGAGGGCGATAACGACGCCGATGGGGTTGTAGGCGAGCTGGATGCCGAGCGGCGCCAGCAGATGGCCGATCCAGCCGTTGGGGGCGAAAATGGCGCACAGGGCGATGCCGGATACAGCGGTCGGCATGGCAAATGGCAGGTCGATCAACGCATCCACCAGTCGACGACCGGGGAAGGTGTAGCGCACCAGGATCCAGGCCAGGATCAGGCCAAACAGGCTGTTGAGCAGCGCCGCGACAAAGGCCGCCCCGAAGCTCAGGCGAAAGGAGGCGAGCACCCGGGGTGAACCTATCACCTGCCAGAACTCGGCGGCGGTCAGGTTGTTGACCGCAAACAGCACCAGGGCCGAGAGCGGCAACAGCACCAGCAGGCCCAGATAGAGCAGGCTGAACCCCAGGGTGGGGCCAAAACCGGGCAGGACAGAATAAGAACCAAATCGCATAACACATCCATCTGTTATGAAGAATTTTCGATATGGTGATTCTGCGCACTCCCCTCATCGGCAACAAACATCAATTGCGACTTTGCTAATCACTTTTTTGTCTAACCGCAGAGTCACAAGGCTCTTGGCGCACTCCAAATAAAAAAAGGTCTTTTATATAAATAAAAGACCTAAGAAATGGAGCAATACGGAGCGGAGCATTCAAAGAACGGGGGCATGGAGTAGCCAGCGAACAGCGCGCTCGCCAACCCTCCAACCACTTCACAGATACCTAGCGAAAGCCCAATACGACCGGCCGGGGCGATGCGGTCTTGACCGGTGCCACTACCAGCTCACCACGGCGGTAGAGTGCCCCCAGCAAATGCAGCCCCTGATGCCAGTCCCCATGACCTGACTGGGCATTGATATGGCCCGCCTCACCGGCATCGAACAGCGGCACCTGCCACTGACGGCTCCAGTATTCGGCCCGTTCAAAGCTCATCCAAGGATCATTGCGGCTGGCCACCAGCTGGGCCGATACCTGCAGCGGCCCGGCCAAGGCCTCATCCGCAATGCCAAAACGTACGGGATCAGCGGGCGCCACCAGAAAGATCGAGGCCACCTTCTCCGGCTGCAAGCGGGCCGCCGCGATGGCGGTCAGGGCGCCGAAAGAGTGGGCCACCAGATGGACCCGGCTGCGGCGACGTTTCAGCTTGCTCGCCAGCTTGGCACTCCAGACCCTGAGGTCCGGCTTGTCCCACGGTAGCCCGGTCATCCGCTGCCATTGGGGAAAATGATCGTGCCAGCGGCTCTGCCAGTGATCCGGCCCACTGTTGTGCAGACCGGGAACCAGGAGGATCTTGTTCATCTTGGTGCTCCTATCGGCTGGCACAGGGGCCAGTTCAGTGATGGATAACGAAGCTATCAACGACCCGGCTGATAGATCTGGTCAAACAGACCGCCCTGGGCGAAGTGTTTCTTCTGGGCTTTCTCCCAATCCCCTTCCAGATCCTTGACGGTAAAGAAGGCAAGCTGCGGGAACTGGGCTGCTGTCTCCTTCAGGATCGCCGGGTTGCTGGGGCGATAGTGATGTTTGGCGACGATATGTTGCCCCTCGTCAGAGTAGAGATAATCGAGATAGGCCTTGGCCACCGCTTCGGTACCGTGCTTCTTGGCCACCTTGTCCACTACCGCGACCGGCGGCTCCGCCAGAATGGAGACCGAAGGCACCACCAGCTCGAACTTGTCGCTGGCCCCCGCCTGACCAAGCACCAGCAGGGCTTCGTTCTCCCACGCCAGCAGCACGTCACCGAGACCGCGCTCGGTAAAGCTGGTGGTGGCACCGCGGGCGCCTGAGTCCAGCACCTTCACGTTCTTGAATAGATCGCCAACAAACTGCTTGGCCCCCTCTTCACTGCCGCTCTTCTTCAGGGCATAGCCCCAGGCGGCCAGATAGTTCCAGCGTGCCCCGCCGGAGGTCTTGGGGTTGGGAGTCACGATGGCGACATCCTTGCGCACCAGATCATCCCAATCCTTGATCTGCTTGGGATTGCCCTTGCGCACCAGGAAGACAATGGTGGAGGTATAGGGCGAGGCGTTGTTGCCGAGACGACTCTGCCAGTCGGCAGCGGTCAGCCCCTCCTTGGCGATAGCGTTGACATCGTAGGCCAGCGCCAGCGATACCACGTCGGCCTCCAGTCCATCCACCACAGCGCGGGCCTGCTTGCCGGAGCCACCGTGAGACTGGCTCACCACCACGTCGTCGCCGGTTTTGGCCTTCCACTCCTTGGCAAAGGCGGCGTTGTACTCCAGAAACAGCTCGCGGGTCGGATCGTAAGAGACATTGAGCAGGCGGATCTCGGCGGCATTGGCCTGGCCAAATGCCAGCAGAGAGAGCAGGGTCAGGGCGGTCATTCGCAGTTTCATGGTGATACTCCATATCTTGTTGGGTTGAGAACAGCATGCCGTGGAGTTGTTATGCCCAGAAGAAAGAAATAACTCTTTGCTTATCTCTTTTGCTCATATCAACTCAGCCACCCGCACCGGAAGCCGGACGCAGACTCTGTGAGCCATGCCCCTCTGGCCCCTTGCTCGCTGTGCCATCATGGGAACAAGGCAGGCAGATGACGAAAAGGAAGTCGTTATGTGGATCAATGCAGAACCGGTCAACGGAGCCCTGGTCTCGCTGGCCATCGGCCTTATCATCGGGCTGGAGCGGGGCTGGCAGGTGCGCCAGCTGGGGGATAACCAGCGCATCGCCGGGATGCGTACCTACGGCCTTATCGGCCTGCTCGGCGGGGTATGCGGTTTGCTGCTACCGACTCTGGGCCCCTGGCTGCCACTGCTCGGCCTGCTGGCGGTGGTGATCGGCTGCGGCCTCTCGGTCTGGCTGGCCCAACGCTGGCAGGGGGAGTTTGGCCTCACCAGCTCGGTGGCCATGCTGCTCACCTATTTGCTGGGGCTGATGTCGGTGCTGCTGAGCCCGAGCGAGGCGGTGGCCTGCGCCGTGCTGGCCGCCCTGCTGATGGGGCTCAAGGGCAAGATCCAGCAGGGGATGCTGTTTCTCAGCGAAACCGAATTTCACGCCACCCTGCGCTTTCTGCTCATCTCGCTGGTACTGCTGCCAGTACTGCCCAACGAGGAGATGGGGCCCCTCGATGCCTTCAACCCCTTCAAGATCTGGCTGATGGTGGTGGTGATCGCCGGCATCTCGTTTTGTGGCCACTTCGCGGTGCGGCTGCTCGGTACTCGCGCCGGGCTGGTGCTCACCAGCATACTGGCGGGATTGGCCTCCTCCACCGCCCTTACCCTGCAGTTCGCCCGCCTCAACAAGGAGCAGGGGGGACTGGAACGGCTGCTGGCCACCGGTATCCTGCTGGCGGGGGCCACCATGTGGCTACGGCTGCTGGTGCTGGTGCTGCTCATTCACAGCGAGCTCGCGATGCGCCTCGCCGCCCCGCTCGTGTTGCTGGCGACCACAGTGTACGGCTTTGCCTTCTGGTTCTGGCGCCAGCGCGAGGAGCTGACTGACGGCCCGGTACAGCCGGAAACCAGCAACCCGCTCGATCTGGCCACCGCCATCAAGTTCGGCCTGCTGCTGGCGTTGATCGGCTTTATGGCAACGCTGCTGCAAGACAAGGTAGGCAACTCGGGGGTCTATCTGCTGGCGCTGGTGTCGGGGATCACCGACGTGGACGCCATCACCTTGTCGCTCTCCCAGCTCTCCCACAAGGAGCTGGCGCTGGAGGTGGCGGCCCGCGGCATCCTGCTCGCCGGGCTGGTCAACTCGCTGGTGAAGGGGTTGCTGGCCATCGGCATCGGTGGTCGCAGTCTGGGGCTGCGGGTGCTGCTCCCCTACTTCGTCTCGGCCCTGCTGATCCTGCCCCTCGTCTGGCCAGCAGGATGACGGGGATCACCTGCCAGAAGTGACAGACTGACGCCTCTCGCGCTTGTCACGTATACTGCCCCCTCTTGCAGCATGAGGAGGTAGCAATGGCGAGCGACTGGGACAAGGTACTGGCAGGCGGGGCGCTGGATGGCCAGAGCGAGGAGATAGCGAACGACCGGATCCGCGGTCAGGCGCTGCTGGCCCGGCTCAATGGTTCACCTGCAGGCGATGGCCCTCTGCGCCAGCAGATCTGCCGCGAGCTGTTCGGCCACTGCCCCGACTCCTGCTGGATCAGCACGCCCTTCACCTGCGAGTTTGGCCGCAACATCCACATCGGCGAGAAGACCTTCTTCAACTTCAACGTCACCATTCTCGATCTGGGTGAAGTGCATATCGGCAGCCATGTGCTGCTGGCCCCCAACGTGCAGATCTACACCGCCACCCACACCACGAACTATCTGGAGCGACGCAACTGGACCGCCTACAACAAGCCGGTGCGGATCGGTGACGACTGCTGGATTGGTGGCGGCGCCATCATCTGCCCCGGCGTCACCATAGGGCCGCGCTCCATCATAGGTGCCGGCGCCGTGGTCACCCGAGACATCCCGGCTGACTCGGTGGCGGTGGGCAATCCGGCCAAGGTGATCCGCACCCTCAAGCAGGACGAGGAGCGCTGCTGGGAGTTGGCCCAATGATGGCGCTGGCGCTGCTGCCGCTGGGCTGGACCCTCTGGCTCGGCCTCGACAGCCAGCAGTGGTGGCCACTGGCCGCACTGCTGACCATGAGTCTGCTGACGCTGGCGGCCTACGCCTGGGACAAGCGGCAGGCGGTGCGGGGCGAGTGGCGCATTCCCGAATCCCGTCTCCATCTGCTGGAGCTGTGCGGCGGCTGGCCGGGCGCACTGGTGGCCCGCCAGTGGCTACGTCACAAGACCCAGAAGCGCAGCTACCGGCTGGTCTTCTGGTTTATCGTGCTGCTGCACCTCACCCTGTGGGCGCTCTGGGTCGGGCGGCCACTCTGGCAGCAATAGCCAACTGCATCACAAAGGCTAAAAGGGCCCCATTGCGGCCAATTGGCGGCTGTGAGAAAACAGAACGGATCCCATCAGCGTTTTCGCCGTTTATAGACGACAAGGAGTCGTGACATGACCATGTGGACAGGCATAGTCCTGATCGTATTTATCAGCCTATTGTTCGGATATCTCGGCAAACGGGCCCGCTATCAGATGGGGGATGCCCGCATCACCGACCGCCTCGGCAAGCAGGATATGATCATCAGAGAGTTGCAGGAGCGGGTCGCCAATCTGGAGGCGATCGTCATAGAGGAAGAGAAACGGCGTCCGTTCCGGGAGCTGTGATTTTTTCACCGCCAGGTTTCAGATACAGAGAGGGCTGCATGATGCAGCCCTCTCTTGTTTGAACTGATTCAGATTGCCAACGGCAGCAACTCGGCATAGTCGCGGATCGCCGGAAAAGCGGTAATGCTCTGCTCCGGCTTGCAGCTATCCGGATTCTGGATCGCCAGCTGATAGCCGATGCCATAGTCGGCGGCAGCCCGCAGGATCCGCTCGCTGTCATCCACAAACAGGGTGCGGGCCGGATCGAACGCCAGCCGCTGTGCCAGCGCCTGCCAGCAGTGCTGACTCTCCTTCGACCAGCCCAGCTCGTGGGTACTCACCATCAAATCCAGATGGTCGCGGAGCCCCAGCTGTGCATCCTTCACCGACAGGCTGGCGGGGTGGGCGTTGGTGAAAAGCACCAACTGCTTGCCCGCGGCACGCAGCGCGGCCAGAAAGGGGATGGCGTGGGGACGCCACTGGATCTTCGCCAGCAGCTCCTGCTTGAGGGCACGGATGTCGAGCCCCAGGGTCTCGCTCCAGTAATCCACGCAGTACCAGTTGAGGGTGCCGTTGACGGCGTGATAGTGGACATCGATCTGCGCTTTGGCTTCATCCAGCGGTAGCCCGAGCCGCTCGGCGTAACGCTCCGGCACCAGCTGCTGCCAGAGGTGGTTGTCAAAATGCAGATCGATCAGGGTGCCATCCATATCGAGCAAGACGGTATCTATCTGGTGCCAGAGCAAGGTGGTGGAGCAGGAGTGTGGCATCGGGCCTCTTGATCGCGGATCTCGGAAAACGGGGCGGCAGTATAACGGATTTTTCCTCCCCCTTTCCCCTCCCTGCCCCGTGGTGTTCGGTGTGGGAGTCGTTTACTCTTGAAACACGATTTTTTAACGAGCCGTCACCCCTGATGAGTGAGCACCACAAAAGCCCCCCCGAACAGATTTCGATCGACCAGCTGGAGCAGGAGAAGAGCAAACCGGAGATCCTCAAGGCCGAGATAGTGGCCGAGAGCCGGCTGTTCAGAGTGGAATCCCTCCACCTCAAATTCTCCAACGGCGAAGAGCGGGTCTACGAGCGGATGCGCGGCGGCAATCGTGGTGCCGTCATGGTGGTGCCACTTTTCGATGCCCACACCCTGCTGCTGGTGCGCGAATATGCCGCTGGCACTCACTCCTACGAGCTGGGCTTTCCTAAAGGGCTGATCGACCCGGGCGAAGATGCCTTCGAGGCGGGCAACCGGGAGCTGATGGAGGAGGCGGGCTTTGGCGCCAACAGCCTGACCCTGCTCAAGCAGGTGTCGCTGGCGCCCGGTTACTTCTCCAGCCGGATGGATATCCTGCTGGCCCGGGATCTCTTCCCCGAGCAGCGGATCGGCGACGAGCCCGAACCGCTGGAAGTGATCCCCTGGCCGCTAAACCGGATAGACGAATTGCTGGCGCGACCCGACTTCACCGAGTCGCGCAGTATCAGTGCCCTGCTCCTGGCCCAGAAGTGGCTGGCGGAGCAGGCAAAGTAGCCCGCAGACGGGCAGTTAACAGACAGAGGATAACGAGATGCAGGAGTTGTTGGCCTGGGTGCCGGGGGTCAAGGAGATTGCCCGCGAAGCCGGAAGGATCCTTCACGACATCTATCACGGCGGTCAGTTCGAGTGTCAGCTGAAGGAGGATGCGACCCCGGTCACCAGTGCCGATCTTGCTGCCGATGCCTACCTCAAGCAGGCGCTCTCGGCGCTCACTCCCCACGTTCCCGTGCTGACTGAAGAGGCGGCCGACATCCCCTTCAGCCAGCGATCCAACTGGCGGCAGTACTGGCTAGTGGATCCCCTCGACGGCACCGGCGAATTTATCGCGGGCAGCGGCGACTTCGCCACCCTGATCGCCCTGGTGCGGGACAATGTGCCGGTGCTCGGGGTCATCTACGCCCCCGAGTCCAACGTGCTCTACTGGGCGGTGCGCGGCTACGGCGCCTTCAAGGAGGTGAATGGCGAGGTACTGCCCATCAGCGCCATGCATCACGAGCATGACCAGCCCGACTCGCTGGTAGTCGCCATCAGCCGCCGCCAGAAGCTGGAGAACCTCACCAGCCGCCTCAACCCGGCCATCAACTACGAGCTGATCCCGCTTGGTTCCAGCTCCCTCAAATCCTGTCTGGTGGCGGAAGGTGCGGCCGATTGCTACGTGCGGCTCGGCCCCACCGGCGAGTGGGACACCGCCGCCGCCCAGTGCATCGTCGAGGCAGCCGGTGGCCGTATCCTCAGCCTGGCGTTGCAGCCGCTCAGTTACAACGAAACCGAGTCGCTGGAGAACCCTGACTTTATCGTGATGGGGGATCCGGATCTCGCCTGGGGCAGCATTCTGGCCCACTAGACGAGTAGCGATATCATCACACCAGACAAGCAGGCGGCCCGATGGCCGCCTGCTTTTTCAGGGAAGTTGCCCCGGGTGATGGCCGGTGTGATCCGCTGGTCAAGGCACTCTTGAACAGCGTGATACGCTGGCAAAGCGGCAAAATGATAGTGAAACATCACAATCGGTCGGCGAGAAATGGTGCGATTTTTCACGTAATTCTGAAAACACCTGATTAGCCAAAATAAAAAAATGATAGCAGATCAAATTTTGGTTTTATATTTCACAAAAATCACCAATATCAGTTTCGTTCAATTCTGTGAACCAGATTCCATTCCCAATCTCGCTGGCTAAACCCCGCAATGGCAGTGATATGTTTCAGTCTCGCTTTTTGAGAATTAAATCCCGATAAACCACAATAAGCTCAGATTAAAACACTAGCAAAAAGTGAATTAGTAATGAGTTTATCTGTAGAAGCTACCAAGGAGCTATCCGGTTCCTGCTCCACCACGGCCAGCACCACCCGCTGGCGCCGTCACGACACCCACTGGGTCATCAGCCTGTTTGGCACCGCCGTTGGCGCCGGTATCCTGTTCCTGCCCATCAATCTGGGTCTGGGCGGGATCTGGCCTCTCGTCATCGTCGCGGTACTGGCAGGCCCCATGACCTTCCTCGCCCACCGCGGGCTGGCGCGCTTCGTGCTCTCCTCGTCACGCCCCCACGCCGACTTCACCGAAGTGGCGGAGGAGCACTTCGGCAAAATGGCCGGCCGCCTTATCTCGGCGCTCTACTTCCTCTCCATCTTCCCGATCCTGCTCATCTACGGGGTCGGGCTGACCAACACGGTGGAGAGCTTCATGGTCAACCAGCTCGGCATGGCGACCCCGGATCGGGTGATGCTCTCCGGCCTGCTGGTGTTTGCCATGATCGCCGTGATGCTGGCGGGTGAGAAAGCGATGCTGCGCGCCTTCGCCTTTATGGTCTATCCGCTGGCGGCCATTCTGGCGGCCCTCTCCTGCTACCTGATCCCTCAGTGGCAATGGCCGGAAGTGACCGCGTTTGAAGGGGTCAGCTTCCTCAACACTGTCTGGCTGGCGCTGCCGGTCACCGTGTTCGCCTTCAGCCACGCCGCTGCCATCTCCGGTTTTGCCAACGTGCAGCGCCGTGAATATGGCGAGCAGGCAGAAGCCAAGAGCGGCCTGATCCTGCGCAACACCACAGTAATGCTGGTGGGCTTCGTGCTGTTCTTCGTCTTCTCCTGCGTGCTGAGCCTCTCGCCAGCCCAGCTGGCTGAAGCCAAGGCCCAGAACGTCTCTGTGCTCTCCTATCTCGCCAACATCACCGATAACCCGGTGATCGTGACTCTGGGACCGCTCATCGCCTTTATCGCCATCAGCTCCTCCTTCCTTGGCCACTTCCTCGGTGCCCGTGAAAGCCTGAAAAGCCTGATCGCCAAGCCTACCGGCCTGCCGCTGGCCAAGGCGGACAAAGTCGGTATCGCCCTGATGTTCTTCTCTATCTGGGGGGCCGCCGTCATCAACCCGGGCATTCTGGGGCTGATGGAGACCCTCTCCGGCCCGGTCATCGCCATGATCCTGTTTATCATGCCGGTGATTGCAATCTACAAGGTGGAGGCGCTGGCCCGCTTCCGTCACGGCTGGACCAACGGCTTTATCCTGCTGACCGGTTCGCTGGCGGTATCGGCGCTGATCTTCAGCCTGTTGAAGTAACGACTCGCAGCAGAAAACAAAAAGAGAGGCGACCTTGGGTCGCCTCTCTTCTCTCTGTTCGGGTGTGAGCTCAGCCCAGCCTGGCGCCGTTCTCCACCGCTTGCTCGGGGATAGCCATCACTACAGCGCCATCCGGCCGATAGAAACCGGTCAGCAGAAACTCCGACTGAAACGGGCCGATCTGCTTGGTCGGGAAGTTGACTACGGCGATGATCTGGCGGCCCACCAGCTGCTCTGGCTGGTAGAGTGCGGTGATCTGGGCGCTGCTCTTGCGAATCCCCAGTTCAGGGCCAAAATCCGCCCACACCTTGTAGGCCGGTTTGCGCGCCTCGGGGAACGGCTCGACCCGCACCAGGGTACCCACCCTCAGCTCCACCATCTCGAAATCCTGCCAGCTAATCGTCTCCATTTCGGCTCCTGTTTATCGTGCACCTTGCATGACCCGCAGCATGGCCCAAAGAGAGAAGGCTGTCTTCGGCGATCAGCCGTTTCGTTGCGGCAGGTGGCCGTTTTGCTGGCGCCAGAGGGACGGAGTGAGCCCGGTCTCGGCCAGGAAGCGCTCGCCGAAGGCCCCCTGATTCTGGTAGCCGCAGCGGCTGGCAATCTCCCCAACGGGCAGTTGCGTACCGGCAAGCAGGGTTCGCGCCAGTGCCATGCGCCGACTGCGAATGTAGTGGGAGACGCTTACCCCCAGTTGTTGGCGAAAGGCGAGCTTGAACTGGCTCTGGCCAAGGCAGGCGATGGCGGCGAGTTGCTGATTGGTCAGCGGGGCGGCGAGATTGGCATCGATATGGCGCTGCACCTTGAGGATGCGAGCGGCAAGACGCGGGGTGGCAGTGCTCTGCATCCCCTGCCCTTCCGCCAGCAGGGAGAGCCACACCTGCGCCATGCCCGCCACCTGCCGCCCTTCGGCCACCATGCGGTGCAGAAAAGCGAGGTAGTGGCGCTGGGGCTCATCCAGCTCGATAAAGGGGTGAGCCGCCAGATCGCCGGGTAGCCAGTCGCTCTCCTGCACCAGAAACGAAAGCGCGGGATCGGCGGCGTAGTCGTGCCGCTCGCCGGGAGCGATGATGCAGGCAGAACCGGGGGCAAGCCTGCGCCCCCGGCCCTGCACCTCGATCTCGAGGGGGCCGTCGAGGGGGATCACCAGCTGGGCAAAGTCGTGGCTATGGCTGCAGAAGTGGTGGTGATAGTGGCGCAGGCTGAAGCGGGACATGGCAGATAGCAATGACGCGGCCAGGGCCGCGTCATTGGGGGTTATTCCTTGTCGAAATCTTCGATCTCTTTGCCCAGCGCTTCCATGATGGCGCGCGCTTCGGCCGGGACACTGTCCGGTTGATCCTTGCGCAAGTCTTCGTCGCAAGGGAGCGGCTGGCCGGTGAAAGCGTGCAGGAAGGCTTCACAGAGCAGCTCGCTGTTGGTCGCATGACGCAGGTTGTTCACCTGACGGCGGGTGCGCTCATCGGTCAACACTTTCAACACCTTGAGCGGGATCGAGACGGTAATCTTCTTGACCTGTTCGCTCTTCTTACCGTGTTCCGCGTAGGGGCTGACGTAGTCGCCGTTCCACTCTGTTCCCATGACTCACCTGTTCTCATTTAGCCGTGAGCGCGGATTTTAACCCTTAAGGAAATTAATGGCAATCCAACAGCAAAGCCATTTAGACGTCTGGAAGTGTTGACGGCTTTTTTAAGCTGGCGTAGTGTGGTTCATCATGATGCCAGCATTGGCACGATTGCGTGTGGCAAAAGCAGCGTGGCAGGAAGAGCGGCCACCGTCCAGAGAGATCAAGGAGAGAAACATGACCCACAAGGCCACCCTGGCGGTTCGCACCGGGATTGAGACAGACCAGCAACACGGTGCCGTGGTGCCGCCTATCTACCTCTCCAGCAACTACACCTTTGCCGACTTTGGCGAGCCCCGTCAATACGATTATGCCCGATCCGGCAATCCGACCCGCACCAATCTGGCAGACGCGCTGGCGGCGCTGGAAGGGGGCGCTGGCGCCGTGGTCACCGGCACCGGCATGGGCGCCGTCCATCTGGTCACCACGGCACTGCTCAAGGCTGGGGATCTGCTGATTGCCCCTCACGACTGCTACGGCGGCACCTGGCGCCTGTTCGAGTATCTGGCGGCCAAGGGCCACTACCGGGTGCAGTTTGTCGATCAGGGTGACGAGGCCGCTCTGGCCGCCGCGCTGACGCAAAAGCCTGCGCTGGTATGGGTCGAGACCCCCTCCAACCCGCTGCTGCGGGTGGTGGATATCAGCGCCATTGCCAGCGCCGCCCACGAGGTGGGTGCGCAGGTGGTGGTGGACAACACCTTCCTCTCCCCCCTGCTGCAACAACCGCTGGCCCTCGGTGCCGACGTGGTGGTGCACTCCACCACCAAGTACATCAACGGTCACTCAGACGTGGTGGGCGGAGTGGCGATTGCCAAGGAGGCAGCACTGGCCGAGTCGCTGGTGTGGTGGGCCAACTGTCTGGGGCTCACCTCCGGGGCGTTCGACTCCTACCTCACCCTGCGCGGCCTGCGCACTCTGGCCCCCAGATTGCGCACCCATCAGGAGAACACCGACCGCATCCTCGCCTTCCTGCAACAGCAGCCGCTGGTGAAACGCATCTATCACCCCAGCCTGCCGAGCCATCCGGGCCACGACATTGCGCGCCGTCAACAGTCCGGCTTCGGCGCCATGCTAAGTTTTGAACTCGATTGCAGCGAGGCAGGCATTCGCGCCTTCCTCGCGGCCCTCACCCTCTTCTCGGTGGCCGAGTCCCTCGGCGGGGTGGAGAGTCTGGTGGCCCATCCGGCCAGCATGACCCACAGGGCCATGACCCCGGCGGCGCAGCAGGCAGCAGGAATCAGCGCCCAGCTGCTGCGGTTGTCGGTCGGTATTGAACACGGTGAAGACCTGGTGGCCGATCTGGCTCAGGCTTTTGAACAGGCGCAGCAGGCAGAACAGGTAGCGAAGTAATGGAACAGCAGCAACAAGGAGAGATCGCGGTGGCAGCAGAAGCAGGATTGAAGCGACGTCACGTCCACAAATTCGGTGGCAGCAGTCTGGCGGATCCGGTCTGTTATCGCCGGGTCGCCAGCATCGTTGAACAACAGATGGGTGGCGACGAGCTGATCGTAGTCTCCGCCGCTGGCAAGACCACCAACCGACTGATCCAGCTGGTGGAGCTGGCCGAAGCGGGGGACGAAGCCGCCGGTGAAGCCATCTCTGCCCTGCAGGCCTATCAGCAGAGCCTGATCGACGGCTTGCTGGAGGGTGAACTGCAGCTCGATCTGAGCAAGCAACTGGCCGACGACATGCAGCTGATCGCCAAAACGCTGGAAGGGCAGTTTGACCGCTTCGCCCGCAACGGCCTGCTCGCCTTTGGCGAAGTGTGGTCGGCGCGCCTGCTGGCGGCCCTGCTCACCAGCCGAGGCGACAAGGCTATCTGGCTCGATGCCCGCAGCTTCCTGCGCGCCGAGGATGGCGCTCTGGTCAAGGTGGATACCGCCCTCTCCAGCGAGCTGCTCAAGGCGCGGCTGGCCGAACATGCCGGTCGCATCGTGGTAACCGGCTTTATCGCTGCCGACATGGAGGGGCGATCCCTGCTGCTCGGTCGCAACGGATCCGACTACAGCGCCAGCCTGTTGGCGCTGCTGGCAGACGGCGAATCCACCACCATCTGGAGCGATGTGGCCGGGGTCTATAGCGCCGACCCGCGCCGGGTGAAGGAGGCTCGCCTACTGGAGCGCCTGAGCCTCGCCGAAGCCAACGAGCTGGCCCGTCTTGGTTCTTCGGTATTGCATTCGCGCACTCTGCAACCTGTGGCCGACAGCCGCCAGCGCCTCACCCTACGCTGCAGCTACAACCCGGACGAGGGCTGCACCCATATCCTGCGCCGCGCCCCCCGCTCCGGCGGCGCCCGCATCGTCTCCTCGGTGGATCAGATCGCCCTCATCGAGCTGAAGGTACTGCCGCAAACCAACTACGAGCAGACTGTGGCCACCATCGAGGCCCATCTGGCCCGCCACCGCCTCAACCCGCTCACCCTGCAGCGCCAGCCGGATCGCCGGATCCTGCGTCTCGCCTACACCCTTGAGGTAGCACAGGGCGCCTTCGAGCTGCTGCGCGACTTCCAGCTGCAAGGGAGCTTCACCGGCCTCATCCAGAAAGAGGGGTTCAGTCTGGTGGCGCTGGTCGGCGCCGGTGTCACCGACAACGCGGAGCAGTGTCACCGCTTCTATCAGCTGCTGGCAGATCAACCGCTGGAGTTCGTCCAGGTAGCCCGAGATGGCCTGAGTCTGGTGGCCGTGCTGCGTCAGGTAGTGCTGGAGCCGCTGCTCATCGCCCTCCACAGCGCCCTGTTCAGCCGCCCGACCCGGGTCGGGCTGGTGGTGTTCGGTAAGGGCAATATCGGCGGCCACTGGCTGAGCCTCTACGCCCGCGAAAAGGCGCGGCTGGAACATGAACTCAATCTGGCGCTCACCCTCTACGGGGTGTTCAGCTCGGAAGGGGGCCTGCTCGATGAAGAGGGGCTCAACCCCCTCAAGGTACAGGACAACTTCAACCCCAAACCGCTGATCTGGCAGGAGTTGCTCTCCCAGCTTGAGCAGCACGGCTTCGATGCGCTGATTGCGCTGGACATGACCGCCAGTGAAACGGTGAGCCGCTACTACCCGGATTTTGCCCAGCTCGGCATTCACATCATCGCCGCCAACAAGTTTGCCGGTGCCGCCGACAGCGAGTTCTACCAGCGCATCAAGCAGACCTGTCGCGACCATCAGGTGCAGTGGCGCTACAACGCCACCGTGGGCGCCGGGCTGCCGATCCAGTCCAGCATCCAGATGCTGCGCCAGAGCGGCGACCGCATTCAGGGGGTCTCCGGCATCTTCTCAGGCACCCTCTCTTGGCTGTTCCAGCAGTATGACGGCTCCCGCCCCTTCTCCGAGCTGGTGGACGAGGCGTGGCAGCACGGCCTGACCGAACCGGATCCCCGCGAGGATCTCTCCGGTCAGGATGTGCGGCGCAAGCTGCTTATTCTGGCGCGGGAAGCAGGCTTCGAGCTCGACTCCGCCGATATCGAGCTGGAGAATCTGGTGCCCGTCACGCTGCGCAAGGTGACCGCCGATCAGTTCATGGACAGACTGAAAGAGCTGGATGGCCCGATCCAGACCGCCTTCGAAGGGGCCAAGCGCCTCGGCAAGGTACTGCGCTACGTCGCCCGCTTCGAGCATGACGGCAAGGCGCGGGTCGGACTGGAGGCGCTGGAGCCCCACCACCCGTTTGCCAACCTCTTGCCGTGCGACAACATCTTCGCCATCGAGAGCGACAGCTACCGCACCAACCCGCTGGTGATCCAGGGGCCGGGGGCAGGCCGGGAAGTGACCGCCGCCGCTATCCAGTACGATCTGTGGCAAATCTGCGCCAGCCTCTAAGGCTGATATGCAACGGGAGCAGCACCTCTCTCCCGCGCACAATAAAAAAGCCCGAGTCGATGACTCGGGCTTTTTGCTGAATGCCGCTTCGATTAGGAGAAGCAGGCCTGCAGCACGTAGAAGATGGCGATAGCCAGAATGGCACCGGCAGGCAGGGTGATGATCCAGGAGACCACGATGTTGCGCAGTACCCCCAGATTCAGCGCCGCAATGCCGCGCGCCAGACCGACACCCATCACAGCAC
Organism: Aeromonas sp. FDAARGOS 1416; assembly: GCF_019048085.1. Classification (NCBI taxonomy): domain Bacteria; kingdom Pseudomonadati; phylum Pseudomonadota; class Gammaproteobacteria; order Aeromonadales; family Aeromonadaceae; genus Aeromonas; species Aeromonas sp. FDAARGOS 1416. Next base: position 4,259,508 of record NZ_CP077301.1, on the reverse strand, counting down.
CGACCAGGGTCTGGGTGGTGGAGATGGGCAGACCGGTACCGGAGGCAATCACTACGGTCGCGGCAGTCGCCAGCTGGGCAGCAAAACCACGGCTCGGGGTCAGGTGAGTGATGCCGGTACCGACCGTCGCCATCACCTTCTCGCCCATGGTCGCCAGACCTATTACGATACCGATACCGCCAAGGGGCAGGATCCACCAGGCAATGGCAGCCTGACTGGAAATCTCGCCACCGGAAGCCACGATAGAGGCCACCGCAGAGAGCGGGCCGATGGCGTTGGCCACATCGTTGGAGCCGTGGGCAAAGGCCATGGCACAGGCGGTGATCACCATCAGGATGCCGAACACCTTCTCCACGTTGGCGAAGTGCATCTTGCTGTCATCCTGCGGGTTGTACTTCTGACCGCGAATGTAGATCCAGCCGGCAAACGCCACTGCGATGGAGATGGCGATGGAGAGCAGAATGCCCTCGCCATCGCTCAGGTGCAGACCGACGTGGGTCAGCCCCTTCTTGATGGTCACCAGACAGATCACCAGCGCAGTCAGGAACATGTAGAACGGCACATAGCGCTTGGCGTTGTTCAGGGGATCATCGGTGTTGAAGATAAGCTTCTGCACGCTGATGAACATGAAGTAGGCGATGACACCTGAGATGGCCGGGGTGATGACCCAGGAGCCGACGATGCCGCCAAACTTGCTCCACTGCACCGCTTCCGGGCCAATGCTCACCACCGCAAAACCGACGATGGCGCCGATGATGGAGTGAGTGGTGGAAACAGGCCAGCCGAAGTAGGAGGCGAGGATCAACCAGGCGCCCGCCGCCAGCAGGGAGGCGATCATGCCGAGCACCAGCAGGTCCGGGCTATCGACAAACGCATTGCTGTCGATGATGCCGTTACGGATGGTGGCCGTCACTTCGCCACCGGCCAGATAGGCACCGGCAAATTCGAAGATCATGGCAATGATGATCGCCTGACGAATGGTCAGGGATTTGGTGCCGACCGATGTCCCCATGGCGTTGGCCACGTCATTCGCGCCAATGCCCCAAGCCATCAAAAAGCCGAACAAGGCCGCCACGAGCACCAGAGTGGTGCCGTAATTCGCGATAATGTCCATTAATAGTGTTTACCCAGTCAGTCGATTACGAACGAGCCAGCATCAGTTCCAGACGGGCGCCTACGCGCTCGGCCTGATCTGCCAGGTCACCTACCCATTCGAGGATCTTGTAAAGGAACATCACATCGATCGGATTGTAATTGTGCTCAACCGCTTGCAGCTGTTGGCGCAGTCCGATCTGCATGGTGTCTGTATCGTCCTCGATCAGATCCAGCTGGTGGATCATCTCGGCAACCATTTCCACTTCCCGTCCTTTGAAGCCGGTCTCGAGCAGCTCGTCGAGCTCCCCGATCGCTTTCTCGGCCTGAGCGGTCGCATCAATACAACGTTTGAGGTAAGCCATGAAATCCGTCCGCATTTCGGCGGGGAACTCCATGCGACGACCAAGCATGCGGCCGGAGATATCCTTGGCACGGTTGGCAATCTTGTCTTGCTGGGTCAACAGCTCCAGCAGGTCGGTACGTGCAACCGGCAGGAACAGGCCGCGAGGCAGTTTCAGACGGATTTCACGCTTGAGGGTATCTGCCTCTTTTTCCAGCTGGGCGATCTGCTGCCGGATCTTCTCGGCATCTTCCCAACGGTCTTCGGCAACGGCGTCAAAGAAGGGAACCAACTGCTGGGAGCACTGGTGAACCTTGACGATATGCTTCTGCAGCGGCTTGATGGGGGACTTGGCAAAAAGCCCCAAAATAGTATTTACTGGCATGGCCAAACCTGTGTCGGTGAAAAAACACTCGATACGATTTTATGAGGCGCGCATGGTAACCGAACTGCGCCCTCAATTAAACCGCGAATTAATCTAGTCGTCTCGCGGGCATTATATCCCCGCGACCCGAATCCTGCCCCCCAAAGTTGCCTGCCAGCCCGGAATGACTATGCAAACTGAGATCGAGATAAAGTTTTTTGTCGCCCGCGATATTCAACCCGAGTTATCCAACCTGCTGAATTCTCTTGAGAGTAAAGAATCATCACAACAGCAGCTCGGCAACGTCTATTTCGATACGCCGACCTTGGCTCTGCGCCAACTGGAGATGGGGCTGCGCATTCGCCGCTGCGACGCCTTCGCCGAACAGACCATCAAATGCCGCGGCCAGGTGGTGGGCGGCCTGCACGCCAGACCCGAGTACAACGCCCCTGTCAGCGGCGATCTGCCGACCCTCTCGGCCTTTCCCGATGAAATTTGGCCGACCCTGACCGAGCGTGACCACATTCAGCAGCAGCTGGTCGCCCAGTTTCGCACCGACTTCCTGCGCCGCCACTGGCTGATCGTCTTCGAGGGGACCGAGATTGAGCTGGCCTGGGATCAGGGAGAGATAGTCGGCAGTCAGGGCAACACCACCATCAACGAGCTGGAACTGGAGCTCAAATCAGGCGCTACCGCGGCGCTGTTTGCACTGGCCCGGCGCCTTGCCAGGATCGGCGGGCTGCGCCTTGGCGCCCAATCCAAGGCCCAGCGCGGCTACCGACTGGCCGGGCTCGGCAAACCGCTGGCTCTGCAGGCGCAGGTCGAACATGAAGGTATGGATGGCATAACGGGGGTAAGCGAAGGGCTGCGTCACTGGCAGCATCACGAGCAGCTCTGGCTGGAGCATCCGCAGGATGAAGATGCTCAACAGCAGGCACTCGCGGCCCTGTGCCAGGGGATCGATCTGGTCGCCCGCAGTGCGGCCGCGCTGCCACAACCCGCACCTTGGCTGCCAGCATTGACCAACCTGCAAGCCGATCTGCAAGCCCAGTCGGGCGAGCAAAACGAGTGGCCTGCCGAACTGGCCGATCTCTTCCTCTATCCGGCGTATGTCGAGTTGCAGCTGGCCATCGCCGCATGGCTGCATCACGCAGCCTGAGTAGGGCGATATGTCTAGTCCTGAAATAGGTTTACACATTTTCAACTAGCATTTCTCTACTCAGAACCCCCTATGCACCGCATCGGGGGTTCTGTATTTCAACGCATGATGCGGCCGCTCCGCGTTGTAAATATCCACTGCTTCACGCACCATTTCCCGCGCTTGCGTCAAATCCTGCGGGCTTTGCAGCAATAACTCTCCTTTCAAAATCCCGTTCACCCGCTCCGCCAACGCATTCTGGTAACAGTCATACCCATCCGTCATCGAGCATTTCACCCCGTACCGTTCATGTAATGATTGATACAGTCCCGAGCAATACTGCACGCCGCGGTCCGAGTGATGGATGAGTTCACCGCCGCCACGTCGTTGCTTCAGCGCTTTCTTGAACGCCATTGCCACCGATTCGGCATGCATTCCTTCGTGCACGTGATGGCCCACTATCTTGCGTGAGTACGCATCCGTCACCAGGCTCAGGTACAGCGGCCCGCTCCTGGCTGGCAGATAGGTGATATCTGCGACCCAGACCTGCTCCGGGGCCACCGGCGTGACCTGCTCTGGCCCCGCCTTGAGCAAGTTGGGATGACGGTAGAAACGGTGAAAACTGTGGGTGGTCTTGTGATACGCCCGTCTGGGCAGCACCAGCAAGCGGTGCTCGGCCAATATCCGAAACAGCCTGTCACGCCCGACTTTGAGCCCGCCATCATCCTGACCCAGCAGCAGATAATGCAGCTTGCGGGTACCGACCCGAGGTTGTCGCAGTCTAACCTGACGCACAAAGCGCACCACCTGCAATCCTTGGGCATGGCGCTCGTCGGCGACCCGATTGCGCTTGTAGTAAGCCTGCCGGCTTATCCCCAGAAACAGGCAAGCCCTGACAATGGTCAGCCTCTCGACTTGCCGCTGCGAGAGGACTTGCCGGGTCGCTTTTTTACGATGGAGACGCCGTAGTCATTCTTCAGTACATCGACGACGGCCTCAAAGAACTGGGCCTTCTGACTCATCAGCGCCAGCTGTTGCTCGAGTTCCTTGATGCGCTGTTCGGGTGTCTGGTTGTCGGGGTCAGGCATGTTGATGCTCCTGCCGGCACGCACAGAAGCCCCCTGGCTCCAATCTTGCCGACCATGTTTACGCAACCATACCAGAACGGTGGAGCGGCCCTGAATACCATAACGCACCTGAGCCTGTTTGTAGGTGAGCTCGCCTTTTTCAATCTGCTCGACCAGTGCCAGTTTAAAAGTCAGCGAGTAATCGCGCTGTGTCCGTTTCACACCTTGTCCCATCGGGTTCTCCATTTATTGGGGGGAAAGGTGTAAACCATATTCAGGACGGGACAATATCGTAAATAAAGGCCAGAAAAGCCGAAAACAAAACGGGTGAGCCTTGGCTCACCCGTTTTGCATTACAGCAGGTTGAGCTGCTGCATGGCGCTGCGAATGCGCTCGCGGGTCGCTTCCGACAGCGGCATCACCGGCAGGCGACACTCCTCGCTGCAGAAACCGAGCAGGGAAGCGGCATATTTGGCACCGGCCGGGCTCGGCTCGGCAAACATCGCCTGATGAAGCGGAATCAGCTTGTCTTGCAGTTCGCGTGCTTCTTGCCACTTGCCCGCCAGCGTGAGGTTCTGCACCTCGGCTACCAGCTTGGGGGCCACGTTGGCAGTCACCGAGATACAGCCCTGACCGCCGCCGATGTTGTAAGCAACCGCAGTGGCATCCTCACCGGAGAGCCAGGCGAAGGGCTTTTTGATCAGCTGGCGCTCGGTCCAGGGGCGCGCCAGATCGCCGGTGGCATCTTTCACCCCGGCAATGCGCGGCAGCTCGGCCAGACGGGCCAGGGTCGCGGGCTGCACGTCGACGATGGCGCGCGGCGGGATGTTGTAGACGATGATCGGCTTGGCGGTGGCATCGTGGACCGCCTTGAAGTGGTGGTAGAGCCCCTCCTGATTGGGACGGTTGTAGTAACCTGCCACATGCAGGGTGGCATCGGCCCCCACCCGCTCGGCATGGAGAGTGTACTCGATGGCTTCGACCGGATTGTTGGAGCCCGCTCCGGCAATCACCGGAATGCGACCAGCGACCTGCTTGACCACCAGCTCCACCACCCGGCAGTGCTCGTCATGGGTCAGGGTCGGGCTTTCCCCCGTGGTGCCCACCGGCACAATGCCGTGAGTGCCCTGCTCGATATGCCACTCCACCAGACGCAGCAGCGCCTCTTCATCCAGCTTTCCCTGTCGAAACGGGGTGATCAACGCAACGATTGAACCTTGAAACATGGGATCTCCTTCTCCTAAATGACGCGCATATGGCAATAAAAAACCCCGGTACGATGTGCGCAACCGGGGTTTGAAGCTTCTCAGGGATGAGAGGTTACGCGCGAACGTCGGCAGGCCCGAATTTCAGGCTTTTTTTGTGCTTTCGTTTCAACCCGTTGAACCGCATTTCGTCATCTCTGGTCAAAAAATGGTGTCTGGGCATATTTCGGGAACACGGCATAAATGTCAAGGCGAAAGGGGCTATGTATAATGGCCGCCCAAAATTGCGTGGAGAGACCCGATGAGCAGCCCAATCAGTGCCGTCAGCCAGATGCTGGAACGAAACCAAGCCCTCTTTGTCGGCAAGCGGCTACTTGTCTGCGGCGCGCTGGAGGATGACTACCCCCGCCAGCTGGCGAGCCTGGCCCGGACCCTGACCGTCTTTACCACCGATTACTGCTACTACCGCAGCCAGCAGGCCGCCCTCGGCGAGGCGATCCTGTTCGACCACCAGCTCGGTGGCGCCCCCCGCTTCGATGCCCTGTTGCTGCTGATGCCCAAGGCCAAGGCCGAGGCACAATATCTGCTGGCCATGATGACCCCCTTGCTGGAAGCGGGTGCCGACCTGTTCCTCGCCGGTGAAAACCGCGGCGGCATCAATGGCGCCGACAAGCTGCTGGCCCCCTATGGCGAAAAGCCGATCAAACGCGATTCGGCGCGCCGCTGCTCTCTCTATCACGGTGAGCTGAGCCAACCGGTTGAACCTTTCAATCTGGATAGCTGGTTTGGCCGCTATCAGTGCAAGGCGGGTGATACCGAGCTGACCGTGCTGGCGCTGCCCGGCGTCTTCAGCGCCGCCGAGCTGGATCTCGGCACCCAGATGCTGCTGGCTGCCGTGCCACCGATGACGGGCGAATTGCTCGATTTCGGCTGCGGCGCCGGGGTGATTGGGTCCGTGCTGGCCAAGCGCAATCCGGATCTGCAGGTCAACATGGTGGATATCAGCGCGCTGGCACTCGAATCGAGCCGCCGCACCCTGGCGCTCAACGGTCTGCAGGGCAAGGTCACAGCTTCCGATGTCTATTCGGATGTCTCCACCCGTTTCCAGCACATCGTCTCCAACCCGCCATTCCATGCGGGTCTCAAAACCTTCTATGCGGCGACCGAGCAGTTCCTGGCCAAGGCGCCGGAATTTTTGCTGCCAAATGGTTCGCTGACCATTGTTGCCAACGCCTTCTTGCGCTACCAGCCTATACTGGAGACACACTTCAAACGGACTGAAGTGATCAGCAGTGATGCCAAATTCAAGGTCTATCTGAGCAAAATGTAAATAAGTGTAAGCAGCACAATAAAACAGCTAGAGAGCGCCATCCGGCATCTGATAAGGTATTAAGCACACGATAAAAACCACCCCTTTAGGGGTGTTTTTATACCGAACATTGAAAACCTTTTCATGTTGTTAATTCAGGGAGAGAAATACGATGGCAGGCATTTTGACCATGATCCTGGCTGGTGGCGAAGGTACTCGCCTGCAGCCTCTGACCACCACCCGCAGCAAGCCTTCCGTCCCCTTTGGTGGCAGCTACCGGCTGATCGACTTTGTCCTCAACAACTTCGTCAACGCCGACTTTCTGCGCATCTATGTACTGACCCAATTCAAATCACAGTCCCTCTACCTGCACATGAAGAAGGGGTGGAATATCGTCGGCATCACCGACCGCTTTATCGATCCCATCCCGGCCCAGATGCGGATGGGCAAACGCTGGTATGACGGCACCGCCGACGCCATTTACCAGAACCTCGGCTTTATCGAGCGGGCCGAACCGGATCACGTCTGCATCTTCGGCTCCGACCACATCTACAAGATGGATGTGAGCCAGATGGTCACCTTCCACAAGCAGAAGAACGCCGCCATGACGGTCGCGGCCCTGCGCATGCCCATCGAAGAGGCGAGCGCATTCGGGGTGATCGAGGTCGATACCGAAGGGCGGATGATCGGCTTTCAGGAAAAGCCGAAGCAGCCCAAGCACATTCCCGGCGATCCGACCCAGGCGCTGGTCTCCATGGGCAACTACATCTTCGAGACCGATGCCCTCTGCCGCGAGTTGAAGCGGGATGCCGCCGAGGAGAACTCCAGCCACGACTTTGGCAAGGATGTGATCCCGAGCCTCTACCCGCGCGCCCCCGTCTATGTCTATGACTACAGCACCAACGTCATCCCCGGCGAGAAACCGCACGTCTACTGGCGGGATGTGGGCACCCTCGACTCTTATTGGCAAGCGCACATGGACTTGGTGGCCGACAATCCCCCCTTCTCCCTCTATAACCGCAAGTGGCCCCTGCACACCCACTATCCGGCGCTGCCGCCTGCCACCTTCATCGACAGCGACGAGTGCAAGGTGAAGATCGCCAACTCGCTGATCTCCGCCGGTTGCTTCATTCAGGGCAGCCAGATCCAGCGATCCATCCTCGGTTTCCGCTGCAATATCGGCGCGTGCAGCCATATCAGTGAATCCGTTCTGCTGGGGGATGTGAAGATTGGTGAAGGCTGCTCCATCCGGCGCGCCATCATTGATAAAAACGTTGAAATTGCGCCAGGCACCGTTATCGGTGAAAATCTGGACCACGATAGAGAGCGATTTACCGTATCCGAAGGCGGTATCGTGGTGGTACCTAAGGGAGCAAGAGTTGGCTATTAACCCACTGAAAATCCTGTTTGTTGCCTCGGAAGTTGAGGGGCTGGTCAAGACCGGGGGCCTGGCCGATGTCGCCAGAGCCCTGCCGATGTACCTGGCCCAGAAGGGGCATGATGTCAGGATCATGCTGCCCTTCTACAAGACGATAAAGCGACGGGATGAGGCCAGACTGGTGGCATCACGCTGGTTGCCAACCCACCCCGGGCTGCCGGATATCGGTTATCGCATCTACCAGATGGAGCTGGATGGCGTCTGCGTCTATCTGCTCGACTGCCCGCAATATTTCGATCGTCCCCAGCTCTACGCCGAGAACAATCAGGCCTATCCGGATAATGGCGAGCGCTTTGCCTTCTTCTCGGCCGCTGCCCTCCATGCCTGCGAGCAGCTTGGCTTTGCCCCGGATATCGCCCACTGCAATGACTGGCACACCGGCCTGCTGCCACTGCTGCTGAAAACTCGCCACGCTCACAACCCCTTCTTCCAGCAGACCCGCAGCGTGATCAGCATTCACAATGCGGCGTTTCAGGGGGTGTTTGGCCGCGAGCAGTTCTGGGCCATGCCCGAGATCGCCGACTACGAACGCCGCATCAACTACGACTACGGCCACGTCAATCTGCTCAAATGCGGGGTGCTCTACGCCGACAAAATCAATGCGGTCAGCCCCAACTATGCCCAGGAGCTGCTGACTCACCTCGGCGCCCACGGCATGGCGCATATCTTCCAGCAACGGGCGGCCGATCTCTGCGGCATCCTCAACGGCTGCGACTACAAGGACTGGGATCCTGAGTTCGACGAATTCCTGCCTGCGACCTACAGCATCGACAACATGGCAGGCAAACAGATCTGCAAAGAGAGCCTGCAGCAGGAGGCGGGGCTGGCCGTGGCGGACTTGCCCATCTACGGCATGGTTTGCCGCCTGACCGAGCAGAAGGGCGTTCCCCTGCTGCTCCCTGCGCTGGAGAAATTCCTCCACCATCAGGTACAAGTGGTGATCGTCGGCTCTGGCGATCCTGCGCTCGCCACGCAACTGCAAACCATGGCCCGGGATTATCCGGGCAAGCTCGCCTTCATCAACACCTATGACGATCGACTGGCTCATCTGGTCGAAGCCGGTGCCGACTTCTTCCTGATGCCCTCTCTGTTCGAGCCTTGCGGCCTCAACCAGATGTACAGTCTCGCCTATGGCACCCTGCCACTGGTGCGCGCCGTGGGTGGTCTGAAAGATACCGTGGTGGATTGGGATGCCGATCCCGAGCATGCCACCGGCTTCTGTTTTAACGATCCGACTGCCGCCATCCTGCTCGATACCATGCGTCGCAGCCTGCTCTATTTTCTGCAGGACAAAGAGCGCTTTGCCAAAGTGCAGCGCAATGCCATGAGCACCCGCTTCAACTGGCCTGACTCGGTCACCCAGTATGAACGGATGTATCAGAGCGCATTGGGCCGTTACTGAACGCCAAACGTCAGCTGATTGCTGAAGTTTTGTACCCTTGGCGCCACTTTGGGCGTCAACAGCGAAAAAAGTCCCCTTTGGCTGTTGACGCTCCCCCAAAACTCTATAGAATCCCCCTCCGCAGTGATGCGAAGGTGGCGGAATTGGTAGACGCGCTAGCTTCAGGTGTTAGTGTCCCACGGATGTGAGGGTTCGAGTCCCTCTCTTCGCACCAATACTGCCATGCTGATTCAGCAGCATGTAAATCCAACTAGAAAACCCGAATGTGCGAAGGTGGCGGAATTGGTAGACGCGCTAGCTTCAGGTGTTAGTGCCCCCCGGGTGTGAGGGTTCGAGTCCCTCTCTTCGCACCATGCTTCTCCAGACAGCATGTAAATCAAAACTGGTAACACAATGTGCGAAGGTGGCGGAATTGGTAGACGCGCTAGCTTCAGGTGTTAGTGTCCCACGGATGTGAGGGTTCGAGTCCCTCTCTTCGCACCATGCTTTATTCAGACAGCATGTAAATCCAGACTGGAAACCCGAATGTGCGAAGGTGGCGGAATTGGTAGACGCGCTAGCTTCAGGTGTTAGTGCCCCCCGGGTGTGAGGGTTCGAGTCCCTCTCTTCGCACCATGATTCTGACATGTAAACACAGAGCAATGCGCTCCAACCGCATTTAAAAACCAGCTGGAGAAAATCAGTGTGCGAAGGTGGCGGAATTGGTAGACGCGCTAGCTTCAGGTGTTAGTGTCCCACGGATGTGAGGGTTCGAGTCCCTCTCTTCGCACCATTCATTACGCAAAAGGCCCATCACGAAAGTGATGGGCCTTTTGTTTTTACTCCTTGTTATGGCTATGCTTTTGACGACTCACCGCTCATCGTCATGCCAAGGAACGCATATGATACTGGATACCGACATTCACAACTTTTACGAACATCTGGTGCTCAAGGAGATTGAGAAACAGGGGCTGCAGCAAAAGCTCAACAGCGATCAGATGGCCGACCTCTGCTGCCTCACCCTCAACCAGCTTCCGGCCCACTATATTCGCCACAATGTCGACATGATCTACTTCCTGACCGATGCAAAGCGCACCGAAATGGAGAAGCTGGTGGTCGAATCGCTCAAGGTGGCACAGCAGAAGATCAAGCAGGCTCCCGTCAAAAGCTCATAACCAGGGCTGCTGCCAGAGCAGGGTAACGATACCGGTCAACCCGGCCACTGGCAGCAAGATCAAGGCGGGGCGCAATCCGGGCTCCAGCATCACCCAGGCAGCCAGCAGAAAACCTACACTCCAGGTGCCGTACTCTTTATCCTGACCCCATGCGAGTACGGCCACCGCCACCAGCAACATCATCCCCCGCAATATCCAGCGCATTGTTTTCTCCCCCACCAACAATTGATAATAATTATCATCTTCATCTGCTGGGGATGCAAGTGGCGTCACAGATAAGCTTCGTATGTACCCCTTTGTGTCAACAGGCCGCTCAAAAACGGGTTATGAGATCAACTAATTTGTGATTTTTTCAATCAAATGTGCATTTTTGCCAATTTGATGGGGCTTTAACCCGCCGGGTTTGTGGTAGATTGCGGCCTCTTTTTGGGTTGCCTCCTCGGGATCGATGTATCCACAGGACGAGAGGGAGTGACCTTGGCGAGCAAGAGTTTAGGAAGTATCTATGCAAAACCAACAAAACCACATCCGACTACCGGGCATGGCACAGGTGTTTGCCTGTCTGGCCATTTTCCTGGCCCTGGCATTCTCGTTCACCAGCGTGCTCGATCTGCCGATCCAGCTGGCGTTGTTCATCGCCTGGTTCGTCATCATGGGGCTTGGCATCAAACTCGGCCACGATTACAAATCCCTGGAACAGGCAGCCGTTGACGGCGTTGCCAAGGGAATGGGGGCCATCCTGATCCTGGTCTCCGTCGGTGCTCTGGTCGGCACCTGGATTGCTGGTGGCATAGTCCCCAGCATCATCTACTTCGGCCTCAAGGTGATCCACCCGTCCATCTTCCTGCTGGCAACCCTGATCATCTGCTCCCTGACCTCGCTGGCCACCGGCACCTCCTGGGGCTCTGCCGCCACCGCCGGTATCGCCATGATGGGGATCGGCCACAGCCTCGGCGTGCCTGCGCCGCTGGTAGCCGGTGCCGTGCTCTCCGGCGTCTATTTTGGTGACAAGCTCTCTCCGCTCTCCGACTCAGTAGTGCTGGCTTCGACCATGTCCAACGTCGACGTGGTGGAACATATCAAGGGGATGCTGCCTATCAGCCTGCTCTCCTATGTCATCACCGCCGTACTGTTCACCGTAGTGGGCATGCAGTATTCGGGTAATGTCAGCCTGGAGCAGGTCAATCTGGTGATGGAGGCTCTCGACAACCAGTTCAATATCACCCCGCTGGCCATAGTGCCGGTGGTGCTGGTACTGGGCCTGCTGGCAAATCGCAAGCCCGCCTTCCCGGTGATCAGCTTCGGCGCCCTGCTGGGCCTGATCTGGGCCATCGCCTTCCAGGGCATGGATCCGGTCAAGGCGATGCACTCGGCTTATAGTCCGTTTGCCATCACCTCCGGCATCGACTTTATCGACAACATTCTCGGTCGCGGTGGCATGGAGTCCATGCTGGGCTCGGTCGCGGTCATCATCTTCGGTCTCGGGTTTGGTGGCCTGCTGGAGAAGGTCGGTATTCTGGAAGTGATCGCCAGCGCCTTCGAGAAGCGCATCAATAGCGTCGGCAGCCTGACCAGCCACACCATCGGCACCGCGTTTCTGGCCAACGTGTTTGGCTCGGCCATGTATGTGTCGCTGATCCTGACCCCCAAGATCATGGCCAAGAACTACGACCGACTGGGACTGGCGCGCAAGAACCTATCTCGCAACGCCGAGTTTGGCGGCACCCTCACCTGCGGCATGGTGCCCTGGAGCGACAACGGCATCTTCATGGCCGGGGTTCTGGGGGTGGCAACCCTCGACTACCTGCCCTACATGTGGCTGAGCTTCACCTGCATCATTGTGACCATCACCCTCGCCTACATGGGCAAGGCAGTGAACCGGATCCCGCTGGTCGCGGCGGCAAGCTCCCGCTAAGCCATCCTGAAACAACAAAGGCGCCACCAAGGCGCCTTTGTTGTTTCAGGGGGGATGCTGTTTTACCGTCATCCCAGAGCCCCCAAACAAAAACAGCCCTCGTTGCCGAGAGCCGTTTCATCAGACCGATAATGCCGATCAGATGGAGAAGCTGGAGCCACAGCCACAGGTCGTGGTGGCATTGGGGTTGGTCACGGTGAAGCGTGAACCTTCCAGACCCTCGGTGTAATCCACACTGCCGCCTACCAGATATTGCAGGCTCATGGGATCGATCACCATGGTGACGCCATTCTTCTCGACTACGGTGTCCCCGTCGTTGATCTTCTCATCAAAGGTAAAGCCATACTGGAAACCGGAGCAGCCCCCACCCGTGATGTATACCCGCAGCTTCAGCTCGGGATTCTCTTCCTCGGTGATCAGGTTCTTCACCTTGTTGGCCGCCGCATCCGTCATCTGGATGGGCAGCGGGGCTTCTGCTACTGCACTCATTACTGACCTCACAACCATTAGATCCACAAACATGGAAACCGCGAAATTATCCAATACCCGACCATTCAGTTCAAGTATTCACCACGTTTAACCGGCCGCGGGAACCGGAGCAGGCGGCGCGGCGACCAGCGGCTTGATCACCTCGCCCCACTCAACCAGCAGCTCTTGCGCCGGTTGCCTGCCATCCTTGTTGATGGTGACACGGATCCGATCCGGCACAAAGCCTTCCGGCAACTGCCAATTCCCTTCCAGCAGCTGAAAATAACGCAGGGCATAGCGCCACTCGCTCACCTTCATTCCGAGATCGCGACCGGTCAGCGTCTTCGGCTTGTCAGCCAGACTCCCCTCGACCCTGATCTGCACCTGACCACGGAACAGCTCCCGCTTTTTGGCGGGCTGGGTCAGGGCGAGACGATAGTGGTAGCGACCGGGAATGCTGGTCTCCTGCAGAGTCAGGTTGTCGATCACTACCCCCACCTGTTCGCCGGTGGGGCGCATGATCCGCTCGAAAAAGGCCAGCTGGCGTTTGAGCTCCTGCACCTGCGCCTCCTGACTCTTCAGGGTGGTCTGCAACTGCTCAAAGGCCGCTTTCTGGGTCGCCAGCTGGGTATCTTTCACCCCCAATTCGGTCTTGAGCTGGCCGATGGCCTTGCCCTGACGATCCAGCGTCTCCTGCTGTACCACCAACAGACTGCTCTGGGCCAGCTCCTGACGGTTACCGACAAAGTAACCGATGAGCCCGCCAACGGCTAACACGACCAATAACTTCAATAGATTGGACATAGCCCCTCATCCCGTTATCACGCCATTTACGGCAGCGCCTCTCCCTTCACTATACCGCCCTGACCGGGGTCACAGGCGATAAAGGGAAAAATTAACTGGCCGTGGCGCTGCCATCACCCCGCTTTTGACGCGCGGCGAGCCGTAAAGTTCGCTCCAGGATCTGGGAATAGATGGGTCGGCCACCCAGCCACTGGGCAACCAGAGTCGCACCGACCGTGGTGATCATCATCGGCAGGATCAGCTGATAGTTGTCGGTCATCTCGGTGACCAGCACGATGCCCGTGATGGGAGCACGCACTGTGGCAGCAAACAGCGCCCCCATCCCTGCAATGGCAAAAGCGCCGGGCTCGATGCCAAGCTCCGGAAACGCCGCATGAAACAGATGGCCAAACACCACGCCAAACAGGGTGCCCAATGCCAAGGTCGGTGCAAATACCCCGCCCGGGGCACCGGAGCAGAAGCAGATGAGGGTCGCGACCAGCCGCACCGAGAAGATAAGGAACAGGGTCGCCATCGCATACTCATCCCCCATCAGATGGGGAATAAGCTCTGTGCCGCCCCCCGTTACCGCGGGAGCAAACAGCGACAGCACGCCAAACGTTCCGGCGACCAGCATGCCGATGGCCACAAAACGGTGGCGCTTGTTCTGGTGCAACGCCAGATAGCCATCCTGACAGGCCAGCACCAACTTGTTGAAGACAAAACCGAGCACCCCGAAGGTGGCTCCCATAAAGAGGAACAGCCAGAGCGCCTTGAGGGCTGGCGCATCGTAGTGGGGCAAGGTGATCACCGCCCCCTGCCCTTTCATGTTCTGCAACATCAGGGTCGCCATGATGGCGGAGATCCCCACCGCCTTGATGGCCAGAAAGGAGTAACGAAACTGCGGCCGCATCTCCTCCATCACGAACAGGATGCCCGCCAACGGCGCATTGAAGGCTGCCGCCAGACCGCCCGCCGCACCGGCGGCCAACAGGGCATGGCCATGCTCCTTGGGCAGCCGGAAGATATCCGCCACCATCTTGCCGAGGTTGCCGCCGATCTGTACCGAAGGCCCCTCCCGCCCCAGCACCATGCCGGAGCTCAGGGTACAGATGCCGCCGAAGAACTTGACCGGCAACACTCGCCACCACCGCACCGGGCGCAGATCGTCCATCGCCCCCTCGATCTCGGGAATGCCGGAGCCCCCCGCTTCCGGGGCAAAGGTATGAGTGAGGAAGTAGCCGACAAATCCCAACAAGGCGCTGAAGCCAAAGCCGAGCAGACCGAGCTGCCACCAGGGACGGTCGGCCAGCAAGGCGATACGTTGTTCTGCCAGCCAGTGGACACCTGATTCGAACAGACCGCACACCAGTCCAGCCAGGGTACCGACCAGCGCAGCCAGCAGCAACACCAGCAAGGGCATCTTGTCTTGCCGGATAATGCGGGAAAGCGGCCCCCGCGAAGCGGTTTCGGGTTCAGAGGAGAGAGCTTGTTGCGCCATCTTGTTACACCAACTTGGAAAAACCATATCGTCAGCTAGCTGAGATCAGGATCACCCGGCGCGTTGCTCGGCTGCCCAGGGCTGGGGCTTTCTGCTATAGTCGGCCCGTTAAATTTTTGTCACGGGAGCAGACCGAGAGTCCGGGTGGCGAGAGCGCAAAGCATACTCCTGATGCTCCGGCCTGCCGAGTCTCAATCGGCTGCAATCCCTTGTGTGACGACCAAAATCCCATTAAGGATGATCCATGTCAAAATCAGATCAGCTGTTTGAACAGGCCCGCCAGACCATTCCGGGTGGCGTCAACTCACCGGTCCGCGCCTTCAATGGGGTCGGCGGCACGCCCCGCTTCATCGATCACGCCGATGGCGCCTATCTCTATGATGTGGATGGTCAAGCCTACGTGGATTACATCGGCTCCTGGGGCCCCATGCTGCTGGGTCACAACCACCCAGCCATCAAGGCCGCCGTCATCAAGGCCGTTGAGAAAGGGCTAAGCTACGGTGCGCCGACCGAGATCGAAGTGCTGATGGCCGAGAAAGTCCGCCAGATCGTCCCCTCCATGGAGCAGGTGCGGATGGTGAACTCCGGCACCGAAGCCACCATGAGCGCCATTCGTCTGGCCCGTGGCTACACCGGCCGCGACAAGATCGTCAAATTCGAGGGTTGCTACCACGGCCACGCCGACTCCCTGCTGGTCAAGGCAGGTTCCGGCGCCCTGACCCTGGGTCAACCCAACAGCCCGGGCGTACCGGCCGACTTCGCCAAACACACTCTCACCTGTGTGTTCAACGATCTGGCGTCGGTGCGCGAAGCCTTCACTCAGTACGGCAGCGAGATCGCCTGTATCATCGTCGAGCCGGTCGCAGGCAACATGAACTGCATCCCGCCGGTCCCCGGCTTCCTGGAAGGGCTGCGCGCCATCTGTGACGAGTTCGGTGCCCTGCTGATCCTGGACGAAGTAATGACCGGCTTCCGCGTCTCCTTGCGCGGTGCTCAGGGTCACTACAACATCGACCCGGATCTCACCACCCTCGGCAAGATCATCGGTGCCGGCATGCCGGTCGGCGCCTTCGGCGGCAAGAAGAAGGTGATGCAGCACATCGCCCCGACTGGCCCCGTCTATCAGGCTGGTACTCTCTCCGGCAACCCGGTGGCCATGGCTGCCGGCCTCACCATGCTGGATCTGCTGCTGGAGCCGGGCCTCTATGAGCAGCTGAGCGCCAAGACTGCCCGTGTTGCAGAAGGGCTGAAAGCCGCCGCTGCCAAACACGGCATCCCGCTAGCTATCAACTATGTGGGTGGCATGTTCGGCTTCTTCTTCACCGACGAGC
This sequence comes from Aeromonas sp. FDAARGOS 1416, assembly GCF_019048085.1. Lineage (NCBI taxonomy): Bacteria > Pseudomonadati > Pseudomonadota > Gammaproteobacteria > Aeromonadales > Aeromonadaceae > Aeromonas > Aeromonas sp. FDAARGOS 1416. Next base: position 4,242,998 of record NZ_CP077301.1, on the reverse strand, counting down.
CCGAAATTACCCGCTACGAGCAGGTCACTCGCTGCGATATGGAACGCTTCAAGCGCTTCTATCACCTGATGCTCGAAGAGGGCGTCTATCTGGCGCCGAGCGCCTACGAGGCAGGCTTCCTGTCACTGGCTCACGGCGACAAGGAGATCGAACATACCCTGGCTGCCGCCGAGCGCAGCTTCGCCAAGCTGGCTGGCTAAATCGCCGCTGGTTGTCGCAAAGGGCCCGTCACGGGCCCTTTTCTATTGCAGTGCCTTCATCACCAGACAGGACATCGATACGCCCAGTTCTGGTGCATTCCCTCTTCGTCACTGACCAATTTGTCATCCTCTGGTGCAACTAGCCCTGCCATCCCTGTCATAAAGCAGGCCCACTATTTGCACATTCACCAAAAGATCCCACGTCACCGAGGTCCATATGGCAGAGATGAGCCCCATCGATGTGCTGCGGCGCTATCAGGAGTATCAGGAGGAGTTGACCCCGCTACTGCAGGGGCTGCTCAGCGCCCCCCTTGTCTCGCTCAAGGGGTATCCCTTTGTCGTCAGCATTGACCACTATCAGGGGCCGATGTGCATCCAGCCTGCGGCACCGGCGGCCCATAACCGGCTGCACCTTATTGTGCAGGGGCAAGGACGGGAGATCACCGTCTGTCTGAATCAGCTGATTGGCTGGTTGATGGGAGACAGGGAGCGCCGCCGCGCCATGCCCTGGTTCAAGGCGGTCTATGTGGTGCTCAGCATGGCGCTGTTTCTCATCGTCGCCACCCTGATCTGGCACGGGCTGGAGCAGCTCTACCAGCTATTGTGCGACGAGCGGCAGAACCAGCTCGGCGCCTTTAGCGCCATCATCTTCCTGACGCTGGCACTGGCGGTGTTCGATCTGGGCAAGACCATTCTGGAAGAGGAGGTACTGCTGCATAAGGATATCTTCCGCCACAGCGCCATTCGCCGCACCATCACCCGCTTTATCGCCGCCATTCTGATCGCGGTCTCCATCGAGGGGCTGTTGCTGCTGTTCAAAGGCTCGCTCGGCCAGAGCGAGCTGCTCTGGCCAGCGGTCGGAGTGATGGGGTGTGCGGTGGGTTTGCTGCTGGCGCTTGGCCTCTATGTTTTTCTGGGGGCCAAGGCCGAAGCGGCACTGGTACAGGCTAGCCTGCGCTCTCCACCGTCAGCTGCACAGGGGAGCGACGCGCCGCCCGCCAGGAGGCGTACATGGTCCAGGAGGTATAGATGACGATAAAGGCAACCAGCCACTTCAGCATCTCCATATCCATCGATTTGACCAGCATGGCGGCCAGCACCACACCGATGGGGCCAAAGATGGCTACCGCCAGCACCGCCTTGGCATCGAACGCCCCTTTGCGGATAAAGGTGCCTGCGGAGAAGACGCTAAGCACGGCGGTGGAACCCATCATGATCGGAAACGCCGCCAGCGGGTTCATCCCCAGCAGATAAACCAGCGTCATGCAGGGGGCAAACAGGCCGATACCGACATTCATCAATACCCCGAAGATGAAATTGCCAAGCAGGGCGATCGCCAGCTTGTAGCCGCTGAGCCCCATCGCATCGCCGCCTACAGGGAAAAGCCCCAGCAGACCGGCAAAGATAAGCCCTGCAACGACCAGTAAGGAGATAGCCATCACCAACCGGATGGTCTGCCGATCAAACGAGGCCACATGACGAGCGCCCCAAGCTGCGCCCGCTGCGGCGGCCATCATCATGCTGATCAGCGTCAGCGGCTCCACTGCGACTGCGCCGACGAAGATCAGCGACTGAGTCACGGTCGGCAGCACGCACTGCCCATTGAGGGTACCCGGCAGCACCCGGTCATCGATCAGCTTGAACTGCTTGTAGCAGGCGGTCTTTACCGCAAAGCTGCCCACCCCCAGGGTATCGAGGAAGTTGGCAACCCCACCGATCAACGCCACCGGCCAGAAGGGGGTCGCCTCAAAGGATCCACTCTGCTTCTTCCGCCAGCAGGCTTGCACCAGCATGAAGACAAATACGAGGCCTCCGGCTATAAAAACCAGCCGTAAAATATCAACTAACATAGGGGTTTCTCCTGCAACGGGCGGCGATTCTAAGGCAAGCAGCAGAAAAAATCTTGACCGGAATTAAGCAATGCTCACGACACGCCTCTGCAAGGTGAAATATTTATCAATAGACTCCGAACGACTCTGCTAATACTTGTTACTGAGGCCAACAGGCCGGGTCCTGAGCACGTTGTTATGGTCCTTTCGCGACGACCACTTGTGCCAAAGGACATAATAAAAAAGAGGGCCGGTAGTGATACCGACCCTCTTTCTGTATCTGGCCGGAGCGCTGGGCCCTCGACCATGACAACTGCCTATTGAATGCTCTTGCCGGCACGCACGTCCTTGATAAACCCCTTCAGGCTAGCCAGATCACGGGGGGCACCGCGCAGGATCTGATCACCGATGATGAAGGCCGGGGTACCGGAGATACCGAGCGCTTCAGCCAGCGCACGGTTGGTACCGAGGTTCTGGTCAATGCTGCCATCCTTGATCTTGGCCTCCACCTTGCTCCAGTCCACACCGGCCGCCACTGCCAACTGCTTGACCTGAGCTTCATCTGCGAGCGGGCCCTGATGGGTATAGAGCTTCTCGTGGAACGCCTGGTATTTGTCAGGCTGACCCAGCTGGACCGCCAACGCAGCACGGGCTGCGAAGTAGGAGGACTCGCTCAGAATGGGGAACTGCTTGTAGATGTAACGGATATCTTTATCTTCCGCCATCAGCTGCTTGACCAGCGGATGGGCCCGCTTGCAGTAACCACAGTTGTAATCGAAAAACTCCACAATGGTCAGCGACGCCTTCGGATTCCCCATCTCGGGATCCTGATTCGCATAAAGCTGCTTGGAGTGAGCCTTAATCAGCGCCTTGTCACTCTCGGCCTGCTGGCTCTCCTGCTTGGCACGCAGGGCATTGGACATCTCGACCAGGATCTCGGGATTCTTGACCAGATAGTCGCGAACGATTTGCTCGACATCGCTTTTGGTCAGCTCGCTTGCATGTACTGGCGTCGCCAGCAGGGTCACGCCAGCCAGCGCGCAAAACAGGGCATTTTTAATAGTCATAACGTTATCTTGCAGAGGATATGATAGAGGCCACTATAGTGGTTGAGTCTGTTTTCAAGTCAAGTTATCTGGCCAAAAAAGCGCTTGATGCACCCTGATTGCCACTTTTTCATGTCGTTTCGTGCAATTAACCAGCAATCGAACCGGACGGGGATTTACAAGCCGGATCAGCATGGTAATATTCGCCGCACTGCTGCGGAGGGGTGGCAGAGCGGCTGAATGCACCGGTCTTGAAAACCGGCGATGGGCGACCATCCGTGGGTTCAAATCCCACCTCCTCCGCCATTCATACCGAGCCCATGCAACGCATGTTGCGTGGGCTTTTTATTTGCCTCCGATTTGCCACTCCTCATAGCTCTCAACACATTAGTCTTCTTCAACTCCTTTCTTGATCTTCTCACCTGTGGGCTCAACAGCTGCCACAAGATCACCTATCAACATCGAACCTCTGCGTTCCTGCGAGCATCCCTTCCCATTTCCTTATTGCCCCAAACAACAACGACCCAACGCAGCGACCACGGCTCCAGCATGTTGGTACCGCCAATAACCCCTCTTCTGAATAAAGTCAGGGCCGGTTAACACAGTCATAAAAAGCAGGGACGATGGGGTTGCGGCTTAAAAAGAGGGAGCAGCTAACTCAGGAAGCAGAGATCCCAAACAAGAGATCATGACGTATAGGCGATCATGGGATGCACGGGATATGACGACGCCAGAGCCACCGAAAAAAGCGACAGCAGTTCAGCGAAGAAAGAGTACCAAGCGGAACATCAGGCTATTTGTGGAACCAGAAAACAGCGACGAGTAACAATAAGAACAGAGGAAAGGAGATAGGGCCGGTCAAAAATCAGGCTGCTTTCTGAGTTTCAGGTAATAAAAAACCCCGCTCGATGGGCGGGGTTACTTGTATTTGGTGCCTGGCAGTGTCCTACTCTCGCATGGCGAATGCCACACTACCATCGGCGCTACCGCGTTTCACTTCTGAGTTCGGCATGGGATCAGGTGGTTCCACGGCGCTATGGCCGCCAGGCAAATTCTTCAATCTTGGAAAGCTGACGTGAATAACGATGTTGCTCGTGGCTTGTCGTTATCACTGAATTAGTAGTTCGCTCGTTTGCTACAAGCCTTAGAACACTTCTTGGGTGTTGTATGGTTAAGCCTCACGGGTAATTAGTATGGGTTAGCTCAACACGTCGCCGCGCTTACACACCCCACCTATCAACGTTGTGGTCTCCAACGGCCCTTTAGGACCCTCAAGGGGTCAGGGATGACTCATCTCAGGGCTCGCTTCCCGCTTAGATGCTTTCAGCGGTTATCGATTCCGAACTTAGCTACCGGGCAGTGCCACTGGCGTGACAACCCGAACACCAGAGGTTCGTTCACTCCGGTCCTCTCGTACTAGGAGCAACTCCCTTCAATCATCCAACGCCCACGGCAGATAGGGACCGAACTGTCTCACGACGTTCTGAACCCAGCTCGCGTACCACTTTAAATGGCGAACAGCCATACCCTTGGGACCGACTTCAGCCCCAGGATGTGATGAGCCGACATCGAGGTGCCAAACACCGCCGTCGATATGAACTCTTGGGCGGTATCAGCCTGTTATCCCCGGAGTACCTTTTATCCGTTGAGCGATGGCCCTTCCATTCAGAACCACCGGATCACTATGACCTACTTTCGTACCTGCTCGACCTGTCCGTCTCGCAGTTAAGCTGGCTTATGCCATTGCACTAACCTCCTGATGTCCGACCAGGATTAGCCAACCTTCGTGCTCCTCCGTTACTCTTTGGGAGGAGACCGCCCCAGTCAAACTACCCACCAGGCACTGTCCGCGAGCCCGATTCAGGGCCCTGCGTTAGAACATCAAACATACAAGGGTGGTATTTCAAGGACGGCTCCAGCGCAACTGGCGTCACGCCTTCAAAGCCTCCCACCTATCCTACACATGTAGGTTCAATGTTCAGTGCCAAGCTGTAGTAAAGGTTCACGGGGTCTTTCCGTCTAGCCGCGGGTACACCGCATCTTCACGGCGAATTCGATTTCACTGAGTCTCGGGTGGAGACAGCATGGCCATGGTTACACCATTCGTGCAGGTCGGAACTTACCCGACAAGGAATTTCGCTACCTTAGGACCGTTATAGTTACGGCCGCCGTTTACCGGGGCTTCGATCAAGAGCTTCGCTTGCGCTAACCCCATCAATTAACCTTCCGGCACCGGGCAGGTGTCACACCCTATACGTCCACTTTCGTGTTTGCAGAGTGCTGTGTTTTTGATAAACAGTCCCAGCCATCTGGTCACTGCGACTCCCGACAGCTCCATCCGCAAGGGACTTCACCATCAAGAGCGAACCTTCTCCCGAAGTTACGGTTCTATTTTGCCTAGTTCCTTCACCCGAGTTCTCTCA
>NZ_CP077301.1:4070000-4232500 GCF_019048085.1 Aeromonas sp. FDAARGOS 1416 | reverse complement strand
TGCTCTCCCTTGCGGCACATAGCGCGGGTCTGCCCATCACGTTGTCGATGGCCAGTCACCTGCTCAGCGCAGGCGGTATGGGCACCATGATCATGGGCATGATTGCGCGAGTCTCCCTCGGCCATAGCGGTCGGGCCTTGCAGGTAGGACGCAGGATCACTGGCGCATTCGCCCTGGTTATCGCCGCCGCCACAATGCGGGTGGTGATTCCCCTGCTCTGGCCTACTTATTCCCTGCATGGCTGGAACCTCAGCGCGCTTGCCTGGATCGCTGCCTATGGTCTGTTTGTCTGGGTCTATATCCCGATACTGATCCGCCCCAGAGCAGATGGTCGACCGGGTTGATGACTGCGGAACATGTTCAGGGTGTTGCCACCGGATAGTGGATGAGGTTGTGGAAAATAGCCGGGGCTATGCCGAGATTGCGATAACCGTGGGGACGATCGGCAGCAAAACGCACCGCCTCTCCTTGCACCAATGAGCGCCACTCCCCTTCCACCAGCACATCCATCATGCCGCTGATGACGATGACATGCTCGGTCACTCCCGGCTCATGGGGCTCGGATTCACGCTGGTAACCCGGCAACAGGGTCAGCTCAAGCAACTCGAAACCAAACCGGTTTTCATAAGGGAAGAGGGGGGCCACTTGCATGCCCTCTCCCGCTGGCTGCTGGCGAATGGCATCGGCGGTGCGATAGAGCACCTCCTCCTGCACGGCTGGTGTGGGCTCAATGAAACTGGAAAATGAGACTCGAAAACCGGTGGCTATCTTCCACAGCGTCGCCACTGTCGGGCTGGACTCTCCCCGCTCAATCTGCCCCAGCATCGCCTTGCTGACACCCGTTTCGCGCGCGGCGGCATCCAGGCTCCAGCCGCGCTCGCTGCGCAGCCCCTTCAGTCGAGCAGCCAGATGCTGACTCATCTCTTGCATAACTGCCTCTTTATTACTCTTGCACGATGCGCCTTGTGCGCTATAGCGCACAGCGATATAGTCAAAGTTTTATTGTACGTAATAACGCACAGCGCGTCACAACGCCAAGAGGAAGAGTCATGCCCTTCGCCCTCCCCCATCTGGTCGCAGGCTTTATCGCCGTGATGGTCGGCTACACCAGCTCCGTCATCCTGATCATCCAGGCCGCCACGGCAGCGGGTGCTGATACTGCCCAAGTTGCCTCCTGGCTCTGGACGCTGGGGATCGGCATGGGGGTGAGCTGCATCGGCCTCTCTCTCTATTACCGCATGCCCGTACTGACCGCCTGGTCCACACCGGGCGCGGCACTGCTGATCGCCACGCTGGGCAACTTCACTCTGGCGGAATCGATCGGCGCCTTTGTGATCTCCTCCCTGCTGATCACGCTGTGTGGCATCAGCGGCTGGTTCGACCGTTTGATGAAACATATCCCGGCTCCACTGGCCGCCGCCATGCTCGCTGGCGTGCTGCTCAGATTCGGATTGGATCTGTTCAAGGTCGCCCCGCAAGATCCCTTGCTGCTTGGCACCCTGCTGCTGGCCTTCCTGCTGGGTCGTCATCTCTGGCCCCGCTATACCATGGTGCTGGTACTGGGAGTGGGGATGCTGATCTGCAGCGTGCGGGGGGATTTGCAAATGGGCACCCTTCACTGGCAACTCGCCAGCCCGGTCTGGACATGGCCAGCCTTCTCCCTTGATGCTCTGTTTGGTATCGCGCTGCCGCTGTTCATTGTCACCATGACATCGCAAAACATGCCGGGAATTGCCATCTTGCGGACCCACGGCTATCAGCCTGCCACCTCCTCACTGATCAGCTGGACCGGCCTGACTGGCCTGCTGCTCGCCCCTTTTGGCGGCTATGCCTTCAATCTGGCCGCCATCACTGCCGCCATCTGCATGGGCAAAGAGGTCGACCCGGATACCAAGCGCCGCTGGCCTGCTGCGGTTTGGGCGGGTTGCTTTTATCTTGTGACCGGCTGCTTCGGTGCAACCGTCGCAGCCCTGTTTAGCGCCTTTCCGGCAGCCCTTGTCACCTGCATCGCCGGATTGGCACTGCTAGGTACCATCGGCAGCAGCCTGCACTCCGCCTTGCAAGAGGATGAAGCGCGAGAAGCTGCGCTGCTCACCTTTATCATTACCGCGTCCGGGATCAACCTGCTCGGCATCGCGGCAGCCTGCTGGGGTCTGCTGATTGGTCTGGCTATCTATCAGTTCCAATTATATCGACAAAGGAATCAATTGAACCTCAAACCGTGAACCTCTGCACACTATCCAGATAAAATGATTCACAAGTGAAACTAATTTCCTTCTAGTGGCGTCAGGGCGCCAATCTTCCCGGACATGGTGCCCTGTCAGGTTCCATGCAACGGAGTATAAAAATGAAAAATCAGGCTGTCTTGTTACTACTGGCCATACTGGGTGCTACGAGCGTCCAGGCTGCCGATACGGATCGAGAGCTGGCTCGCCAGCTCGCACTTCAGCAGAAAAACCTGCTGCCCCTGCTGAGCAATCAGCAATACCAGAGCCCGCTTCCCAATCTGCTGCAGAAGGCCAGCCCGCGCCTTAAGCGGCAGGCGACCGATGCCAACCAGGCGGCCATCAGCCGGCAAGGACTGGATGGCGAGGTCAAGCAACTGATGCAGTTGCGGCTGGCCAACACCGATCAGGCCGCTGCACTGCAACAGGGCGTCGAACCGCTGGTCGCCTATGTTCCAAGTGGAGATGAGAAGAGCTGGAGCGCCATTGAAGCGTTCGACAGCGCTGGCAATCCCGTCTATCTGGATGTGGACAAGGCACCGGCCCGGCCGGTTCTGGTAGTCGAAGCCGATCCCGTCAAAGCCAAGAACGCAGGCTTGAAGGTGATGCGCAAGGCGCTGGCCGATGCGGATCTGCAAAGCGCTCCGCGAGTGGCGGCCAGCACGGCGCCACTCAAGACCAGTATCCTGAAAAAGATCAGACTGAAGGATGATCAGGAGCCCTGGCTGCTCGGCGCGGCCGAAGTGTATGCGGTGGTCGCAGGGGTCAATCCCAGCCGGGATGAGCCTGTGGTCGATATTGTCGACATGCCCTACCTCGACTATGACAACACCGACTACACCCCCAACCAGATCCTGGTTTACTGGGATCGCTATCGCTGGGGTGCCGTCGATGTGGTGATGATGGAGCAGGATGACAACGTCAACTACAAGGAGCTGAGCGCCCTGCTGATTGAAGCTCTCAAACTCGGCTTTACTGCGGGTGGCGTGCCGGAAGCCCTGCCCTTCCTCGATCTCGGCGGTCGCATCGTCAAGGCGCTGCCCGACTCCTGGATGACCAACAACGACGACTATCTGGATACCTTCTACACACTGGAGCAGGATCAGGTCTATCGCCAGTATCCGGGGGCTGCCGGTAATGCGGTTATCGATCTTGAGCCAAAAGAGATCGCCCCGACCAGACCTTGATAATCAGCCATAACGAAAAAGCCAATGAGCAACTCATTGGCTTTTTGCTTTTATCGCGGTGACCACCGGTCAACCCTTGGGACGAACCCCCAGAGTATGGCAGATGGCATAAGTCAGCTCGGAGCGGTTCAGGGTATAGAAGTGGAAATCCTTCACCCCTTCCTGACTCAGCACGCGCACCTGATCGATGGCGATGCTCGCCCCCACCAGATTGCGAGTCATCTGATCGTTATCCAACCCCTCGAAACGCTGATGCATCCAGCGCGGGATCTTCACGTTGGTAAAACCGGCAAACTTGGCCAGGGTCTGATAGTTGGAGACCGGCAGGATCCCCGGCACGATTTCGGCATCAATACCGATGGCGGCGCAGCGATCCCGAAAGCGCAAATACGTTTCCACATCGAAGAAAAACTGGGTGATGGCGCGGTTGGCACCGGCATCAATCTTGCGCTTGAGGTTGAGCAGGTCGGATTGGGCACTCTTGGCCTCCGGGTGCCCTTCCGGATAGGCGGCAACCGAGATATCGAAGTCAGCCTCCGACTTGAGCAGGGCAACCAGATCGGTGGCATACATATCCGGCTTCTCCAACCCCTGCGGCAAGTCACCGCGCAGAGCCACGATATGACGAATACCGCTATTCCAGTAGTCGCGGGCGATGGTGCGTAGCTCGTCGCGACTGGCATCGATACAGGTCAGGTGCGGCGCCGCAATCAGGCCTGTCCGTTCCTTGATGTCCTTGATCACCTTGTGGGTGCGATCACGGGTGCCAGAGTTGGCGCCATAGGTAACGGAGACGAACTTGGGTTCCAGCACTTTCAGCCGTTCGATGGACTGCCAGAGGGTATTTTCCATCCCTTCACTATTGGGCGGAAAAAACTCGAAACTGACCGATATATCGCCATTCAAATCTGCCAAGCTCTGGTTGAGCGCCTCAACCTGACGTGCACTGTGAAATCCCATCTGCTCTTCTCCCTGTCCTGCAATCCATCTGCCTACGTCAAAACGGATGTTTGGACGTCTAAACGTCTTTATATTTATGAGTAAAACGACACAAAGTCAACAGGGATTTACCTCACATCCGATCTGACGAACTTCATATTTACAAAATTAACGGTACGTAACCGAAAAGTGCCCATCCCAAAATCGCCCCAGTCGAGTTATGATGGGGGCAGATCGTCCTGGACGTTCTGAATCTGCGTGTGATTGTTTGGCCGGAGGTTTCTCCGGCCCCTTTTCATCTATTTCCCACTCCTGCCGATAACAGAATGAGTCTTTGCAGGAGCACCATCATGGATACCCACCCCGGCTTTGCCACCGACTTGCTGTTCGATCGCTATCAGGGCGAGGTTGTTCAGCACGATCAGTTCTGGGCGGTTCGCACGCCGGATGCTCCCGACTATTACTTCGGCAACTACCTGCTACTCCCCAACCCACCCAGCGACCGTGACAAAGGCTGGCTGGAAGCCACATTTGATCAGCTGATCGGCCAGGATCCTCGAGTGCGCCACCGCACCTTCCAATGGCCACTAGCAGCCGGACAAAACAGCCGGATCGCCGGTTTTGTCGCAACGGGTTACCAATATATGGAGTGCGTGGTGCTGGCGCTGGATGAACAGAGTTGCCCACCTCCTCACGGCGACATGAACAAGGTTGAGGCACGTACCTTCACCACTCCTGATTGGCCTGAGTGGCTCGACTTCGAACTCCATGAACGGGATGAGGGACACTCGGAACAGAGCTATCTTCCCTATCTGCGATCCCGCCAGGCGCTCTATCAGGCCATGATTGCCGATGGTCTCGGGGACTGGTGGGGGATCTGGCAAGAGGGGCAACTGGTCGCCAGCTGTGGCCTCTTCTTTTACGGCACACTTGGGCGCTTCCAGTTGGTACGCACGCACCATGCGTGGCGCAATCAGGGGTTATGCCGCCAGCTGCTGAGTCAAGTGGCTCGCGCAGGATTATCCCGTGCCAAACAGCTCATCATAGTGGCTGACGAGCATTACCATGCCCAGCGCCTTTACCGCTCTCTGGGGTTTGTCCCGGTTGCCCGCATCGGCAGCCTCTGCCGCTGGCCCCACGAAGCACAATAAAGCGATTTATGCTGGCCACGAGCCATAAAAAACGGGAGGCGATGCCTCCCGTTTTTATTGATGCAGATGACCTATTGCTGTGGCTGCTGTGGCGCTTCCAGCTCGTTGGAGAGCGCCTGCTCCACCTCATCCGACGGCGCCGGTAATGGGGCAGCGGCCGCTGATGCGGGTTCTGCGGGAGTCACAGCAGGTGACACCACGGCCGATGTTTCACTGGTCGCGGGAGCTGCGGACACCTCAGTCGTCGGCGCTGAAACTGGAGCAGGGGCAACCGCATCACACTGACAATCCGCGCTCTTGGCCTTGTTGCCCTGATGAGGGGCATACCAGCCCTTCAAGCCACTTTCCAGTCGATCTGCGGCAGCCTTGGGATCCATCTTGCCAAGCAGCACCGCCTGACTCACCTCGGCCAGTTCATCCCCCAACTTGGGCGTACCACGGGAGAGGATCTGGGTCGCCACCCGAATGGTCGAGTCACACTGATCGCGCCACTCCATCATCTCTTTGGCCGCCGGATTGGTGACATCGAAGAAGTGGTTGGAGAGGGAGAAGAATCCCGGCAGCGAGTTGGTATAGAGCTCGGCAAATTGCGGCGTCGTCAGCCACTGCAGGAAAGCCATTGCACCCTCTTTATTCTTGCTGGCCGGATTCATCCCCATACCGATATCGGTGTGGTCGGTAAAGAAACAGCCATCACCCTGTTTGGCCACCGGCGGACGCATGACGCCAAAATCGACCTTGCCGGTGAAGGAGGCAATCTCCCAGGAGCCCGCCACGTAGAAGGCGGCCTTGCCCGAAGTGAACAGCTCGTTACTGGTCGCATAATCGCGGCTCTCGCCACCTTCACCGAGGTAGGAACGCCAGCGGGCCAGCTCGTCGAACACCTTCACATATTGCGGGTTGTCCAACCGCTCCTGCCCGCCGATCAGTGCCAGACGACCATCTTCCCCTTTCCAGTAATTGGGGCCAATGTTCTGGAACCCCAGTTCGGAGGCAACCCAGCTCTCGGAACCACTCATGGCCAGCGGCACATAACGCCCGTCGGCCTTGATCTTGTCCAGCACGGCGAAGAACTGGTCGCGGGTTTGAGGCAAGGTGATCCCCAATTCACTGAGGATCTTCTTGTTATAGAAGAAGCCATGGATCACCGAGGCCATCGGCACACAGAAGGTCTGGGCACCGGAGTCCGTCTGCCAAGGTGACTGGGCAAAACTCGGGAAGTTCTCCATTCCTGCCATTTCGGTCAGCTCGGCCAGATGGCCCGCCTTGAACAGGGCGAGCGAGTCATCAAACGGACGACAGGTAATAAGATCCCCCGCCTTACCGCCTTTCAGGCTCTCCCACAGAGTGGGCATGTAGTTGACGTTCTGCACCGGATGAAAACTCACCTTGATGCCGGGATGCGCCGCTTCAAAGGCCGGGATAATTTTCTGCTCCCACAACGCCTTGTCATCGGTTCGCCAGCTTTCAATCACCAGCTCGCTGGCCATCAGCTGGCCACACAACAGGAGACTCAGGGCTCCAATCCACTTTTTAGACATAAGCCCTCCTAGACCTTGAAATGTGCGATCAATTGCTGCTGTTTGGCGACCAGGTCGGCCAGCACTTCGCTGCTGCTGGCGGATTCCCGCGCCTCCCGCTCTGTCTCGTATGCCACATCGGCAATACCGGCGATATGACGAGCGACCCCCTGACTGACGGAGATCTGCTCCTGAGCGGCATGGGCCACCTGATCCGCCATCGACTTGATGGCCCCCATCCGCTCGGCAATGGATTGCAGCGCCACATCCATCTCGCGGGTCTGCTCGACACAGCTCTGGGTCTGCTCCTGGCTGCGCCCCATCACTTCAACCACATGCTTGCTGGAGCTCTGCAGGTTCTCAATCATCCCCTGGATCTCTTCGGTCGAAGTCTGGGTGCGATTGGCCAGCGCCCGTACCTCATCGGCCACCACCGCAAAACCGCGGCCGGCATCGCCAGCACGGGCCGCTTCGATGGCGGCGTTCAAGGCCAGCAGGTTGGTCTGCTCGGCGATGCTGCGGATCACATCGAGAATGCTGCCAATGTTGTTACTGAATTCGCCCAGCTTGTAGGTGATCCCGACCGCTTCCTCCATGGCGCCAGCCAGCTGCTCGGTGATCCGGCGAGTGGTGGCCACTTTCTGGCGACCATTGCGCGCCTCTTCATCGGCCAGGTCCACTTCCCGCTTGGTGCCATCGGTAGAGCGGGCCACCTCGGTGGCGCTCACTTCCAGCTCGGTAATGGCGGCGGCCACCTGATCGGTCTGGCTCTTCTGCTCTTGCACTCGGGACATGGCCCGTTCGCTGATCTCGGCGGCGCGGCTCGCTTCATCCACCAGATGACGGGAGCCTGCATTGATTTGAGAGAGCAGCTCGCCGGTCTTGCCCGCCAGCGTATCGATGGAGCGAGAGAGGCTGCCAAATTCGCAACTGCTGCGGTAGTTGATGCGGCGGGTCATGTCACCGGCCGCCATGTAATCGAGCTCCTTGTTGATCATCTGCAACGGGCGCTGAATGCTGCGCGCCGTGGTATAGCCGATCACCAGTGCGGCAGCGGCCGACATCGCGGCAACCACCAGGATCCAGAAGCTGGCGCTACTGACCGCTGCATCGGCATTGATCCGGCTATCGCTGGCGATGGCTCCGGCAGACTTGCCCATCTCATCGAGCAAATTGAGGCTGTTGACCAGACTGGCATCCAGCTGCTGATTTTGCGTGGCCAGCGACAGCGCCAGTTGCTGAGCCTGACGCATGGTTGCCAGCAAGCCCTGAGCGCCGAGCGCCAGCTCCTGCATCCGATCCAGGTTGGAGACAAAGCGCGCTTTCACATCATCGGGCACCAGCACCCGCTCCAACCGCTTGCGGGCCATCTCGATGTCCTTGCTCAACACCTTTTCCAGCTCGTTCAGGTCGGTTTTGGCATCGGCACGGCGGATATTCTTCAGATCGCGGGCGATACCCGAGGTAATGAGCTCCGCCTTGTTGCGCATGGAGCGCTTGCTGGCGGTCTGTTGCAGCAGCAAATCCGCCGCCCACTGGTAGGTATCCTCAAGGCGGATAAATTCCATCTCCAACTTGTGGCGCTGCTCCAGTGCACTGACCCACTGCCGATGCTGGGCCAACACCTGATCCGCCAAGCCATAAAATTGGGTGGTAGCACTCTCGACCTGCTGGAAGCGGGCACGAGCATCCGCTACGTCGGTAAATTTACCCATCTCCTGACTCAGCTGGGCGAAGCGGTTCTGCTGCTCCTTGAACTGATTGGCCAGCTGCGGCAACTGGGCGGCATCTTCACTGGTGCGGTAGACCAGCACCCAGCGGTTGCTATCCTGCAGCGCCCCCTTGAGACCTGCGACAGCCACCACCAGCGGGGTTGCCCGGTCAGATACGGCAGAGAGGCCGTCATTTATACCCTTGATTTTAAAGGTACTGATCACACCAAGCAGGATCAGCAACAGCAGCATCAACACGAATCCGGCGATGATCCGCTGCACGATAGATAAGCCCATGGAGACATCCTCACTCATTGGGGGAAGGTAAAGTGAACATAGTCACTATCGGCAGGGGTGGCGAATAACTGAAATAAAGCGGCAGGTATTTAATTGATTTGTATCGGGTTGGATCACAGTCCAGACAAAATCATTCATACAAAAAAAGCCCGGCACAAGCCGGGCTGAAAGAGACGTACTTTGCTATCTTCCGCGATCCTTTCGGAACCGCAGTCAGAATCATTAGAAGCGGTAGCCAACGCCTACCATAAAGGCCATCGGGTCGACCTTGGTATTAATGGTGCCAATCGCAGTATGCACATCGGTATCGATATCCATGATCCAGGCGGATCCATTCACAAACCAGCGGTCAGTAATGGCCATATCGATACCAACCTGCCCGGCAACACCCCAGGAGTCATCGACTTTGACATCGGTCCCGGCCAATGCACCACGGCCCTCTTCATCAAAGAAGGTGGTGTAGTTCACGCCAATACCGACATACGGGCGAACCTTGCTCTGAGCATCGCCAAAATAGTACTGACCCATCAGAGTCGGCGGCAGATGCTTGATCTTGGCAACTTCAGAGCCACCCAGTTTGACTGAATGAGAGAAGGGGGTTGCAGCCAGCAACTCGACACCCCAGTTATCAGTAATCATGTAAGAGAGAGTCAGCCCCAACTGCATGTTGTCATTAATTTCCAACTCTACAGGCGTGCTACTTTCCTGCGGCGATACAAATGCCAAACCACCACGAACCAGAATATCACCAGCCTGATGGGCCATGGCGAAAGGAGAGGTCACTGCAGCGGCAATCATCAGAGGAAGTAATTTTTTCATCACGTAATCCCTTTTTTTGTTTTCATTTGATGCTGTAAGCCCGCTGACTATATGCCCTTGTAAATGCAAAGTTATTGACTTGGAGCAAAGGTTGCACAGAAATAAATCGATTGGTGTGACATCTTTGCGCGCCATCCCAATCTCGTTGAGTCCCCAGACAACAAGCCGAAATGCCTGTTTCGACAGGTTGTAACTACCCGCATCCAGCGCCAAAAGAAGCAAGCAAACCACATCTTATTGCGCGGCAGAGTGGCTATTAATTGTTGTTAATATGGGCAAATCAGCGTATTTTTTGCGCCACACAAGTTACTGGGAAGTAATGGTTTATTTATGAAAAATGAGTCGAAATGGCAAAAGGTGGGGGCCTTTCTCGCGGCCGTGTGGGGAATCGGATCCTTTCTCTTTATCCTGCTCGGTTTTATTGTCGCCCTGGCCTATCTGGTATTGGTACGGCAGGGTTAATCCGGATTGACAGAGTGCAGCAGGGTGATATCCCCCCCTTCGGCAAGCTGTTCCGGAGTCTGGCCCATGCCCTCCGCAGAGAGGGGACCAGCGTAGCCACACCACCGATTTCGCCCGCCGACTTTGGCCTGATACAGCGCCATGTCCGCCAGTTTGAAGCTATGACTCCAGAATGAATCCGGGTACTCCGGGTGCAACGGATAGCGGCAGAACCCCAGAGACACCGTCAACCAGAGTGGCGCATCCTCTCTGCCAAAGCGGTGCTGAGCGACACGCTGGCGCAGATATTCGACCCGCAGCGCCAACTCTTGCTCGTCATCCACCTGCAACAGCAACAAGAACTCCTCCCCGCCCAGCCGGATGATCGGCTCGCGCTCTCCTGTTACCACCTTGCGCAGCAGATCCGCCAACTGTTTCAGCACCAGATCCCCGATGTCATGGCCAAGGCGGTCATTGATCCGCTTGAAATGATCCAGATCCAGCAGCAATAACAGACAAGGTTTGGCCCGGTTGGCCTGCAACCAGCCATCGAGATAGCGACGATTGAAGCAACGGGTCAAAGGATCAGTGAATGCAGCCATCTCCATCTGGCTGGATTTTTCCAACAAATCATCGTGTTGCTGACTAACCTTGCAGGCCATCTCTCTGAACTTGCCGCTCAGGGTGGCCATCTCGACGCTGCTGTCGATATAGGGGATCAAGGTGGCATCTGGCCGATCGCCAAAGCGTTGCAGCGCCGACACCAGCTGCTGCAACGGGGTAAGCACAATGCTGTTGAGCCGATACATGGCGATCATGACGCAGATAAAACTAATAAACAGCATGCCGATAAAGGTCCAGAGCGCCCCTCCATGACGCCACTCAAGACCTTTCTCTCCTCCTCAATCACCAGAGTCAGCACTGGCTGGTTATCGCTGTTGAGCAGTCGCACTTCTCCCCTGAGCCGGGTCAGCCCAAGGTCGATCAGGCGATACGTTATTTGCGGTTTCAGTGGTTTGAAGGTAGCTGTGACATCCAGATTGGCGTGGGAGATCGCCAGTGGCAGCGCGGTACGCTCCGATACTTGCTCGAGATAGGCCTTGTCGAGCCAACGTACAACCAGCAAGAAACCGTTGAACGGAGCCGACTCGTCACTGTTTCTGATCGGCTGCCACGAGTACATCAGCGGCCCCCACTGGGAAGCACGGATCCCGTGCAGATTGATGCCCCCTTGCGCCACCGAGCGCGCCCTTAACTGCTTTTTCAGTTCATCAAGGAAATAGGGAAACTGGTCCGGATTGATCCCCGGCGCATCGGGTAGCAGGGTGCGCGTCCAGATTTCATAGCCGGTGAGATCCATGAAGCTCATCAGGTTGAGACTAAAATCCCGCATCGGCATATCACTGAACAGGTTGGATTCGATGTACCCCCTGCTTTTGTTGTCCATAAAACGATGGCTGTCATCCCAGATGCCCCAATCCCGACTGAATGCATCCAGAGCAGCCACATCAGCCTGCACCGCCTTGGTCACGCGCAGCAGATGCTCCTTCATTCGCTGCTCTTCAATCCGGCTGGCGGCCGGGATCTGGGCCCACGCCAGCAGGACCAGCAATAGCAGGATCGCCCCCAGCCAGATGGGGAACATGGAGTAAGCCAACTGATGATCAATCGTGCGCGGAGCCTGAGCCATAACCCGATATATCCATTACCATGATGCTGAGATGCCAAGCCTGCCCACACCTGACGAGCTTCCCCCTATGCTCCCGATTTTTATAACAAAAAGGGGCCAAAGGCCCCTCGATTATAACGGCTTATCGCGCCAATAGTGGCCGCAAAAAACGAGCTGTATGAGACTCTTTATTGGTGCAAATCTCTTCCGGCGTCCCCGTCACCAGAATGCGACCACCACCGGCGCCTCCCTCCGGTCCCAAATCGACGATCCAGTCGGCAGTTTTTACCACATCAAGGTTGTGCTCGATGATGACGATGGTGTTGCCGCGATCCCGCAACTGGTGCAGAACCTTGAGCAGTTGCTGGATGTCGTGGAAGTGCAGCCCGGTGGTCGGCTCATCCAGAATGTAGAGGGTCTGGCCGGTATCCCGTTTGGAGAGCTCCCGCGCCAGCTTGACCCGCTGCGCCTCACCGCCCGACAGGGTGGTGGCCGACTGGCCGAGGCGGATATAGGAGAGGCCCACATCTATCAGGGTCTGCAGCTTGCGCGCCACCGCCGGCACCGGATCGAAGAACTCGCGGGCATCTTCCACCGTCATCTCGAGGATTTCGTGGATGTTCTTGCCCTTGTACTTCACCTCCAGGGTCTCGCGGTTATAGCGCTTGCCCTTGCAGACGTCGCACGGCACGTAGACGTCAGGCAGGAAGTGCATCTCCACCTTGATGACCCCATCCCCCTGGCACGCCTCGCAGCGACCCCCCTTCACGTTGAAGGAGAAGCGGCCCGGCTGGTAGCCGCGCGAACGCGCCTCCTGGGTACCGGAGAGCAGCTCGCGGATCGGGGTAAACAGACCAGTGTAGGTGGCCGGGTTGGAGCGCGGGGTACGACCGATGGGGCTCTGGTCGATATCCACCACCTTGTCCAGATGCTCCAGCCCCTCGACGCTGCGATAGGGCGCCGGGGTGGACTCGGTGGCCTTGTTAAGCTCGCGGTGGGCGATGCGGAACAGGGTGTCATTGATCAGGGTCGACTTGCCGGAGCCGGAAACACCTGTAACGCAGGTCATCACCCCGATGGGCAGATCCAGGTTGACGTTGCGCAGGTTGTTGCCGCTCGCCCCCTTTAGTTTCAGCCACTTGCCGGTAAGCGGAGTCCGCTCGGCGGGAATGGCGATCTGCTTGCGACCGGAGAGGTAGTCACCGGTCAGCGACTCGGGATTATTGATGATCTCCTCCGGCGTGCCCTGAGCGACGATAGCACCGCCATGCACCCCGGCTCCCGGGCCAATGTCGAGCACATGGTCCGCGAGGCGGATGGCGTCCTCGTCGTGCTCCACCACGATCACCGTGTTACCGAGATCGCGCAGGTGAGTGAGGGTCTTGAGCAGCCGCTCGTTGTCCCGCTGATGCAGGCCGATGGAAGGCTCATCGAGTACATACATGACGCCCACCAGCCCGGCACCGATCTGGCTGGCCAGCCGGATCCGCTGGGCCTCGCCGCCTGAGAGGGTCTCGGCGCTGCGCGACAGGCTCAGGTAGTTGAGGCCGACGTTAACCAGAAAGCCGAGCCGCTCGACGATCTCTTTGAGGATTTTTTCGGCAATCTGGGCGCGCTGACCGGTGAGGTTCAGCCCCTCGAAGAAGGAGAGCGCATCGCCGATGGACTGCTCGGCGATGGCCGGCAGGTTGCGGTTGTCGACGAAGACGTGGCGCGCCTCCTCCCGCAGCCGGCTGCCACCGCAACTGGTACAGGATTTGTTGGCGATGTACTTGGAGAGCTCTTCGCGCACCGAGTTGGACTCGGTTTCCCGGTAGCGTCGCTCCATGTTGTGCAGGATCCCCTCGAACGGGTGCTTGCGCACTACCACGTCGCCGCGATCGTTCATGTAGCGGAACTCGATCTCGGTACGACCGGAGCCGCGCAGGATCACCTCCTGGGTCTTGACCGGCAGATCCTCCCACGGCGTCTCCAGATCGAACTTGTAGTGTTCGGAGAGGGATTTCAGCATCTGGAAGTAGTAGAAGCTGCGCTTGTCCCAGCCACGGATAGCGCCATTGGCCAGACTGATGGCCGGATCGCCAATCACCTTGGCCGGATCGAAATATTGCTGCACACCCAGACCATCACAGGTAGGACAGGCACCAGCCGGGTTGTTGAAAGAGAAGATGCGCGGTTCCAGCTCCGACATGGAGTAGCCGCACTCCGGGCAGGCAAAGTTGGCGGAGAAGGTCATGGGGGCAACTCCCTCATCCCCATCTATCGGCACCACCAGCACAATGCCGCCAGAGAGGGTCAGCGCCGTCTCGAACGACTCGGCCAAACGCAAGGCAAGGTCATCGCGCACCTTGAAGCGATCCACCACCACCTCGATGGTGTGCTTCTTGTGCAGCTCCAGAGTCGGAGGATCGGAGAGGTCGCACACCTCGCCGTCGATACGGGCACGGATGTAGCCCTGGGCCGCCAGATTCTCCAGCAGCTTGGTGTGCTCCCCCTTGCGATCGCGCACCACCGGGGCCAGCAGCATCAGCTTGCTCCCCTCCGGTTGGGCCAGCACCTGATCCACCATCTGGCTGATGGTCTGGGCGGCGAGCGGAATGGCGTGAGTCGGGCAGCGCGGCTCACCGACCCGGGCAAACAGCAAACGCAGGTAGTCGTAGATTTCGGTGATGGTACCGACGGTCGAGCGCGGGTTATGGGAGGTAGACTTCTGCTCGATGGAAATAGCGGGCGAGAGCCCCTCGATATGGTCGACGTCAGGCTTCTCCATCAGGGAGAGGAACTGGCGGGCATAGGCGGAGAGGGACTCCACATAGCGGCGCTGCCCCTCGGCATAGAGGGTATCGAACGCCAGAGAGGATTTGCCCGAACCGGAGAGGCCGGTGACCACGATCAGCTTGTCGCGGGGCAGGGTCAGATTGATGTTCTTGAGGTTGTGGGTGCGAGCACCCCGGACCACGATCTTTTCCATCTTGTTGCACGCTCGATACAGAAACCTGAGCGAGTCAGTATGGCATAGAGACTACTGGATGAATAGACAGGCATACTCTATCGCCGCTATCCTTTTTTGCGATGGATGGCGGCGTTGTCACACTCCGTCCAAGGAGGCGAGGTTGCCCTCACCCCATGGGAGCAAGCGCTCGCCCGCGGAGTGATCAACTGTTACTATTGGGGGCTAAACCCGGGTCAGATAACGCGAAACTAGCACTCTGATTGCTGCAACGGTTATAGAAAAACCATGCTGTTCAATATGATAACGGCATGGTCAGGAAAAAAGCGCGGTAACTTATTTAGTGGGTCCAGGCGTTGCCTGGCCGGAATATAAAGGTGGAAGAGAGATTATGGCCAGTCGAGGCATCAATAAAGTCATTCTGATCGGTAACCTCGGGCAAGACCCGGAAGTACGCTACATGCCGAGTGGCGGTGCTGTGACCAACATTACTCTGGCTACCTCCGAAACCTGGCGCGACAAGCAGACCGGTGAGCAGAAAGAGCGTACCGAATGGCACCGCGTCGTCTTCATGGGCAAGTTGGCCGAAGTGGCTGGCGAGTACCTGAAGAAGGGCTCCCAGGTCTATGTGGAAGGCAAACTGCAAACCCGCAAATGGCAGGATCAGAGCGGCCAGGAGCGCTACACCACTGAAGTGCTGGTCGACAGCTTCACTGGCGTGATGCAGATGCTGGGTGGTCGTCCGCAAGGCGGTCAGGGTATGGGCCAGAACATGGGTGGCCAATCCCAGGGTAACTGGGGTCAGCCGCAGCAGAGCATGCCTGCCCAGCAGCCGATGAACCAGCAGCGCCCGGCACCGGCTCCGCAGCAGAACATGCAGCCACAAGGCGGTTATGGCCGTCCTGCCCAGCAGCCGCAATCTGCGCCGCCGGTATATAACGAGCCGCCGATGGATTTCGACGACGATATCCCGTTCTAAGAACAGAATATTGAAAAGGCCCTGATAACTCAGGGTCTTTTTTTATGCACTCAGGCTGAACCTCTCAGCCCGAAAGGGATATAACGCTTTTTGGTTGCCTCCCCTACAGTGATGGATATTCTCCACAGGAACGCTTTGTGAAAAGTGCAATGAAACTGCTCACCCCTTTACTGCTAATGCTGACCAGCATGCTCTCCGGCCAGTTGCAGGCAACGCCACTCAAGGTCGGGGTCAGCTTTGCCATCCCCCCTTATGTCATCGAAAGTAATCAGCGTGGCATCGAGCTGGATCTGCTGAAAGAGGCGTTCGCTGGCAGCGGCTATGAGCCCAGCTTTGAATTTCTGCCGCTGGAGCGTACCTTCCGCCTGTTCGAGTCAGGAAAGCTGGATGCCATCATCAACGTCAGACCCGGGATGGTTGATCCTCACGTTCTGACCCAGCCCGTTATCACCTTCCATAACCGGATTTTCACCCTGCGCAGCACCCACATCAGCACTCTGGACGACCTGCATTCAAAACGGGTCACCGCCTTTCAACGGGCAAGGATCATTCTGGGGGGGGCATTCGCCACCATGGCCAACCAGAATCCCCACTATGAGGAGGTAGCCAAGCAGCAGGTGCAGGTACATCAGCTGATGCGCGGCAGGGTCGATGCAGTCGTACTGGAAGAGCGGGTGTTCTACTACTACCTCGACCAGCTGATTGCCACCGCCCAGGCAGGCGAGCACTACGAGCGCAATCAGGTCAGGCAAGCAGACCTCTTCCCGCCCACCGTCTATCACTTTGCCTTCCGAACGGCCGATGCCCGCAATCTGTTTGATAAGCGCCTTGAGGCGATGCGTCAGGATGGTCGTTATCACCAGATTTTCGCTGCTTACGGCGCCACGCCGTGAGCCACAAACATAAAAGCCAGCCGGTAAGGGCTGGCTTTGTACTGGCTCCGAAGGAACAGCAGTAGGGGAGCGTTACTTCATTGCGCTGCCGTTTTTCAGTTCTGCTTTCTGACGTTTGGCTTCGCGTTTCTCTTTCAGTGACATCTGCGGTTTTTTCTTGGCATCTTTGCCGTTGTGATGTTCTTTGTTACTCATCATCAAACTCCAAAAATGTTACCCAGACAGTTGGTTCCTCATGGGAGCCAGCATGCCATCCGAATCATCAACTTCAGTACGCTTGGTGGGATGGTGCAAGACCATCACCAGACCCAGCATACCCTCCAGCGGCATCCGGATCCAGCCTCATTCTCGTCCAAAAGATGTCGCGCGCAGCCCCTTGAGCGGGGAGGCCAAACGACCTCGACAGGAAAGACCAAAAAAGAGTATTTCGCATTATTAAATGTTGTCACGCTTATATTAAGCCATCGTTACCTGGATATTTTCACGGATAAATATAAATCCCTCTCATTATTTATTGCCACGCAAGAGGTCACCATTTTAATAAGCATTCGCAATACCATCGGAAACATCAGGTTACAACACCGAATAGGTTATTTCCGGTCAGCCGGATATAATGCGCGCCGCACCGAAATATCCGTTTTTATTCAGGAAGCTGTGACATGAACAGAAAAACCAGAGCCGCCATGGTGTCGGTCTGCTCCAATATCAGTCTGATCATCATGAAAATGGTGGCCGGGTTCGCCAGCGGCTCGGTCAGTATCATCTCGGAGGCGATCCACTCCGCCATGGATCTGGTGGCGGCCCTGATCGCCCTGTTCGCGGTGAAAAAGTCCGATCTCCCGCCTGATGAACGCCACCCCTATGGTCACGACAAGATTGAAAATGTCTCCGGCGTCATCGAAGCACTGCTTATCTTGCTGGCCGCGGGCTGGATCATCTTCGAAGCCGTCGACAAGCTGATCACCCCCAGCCCGATTGAAAGCATTGGCTGGGGCGTGCTGGTGATGGTGATCTCGGCGCTGGTCAACAGCGGTGTCTCGGCCTACCTCTACAAGGTGGCCCGGGAAGAAGAGTCAGTTGCATTGGCGGCCGATGCGCTCCATCTCAAGGCGGATGTGCTCACTTCAGCCGGAGTCGCCGTCGGTCTTGGCGGGATCTGGCTGGCCGGTCTGTTCGGCCATTCACTCGCCATCCTCGACCCGCTGGTCGCCATTGCGGTCGCCATCTTTATTGTCAGAGAGGCGATCAGCATGCTCAACGAGGCCTTCCAGCCGCTGATCGACCAGAGTATGAGCCCGGAAGAGCTGGCGATGACCAGCCGCATCATCACCGAATGCTGCCCTGCCGCCAGCGGTTTTCACGATCTGCGCAGCCGTCGTGCCGGTCGTCGTCGCCATATCGACTTCCACCTCACCCTGCCCCCGGAGATGAGCATCGGCGAAGCCCACGATATCTGTGATCGCATCGAACACGCCATCATGGCGCAACTGCCCCACGCCATCGTGCTGATCCACGTCGAGCCGGAGGAACAAGAGCTGCCCTCGCCGCTCGCCATAAATTGAAATGTGGCAAACAGGCGGGAAAGTGGCAGCGAAATAACGGAAAGTTGGCACAAACCCGCATTTTTACTGCCGGAAAGCCGATTGCATAAGAAGTGATCGGCACAACTGTGTTAGGGTGTCTAACCACCCTGCCGCAGGAGCGCGCCGTGAAAAAGCTGGAAATGAAAGATCTGACCGAGGCCGAAAAAGCTGAGATAGCCTTGTTATTGCAAAAGGCACAAGCCAATGCAGACCACCAGCTGACCAACGGAGAGCGGAACAAGATCCGCGAAGAGGGTCGCCTGAAAATTGTGGCCGACCGCGCCGAAGCGGCCAAGGCAGCCTCCAAGCTGGCTCGCGAGAAAGCCAAAGAGCGTGCCAAGAATCAGGTACTGCCGGAAACCTTCAGCTGGATTGATTCGGTCAGCAACAAGTTTCGCAGCAAGCGCTGATCCCTTCTTGCAAAACGCCCGCAGGCACTTGTGCCTGCGGGCGTTTGCATGTCTGGGCGATGCTCGATGAGCCAGATTTGGCGCTGCCATTGATTTGCCGCTCAGAAGCTAATCGCAGCAGCAAAGAAGTGATTTACATTGTGAGTTAGAGAGAACGACAACTGACAATCCACGTCTCTCGCCACCTTTTCATTTTTTCTCATATTTTTTGCCAGAACTGGCTACATAGTCAGGACAAAAAAGCCGAATCTGGCTTGCCACAGGGTGATATGAGTCTGCACTGATTTTTCTATGCCGTTGAAATGCATCATGTTTACTATAAAAAATGATATTTTTGGCTGTTACAAAACATTAATATCGAGATAAAGTTTGCTTTAAAAATGAGAGCGTGTTTTAATCTTTCTCGATGGTTCGGCAGTTCAGACCTGATTATGTTAGGCAGTCATTTTAGTAAAGCAGTGATTAGCATAAGCGTTATCCTCGGATAATTCTTATCAAATAATTCTCCTTCTTTAGTGCTCCCCATACGTATTGCTGACGAAAAATCAAAAATTGCCATTTAGGTGGCATTCAACACTATTTAAGGAAATTATTATGTCTAACAAAATGACTGGTACCGTTAAGTTCTTCAACGCTGAGAAAGGTTTTGGTTTCATCTCCCCGGCTGACGGCAGCAAAGACGTGTTCGTACACTTCTCCGCTATCCAGTCCACCAGCTTCAAAACCCTGGACGAAGGTCAGCGCGTTGAGTTCACCATCGAGCAAGGCCAGAAAGGCCCGGCTGCTGCCAACGTAGTTGGTCTGTAATTCAAGCCGGAGCATGCTGCTGATGGCTCATGCCAACTGCTGACAGCTCTGCAAGAATTTAAAAAAACCCGCTTCGGCGGGTTTTTTGTTTTTCCCCGCTTTTTCCTCACTGATCACCCCTCCCCCGACAGCTTGATCCCTGCCTTACACGCTCTCACCGCTTGAGTCTTACAATGAGCTCCGAATGGACTCAAAATGTAAAATAGTGACGAAAAAGTCAGGTTATCCGCTGTATTTGCCGCGAATTCTTGCTATTTTGCGCGCCACCAACGCAAACGATTTCCTTCACACTTTCAGGATTAGTTATGGCAAAGCAAGATATGGCCGCCCAAACAGGGACTGGCGGCTTTCTGGACTCTTATTTTTCCATTTCTGCGCGCGGCAGCAGCGTGCGTCAGGAGCTGGTCGCGGGGCTGACCACCTTCCTGGCGATGGTCTACAGCATCATAGTGGTGCCGAACATGCTGGGTGCCGCTGGCTTTGAGCAGGGCCCGGTGTTTGTGGCCACCTGTTTGATCGCCGCCTTCGGCTCCCTGCTGATGGGCCTGTGGGCCAAGCTGCCGATGGCCATCGGTTGCGCCATCTCCCTCACCGCCTTTACCGCATTCAGTCTGGTGCTGGGTCAGGGACTGAGCATTCCGGTCGCGCTGGGTGCCATCTTCCTGATGGGTGTGCTGTTTACCCTGATCAGCGTCACCGGCGTACGCCAGTGGATCCTGGACAACCTCCCCTCCGGCATCGCTCACGGCACCGGCATCGGTATCGGTCTGTTCCTGCTGCTGATCGCCACCAACGGCGTCGGCATGGTGATCAAGAACGAAGGGGCTGGCCTGCCGGTACAACTCGGTGAAGTGACCGCCTTCCCGGTGATCATGACGGTGCTGGGTCTGGCTGCCATCTTCGGTCTGGAGCGTCGCAAGGTGCCGGGTGGCATCCTGATGGTGATCATCGCCATCTCCATCCTCGGCCTTATCTTCGACCCGAAAGTGACCTGGCAGGGCTTCTTCGCCATGCCGAGCCTGACTGGCGAGAAGGGCTCTCTGCTAGGCAGCATGGATCTGCTGGGCGCCCTCAATCCGATGGTCATTCCGACCGTACTGGCACTGGTGATGACCGCCGTGTTTGACGCCACCGGCACCATCCGTGCCGTGGCCGGTCAGGCTGGCCTCATCAACGAACGTGGCCACATCATCAGCGGCGGCAAGGCCCTGACTGCCGACTCCGTCAGCAGCATGGTGGCAGGCGCCGTTGGCGGTGCTCCGGCTGCCGTCTACATCGAATCTGCCGCAGGCACCGCAGCCGGTGGCAAGACCGGTCTGACCGCCGCGCTGGTCGGCGTGCTGTTCCTGCTGATGATCTTCCTCTCCCCGCTGAGCTATCTGGTACCGGCTTACGCCACCGCACCGGCCCTGATGTACGTCGGTCTGCTGATGCTGGGCAACGTCACCAAGCTGGACTTCAGCGACTCGGTCGATGCCCTCTCCGGCATGCTGTGCGCCGTCTTTATCGTGCTCACCTGCAACATCGTGACCGGCATCATGCTGGGCTTCGTGGCGCTGGTCATCGGTCGTCTGTTCGCTGCCGAGTGGAAGAAGCTGAACGTCGGCACCGTTATCATCGCCCTGGCGCTGGTGGTCTTCTACGCCGGTGGCTGGGCCATCTAACCCGTCCGCATATTCCGGTTGTAGCGAAGGGCCCTGCGGGGCCCTTTTTCATGGCTGTGAGTCAGCTAACAGTTTCCCGCCCGCTAGCCCTTCGCCGTTTCAGATTGAAACACCCATCCCCCTTCTGCTGTTTCAAATCCGAACCAAATCGACCGTCATTTTTATCCCTTTTTCTGTCGTTAGACTGGCTCCATCAACCATTTGCCCACCCGAGCGGTGGCAAGCCAAGGAGTGAGCCATGAAGAAACTGATCAATGCCGTCGATGCCGTGGTCCGTGAACAACTGATGGGGATGGCAGCCGCCCACCCCGAGCTCAAGGTACGTATCGAACCCCACTACATCACCCGCGCCGACTCCCCCGTGATGGGCAAGGTGGCGCTGGTCTCCGGCGGTGGCAGCGGCCACGAGCCGATGCACGGCGGTCTGGTGGGCAAAGGGATGCTGGATGGCGCCTGCCCCGGCGAGATTTTTACCTCCCCCACCCCGGATCAGATGTACGAGTGCGGTCAGGCCGTTGATGGCGGCGCGGGCGTGCTGTTTCTGGTGAAGAACTACACCGGCGACGTACTCAACTTCGAAACTGCGGTCGAGCTGCTGCACGGCGACGGCGTCAAGGTGGGCTTCGCCCTCATCGATGACGACGTGGCGGTCAAAGACAGCCTCTACACCGCCGGTCGCCGTGGCGTTGCCACGACCGTGCTGTGCGAGAAGCTGGTCGGTGCCGCCGCCGAGGCGGGCTACGATCTGGCACGTTGCGAGGCGCTGGCCCGTCGCATCAACAACCAGAGCCGCACCATAGGCGTGGCCATGCATGCCTGCACCGTGCCGGCCGCTGGCAAGCCCTCCTTCACTCTGGCGGACAACGAGCTGGAGTTCGGCGTCGGTATCCACGGCGAGCCGGGCATCGAGCGTCGCCCCTTCACCGACCTCAATACCCTGGTGGACGACATGTTCAGCGAGCTTGCTGACAACACCCCCTATGGCCGCACCCTGCGCCACTGGGAGCGCACCAGCGGCAGTTGGCAGGAGGAGCACACCTTTATCGAACCGCTCAACAAAGGCGATCGAGTCATCGCACTGGTCAACAGCCTCGGCGGCACCCCCATCTCCGAGCTCTATGGCGTCTATGGTCGCCTTGCCACCCTGTGCGAGGAGGCGGGCATCCATCTGGTGCGCAACCTGATTGGCCCCTACTGCACCTCCCTCGACATGACCGGTATCTCAATCACCCTGCTCAAGGTGGATGATGAGCTGATGACCCTGTGGGATGCCCCCGTTCACACCCCCGCCCTGCGTCGCGGCTGCTAAGGAGAACCCATGTTAAGCAAGCATCACATCGTCAACTGGCTGCTCGACTGCGAGCATATCTTCACCGAGCAGCGTGACTACCTCACCGCGCTGGATACCGACATCGGCGACGGCGACCACGGCCTCAATATGCAGCGCGGCTTCGCCAAGGTGGCCGAGAAGCTGCCGGCAGTGGCGGACAAGGATATCGGTCAGGTGCTGAAAACCACCGGCATGACGTTGCTCTCCTCGGTCGGTGGCGCCAGCGGCCCGCTCTACGGCACCTTCTTTATCCGGGCCGCGGCCAGCACCGACGCCTGCCAGAGCCTGAGCCTCAGTCAGCTGTGCAAAATGCTGAGCGACGGGGTCGAGGGGATCGTCTCCCGCGGCCGCGCCGAGCCGGGCGACAAGACCATGTGCGATGCCTGGTGGCCAGCACTGGCCGCCCTGCAACAGGCGCAGCAGCAAGAGTTGCCGCTCAATGAAGCGCTGGACAAGGCGGTGGCAGCCGCCGCGGCCGGTACCGAGGCCACCATCCAGATGCAGGCCCGCAAGGGGCGCGCCAGCTATCTTGGCGAGCGCAGCATCGGCCATCAGGATGCCGGGGCCACCTCGACCCTGCTGCTGCTGACTGCCCTGCGTGACAGAGCGAGGTTGTGACATGATCGGAATCGTAGTTGTCTCTCACAGCGCCATGCTGGCGGCCGGTTTGAAAGCGCTGGCCGACCAGCTCGGCAGCACGGCCCGCCTGCTGCTGGCGGCCGGGGTCGATGACCCCGACCACCCCATCGGCACCGATGCCATCGCGGTGATGAGTGCGATTGAAGAGGCGGATGACGGCAGCGGTGTGCTGGTGCTAATGGACTTGGGCAGCGCTCTGCTCAGCGCCGAGACCGCCCTCGAACTGCTGCCCCCGGAGCTGAGTGCACGGGTACGGCTCTGCCCCGCACCGCTGGTCGAAGGTACTCTGGCCGCCGTGGTGGCGGCCGGTTCCGGCCTGACGCTGGACGAGGTGGCCGCCGAGGCGCTCGGTGCCCTTGGCCCGAAACAGGCGATGCTGCCTGCCAGCGCGGCGCAGGCCGCCACCGAGACAGCCCCCGTTGCCGACGACGGATGGCTGCGCTGCGAGGTGGTGGTGGATAACCCCCACGGCCTGCATGTGCGCCCCGCCGCCCGGCTGGTAGCCGCCCTCAAGCCCTTTGCCGCTGAGCTCAAGCTGCAAAAGGGGGATAAAGAGGCCAATCCCCGCAGCCTGACCCGGCTCGCCATGCTCAACGTGCGTCAGGGCGACGCGCTCACCCTGCTGGCGCGCGGCGAGGATGCCACCGCCGCACTGACCTGCTTCCAGCAGCTGGCCGACGAGCGCTTCGGCGACTGACGCCACTGTTTCAAGGGGCTGCACTCGCTCGCTGAGCCAGTGCAGCTTCATTCAAGACGAAGGAGTCCCCGGCACTGCCGCCCCTTCGCCCCGATTCTTAATTCATAAAGAGAGAGGGATAAAATATGGACCGCATTATCATCAGCCCCAGCAAATACGTGCAAGGCAACGGGGCCCTCGCCAATATCGGCAACTACGTCAAGGCGCTCGGCAGCAAGCCACTCATTTTGGCCGACGCCTTCGTCACCAAGCTGGTCGGCGATACCGTGGCTACCAGCTTCCACGGCGCCGGTATCAAGCCGGAGTTCGACTGCTTCAACGGCGAGTGCTCCCGCCCCGAGATCGACCGCCTGCTGGCCCGCTGCCAGCAGACCCCGTTTGACGTCATCATCGGCATAGGCGGCGGCAAAACGCTTGATACCGCCAAGTCGGTCGCCTTCTATCAGAAGGTGCCGGTGGTCATAGTGCCGACCATCGCCTCCACCGATGCCCCCACCAGCGCGTTGGCGGTCATCTACACCCCGGAGGGGCAGTTCAGTGAATACCTGATGATCCCGACCAACCCCAACATGGTCATCATGGATACTGGCGTGGTCTCCCGCGCCCCGGTGCGGCTACTGGTCTCCGGCATGGGGGATGCGCTATCAACCTACTTCGAGGCGCGCGCCAACAAGGTTTCCGGTTGCCAGACCATGGCCGGTGGCGCCTCCACGCTGGCGGCGCAGGCCATCGCCGAGCTCTGCTACAAGACTCTGCTGGCCGACGGCTACAAGGCCAAGCTGGCGGTGGAGCAGGGACTCTGCACCAAGGCGGTGGAGAACATCATCGAGGCCAACACCTACCTGAGCGGTATCGGCTTCGAGAGCAGCGGGCTGGCCGCCGCCCACGCCATCCACAACGGCCTGACCCAGCTGGCCGAGTGCCACCACCTCTATCACGGTGAGAAAGTGGCGTTCGGTACCCTGGTGCAGCTGGTGCTGGAGAACGCCCCGATGGCGGAGATCGAAACCGTGTTGGCCTTCTGCCGCTCGGTGGGCCTGCCGACCAACCTGCATATGATGGGGGTCAAGGAGCTGGATATGGCGCGCCTGATGGAGGTGGCCAAAGCCTCTACCGCCGAGGGCGAGACCATCCACAATATGCCGTTCAAGGTCACCGCCGAGGATGTGCTGGCGGCCATCGTCACCGCCCACCAGCTGGGGCTGTAACCGCGCCACGGCAGACCCTTCCATATAAAACGGCCCCGCAACTGCGGGGCCGTTTCGTTTTCTGCGGGCCGGTTCGCTACGGCCTGAATAACTATCAGCCGTGATAGTCGGCGGGATCGATCTCGAGCAGCTTGAGCCGCCGCCAGAGGGTGGTGCGGCTGATGCCCAGATGCTGGGCCATCTGGCTCACCTGTCCCTTGCAAGCGTGAGCGCAGCGCAGGATGGCTTGCCGCTCCAGCTCCTCCAGCGTGAGCAGCGGTTGCCCCACCACCTCGTCTGCCACCCGCTGATAGCCGTGCCGAATTGCGGCAGGCAGCGCCTCGGGCGGGATCGGCCCCTGACCGGCGTGAAGCAGGGCATGCTCGACGGCGCTGCGCAGCTCCCCCAGATTGCCGGGCCAGGGATAGGCGAGCAGACAGTCGAGGGCCGCCGGACTGAACTGGCGCACCGGCTCGCGCCCCTGCGCCGCCAGCTGCTGGCTGATAAGGCCCGGCAGATCGGCCGCGCGCTCCCGCAGTCCCGGCAGCCACAGCTCGCACGCCTGCAAGGCATAGAGCAGCTGGCGGCCAAACAGCCCCTCCTGCACCAGCTGCTCCAGCGGGGCGCTGCTGGTGGCGATGATCCGCACCTTGAGCGGCAGGATGCGGGCCGAATCGAAGCGCTGGATGCGGCCGGTCTTGAGCAGTTGCAGCAGCGCCGCCTGCATGGGGGCAGAGAGACACTCCACCTGCTCCAGCACTAACGTGCCGCCGTGGGCCAGCTCGAACTTGCCTGCCCGCTCCTGCCCCGCCTCGTCGGAACCCATCAGCTCCAGCGCCATCCGCTCGCTCGGTAGCGCCTTGCAGTTGAGGGTAATGAGCGGCCCGGCGGCCCGCTCACTGCCAAAGTGGATCGCCTCCGCCAGCTGGGCCTTGCCCACCTCCTCCTCACCGCGCAGCAGGATCGGCCCCTGACTCTGGGCCGCCTGCCGGGCGTAGCGCAGCAGCTTGCGCATGGCGCTCGACTCCCCCACCAGTGCCGATAACTCGGGCACCGTCTGGCGCAGCTGGTGAATAGCCCGCAGCCGATCGACCGGGTGCAGCAGAGCGATAAAGCTGACCCCCTCCGGCCCCGGCAACGGCTTGAGGCTCACCAGCGCATTGATAAACTCCCCCTCCTGCGCGCCGAGCCGCTCCAGCGTCACCTCCACATGGCTGAGCGGCGTCTGCCCCTTGATGGCCAACTGCAACCGCTGGGGCAACAACAGGTGCTGCTCCAGCGGCTGGCCGAGACAGAGCGCCGGATCGAGCCGCAGCCGGTTGGCCGCCAGAGCGTTGAGATAGCGCAGTCGGCCCTGCGGATCCCAGGCCAGCACACCGTCATCCATGCCATCGAGCAGGGCGTAAAGTTCGCTCAAGTGGTGCTGGGACTCCTGCATCAGGGTCTCCATCTGCAGCAGATGGGCCAGCTCGCGCCCGGCACTGACGGTGAGCGCCAGATCGCCGGCGCTCGCCTCCTCCACCTTGCAAATCAACGCAATGATGGCGACCTGACGGCCATTGCTGTTGTAGACCGGGCTGGCGCAGCTGTGCCACGGGTGGAGGGTCTGATTGAAGTGCTGGGGGCCGCTGACGCAGAGCGGCACTCCCTCCAGCGCCGCCAGATTGATGGCATTGGTGCCGATGCGCCCCTCGCTGAAGAAGGCGCCGGGGCCAAACCCCAGTGCCGCCAACTCGCGCAGGGTGTCGGGATGGCCGGTTTGGGCCAGCAAGCAGCCGCTCTCGTCGGTGAGCAGCAGGGCGCAGGGGCGCCCCTCCATAAATTCGTAGAGATCTTCGAGGGCCATCTCGCCGGTGGTGAGCAGGTCGCGCTTGCGCTGGCGCAGGCTCTGCAAGGTCTGCCCCTTGGCGCAGTGGGGCGGATGCCAGAGGGTGGCACTGGTCTGGTGGGCGCAGCGCAGCCAGGATGCCTGCAGATAGTCAGGCCAGGCGAGCAGCGGCTGAAGGTCAGATGGCATGGTCACAGCAATATCCGGCAAGAAGTGAGCCAACCATTTAACCACGCCAGCGCCCCCGATTCAGTGACCTGCCTCAGAGGGTGGCAACCCCGCCCTCCTCCCGGTCGGGTTCACCGTCGGCAAACTGCTGGCCGAGCCAATGGCAGAAGGCGCGGCACTCCGGCATTCCTTCGCTCTCCTGATGCACCAGCAGATCCCACTGCGGCCCCTTGACCCGACGGGTGGAGAGGGGCAACAGCAACCCCTGCTGACGAGCGGGACGGGAGAGCAGTTCGCTCACCAGCGCCACACCGAGTCCGGCGCTGGCGGCCTCCAGCAGCAGGCCGGGATCGGAGAAGTTGAGCCCACGGGTCTGCAGGTGCAGATCCTCCCCTCCTCTCAGCGTCCAGTGATGCCAATCCAGCTCCCGCTCGCCGTGCAGGGTGGTGCGCTCCTCCGCGGGCCGGGACAGCACGGTGGCGGTGGCCACCGGCAGCAAGCGATCCGCCAGCAGGTGCTGATGGCGACACTCGGCCTGCGGCCCGAGATCCCAGCGCAGGGCAAGATCGACGGTCTGCTCCGCCATGTCGGGCTCTTCATCGCTGGTGAACAGCCAGAGATCGATGTCGGGATGCAGGCGGTGAAACTCCCCCAGCCGCGGCAGCAGCCAGTGACGAGCGATGGCGGTGCTGGTGTTGAGCACCAGCTGGTTCGGTTTGCGGTACTGCTCCAGCCGCTGGATCCCCATCGCCAACTGCAACAGCACGCTCTGGGTGGTCTCCAGCAGATCCTGCCCCGCATCGGTCAGCGCGACCGAGCGCCCCTGCCGGTGAAACAGCGGCTGGCCGAGCAGCTCCTCCAGCGAGCGGATCTGCTGGCTGATGGCGGACTGGGTCAGGTGCAGCTCCTGCGCCGCCTGATGAAAACTGCCGAGTCTCGCCGCCGCCTCAAAGCCCCGCAGCACGTTGAGCGGGGGCCACTGCTTGAACACCATTGATTAGCTCCACTTATCACTTTTACGGAAAATTGATCGTTTGTTCGCCGTCACAGCCACGGATAGTCTATTACTCAACGCAATTCGATTAACAGCGCTTGTCACTTCCGGTCATTCAGCGACAGCAAAAGCGCCCTCATCCAAGGAGCTTTTCATGCCATCCCGACGCAACGTATTGAAACAGCTGGCGGCCATCGGCGTGCTGGCCGGGCTCGGCAACCTGCCGGGCAAGGCCCACGCGGCCAGCAGCAATGCCGATGAGAATGCAACCAGCGCCAGCGGCGAGCAGTTCCATATGCCCGATGAGGCTGGCCCACAGGCGCAGGTCTGGGTCGCCTTTGCCGCCAGCCCGGCCATCTGGGGCCGCGATTACAAGGAGGTGCAGGCGACCATAGGGCGGCTGGTTAAAGCCATGACCCCTTACACCAAGGTGAGTGTGCTCTGCCGCGAAGAGGAGGAGGCGCTGGCCCGCCAACTCTGTGGCGAGCAGAACACTCGCTTTATCGTCGCCGAGCTGGACGATATCTGGCTGCGCGATACCGGTGGCGTCTTCGTCCAGAACGGCGAAGGGGAGCTGGGGCTGGTGGATTTCAACTTCAACGGCTGGGGCGACAAGCAGGAGCACGAACAGGATGCGGGCGTAGCCGAGCTGGTCAGCAAGCAGGCGGATGCCCACTATCTGCAGAGCAAGCTGACTGGCGAGGGGGGCGGTATCGAGGTGGATGGCAACGGCACCGCCATCATGACCGAGAGCTGCTGGCTCAACAGCAACCGCAATCCGGGGGTGAGCAAGGCGCAACTGGAGACGGAGCTGAAAGCCAATCTGGGGCTGCGCAAAATCATCTGGCTGCCGGGCATCAAGGGCAAGGACATCACAGATGCCCACGTCGATTTCTACGCCCGCTTTGTCCGACCCGGGGTGGTGGTGGTCAATATGGACAACGATCCGGAATCCCACGACTACGAGGTGACTCGCCAGCATATGGCCATCCTCAAGCAGGCCACCGATGCCGACGGCAACAAGCTGGAGCTGCATGTGCTGCCGCCCCCGCTCGATGTGCGGGACAACCGCTTTAGCCGCAGCCGCGACTTCGCCGCCGGTTATATCAACTATCTGCCGATCAATGGCGCGGTAATCGCACCCGAGTTTGGCGACAAGGCCGCCGATAGCTACTGCCATGATCTGCTGGCCCACCTATACCCCGGCCGCGACATCGTGCAGATCAATATCGATCCGGTCGCCGCCGGCGGTGGCGGTATTCACTGCATCACCCTGCACCAGCCCGCCTGACACTCCCCTACCCACTGATAACCCGGGGCGTTGCCACGCCCCGGGTTATTTGTCTCCGCCCATTTCTGTTGACCGCAAGCCCCCTGACCCGCCGCCGTTCCGCATATTGGCCAGCAATACCATATGGGGTATCACCGCGATCACACTCCCGAGTTATTCAAGAGGCTGAGACTCGGCGGCGCTTTCCATTGCCGCCCCAGAAGTGTATTTTTGCCCGATGATCAAAAATAGAGCCAACAGAGGATGTTAAGAGAATAGATTTAGCACCGGCACCAGGAAGTTAATGTTTTGATTTAAAATGAATTTTTGTGGATGGAGCCAGACCCATTCAGAGCTATCTGGAAGGCTATATTAACGGATTACTACCGCTTTCCATCTAATCACAGTTAGGTATCTGAATCATGGCTGAAATCGTTTTTGTCAGTTCAACCTTTATCGATCTTGAACATCATCGGGCCATGGTTCGAGATGCTGTGGCTCGACTTCAGCACGGAGCCAAAGCAATGGAGTACTTTGGGGCACTTCCCGGATCTCCGAAGGAAGAATGCCTAAGATTGGTTCGTGAGTCAGATATATATGTTGGCATCTTTGGAATGCGGTACGGCTCAATTGACCCTGAAACTGGGAAGTCGCTTACGCACCTTGAGTATGAAGAGGCAACCGCTCTCAAGCTGCCCTGCCTCATCTACCTAATGGACGAAGAGAACCATCCTGTATATCCACTGCATGTTGAAGTTGGCGAGTCCGCGGTAAAGCTTTCAACCCTTAAGGGCTTGCTACGCTCCCGACATGTGATCAACTACTTCTCATCCCACCAAGAGCTAGCTGCAAAGGTTGCTCAGGATCTCATGAGTCTTACCGGTGCCCGTGAGTCAGCCTCCTCTGCAGCGGTTTTTGGTCAGATTGCAAAAAACTCAACAGTTAGGTATCCGCTCACAGAGCCAAGGTACCGGTACCTGCGTGGTCGAATAGAGGGTTTCTTCAAAACTATCCCGCCAGATGCCATTTTACGGGAGGCATTGGAACTGGCTTTAGCTGGTGAGCGCCTAGCAGCAGGCTTCGTCCTGAGTCGCGGCTGTGGCATGCCCCTTGATGAAGCTATTGATGGCTTAATGGAGTTTGACAAGGTAATGCAAGAAATCGTCGCAGCAAACAAGGGCGGTGCTGCAGATGCCTAAAAAGCCCGTAGGTTCGATTAGCCGTCAGGCGTAATCGGACGTTCGCGTAAATCAATTCCCCCGCTATAACGGCTACTCGAATTTCCCCTCTGACAGATGCCGCTGACTCATGGAAACACCGGGACAGCGGTATCTCGATCGTCCGATTACGCTTCGCTAATCGAACCTACATGAGACGGTCATATGTGGGATATGGAGGTTGGCAAGGATCAACCAATCTGACTCGATCGCCATAATCACAATCACTACAAATAACAGAGCCGCCTTTATAGGCGGCTCTTGGCATCAGCGATGAATAGCTAAATCGTCTTGTTACCGAATCGTCACTCGGTCTTGGGCGCTTCAACCGCAGCGGTCGCCGGTTGGTCATCTTCCTTGATCCAGGCATCCAGCAGGGTGTAGCCCACCGCCAGCACCACGGGGCCGATAAACAGACCGATGATTCCCATCGCCAGCAAGCCGCCGATAACCCCCACCAGAATGAGGATGAGCGGCAGATTGGCGCCACGCTTAATGAGG
Source organism: Aeromonas sp. FDAARGOS 1416 (assembly GCF_019048085.1). Classification (NCBI taxonomy): domain Bacteria; kingdom Pseudomonadati; phylum Pseudomonadota; class Gammaproteobacteria; order Aeromonadales; family Aeromonadaceae; genus Aeromonas; species Aeromonas sp. FDAARGOS 1416. Next base: position 4,201,423 of record NZ_CP077301.1, on the reverse strand, counting down.
AAGGGGCGCAGGAAGTTGTCCATGGTGCCTGCAAACAGTGACCAGACCAGCAGGAAGGTGCCCCAGGTGGTGTCGCCGCTCCAGTAGAGGTAGCCGATACAGGCCAGCAGCACCGGGAAGGGCCCGATCTGGGCGACGATCAGCAGGAACATCACCACCACCAGCACCATGGCGTAGGGGATACCGGCAATCAGCAGGCCGACACCGGCCACCGAGGATTGCACCAGGGCGGTCACCACCACGCCCATGGCCACGGCACGGATCGCCTGAGAGGCCAGTACGGTGGCGTTGTCGCCCCGTTGCCCTGCCAGACGGTGGGCAAAGCGGCGAATGCCGGCCGCCACCACTTCACCTGAGTGGTAGAGCAGGCCGCAGATGCCGACGGTCAGCAGGAAGTGAACGAACAGCAGCCCCAGATTGCCCGCCTGAGCGGCCAGCCAGCGGGCGGTCTGGCCAAAGTAAGGAGCCAGCTTGGCAAACAGCACCTGACCACCGCTCGCCAGAATTTGCTGCCAGAAGCCGTAGAGCTTGTCGCCTACCAGCGGGATCTGTTGCAGCCAGAGCAGCTCGGGCGGCGGCGACTGGCTGATATTGGTGCCCAGCTCGATCAGCATGGGCGCTTTCTCCGCTACATTGGCCAGCGTCATAAAGAGCGGAATAACGAACATCAGCAGCAGCACCAGCGTCATAAAGAGGGCCGCCAGCGACCGTTTGCCCCACAACAGCCGCTGCACCATCAGCATCAACGGCCAGGTGGCGATGGTGATCATGGTGGCCCACACCAGCGCGGGCAGGAAGGGCTGCAACACCAGGAAACAGGAGATAATCAGGATGCTGAGAAACAGCACCCCCAGGGTTATCTTGGCCAAATCCACTTTTTTCATGTTCATAGGGTTTCCCTGTCAGGGCATCCGCCCCTGGGTCGAGAGTCTTGTTTCAAGAGAGATAGTATCCACCAGAGGCCAGCGCTCAACCAGAGCCCCAGCCCGAAAAAGAGCACAAACTGACCAAGCAGGATAGCCAGCGAACTGCTGGTCAACAGTGGCAATGCCCAGAGCCCCGCCCCGATCAGAGCGCCCCCCGCCAGCGTGACCGCGCCGGTCACAATGGGGGGATAACCGCCGCGAGTCAGGGTAAGCAAACCACCGATCCAGATCCCGAGCGCAGCCAGCCCGATCCCGGCCAGATGGGCCGACTGGGTCAGCCCCCCGAGCGCCAGCGCAGATGCAATCAGCAGCAGCCAAGCCGCCGACTGCCTGTCGGCACGCCAGCAGGGACGCGCGGCCAGCAGCAAGGCGCCGATCAGCAACCCCGCCGCCACGTCCGAGATAAAGTGCACCCCGAGCCAGACCCGCGCCAGACCTGTGGTGAGGGCCAGCAACAGCGCCAGCGAATAGGCCAGCCCCCGCTGGGCAGGCCAGAGCCAGCCAAGCAGCGCGCCCCAGAACAGCAGCGCCGAGGCGGTGTGACCGCTCGGCATGCCAAAGCCTTGCGCACTCTGGGTTGCCAGCAGCGGTTGCAGATGGAAGGGGCGCGGCCAGCCGCTCCCCTCCTTGCTCGCCTGCACCAGCAAGCCAAGCCAGAGCATGGTGAACAGCAGCTGGCGCAGCCGCGACCACCCCAGCAGCGGGAGCAGCAAAGGTATCAGGGCTAGCTGAAAGCCGCCTGAACCAAACAGATTGCTGACCGACAGCCACCAGACATCGGGCCCCAGCCACTGTTGCAGGCGCATCATCAACGGGATCTCGGCCTGATGCAGCGCATTGCCCTGCGCCACGAAATCGGCCTGCCAGTGCACCTCGCTCTCGGGCACCTTATCCAGTCGGGATTGCAGCCAGTCGAGCTGATCCGGGAAGCGGCGCTGCTCGCGGGGGAGCTTGTCCACCGCGAGCAGCCGGGCGTTAAGGATCTCCCCGCCCAGATTGGGGGCCTTCAGCAGCGAGACAAAATCGGAATCTTGCTGGGCGACGATGGGTTCCAGCGTGCGACAAGCGAAGATAAGCGCCCGCTGCCAGCGACCCAGCTCCTGCACCACCTCTCCTTGCAAGCCGGTCTCCTCAAAGAGTTCGCGCAGTGCCGCCTGCTGCGGGCTCTCGCCGCCATCGATATAGCCACCGCTCAGGCTGTAGCGGGAGGAGATGCGATCCTGCACCAGCAGCAGTTGATCCTGATGGCGGATGGCGCAGGCTGCTGCCGTCGGTGCCGCCGGTTCGGCGCTCAGGGCTGCCAGAGCGGCAAACAGCGCCAGCAACAGTAAAAAGAGGGTTCTCGACATCAATTTGCTTTCCCTATGCACAATGGCGACAAGCCTCCCAGAAATCAGATAGTTGGGCAACGGTAGCGGCCGGATTGCCGCCGTTCCCGCCGCGCTGGCGGTGCACGGAAGATTGCGATGAAGCAGGGCACTCCCTACTATTGGCGGCTATCTTCAATTTCATGCAGCAAACGCTGGAGCCCTCCATGAGACAGTTCGGCTTTTTCCTCGGCATCGCCATCGGTGTCATTTTGATCCTGTTCGGCAGCATCGTCATCTTCCAGGCGCTTCCTGCCGCACTGGATGTACTGGAGATGCCAAGCCGCATCCCGTTCGTGCGCGAGGTCTACACCTGGCTGATGACCAGCGCCAACGGCCTGACCGCCCAGCTGGAGCAGAACTTCCTGGAAGCGTTCCAGACCGTGCTCAAGCTGATCCTGCTCATCACCTTCATGTGGGTCTGCGTCAAGCTGGTCAACATGGGGGTGCTGATTATCCGCGCCGGGGTTGATCTGATCCGCACCGCCATCGCCCACAGCGAAGGCCCCCACGACCAGAAGAAGCCGGATCAGCACGATCACTTCTGACTGAGCTGTGGTCAACGGATGTGAACGCTGCCGCCCCCAACCGGGGCGGCAGCTTTATATGCGCGGTATGGAGGCCCTTCTCAGCCCCCATGGATACCCGATAAAGCAGCGCTTTCCCTTGTGAATCAGCAAACTGCCCATATGTTGCATCACCTTGACATGGTTTGCGCCCCGCGCGGCGGCTGCCCGGTTTCTATCCCGACCCCGTGCTCTGGTATAATCGACCACCTCTTTTCCCCGTTATGGAGCCTGTTCATGCCCAATCATGCAGAAAGTGCCCTCGAGGTTCGTCTCGACAAGTGGCTGTGGGCGGCCCGTTTCTACAAGACCCGCTCCATTGCGCGGGATCAGATCGACGGGGGCAAGGTGCACTACAATGGTCAGCGCAGCAAACCGGGCAAACAGGTGGAAGTGGGGGCGCTGATCCGCTTCTGGCAGGGGCAGGATGAACGCGAAGTGCGGGTGCTGGCCTTGAGCGAGCAGCGCAAATCGGCCCCGCTGGCCCAGCAGCTCTATGAAGAGACCGCCGAGAGCCTGAAAAAACGGGCCGAGAACAGCGAGGCGCGCCGCTTCAACAGCCAGTTTGCCCCCAGCCCCGAGCGCCGCCCCGACAAGCAGGAGCGACGCCAGTTGCTCAAGGTCAAACAGTACTGACCGACCCCGATTTGATACCGGGCTGGCATCAACCCCAGCCCGCCCGATTTACCTCACCGAAAAGCCAGGAATACATGATGAGCAACCAAGATCTGCTGTATCGCTATCTGTTTGAAGAGTACGAAGTGCGTGGCGAGCTGGTCCAGCTGGATCACACCTACCGCCACGTAGTGGAAGCCCAGAACTACCCGGTGCAGGTGCAAAAACTGCTGGGCGAGCTGCTGGTCGCCACCAGCCTGCTGACCGCCACCCTCAAGTTTGAAGGCTCCATCACAGTGCAACTGCAGGGCGATGGCCCGGTGCGTCTGGCCGTCATCAACGGCGACAACAACCAGCAGCTGCGTGGCGTGGCCCGCTATGAAGGCGAGCTGCCGAGCGATGGCAAGCTGCAGAGCCTGATTGGCAACGGCCAGCTGATCATCACCATCACCCCGGAACAGGGCGAGCGCTATCAGGGCATCATCGCGCTGGACGCCGACACCCTGGCGGGCTGCCTGGAGCACTACTTCGCCCGCTCCGAACAGCTGGCTACCAAGCTGTGGATCCGCACCGGCTACCACGAAGGTGCGCCGCGTGCTGCCGGCATCATGCTGCAGGAGCTGCCCGCCCAGAGCGAGGATCACAGCAACGATTTCGATCACCTGACCCAGCTCACCAGCACCATCAAGGATGAAGAGCTGTTCGGCCTGCAGGCAGAAGAGATCCTCTACCGTCTCTACCATCAGGACAAGGTGCGGGTATTCGATCCGCAGGCGGTCGAGTTCCGTTGCACCTGCTCCCGCGAGCGCTGCGAAGGAGCCCTGTTGCAGATAGAAAAGGAAGAGGTGATGGAGATGGTGCAGGAGCTCGGCAAGATCGACATGCACTGTGATTATTGCGGCGCCCAGTACCAATTTAATGGGATCGATGTCGAAACCCTGTTCAGCAGGGCTCCCGGCAATGATGCAAACCAGTTACACTAATTAAAGGCGGGCAAAACCCGCCTTTAACTTTAATAACAAAAAAATACCCTATTTTATAAAGTTTGATGGCGATCGCTAAACTCTACCACCTAAGTGATAGGATGACCGTCAGATAGAACCCTACCAACCTCTGAACCCAGGAGAATACAATGACAATCGTGGCAGAACCCACCCTGGCCCAACAATTAGGACTGGACCAGTACGGCATCAAAAACAGCCAAGAAATCGTTCGCAACCCCTCTTACGAGCAGCTTTTCGCCGAAGAGACACGCCCTGACCTAGAAGGGTTCGAGCGCGGTGTGGTGACCGAGCTGGGCGCCGTCAACGTAAACACCGGTATCTTCACCGGTCGCTCCCCGAAAGATAAATATATCGTCAAAGATGCCACTACCCAGGATACTGTGTGGTGGTCTGACCAGGGTAAAAACGATAACAAAGCGATTACCCCGGAAGTGTGGTCACATCTGAAAGGGCTGGTCACCAAACAGCTCTCCGGCAAGCGCCTGTTTGTGGTCGACGGTTTCTGCGGTGCCAACCCTGATACCCGCCTGGCCGTGCGCATCATCACCGAGGTGGCCTGGCAGGCACACTTCGTGAAAAACATGTTCATCCGTCCGAGCGATGAAGAGCTGAAAACCTTCAAGCCTGACTTCGTGGTGATGAACGGTGCCAAGTGCACCAACCCGAACTGGAAAGAGCAGGGTCTCAACTCCGAGAACTTTGTTGCCTTCAACATGACCGAGAAGATGCAGCTCATCGGTGGCACCTGGTACGGTGGCGAGATGAAGAAGGGCATGTTCTCCATGATGAACTACTTCCTGCCCCTGCGCGGCATTGCCTCCATGCACTGCTCCGCCAACGTGGGTCAGGACGGCGACGTCGCCATCTTCTTCGGCCTCTCCGGCACCGGCAAGACCACCCTCTCCACCGATCCCAAGCGTCAGCTGATCGGCGATGACGAGCACGGCTGGGATGACCACGGCGTGTTCAACTTCGAAGGGGGCTGCTACGCCAAGACCATCAAGCTCTCCGAAGAGGCTGAGCCGGACATCTACCACGCTATCCGTCGCGATGCGCTGCTGGAGAACGTGACCGTTGCTGCCGATGGCACCATCGACTTCGATGATGGCTCCAAGACCGAGAACACCCGCGTCTCCTACCCCATCTATCACATCGACAACATCGTCAAGCCGGTCTCCAAGGCAGGTCACGCCACCAAGGTGATCTTCCTGACTGCCGACGCCTTCGGCGTGCTGCCTCCGGTCTCCAAGCTGACCAAGGAGCAGACCAAGTACCACTTCCTCTCTGGCTTCACCGCCAAACTGGCCGGTACCGAGCGCGGCATCACTGAGCCGACTCCGACCTTCTCCTCCTGCTTCGGCGCAGCCTTCCTCTCCCTGCACCCGACCAAGTACGGTCAGGAGCTGGTAAAACGGATGGAAGCGGCAGGTGCAGAGGCCTATCTGGTCAACACCGGCTGGAACGGCACCGGCAAGCGCATCTCCATCAAGGATACCCGCGCCATCATCGATGCCATCCTGGATGGCTCCATCGAGAAGGCCGAGACCAAGGTGCTGCCGATCTTCAATCTGGAGATCCCGACCGCGCTGCACGATGTGAACCCGGCGATCCTCGACCCGCGCGACACTTACGCCGACAAGGCCGAGTGGGATGCCAAGGCCGTCGATCTGGCAGGGCGCTTCATCAAGAACTTCGAGCGCTTCACCGATAACGACGAAGGCAAACGTCTGGTTGCGGCAGGCCCGCAGCTGTAACAGGCTCGCTTCGTATCAGTGACACCATGCCGGTCAGCCACGCTGACCGGCATTTTTGTTTTTGTGGAGCCCCGAACGCCGCCATCGTCCCCGTTAAGGGGGCCAAAACCTTGCCTTTGCCTATTGTGACAGGTTAGATTCAGCCAAACTTTATACAATATACAATTCTGTAACGCCCAATCGTGACCCGACCATGACCCCACCCTACAAGACCCGAACCCAGATGGTGATGGAAAACCTCCGTGGCCGGATCCTCCGTGGGGAGTTCCCCGCCGGCGCCCCCTTGCGTCAGGATGCCATTGCCAAAGAGCTGGCCGTGAGCCGCATCCCGGTGCGCGAAGCCCTGATGCAACTGGAAGCGCAGGGGCTGGTCAAGTTCGAAGCCCATCGCGGTGCCGTGGTCACCATGCTGGACGCCTCGGCCATTGAAGAGCTCTTTTATTTGCGAGCGCTGCTGGAAGCCGATACCCTGTTTCACGCCGTCGACAAGATGACGGAAGCCACCTTCGCACAAGCGGAGGCGATCCTCGCCCAGTTTGATCACGCCCTGGAGTCAGGCACCCAGATCGAACATTGGGCCGAGTTGAACCACAGCTTTCACGCCACCCTCTATCAGGCAGCCGGTCGCCCCCAGGCACTTGAACTGATCGCCCAGATCAATCTGAGCTGTGACCGCTATGTCCGCTTCGAGCTGCTGTTTGCCAGCGACGGCGTGGACAAGGCGGAGCGTGAACACGCCCAATTGCTGGAACTGTGCCGCGCCCGGCGCAAGCACGAGGCGGTGGTGCTGCTCAGGCAGCATATCGAAGCGGCAGGTCAGTCGATCAAGCGGATTCTGGCCAGCGGCCATAAAAACTGAACACTCATATAGCAACCATCTGGCACTAACGACATGAATAATTTCGAGATAATTGAAACCCGCGTCGCCCAAGTCAGGGCCGAGCTGGCCATGCAGGAGTTGGACGCCTTTATCGTCCCCCACGATGATGAGCACCTCGGCGAGTACATCCCCGCCTATGCCGAGCGGCTTGACTGGATCACCGGTTTCAACGGCTCTGCCGGCGTCGCCATCATCATGGCCCAGCGGGCAGCCCTCTTTGTCGATGGTCGCTATACGGTGCAGGCGCGGATGCAAACTCCCGCCGAACTGTTCGAATTCCTCCACCTCATTGAAAATCCCCATGTGCAGTGGCTGGCCGAGCAGCTGCCGTCAGGCTCCCGTGTTGGCTTCGATGCCCGCCTGCACAGCCTGACCTGGTACAAGAATGCCAAGGCCGTGCTGGCCGACCGCGGTATCGAGCTGATCCGCGTCGAGCAGAACCCCATCGACCTGAACTGGAGCGATCGCCCGGAGCCGACCAAGAGCCCGGTCATCCTCTACAGCGAGGAGCTGGCGGGCCAGTCCAGCCAGTCCAAACGTGAACAGCTGGCGGCCGACCTGCGCAAGCGCGGGCTGGATGCCGTGCTGCTGACCCAGGCCGAGCCCATCAACTGGCTGCTCAACCTGCGTGGCCGCGACATCGACCGGCTGCCGGTGGTGCTGGGCTTTGCGGTGCTCTACGCCAACACCAGCATGGATTTCTTCGTCGATACCGACAAGATTGACTGCTTCGCCTTCACCCAACACGTTGGCCAAGATGTCTCCGTCTACCCCATCGACAAGCTGGGCGACGTGTTGCAGCGCATCGGTGAAGATCAGCAGAAGGTGCTGGCCGATCCGGACAGCGCCAACGCCTGGACCCAGCTCGTCATGGAAGAGGCGGGCGCCATTCTGGTGGCAGGACAGGACCCCACCATGCTGCCGAAAGCGTGCAAGAACGAGATCGAGCTGACGGGTATGCGTGCCGCTCACCTGCGTGATGGCGTGGCCATGACCCGCTTCCTCGCCTGGCTGGATCGGCTGGTCGCCTCCGGCGAGTTCGAGGGGGTGGATGAAGGCACCCTGGCCGATCAGGTGGAAGCGTTCCGCCGCGAGCAGGAGCACTACGTCGAGCCGAGCTTCGATACCATCTCCGCGCTCGGCCCCAACGCCGCCATGTGCCACTACCACCATACCAACGGCACCCCGCGCGCGTTTGGCCAGGACAGCCTCTATCTGCTGGACTCCGGCGCCCAGTATATGGATGGCACCACCGACATCACCCGCACCATCAAGGTGGGTGAGGTGAGCGACGAGCAGAAAGCGATGTTTACCCGGGTACTGCAGGGCCATATCGCGCTGGATCAGGCCCGCTTCCCCCGCGGCACCGCCGGTATCCAGCTCGACGTGCTGGCCCGCATGCCGCTGTGGCAGGCCGGTTACAACTATGACCACGGCACTGGCCACGGCGTCGGCCACTTCCTGAGCGTCCACGAAGGGCCCCAGCGCATCGCGCCGAAAGGGAGCATGGTTGCCCTGCAACCGGGCATGGTGCTCTCCAACGAGCCGGGCTACTACCGCGAAGATGGCTTCGGTATCCGCTGCGAGAACCTGGTAGTCGTGACCGAGCTGGAACAGGTTGGCGAGCTGCCCATGCTGGGCTTCGAGCGTCTGACCTACGTGCCATTCGATACCCGCCTGATCGACCGCAGTCTGCTGAGCCCGGCCGAATTCCGCTGGATCAACGAATACCATGTCGAGGTGTTCCGCCGCCTGAGCCCGCTGCTCGAGGGCGAGGATCTCGCCTGGCTGGAGCAGGCAACCAGCCTCATCTGATGACACAGGGCCTGCGGGCCCTGTTTTTTATCCCCCCTTTTGACCTGTATCAACATCCCATGCGAGCAGGTCAGGAGAATGGCGGCCATGAAAAGTCATCATGCCAGCCCAGCCCGGGGCTCACACGCCGCAGCCAGCAAAAAGGCGAGTGACCATCCCAGACTCATGCGCGAGCAGCAGACGGTCAGCGCCATGATCCGCCTCTACTGCCAGCACCATCATCAGGATCCCCATTGCCGCCACTGTCGCCAGTTGCGGGATTTCGCCCATCAGCGCCTTCGTCGCTGCCGTTATGGCCACGGCCACAAACCCACCTGCGCCAACTGCAATATCCACTGTTACGCACCGGCGATGCGCAAACAAATCCAGCAGGTGATGAAGTGGAGCGGCCCGCGCATGTTGCTGCGCCACCCCTGGCTCACCCTCCGCCACCTGCTCGACGGCTTGCGCAAAGCGCCCAAACTGCCCCAGAGCCGCCCCCTGCCGCCATAACCGCCAATCCCTTGCATCCGGCAGGGGATGACCACTACCCTATGACTCCTTTTCTGCCGTTGACCCCAAGGTCAGCGGCGTTGCCGATCCGTTTGCTGCCGATGGAGTCCTGATGCACCACAACCCGCCCCTGCTACGCCCCGCCACCCACAATGACATGCACGCCATCTGGCAGATCGATGCCAAGGTGTTTGGCGAAGATGTCTATCCCGCCTTCTTCTTCCGTCAGGCGATGGATTTGTGGCCCGAGTTGTTGCTGGTGGCCGAATACGAGGGGCAGCTGGTGGGTTATGTGCTGGGGGGATTCGGTCAGGAGCGGTCGCAAGGCTGGGTGCTCTCGCTGGCGGTGCTGCCCGAGGCGCGCGGTTTTGGTCTGGCCGAGCGAATGATGCGCCAGATGGAGGCCAACCAGCAGGCGCTGCAGATCAGCGAACTGCGGCTCACGGTCGATCCGGCCAATCCGGCCCAGCGCCTCTACTACCGGCTCGGTTACACATTGCAGGCGGAAATAGCCGACTATTTCGGCCCCGGAGAAGACCGTCTGCTGCTGGTTAAAACCCTCTCCGGTACAGCTGCGATTCAAGGACAAAACCGGTTACAGAACGCATAATTGGTTACATTTTGCCGATTTCATGTGTGACGGGGTTGGAGTAAAGTTCACTCATCAACCGGATTGTTCAAATTACGTGCAGCCCAGGAGGCCCACCATGTTGAAGCGTATGACCCTTATTGCCCTGCTGGCAGCGACCACCATCACCGGATGCGCCAACAGTGACGTTTACTCTGGCGATGTTTACACCAAAGACCGCGCCAAACAGGTGCAGACCGTCAGCTACGGCACCATCATCTCCACCCGCCCGGTGAAGATCCAGGCCGATGAGAACTCCCTGATTGGCACCATTGGCGGCGCCGTAGTCGGCGGCCTGCTGGGCAGCACTGTGGGTGGCGGCACCGGACGTGACATCGCAGCCGCAGGCGGCGCCATCGCCGGTGCAGCAGCAGGTAACGCCATCGGCAACAAGATGAATCAGGTCGACGGCGTCGAGCTGGAGATCAAGAAAGAGAACGGCGAAGCCATCGTGGTCGTGCAGAAAGCCAGCCCCACCTTCACCCCGGGTGCTCGCGTGCGCATGACCCAGGGCAATGGCAGCATCAACGTGGCCGTCGTGAACTAAGAGTGTGAACTCAGGCTTTGCAGCTATAGAGTCATAAAAAAACCGCCGGTTCCGGCGGTTTTTTGTTGTCTGGCATTCGGGATTACATGCTGTAAGCCTTCTCGCCGTGGGAGGTGACATCCAGCCCTTCCCGCTCGGCATCGCCATTCACCCGCAGACCCACCAGCATGTCGACCGCCTTGAAGGCAATCGCCGCCACGGCACCGGACCAGAGCAGAGTGACACCGACCCCGATAGCCTGGATCTTCACCTGAGTCAGAATGGAGTAACCCTCGGCCACCTGATTGGTGACATAGTCCCACACCCCGGTGCCGCCCAGATCCGGGCTGGCAAAAACGCCGGTCAGCAGAGCACCGAGAATGCCGCACACCCCGTGTACGCCAAACACGTCCAGACTGTCATCGGCACCCAGCAGGCGCTTGAGACCGTGGACGCCCCACAGACCGGCCACGCCACTGATAAGGCCCATCACCAGACCACCGCCCACACCGACGAAACCGGCTGCCGGAGTGATCACCACCAGACCGGACACTGCACCAGAGGCGGCCCCCAGCAGGGAGGGACGTCCCTTCATCACCCACTCGGCCAGCGTCCATGAGAGAGCTGCTGCAGCCGGTGCCACCCAGGTGTTGATAAAGGCGAGTGCGGCAATACCATTGGCTTCCAGCGCGGAGCCCGCGTTGAAACCGAACCAGCCGAACCAGAGCAGGGAGGCGCCGATCATGGTCATGGTCAGGCTGTGGGGGGTCATGGGATCACGACCATAGCCCAGACGCTTGCCCACCAGATAGGCACCCACCAGACCCGCCACGGCAGCGTTGATGTGCACCACTGTGCCGCCTGCAAAGTCCAGCGCACCATGCTGGAACAGATAACCGGCCGTTGCAGTCGCGGTTGCTGCGGCTTCGGCGCTGGTATAGGCATCCGGACCAGCCCAGTACCACACCATATGAGCCAGCGGGATATAGGCGAAGGTGAACCAGATCACCGAGAAGAGCAGCACGGCGGCAAACTTGATACGCTCGGCGAACGCCCCCACGATAAGGCCGCAGGTGATGGCGGCAAAGGCCCCCTGGAACACCACATAGATCAGCTCGCTGATCCCGACCCCCTTGCTGAAGGTGGCGGCGATGGAGTCAGGGGTCACCCCCTTGAGCAGCACCTTGCTGAAGGAGCCGTAGAAATTGCCCCCCTCGGTAAAGGCCAGCGAATAGCCGTAGATCACCCAGAGCACGCAGATGAGGCAGAACAGGGTAAAGACCTGCATCAGCACGCTCAGCATGTTTTTGGCCCGCACCAGACCACCGTAGAAGAGGGCGAGACCGGGGATCGACATCAGGATCACCAGCGCCGCCGAGAGCAGCATCCAGGTGTTGTCACCCTTGTTGATTGTCATGGCGGCAACCGGCGCCACCGCCGCCTGTACCTGAGCGACCTCTTCGGCCCAACTTGGGGTAACCAGCAAGGCAGGCAACATCGTCAGACCCGCCATCATCCATTTTTTGACCATAGAGCACTCTCCTTCCCTGTCGTACCGGTACAAGACCGGCTCCGTTTTCCTGATTGAATCTGTGGCGAACCGCAAGGTGTTGCTGCAACCCGCCAGAATCACACCCGCGCCCGGCACGGGGATGTCTCTTGCCACTTCCTCATCACTGCATCTGCCGTCGATGACCGCAAGAGACCGTCTGACATCTAAAAAGCATAAAGCGGGCCACAAATTTAAATTCTTTTAAATCAATATATTAGCAAGGTTGCGCATCATCAACGCACCAATTTGGCGCATGAGCTGCGCTAACCTGCCCAGGGTCGCCCTGTCACAGGGCAGGCGATACTTCACGCACCAGAAGTGCGCAAACCCTGAGCCAGCCCACAAGCTGACGTCATCGATATCGCGCGCTGCAGGCCCGCTCGTTTACACTGACAGACCAGCCGTTTCCTGTTATCCGACCACGGCATGCCATTACACAGCCCCTTGTTTGCAACCTGATGGCAGGCCCAATCCGAGGAACACCATGCAGTTCGATCGTCTCGACATCAGCCTCTCCCACTACCGTCATCTCGACCGGGAGCATCGCGCCCACATCGCGCTGCTGGGGATAGTGATGCTGGCCATCATGGCCCTTCATCTGTTGCTGCTGCCCCACTTCCCCTACGAGCGCTTTTACGCCGTCAGCTTTGGCTTCGAGGTGATCAACTGGCTCACCATGCTGTTCCTGTTCTGGGTGGTGCAGTGCGCCCACCTGCCCACCCACACCTACCGCATGCTCTCCTGCGGTCTGATGTTGTGGATCATGGGGGCCACCGCCGACATCATGGATGAGCTGGTGGCGCAGCCACTCTGGCTCGCCATCTATGCCGAGGATCTGCTGAGATCCAGCGGCATCCTGCTAAGCAGCATCGGTATCCTGAGCACCATGCACCACCTCTTCCACATCAATACCCAGCTCAGACAACAGGCGCTGTTCGACGATCTGACCCGGCTGCCAAACCGGCGCTACTTTCATCAGCAGCTGTTTCTGGAGCAGGGGATTTGCCACGCTCTCATCCTGCTGGATCTCGATCACTTCAAGGTGATCAATGACAACTACGGCCACGATATCGGGGATCGGGTGTTGCAGCAGTTTGGCGAGCTGTTGCAACAGCACTGCCCGCCCGGTGCGCTGGCGGCCCGTGTCGGGGGTGAAGAGTTTGCCCTGCTGCTGCCCGTCGCCCACGCAGCCGAGCTGCAGCAACTGGCCAACACCCTGCTCACTGCGACCCGCACCATAGCCCCAGATCCGGCCCATACCATGACGGTCAGTCTGGGAGTGGGAGTCCGAGAGCCCAGGGAACCGGCAGTCTCGCTGTTCAAACGGGTGGATCAGGCGCTTTATGGCGCCAAGGAGGCGGGCAGAAACTGCGCTGTATGGGCGACGCCGACTAATAAAGAGGCGTGAAGAGCTACCGATTGATTGCCGATCACGGCGGAAGATTGCTGCTGAGACAGGGGCCCAATGGCCCCTGTTTCATGGGAAAAATCCCCTCGCCTAAAAGCGGAAGGTAAGACCGATATTGGCCTGCCATTGGGTTACCAGCTCCCCGCGCACCTTGAACACGCACTGCTCCGGGTTGCAGAGAAACTGATTGTTGTCGTTGACCAGCGAACCATAACCGCGCACCTCGGCCCGCAGCGCCAGATGCTCGGCGAGGCGCGGTTGCACCCCGAGCGCCAGCGACATGGAAGGGGTCACCTCGCTGTCGTAGGCGGCAAAGCGGGTCACCCCGATCCCGGCGCCGATATAGGGCGCCATCAGATTGTCAGAGAGGGTCAGCGCACCGGCAAAGTGCAGGGTATCCACCGTCAGGCGATCCGGCTGGTCGGGAGAGAGGGTGGTGGACTGGTGACTGTAGAGCAGCTCGATCATGCCGGGATCATCCACCTCCTTGCTGATAAAGAGGCCCCAGCTGCCGGAGCTCTGCCCCTGCAGTGAATCAAACGATGCAGAAAGCGGCACCGGCTGCACCTCATCGCTCTTCTCGAAGTCGATGGCTGAGCTGTAGCCAAAAAACGGCGTCACCTGCCAACCGGATGTGGTCGCGGCCTCGCTACTCCAGGCCTGCCCCAGTGGCAGCAACAGCCCCATCATCACTATCCTGGCTCTCTTCATCATCATCCCCTGCTCCCTGTGTGATTGTGCAGAAAGCATACCAGAGGCGTCCTAGGCCCATCCTAAACGGCGGCTGTACCGGATCACTTTCATCGCGGGATTTCCCTCTCGCCGGAACCTCTGCCGAGCCGCCCCACTGGCGTCGCTATGCGCCCCGCCACCATTCATCGACGGTTAACCTCTGCCACGTATGCTGGCGCCAAATCGGGTCATCGGGGCCCGTTATCACAACTCAAAAGGACATCAGGGAATGGTTGCCGCGCAACTTCACGACCCCCAAACCACCCTCGCGGATACCCTGCGGGCCACCGCGCATGCCATCGACGAGAGCCACATCAGCCTGCGCCAGATGCTGGAGCTGGTGGGCGAACAGGGAATGCTGCTGTTTTGCGTGCTGCTCACCGTCCCCTTCCTGCTGCCGGTCTCCATTCCCGGGGTCAGCACCCCGTTTGGCCTGCTGATCCTCTTTATCGGCATCGGCATCACCCTCAATCGGGTGCCCTGGCTGCCCGCCATGCTGATGGAGCGCCGCTTCGCCGCCGACCAGCTCAAGCCGACCCTGCACAAGGGGGCGGATCTGCTGGCACGGGTCGATCGCGTTATCCGCCCGCGCCTGCTGGTGCTGACCGGCAGCAACACGGTCAACCGCTGCAACGGCCTGCTGATCATGCTGGCCGCCCTGCTGCTGATGCTGCCCCTGGGCGCCATCCCCTTCACCAACGCCATGCCTGCCTGGGCCATCCTGCTGCTGGCCACCGGCATGTTGCAGCGGGACGGTCTGTTCGTTGCCAGCGGCTATCTGCTGGTAAGCGCAACCCTGGTCTGGTTCAGCGTGCTGGCCATCGGCTTACTGATGGCGGGCCAGAGCGCCAGCGGCCTGCTCGGCTAAATCCGAGGCAAAGAAAAAGGGCGACCAGATGGTCGCCCTTTTTGATTTGTGCGGGATACCGCCCGGTCAAAGCAGATCGTAGATAAGGGCCGAGATGGCAAGCAGCCCCATCACCAACACAAAAAGGGTACTCGGCCCGCGATAACGCTTGAGTGCGGGCAAGCGATAGATGGAGCAGGCTGGCAGCAGAAACAGGATCACCGCGATCAGCGGGCCACTGACGCGCTCGATGATGTCGAGCACGTTGGGGTTCAGATAGGTGATGACGGCGGTCACCATAAACAGGATCACCGATGACACCCGGGCGATGGTTGACTCCTTGAGGGAGAGCCCCAGCCCCTGACAGGCACCGCTCACCATGCTCACCGTCCCCTCGCTCACCCCCATGGAGGTGCCTAGGAAAGATTTGGACATGGCCAGAATAGCGATGAGTGGCCCCACATAGGCGATCAGCGGGTTGGAGAACTTGTTCGCCAGCGCCGACAGCACCGAGATATTGTCGGTGCGGGCCAGCGCCATCTCGGCCTGACTCAGGCTCATCACGCAGCTCACCACGAAAAAGAGCACGCTGCCGCAAATCAGCATGCTGCTGCACTTGATGATCCGCTTGGCGCGCAGGTCGGCACTCTCCTGACAACGCTTTTTCTGCGCTGCGCTGAAGGAAGAAATAATGGGCGCATGGCTGAAGGAGAAGACCATCACCGGCACGATCAGCCAGAGTGATTTCCAGAACGCCGGATCACGCCACTCCACTGGCTGGCTCTCGCTGAAATAGGAGAGGCTCCACTGGGGCAGCAGATAGATGGAGAGGCCAATCAGAAAGGCAACCATCGGCAGTGCCAGCACGCTGATTGCCGATACCACGATCTGCTTGCCCGCCAGCAGCACCAGATGCAGACCCAACATCACCCCCAATACCAGCAGACCGCGCGGGATCTCGGCATCCCCCAGCTGGTGAACCACAAAGCTCTGGATCGCGTTGGTGATGGAGATGCTGTAGACCAGAATGATGGGGTAGAAGGCCATCAGATAGACCAGCATCAGCAGCTTGCCCGCCTTGGCACCGAAGTGCTCCTCCACCACATGGGTGATATCCCCTTCCCGATGGGAGCTGGAGAGCACAAAGCGGCTCAATGCCCGGTGGGAATAATAAGAGAGCGGAAAAGCCAGCAATAAAATAAATAGCAAAATAACCGGAGAATTACTGCCAACAGTAATAGGGAGAAATAACGTACCGGCACCGACAGCAGTGGCATATAGGCCCATGGTCCATACCGAATCGCTTTTCTCCCATTTCAATTTTGAAACAGGGTTACTCTTTTCAGCAATAGAAACACTCATTGCAATATATACCTTATTAATCTGTCATCATTATTTTTATTAGCCCGAATAACAGGCTGGAGATATGTCGTTGCATATCGCCCTGCACATGAAAAAACAACGCCGCCAGCGGCCAACAGGGCCACCGGAGAGAAACGGAGCTGCCACGCTACCATCGTTGAAATCGCAATCCGGGTCAAGGTTAATAATTCATGACTGTTTGAATCGGAATGTTTCAAAAGACAACAGGATGTATCACATTCGTCACCCAAAACCCGATTCAAACCTGTTTGATAACATACCGATAAAACCTCATGCTGTTGCCCAACAACATAAATAAGACCAGCGATCAGGCCGATAATATTAACACCTTAAGCTGTGGAATATGAGTTAAATAATACGGCCAACTTTTCTACTAATTGACAGTGATGTCAGCCAATTTATTCAGGGTAAAAGCGCAGGCTATTTCCGACAGCGACCGGGGTGGCACTCTTAACCTGCCGGGCAGTGCGCCACCCGGTTACGGCCTGCCCGCTTGGCCCGATAGAGCCACTCGTCGGCCCGAGCCAGCGCCTGATTGATCTCCTCCTCCGGCTGCACCAGGGTTGTGCCCAGACTGACCGTGATGGCGACCGGATCGGCAGGCAGCGCTTCGACGGCGGCACGGATCTGCTCCGCCATCTGCTGCAAACCGGCTTCATCGATCCGCGGCAGCAGGATCAGAAACTCCTCGCCACCGCTGCGCACAAAGAGGTCATCCGCCCGCAACAGGGCATCGATACAACAACTAAAGCGCTGCAAGGCCCGATCTCCCTGCTGATGGCCGTAACGATCGTTGAGCTGCTTGAAGTGATCGATGTCGAGCATGATAAGACCACAGGGGGCCTCCCCTGCCCGCAACGGCTGGCAGTGCTCAAAGAAGAACCGGCGGTTGTAGAGGCCGGTCAGCTGGTCGGTTTCACTCTGGCGCAGCAGTCGCTGCTGCAACTCGTACTGGCGGGTGATATTGCGGGTCACCCAGGCCACCGCCCGCTTGCCGTCATAGAGGGAGGGCAGCGGCGCAATCTTGCCCTCGAAACGCTGTATCCCTTGCGGCCCGGCGGCGGCATTAATCCCCCCCACCTCGGCGGCGGAGAGCTCATACTCCACCACCCGCACCTGACCGCTTGCCAGTGACTCGGCCACCTGCGCCTTGACCCACATGGCCATCTCGGGTGGCAGCACATCGGCCAGCTGCTTGCCCGCCAGCGGATTGCCATCGTGGTAGGATTGCTGCTCCATGCCGCCGATATATTCCACGTAATAGCCATCTTCACTGAGGATAAAGACGGGATCTGGCAGCTGGGCCATCACTTCATAAAGCTGGGTTACCGAAAGCGCCACGGAGACTCCTGTACTTCAGCGTCAAACAGGGGGGAGATATTCTGCCTCAAGAGGACTCACGCACCCTCATCGGCAGCGCAGAAAAATCTGCGGCCACAGCCAACAATCCTTTACATCTAGCAGCCTGCCAGCCTCTCGGCCACCACAGGTGGCCAGCGCGTTGCTACTCCCGCCACTGCGCTCGCTCACGGCGGCGAAAGCCCCCTCCCCCGGTCGCGCATATCCCGTTGTTTCAACTCACAAGTTCATTTACGCTGGCCGTCCTGAGTCCAGTTTTCACCTCATCAGCCATCAGGAACGCCAGCCACCCGCAACCGCAGGGGCTGTACCACGGAAAAGGAATCGCCAGATGAAAAACGCCATCGTTACCGCCCGCTTCGACGCCATCAGCACCGAAGGGGAACAGCTCACCCTCAAGATCGCCATCAAGGCCCCCGAGCCGGATCCCAAGTCCGCCAGCGGTGACTGGCGTTGCAAGGTGAAGCTGGCGGGGCTGAGCGACAAGACCTTTATCTACGGCATCGACAGCCTGCAGGCCCTGAGCCTCGCCATCAAGTTTGTCGAAACCGAACTGCGCGCTTTCTCCGATGCGGGCTGGCAATTCTATCTACCCAATTGCCCCGATCACCCCATCGACATGAGCGCCTGCTACTTCCCGGCGCTCTAGCCCGGCCCATCCAAGGAGACCAGATGCACGGACCCGATCCCGCCAATCCCCACCCCATGAACGGCTTTCCCCAGGTGTGCTTTATCAAGAACACCATCAAGGGGCCCAATATCGAGGTGGGTGACTACACCTATTACGACGACCCGGAGGATTCGGCGGGCTTCGAGCGCAACGTCCTCTACCACTTCCCCTTCATCGGCGACAAGCTGATCATCGGCAAGTTCTGCGCCATCGCCCGCGGGGTGAAGTTCATCATGAACGGCGCCAACCACCAGACCTCCGGCTTCTCCACCTACCCCTTCTTTATCTTCGGCAACGGCTGGGAGCATGCCGCACCCGCCCCGGGCAGCCTCCCCTACAAGGGCGATACCGTCATCGGCAACGATGTCTGGATTGGCTATGACGCCCTGATCATGCCGGGAGTAAAGGTCGGCAACGGCGCCATTATCGCCGCCCGCTCCGTGGTTACCGGTGACGTACCCGCCTACGCCGTGGTCGGCGGCAATCCCGCCAAGGTGATCCGCTACCGCTTCGACGACGACACCATCGCCCGTCTCAATGCCATCGCCTGGTGGGACTGGCCGGTGGAGCAGATCAGCCGCAACCTGCCGCTTATCAGCGGCGGTGAGATAGCCGCGCTGGAAGCGGCAACCCGTTAGAGACAACCACCATCAAGCAGGAAGCACTATGCAACTCACCCCACCCCAACCGCCTCAGGACGATGAGATCGAAGCGCTTCGTATTGGTCTCTCGGGCTACAACGTAAGCCAGGCAGGCCCTCAACTGTACGAACTTCGGCGCGAGCGGATCGCCAGCTTTATCAAAGATAAAGAGGGCAAGGTACACGGCGGCATCATCGCCGACATCAAGTGGGGCTGGCTGCATGTCGACTGGCTCTGGATCGACGAAAGCATCCGCCGTGATGGCTGGGGCGGCCGCCTGCTCAGCGCCATGGAGCAGTACGCCCAAAGCAAGGGCATCAGCAACTACCACTTGGAAACCACCAGTTTTCAGGCCCTCCCCTTCTATCAGAAGCAGGGTTACGAGGTCTTTGGCCAGCTGCCCGATATGCCGCCGGGGCATATCAGTTACTTTCTGAAAAAGCAGGACAAGTGATGACACTCCCACGCCTTGCCAACGCCAATATCGTGATCCGCCCGTTCAAAGCGGACGATGCCGACGAGTTTGTCCGCGCGGCCCACGAATCCATCGAGACGGTCGGCAAATGGATGAGCTGGTGCTCCCTTTCATTTACCCGGGAGAGCGCACTGGAGTGGTTTGCCAGCTGCGAGCAGGATTGTGCGGCGGGACGCGCCTTTGACATGGGCATCTTCTGCGCCACCACCGGCCAATTGCTGGGTGGCGCAGGTATCAACCAGCGGTCGCCCTGCTCCGTGACTTTGGCTTTCAGCAGTTGGGACTATTTCGACTGGAGATCGTGATGGGGGTTGGCAACAACGCCAGCGAAGCTGTTGCCATCGCTGCAGGGGCCGCCTTTGAATGCCGGGCAAGGAACCGTATCTTTCTTCATGGCCAGCCTCTTGATGCTCATATCTATGCTCTTATTCCAGCTGACTTCTGTAGTAAGGAAGATTATATAGCGTTATCCGAGGTGAACGGTGATAGGCAATCACACTCTCCGTCACCTCTTATATCCGGTAATCCTCTACGTTACGGACAAAATAATAAATATTCTGTCATCTAGCTAGATGATTCATCCGCTATGCTTTCGTGAGGATAAGAGGCGGCTCTGAGTTCTCAGCGGTTGTTCTTTCTAATGAAATAGGTGAAAGCTTTAGCTTCTTAACAATTATTTCAATCACCGGTTCGAAAGCCGCAACAATACCTTTTGAAAGTAATTCATCATCACTCATGTTCTTAATGTATTGACTTACATGTCGCTTACCTTGATGTGTGAAAGCATAATCAACGATAAATCTCTGGTAACCTGACAAATCAGCCTTATATGTAATTGGGCTTATGCCACTATTAAATAGCTCTTTGCGCTTACCATCAGTAAACTTTTGCTCTTCATCAAGAATTTCTTCAAGCCAAGATTGTTCTAATGCATAACTCCAAATACACTCTGGATAGAGGTGTTCCAATTCCACTCTCCACACATAACCTTTAGCCTTAAGTTGCTTAGGAGCTTCATGTGGAGGATAGGTTGCAGCACTAACGGGTGATTGTTGTCCCTTAAAAAATTCTGTTAATTGAGTTTTTGCATCTTTACCAGCTGCATCATCATCCAGAAGGAGAAGCCCTAAAATTTTTGCTTTCTCATGTTTCTGAAGCAAATAAAATGCCTTAGCTCTATCACTAGCAGCATTCGCACTATTATAAGCATTATCTGGAACATCAATAAAAACTTCATCTGCCCTGTTTAAATACTGCAGAACCCTATTAATTACAACACGATCACTAACACCCTCAAGAAATAATCTTGGCTTGGAAGATACTGCCAACTGAGATGACAAAGTACCTAATGTGCTCTTATATTCATCTTCTCTCTCTTGCCATACTTTCCGATGCTCTTCAATTAACGGTGTTACAAGATTTAGAAATCCTGTATTACCGTGAAGATCATACTCACTACATGATTGTAGCTTAGTATCATGTCCCTTTTTATCAACATAATAGCTAATACTCTTTAGACCCGATGGCAATGAAGAGTTAAACGAAAGTGAGTATATAGCAGGTGAGTGTGTTGTTATAAATATCTGCGTATGCTTCTTCGCCGCCTCAACTAACTGGTTATTAAGTTCAAAGCACGTTGAGAATTCAACATTATTTTCAGGTTCTTCAAATCCCCAGATCTGAGGCCGGATAGTTATTTTTGCGCCAATGCTTTGCTGTTTCAGAGCAATAAATGAAAGCATCATGGGGATATGCCTGATTTTTATCCCATCACCTCTGCGGCTTAAAGGTATATTGTCGGCTTTAAACTCAAGGGCGCCAAAGATATTTCTTAAATTTTGAGGGAGTTTTATTTCATTATTGCTACTAGCGAAGACAGTATCAATCTCCCCCATCAACTCACTGATATGCTCATTGATCTCTTGCTCAAAACTATTCGCTGAAGCGTGCAATCCTTGTTCAGATGAAATAGCTAGCACATCGTATAACTTACCTTGCAGGTCTCGAAAAAAATTAGCATCTTTAATTGCTGGTATATATATGTAGTTAATACTTTTCAACAGGCTAGGTATTTTACTTCTTTTAGGGAAATTCTTTTTGTTTACTACGACGCCACTTTTAATTTCACAGTGCTGTTGCACTTCAGCGTGAAAACCATCCGCACGCCATGTTTTACTCCAATATACGGTGTCAGGTTGCTCTGGCTTGCGATAACTTCGCGGAAGTTTAAGAACTAACTCGACTTTAATTTCCTTCGCTTTCCTTTGCTGCACAATAGCATTAATATTAAAATCAGATTGAAAATTATAGTCAGCATCGGCATCAGTCTTACCATTAAAAAATAAATTCAATGCTCTAAGAAGATTTGATTTTCCTGCGTCATTTTTACCCACCAGAGTGGTAATTTCTTCCGTTGATATTGTCTCTTTACGTATAGAGCGAAAGTTAGTTATGGTAATCTGTCTGATCATGATATATGCCAAAATTGCCAACTTATGAGTATTGTATGGCATATTTATGATAAGTCTAGATATTCTACTGATGGTTAATAGCTTTCACGTTCCTCATTTCTCATTGCGCCTCGTTTATTGCATGAAGAAACCAATTTATCTGATTAGAACAGCTGGCAACTCATAAACAACAGCAGCAAGCATCTCGTATGTTGTTGGGCTTCGCTACGCTCAGCACCAACCTACCACAGATGTAGGTTGCGGCTGAGCTTGCGAAGCCCAACGTTTACCGCGAATAGCTATTGAGTTTCGGCATCACACTCCCCGATCTGCGTATGGCAAAGTGAAATCACCCTCTATCTCCCCAAAAACGGTTCCCAGTCCTTAAACACCGGCTGCAACCCCGCCTGCCGCACAGCGGCGGCGACTTCACCGACCGGGCGATCGTCGTGGATGGCGAACTGCTCCAGCTCCTCTTTATCCCCCTCGGCATAGCCACCCGGTTGGGTGCGCGATTCGGCCGACATCTGGGTGATGCCAAGGCGCACCGCGCCGTTGCGAAAGGTGGCGGACTCGCGGGTGGAGAGGGACAAGTCCAGGGTGGGCGAGAAGAGGCGCCAAGCGCAGATCAGCTGGGCCAGCTGGCGATCCGACATGACCACGGCAGGCTCCAGCCCACCGGTGCAGGGGCGCAGGCGCGGGAAGGAGAGGGAATAGCGGCTCTGCCAGTGGTGGCGCTCAAGCCAGCTCAGGTGCTCGGCGACAAAGTAGCTGTCGGCGCGCCAGTCCGAGGAGAGGCCAATCAGCGCCCCCAAGCCAATTTTGTCGATACCGGCGCGGCCCAGCCGATCCGGTGTGGCGAGGCGCCATGCGATGTCCCGCTTGTTGCCGCGCAGGTGATGGCGGGCGTAGGTGGGGGCGTGGTAGGTCTCCTGATAGACCATAACGGCGTCGAGGCCGATGCTCTTCAGCTCGGCATAGTCAGCCTGCGAGAGGGGCTGCACCTCCATCCCCACCGTGCTGAAGTGGCGGCGGATGATGGGCATCACCTCGCGAAAATAGGCGAGCCCCACCTTGTGCTCGTGCTCGCCGGTCACCAGCAGCACGCTGTCAAAACCGCGCGCCTTGATGGCCAGACACTCGCGCTCTATCTCCTCTGCATTCAGGGTCTTGCGCTTGAGGCGGTTGCTCATGGAGAAGCCGCAGTAGGTGCAGTCGTTGGCGCAGAGGTTCGACAGATAGAGCGGCACA
This sequence comes from Aeromonas sp. FDAARGOS 1416, assembly GCF_019048085.1. Taxonomy (NCBI): domain Bacteria; kingdom Pseudomonadati; phylum Pseudomonadota; class Gammaproteobacteria; order Aeromonadales; family Aeromonadaceae; genus Aeromonas; species Aeromonas sp. FDAARGOS 1416. The sequence goes on along the minus strand of NZ_CP077301.1, from coordinate 4,178,082 downwards.
TAGAAGCCGATGGTGTTGCCAAAACGCTGACGGGTGAGCCGCTCGGCCTCGGCCGCCATCTGCGGCAGATACGCCTCGGCGGCTGGGGAGATCAGCGCCATAAAATCGCTCAGGGTGCGGCGCGGTGCGCTTAGCGCTCGCGCCACGTCGGCGGCAGTTTTGGCGCGGATCTGCATGCCGATATCGTCCCAATCAAGCTCTTGCCAGCGGTCGAGAAAGGAAGGCTCCTTAGCCCTCACCCCCAACTCCTCTCCCTTATTTTGTGAAGAGCCGAGAGGGGGGCTATCACTCGGGCGCACTTGGGGTTGTTCAAAAGGCTCGAAGTCACTCATCGCACCAGCATCATGACTCATAACGCCCCCAGAAAATCGGTGAGCGGGCTGGAGGCTTGGGCCTGCAGGGCGCGGGCGCCGAGACCTGCCTCATAGGCGCTGCGACCGGCGGTGCAGGCCAGCGCAAAGGCGCGGCCCATGGCGACCGGGTCGCCGCTCACCGCGATGGCAGTGTTGACCAGCACGGCATCGGCACCCAGCTCAAAGGCGGCGGCAGCGTGGCTCGGCGCACCTATGCCCGCATCAACCACCACAGGCACATTGGCCTGCTCGACGATGATGGCGAGAAACTCCCGGGTCACCAGCCCCTGATTGGAGCCGATGGGGGCGCCGAGCGGCATCACGGCGGCGCAGCCCACCTCTTCCAGCCGCTTGCAGAGCACGGGGTCGGCGCCGCAGTAGGGCAGCACCACAAAGCCCTCTTTCACCAGCTGCTCGGCGGCTTTCAGCGTCTCGATGGGATCGGGCAAGAGGTAACGAGGATCGGGGTGGATCTCCAGCTTGAGCCAGTTCGTCCCCAGCGCCTCGCGGGCGAGATGGGCGGCAAACACCGCCTCGGCGGCGGTCTTGGCGCCGGAGGTGTTGGGCAGCAGCTTGACCCCGAGTTGCAGCAAGGGGCTCAGGATATCGTCGTGGGCCTTGCCCGGTTCGAGCCGCTTGATGGCCATGGTGACCAGCCGGGAGCCGCTCGCTTCGATGGCGGCGGCCATCAGTTCCGGGCGGGCAAACTTGCCGGTGCCGGTAAAGAGGCGCGAGGAGAAGGTGTGATCGGCAATCTTGAGCATGTCAGCCTCCGGCAATGGCAGTGAAGAGGTGAAGTTCGTCCCCGTCATTGAGACGGGTCTCGGCCCAGCGGCCACGGGGCAGCACGGCCCCATTTAGGGCTACCGCCACTCCCTGTGGATTAACGTCTTGCGCCGCCAGCAGGTCGGCCACGCTCTGCCCTGCCGCCAGCGACTGGGCTTTATCGTTGAGTCGAATGGTGAGGGTCATGGGGTGATCTCCTTATCGTGTGTCGGGCATCGGCGCTGTCCGCAAACCGGGCAATCGGGGTCGGGAGCCAGAGTGAGGGTCTGCCACTGATGGGTCAAAGCATCGAAACGGCGCAATGTGCCGGCGACCGGGCTCGGCATCCCGAGCAGCAGTTTCAGTGCCTCCAGCGCCTGCAAAGAGCCCATCACTCCGACCAGCGGGCCGGTGACGCCGCTGGTCTCGCAGCTCTGGGCGAGCTTGGTATCCAGCGGATAGAGGCAGGCGTAGCAGGCGTGATCGCTGCTGGTACGCGCCATCAGCTGCCCCTGCCAACCCACTGCGGCGGCGGAGATCCAGGGCTTGTCCTGAGCCACGCAGGCGGCGTTGATGGCCTGGCGGGTGGCGAGGTTGTCGCAGCAGTCGATCACCAGATCTACCTCGGCCACAAACTCCGGCAGGTTGGCGGCATCGAGCCGCTGGTTGATGGCAATCAGCTCCACCAGCGGGTTGTGGGCGGCCAAACGCTCGCGGGCCAGCTCCGCCTTGGAGTGGTTGACCGCCTCGCTATCGAACAGGATCTGGCGCGGCAAGTTGCTGGAATCGACCGTATCGCCATCGGCCAGCCACAAGGTGCCCACCCCGGCCCCGGCCAGATAGAGGGCCAGCGGCGAGCCGAGCCCGCCCAAGCCCACGATCAGCACGGATTTATCTTTCAGTCGTGCCTGACCTTCTTCACCCACTTCCGCCAGCATCAGCTGGCGGCCGTATCGCAGATACTCTTTGTCACTAAGAGAAGCGGCATCAGAGAGCATGTTCTGCCTCCCGTATAACAGTGGCCGAGCGCGGCTCATCCCCCGCCCCCACGGCAGCAAGCAGCCGCTCGGTCGCCCCCTGCCAGTCGTCGCTGGCCGTGATGGCCGAGACCAGCGCGATACTGCCGACCCCGCTTGCCTTGACCGCCGCCACCCGCTCCTCGCTGATGCCACCGATGGCCACCGTCGGCCACTCCGCCATCAGGGCGCGGTAGCGATGCAGCCGCACCAGCCCCTGCGGGCGCGAAGGCATCGCCTTGGTGTTGGTCGGGAAGATATGACCCAGCGCCATATAGGAGGGGGCCAGCTCGCGGGCCCGCATCAGCTCGAAGTAGCCGTGGGTGGAGATGCCAAGGCGCAGCCCGGCCGCCTGAATGGCGGCGAGATCGGCGGTCTCCATGTCCTCCTGTCCCAGATGCACGCCCCAGGCGCCCGCCTCAATGGCCTGCTGCCAGTAGTCGTTGATAAAGAGCCGCGCCCCATGACGGCGACCAAGCTCAACCGCATCGCGAATGGCAGGTGCCACCTGAGCGGCGGGCAGATTCTTGATCCGCAGCTGGATGGTCTTGACCCCAGCCCCCAGCAGGCGACGCAGCCACTTGACCGAATCGACCACCGGATAGAGGCCGAGGTTGTGTTCGGTTGCGGCAAAGGGACCCTGCGGCAGGCGGGCACTGCTTGTCTCATACAATCCGAAGCGGTGATCGAGTGTTGAACCCGCCAGCACGGCGCGAGGGAAGTGGGCAAGATCGGCGGGCCAGCCGAGATGGGCGATGGGGCCCGGGCCTGCGCCCACCCCCTGCGCCGCCGCCAACCCCTGTTGCAGGTAGGCCCGCGCCAGGGTGATGGCGTCCTCCAGTGGGTAGTCCTGCGCCACCACGGCGGCGATGGCGCTGGCGTAGCAGCAGCCGGTGCCGTGGCCGTGGCGGGTATCGAGGCGCGGCGCCGCCAGCCAGAATTCGCGGGTCTCATCCTGGTAGTAATCGAGGCAGAGATCGCCGCTCCAACCCAGATGGCCGCCCTTGACCAGCACGGCGCGGGCGCCGAGTTCACGCAGACGGCGGGCGGCGAGGCGCACCAGTTCGGGGCTGCTGACCGGCAGTCCGGTCAGGGCTTCCAGTTCGGGGCCGTTGGGGGTGATGAGCGACAAACGTGGCAACAGCTGCTCGCGCACCGCCTCCAGCATATTGGGCTCCGCCATCGGGGTGCCGCTGCTGGCGATGGCCACCGGGTCGTAGACCACGAAGGGGGTCTCGATGGCCGCCAGTCGGCGGGCCAGTACCTCCACATGGAGCCGGGTCGGCAGCAGACCGATCTTGATGGCGGCGGGCGGCAGATCGACGCCGAGGGCGTCGATCTGGGCGGTGAAGGTCTGCATCAGCACGGGGTCGACCATCTTCACCGCCACCGAGTTCTGGGCAGTGATGGCAGAGATGACCGAGCAGCCGTGCACGCCAAGGTCGTGCAATGTGTGTAAGTCGGCCTGAATACCGGCACCGCCACCGGAGTCGGAACCGGCGATGGTCCAGACCACAGGTAGCGAGTCGGTCATGGGCAACAGATCGGCGGGGCTGACAGCCCCGCTTGCGCTGCTCACGCCTCCTCCCCTGCGGCCTGTTTCAGTGCTGCCGTCTGATGGTAGATCTCGCCACCGGTCTCCTTGAAGGTCTCAGCCATGCGGGCCATGCCGCTCTCCACCTGAGCCACTACCTGCTCCTGCTGGCCATCCATGCCGACCAGCTTGATCTCAACGGCCTCCAGCTTTGCTGCGTAGTCACGCACGTCCTGAGTGATCTTCATGGAGCAGAACTTGGGCCCGCACATGGAGCAGAAGTGGGCCACCTTGCCGGACTCCTGCGGCAGGGTCTCGTCGTGGTAGGCACGAGCGGTGTCGGGGTCGAGGGCCAGATTGAACTGATCCTCCCAGCGGAACTCGAAGCGCGCCTTGGACATGGCGTTGTCGCGGATCTGGGCGCCCGGGTGACCCTTGGCCAGATCCGCGGCGTGGGCGGCGATCTTGTAGGTAATCAGCCCCTGCTTCACATCCTCCTTGTTGGGCAGCCCCAGATGCTCCTTGGGGGTGACGTAGCAGAGCATGGCGCAGCCGTACCAGCCGATGAGCGCGGCGCCAATGCCGGAGGTGAAGTGATCGTAACCGGGCGCGATGTCGGTGGTGAGCGGGCCCAGCGTATAGAAAGGCGCCTCGTGGCAGTGCTCCAGCTGCTCGGTCATGTTGCGCTCGATCATGTGCATCGGCACATGGCCCGGCCCCTCGATCATCACCTGCACGTCGTACTCCCACGCGATCTTGGTCAGCTCGCCCAGGGTGCGCAGCTCGGCGAACTGAGCCTCGTCGTTGGCGTCATAGACGGAGCCGGGGCGCAGACCGTCGCCCAGCGACAGGGCCACGTCATAGGCGGCGCAGATCTCGCAGATCTCGCGGAAGTGCTGGTAGAGGAAGTTCTCCTTGTGGTGGGAGAGGCACCACTTGGCCATGATGCTACCGCCGCGCGAGACGATGCCGGTGAGGCGCTTGGCGGTCATCGGCACAAAGCGCAGCAGGACGCCGGCGTGGATGGTGAAGTAGTCCACCCCCTGCTCGGCCTGCTCCAGCAGGGTGTCGCGGAACAGCTCCCAGGTGAGGTCTTCGGCGATGCCGTTGGTCTTCTCCAGCGCCTGATAGATGGGCACGGTACCGATGGGCACCGGGCTGTTGCGCAGGATCCACTCGCGGGTCTCGTGGATATAGCGACCGGTGGAGAGATCCATCACGGTGTCGGCGCCCCAGCGGGTCGACCAGACCAGCTTCTCCACCTCCTCTTCGATGCTGGAGGTGACCGCCGAGTTGCCGATGTTGGCGTTGATCTTCACCAGAAAATTGCGGCCGATGATCATCGGCTCCGCTTCCGGGTGGTTGATATTGCTGGGGATGATGGCGCGACCGGCGGCCACCTCATCGCGCACAAATTCGGGGGTGATGTTCTGGGGCAGGCGGGCACCAAAATCGCGGCCCGGATGCTGGGTGCGCAACAGTTCAGAGCGCACCCGCTCGCGACCCATGTTCTCGCGAATGGCGATAAATTCCATCTCGGGAGTGACGATACCGGCACGGGCGTAGTGGAGCTGGGTGACCCGGCGACCCGGCTTGGCACGGCGCGGTTTCGGCAGATGCTCGAAGCGCAGGTGATCCAGCCCCTCGTCGGCCAGCCGCTCCTGAGTGAAGGTGGAGCTGAGCCCCGGCAGCTCGTCGGTGTCATCACGCTCCAGCACCCAGTTCTCCCGCAGGCGCGGCAGGCCGCGGCGCACGTCGATGGCGACCCCCTCCTCCCCGTAACGGCCCGAGGTGTCGTAGACAGGCACCGGCTCGTTGTGCTCGAACTGAGGTGCCTCTTTGGTGCCGCCGACGAAGGTGTCGGCCAGCTGGATCTCCCGCAGGGGCACCCGGATATCGGCGCGGGAGCCTTCGATAAAGATGCGGCGGGAGTTGGGGTGAGCCATCCCCTTGAGGCTGTCGATAAAGGCCTGAGCGCTGGAACGCTGCTCGCGGCGGCTGGATTTGGCGGTATCAGATACGGAAGTAGACATAGCAAAACTCACATTAACTGGTTGAAGTTATGGGTATTTGCTTGTCTGGAGTTCGAGGAGAAGATGAACTTGCGGCGGGGTGTTTATGTCGGGAGGGAGTGCGCGCGGGATGGATCTCCGCGCTGCTGTTCTGCCGCTTCCCGCTCTCTGCATGCTGTGGGCAAGGCGCCCCACGTGCTGGACAACCGGACGGGACAGACTCCCTCCTGTGCGCCCTGACCCATCAAGGGTTATCCCTTCGATGAGCGGAAGAGGCTTGTTCCTCCTCCGGCGCGGTAACCCGCAAGTTACCCTTGTTCCCTTCGCAGGTTTTAACCTGATCAGGTTCCACGGATCCCGAATTAACGGTCTCAGCTTCGCGTCGTTCGACGGTCAGCACTCCGACAAGATGGCGCCAGTATAAGGGGGAAAATCTAAAGCACAAGCCGTTAACAAAGTCGACCTCTTGCTCCCCTTGGGGTCTACGGCTAGTCGAGGATGATATGGGGCAGGAAACGGGAGCTGTCTTTGGTGATCAGGGTCGCATCCTCGCGAATGCCAATGCCAGCCGCCGCATCGCCGACCACCCAGCTGCCGATCAAGGTGTAACTGCCAGCAAAGCAGGGTAAGGGGTGAAAGGCCTGAAGCACATAACCCGAGTCGTTGTATGGGCCTGGCTCATGCAAGCGCATACCCTGATAATCCATCAGCTCGATATTGGCCCCCTCTCGTGAATAGAGAGGCTTACGTACCCAACCCGGCGCCATCTGACTAGCGGGATCGGGATCAAAAAAAGCGGGCAGCAGGTTGGGATGGTCAGGAAAGGCCTGCCACAACAGGGGCAACATCCCCTTGTTGGAGAGAATCATCTTCCAGGCTGGCTCGATAAAGCGGGTCTGGCTTGTGAGCAGCGTCTGGCCAAATGGCTCGCGCACCATGAACTCCCAAGGGTAAAGCTTGAATATCTCGTGGATCGGCTCGTTGCCCAGATCCACTAGCTGGCCCTGCAGCTCGCCGATATCCTCCAGATCCACAAAACGGGCATCACAACCAGCCTGCAAGGCGATATCGATGAGGTAGTCGAGGTTCCCCCTGTCTTCCAGGTTCTCGCCCACGCAGGTGAAGTGCAAAGGGCCACGATTGCCAAGGGCCGCGAAGGCGCCGTACAGCTTCTCCTGCAGGGAGTTGAACTGATCGACTCCGGCTGGTAGCACACCGCGATGCAGCTGATCCTCCAGCCAGATCCACTGAAAAAAACCCGACTCATAAAGGGAGGTGGGGGTGTCGTAGTTAAGCTCCAGCAGCTTGGCGGGCCCATGCCCGTTATAGGCGAGATCCAGCCGACCATAGAGATGGGGATCCCGACGTCGCCATGAGGCCTCCAGTGCGGGCCAGCAGTATTCGGGAATATCGAGCCGGGTCAGCAACTCTTCGCTGCCCACTATCTTTGAGACCAGCGAGAGGGCCATCTGATGCAGTTCCTCGGTGGGCGCCTCCAGATCATCCTCTATCTGCGAAAGGGTGAAGCGATAGCAAGCGCTCTCATCCCAATAGGGCTCCCCATCGAAGGTGTGAAACGCGAAACCAAGCTCGGCAGCCCGTTCGCGCCAATCCGGACGTTCGGGTAAGGAAATGCGCTCCATCTTTAACCTCCGCTGCTGTAGCTATTGCTATGGCAGAAGTTGGCTCGCCGCGCAGCTTCTCCACCGAAGCCACCACGCCGTACTTGTAAGGCGGGCTCCAGTGTCACCGCACTCTGGCAGACCCGAACCAGGCTACTGCCTGCGGGCAAGCGTGTTCCCTGAGCGGTGCGCAGCGCATAAGGCTCATCTGTACGTTGATAGAGCGGCTGGGTCGGGATCCCGGGGAGAGGGTCTGTTCCGATGGCAACGCCGCTGGTCAGAATCCCCCTCATCCGCGGCACCTTATCCTCACACCCTCCTGCGCCAAAATCCGCCTCACACTCCACCCGGTCAGGATAACGGGGCGCCCGCAGGAGGTGGCGACTGCGGGCCTCTTCAAAGGCCAGCTGGCACCGAGCCGGATCATTACTTGGGACAGCGACACATGTCTCGACCGAGGTGTAGACATAGGCCAGCTCGGGGCGTTCGTTGCACCCCTGCAGCCAGAGGGAGGCTGTCGGCACCATCATGACCAGTGCGACCTGGCTACTTCGCTTGTTGCTGCTCTTCATGGGATCCTCAGTAGGTCATGCAGGCAGCGTTGAGCAGCCCCACCGACAGGGAGGCAGCAGCCAGCAAAATGGCGCCAGCCATCTCCCCACGGGAGATCCGTTCGCTCAGGTCGGTGAGCCAGCGTTGCATTACCCGAAACGCGGCAACCTGCACCAGCAGGGCAATCGCGCCCCAGATGGCGCAATCGAGCAGGGAGAGAGAGTGACTGATTGCACTGGCCAAGGGCAGCGCAAAGCCAATCAGCGCGCCGCCAAACGCGGTGGCAGCAGCCGGATTACCCGCACGGATCAGGGCAAATTCGTGGTGTGGCGTCAGCCAGGTATAGAGGCGAATGAAGGTCGCCAGCAGCGCCATGGCCAGCAGAAAGTAGGCGATAAAGGGGAGCAGCCCACTCAAGGAGCCGAGCAATTGGGAGAGCATCTCACAGTTCCTGTGACAAAAAGAGTCGACATCATAATGAAAGGAAAAAGGGACAACAATGGGCCCCTTGAGAACGGCGGATACGAAAACAGGGTCCCCCCGCCAAGGGGATTTACCCCTTGGGTCAATAGGCAGGAGTCACCGTCAGACTGACATTGCCAAACCCTTCGTTTGCAAGGGCCTCGCTGTCCAGATCCACACCGGTCAGAGCCACACCTTCAGCAGAGGCGTTACGCAACTGAGCAGAGGCCGCGGAACGAGTCTGGGGCTGACCGATTTCGATATCGCCGGCAAACTGGCTCTCGGCATAGAAGTCACCGGTCACCGCCGAACGGATCGGGCGCAGCACACGACCCAGGTTATTTTGCATGGTCGACAAACCATACTCGCTGATGGTCCAGTTCCAGTCCCACCACTTCACTTCACCCGGGATATAACGCTTGTCCCACTGGTAGCGGATGCTGCTCGCCTTGTCGCGGAACGGGCCGACGGCAAAGGTGTGCTCCCAGGTCGGACGATTCTCCGGATGGGTATACCAGGCATTGCCGCCCCAACGCAGGAAGCCCTTCATGGTCAGGTCATAATTGACCTCGGCTTTGAACTCGTAGGGGTAGGAGATGTTGGACTTGTAGAGGGCAACCCGCACCGGCAGGCTGGAGTGAGGCGGTACCGTGGGGCGCGCTTCAACCGAGACGGTCTCGGTCGTCGAGCCCCCTTTCTGGGAGGCCCAGCTCTGGCTCGCAGCGATCTCGATGGCCAGTTCGGTTTCTCCCACCAGCGGCCACTGAAACTTGTTCTTGGTGGTCACCTTCTCGCTCAGGCTGTAGGTGTCGGTCTTCGACCAGTTGGTGGCCTTGTCGTACTTCAGGGTCACCACCACCTGCTGGGGCAGGTCGGTGTAGTTGGTCGCATTGGCCGTGATGGTCTTCACTAACTGCTTGCCGCTCTCGGTGACCTGACCATGGCTGAAGGAGTCGGGTTCCAGGGTATATGAGAAGTTGCTTACCTTGATGGAGCTCTTCTCCCCGCAACGATATCCGGAGCAGCCGCCGTCATTATTTCCCTTTATCAGCCAGCCATCGCCAACCCGGGTAACATCCATATCTTCCCCGACATAGGGGCTATGATTTCCACCCACCCAGGCGTACCCCAAATAATGAGCGAGATAACTGACTGGCTTGATAAAATAATCATTGTCGTGGACAAGCCGCCATTGCACATCGACCTCATCACCCGCCGGAATATTCCAGTCAGAGAGTGTTGGTATTTCTCCGGAAACTGGTGAGTTGGGATAGCACCAGGTTTCTCCGGCAGTGCCCTGTTTGATTTCGCCATTATATCCCGGCCCCATAATCACCCAGCGATCAGCCAGCCCGGTGATCTGCCACTGCCCCATGCGGCTGACCAGATTACCCTTGATACTCATGGCTTCATCGCGGGTCAGAGGACGATAACCACTGGCACAGACGCCCGTCCCAAGACCCGCCCACTTGACCTGATCAGGGTAGACAGGTTCAGCCGCCTGCACCTGAGCGAGCATCAATGAAGACGCCAAAAACGCCAGATTGGCGGTAATTATTCTATTCATCATTTATCCCTCTTTCAGACATACGATAATTGTTATTGTGTAGAAATATCCTTTTTCATTTGACAGGTATGGACTCCGACAAAACCTGACACAAATAAAATAAACCACCAAAAAACATCCATGACAAACAAAATAATGGTGATACAGGAAAATAATTAGAGCGATGACTTTATTGAGGAATAAATCATAAATATTGTGACAGTCATTATTTAATGGCTGCCACAATATGGTGAAACCATATTAAATAAGAAGATGCTGAATTACTCTTCCGGATTGTTCACTTCAATTCCCTGCAATATTCCATCCGCCGAACGGATCAATACCAGCTCGCTCCCGGCGTGCAGATCGGCGACCGAGCCGTTGACCCAGCGCACCTGCGAATTGAGTGGCACAGTGCCCAGGGTGGCCAGCGTGAGCTGCCGATCATCGAAGGATTGCAGGCGATCTTGCGCCCGCTGCCAGGGCTGATTGGCCAGCGGGGCTCTGGCGGCCAGCAGCTCAATCCGGGTGGCAACGCCATCGGCCACCAGCAGGGCGAGCTGGTCGCCGGGTTTGAGTGGCTGCGGCCAAATCTCCCCCTGCCGCCAGATGGCGGCACTGCCCTGCTCCACCTCGGCCCCCTGAAATTGCAGGCGGATGCCATCGCTGTGCTCCAGCTCCACCAGCCACAATTCGTCGGCTCCCGCCTGCGCCGCCCAGAGCGGCACACCCAGCATCCATGCACACCACTTTCTCGATTGTTCCATCTTCGTTCGTCCCTGAACAAAAAGCCCATGCTGGACAAGCATGGGCTTCATTCGGGAGCATTTCTAATCGGAACGCAGAGATCGGATCAGTCATCCTCGCGGCAACGGCTCAGGCGCATGCCGTCAAACTTGCACTCCAGCTCGAGCCAGCGCCCTTCGAACGGCGCCAGACTGTTATCCGAGGTGGTGTAGCCCCAGATCCGCCCCCCTTCCACCGGCCCCTCCAGATCCATCTCATCCTTGTCATCTTCGTCGAGGGCTTCGACCTTGCGCACATAGCGCACGCCGTTCTCCACCACCCCCTTCATCTCGACCCAGGTACCGCCGAGATCATCTTCGTTGAGCCAATCCTTGAAGCGGGTCTGGTCGTCGATCACGAACGGCATGCCGTTGACCATCAACTGGCCAAGCTGCCAGGTGGTGCGGCCGGTCAGTTTGAATTCGGTCGCCTGTGCGGTGCCAAGTGACAACAACATCAGCAGCAGAAGGGCGCAGAGAGACTTCTTCATCAGGGATCCTCGGGGTTACACTGGCAAACAGGATGCCGAATCCGGTGTGAAAAGAGCGTGAAACGCTCGCCAACCAGGAGAGCAAAGCATGAAGATTTTGGTAGTGGAAGACAATCCTCAGGTGGCGGAAACCATCATGGATTATCTGGAGCTGGCCGGTCATCGCCTCGATTGTGCCTATCACGGTCAGGCGGCGCTGCAACTGCTGGAGGATCAGCGTTTCGACGTCATCATCATGGATGTGATGATGCCGCGCCTCGATGGCCTCAGCACGGTAGCGCGCCTGCGCGAGCAGGGGATTGCCACTCCCGTGCTGTTTCTCACCGCCCGCGACAGCCTGGAAGACAAGCTGGCAGGCTTCAAGGCGGGAGGGGATGACTATCTGGTCAAACCGTTCGCCATGGAGGAACTGGAGGTGCGACTGCAAGCCCTCAGCCTGCGCGGCCCGCGCGGCGATGTGGGGGCCATCAGCTTTGGCGATCTGACGGTCGATGTCGCCAGCGGCCGCGCCACCCGCGCCGGTGAGCCCCTCAAGCTCGGCAAGATCCCGTTCCGGATCCTCGCCCTGCTGGCCCGCCGCGCCCCCGCCATCGTCAGCCGTCAGGAGATGCTCGACACCGTCTGGGGGGATGAGGAACCCGACTCCGATGCCCTGCGCAGCCATATCTATGCCCTGCGCAACGCGCTGGACAAGCCCTTCCCTACTCCCATGCTGGAGACCCTGCACGGCCAGGGCTACCGACTGGTGAGCGCATGAGTCTGCCGAGCCTGCGCCGCCGCCTGATCATGGCGCTCGGTGGCGCCGGAGTGGTGCTGCTGATCCTGCTCTCCGGCCTGATGCTGGTGGCCGAAGACAAGATGGAGGAGCTGAGCCTGCGCCACTGGCTGGAAGCCGAAGTAACCCGCTACAGCGATGACTGGCTGCGACTCGGCCCGGCGGCCGCCGCCCCAAGCCCCAGACAGTTCTCCAGCTACTGGACCGAGGCGGGCCGCTTGCCCAAGTGGTTGAAGCCCTACCAGACTCCCGGCTTTTTCGAGCACCAACTGGGCAAGGAGGACAAACACTTTCTGGTGGCCCGTCACCCCTCCGGCGAGGGACTGCTCTATCTGGTCTTCAACGACGACGCCGACGACTACCTCGACCCCTACGAGGACAAGCTGCATCTGGCCACCCGGCTGATCGGGGTGACCCTGCTGCTGGGCTGCCTCGGCTTCGGCATCTGGCTGGTACGCCATATCACAGGGCCGCTGCAACGGCTGCAACAGAGGGTCGCCCACCTCACCCCGGATCAAGCGGATTTCGAACCCGATGCCCCCTGGCAGGAGCTGCGGGACATCGAGCTGGCGCTGCTGGCCGGCAAGCAGGAGGTGAGCGCCGTATTCGCTCGCGAGCAGGAGTTCAGTCGCTTCGCCAGCCACGAGCTGCGCACCCCCAACATGGTGATCCAGGGCTCGGCCGCCCTGCTTGGCAAGGTGACAGATCTGCCCGCACCGGCCGCCCGCGCCACCACCCGCATCCGCGCCGCCGCCGACGAGATGGCACTGCTCACCGAGACCTTCCTGCTGCTGGGCCGCAAGGAGGCAGTGGAGCGACCGCTGCAGCAGGTGACCCCGCTGATCCGTCAGGAGCTGGCCCGCCTCGCTCCGCTGTTGCAGCGGGAGGCCCTCGATATCCGGCTTAATCTGGACGAGAGCAGCGAAGTCAACGCCCCCCTCTCCCTGCTCGCCATCGCCCTCGGCAACCTGCTGAAAAATGCCCTGAGCTATGCCGAGGGACATATCGACATCGAGCTGTGTGGCCCGGTGCTCACCATCAGCAACCCGACGGCAGCGGCGCCGGATCAGATCCTCGGCTACGGCTGTGGCCTCACCATCATCCAGCGCATCTGCGAGAAGCTGGGCTGGCAGATCGACACCCGGCTCGAGGATGGCGTATTTAGCGCCCAATTAGAGATGAGGTCCAATTCACATGAGTGAAAAAGAAATCTTTATCCGGCAAATACGTCATCGTTCCAATGAACATATAAGGGCAATGGAGGTTCTTAGTACTGCGAATATCCCAAGCCAAATGATTGCTGTACTTCGGCAAGAATTAGACTCAATGGTGCGAGTCATTTACTTACTAAGCCAAGAGCCATCCAGACAAACTCAACTGATAGAGGATTCAGTAAATGGCCGAAAATGGCAGCAATCTAATCGTAAAGGCAACGTAACAGACCGAGAAATGGTTGAGCTAGCTCAGCAGCTCCAAGGCTGGACTCAATCAGTTTATAAATTTGGGTGCGCATTCATTCACTTATCCAACTTACATGATTACAACAACCGTGACCCATTGAAGCTGCTTACAACAGAAGAGCAAGATGCAATCCTTGAGCACTGTAGACACTATCATGGCGGCCCAGAACAGTCTGAATTCACAGATCTAATTCCATATCTACCAAGGGTTCTGCAGAAAGTCACAAGTAATCTTGAGTGCTATCTTGCGCAATTGGGGGAAAGCAGCCCACATAAACCTGACCAGATATAAAAGGATTCATACCAATAAAACAGGGCGCCCGAGGGCGCCCTGTTTCTATCTGACGGATGCAAGCCTGAGGCTCACTCCGCCGGTTTGTTCTTGCGGCTCGCCTTGAGTTCGAGGAACTCGATGATCTTGCCGGCCACATCCTTGCCGGAGGCGGCTTCCACCCCTTGCAGGCCGGGGGAGGAGTTGACCTCCAGCACCAGCGGGCCACGGGCGCTGCGCAGGATATCCACCCCCGCCACATCCAGCCCCATGATTTTGGCGGCCTGCACCGCGGTGGCGCGCTCTTCCGGGGTGATCTTGATCGCTTCGGCGGTGCCGCCACGGTGCAGGTTGGAGCGGAACTCCCCCGGCTGGGCCTGACGGCGCATGGCGGCCACCACCTTGCCGTTGACCACCAGACAGCGGATGTCGGCGCCATTGGCCTCGCGGATATACTCCTGCACCAGAATGTTGTTGTTGGTCTGGATAAAGGCCTCGATCACGCTCTCGGCGGCTTTCTGGGTCTCGCAGAGCACCACGCCAATCCCCTGGGTTCCCTCCAGCAGTTTCACCACCAGCGGCGCCCCGCCCACCATGGTGATGAGGTCGGGCACGTCGTGGGTGCTGTGGGCATAGCCGGTGATGGGCAGGCCGATACCGTGGCGGGAGAGCAGCTGCATCGCCCGCAGCTTGTCGCGGGAACGGCTGATGGCCACCGAGCTGTTGAGGGCCATGGTGTTCATCATCTCGAACTGGCGCAGCACGGCGGTGCCGTAGGCAGTAATGCTGGCCCCGATCCGCGGGATCACGGCGTCATAGCTTCCCAGCTCCCCACCCTCGTAGTGAATGGAGGGGTTGTGGGAAGCGATATTCATATAGCAGCGCAGGGTGTCGAGCACCTCTACCTGATGACCGCGCGCCTGTGCCACCTCGACCAGACGGCGGGTGGAGTAGTTTTTCGGCTCACGGGATAAAATGGCGATCTTCATGACAATTCCGCTAGAAGGCTGTGCCTGGGCAGGATGGGGCGGGAGAGTATAAGGTGCCACAGCGCCAAGACAACGCCAATTGTTTATCCTGACAACAAGACAAACCACACCAAACCGCACTCTAACCTGTCACTGTGACCAACAGGTTAAACGGCGGCTCTGCGCAGGTTGTTCAACCCGTGCAAGAATGCCGCCGTTTCTCGTTAAAGATCAACCGGTGTCACGCGGGAGTCAGTTCAGGTTTGGCCCCAGCCAGCGCTCGGCCTCGGCCAGCGTCATCCCCTTGCGAACGGCGTAATCCTCCGCCTGATCTTGCTGGATCTGCGCCACCGCGAAGTATTTGCTCTCGGGATGAGAGAAGTACCAGCCCGACACCGCAGCCCCCGGCCACATAGCGTAGGATTCGGTCAGCTGCATGCCGATAGCCTGCTCCACCTCCAGCAGCTCCCAGATGCTTCCCTTCTCGGTATGCTCCGGACAGGCTGGATAACCGGGGGCCGGGCGGATGCCCTGATAGTTCTCGCGGATCAGCTCCTCGTTGCTGAGGGCCTCGTCGGGAGCATAACCCCAATGAACCTTGCGCACCTGCGCGTGCAGATACTCGGCAAAGGCTTCGGCCAGACGGTCGCACACCGCCTGAATAAGGATGGCGTTGTAGTCATCGTGCTGCGCCTTGTAGGCCTTGGCGATGGCCTCCTCACCGATACCGCCGGTCACCGCGAAGGCGCCGATCCAGTCGGGCTTGCCGCTCTCTTTCGGCGCCACATAGTCCGCCAGACAGTAGTTGGGGAAGCCCTGCTTCTCGCTCTGCTGGCGCAGGTGGTGCAGCACCTTGATGACCTCGGTGCGCGACTCGTCGCTGTAAACTTCGATGCTGTCCCCTACCGCGTTGGCCGGGAACAGGCCGATCACCCCGGCGCAGCGCACGCTCTGATCCATTTCCAGTTGATCCAGCATGGCGTTGGCGTCGGCAAACAGCTTGGTCGCCTCCTCGCCGATGATCTCGTCCTCGAGGATGCGCGGATACTTGCCTGCCAGCTCCCAGCTGAGGAAGAACGGCGTCCAGTCGATGTAGGGGCGCAACACCGAAATGGCCACATCTTCGAACTTCTGCACCCCGAGCTCGCGGGGCTTGGGGGGCTGGTAGCCACCCCAGTCCAGCTGGTGCCGGTTGGCGCGGGCATGGGCCAGACTGACCGGGCGGGAGCGCGGCTGCTTGCGGGCATGCTGCTCGCGGGCGATCTCGTACTCCTTGTCGATGCGGGCGACAAACGCCTCCTTCAGATCCGGGCTGAGCAGGCTCTGGGCCACCCCCACCGCGCGGGAGGCGTTGGAGACATAGACCACAGGCTCCGAGTAGTTCTGCTCGATCTTCACCGCGGTGTGCGCCTTGGAGGTGGTGGCACCGCCGATCAGCAGCGGCAGCTTGAAGCCCTGACGCTCCATCTCCTTGGCCACGTGCACCATCTCGTCCAGCGACGGGGTGATGAGACCCGACAACCCGATGATATCGGCGCCGACCTCCCGCGCAGTCTTGAGAATGGTCTCGCAGGAGACCATGACCCCGAGGTCGACAATCTCGAAGTTGTTGCACTGCAGCACCACCCCAACGATGTTCTTGCCGATGTCGTGCACGTCCCCTTTCACGGTCGCCAGCACGATTTTGCCGTTGCTGGAGCCGCCCGACTTTTCCGCCTCGATATAGGGCTGCAGATAGGCCACCGCCCGCTTCATCACCCGCGCCGATTTCACCACCTGCGGCAGAAACATCTTGCCCGCGCCGAACAGGTCGCCGACCACGTTCATACCATCCATCAATGGCCCTTCGATGACGTGCAGCGGCTTCTCGGCGCCAGCGCGCGCCTCTTCTGTATCCTCTTCGATAAAGTCGGTGATCCCCTTGACCAGCGCGTGCTCCAGCCGCTTGCCCACCGGCCAGCTGCGCCACTCCTGATCCCGCGGATCCTCCGCCTGGGCACCGGCACCGCGATACTTCTCGGCGATGACCAGCAACTCCTCGGTGGCGTTGTCATTGAGGTTGAGCACCACCGCCTCGACCTTCTCTTTCAGCTCCGCCGGAATGTCTTCATAGATGGCGAGCTGACCGGCGTTGACGATCCCCATGTCCATACCGTTTTTGATGGCGTGGTAGAGGAAGACGGCGTGAATGGCTTCCCGTACCGGCTCGTTGCCGCGAAAGGAGAACGAGACGTTGGAGACGCCGCCGGAGATCATGGCGTGGGGCAGGTGCGTCTTGATGTCCTTCACCGCCTCGATGAAGTCCACCGCGTAGTTGTTGTGCTCGTCGATGCCGGTCGCTACCGCGAAGATATTGGGGTCGAAGATGATGTCTTCCGGCGGGAAACCGACCTGATCCACCAGGATCCGGTAGGCACGCTGGCAGATTTCGAACTTGCGGGCGCGGGTATCGGCCTGACCCGCTTCATCGAACGCCATCACGATGACGGCGGCGCCGTAGCGACGCAGCAATCTGGCCTGCTGAATAAACTTCTCCTCCCCCTCTTTCATGGAGATGGAGTTGACCACCGGCTTGCCCTGCACGCACTTGAGGCCCGCTTCCAGCACCTCCCACTTGGAGGAGTCGATCATCACGGGCACCCGGGCGATATCCGGCTCACCGGCGATGAGGTTCAGGAAGCGCACCATGGCCGCTTCGGCGTCCAGCATCCCCTCGTCCATATTGATGTCGATGATCTGGGCGCCGTTCTCCACCTGCTGTTTGGCAACATCGAGCGCCTCGTCGTAGAGCCCCTCTTTGATCAGCCGCTTGAACTTGGCCGAACCGGTAACGTTGGTGCGCTCCCCCACGTTCACGAACATGGACTCAGGGGTGATGATCAGGGGCTCGAGGCCCGACAGGCGGCAGGCCACCGGCAGCTCGGGCAGCACACGCGGCTTGATGCCCGCCACGGCGTCCGCCATGGCGCGGATATGGGTCGGGGTGGTACCGCAACAGCCACCGACCAGGTTGAGAAAGCCGCTTTGGGCCCACTCGCGGATATGCTCCGCCATCTCACCCGCATCGAGGTCGTACTCACCGAACGCATTGGGCAGACCGGCGTTGGGGTGGGCACTGACATGGGTCTCGCTGATGCGAGACAACTCCTCCACATACTGGCGCAGCTCATCGGGCCCCAACGCACAGTTGAGGCCGAACGACACCGGTTTTACGTGGCGCAGGGAGTGGTAGAAGGCTTCGGTGGTCTGGCCGGAGAGGGTTCGGCCGGAGGCATCGGTAATGGTGCCGGAGATCATCACCGGCAGGCTGTAGCCCAGCGCCTCGAACACCCCTTCCACCGCGAAGGCGGCGGCCTTGGCGTTGAGGGTGTCGAAGATAGTCTCGATCAGGATGATGTCGGCGCCGCCCTCGATCAGGGCATGGGTCGATTCGGTGTAGGCGGCCACCAGCTGGTCATAGGTGACGTTGCGCTTGCCGGGATCGTTCACATCCGGCGAGATGGAGGCAGTGCGGTTGGTGGGGCCCAACACCCCTGCCACGAAGCGAGGCTTGGCGGGATCTTTTGCCGTCCACTCGTCTGCCACGGCGCGGGCCAGACGGGCGGCTTCACGGTTGATCTCGGCCGAGAATTCTTCCATCTCGTAATCGGCCATGGCGATGCGAGTTGCGTTGAAGGTGTTGGTCTCGAGAATGTCGGCCCCGGCAGCGCAATACTGCTCGTGGATCTCGCGGATCACCGCCGGACGAGTCAGCACCAGCAGATCGTTGTTGCCCTTGATGTCGGTATGCCAGTCAGCAAACCGCTCACCCCGATAATCCGCTTCCCCCAGCTTGTAGCCCTGGATCATGGTGCCCATGGCCCCGTCGATGATCAAGATCCTCTCCCTGAGGCAGGCTTCCAGCTTCTTTGTTACGTCCGACTGCTTGCTCGGCTCTCTGCTCGACATTACGTTCGACACCGCGTGTTCCTCTTACATCCATGCAACTGCGTAAACAGCATCCTAACAGCAAACAAATAAAATGGAAATCTAGCCGTCTATCAGTCCAAATGCGCCACCATATACTCATTTATGGGTAATGAGTAACATAGGGCCCGAGAGTAACCTATGCCCGTCCTGCATAGGGATACGTGCTTGCTGTCTACCAACGAGAAAAAAATAACTATGAGCGTCTACTACACACTCTGTTTTCTGGCAGCGTTGGCGATTTTTATCGCCTTTGCCAACCAGTATGTTGTGAAGATCCAGACCACCATCGCCATTACTGCGGGCTCCATGCTGATCTCCGCACTGCTGGTGCTGTTTGGCAAACTGGGTTGGTTCAATCTGGAACCTCTTGCCGTCAAGACCATGGAGAGTATCGACTTCCAGAACTTCCTGCTGAAGGGGATTTTGGGCTTCCTGCTGTTCGCCGGTGGCCTTGGCATCAACCTCAAGGCACTGCGTAGCCAGAAGTGGGAGATCACCATTCTGGCCATCATTGCCACCCTGCTCTCCACCTTCCTCATCGGATACGGCTTCTGGTTTATCGCCAAGCTGCTGGGCTGGGAGTTGCCGCTGGTCTACTGCATGCTGTTCGGCGCGCTGATCTCCCCCACTGACCCGATTGCCGTACTGGCCATCGTCAAGAAGATGAAAGCGCCACCCCAGATCGCCATCCAGATCGAAGGGGAATCCCTGTTCAACGACGGTGTTGGCCTCGTCATCTTCGCTACCGTGTTTGCCGTCGCCTTTGGCGGTGTCGAGCCCACCTTCGGTAGCGTGGCCGGTCTGTTCCTGCACGAAGCCCTCGGCGGCATCCTGTTCGGTGCCGTGCTGGGCCTCATCGCCCACGTGATGATCAGCGCCACCGACGACGGTTCATTGGAGCTGCTGCTGACCCTCTGCATCCCGACCGCCGGTTTTGCCTTTGCCAACATGATCGGCGTCTCCGGCGCACTGGCCATGGTGGTCACCGGCATCATGATCGGCAACTGGACCCGTCACTCCGGCTTCTCCGAGCAGAGCAGCCATCACCTGGATCACTTCTGGGAGTTGATGGACCAGTTCCTCAACGCCCTGCTGTTCCTGCTGATCGGTCTGGCGCTGGTACTGCTGGATCTCGCCTGGCGTGACTGGATCCTGCTGGTCATTGCGGTGCCGCTCTGCCTGGGCGCCCGCTTTATCAGCGTGTCGCTGCCCTATGTGGCTTTCCGCCGATTCCGCAATTACAACACCTTCTCGGTGCGGATCCTCACCTGGGGTGGCCTGCGCGGTGGTCTGGCGATGGCGATGGCACTGGCACTCCCCTCCGGCGTCATGATGATCCCGGAACACGGCGTCGACCTGCGGGAGGTCATCCTGGTGATGACCTACTCGGTGGTGATGTTCTCCATCGTGGTGCAAGGCATGACCATCACCCCGATGATCACGGCTGCCAAGAAGGCCTGTGGCGACTACTGAGTCGGCCCACTGTGCTGATTGCAGAATGAGAGAGGGCTCCCGTCGGGAGCCCTCTTTTTATGACTGATAGCTGTGGATATTTGCTGCTGATAGCACCTTGATTACACAGAGGAAAAGCGTACTGACTTCAACATAGGCAAATTATTGTTTGCTTTTTATTCATTTCGAGGAGAGAATGCGCGTCGGCTAGTTAATCAGCCTGTTTATGTTTGCCCTGCAATGCTTCACCTCACGATGAATCCTGCCAGTACCCGCATAACCTTCTTCTGATTTACTCGCCTTGAGAACCGTCAGGCTGTCTGCCTGCGTTGCCCGGCTCTCACGGTGCAGACCCGATCTGCCCACCCAATTTGATTTATGCATCAGCATATTCCTTGAAAGTGCAGACGCCCCTTAACCGGGCTGGGTATTCCTGCGCGCTTGTCGTTCACCCAATCGACCGCGCCCATTGACCTGACATTTGCCAATACAAGGAGCAAACACTTAATTTATATAGAGAAATACCATGATGAAAGCAGTACAAACACACAAGCCCCTGCGTCGCAGCAAACCCATCAACCTGCCTGTGCAAGAGCACGACAATGATGCGTTTCTGATCCAGTTCAGCACCCGCTTCAGCGGCGGTTTCGCCATCTCCTGTGATGGTATCGCTGGCGAGTTCTCCATCGAAGACCTCAACTGATCCTGCCTGCCCTCCGGCAGCGCCCGATGCAGACAGGCCGCAACTCACGGCGGCCTCTTTGCTTCTCTCACGCCTTTAGCCAGACCCGGCCTCTTGCTTGTCACTCAGCCTGACAGCCACCTCGCCATTCGCTTTCCCGCTCTCTGACCTTGATCACTGCTCCAGCAGCAGGCACTCATCGGCATCTTCGCTCAATTTGACCAGTCGACTGCGCACCAGCCCCAGCTTGGCCAGCAGGCCGATGGATCGCTCGTTGCCCGGGGTGACGATGGCAACTACCTGCCCGATCCCCAATCGGCTTTTGCCATCGGCAAGGGCGGCCTGCGCCGCTTCAATGGCGTAGCCCTGACCGCGATATTGCGGCAGGAAGGCGTAACCGATATCGACCTGCTCCAGGGTATCGCGCTTGATCAAACCGCAGATACCGAGGCTGATACCGTCCTCTTTGCGCTCCACCAGATAGAGTCCGTGACCATAGCGGGCATAGCTGACTGCCGGCCCCTGCTGGATATACTCCTGCGCCTGCTCCAGGGTGCGAATGCCCCGATCACCGATGTAACGATAAAAGTCGCCGTCATTGAGCAGCTCAAGGATGAAGGGGGCGTCGGTGGCGATCATTTCGCGCAGGATCAGGCGGGAGGAGGCAATCATGGCAAGGGCTCTCAAACGGAAAGTGAAGGGCAAAGAGTGCCCCGTCACTCCCGGGCTGGCAAGTCTGTGGCACCATCGGCCATGAAAAAGGGGCCGCGTTGGCCCCTGATGAGATGGGATAAACGGGCTCAGGCAGCCAGTAACCCGGCGTAGCCATTACCCTGCTCGCGCAGTGCAGTGAACTGGGCGGCGCAATCGGCCCAGCTCAGCCCCAGTGCATCTGCCACCTTGTGGGGCCACTCGGGCGGCGCCTCTTCCCCCACATCGGATTGCGCAGCCAGCACGATCGCCAGATGGATCAACCCGGCCTCGGGAGAGAACTCCTTGGCCAGCATGGGGTTGTAGTGATACTCCACCGCGTTGCTGATGGTCTCGGGAAACTTCCAGTAACGTGCCATGGCCGCCCCGACCTGGGCATAGTTGAAGCCGACCACCAGCTCTTCCGCCTTGGCCCGTCCCTTGTGCAACTCCAGATCGTGAATGTGGTGGACTGTGTTTTCCGGCAGGCCTACGTGCATCACCAGTCGGCCAAGATCGTAGAGCAGGGCGCAGGTAAAGACCTCATCCCCCTTCATCCCCTTCTTCACCGCCAGACGACGCGCCAGCTCAGCCACGTTGAAGACGCAACCCCAAAAATGTTTGAGGTCAATGCCGGGCACCGCAGTGACCGATTCGGTGAGCCCGCAGGCCAGCACCATGTTGCGCACCATCGCCAGTCCAAGCCGCACCGCGGCTTCATTGACGGTGCCGATCTGGCGACTGCTGCCGAATTTGGCCGAGTTGGCCAGGCGCAGCAACTTGGCGGAGATGACAGGGTCCTTGTTGATCAACTTGCTGATCTTGAGCAGATCCGGATCCTTTTCATTGAAGGTCTGGATCAAATCGCGCATCACTTCCGGGATCTGGGGCAGTAGCTTGGGCTCGGCCAGCAGGGAATCTATCGTGGGCATAGGCGTGTCCATCCATGTTATCTGTGTTCCAACCTGTTTGCCTTGGCAAACTCCTCCTAATTATGGGTAACAAATGGCCTCCCCATCGGATTGTTTATTCGCAGGCTGTTCAAGGTGTTAGCCCCATTCAGGCTATACTGGCCGCCACATTCACTGTTGCGGATATCCCATGAACGACACTCAGGAATTTTTTGATGAAGACGCGCTGCTGGAGATGGTGGAGAACCAGCTCAACGACGGTCACCCGCCCCATGTGAAGGCGACCCTGATGCGGCTGGTAATGAAGGGCACCCCGCGAGAAGAGGCGCTGCAATATATCGCCTGCGCCCTCGGGGCCGAACTGATGGCGATGGAGGCCGATCAGGGCCCCTTCAATCTGACCCGTTACGGCGAGTTCCTCGGCAGCCTGCCCGAAATGCCGTGGGCAGACGAGTGACCCGATCTGGATGCCGGATGCAAAAAGGGCGGGTGCCAATGGCCCCGCCCTTGTTGCATGGATCCGCTCCGGATCAGAACTGGGAGTTGATGATCACCTCTTCCCCCAGCGCCCCTGCCAACGGCAGTGGCCGATAGCTGGAGTTGGCGGCCCGCAGCAGACGAATGCCGCGAATGCCGACCTCCTGCGCCGCCTTGATATCCCCATCGGCGTCGCCGTAGAACAGCTTCATCTGCTTATCTTTGAGCCACTGCACCTTGGTGTTCTGGCCCGGCTGATCACCGGCGAAGATCACCGGATTGAGCTGGTCGGCCGGAATATTCATGGTCTGCTGCAAGGTCTGGCTCACGGTTTCGGTCTTGGTGGCCGAGCGGCCGGTGACGAAATAGATGTGGTCTCCGCGCTTGAGATGCATGGCGATGAGCGCCTTGCCCACCTCTTTCGGCATGCTGAACGCATCCCAGCCGTTATTCATCTTCTCCCAGAAGGCGGGGTTCTTCAGATAGCTCTCGTCGTTGGGTGAGAACTCCTGCTTGCCGCGATAAAAACCCGGGCTGGAGAAGAGCAGGGTATCGTCGATATCAAACCCGACTGCCATCGGGGGCAGGCCATCCAGACTCTTGGCAATCTGCTCCACCGACACCCAGTGGATTGGCGCCTGCTGGGCCAGAGTGACGGTGGTGACACCGGCAGGGATAGGCTGAACGGTAGCGGCTTGACCCGCCACGGCAGGCAGAGAGAGGGCGGCAGCCAGCAAGGAGGCAAGCAGCGCCGGACGAGAGATGTGTTTCATAAGGCAGGTTGTCATCTTCAATCAAAAGAGGGGGCCAATAGTGCCCCCATCCCGCCTCTCAAATCTGTGAATGCTCCAGCAAAAGGGAGCATTTGACGCCCGATAATTAATCTTCGATTGGCAGCAAATCGGTAAAGACAAAGCCGTCGCGCAGCACTGTTTCACCGACCCGAATGCCGAGCGGACGGGAGAACATGGGGCCATCATAGGCCAGGGTTTGAAACTCGCCGTTCTCGCCGCACGGATCGACCCCCTCCGGCAGCGCCGCCAGCAGTGCCTCGTCAAAATCGTGCCCCCCCAGGCTGGCATCCAGCTTGTTCGGGTCGAGAGCACTGATCCGCGCCTTCAACCCGGCGGCCACCATCTGCGGCGCCAGTTCACGGGTATTGCTGCCCCACAGCGGGAACAGTGGTTCGATGCCTGTGCCTGCCAGCTGCTTTTCACGGTAGGCGCGCACATCCTCGAGGAACAAGTCGCCAAAGGCCATATGGCGGATCCCCTGTGCCACCACATCGGCGATAAAGCCGGTCATGATGCGGGCGTAATCCTCGTTGCTGCAGGGCCAGGGCAGATCGATGGTGATGAGGGGCAGCCCGACGCAGGCGGCCTGCTCGGTCAACAGCTGCTTGCGCACCCCGTGCATCGCCACCCGCTCGAATGCCTGATTGAGGGTGGTAAACAGCCCCACCACCTCGATGGCGGGATCTTGCCGCAACTGATGCAATGCCCATGCGCAATCCTTGCCGCTGCTCCAGGAGAGCAATACCCGTTTCTTTTCCATCATTCCTCCGTCAGCGGGGCATTCGGATTGCCCCAAAAAGATGCAAGACAGTGTTGCGAATTGCGCGATTTACACACAAGAGGCAGGCAGCATACTCTCGATCACCTGTATATGCCCCTTGCACGGGGGGACAATAACTAAAAAAACCGATGGGAAACATACGGATATGACGAAAACCGCACAACAACACGATCACGCCCGCCCCCTCAATCGACAGGATTACAAAACCCTGAGTCTGGCTGCCCTCGGCGGTGCGCTGGAGTTTTACGACTTCATCATCTTCGTCTTTTTCGCCGTGGTCATCGGCGAGCTGTTCTTCCCGGCCGACATTCCCGAGTGGTTACGCCAGTTCCAGACCTTCGGCATCTTCGCCGCCGGCTATCTGGCCCGCCCGCTCGGCGGCATCATCATGGCCCACTTTGGCGATCTCATCGGTCGCAAGCGGATGTTCACCCTCAGCATCATCATGATGGCGCTGCCGACCCTGTTGATCGGTCTGCTGCCCACCTATGCGGTGCTCGGCATCGGCGCCCCCATCGCCCTGCTGGGACTGCGGATCCTGCAAGGCGCCGCCATCGGCGGTGAAGTGCCGGGCGCCTGGGTATTTGTCGCCGAGCACGTCCCTGCCCGTCGGGTCGGGGTCGCCTGCGGCACGCTCACGGCGGGATTGACGGCCGGCATCCTGCTTGGCTCCCTCATCGCCACTGCGGTCAACAAGAGCCTGACTCCGGCCGAAGTGAGCGAGTGGGGCTGGCGAGTGCCCTTCCTGCTCGGTGGTATCTTCGGCATCGTCGCCATGTACCTGCGGCGCTGGTTGCACGAGACCCCGGTCTTCGCCGAGATGCAAGCCAACAAGACCCTGGCTGACGAACTGCCCCTCAAGTCGGTGCTGCGCAACCACAAGAGCAGCGTGGTGGTCTCCATGCTGCTCACCTGGCTGCTCTCCGCCGGTATCGTGGTGGTGATCCTGATGACCCCCACCTATCTGCAGAAGGTCTATGGCATCAGCCCGACTGACGCCCTGACCGCCAACTCGCTGGCGATCATTGCCCTGACCCTCGGCTGCATCGTCTATGGCCGACTGATCGACCTGCTGGGCAGCGGTCTCACCTTCATGTTCGGCTCCCTGCTGCTGGCGGGCTCCAGCTACGCCTTCTATCACGGTCTGGCGGCCGGTACGAGCCAGCTGGTACCGCTCTACATGCTGGCAGGCTTTGCGGTCGGGATTGTCGGCGCCGTGCCTTACGTGATGGTCAACGCCTTCCCGCCGGTGGTGCGCTTCTCAGGTCTGTCGTTCTCCTACAACGTGGCCTACGCCATCTTCGGCGGCCTCACCCCGATGGCGGTGACCCTCTGGATGAAGAGCGACATGCTGGCCCCCTCCCACTATGTGGTGAGCCTGTCGGTGCTGGGTTTCGCCATCGGTCTCTGGCTCTGGTTCCAGCAACGGGCCATCCGGCAGCAGCAAGCGCCGCAAGCGGCCTGACCCGAACAACAAGCCCCGGTATCTGCCGGGGCTTTTTTGTACTGCTTATGTTCAGTTTCGCCAGCATAAGATAGCCTCCCTCTGGGGCCTGCCACCCGCATCGCCCCATGACGTCCAACTCTTTATCCGAGGCTCAAGATGTTCTTTCAGGTCGTATTACTCACCTTGCTGGCGCTGCTGCCCATGGTCAACCCGCCCACCACGGCCACCCTGCTGCTGGGACTGAGCAAGGGGATGTCGCGTGAACACGTGCGCCGTCAGGTCAATCTGGCCGCCATCTATCTGTTCTGCACCCTCTGCATCACCTTCTTTATCGGATCCTCGATCCTGGATCTGTTCGGGATCTCCATTCCGGGCTTGCGCCTGGCCGGTGGCCTCATCATCGGCTTTATCGGCTTTCGCATGCTGTTCCCCGCCCCCAGCCAGCAGAGCGGGGTCGATATCAACCAGAGCATTGCCTTCGTACCGCTCACCATGCCCAGCATGTGCGGGCCAGGTACCATGGCGCTGGTAATAAGCGGAGCCGCCCAGATTGCCGAGCTGCCTGACGAGTACAACCGCATCACCATCTACGCCGGTGTGGTAACGGCGTTTGCCCTGATGAGCCTGATCAGCTGGGGCGTGCTCAAACTGGCCGACCCGGTCTGCAAGATCCTCGGTGCCACCGGCATCGACGCCATGACCCGCATCATGGGCTTCCTGCTGGTCTGCATGGGTATGCAGTTTTGCATCAACGGTATCAAGGAAGTGGCACAGGATCCGGTCTTCCACGGCGGCCAGGCTGTGCAAACCGCACCGGCGCAACCAAAGGCTGCCGGCACGTTTGATCAGTTGCCGCAGAAGCCCACCGGCTCTGATTGAAAACGGTATCAAAAAGTCCCTGACGATCTGCATTGATCTTGTCCCTGATCATGTTATTGACACACAAATGAGTTAGTTTGTTTTTCATACAGACTTTATTCAGATGGACGCTGATAGGTTTGTTGATGAATACCCACTCAACTTCAGGAGAGTATGCAGATGGACAAGATGCTGACCGAAATAGGGAGCCATAGCCTGTTTCACGAGTACCTGAACGTGGTTGGGATTGCGAGCCCATCCCTCGCCAAGATCGAGCAACGCTGGGAATATAAAGATCAAGAGCAGCTGGTTGCCAAAATCCAGATCGACAAACAGGGTAACGCTCGCTATTTCATCGACGCCCGCGCCATATCCGTCAACTGATACCGAATAACCCGCCAGCCCCGGTCCACCGACCGGGGCTTTTTGTTGCCTGTGGTTCCATGAATAGCAAAACCCCGGCAAGAGCCGGGGTTTGAATGCATCGGGTTACGCCGCTGCGCGGCTAACCCAACCTACGACGTGCCACCCACAGTGAGCTGGTCCAGTTTGAGGGTAGGCTGGCCGACACCGACCGGCACGCTCTGCCCCTCCTTGCCGCAAATGCCAACACCGCGATCCAGCGTAAGGTCGCTACCCACCATGGAGACCTGGCTCATCGCCTCGGGGCCGTTGCCGATCAGGGTCGCGCCCTTGATGGGAGCGGTGATCTTGCCATCCTCGATGAGGTAAGCCTCGGAGGCGGAGAAGACAAACTTGCCGGAGGTGATATCCACCTGACCGCCACCGAAGTTGGGGGCATAAATGCCCTTCTTCACCGAGGCGATGATCTCGGCCGGATCATACTGACCCGCCAGCATGTAGGTGTTGGTCATGCGCGGCATCGGCATGGCGGCGTAGGATTCGCGGCGACCGTTGCCGGTGAGCGGTACCCCCATCAGGCGGGCGTTCTGTTTGTCTTGCAGATAACCCTTGAGAATGCCGTTCTCGATCAGCACGTTGTAGCCACCCGGCGTCCCCTCGTCATCAATGGAGACGGAGCCGCGCCGACCCGGCAGGGTGCCGTCATCGACGATGGTACAGTGCTTGGAGGCCACCTGCTCGCCGATGCGGCCAGCAAACGCGGAAGATCCCTTGCGGTTGAAATCCCCCTCCAGACCATGACCCACCGCCTCGTGCAGCAGCACGCCAGGCCAGCCGGAGCCCAGCACCACCGGCATGGTACCGGCTGGCGCATCGATGGCTTCCAGATTGACCAGCGCCTGACGCACCGCTTCACGCACATAGCCAAAAGCGCGGCTCTCCAGCCCGTCCAGTTCGAGGAACCAGTCGTAACCAAAGCGGCCACCGCCACCGGCACTGCCACGCTCGCGGCGATCGCCCTTCTCGGCGATCACGGTCACCGACAGACGCACCAACGGGCGCACATCGGCGGCCAGGGTGCCGTCTGTGGCGGCCACCAGCACCTCTTCGTAGACGCCGCTGATGGAGGCCATCACCTGATTGATGGCGGGATCCAGACTTCTGGCGAACTTGTCCATCTGCTCCAGCAGGGCGATCTTCTGGTGCTTGTCGAGGGTCTGCAGCGGATCCATGGCCGGATAGAGCAGGTTCGCTTCGGTGCGGGCCCACGCCTTCACCTTGCCGTGAGCACCTGCGGCGGCGATGCCACGAGCGGCAGTCACCGACTGTTGCAGCGCCAGCAGGCTCAGCTCGTCCGAGTAGGCAAAGCCGGTCTTCTCGCCGCTGACGGCGCGCACCCCCACACCCTGATCGATGTTGTAGCTGCCATCCTTGACAATGCCATCTTCCAGCATCCAGGACTCGTGCCAGCTGCGCTGGAAATAGAGATCGCCGAACTCCACCTGATGGCTCATCAGGCTGCCGAGCAGCTGCTGCAGGTGCCCTTCGTCGAGATCGTTCGGGGCCAACAGGGAGGCACTAACCTGGCTCAATAGACTCAATCTTCTTCTCCACTCTCGTAACGAGCTGTTTTAAATCGTCTTGCCGACGGGTTGGCAACAAGCCACACCATCACAACAAACGGGCATGCTCCAGCACGGACAAACGGCTGCGTTTCAATTTTTCACCACACCATCAGAGCAAACGGGCGTGTTGCAACACTGGCATGGTGCGCTTCAATTCGTCGATAAGCCCGGGCTCCATCTTCGCCAGCACTGTGCCGCGCCCGCACTCTTTGCTCGCCAGCACCCGACCCCAGGGGTCGATCACCATGCTGTGGCCCCAGGTCTGGCGCCCTGTCTCGTGAGTGCCGCCCTGATTGGCAGCGACTACGTAGCACTGGTTTTCGATGGCGCGGGCCCGCAGCAGCGGCTCCCAGTGCGCCTCGCCGGTCACGGCGGTAAAGGCGGCAGGCACCAGCAGCACGCGGGCATCGGCACGGGCCAACTGACGGTAGAGCTCGGGAAAGCGCAAATCATAACAGATCGAGAGGCCGAGGGGACCAAAGGGAGAGTCCACCAACACAGGCGCCTCCCCCGGGCTGAAGGTCTCCGACTCACGGTAGCGACCATGATTGTCCGCCACATCCACGTCGAACAGGTGGATCTTGTGGTAGTGGCCCCTGAGCTCACCGCTTGGGTCAAACACCAGCGAGCTGGTGTGGATATGGTCGGAACCGGCGATGGTGGTCGGCATGGCCCCGGCCACCAGCCAGATGCCGTAATCGCGGGCCCATTTGGCCAGCTGCTGCTGGATCGGGCCCTCATCTATGGCCTCGGCGCCATCCAGATAGCCCTGCCGTTCGCCAAACAGGGCAAAGTTCTCAGGCAACAGCACCAGTAGCGGCCGCTCTTTGGGCAAGGCCGCCAGCTCGGCGACGATCTGCTCCCGGTTATCCTGCCAGTGACGACCAGATACCAGCTGTATTGCGGCTAACCACATGGCGTTCTCCTTGTCGCTTGGGCCATCAGACGGTGACAGCATCCGCCACCTGCAGGGTGTAATCCAGCACTATGATGCGCTCCAGCACCGGACGGAAGATGGCCTTGATGGCATCGTGATCAGGATGGGGCAGATAGTGTTGGCGAGCCGCTTCGTCGGCAAAGGTCATCAGTACGCTGTGGGTAAAGCCACCATCCCTCCCCTCCGGGCTGTCATTCTCCCCCCACTCCACGGCGGTCACGCCGCTGACCTGATGGGGAATGGCGAGAAAGGCGGTACGCACCGCATCTATCTGGGCAGGCTGGGTGCCCGGTTTGAAGGCGATCAGCAGGATATGTCGGATCATGGCTCACTCCTTGTGATGGTGCCGGGCCGCTCGTTCAGCGCTGAGCGGGCCCCGCATGTTTGGGGCTCAGCAGGAAAGGGGTCACCTCTTGTGTCGGCAGGCTGGGAGCAACGGCGTCAACCGCCTCTTTCTGCTGCTGGTTGAGCTTGATGCGCGCGCGATCTCGTCCCGCCTCGATCAGCTTGGGTGCGTCGAGCGGGCCCGAGATGCGAAAATCGATGCGGGTCACCACATCCACCACCGGCTCCAGCAGTTTGGAGAGGGCCAGCACATAGAGACCCGTGACCGGCGTGATGGAGAAAGCCGCCACCACCGGCAGGGTGCCCCCCAGATTGGGAGAGAAGCTCAGCTCGTAGTCGAGCCGCCAGCGCACCAGATCGGCGATCCCCTCGCCGCGCAGGTTGCCTGCCGCCCCCTTCATATAGAAATCATCGTTGCTGACCAGCCCCTGCTTGATGGTGGCAGAGGCGGACATGGATTCGAAATAGAAGCCCTTGTCGAACACATCGCGAAAATCGAGCCGCAGCTTGCGCAGCAGGGAATCGAGGCTGAGCAGGGAGAGCAGTCGCGCCCCCTTGTCGTTGACCTCCCGCAGGGTGCCGCCCTCCAGCTGATAGTTGGCACTTCCCCCCAGAGTCGGCAGGTTCGGACGATAGGGCACATCCTGCCAGTTCAGATCAAAAGCGAGGGAGCCGGGGGCATCGCCGATGGGCGAGGTGTAGCCGAGCCGCTTGAGCAGCAGTTCGCTGTTGTTGCTGACCAGCTTGCCACGGGCGCGGGTCTCCATCCGGTTGCCATTGGCCAGCCAGTCGACGCTGCCGGTGAGCTGACTCCCCGCCAGCCGCACATCCAGCCCCTTGAGGGTCACCTTGTTGGCGCCGGGCACCAGCTCCCCTTTCACTTCCCCAAGAGGTAGCTCGCCAAAGCGGCAATCGACACAGCTCACCTTCAACCAGGGGATGGATGCCATGATGGCGTTGTCCTGCTGCGCATCGGGATCCGGGCTGAGATCCGAACTCTTGCCGGACCAGTAGATGCGGGCAAACTTGGCGTCCACCGGGCGATTGGCCACTGCGGGCAGGCGGATCACCCCCATCACATCTGGACTGTCGATCATCACCTCGGTCGCCTGATTGGTCGGCCCCACGGTGAAACGCGCCGCCTTGAGGGTGGCACTGCCGATATAGGCGCGAGCCAGTTGCCCATCCACCCACCACTCCTGTGGCAGGAAAGAGGGGCCAACCACGGCAGTACCGGTCGGCGCATTGCCGGAGGGTAGCCACTGCTTGAGTCGGGCCAGCCAGCCACCGACATCGGCCTCCTGCTGGTTGATGGCGAGCAGCATGGGGGCATCGCGCATTACCCGGGCGCCCGGCTGACCCACATCGACCCGCACCCGACTGAGATAAGGCACCCCTTCGCCGTAGACCAGTCGGGTCTGCATATCCACATCAGCCCCCAGCACGGCACGAATGTCGGCGCTGCCATCCCGGCCACGAGCGATCACCTTGAGCGGCAGCCGGCTGGCACTGCTCTTGGCCAGCGGCAGCGGCAGATCCAGCCCCATCCCCTGCAGGTTGGAGTCAAGCGCCAGCTGGAAGCTGAACGGCTTGCTCTCGGGCAGGGTCAACCCGAGCTTGCCGCCCCAGTTGCTGCGACCGTTGAGGATACCGTACGAAGAGATGGCAGTGGGCTGGCGCCGGCTATCCCACTGCCCCTTGAAATCGAGGTCGACCTGATAGTGATCCGGATGCTGGCGCCCCTGATAGTCGAGGGTCAGCGGCTGGTTCCACAGGCTCGCCTTGAGGTTGCTGAAACGGGTCTGTTCGTTGTCATATTCGAGGCGCCCCTGCACCTTCTCCAGCGGCAGATCCAGACTGGCGACCCGCACCTTGTTGTTGCTGAAGGTAGCATCGCCACTCGCCTTGACCTCGCTCTCGCCATCGAGAGGAATATCGAGCTTGACCGAACCGGTCATCGGGCCGCGGATCTCGATCTCCCGCAGCGCCTGACCTACCGAACTGCCCAGCGGGGAGTCCTGCAGGTAGTCGCTGATGGCCTTGCCCTCTCCCTGCACCTTGGCATCCACATAGAGGTGGGCACCGGGGGAGAGATCCGGGATCCAGGCATGCACCGAGTCGGAGCTCGCCTTGCCGAGTTTGGTGGATCGGCTGCGCATATCGAGACCGGCATTCTGGAACAACAGGTCGATCTGCAGGTCGGTGAGCGGTTGCCAACCGGGGAAGAACTCGTAGGTAGCCTGCTCCAGCGGCACCGCCACCTGGAAGATGCCCTTGCCGTTATCGTAGGGGAAATCCCGAAACTCCCCATACCAGAGCAGGTCGGCCCCCTTGGCCTTGCCCCCCTTGATGGCGCCGCTCAGGTAATCCACCAGCCCCTTGTCCATCGCCTGCAGCGGGAAGTAGCGATCCGCATGGCCCGCATTCTTCACATCGATGCGACCGGTCAGGGCGAGGAAAGGGTGCTCGAACAGATCGAGGCGGAAACGGCTGGCCAGGGTCAGATCCGGGTTATCCAGCGCGATATCCTGCCCGTAGAGCACCCAGCCCTGTTCCTCGAGCCACCAGTCGAGGCGGGCCGAGAAGTTGTCGACCGGGATTGGCATCTTGAAGTGACGGGCGGGATCCACCTTGTCGTTCGCCAGCACCAATCTGGCGCTACCGCCGGTCGGGGTAAGCCAGAACTCGCCGTTGAGATCCTGCATCCCGGGTATATCCTGCCACGCCTTGAGGCGCACCTTGCTGAAGCGGCCGCTGAGGGAGAGACCCTGCCAGTCGGCGTTGGCCAGCAGTGTCAGATCCTGCACCGAACCCTGCGGATTGGTCTGGCGCAGGGTCTCGCAGAGTGTGGGGTAGAGCGCCGAGACCAGCTGACTGATCTGGGTGATCTTGTCGAACTCTATGCTGGGCAGATAGCCCTGCACCCGATCCCCAATCCGCTCCAGCTGCAAGCGGCTCTGCAACCAGGGTTTGCCGTCCAGCTTGAAGTTGACGTTGTGGCTGGCCAGTTGCCAGTCGGAGCCCTCACGGCGCAGCTGGATCTTGCCACCATCGAGGCCGAAACGGTGCATCTCCCCTTTCTTGGGATCCTTCCAGATCAGGTAGTTGTTGCCAAACGCCAGCAGGGTATTGCCCAGCTTGCCACTGTCAAACTCGCTCCAGAGCTGGAAGTCGAGCTGACCGGCAACCTTGGGTTCGCCCGCATGGATTTTGGCCAGGGTCGGGGTGATATCGAGCTGGCGGGCCCCCAGATAGAGTTGCCCCTTGAGGCGATCGAGCCGGGCCGTCGGGGCGTCCACATCCAGAATCAGATCGAGGGTGCTCTCGCCCACCCCGTTGATGAGGTAGGCCTTGCCGACCCCCTGATGGCGCTTGCCACGGTTCTGCCAGCGCAGCTGGGCGATGTCGAGGGCGCGCAGATCACCGAGGGAGGTGGTGATGCTGAGACGAGTGTTGTGCACATCGAAGGTGGAGAGCTGGGTCAGCAGAAAACGCAGCAGGGCGCCCTGCTGGGGATCGCCGGAGGGGCTCTCGTCAGCCGGTTGGCGCAAGTCGATGGTGATATCGCCATCGCTCAGGATCAGCTCGCCAAACACCGGCTTTAGCTCGTTAATGGTGCGCCAGAAGTCGAGATGCACCCAGGCTTTACCGAGCTGTACGGCAAAACGCCCCGAATCCGGGGCGATGGCGAGTTGCTGCAGTTCGAGCGCGGGCCCGGACTGTGTCCAGTCCAGCCCCACTTGCTCCACGCTGACCTTGAGCTGCGAATCACCCAGCAGAGTGTGGATCAGACTCTCCCGGTATTGATTCAGCAAAGGGCCCCCGACCCGTACCAAGGTGACCAGCATGGCCATCAGTACGAACAGGACCCCCAGGGCCAACCAGCCCCGACTCAGCCAGCGATAGACCAATTACATCATCACCACGTCGAACTGCTCCTGACCACAGAGGGGTTCGCTCACTACCCGCACCTGCTTGCCGATGAACACTTCCAGCTCCGCCAGACTGTGGGACTCCTCGCCATGGAGGTAGTCGGCCACGGCCGGGGCCGCGTAGACGGTGAACTGATCCGCATCGTAGGCACGATTGACCCGGATGATCTCCCGCAGGATCTCGAAGCAGACCGACTCCACCGTCTTGACCCGGCCGCGCCCTTTGCACTCGGGGCACTCGGAGCAGAGCACATGCTCCAGACTCTCGCGGGTGCGCTTGCGGGTCATCTCCACCAGACCGAGCTGGGAGAAGCCGTTGACGTTGGTCTTGGCACGATCCTTTGACAACGCCTGCTCCAGACTGTGCAGCACCCGACGGCGGTGATCCTCGGACTGCATGTCGATGAAGTCGATGATGATGATGCCGCCAAGGTTGCGCAGGCGCAGATGACGGGCGATGGCCGCAGTCGCCTCGACGTTGGTGTTGAAGATGGTCTCTTCCAGATTGCGATGGCCGACAAAGGCACCGGTGTTGATATCCACCGTGGTCATGGCTTCGGTCTGGTCGATGATGAGGTAGCCGCCGGATTTCAGCTCTACCTTGCGCTCCAGCGCCCGCTGGATCTCGTTCTCCACGTCGTAGAGATCGAAGATCGGCGACTCGCCTGGGTAGTACTCCAGCTTGCTAGCCAGCTCAGGCACGTACTCTTCGGTGAAGCGCTTGAGCTGATCGAAGCTCTGGCGCGAGTCAACGCGGATCTTGTCGAGCTCGGCACCGACGAAGTCGCGCACTACCCGGAATGCCAGGCTGGGATCCTCGTAGAGGATCTTGCAGGGGGGATACTTCTGCTTGCGCTCGAGGATCTTGCGCCACAGCCGTTTCAGGAAGGCTGCATCCTGCTCCAGCTCCTGCTCCCCCACCCCTTCGGCGGCGGTGCGGATAATGTAACCACCCAGTTCATCCACATAGCCGGCCACGGTGCGCTTGAGGCGCTCCCGCTCTGCTTCGGACTCGATACGCTGGGAGACACCGACGTGGGCACTGCCCGGCATAAAGACCAGATAGCGGGATGGCAAGGTGATATCGGTGGTGAGACGGGCACCCTTGGTACCCAGCGGATCTTTCACCACCTGCACCATGATGTCCTGCCCCTGGCGCACCAGCTCGGCGATGTTGCCGACCTGGAACTGCTCCTTCTCCTTCACCGCCACACACTCGGTGTGCGGCACTATATCGGAGGCATGGAGAAACGCCGCCTTGTCCATGCCGATATCAACGAACGCCGCTTGCATGCCGGGCAGCACCCGACTGATCTTGCCTTTGTAGATATTGCCCACGATGCCGCGTTTGGCCTGACGTTCTACATGCACTTCCTGCAGCAGACCGTTTTCGACCAGAGCGACCCGGGTTTCGGAGGGGGTAACGTTAACCAGCAGTTCTACCGACATAAGTAACCTTGCCTGTTCCAGTTTTGAATTCTATAGAGCCAATCCGGTACAACGCGCGCAAGGGAGAAACGCAGCAGAGCACAGCTGACGGGAAATTATTTGAGCTGTTCCAGATGATGCTTGATCAGCAAGTCTGTCTCCAGCAGGGGCAGGCCGACCACGGCGCTATAGCTCCCTTCGATGCGGCTGACAAACTTGCCGGCAATACCCTGAATGCCATACGCCCCGGCCTTGTCACAGGGCTCACCGGTCTGCCAGTAGGCCTCGATCTCGGCCTCGTCCAGCTTGCGAAACGCCACGTTGGTGGTGACCAGACGCACGTCACAACGATCCTTGCTGGCCAGCGCTACCGCCGTCATCACCTGATGCACCTTGCCGGAGAGGGACTCCAGCATATCTTTGGCATCCAGCAGATCGGACGGTTTCTCCAGTACCCGGTCGCCCAGCACCACTATGGTGTCGGCACCCAGCACCGGCAACGCCGTCGGCGCACACGCCACGCCCGCCATCGCCTTGTCACGGGCGAGACGGCAGACGTAATCCTGCGCCTTTTCACCCTCTTCCCGCTGCTCGGGCACATCCAGTTTCAGCACCTCGAAGCGGTAGCCAATCTGGGTCAGCAGTTCACGGCGACGGGGAGAAGCCGAGGCGAGATAGAGTTGTGGTTCGTTGTTTTTGTTCATATTTACCTGATATTGAAGCGGCGCCGCACCTTGCGCAGCACCAGAAACACCCAGGGCCATATTAGCATCGTCGTCAACGTCGACCAAAAGTAGGAGAAGTTGAGACTGGCCTGGCTGAACAGATGCTCGGCCCAGAATACCGTCATTTTACCCACTAGCGAGAGGCCACCGATGATCAGTGCCTGCTGCCAGAGGGAGAAGTTGCGGATCTTCTGGAACTGGAAGGCCGCCAGATAGGTGGTGATGGCCATCGCCATCGCCCGCACGCCGAGGGTGCTGCCAAGCAGCACATCCAGCAGCAGGCCCGCCACCCAGGCGGTGCCGACGTTGGTCCGGTGCGGCAAGGCCAGCGCCCAGTAGATGAGCACCATGGCCAGCCAGTCCGGGCGGAAGGGGTCAAATTCGAAAGGAAGCGGCAGGATCGACAGGCTCAAGGCCAGCAGGATCGAGATCCAGATCCAGATCCTGCCGCTGGCGGGTTCTAGCATCAGCGGGTGGCTCCTGCGGCGGACGCAACGGGAGCCGCCCGTTCGCCATCCTCATCATGTACTTCAGGCTTCTTGTCGGTCCACAGCAGCAGCAGATAGCGCAGTCTGTCCAGCTCCACCAGCGGCTTGGCCTCGACCTGAGCGAAGGGCTTGCCCTCCACATACTCGGAGCGGGTCACAGTCGCCACCGGATAACCTTCCGGGAAGCGGCCACCCAGACCCGAGGTGACCAGCAGATCACCCACCTGAATATCGGTGTTGCGCGGCAGGTTGCGCAGCTCAAGCTTGTCGAGCTCACCACTGCCGGAGGCAATGGCGCGCAAGTCGTTGCGCAGCACCCGCACCGGAATACCGTGGCTGGAGTCGGTGATCAGCAGCACGCGACTGGTGGTGGAACCCACGTGGAGCACCTGACCAATCACCCCCTGATCGTTGATCACCGCCTGACCGTTGTAGACGCCATCCAGCGCCCCCTTGTTGATCAGCACCTGATGGCTGAAGGGGTCGGAATCCACCGATAGCAGCTCGGCAACCATCTTGCGGGACTCCTTGTGCACCGGCGACCCCAGCAGCTCACGCAGCCGCTGGTTCTCGTGTTCCAGTTGATCCATTTTGAGCAGACGGGCACGCAGGGTAAACAGCTGTTGCTCCTGCTGTTTGGTCTGCTCGATGAGATCGGCGCGGGTCTGCACCTGGGTCGACATGGTGTCGAGCAGGGTACCGGGCGCATTGGCCATGTATTGCAGGGGACTGACTAACGAACTGAGGTAGACGCGGACATGGGTAAACACACCGAAGCGGGAATCCGCGACGATGGCAGCGATGGAGATGATGACGGCGAGAAACAACCGTAACTGAAGCGAAGGGCCTCTACCAAAAATGGGTTTCATGGGTCGTCAAAAAAGAGCCGGCACGCTGGCCGGCTTTGGGTCTTATTCGTAGTGGAACAGATCGCCACCGTGCATATCGATCAGCTCCAGCGCCTTGCCGCCGCCACGGGCCACACAGGTGAGGGGATCTTCGGCCACGACGACAGGAATGCCGGTCTCTTCCATCAGCAGACGGTCGATATCTTTCAGCAGTGCGCCACCACCGGTCAGCACCATGCCGCGCTCGGAGATGTCGGAAGCCAGTTCCGGCGGAGACTGCTCCAGCGCCACCATGACGGCAGCCACGATACCGGACAGCGGCTCTTGCAGCGCTTCCAGGATTTCGTTGGAGTTGAGAGTGAAGCTGCGCGGTACACCTTCAGCCAGGTTGCGACCACGGACTTCGATCTCGCGCACCTCTTCGCCCGGATAGGCGGAGCCGATCTCGTGCTTGATGCGCTCGGCAGTCGCTTCACCGATCAGGCTGCCGTAGTTGCGACGGACGTAGCTGATGATCGCTTCGTCAAACTTGTCGCCACCGATACGGACGGACTGGGAGTAGACCACACCGTTCAGAGAGATGATGGCCACTTCAGTGGTACCACCACCGATATCAACCACCATGGAACCGGTCGCTTCGGATACCGGCAGGCCGGCACCGATGGCAGCAGCCATAGGCTCGTCGATCAGGTAGACCTCACGGGCACCGGCGCCCAGTGCGGACTCCTTGATGGCGCGACGCTCAACCTGGGTTGAACCGCACGGTACACACACCAGCACGCGCGGGCTGGGGCGGAAATAGTTGTTGTCGTGAACCTGCTTGATGAAGTGCTGCAGCATCTTCTCGGTCACGTAGAAATCGGCGATCACGCCGTCTTTCATCGGGCGGATTGCGGAAATGTTGCCCGGGGTACGGCCCAGCATCTGCTTGGCGGCATGACCGACAGCAGCGACCGATTTGGCGTTCCCGCGCTCTTGGCGAATGGCGACAACTGAGGGTTCGTTAAGGACGATCCCTTGATCTTTTACATAGATCAGGGTGTTGGCAGTTCCCAAATCGATCGACAGATCGTTGGAAAAGACGCCTCTGAGCTTTTTGAACATGGCTACGGGAAATCCTAAGAATTTGGAGGTGCAGAAAACCGGCTAACTTTACCAATGCCCACCCCAATGGGCAAGCGCTCAAACTGTCGCCAATCAATCAGGCGCGACAAAAATGCGAGTCATCACTCACTCGGACACGCTTGCAAACACTAATAAACAAGGATTTAGGGGGATGCTGTTGAGCCAACCCCCCTTACACATCAATTACTGCAATACTTCGCGCCGATAAATAATTCTGTCATTACCCCGGCTGGAGCCGAAAATGGCCTCACCTTGCAGGTTGCCGTCATTGGCACTCGTTGGGTCAGACAACCAGAGGGGCTGCGACGGCTGTTTTGCCAAATCGACCTTGTAGGGAATGCGCACCGAGATATCCGGCTTGGCAAAGTGGAACAGGATCTCCCCGTCTTTCGCCAGTGCAGCATCCCCACCCGGTGCAGAACTACCCAACCCCAGCTTGATCTTGCGACCTGCCCCCAGATTCAGCTCGCGAGTCGCCGCATCAAAGGTGTGACTCGGATTGAGGAAAGTGAACCCCTGATTGGCCAAAGAGAGCTGGGTACATTGATCTTCCTTGTTTTGCAGCCAGTTGCCCGCTTCGTAATATTGCATCTGCAGTGGAATGGCCAGCGGCGCCGAGGCCAAGCCCGCCGCAGTGCCAGCCTGCAGGCGGCCAAAATAGGCTTTCATAGGCACACTGTCTATCTGACGGGCATTACAACCGCTACCACTGCAGTTACCTACCACGGCATCATTGAAATTCGGGCTGGCAATCAGCGTTCTGTCGCCATCGTTATCCCTCATATACAGACCAAACAACAAAGACTTGTAGGGACCATCCGGTTGCGTGCCAGAGAGGCGCACAAACTCGCTGCTACCGGTAGTCAAGGCCGCACGGCCATCGAGCCATGGCAGCGGCTGCAGACTGCGCAAGCGGCTCGACAGGGATTTACCATCCTTATCATTGGCAACCGAGAGATAGGCTTCGCCCTTGGCAAAGGGCCCAGTATAGTTACGCGTCTGTACACCCGTCGTATTACGGGCCAGCACATCCAGCATGACACCAAAGGGTTGCCCCATATAGGAGAACGCATCGCAGGCCGGCACTATGTCGCCACTCACCAGATTGAAGTCGGCAGGAATAAAACGCCCCACCGGCTGGCTCTGGGCTGATGGGATGGTGTAATTGAAGTAGCCATTGGCTGGTGGCGTCGCCGTCATTCGGAACACTCCCACCTCGCTCACAGTCTGGCTAACGTTATTGGCACTGTTGGCCGCAGCCACATGGCTATAGCTGGTAGTACCCAGCGTTGCATTGGTGCCCGGATTGGGTGCCACCAGCGTACTGCCCAGAGCAATATTGGGCAGGGCAAAGTTGGGCGTAGTCTGATTCCCTACGCAGATATCCCCATCATTGGCGGATTCCCAGGCCATCGCCTTGATATCTACCTGGAACGTTTCCCCCGCTTTTTTGAATACCGGACAGCTGCTGTCACCTGCCGCGCAGACCCCTTGCGGGGGCGTGATGCACAGACCGACCGGGCGAGCCACAAACTGATCCGCGCCTAGCATCACCAGACCGGCTTCACTGCCAGTACCATCATAGCGGGCATCCAGTTGCACCTTGCCCGCATCCGGGTACTTAACCGTTATGCTCGACTGCCCCTGCGAATCAAATGCGAGGGAGAGCGGCGTTGCAGCCCCCTGACTGGCACCAATCGTACTGCTGTTGACGCTCATCTGGCTGTTATAGGGGTTACTGGTGGGGGTGATATAGCTGCTCCAGAACTTGACGCTCTTGGTCTGGCTGGCAAAGCCCGGCACGCACTGCTTGGTCACATCGCTCTTTTTGACTGCCTTGATGGTGACCGTCTGCGGCTGGTTGGAGTAGGTGTCCGGCACATCGAAGAAGAAGCCGCTATCGGCAAAGCTCAGGGTACAGGCTGCCGCACTGGGCGTACCGGCCCCGGCCTTGCACAAGGTGGTACTGAATGGCTTGGTCGTCGGAGTCGAGCCGGAAACGCCTATGGTCACCGCGGTCGGCGTATTATTGCGCAACTGCACCTTGGTCGAACCGCCGCTAAAGGTCACCGTATTGCCACCAATCCAACCATTGCTGGCAGAAGTAGGGATAAGACTCAGGGTCGCAGTAACCGGGTCTGTGATAAGCGTGTTACAAGCGGCATCGGCGCACGCCTTGACCGTCACCGTCTCGGGGTTGCAGGTCAGTGGCTGACCGGAGTGATCAAGTTGGAAATGATCAATCTGCACCCCGATCGGGTTGGAGCGCAGGGCGCAGATCTGGATATCATCCAACTCATGGTTATTGTTGGCACCTCCGGTTGACCCTGTAAGCGACAGCAAAAAATCTGCAGGAACCTGCTCCTGCCCAGCAGTCGCCATCGCATTGAATGGGGCAACAAGGTTACTAAATCCTAAGCCACTGTCTCTATCGAGCGAGACCATGGAGCGGCCAGCCACGCGTGAATCAATCCTTAACCGATAGAGATGGCCGGGCTGGGCGGAACTGGTGCCACTCACATCAATCTTGGGATTAAGATTGGCCGCCGTGCCTGCCAAATAGCGATAACTTGAACCGACGCCCCCCCGAATCGCAATTGCTTGAGCACGGAATCCCGGGCCACCAACTTTTCCTTCATTACCGTTGGAAAAGTTTCCATATTCGTCAAGCCCGACGCCAAGCCAACCACCGGCAAAACCGGGCGTTCCATTATCACGTTGAGCATAACCGAGCGCGCCACCAAAACTACCAGGCTGCGGGGTTACTGTCGCATCAGAAAGAATCACCGCTAATCCATCCCCCCCGGTATTAAACCAAGTGGGTGACCATGCATAATAACGAAAGGTTACTTCAACCAAGTTGTTTGCAGCCGGGAATAAACGCTGATAGGTAGCAGAGGTGGCCTGATTGCCAATATTTCGGGTCATCCGCAAGCGACCGCTCTGAATAGATGGCAACTCACTATTATTTCTCTGAGATACAACCCAGTTATCGCCCAGACTTGGTCTCGAAAAATCGTCACTGAAACATTGTGATAATGGGGTATCAGCACTTATATTTATCACTGCATTGTTATACATCAATAAATTGCGAGCGCTGACTCGACCATTGATAACAGAACTACCTTCCATTGTTAGCGTTTGATTGCTGTAAACATAGCCATCAACACGACTGCTGCTATTCATAGTTATACTGTTATAGCCAAATAATAGAATAGAACCACCGTTTGCACGTAACAAGCTGGCATTTTCAAGTGATGTAGAGTTATTGACAAATATTCTTACCTGTCCAAGAGCCTCAATGAGGCTACCACTAAATAGATTCAACGAGTTTATATAATAATCACCAGCCGGAAGAATGGCCTTGCCACCATTATTGATTGTTAATGTCCGTAGTCGGTATTCACTCTGGCTATCTGAAAAAGTGAGCCTGCAGCCATTATTGAGAGTGAGGTCTCGAAACTGACTTTGCACATTTGAACCAATGAGCAGTGAAGAGTTACAGGTTACGTTACCGCCTGCGTTAGAACTGGTTAAAAATACGTTTTCACCGGTGATGGGTAATGCAAGCTCCCGGGAGCCCGCGATGGTACAACGCCGATCTCCACTATCAACTGTATCGCAACCTCTTTCTGGTAATGGGGAGTTTGAAGAACAAAAATTTAAATCAGCCCCTTGTGTACCATTGATACGAGCATTGCCATATTGTTCCAGACGCCCCCCACTACCGGTTGAGCAGGTACCTCCACCATCACCTCGATGCCCTTGCGCCACCGCGGGAAAAAAGGTTTCACTATCAATCTGCTGAAACGCCCCTGCTGCGCCACTAAATAGCCACACGGCTACGACGATCCATAAATTGCGCATCAGGGAGTTCCTCCATCATAAGCTTCGACCATCAGGGTTCGGCTCACGGCAAAATCAGGATTGGCACTGTTAAGGTCGGAGCTGCCACAGGTTCCGACACTCTCGAGACGATAGCCATTGGTCACAGATCCGTTATAAGTCACCGGCACCGTGGCGCAACGAACCACAGACTGACAGTTGGTCAGCCCTGGATTGCTGGCAAAGCTCAGTGGGCTGCTTGCCAGGCAGACCGCTGGGGGGGTCGGTTGGGCAAGCGTGCGCTTGGGGAACAACCGATAGAGCGCTACTTCCAACCCGCTCTGGGCGGCCAGCAGAGCACGCACACTGCGCACCTCCACGGTATTTTTCTCACCACTGTCGACCAGAAAACGGCCCATAGCAGCCGCCAGCAGTGCCATCACAACAATCACAAACAGG
Source organism: Aeromonas sp. FDAARGOS 1416 (assembly GCF_019048085.1). Classification (NCBI taxonomy): domain Bacteria; kingdom Pseudomonadati; phylum Pseudomonadota; class Gammaproteobacteria; order Aeromonadales; family Aeromonadaceae; genus Aeromonas; species Aeromonas sp. FDAARGOS 1416. The sequence continues at coordinate 4,135,309 of NZ_CP077301.1, read as the reverse complement.
GCGATCATCAAGGCACTGCCTCGCATCCGTCCGAAAGCCTGTGGATCAGGGTACATTGAACACCTCTATCTTGTGGTTAAAGGTGACCGACTCCCCTTTGCGCTCGAACACAAAGCGCATGCCAAACTCCCCTTCGGCGTTAAACGCCGAGGTTTCCCGATAGAAGGTGCCAATACGAAGGGAATCCGCCATCAACACGCCCTGTGCAGGTAAGGATGCTCCAATGGGGGCTGTGGCACGGGTCAGCGTGTTTCCTTCCACACAGTAGCGAACCTGCTGGTTGGCAAAGTAGACCCGGCTGCCGGGAGAGAGGCCAGTCAGACTCTCGGTGCTGGTATAGCGGATGGTTTGCGCTCCGGATACGGGCGTCAGCACATCGGTAACCCTGGCTACACAACGGCCATAATCGCAGCCTGCCGTAAGCGAACCGACATTTTTGTCCGGCACGGGGAATACTATCAGCTGATCGTCTTTTTTAACGGCGGTGGCATCCACATCCAGCGGATTGGCAGCAGAAGCCGGGGTCGCCATCACCAGCTCAAGGGTGGCCGTGCTCCCCGACATAGCGCGGTTAAGTGCCAGATAGCGGCTGGAGGTGCTGATGGGCCAGAACCGCAAACAGGCACCGGTGTCGTCCCATGTCCCGCCAGTCGTCTCGATCCGCTCCGATCCCGGCACCGCATCACGCAGTTCGCGGTTAAGCCGCTCCATGGCGAAGCGGGCATCGCTCATCAGCTGCTCACGGCTGCTGGCATCGCCATAAATCTGGGTGCCGATACCGATAAACTGGCTGGTAAAGGTCGCCATGATGCCGAGCAGCAGGATCACCATCACCAGCTCGACCAGAGTAAAGCCACGGTTACCCCGAGGTTTGCGGTCGGTTCGATTGGCCGCCAGGCTTAATCTGGCGCCGGAGTTGGCTAGGGGCGCGGATATTCTGGTAGAGAGGCAACCCCCAACAGCAGAGCGATCCATCAGTAGTTCCCCCGATAGAAGGAGAAGTCGAGTACGCTCCCATCCGGTAGCTTGATCTGCAGATCAATACGCTTGCCCACAGAGCAGGGTGCGGCACAACTCTTGAAGGTGCCGTCGCTGAAATCGGCTCCGCTCAGCGCAATTTTCACCTGATAGTTGCGATACTCCTCGCTGCTGACTCCCGTCGCAGTCTGAGTCAGGGTGTTGGCATCCACCCAGTTACCTGCGGTATCGAAATCATCCACATCGTTATAGGCATAGGATGCGGGCTCGCCATCAGGGCCATAACTGGTGGAGCAGGAAGAGATGGTCACCCCAGCCACCTGCTCGCCACAACGATAACGACCACCGTTATGATCCGAATGTTCATCAAACGACTTTTGCAAGATCTCGCCGGAGAGGCGCTGGGCCAGCTGGGCGGCGCGTACCTGCTGCACCGAGTCTACCGCCTGCGGCGCCTGATTGATAAGCAACCCCAAAATGCCGGTCAAGGCCACCGCCAGCAGCACTATGCCGACGATCAGCTCGATCAGGGTAAAACCACGCTTAAGGGATCTCATGGATAAACCCCTCGGATTCAATCTTGATACGGCTGATTTCGCGGCCATCACTCACCAGCAAGGTACAACCGGTAGCACAGTTGCCTAGCGGTCTGCCCATCTGATCGAAGCGCAGCACGAAGCGGTTGTTGTTATCTAGGGAGATGGAGATACCGGCAGAGGGCGTAACCAGTCGACCACGAGTCTCCAACTGGGGAGTCCAGCCACTATTGGTATCCAGATCATCGCTGGCGGGACACGCAGCATAAGTTCGGTGGGCAAAACGGGGAGAGGCAACCACCAGCTGGGTACAGCGGTTGGCAGGCTCATGCATATTGACGGTCTGTACCAACCGCAGCCGGGTAAGCAGCTCGTCACGCACGGTTTGAGTTTCAAAGCCGCCTTTGCCCAGCCATTTGGGCACGGCAAAGGCGGCCAGAATCCCGAGTAACAGGATCACCAGTACCAGTTCAATCAGGGTAAAGCCCTTGGTTGCAGGCATGGAGGTTCTCATTAGGGAAAAGAGAAAGCGAGGCCGAAGCCTCGCTCGAACATCAATCAATTACACGCAGTGTTGATAGAAATCGTTGGTCGATTGGTATTGCTGGTCAAAGTATTAGCGTAAGTAACGTCACACTTGTCATCTTGTGCACTTGCCGCACGGAAGGTGCCTTTGCTGCCAGATACTTCTGACCATCCATCCAAAGTTACGGTTTTGGCAACTTCATCTGTTACTGGATAGCCATAGTTAGTTTTCACAGTATCTGTAGTGCTGATTGCCACAGATACGGTTGCACCTGAAGCTGTATTCTCCAGGCCAGCAATAGCAGCCTTGCTATAGATCATTTGAGAACTGCTCTGCAGTGCAGCCTGCACGCCTTGTGCAGCAGAATAACGAGCATCATCCTGCAGATTCAGGAACTTGGGTGCAGCGGTGACCGCCAGAATACCCAGAATGATGATCACGATAACCAGTTCGATCAGGGTAAAACCCGCCTGTTTTTTCATTTCACTTTCCTCTGTTAATTAATATTTGTGGTCACCTGACCGGACGCCGGACGGTAACTGAAACTCATAAATGCATCAGTCTTGCCTTGCGGATCCTGATACTTGCCATCACTGCCCTTACTCAAACTATTGACCAAATAGTAACGGCAGACCGAATCCAGTCCATTACTGCTTACTGTGGCATAGTATTTCAGGTCATTGCCGCTACCGCGCACTTCATTGAAGCTGGCTGTAGCCTTGGGCGGGTTTTGCAGTAACCCCTCCCAAATATTGAGACAACGTTCGGCGGTCAGATTGGCCGGATCCACATCGGGATTACCGCTTGCAACGGTATCCATCGGATAGCCGGGCGACAGCTCGCCGTTACTGATCTGGGTATCGGTCGGTGTGGTCAGATAGAAGCGACTACCGTCATAAAGCACGGTATTGAGGCTGTCCTGTTTGGCGCGACCTTCCGCCTCCCATTGCGCCCGCACTAGTGAAACGCCGGTAGCAAAACCGCCAGAGACCCCCTCCACGCTAGCCTTTTTCGCTTCGTCAGTCACATCGAGAAAGCGCGGCAGTGCAGTCACCGCCAGGATCCCCAGGATCACGATAACGATCACCAGCTCAATGAGGGAAAAGCCGGTAGACTGTCTTCTCATCCCGTTTTCCGGCATTGTTGGTGCCATTGGTTTCATTGTCATGCTCCCTCCGTAATGCCCCGCATTATTTCATGCAGGCCCAAAAAAATCATGTAGTTGGGTCATATGATTAGCTTCATTCAAGGCTTTTTCATCACCCGCCCGTCAGAAAACTGATAAACCAGCCAATAACCATCCCACCCCATCTCGCAACCACTGCCATCGGGGCGGGCCAGAACCTGCAGGGGAGGCATTCCCCCCTCCGTCTCACCCATCAGTGCCAGCCACAACTGACGGCAATTTTCCGAAGGAGATTGCAGCGGCACCAGCCCCAAGGGCCACCCTCGGGCATCAAACTGCCACCCCTTGCCGGCGACATGCAGAGTCTGCGGACGCCGCTCATCGAGCCAAATGCCGTGCAAACGCTGTGCCCGCTCGGCAAATTGTTCCCCCAGCAAGGTGAGAGTGAGCTGCTGCGCCCCTTCCCGGTGGCCCTGATAGCTACGCACCAAGGTCGCCACGATCACCATCAGCAGGATGATCACGGCGATCCGCCTATATCCGGTCAGCCAGCGATCATCCTGCTGCGTCTGTCTGTTCATCCAGCCCTCGACTCCACCGATCACTTGCCTCTTACGGCTCTCATCATGTCCCACCATTCAAGCGTGAAGATGCCGAGTTACTTGCCGCGAACTGCGCGCATCATGTCCCACATGGGGGTGAAGATACCCAGTGCCAGGATCAGTACCATTACTGCCACGATCCCGATCAGGATCGGCTCGATCCGAGCGGTGAGACTCTTGAGGTCATAATCCACCTCCCGCTCGTAATACTCGGCCGCTTCGTGTAGCAGGTCATCGACCTGACCGGTCTCCTCCCCCACGGCGATCATCTGCATCACCAGCGGGGTGAACAGGCCGCTGCTGCTGGCGGTGCGCAGCAGGCTCTCGCCCCGCTCGATACCGGCGCGCATATCCCGCACTCGCCCCGCCATATAGGCGTTATCCACCGCATCGGCCACCAGGGTCAGCGCGGTGTTCAGCGGCACCCCGGCTTTGAGCATCATGGAAAAACTGCGGGCAAAACGGGCCAGCAGGGAGCGCTCTATGATGGTGCCGACGATAGGCAACTTGAGCTGCCAGCGGTGCCAGGTCAGCTTGCCCTTGGTGGTGGCGACCCAGCGGCGCCAACCGAATACCATCCCCGCCAGAATAGCGAGCAGCAGCCACCAGTAGTTGACAAAAAAGTGCGAGGTGGCGAGCAGAATGCGGGTCGCCAGCGGCAATTCCACCCCGAATTTGGCGAACATGCCGGCAAACACAGGGATCACCATGATATTGAGGATCACCATGGCGATACCGATGGCGATCATCACGAAGCTGGGGTAGCGCATGGCGGTCTTGATCCGCTTGCGGGTCTCCAGCTCCAGCTCGAAATAGTTGGCGAGCTGCAAAAAGGACTCTTCCAGCTGACCTGTGTTCTCACCCACATGGATGATGGCGACGAACAGGCTGCTGAATACCTTGGGGTGCGCCTGCATCGAGCTCGACAGCGGACGACCGTTGCCGAGATCTTCCCCCAGCGAGTGCAGCGCCCGTTTGAGCGGCTTGCTGTGAGTGCTCTCCTCCAGCCCGGCGATGGCACGCAGGATCGGGATCCCGGCCCGGGTCAGGGCATACATCTGGCGGCTGAAGATCACCAGCTCGTCCAGCTTGACGCCCCCTTCCAGCAACAGTGACCAGTCGATGGCGGCGGACTTGGCCTTGCCCGGTTTGAGCTCGGTGGGCATCACGCCACGGCGCATCAGCTGCTCGGCGGCCGCCATCTCGTTGGCCGCTTCGACCACGCCACTGGTGGCGTTGCCCTGGCTGTCACGCCCCTTGTAGGCAAAGTTAGCCATCGCTTACCCCAAATCCTCGGCCAGTCGCAACACCTCATCCACCGAGGTGATCCCCTGACGGGCATAATCGAGTGCCGTGAGGGCCAGCGGCCGATAGTGCTCATGCTGACGGGCTGCCTTGGCAAAACCCTCAGCGTCATTGCGGCGCAGTGCATCCATCATCGGCTGATCCAGCTCCAGCAACTCGTAAACCCCGATCCGGCCCGAATAACCGGTAAAGTTGCAGCTCTGGCAACCCCGCCCCTTGTGATAGGTGTGTTGGCCGGGAGCCTCGCCAGAGAGCACGGTGAGCCAGGTGGCCTGCCCTTCGTCGGGCGCCTTCTCCTCGACGCAGTGCTCACATATCCGCCGCACCAGCCGCTGGGCGACCACCGCCCGCAGGGCGCTCGCCACCAGATAGCCGGGCGCCCCCATGTCGATAAGGCGCAAGGCACTGGTCACCGCATCGTTGGTGTGCAGGGTGGTCAGCACCAGGTGACCTGTGATGGCGCCACGCAGACCGATCTCAACCGTCTCGTTGTCGCGCATCTCCCCCACCAGCAGGATGTCCGGATCCTGACGCAGGGTGGAGCGCAGCACGCTGGAGAAGGTGAGGCCGATCTTGGGGTTGACCTGCACCTGATTGACGCGGGAGAGACGATACTCCACCGGGTCTTCTACCGTGATGATCTTGTTGCTGGACTGGTTGAGCTCGGAGAGGGCGCCATAGAGGGTGGTGGTCTTGCCGCTACCGGTCGGGCCGGTCACCAGGATCATCCCGTGCGGCCGTTTGAGCTGGCGACGGAAACGGGTCAGGATCTCAGGCGGCATGCCGGTCTCGGTCAGCGACAGGATGCCGGAGGATTGATCCAGCAGACGCATCACCACTGATTCACCATACTGCACCGGCATGGTGGACATCCGCACATCCACATCGCGACCGCGCACCTTCATATTGAAACGGCCATCCTGCGGCAAGCGCTTCTCGGAGATATCGAGCCCCGCCACCAGCTTGAGACGCAGCACCAACGCTTGGGCGATCCGCACCTCGTTGAGGATATTCTCGTGCAGGATGCCGTCGATCCGCTGGCGAATGCGCAGCACCTTCTCGTCCGGTTCGATGTGGATATCCGACGCCCCTACCTGCACCGCATCCTCGAACAGGGAGCGCAGCAGCTTGGCCACCGTCGCCTCCCCCTCGTCATTGGCTCCCAGATTGCTGGAGCCCAGCTCGAAGCCGGAGTCCTGATACTCCTCCTGCAACTGTTCGGCGAAACTCTCAATCTCGCGGGTACGGCGATAGAGGCGGTCGAAATACTCCAGCAGCTGCCCTTCCCGCGCCACCGCCAGCACCATGATGCGTGGGCTGAGCAGGGCGGCGATGGCATCCAGTGCGCTCAGATCCGCCGGGTCCGACATCGCCACCGTCACCTTGTCGTCGGTAAGGTTGACCGCCAGCGCCCGATAACGGCGCGCCTGCACTTCGGGCAGCAGCGGCACCGCTGCGGCGTCGATGGTGAGGTTGTTGAGATCAAAGAAGGGCACATCCAGCTGGCGGGCGAGGAACTGCAACAGCTGCACCTCGCTGATAAAGCCGAGGTCGATGAGAGTGGTGCCCAGCTTGCGGCCGGTCTGACGCTGCTGCTGCAGGGCAAGCTGCAGCTGATCATCAGAGATGATCTGCTCTTGTACCAGCAGGTCGCCGAGGCGCATTTTCAGTCTGGGTTGTGCCATGTTTGCTCCGATCTCTGTTACTTCACACCCGTTGCCGCATCCGATCAGGCTTAGCTAATCGAACCTGCTGTTTATCAAGGGGTTAGTTGACCAATTCGTTGTTCCAGCCAGTTGGTCGACGCCTCGCCGAGGTTGCCGTGCAGCAGGGCGTTGCGATAGGCATCGAGCGCCCGCTGGCTGTGGCCCTGACCATCCTCGGCCACGCCGAGGCCAAGCCACCAGCGGCCCTGATCCGGCTGCTGACGCAGCAGCTTCACATAGAGCGCCGCCGCATCGGCATTCTGGCCCAGCTCCTGAGTCAGCCCGGCCCAGGTCGCGTAATAGTCCATGTTGCTGGCGAGATCCGGCTGATAGCCGGACAGCCAGCCAAGCGCCTGCTGCTGCTGCCCCTCGCTGATGGCAAGGCGGGCCAGTAGCAGACGAAAATCGGCCTGTTGGGGATCGAGCCGGATCCCCTCTTCCAGCAGCTGACGCGCCTCGGTCAGACGGCCCTCGCCGTAGAGCAGCCCCGCCAGCTGCTCGCGCGCGCCCTGATTGTAGGGATCGTGGGCCAGCACCTGATAGTAGTTGTCCTGCGCATCCCGCAGGCTTCCCTTGGCCATGGCGGTGGTCGCCTTGCGCTCAGCCAGTGCCGCCAGCTCCTTGGCCGACAGCTCGACCGTCTCGATCTTCAATACGCTCGGTTTGCGGGGCGTGCTGGCGACTGCCTGCTGCTCTGCCGCCAGTTCGGCGTAAAGCTCGGGCTGCAGCTCTTCATCGGTCGGCTCGGACTCGTCAACATCGCTGGAGGCATCAAAGGGCGCACCGTCAGCCGTGTCGCCAGAGTCATGCTCCCCAACCTCATCATTCACCTCGTCCTGACTTGGCAGCGGCAGCGCAGCCGACACCTCGACCGGCTCGGGCTGGCTGACGGGCACGGCGGCCCTAGCCACCACATCGGGGGCGACCACTTCGCTGGCCGCCGAGACGATATGGGTCTGCTGCCAATAGATCCAGGTTCGCCAACCGAGGATCCCCAGTGCCAGACCGCAGATCAGGGTCAACAGCAACATCCACCATCCCTGCTGGCGCGCAGGGGCAATATAGACGGCAGCACCTTCGGATCCTTGCTGGCGCCGATCCAGATCTTTCAGCATCTGGTTGATAACGCTCATGGCCAGACTCCATAAGCCAGGGCGCACCCCAGCAACAGTAACAGGGGCCACCAGTGCCGTGGCGCAAAGCGGCGGGCATCGTCGGTATCGCGAATGGCGAGCCGTACCAGACGGCTATCGACCTGACGCACACCCTGACCATAGGCCAGCATCAGGCACTTCTGCGCCAGGATATTGATCAGTCTCGGGATCCCTCGCGATGCACGCCACAACAGACGCATGGCTCGACCTGCAAACAGCGGTGCCCCGCGGTAACCGGAGACCTGCAATCTGTGCTCCAGATAGGCGCGAGTCTCGTCAAAACGCAGCGGCCGCAGGCAGTAGGAGAAGCCAATCCGCTGGCGCAGTTGGCGCAGATGCGGCTTACCCAGTCTGGTATCCAGCTCCGGCTGGCCGAACAGCACGATCTGCAGCAGCTTGCTCGATTCGGTCTCGAGATTGCCGAACAGGCGGATCGCCTCCAGCGTCTCGTCCGGCAGCGCTTGCGCCTCGTCGATCAGCACCACCACCCGACTGCCCTGCTGGTGCAGGCTGATCAGGTGACGATGGATACGATCGGTCAGATCCAGCTCGCTCTGATCCCGTACCGCCAACCCCAGCTCCAGCGCCAGCGCGATGCGCAGTTCGGCCGGAGTGAGGTGGGGATTGGGCAACCAGGCAAGCCGCACCGGACGCGCTTCCGAACCCAGCTCACTGAGCAGCTTGCGGCAGAGCAAGGTCTTGCCGGTACCCACCTCGCCGGTCACCTTGATAAAACCCTCCCCCTGCGCCAGCGCCCAGTTGAGCACCTGCAGCGCCTCTTCGTGAGGCGGCAGGCCGTAGTAGAAGCCGGTATTGGGAGTGAGGCTGAACGGTGCCTCCTGCAGGCCGAAGTGGGTCAGGTACATGAGACCTCACCTGCCACGGCAAGCAAGCAGCCTGTGCAGGCAAGGCAGCACAGGCCGTTCGGGATAGGGGTGACCGTATCTGGTGTCATGGGTCAGCCCTTGGCCGGATACCACTTGTCGAGCAGCTCGGAGGAGCGTTGCAGCTCGTTTTGCCAGGTATCTTTCTCCACCACGGTCGGTTTGAGCATGATCACCAGCTCCACCTTCTTGGTGCTCTCGCGGCGGTTGGTAAAGGCTTCACCCACCAAGGGAATATCCCCCAGCAGCGGCACCTTGCTGACGATCTCCTGCTTGTCGGTCTTCATCAGGCCGCCGATAACGATGATGTCACCGTTATTGGCCTGCACCACGGTATCGGATTCGCGGATCGAGCTTTTCGCCAACGGCAACACCAGCGTATCGCTGTCTGTCACCTTTATGGTCTTGGTTTGCTCTTCAGTATCGATAACGGAGGGATGGATATGCAGCAGCACCTTCCCCTCTTCATCGATCTGTGGTGTTACATCCAAAGAGATACCTGAGAAGAAAGGGGTCAACTCTACATTGGGAGTTGTTCGGTCACCGCTCGTCGTGCTCACGGTTGTTGTCGATGCGTTGGTGACGAAGTACTCGTCCGTCCCCACCTTGATCACCGCCTTCTGGTTGTTGGTCGCGGTGACACGGGGGCTGGAGAGGGTATTCACATCGCCCTGAGTCTTGAGCAGGTTGACCGCTACATTGAAGTTGCCGTCAGAGACCTTGAAACCGGCGCCGCCACCCAGTGCAGTGAAGATCTGATTAGGGGTGGTGGGTAACTGGGTATTGGCCAGTGAACCGCCACCGGTAATCCCCTTGTTGCCATCCCAGCTGGCGGAGAGACCGCTCCAGTCCACTCCCTGCTCATACCCTTCGTTGAGGGCAACTTCGATGATCCGCGCCTCCAGCACCACCTGCCGCTTGAGGTGACTATCGGATTGATTCAGGAATTCACGCACTGCCTTGAGCTCTTTCGGGTAGGCGCGAATGGTGACCAGACCCGCCTGCGGGCTGGTGATCACAGCGCGACCATCACCCGTGCCAATCAGGGTCTGCAGGGAGTCGCGCAGATCGGTCCAGTAGTCGCTGTTGGTATCGGTCTCGATACGGGTGCCATTGCTGCTGTTGCCGTTCGAGTTGTTGCCGGAGGAGTTATTGGTGCTGTTGTTGTTCGATGCACTGTCAAAACTGCTGTCGCTGCTGTTATTGCTGTCATTGGCCGTCACCCCGCCGGTGCTGACCGAGGTGCGGGATAGGCCACGGCGGGACATCATCAGATAGTTGACCGGAATGGTTTCGGTGCGCAGACCCGCCGGATAGATGTGGAAGACATTGCCCTTGCGCTGCACGTCGAAGCCATACATGTCACCTACCACCGCCAGCACCTCCGGCAGGGTCACATCCTTGAGCTCGACCGAGACCAGCCCGGCCACCCCGGGATGAACCGCCACGCTGTAGCGGGAGCCCTTGAACAGGGAACCGAAAAACTCCACCGCCTCCACGTCGTGAGCCGCGATGCGCAGCCGCTTCTCCGGCATGCCGACCGGCATCTGCGGCCGGTTCAGCTGCAGCAATTCACTCTGCACCGATTTGGGCAAGGCGGTCAGCGGGGCAGCCTGCTTCTGCTGTTCGTTCATGGCCTGTTTGAGAGCATCCTTGGCCTGGGTCGGCTCGGGGTGCTGATACGTGGTACAGCCTGCGGCCATCATGGCCATGGTGATCAGACAGAGACGGTGTTTTTTCATGTAATTAGAGCACCCTGACTTGCAATTAAACTCGATAAAGCCGCTCCACCTCTCGAAAGGCAAGCACGACTCAAACCCGGATCTTGCTGGCAAAGAGTGTGACTGCGTGGCGTTTGCCCGCCTTTTCCAGCACCACGGCATCTGCCGTGATGGCCACCAGCTTATAGCCATCCACCTGTTGCCCGACCCGATAACTCTTGCCATTGAGCACCGCCAGCGCCGGGCCATTGCCCAGCACCACACTCTGCAGCTTCGGTAAACCGGTGTTGCTCTCGCCGGTCGCACGGGCGCCAATCGCCACATCCGCCAGCGGTGCGGTGGGATCCTGCAATACCTCGACCTGCTCCGCCTTTACCAGCACGCTGAACAGGCAACAGCACAACGCAAACACTCTAGCCACGGATAAACTCCTTGCTGGTACTCAGGGTGTAGATCTCCATCTCCACCACCGCGCCGGGATAGGCTTTGACCCGGTAGTCGAACTGCTTCCAGTAGAAGTGGCGCGGCAAGGCTTCCAGCGCTTTAAGATATTGATACACATCGAAATAGCCGCCTTCAAGCTGAAGCCGGATACCGTGCTTGTAGAGATTGACCTTCTGCTCCCCCGCCATCAGCGGGGTCGGCTCCAGCGAACTGAGCGCCAGCATGTGAAGGTTGGCGGAGCGGGAGAGCAGCGCCTCCAGCACCTGCGGCATCTCGTGCGCCGGGATCAGATCGACGGTCTGGGCCTTCAGCTCATCGTCGATCCGGGCCAGATCCGCTTCGACCTGCGCCAGCTGGTCGCGAACGCCCTGATTGGGATCCCGCTTGAGCCGAGCCTGTTTGCCGAGGTTCTCCAGCTCCATGATTTCGAGGTCGCGCTCGGCGGCGCTCAGGGCCATGCGATCCTGCTGCAGGCGGGTATCGGCGCCATCAAGCCAACCGTAGATGCTGCCAGCGCCCAGCAAAACCAGACCAGTCAGCAGGATCAACACCCGCTCCCGCTGGCTCAACAGGGCGATACGCTGGCCCCACGCCTGCCATTGTGCTTTCAGGTTCATCAGGGTTTCTCCCGCGCGATGCCGCTCAACTGGAAGGTCAGACGACCCTCCTCGTCACGGCCAAGGGTCAGTTCACCAAACTCCTTGCCTACCAGACTCGGGGTCTGCTTGAAGCGGTTGACCCAGGCCGGCACATCCTGACTGCGTCCGGCAAAACCGGAGAGGTTGATCCGCCCTTCGTTGATCTCGATGCGCTGCAACGAGAGGTTGCTGCTGCGAATGCGGGAGAGATCCGCCATCACGCTGGCATAGCCCTGGGATTTTTGCAGAGACAGGCTACCGAGCTGACGCATCAGCCCCTGCTTGGCGGTCAGCTCATCCCGTTTATTGACCAGTTGCTGTTGCAGCCGGGGATCCGCCTGATGGCGCGCCAGCTCGGCATCGAGGCGTCTGGCCTCGCTGCGCTTGAGCTCCAGCTCGGCGGTGCGTTGCGCTAGCGCCCGGCTGACCTGTTGCTGCTGCCAGCTGTAACCGATAGCCGTCAGCAGGATCAGCAACAGCGCAACACCCCATACCAACGCCATCTGATTGAGGCTGGCCCACTGCCGCTTGGGACGAAACTCGGCACCATAGAGGTTTATCTGACGTTTCATCACGCATCCTCCCCGATGGCGGCTGCGTAGGCCGAGAGGTATTCGACGCCAGCCAGCAACATTGTCTTGTTGACCATGGCAGCAAGGGGGAATAACACTCTCATTGATCATCCCCCAATGCGGCAGCATAAGCCGAGAGGTATTCGACGCCGGCCAGCACCGCCTTGTTGGCCATGGCGGAGACGGCAAAGCCGAAGGTCTGCTCCATGTGACGCACCAGGGTACCGATAAAGGGCGAAGCGACGGCAAACTGCATCTGCCCCAGCTCGGGCAATTTGAGCTGGCCCGCCAGATAGTCGAGGGAGCGCTGGATCTCCAGCGCCAGTGAATCGAGCAGCATGGCGTCAGGCTCATGTTCGCCGGTCAGGCTGGTGAAACCGCGCAGCTGGCGGGAGAAGCAGAGCCCGCCCTGATGGAAGACCAGCAGTTGCAGATCCTGCCCCTTGGGCTGCCACAGCAGCATGCGCACCGTGTCATCCGCGTCATAGAGAGAGGTGAGCGCCAATTCGTCGCTGATGATGGATTGCAGGGTCGCGATGCCGTTGATGGCATCGGCCAGCTGTTGCACCCGGCTCTTGGGCAGGCAGATCACATTGATGCGCGGACGACCGGCAGGCGGGGTGGGCAAGTCCACATAATCCATCGCCAGTTGCAGCACGGGTTCGCTGACATAATCCTTGATGGCCCAGGGAAGCGCCCCCGCCATCTCGGCGTCAGGCACGGCAGGCTTGTCGATCTGGATCTGTTGATAAAGGCTGGCGGCGAGGGCCACCCGCACCGTAGACTTGGCCAACCCATGACGGCTGAACAGCTCGTTCATGGCCACAGCCCACTCCTGTGGGCCGTTGATGGTGCGCGTCGCGAAGACGGGGGGATTGCCCACCGCAGCCAGCATGATCCTGTCATTGGCCAGCAAGAGCCCGACCTGGCGGCTTGGCGTCGACCGTCTGAACAGTTGTTTCATGTAAGCCCGCCCATCAATAGTGATTAAATGTATGAAATATTAACATAAACAGCAGATTAGCCTCCAGATTAAAAGACGGACTCACCATTGCAAGCCAGCCTTTCCGCCGAGTCAGAGGGTCAAGCCATCCTCCCTTCCCCCCTGCAACGCCTCCACCATCCGTTGCTGACCCGCTATGGTGTCGAGCTGTGGTGCAAGCGGGATGATCTGATCCATCCGGCCATCTCCGGCAACAAGTGGCGCAAGCTCAAGTACCACCTGCTGCATGCCAAAGAGCACGACAAACGGCACCTGCTCTCGTTTGGCGGCGCCTACTCCAATCATATCCACGCGCTGGCGGCAGCGGGGTGCCAATCTGGTCTTCGTACTACCGGTATCATACGGGGCGAATATGACGCCGTCAGTAACTCTACCCTGCGGGATGCCCGGCACTGGGGCATGGATCTCGTTTTTGTCGACCGCCAGAGTTACCGGCGACGGCAGGATCCCGACTGGCTGGCCCAATTCGATGCCCCCGATACCCTGATCGTGCCGGAAGGGGGTAGCAGCCCGCTGGCCATCCCCGGGGTAGCGGAACTGGTCGGCGAAGTGCCCTTCTCGCCGGATCTCTGGGTACTGCCCTGCGCCAGCGGCGGCACTCTGGCGGGCCTGATCGCTGGGAAACAGGATCGGGAGCAGATCCTCGCCATTGCAGTACTGAAAGGAGGCGGCTTTATCGCTGACGAGGTGTGTCGCCTCCATCCCGCGGCTGCCAGCATCCCCGGCTGGCACATCGCGCTCGATCACCACGATGGTGGCTACGCCAAATTCAGCCCGGCCCTCTGGCAGTGGGTGCAGGATTTCAGCACCACGACCGATCTGCCCCTTGAGCCTATCTACAGCGGCAAGGCGATGTGGGGGCTGTTTCGCGAGCTGGTGGCGGGCCGTATCGCCCCCGGCAGCAAAATCGTCTTTATCCACACCGGCGGCATGCAAGGGCTCGCCGGGCTGCGGGAGCAGGGGCGACTGTGAGCCCCGCCTGACGGCAACCGCAAACAACACCGCAAACAACAGAGGGTCGCCCCAAGGCGACCCTCTGTTGTTTATCTCAATCACCAGCCGGTTCCAGCACCAGACGCTGGGGCTCGGCAAACCAGGGCCCCTGCCCGGCATGCACCCCGAGGTGGCGCAGCATCTTCCACTCATCGCCACTCTCCACCCCCACTGCCAGCACCCGGGTGCGAGTATTGGCACAACCGCCTACCAGACTGCGCACCGCCATCTGGTTGACCTGACGGGCATGGATCTCCCGCACCAGGCTGGGGTGCAGCTTGAGGAAATTGATCTCGAACTCCTTGATGTACTGGGTGCTCACCACATCCTGACCGGCATGATCGATGGCCAGCTGGCAACCCAGCATCCGCAAGGAGCGCAGCGGCCGCTTGAGCGCCTCGAAGTGGCGGGTCACCTGGGATTCGGAGAGTTGCAGGATCAGCCGCTCGTTGGTGCTGCGCGGCAGCTGGAACAGGGCGAAGAAGAGCCAGCGCTGGAACTCGCGGTTGAGCAGGCTCTGGGCACTGAGGGTCAGGCTGATGGGGCAGCTCTGCTCGGATCGTTGGCGCAGCAGAGTGAGAGTGCGCTCCGCCACCAGCCGATCCAGTTGCAGCAACAAGCCCACCTTCTCCGCCATCGGCATGAAGATCCCCGCCTGCAAAGCCCGCCCCTGCTCATCGTGCAGATAGGTGAGCAGCTCCTGCTGCAACACCACCTGCCCCCGATCCTGCTGGATCGGCTGGGTGTAAAATTCGATGCCGTGCTCTTCGAGACGGCGGCTGATCAGGGTGCGCCAACGTACCGTCCCCTTGCTGCTCTGCTCCTCATCCAGCTGCTTCTCGTAGAGGAACCAGCCGTTGTGGCCCTGTAGCCGGGCGCTCTTGAGGGCCAGCTCCGCCTCCTCCTGCACCTTGAGCAGGCTGTCTTGTGCCTGATAACAGACGGCGCCGAGATAGACCGCAGTCTCCGGATTGACCTCCTGCGGCCAGTGCAGCCGTTGCAGGCTCTTGAGCAGCTGGCTGGCGCTATCCACCATCTCGCTCTCGGACATATTGGGCAGCAACACCGCAAAGACCTGACCGGCGTAGCGGGCCTGCAGGGCGCCGTTATGCTTGCGCACGAAGGCACCTATGGTGGCGCTCGCCTCCATCATCAAATCGTGCCCCAACAACTCGAACTGATCGGCCTCCAGCTCCTCCAGACAGGCGAGATCGATCAGCAGCACGCCGCCGCTCATCACGCTCGCCTCCATGATGGCGCTCTCCAGCCGGTTGTCGAAAAACAGCCGGTTGCCGATGCCGGTCATCTTGTCGACGAAGGCGTTACTGCGAATGAAGTTGTCGAAGCGGCTGCGCTCCTTGCGGGCATCCGCCAGCTCGGCGAGCAGATGATCGAGGGCCTGACTGGCGGCCACCGGCCACTCTTCGGCGGGGTCATGACTCAGTTTGGAGAGCTTGTCATCGAGGATCAGCTGGGCGCGAATGCCCAGCAGCTCGGCCCCGCGCAGCTGCTGGCGCAGCCAGCGGATGGAGTACCAGAGACCGAACACCACGATAAAAATGCCCAGCGAGATGCCGGACATCGCCTTGATGGAGTATTCCGCCTCCTTGAAGGGGCGCTCCAGTTTGAAGTTGGCCTGCATGCCGGCCTGATGGGGCAGCGGGTGGCTGTATGGCACCAGCAGCTGCTCGTCGACCGGATTGCGCACATCGCGGAACCAGTAGACCCGCTGGTTATTCTGGCGCACCTCCAGCTCTACAACATGGGCAGCCCGCAGCAGGGTAGGCAGCCAATGGCTCATATCTTCCATGTCGTGAGCAACATCGAGCTGCTTGTCGATCACTTCGACCAGCGCATCGACCTTCTTTTGCTGCAACTCCATGCCCAGCTCGCGAAAGCTGAACACCCCGCCAATCAGCACGGTCGCCATGGCTGCGATCACGCAAAGGGTGATAAATGAGACAAGCTGTGTAGTGAGTTTCATGCGCCTTTCCGTATGCCCAGCATCATCCATGTCGCCTCATGGTAGCAGCGGCGATCGGGCCACAGCTATGGATGAAGATCCCGCTTCTGCAATTTAAGCGGGCAAGCATAACCCAAAGCAGAGGGAGAATACCAAGGATGACGGGCTACAGATGCGGGAAAGGGCGGGATGACAGACAGAAAAATGGTCCCTCAAAGGGGACCAAAAGGAACACTCATATCAAAACTAACACTCTGTGCTACTGACAAAAAACAGATACAGGAGTATTGAACACACGGTGAGTCAAACCGCAGGGCTACTCTAATGCAGTTCGGATAAGCTGAGCAATTGTCATTTATGACAGGTCAGCGATTGAATCTAGCCAAAGTTAATAATAAACACATTTAAAATCATGCAGTTAAAAAATCAATCAACAAGTGTGACAACTCGGACTCAAATTGATTGCACTAATGCTCTATGATGGCTAAGTCCATTTGTGTCTCATGAAACTGGCAGGTACTTCCTTTGCGTAAATCACCCGTCTGGATCGCTCTGTTGCTGTTCGTCCTGCCTGTCGTAGGCAGTCAGTTTCTCGGCCTGTGGTTTGCCAAGCCGATGGCCTTTCATTTGCTGGAAGAGAAGGTTGCCGAGCTCAAGGGAGCCATGGCAGTACGCCACCGGGAGCTGGATGCCGCCATCAACAAACAACTGGCACAATTTGAGTTCAACTGCGGCGCCAAAGACATGGAGCTGCTGCGCGATCCTCGCTTCTACAGCACTCATATCCGTCTGCAGGGGCTGGAACTCGCCTCCGGCAACAGCTGCTCCAGCCTGGGGGTGGAGATCCCGCTGATCAAAGAGCTCCAGAATAGCGGGCAGAAGTTCGGCAAACTGGGGATCACCGCCACAGTGGCCAAATACAATACCGAACAGGAGCTGGTGGCCTTTTACCGATCCGGTGACAACCTCGCCTACTGGGTGCTGGATAACAGCTGGAGCCACGACCTGCTGCAACACCCCTGCAGCCACTGCTTCTATCTGGAGTTCAGCCGACAGGATACCGATGCAAGCACAGTCCACTTTCCCCGTGGCGACAAGGAGATCAAACAGGAAGAGAGCAATATCAGCCTCAGTTTCTTCGATCCCAATGAACTCACCAAACAGACGGTCTGGGCGGGAAAAGCGCTGGAGCAATATGCCTATGACCAACTCAATCACTACGGTCTCTGGTTCGGGATCGCGCTCGGCGCCCTGTTAAGCGTCACATACTGGCTGCTGCGCAGCTATCGGCGCTCCCTCAAGGGACTGCTGCAAACAGGATTGATCCGCAAGGAATTTATTCCCCTCTACCAGCCGATAGTGGATGCCCGTACCCACCAAGTGGTGGGATTCGAGGCGCTGCTGCGCTGGCAGCGGGGAAGCGAGCTGATCCCCCCGGGCACCTTTATCGAATATGCAGAGGAGCAGGGACTGATCCTGCCGATGACCGAACAGTTGCTGGAGCAGGTGATCACTGACCTGCCGCAGCTGGCACCGGAGCAGTGGGTCAGCGTCAATCTGGTGGCGGCCCATATCGAGCAGCCCCTACTGCGCACCTTGCTCGCTCACAGCCAAAACCCCTCACCCACCCGGCTCACCTTCGAGCTGACGGAGCGCAAGCCGATCCTAGACATCAAGGCGGCCACCGAGGAGATCACCCTGCTGCAACAGATGGGTTATCACTTCAAGCTGGATGATTTCGGTACCGGCTACGGCGGCTTTGCCTACCTGCAGAGCCTGGGGATCCGCCAGATCAAGATCGACAAGATGTTCGTCGATACCATAGGCACCAACGACCTCAAGCGCAGCGTACTGGATGCCATCATCGTCTTCGGTCGGGAATCGGGCATGGAGATGATCGCCGAAGGGGTCGAGAGCCAGCTGCAGGTCGACTATCTGAGCCAGCACGGCGTCTATCTGATCCAGGGCTACTTCTTCGGCAAACCCATGCCGCTGAAGATACTGACCCACTGGCAACGGGAGTGGCAGCTGCAACACCAGAAGGCCAGCTAACGCAGAGATGGCAGGATTTGGCCGTGAAACGGTTTGGCCAGCGGCTCGACATCATCAGGTTGATGCTGGCGGTAGCGCCGTAACCCAGCCCGGACATCAGGCGGGTAAATCCCCCTGCAGACCCAGGCCCGGCTCCATGGTGAAATCGAACCGTCTCCTGCCACCCCTTATTTACATTCAGCAACAAAATGATCTGCCCTGACGGGGATAACTCCCTTTATCATAGGGCGCCGGTTATCGTGCAACTGATAACCGGGCAGCCTGTTTATGTCATCTGGTCGTCAAGACCCCCAATAGAGAACCATTGCCTATGAAGACAGTTATCCGGCAAGAGATTGCCCTGCCCGTTGGCCTGCTGACCCTGCTCTTTTTCAAGACCCTGGGCAGTGACCTGCTGACAGAGACAACTCCGCTCGGGATCTATCTTCCGGTTTCGGCGGCACTACTGGCCATCGTCACCTGGGCCATCTTCTCGGTGGTGCGCCACTCCGATGCCCTCGCCATCAAGCTGGGCGAGCCCTTCGGCACCCTGATCCTCACCCTCTCGGTCATCTCGCTGGAGGTGGTGATGATCTCCTCGGTGATGCTGACCGGTGAGCCCAACCCCACCATGGCCCGCGATACCATGTTTGCGGTAGTGATGCTGGTGAGTACCGGTCTGGTGGGCTTCACCCTGCTGTTTGGCGGCTGGCGCTACCACACCCAGAGCTTCAATCTGGACGGGGTGAAATCCTATCTGGTGGCCATCATCCCGCTCGCCCTGCTCTGTCTGGTGCTGCCCAACTTCACCGAGGGTGGTGCAATCGGCAGTATGTCGCGCGCCATGTCGTGGATGCTGATCATCATCTCGATCCTGCTCTACGGGGTCTTTCTGCTGATCCAGACCCGCAGCCACAGCCACTTCTTCGTCGACAGCGATCACGAGGATTATGAGGAGCACCACGGCCCGCTGCAGAGCAACGTCTATCACACCATCCTGCTGCTCGCCTACCTGCTGGTGGTAATCCTGCTGGCCAAGACCCTGGCCATCCCCATCAACTACGGGGTGCATGTGATGGAAGCACCCGCCGCACTGGGCGGCTTTATCGTCGCCTGCATCGTGCTCGCCCCCGAAGCAGTCGGCGCCATCAAAGCCGCCTTCAACAACCAGCTGCAGCGGGCAATGAACCTCTACTTCGGCTCGGTGCTGGCCACCATCGCCCTCACCGTGCCTGCCGTGCTCTTTATCGGCTCCATGCTGGATCAGGAGGTACGCCTCGGCCTCTCCCCCGCCGATATGGTGCTGCTGGTCACGACTTTGATGGTCTGTAAAGTAACCTTCAGCAGCGGCCGCACCAATGTGCTCCATGGTGCGACCCATCTGGTGTTGTTCGTGGTTTATCTGTTCCTGATGTTCGAACACGAATAACCGCGTTCAACCAACGTCAGAAACGCAAAGACCGCCCGATTGGGCGGTCTTTTGTCATCTGCTCCCGGCTCTCACCGGCGCCTGTGAAGCGGCGTCCCCCTCATCCCCTACCCTTCTCCCGCCAGGGGAGAAGGGGGATCAAGGCTTACAGGCTGGGCAGCACCCCGGCCGGGATCAGGTCGTTGTAGCTGGCACGGCCCAGCAGGGCGGCGGCCGCCTCGATATCCGGCGCGAAGTACCTGTCCTTGTCGTAGAAGCTCACCTCTGCCCGCAGTCGTCCCTTGGCCAGCTCGATCAGCTCGGTACTGCGCAGGGGAGCACGAAAATCCAGTCCTTGCGCTGCCGCCAGAAGTTCGACAGCCAGAATGCCACGGGTGTTCTCGGCCATATCGGCAAGCCGGCGGCCGGCGAAGGTCGCCATGGAGACGTGATCCTCCTGATTGGCCGACGTAGGCAGGCTATCCACCGAGGCGGGATGGGCCAAAGTCTTGTTCTCGGAGGCCAGCGCCGCCGAGGTGACCTGAGCGATCATAAAGCCGGAGTTGACCCCGCCGTTGTTGACCAGAAACGCCGGCAGACCGGACATCCGAGAGTCAATCAGCAGTGCCATGCGCCGCTCTGAAAGGGAGCCGATTTCGGCGATGGCCAGCGCCAGATTATCGGCGGCGAAGGCCACCGGCTCGGCGTGGAAGTTGCCGCCGGAGAGGATGTCTTCATCCTCGGCAAACACCAGCGGGTTGTCGGAGACCGCGTTGGCCTCGCACACCAGCACCTCGGCGGCCTGACGGATCTGGGTCAGGCAGGCACCCATCACCTGCGGCTGGCAGCGCAATGAGTAGGGATCCTGCACCTTCTCGCAGTTGTGATGGGACATGCCGATCTCGCTGCCATCCACCAGCAGGTGGCGATAGCAGGTGGCCGCGTCGATCTGGCCACGCTGACCACGCACCACGTGGATGCGAGCATCGAATGGACGGCGGCTGCCCAACGCGGCCTCCACGCTCATGGCACCTATGGTGATGGCACCGGCGTAGAGATCCTCGGCGTGGAACAGCCCTTCCAGCGCGAAGGCGGTGCTCGCCTGGGTGCCGTTGAGCAGCGCCAATCCTTCTTTGGGTGCCAGCGCGATGGGCTCCAGCCCGGCAATTTTCAGCGCAGTGGCGGCGTCGATCAGCTCGCCCTTGTGGCGGGCCTTGCCTTCACCGATCAGCAAGCAGCTCATATGGGCCAGCGGCGCCAGATCGCCGGAGGCGCCGACGGAGCCCTTCTTCGGCACCACCGGATAGACTTCGGCGTTGATGAGGGTCATCAGGGCCTCAAGCACCGTCAGCCGGATGCCGGAGAAGCCCCGCGCCAGCGAGTTGAGTTTGAGCACCATCATCAACCGTACAGTGGCGTCATCCATGTATTCGCCGATGCCAGCGGCATGGGAGAGCACGATGGAGCGCTGAAGCTCGTCCAGCTGCTCCACCGGAATGCGGGTGTTGGCCAACAGACCAAAGCCGGTGTTGATGCCGTACACCACGCGTCCCTGCTCGATCACCCGGGAGACAGTGGCGGCAGAGGCGTGGATCGCCGGCAACGCCGCCGGATCCAGTGCAATATGTACCGGCTCGCGGCTGACGCGGCGCAGGGTGGCAAGATCCAGCTCGCCCGGGGTAATAGTCAATTCAAACATGGTGTTACACCTTTCCTTTGACACCGTTGGCGCCGTCAATCATCGGCAGATCCAGTTTCGCCTCGCGGGCGCAGTTGATGGCAATCTCGTAGCCCGCATCGGCATGGCGCATCACGCCGGTGGCAGGGTCGTTGCGCAGCACGCGGCCGACCCGCTTGGCAGCGTCATCGGAGCCGTCGCAGACGATCACCACGCCGGAGTGCTGGGAGAAGCCCATGCCGACCCCGCCGCCGTGGTGCAGGGAGACCCAGGTCGCGCCGCCAGCGGTGTTGAGCAGGGCGTTGAGCAGCGGCCAGTCGGAGACGGCATCGGAGCCATCCATCATCGACTCGGTCTCGCGGTTCGGACTCGCCACCGAGCCGGAATCCAGATGGTCGCGGCCAATGACGATGGGGGCTTTCAGCTCACCGTTTTTCACCATCTCGTTGAAGGCCAGACCGAGGCGTACCCGATCCTTGACCCCGACCCAGCAGATCCGCGCCGGCAGCCCCTGAAACGCGATGCGCTCGCGGGCCATGTCGAGCCAGTTGTGCAGATGAGGATCATCGGGGATCAGCTCTTTCACCTTCTGATCGGTCTTATAGATATCTTCCGGATCGCCGGAGAGGGCCACCCAGCGGAACGGGCCTATCCCCTCGCAGAACAGCGGGCGGATATAGGCGGGGACGAAGCCGGGGAAGTCGAACGCGTTCACAACCCCCTCCTCAAGCGCCATCTGACGGATGTTGTTGCCGTAATCCAGAGTCGCCGCGCCGCGCTCTTGCAGGGTCAGCATCGCCTCCACCTGACGGGCCATGGAGCGACGGGCGGCCAGATTCACCTCCTGCGGGGCACTCTGCTGCAGCTCGCGCCACTTTGCCACGCTCCAGCCCTGCGGCAGGTAGCCGTGGATCGGATCATGGGCGGAGGTCTGGTCGGTCACCACATCCGGGGTGATGCCACGGGCCACCAATTCGGCAAAGACGTCGGCGGCGTTGCCAAGCAGACCGACGGAGACGGCGGCGCCGCTCTGCTTGGCCTCATCGACCATGGCCAGCGCCTCATCCAGACTGTGAGCCTTCTTGTCCACATAACGGGTGCGCAGACGAAAATCGATGCGAGTCTCGTCGCACTCCACGGCGATCATCGAGAAACCGGCCATGGTGGCGGCCAGCGGCTGGGCACCACCCATACCGCCGAGCCCACCAGTGAGGATCCAGCGCCCTTTGGGTTCACCGTTGAAGTGCTGGTTGGCCACTGCGAAGAAGGTCTCGTAGGTGCCCTGCACGATCCCCTGAGTGCCGATGTAGATCCATGAACCCGCGGTCATCTGGCCGTACATCATCAGGCCCTTCTTATCGAGCTCATTGAAGTGCTCCCAGTTGGCCCAGTGCGGCACCATATTGGAGTTGGCGATCAGCACCCGCGGTGCATCCTTGTGGGTCTGGAACACCCCGACCGGCTTGCCGGATTGCACCAGCAGGGTCTGATCCTCCTCGAGCCGGGTCAGCACCTCGACGATCTTGTCAAAGCAGGCCCAGTTGCGGGCAGCACGACCGATGCCGCCATAGACCACCAGCGACTGGGGATGCTCAGCCACCTCGGGATCCAGGTTGTTCATCAGCATCCGCAGCGGCGCTTCGGTGAGCCAGCTCTTGGCGGTCAGTTCAGTGCCGCGCGGGGCACGGATCACGCGGTTCGGATCATGACGGGGATCCTGCTGTTGCACAGACATACACACTCCTTGTTGTATCAATAGGGTGCCTTCGGCGACGGGCGGCCAAAGGGTTAACGGGTCAACAGATGAACCAGCCGCGCGGCCACGCGGGCACTGCGGTTATCCTGATCCAGCGTCGGGTTGTACTCGGCCAGATCGGCAAGCCTGAGCTTGCCGCTGGCCCGGATATGAGCGATCAGCGGTTCGATCACCGCCAGCTCCACGCCGCGAGCGGCGGGGGCACTCACTCCCGGCATAACGGCCGCCGGCAGCACGTCGAGATCGATGGTCAGATAGAGGTGATCACAATCGGCGATAAAGGCGTCCAGCCCGCTTAGCAAGGCTGGCAGCCCGGTCTGGGTCATCGCCTCGTCCAGCACATGCCACACTCCCAGCGTCTTGGCGCGGGCAAACAGGGCTTGGGTATTGGCGGTCTCGGCCACCCCGAGGCAGGCGTAGTGAAACGGTGTGCCCTGAGCGGCGCACTGCTCGGCGATCTGGAAGAAGGGGGTACCGGAGCTGGCCAATTCCTGCTTCATGCGCAGGTCGAAGTGGGCGTCGAGGTTGATGATGCCTATCTTGCCATTGCCGCCCAGATGATTGTTAAGGCCGCTCCAGCTACCGAAAGCCACCTCGTGGCCGCCCCCCAGCACCAGCGGGAAGTGGCCCAGATCAAGCGCAGCGGCGACCCGCTCGGCCAGATGGCCGTGGGCGGCGTCGAGATCGCCGTCGGGGCAACTCACATCCCCACCATCGTAGACGGGTCGATTTAGATGCCAGGCAGTGTTGGCCAGCAGCTTGCGCACCGCCAGCGGCGCACCGGCAGCACCAATGCGCCCCTTGTTGCGGCGAACCCCTTCATCGCAGGCAAAACCGAGCAGCACTACACCAGCTGCTTCTTGTGCCCCGGCGGCCCAGGGCTGCACCTTGTCGTGCCAACGCAGGGCCAGTTCGCCATCTTCCGGATCCTGTCGTCCCTGCCAGAGCGCCATGTCGACCGGGTTGAACTTATCCATGGAGGGTCTCCTCGCCGTTGAAGATGCGGCCTGCCAGCTGATCGACGCCGACCATGTAGCTCAGCTCGGCCGGATGGGCGCAGTGCCAGATCAGAAAATCGGCCGCCATGCCCGCCTTGAGCTGGCCAAGGCGATCCTGCTCGCCGAGCGCTTTAGCGGCGTGACGGGTCACCCCGACCATGGCCTCCAGCGGGGTCAGGCCAAACAGGGTACAGGCCATGTTCATGGCCATCCGCAGCGAGACGATGGGGGCCGTGCCCGGGTTGATGTCGGAGGAGACCGCCATCGCCACCCCCGCCTTGCGCAGCGCGGCGACCGGCGGCAGCTTGGTCTCCTTGAGGAAGTAAAAGGCGGTGGGCAGCAGGGTGGCGACCACGCCGCGATGGGCAAGCGCCAGGATCCCTTCCGGATCCAGATACTCCAGATGATCCACCGAGAGGGCGCCAAAGTTGGCAGCGAGGGTGCTGCCACCGAGATTGGAGAGCTGATCCATATGCCCCTTCACCGGCAGGCCGTACTGATCCGCCGCCAGATAAACCTGCTCGGTCTGGGCCAGCGAGAAGCCGATGTGCTCGCAGAAGACATCCACCGCATCAGCCAGACCCGCCTCGGCTGCGGCCGGAATGATCTCCTGACAGATGGTCTCGACCCAGCTGTCGGGATCGTCGCGATACTCCGGCGGCACCGCATGGGCCGCCAGCAGAGTGGTTTTGACCCGGATCGGCAACGCCTCTCCCAGTCGACGGGCCACCCGCAGCATCTTGAGTTCATCATCCAGCGTCAGGCCATAGCCGGACTTGATCTCCACCGTGGTGACCCCTTCGCGGATCAGGGATGTCACCCTCGGCAGCGCCAGCTCGAACAATTGCTCTTCGCTGGCGGCACGGGTGGCACGCACCGTGCTGATGATGCCGCCACCCCGACGGGCGATCTCGGCATAGGGCACCCCTTTCTGGCGCAGTTCAAACTCTTCGGCACGGCTGCCGGCGAAGATGAGGTGTGTATGGCAATCGATAAGGCCGGGGGTGACCAGCTTGCCCTGCATATCCTGCCAGTGAGCAGGATACGGCCCCTTCAGTTCGGCCATCGGCACCAGCGCGTGGATCTTGCCATCCTTCACGCCGATGGCGTGGAGCGGCAGCAGGCCGTAGTCGGCCAGCTCATCATTCAGGGTGGCGGGTGTCACGTTGAGCCAGACACGCTCGCAGTTCAACAGTTCCTTGTTCATAGCGACCTCAAATGTATATACATATTCTTATAGTCGATCTCTATGACGAAAGAAAGAGCGAAATTCACATCCTGATAACAGCATCAAACTTAGAGTTTAAGCGCAAAAAAGCCCACCAGGAGGTGGGCTTTGCAAAATCGAGTTGTATATACATTCACTCCAACTGAGTCTTGGAGCTGAGCTTGTAGCGGGAACCGGGGGAGAGCAAACGGGCGTAGGAGACCAGATGCCCCTCCGACCAGGTACGCCGGTGCAACAACAGGCAGGGGGAATCTACGCGGATCTGCAACAATCCCGCCTCACCGGCGCTGGGTAACACGGCTTCCACTACGTGCTCCATCTCGGAGAGGGGGCAGACATCCATCAGATAGCGGTTGGGAGTTTGCAGGGTGAAATCCTGCTCGCCATAGCCAGGCAGGCGCCCGGCATCGACAAAGCGCTCCTCCAATTGCAACGGCTCCCCATCGGCCTGATGGACGATCAAGCTGTGAAAGATGGGGGCGCCCACCCGCAGCCCCAGCTGTACCGCCACCTTCTCGTCGGCGGCCAGTCTCTGCAGCCGGATCACCCGGGCGCTGTACTCACCGCCACGCTCGGCGATCTCGTCGGCAATATTGCGAATAGCCAGCAGCGGCGACTCGGTGCGCCTGTCCGCCACGAAGCTACCGGAACCGGCGGTACGTACCAGCCACCCCTCAGCCACCAGTTCCCGCAGCGCCCGGTTGACCGTCATCCGGCTCACGGTGAACTGCTCGCACAGGGCCGCTTCGGTCGGGATCCTGTCCCCCGCCTGATAGTGGCGTTCGCGGATCCCGTCCAGAATGTGCTGCTTGATCTGCAGATAGAGGGCTGGCGCCACCATGAAGCTCCCTAGCGCCGACGGTGGGGCGGACGCATGTCCGGCCAGGCGCGATAGACATCGGGGATCTGATCCGGGCCGCTGATGCAAAGATCGAGATCGTGCAGCAGACCGTCTTTAATCCCGTAGATCCAGCCATGCACCGCCAGCTCCTGCCCCTTGCGCCAGGCGTTCTGGATGATGGTGGTGTGGCAGACGTTGGCGACCTGCTCGGCCACGTTCAGCTCGCACAGGTAGTCGAAGCGCTCGTGCTCATCCTCGATGGCCTCGAGCTCTTCACCATATTTGAAGTAGACATCCTTGATGTTGCGCAGCCAGTTGTCGATGAGACCCAACTCCTGGTTCTGCATCGCGGCCTTGACGCCGCCGCAACCGTAATGACCGCAGACGATGATGTGCTTCACCTTGAGCACTTCCACCGCGTATTGCAGCACGGAGAGGCAGTTGAAATCGGTATGCACCACCAGATTGGCGACGTTGCGGTGGACGAAGACATCCCCCGGCAGCAAGCCCATCAGCTGGTTGGCGGGGACCCGGCTGTCGGAACAACCAATCCAGAGGTATTCGGGGGCCTGCTGGGCAGAAAGAGTGGCAAAGAAAGCGGGATCTTCGGCTTTGATCCGTTCGGCCCACTCACGGTTGTTGGTAAACAGGTCGTTCAACAGTTTCACTTCTGCTCTCCCTAATGTGGCAGTGGCGGCAACATAACACACTCAAGGGTAACCAAAGCAAGGCCGACCAGATCCTTGCGAAACAAAAACAGGGCCATAAGGCCCTGTTTTTATGAGAGGAAGCATCAGGCTTCCATGGCATCTTTCAGCTTCTTGAGTGCGTTTTTCTCAAGCTGACGCACACGCTCGGCAGAGACGCCGTAGGTATCGGCCAGCTCCTGCAGAGTGGTCTTGCTGTCATCATCGAGCCAGCGGGCGCGGATGATGTGCTGGCTGCGCTCATCCAGAGTGGCGAGGGCCGAGCTCAGACGACGGGTCGCATGATCGTCCCAGTTGTCATTCTCGATGGTCGCGGCCAGATCGGAGGATTTGTCCTCCAGATAGTGAACCGGAGCAAAACCGCCCTCTTCCTCATCATCACCAACCAGATCGAACGCCTGATCGTAGTTGGCCATCCGCGCTTCCATCTCGGTCACATCGCTTGCAGAGACGCCGAGATCGGCCGCCACGGCCTGAACCTCTTCGTGGTTCAGCCAGCCCAGACGTTTTTTGGATTTGCGCAGGTTGAAGAAGAGCTTGCGCTGGGCCTTGGTGGTCGCCACCTTGACCATGCGCCAGTTGCGCAGGACATATTCGTGAATTTCGGCCTTGATCCAGTGCACGGCAAAGGAGACCAGACGCACGCCGACCGTCGGGTCGAAGCGCTTGACCGCCTTCATCAGGCCGATGTTGCCTTCCTGAACCAGATCGGCCTGAGGCAGACCGTAACCGGCATAACTCTTGGCGACATGAACGACAAAGCGCAGATGCGACATAACCAGCTGACGAGCAGCCTCGAGATCGCCATCCTGCTGCAAACGCTCAGCCAGTTCACGCTCTTCCTCTGCGCTCAGCACAGGAATAGAGTTTACTGCCTGGATATAGCCTTCCAGACTACCTTGCGGAATCAGAGCCATAGTGCGCTGCAATGAAGTTCCCATCTGTTACCTCTTACTTTTCAATCGAATCAGTCTAACACCCTGAGAGGGTCTGTCTACTGACCGGATGCCATTCTGCGGCGTGTATCAAAGAACATGCCCAGTTTTAGACCGGCTTATCTTAAGCCTGCAGGATGAATCATGAATGAACAGTCAAAAAAAGGGGGTCACAATGAAGGACCCCCGAAAAGTAGCATGCTAAGTCCATTGTTGCGGAGCTCGCAACCTTCACATGCTTGCCAAGTCTGACGAGCAAGGCAGAGGGGCCACACCCGTATAAATGCTTCAGCTTTAATAGACTGCTTATAAATCAGAAGGTTCACTGGATCTAGCGAAGATCCGGAAGATCATTGTTATTCAGAATACTCTGACTATGGGGGCCAAGCCAGAAACGGCCCCTCTTTTACTTGATCCGCCTCTCAAAATCCAGCGATTTACTTTGATGACAAAGTAATCAGGATGGTTCGATGTCGCGAATGTGGCGATGGACCGAGAACCAGGAGGCAATCAGCCCCAGCAGGGCGCCCAGCAAGATCAGATTGATCCCGTCTACCGCCCCCATGCCAACCAGCCGGAAGTTACTGTTATACAAGCCCGCCAGCTCCTTCACCACCCCTTCGCTCCAGATCACCATCACTTCGGTCAGCCACCAGGCCAGCATGCCGCCGATCACCCCGAACCAGATGCCGGTATAGAGGAAAGGGCGATGAATGAAGGAGTCGGTCGCCCCCACCAGCTTGAGCACTTCAATCTCGGAACGCTGGTTGAGGATGTTGAGACGCAGGGTATTGCCGACGATCAGCAACACGGCGGAGAGTAGCAGCACGGCGATACCGGTAATGGTGTGGCGCAGCAGGTTCATGATCCCCTGCAGCCGGGTCAGCCACTGCAGATCCAGCTTGCCCTGTTCGACCCCCACTTCGTTGTTGAGCTTGCTGAGCAGCTCGGCGGCCCCTTCCGGGTTCTGCCAGCGCGGATCCGGGATCACGCTCAGCACCGGCGGTAGCGGGTTGCTGTCCAGATAATCGAGGGCATCGCCGAAGCCGGAGATCTCGCGAAACTCCCGCAACGCATCGTCACGGCTCAGGTAGGTGACCGAATCCACTTCGGGATAGAGCAGGATCCTGTGTTGCAGATCGAGAATGCTCTGCTCCGGCAGATCCTTGCGCAGGTAAAGAGAGATCTGGGAACTGCTCTGCCAACTCCCCTCCACCACCTCGGCGTTTTTCAGCAACACGTGGAAACAGGAGGGCAGCGCCAGACTGACGCCAAGCACCGCCAGCGTCATCAGGGAGGCGAGCGGATTGCGCCACAGCTCCCCGAGACTGGCAAACGCCTGCCGCACATGATCAACCCCGTACATCATCAGACGGCGCAGCGGCGGTTGCTTATGACGAACGATAGCCATCAGAGCTCCTCCCCGGCCGAATACATGCGGCCCGCCTTGAGGGTCAGGGTGCGATAGCGCATACGGGCGATCAGCCCCAGATCGTGGGTGGCAATCAGTACCGAGACCCCAAAATTGTTGAACTCCTGGAATAGCCGCATGATATCCATGGAGAGCTGGGGATCCAGGTTGCCGGTCGGTTCATCCGCCAGCAGCAGCGGCGGCTTGTTGACGATGGCGCGGGCGATGCCGACCCGCTGCTGCTCACCACCGGAGAGCATGCGCGGCTGGTAGCGCTCCTTGCCGAGCAACCCCACCTTGTCCAGCGCCGCCGCCACCCGCTTGTTGATATCGGCGTGGCTGTAACCATCGATCACCAGCGGCAGCGCCACGTTGTCGAACACGGTGCGGTCCATCAGCAGGCGGTGATCCTGAAAGATCATCCCGATCTGGCGGCGAACATAGGGGATCTGGCTGCGCTGGATATGGCTAACATCATCGCCATGAAAGAAGACACGACCATCGGTCGGGCGCTCCATCACGCTGATCAGTTTGAGGAGGGTACTCTTGCCCGCCCCCGAGTGCCCGGTCAGAAAGGCCATCTCTCCCTTGCGCAGGTGAAAGCTGACCTTTTGCAGCGCCTGATGGCCGCCGCTGTATACCTTGCTGACCTTGTCAAAACGAATCATAACGGTTCCCTGAAATTGACAAACCCCGACCGGAGTCGGGGTATGGAACACTTACTCATCACGGCTGAGCTGACTCATCGCGGCCGGACTTATTCATCGCGGCTGAAGAGCGCCTCGATGAAATCGTTGGCAACGAAGGGACGCAGATCGTCGATCCCCTCGCCCACCCCGATATAGCGGATCGGGATCTGGAACTTGTCGGCCACCGCGAAGATGACGCCGCCCTTGGCCGTGCCATCCAGCTTGGTGAGGGTGATGCCGGTCAGGCCAACCGCCTCGCTGAACAGCTTGGCCTGGCTCAGGGCGTTCTGGCCGGTGCCTGCATCCAGAGTCAGCATGATCTCGTGGGGCGCCTCTTCATCCAGCTTCTTCATCACCCGCACGACCTTCTTGAGCTCTTCCATCAGGTTGCTCTTGTTCTGCAGGCGACCGGCGGTGTCGGCGATCAGCACATCAGCCCCGCGGGAGCGGGCGGCCTCGATGGCGTCATAAATGACGGAAGCGGAGTCGGCACCGGTATGCTGGGCAATCACCGGAATGTTGTTGCGCTGACCCCAAACCTGCAGCTGTTCGACCGCTGCGGCACGGAAGGTGTCACCCGCCGCCAGCATCACGCTCTTGCCTTCAGCCTGGAACTGCTTGGCCAGCTTGCCGATGGTAGTGGTCTTGCCAACGCCATTCACGCCGACCATCAGGATCACATAAGGCTTCTTGCTGGTGTCGATCACCAGCGGCTGCTCGACCTTGGCCAGCATCTCGCCCATGTCCTGCTTGAGCAGACCATAGAGCGCCTCGGCATCCTTGAGCTGTTTGCGATCCGCGTGCTGCACCAGCCCCTCGATGATGCGGGTGGTGGTGTCGACGCCGAGATCGGCGGTCAGCAGCTGGGTTTCCAGCTCTTCGAACAGCTCATCGTCGATCTTCTTGCCACGGAACAGGCCGAAGAAACCTGAGCCGATATTCTCTTTGGTGCGCACCAGACTGCGCTTGAGGCGAGCAAAGAAGCCCTCCCGCTGCGGCTTGTCCTGGGTGTCGTCGTCCACCTTGGCGGCCAGCGGCAGAGCAGCCAGTGCGGCGGCCTCAGCCTCCATCGCGGCGACCAGGCGCATATCTTCCGCGCGCTGGGCCTCTTTGGCGATACGGGCTTCTTCCGCAGCCTGAGCTTCAGCGGCAATACGAGCTTCTTCCGCGGCACGAGCCTCGGCAGCGATACGGGCCTCTTCCGCAGCGCGGGCTTCGTCAGCAATACGAGCCTCTTCCGCAGCGCGGGCTTCGGCAGCAATACGAGCCTCTTCCGCAGCGCGGGCTTCGTCAGCGATACGTGCCTCTTCCGCAGCGCGAGCTTCGGCGGCAATGCGAGATTCTTCCGCGGCGCGGGCTTCTGCAGCAATGCGAGCCTCTTCTGCGGTGCGAGCCTCGGCGGCGATACGAGCCTCTTCCGCAGCGCGGGCCTCGGCAGCAATGCGAGCTTCTTCCGCAGCGCGGGCTTCGGCAGCAATGCGAGCTTCTTCCGCAGCACGAGCTTCGGCGGCGATGCGGGCCTCTTCTGCGGCGCGGGCTTCGGCAGCAATGCGAGCCTCTTCGGCAGCACGAGCTTCGGCGGCGATGCGGGCCTCTTCTGCGGCGCGGGCTTCGGCAGCAATGCGAGCCTCTTCGGCAGCCTTGACCTCAGCGGCTTGCGCCTCTGCGGCAGTGCGAGCGGCTTCAGCGGCACGCTCCTCTTCGGCGATCAGCGCTTCGTTGACGATCACCGGCTCCAGATCGGAGGCGCACTCCTCCACTACCAGCGGGCCGTGGTCGTCCAGCTCGGTCGGCAGGCAGCAATCATCTTGCAAAACGGGATTCTGTGCGCTGGCAGGCACTTCGGGGGCAACAGCCGGCGTACTATCGGAAACAGTTGTATCGGAAACGGGAGCGGGGGTAGCAGTGACCTCGGGCTCAACGGTAACGGGGGTGGCTTGGGGTGTCTGTGGTTGGACAGCCTCAGCCTCTTCTTTCTTGCGGCCGAAACCCAGCCAGGAAAACAAACCTTTTGCCATCTAAAAATACTCACATCAAAGGCTGACTGCTAAGATAGCCGTCCCTTGGCGGGTCGGCATAAAAATGAACCGCCTTATACTACCACTTTATTTTCTGACGATGAAACGCGATGCCCAGAGTGAAATCCAGCCGTAGCAACCCGAGCAAGAGTCCCGCCCCGCAAGGAAAATCGGGCTTTGTAAGAATCATCAGCGGCCAGTGGCGAGGCCGCAAATTGCCGGTCAAGGATGTGGAGGGGCTCAGACCCACCACGGATCGCGTCAAGGAGACCATCTTCAACTGGCTGGCCCCCCACATTCGTGGCACCCGCTGCCTGGATCTGTTTGCCGGTAGCGGCGGACTCGGGCTGGAGGCGCTGTCGCGCTATGCCGAGCAGGTGACCCTGATCGAGATGGACAAAGGGGCCGCCGACCAGATCAAGAAGAACCTGACCGCCCTCGGCAGCAGTCAGGGTCAGGTGATCCAGTCAGATGCAGTGAGCTGGCTGCAAGGCCCGGCCACACCGTTTGATCTGGTGTTCCTCGATCCGCCGTTTCGCCGCGACCTGCTGCCGCAAGTGTGCGAACTGCTGGAGCAGCGCGGCTGGCTGGCGCCGGACGCCCTCATCTATCTGGAGCGGGAGAAGGAGATGGCCGATCTGGCGCTGCCCGCCAGCTGGCAACTACTCAAGGATAAACAGGCAGGTCAGGTCAGCTACCAGCTCTATCTGCGGGACACCAAGAATGACGCTGCAGTTTAAAGGGGGGGAATGGGCGCAGTAGCCCTCCCCGTCAATTTGGACAATGGCTCAAGGACAAGCAGGTCGATCAAATCAGGTCTGCTACCAACTCTATCTAAGGGAGGTAAACAATGAAGCGGGTCTTTAATCTGTTGGCGATGGGGCTGATATTGTTCTTCTGGTTTGGCGTGCTGATGAGCCTGATTGCCCCGCTGCCCGGCAAACTCAACGGCTTTCTGCCGGTCTGCGGCGTGATCGTCGCCCTGCTGCACTGGCTGCAGGCCAGCATGATCAAGGCAGCTTGCAAACGCTACTTCGCGGTCACTAAGGCCGAGTTTGTCACTGTGCTGATCTTTGGTGTGTTTGGCATGGTCGACATTCGTCAGCGCCTGCAAGAGATCGTCAACGCCGCCCAGCGCGGCAATCTCTCGGACAAACCATAAAAGAAAAGGGGACGGCGGTAGCCGTCCCCTAGAGTCGTGTCGTCCTGTCCGTAGAACTGCAATGCTCCCTGCAATCCCTGACGTTATCCTAATCCTTTGGAATATCCCCTTTCCAATCCGTTGGCGTGTCCTGCGGCGTTCCTGGCCTGGCAATTCATCCTGAACTGCTTCCCTGTCTCCATCCTGGAGGTGTCCATTACCACGTCCTGTGGGGTTCCTTGCGTCTTCCTGACAGATAACCATCCGGGTTATCTCACTTCATCCTGAAGTATTCCTCTCGCATCCGGCGAGGTCCTGTTCATCCTGAAGAACGAGGTTCCGTTCATTCTGCTCCCATCCCGAGAGTGTCCTGCCGCATCCCGCGGTGTTCCTTTATTCATCCGTGACGATAATCATCCTGATTATCGAGCTCATCCTGAGGTGTCCCTTGTCCACATCCTGCGGACTATTCCATCTTTATGCGCTGCCCTGCATCCTGCCGGACCAGCTCCGTCCTTGTGAGACCCATACTAAGGAAATGCTCACCCCGAACAAGGGCCATCCGATGATAAAGATCCGATGCGGCTCCCATCTCAAAAAACGAACTTAAAAACTAACCCTTTAATATCAGTTAGTTATTTAGTTTCACGGGAAAGCTCGACCATTCTGGCATGGCTTCGCGTACGGCTCAAAGCGCCAGCCTCTTACAGTCGCTATGGCAGATCTCTTACACGGGTTTCGCCCCCGAAAACGGGGCAGGAAAACGGTTCAATCCTGACGTTAAGACTTAAAAATTAGTTGAATAAATATGCTTAAAAAAACCGCAAAAAAAAAGAGCCGAGACCAGGCTCGACTCTTCAACATTCCAATTTTTTAATCAGCTCAAGCGGTTGGCCGGATTGAGATAGGCCTTGCGCAGCGATTCCGGTGCCAGCACCTCCAGTTCACCGCCGATGTTGTTCAACCAGCTGCGAAACTCCGGGGTGTCCTGCACTTCGGTCTCCACCACCACGCTGCGCTTGTCATAGCGGGTCATGCGCGGATTGTTGCCGGGGATCTGGTTATCCACCAGCGACTGGCTGTTGGCATCGATCCGGCCGACGAAGCGGATCGGGCCGCTCACATCCTGATAGCCCTGATCGCGGATCAGCTTCTGGATATTGAAATCCTTCGGCTGGGTGGCGCTGAAGTTGGTCAGCTCCACGTTCTTGATATGGTCGAACGGGATGCCGTAGACCTTGGGATCCAGCTCGGACAGAGTGCAGAGCAGGATCGGACCATCCGGCTGATTGAGAATGCCGAGCGGGTTGATACGGTCGTAGCAGAGCCATACGGTGCGCTCTTTGATCACGCGCTGGATCTCGGCACTGAACTTGCGACCACGCCAGAGCGCATCGCGGATCAGGGTGCTGCGGCGGATCTCCGGGTTGCCGGCAAACGGACGCGGTGACTGGTGGACACTCTCCAGCCAGCGTTCGGCCAGTTCACTCTGGCTGTCGCGGATCACCTGGCTCGCCTTGTCGACCAGCGGATTCAATTCGGTCAGTACACTCGCCGGCAACAGTTGGCTCGCCTGATCACTCCAGGTTTTCAGGGCCACCGCCAGCGAGAGCGGCATGATATTGGCAAAGTCGTTGAGGCCGTGGCGCTCGAAGCACCAGCCATGGGGTTTGCTGCGCTCGTCCGAGGTGAGGTCGAACAGTCCCATGCCGGACATCTCCTCCAGGTCCCGTTGCACGGTACGCAGACTGACATGGATACCTTCCTCTTCCAGTTTTACCTGGAGTTGGCTGGCGGTCAGCTTGTAAGGGCGGTGCGGGATGCAACGCGCCAAGGTCAGTTGTCGTAACAGCTTCTTGCTCATGGTGCTTGCCTTCACTGGTTTAGCGTTGACTGTATGCTAGTCGTGACTTGCGACAGTCTATGTCGCAAGTTTTGCTGCGACAACTGTCGCCATTTTCATACAAAACACACTAAACAGTTGATTTATAAAGACAATGCACTCAAAAAAGGAGCCGCTAGAGGCTAAAATTAGCCAAAAATCCCTCAAATGAAAGTTCTATCTTGCGATTTATTGTTAGCATAAAACTCCGATTAATTAATTCATCACAGAATATGATTTCATGAGGAGAGCATGACTCTCCCCTTTTGCTCACATCAGCCACGACCAGGCTGACTTGGTGATGGCCGCACCGACCATGTAGCCAAATACCGCCAGCGCTGCCACACCGGCCACCAGCTTCTGACCGCGGGCCGGGCGCTTGAGCGCCATGACACCCAGACCGATATAGAGTACCAGTGCAATCAGCTTGGCCATCAGCCAGGGTTGTTGGCCGGGGCTCAACTGCAAGGCCACCGCCAGCAACACACCAAACAGCAGCAGGAAGGTGTCGTTGATATGCGGGAGGATCTTCAGCCACTTCTGCTGCAACCGATCGCTGCCGGCCAGCGCCAGACTCCAGCGATAGATAAAGAGCAGCAGACTGACCAGCGCCAGCGTCATATGCAGGTGTTTGAACATGGGGTAATAGGCAATCATTTTGCTTCCTTGTCGTCGTCGGGTAGCCCGCTATTCCAGTTGTGGGCATGGATACGCTCCTGCCCCTCCTCGTCGTCTTGCAACAGATCGGAGAGGATCTCCCGGTATTGCAGGCTCTTGTTGATATAAGTGTGTTCGTCGTCCAGATAGTTGACCTGCTCGCGCAACAGCCAGTTATCGTGCTGCTTGAAGGTCTGCCCCGCCCGCCAGGCCTGGTTGGCCCGAAAACCGAGCTGGGTCAGGGCTTCCACCCCCAGATCGACCGCCGAGCCCAGGGTTTCCCGGTGCACGCTCTCGACCCCGTGGCGCAGGATCTCGTGGGCATGGGGTCGATCCAGCGCTCGCGCCAGGATCTTCAGGTGCGGGAAGTGCTTCTGCACCATCTCGATTACCGCCAGCGAAGTAGCCGGATCGTTGATGGAGAGCACCAGCAGCTTCGCCTTGTGGGCCCCGGCGGCATGGAGCAAGTCGATCCGGCTGGCATCGCCATAGAAGACCTGATAGCCATACTTGCGCAGGGTCTCTATCTGGCTGGCATCCTGCTCGAGGATGGTGGTGCCGATGCCGTGACCATGCAGCAGACGCCCCACGATCTGACCGAAGCGGCCGAAGCCCGCGATGATCACCGGATGCTCCACCAGCTCAGGTTGCTCATGCTGCGGTGCGTCGCTCTGGTTACGGTAATCGAACCAGGGCTGGATCACCCGATCGTTGAGGATCAGCAGCAGCGGGGTCAGCGCCATGGAGAGCGCTACCACCAGCGTCAGCAGCGAGATGGTCTCACCGGGCAGCACCCTGTTTTGCGCGGCAAACGAGAAGAGCACGAAGGCAAACTCACCGCCCTGTGCGAGCGCCAGCGCGAAGGTCCAGCGCTGGCTCGGCGAGATGCGGATAATGAAGCCGAGCGCCATCAGCACCAGCCATTTGAGCACCATCAGGCCAACCACCAGGGTTGGTATCAGGAAGGGGTGCTCGGCAAACAGCCCGAAGTCGATCCCCGCCCCCACCGACATAAAGAACAGGCCGAGCAGCAAGCCCTTGAACGGCTCTATGTCGGCCTCCAGCTCATGGCGATATTCGCTGTCGGCCAGCACCACACCGGCGAGGAAGGAGCCAAGTGCAGGCGAAAGCCCCACCGACTCCATCAGCACAGCGATAGCGATCACCAGCAGCAGGGCGGCGGCGACGAAGATCTCCCGCATGTGGGACTGGGCGATGGCACGAAATACCGGCCGCATCAGGTAGTGGCCACCCAGCACTATGCCGGAGATGGCCGCGACCACCAGCAGACCATGCTGCCAACCCGCCAGCTCGGAACCGCCATTGCTGGCGACCGGCGCCATGGCCAGCAGCGGCAGCAGCGCCAGGATCGGAATGACCGCAATATCCTGAAACAGCAGCACCGCAAAGGCGGATCGACCGCTCTCGCTCTGCATCAGCTTGCGCTCCTGCAGGCTCTGCAGAACTATGGCGGTGGAGGAGAGCGCCAGAATGAGGCCGATAGCCAGCCCCTGTTGTAGAGGTAGACCGATCAGGTGCGCCACGCCGGTCAGCGCCGCCGTGGTGAGCAGCACCTGCAGGCCGCCGGTGCCGAGGATCGGCCCCTTCAGCTGCCACAAGAGGGCCGGACGCAATTCAAGACCGACCAGAAACAGCATCAGCACCACGCCAAACTCGGCGAAGTGCATCACATCCTTCTGCTCCCCCACCAGCCCCAGCAGAAAGGGGCCAATGATGATTCCCGCCAGCAGGTAGCCGAGCACCGAGCCCAGCCCCCAGCGTTTGGCCAGCGGCACCGCGATGACGGCGGCGGAGAGGTAGATAAAGGCATCAAACAGGATACTGTGGCCCATCAGTCGGCCCTCCGTGTGAACGTCTGGTCCGGCTCATAAGCTCGGCCAACAAGCTGCCCGAGTTTCATCAGAGCACCTCCAACAAGTCGCGCAGATAAGGACGCCCGGCCAGTTGCTCTGGAGTCAGCTGATCGTCACGCAGGGCGCAAAGCAGCTGGCGGTAATCCTGTCCACAGCGGCGCAGGGCGGCGGGATCCTTGATCTTGTGAAAGGAGTGCAGCACGAAGGGGGGCAGCCAGTTCATGCCGCACAAGGTGGCAGCCTGCTGAAATGGCAGCAGAAAATCGAGCAGCGGTCGGCTGTTGTAACCCTCACTGCAGTAGGACTCCGGCGCCCCGCCGGTGGTGATGGCGCTCAGCCACTGCTTGCCCTTGAGGGCGTGGGCTTCGGGGCCGTAGGCATAGCCATACTCCAGCACCAGATCCATCCACTCTTTCATGATGGCCGGACAGGAGTACCAGTAAAACGGGTGCTGGAAGACGATGATATCGTGCTCACAGAGCAGCGCCTGCTCCCGCTTCACATCGATAAACATGTCGGGATAGTGCTGATAGAGGTCGTGAACCTTGACCCCCTCCAGCCCCTCAATCGCCTGCAACAGCTGCTTGTTGGCCCGCGAGCTCTGCAACGCGGGATGGGAAAAAATAACCAGAATGCGTTTCATGACCACATCACCCGAACAAAGCCTTGCGGAGCAAGGCGCGGTAAACAGAAAAGGGGAGTCTGGGGAGCTGCATCGTAAAGGTGCACAGGAGAGCGACCTTATCAGGAAGCGCCATAGCCTGCCAACTCGGGGATCAGCTCCCGCAGCGCCGGATTGAGGGTCTGGTGGGCGGGATAGCAGAGCCCGATCCGGCGAAACATCCGCGGCCCGCTCACCGGCAGGGTACAGAGCCCCGCCTCATCCTCGACCAGCCCGTCCGGCAGAAAACTGATGCCGACCCCCGCCAGCACCAGCGCCATCACCAGCCCCTTGCTCTCGGCCTTGGCCACCAGATTGAGGGTAAGGCGGTCACAGGCCAGCAGGCCGATAGTCTGCTGATGGGCTTCGCACGGCGGGCACTCAATAAAATCATAATGTTGCAGCTCGGCCAGCTCGATCCTTTCGCGACTGGCAAGGGGATGGTCGACCGGCACGCAGAGCACGTAATCCTCCTCCCACAGCGGCAGGAAGATCTCGTCCTCCCGGCGCAGGGCATCTAGCGTCAAGCGGCAGTCGGCGGGTGTGGTGTAGTCGGAGAGGGTGAGATCCAGTTGCGGCAACACGCGCTGTACTTGCTGCAACAGCCCGGCCACCCGGCGGCGACTCAAGTCCGGCATGATGGCGATATTGAGCCTCGCACGCGTCGCTTTCTGGCGAAACAGCTCTGGCAAACGGCGCGCCTCCTCCACCAGCTTGACCGCGTGAGGATAGAGATAGTGGGCCGGATCTTTCGCCACCACCCCCTTTTTGCCCCGGACAAACAGGCTGTCACCGAGCGCCTCTTCCAGCTGGCGCAGCCCCGCCGAGAGGGAGGGCTGGCTGACGTGGCAGCGCTCGGCCGCCGCCGTGATGTTCTTCTCTTCATAGATGGCGATGAAGAAACGCAGCAATCTCAAGTCCAGCATAAACCAACCATAGTTTTTTCAGATGATAACCAGCGGAAAACAATATTTATCACTTATAGATGCAGTGACTATAGTGATTGGGTTCCGTGCTGGCCAGCCACCTGTTTGCTCAAACCGACTCTTGAATCAGAAGGAAAGACCCATGTCCAAATCTCTCGTCGTGATCACCGGTGCCTCCGCCGGGATCGGTGCCGCCATCGCCCGTGCCTTCTCTGCCGCCGGTCATCCGCTGCTGCTGCTGGCCCGCCGGGTCGAGCCGATGCAGGCACTGAACCTGCCCGATACCCTCTGCATCGGGGTCGATGTAACCGACACCGCTGCCATGAAGGCCGCCGTCCAGCAGGCAGAAGCCAAATTTGGCCCGGTCGGCTGCATGGTCAACAACGCCGGCGTCATGCTGCTGGGTCAGGCCGATGTGCAGAATCCCGCCGAGTGGCAACAGATGCTCAACATCAACGTGATGGGGGTACTGAACGGCGTCCACGCAGTGCTGGCAGGCATGAAGGAGCGCCGCAGCGGCACCATCATCAACATCAGCTCCATCGCCGGTCGCAAGACCTTCCCGAACCATGCTGCCTACTGCGCCACCAAGTTCGCCGTGCACGCCCTGACCGAGAACATCCGGGAAGAGGTGGCCGATGTCGGCGTGCGGATGGTGACCATTGCCCCGGGTGCGGTCGAGACCGAGCTGCTCAGCCACACCACTGACGAGAGCATCAAGGCCGGTTACCACGACTGGAAAGATCAGATGGGTGGCGTCATTGCGCCGGAAGTGATCGCCGATGCCGTGCTCTACGCCTGGAATCAGCCTGCCAACGTCTGTGTGCGCGAGATCGTGCTGGCGGCGACCCGTCAGCAACCTTAATCCTGGCTGACTGACACCATGGGGAGGGCTTGACCCTCCCCCGGGGCACAGGGTTACCATGTGCCCCTTGTTTTTTCCGAGTCATTCCATGGTTCTCACCCGTCGCCAACTCGCTCACGCCCGTCGCTGGCTCCCCTTGTGGAGTCTGGTGCTGGTATTGATGTCGTTTGGCAGCCGGGCCGCAACCGACCTCTGTACCCTGACCACCCACTGCAGCCAGAGCGAGCGTACCCTGGAAAAAGCAATGCCCTGCGGCAGCTTTACCACCGCCCTCTCGATGACGCTGGTAGGCAGCGACAGCCTGACGGTCGCCGTGCTGGAACCGGATACCCCCGACTTCGCCTCTCCCTCTCTCTTTATGCCGGACGCTCCGTGCGAGCGGCTCGAACGTCCCCCACGCACCCGGACCTGAAACGCATCCCGTATCGGGCATCTTTTCTTTCAATCTGAGGTGAGTGATGTACAAACCCCTGTTACTGGCCATGCTGGCCGGTACCGTCAGCTTTTCGGCTCTCGCGGCCGAGAAGATGACCGTCTACAAATCCAAATATTGTGGCTGCTGCCAAAGCTGGAACGAGCACATGGAGCAGAATGGCTTCGAACTGGAGGTCATCGAAACCGAACAGCTCGGCGCAGTGAAGCAGCAATACGGTATCGCGCCGGAACTGGCTTCTTGCCATACCGGTATCGTAAATGGCTATGTGATCGAGGGGCATGTACCGGCCGCCGATGTACAAAAGCTGCTCAGGGAAAAACCGGCGATCCGTGGCCTGACTATTCCGGGCATGCCCCAGAGTGCGCCGGGCATGGATATTCCGGGCCATCCCTATGAGGTACTGAGTATCAGCAACGAGGGCGCGACCAACCGCTGGTCGAGCTACCCAGGCTGACGAAAACTGGTCATGAGAGGGCACTCCCATATCATGTGAGGCACACCTGAGCGGACTCTTGCCGCTCATGGCCAGAAAGAGGGCCGCTATCGCGAGATAGCGGCTTTTTTTGATTACATTTCCTGCAATAACAAGGGATTGCTTGCAACCACCGGCAACAAGGGGCAGATTTAACGCCAATTCATGGAGCCGATGCTCAGGTCTACCAACCCTTTCCAGCGCCAAGGATGCGACATGTTTACCTTTTCCCGAGGAGTTCTGCTGCTAGCCTTTCTGACAGTTCTCCCCCCCACTTATGCCAATGAAGAGCCCGCCATGCTGACAAGCGAACATCCAATCCAGCCGCCCGTGGCCGCCAAACATCCCCGCACCCTGAAAAAACACGGGGATACCCGCATCGACAACTACTACTGGCTGCGTGACGACGAGCGGCAGAAGCCCGAGGTGTTGGACTATCTCAAGGCCGAGAACGCCTATACCGAGGCCATCCTCAAGCCGACCCAACCCCTGCGCGAACAGCTTTACAAAGAGATGGTCGCCCGCATCCCCCAGCAGGATGAGTCGGTACCCTATGTGAAGAACGGCTACCGCTACCAGACCCGCTATGAGCCGGGCAAGGAGTACGGGATCTACTCGCGCACCAAGCTCGGTGAAGAGCAGGCGAGTCTGTTGCTCGACAGCAACCAGCGGGCAGAAGGGCACGAGTTCTATGCCCTCGGCGCCCTTGAGGTGAGCCGCAACAACCGCTGGCTGGCGGTGGCGGAAGATTTCCTCTCCCGCCGTCAGTACCAGATCCAGTTCCTCGATCTGGAGAGCGGCCAGTGGGCCACCGACAAACTGGAAAATACCTCCGGCAATCTGGTGTGGGCCAACGACAACAAGACCGTCTTCTATGTGCGCAAGCACCCGCAGACCCTGCTGCCCTATCAGGTCTATCGCCACAC
Source organism: Aeromonas sp. FDAARGOS 1416 (assembly GCF_019048085.1). Classification (NCBI taxonomy): domain Bacteria; kingdom Pseudomonadati; phylum Pseudomonadota; class Gammaproteobacteria; order Aeromonadales; family Aeromonadaceae; genus Aeromonas; species Aeromonas sp. FDAARGOS 1416. The sequence continues at coordinate 4,093,618 of NZ_CP077301.1, read as the reverse complement.
GCTAGGGACGGATCCGGCCACAGACAAGCTGGTCTATGAAGAGAAAGATGACTCCTTCTACATCAGCCTCTACGCCACCACCTCGGAAGATTTCATCGTCATCGCCCTCTCCAGCACCACCACAGGCGAAGCGCGGCTGATCGATGCCAACCAGCCGGAGCACGCCCCACGCCTGTTCCTGCCCCGTCAGGTGGATCACGAATACAGCCTGGATCACTACCGCGGCCGCTTCTATGTGCGTTCCAACAAGGACGGCAAGAACTTCGGCCTCTACGAGACCAAAGAGAGCCCGGTCGATCGCTGGAAGGCGGTGATCGCCCCCAATCCGGACGTGCTGCTGGAGAGCTACGCCCTGTTCAAGGATTGGCTGGTACTGGAAGAGCGCAACAAGGGGCTGACCCGACTGCGCCAGATCAACTGGCAGAGCGGTGACGAGAAGGAGATCGCCTTCGACGATCCCGCCTATGTCACCTGGCTCGCCTACAACCCAGAGCCGGATACCAGCGCCCTGCGCTATGGCTACTCCTCCATGACCACCCCCGCCTCCACCTATGAGCTGGATATGGCGAGCGGCAAGCGCACCCTGCTCAAGCAGCAGCCGGTGGCAGGCTTCAAGGCCGACCAGTACGCCAGCGAGCGGCTCTGGGTGACCGCCCGCGACGGTGTATCGGTGCCGGTGTCGCTGGTCTATCGCAAGGACAAGTTCAAGAAAGAGCAGGCCGATGCGCCCAAGAATCCGCTGCTGGTCTATGGCTATGGATCCTACGGCGCCAGCATGGATCCCGACTTCAGCAGCTCGCGCCTGAGCCTGCTCGATCGCGGCTTCGTCTACGCCATCGCCCATATCCGGGGTGGCGAAGAGCTGGGCCGTCACTGGTACGAAGATGGCAAACTGCTGAAAAAGCAGAACACCTTCAATGACTTTATCGATGTCACCAAGGCGCTGGTTGAACAAGGCTACGGTGCCAAAGATCAGGTCTACGCCATGGGCGGCAGCGCCGGTGGTCTGCTGATGGGGGCCGTCATCAATCAGGCGCCCGAACTCTATCGCGGCGTGGTGGCGCAGGTGCCGTTCGTCGATGTGGTCACCACCATGCTGGACGAGTCCATTCCCCTCACCACCGGGGAGTATGACGAGTGGGGCAACCCGAACCAGAAGCGCTACTACGACTACATGAAGAGCTACAGCCCCTACGATCAGGTGAAGGCGCAAGCCTATCCCAACCTGCTGGTCACCACCGGGCTGCACGACTCGCAAGTGCAGTATTGGGAGCCCGCCAAGTGGGTCGCCAAGCTGCGCGAACTGAAGACGGATGATAACAAGTTGTTACTGAACACCGACATGGACGCCGGCCACGGCGGCAAGTCGGGCCGCTTCAAAGCCTACGAGGATATCGCGCTGGAATACGCCTTTATCCTGGATCTGGCCACCCCGGCCAACTGATCTCTCATGACTCCGGCCCTTGTCATTCAAGGGCCGCATAAGAATCCTCTCGTAGTTTTTCCCTCTTCCATTTCCCTCCATATCAAATTAATCTTCGGCAAGAAAATGAATGATCGAGGTCATGTTTCTCAAGATTTAACTCCGCTATTTTGCCATTTCGTTTGATTTATGTTGGGTGAATGTGCTTAATCGGAGTGCTTGCAACTTTTTATTTGGCCCCTCAGGGGCCAATTTATCTTCGACCGACAGGAGGTCGGTAGCCTCACCACAGGATGAGGGTGACTGCCGGAAAGGGGGTGATCAACTCCCCCGCTTTCGCGCAACGAGAAGAGCGGGCAAGCCCGGCGCAGAACGGGATTGCCATCAATTTATCCGGGAATCGGATAAACAAAATCAAAGAAAAGGGAGAAAAAATGAAAGGATTAACTTTGGCATGCGCCCTGTCGGCGGCTCTGGTCGGTGTTTCATTCGGTGGTCCGGTACAAGCGCAGGAGCGCTTCGTGACCATAGGCACCGGCGGTCAGACCGGCGTCTACTATGTCGCTGGCCAGTCCATCTGCCGCTTCCTCAATCGCGGCGCCGCCGATCACCAGATCAAGTGCAACGCCCCGGCCAGTGGCGGTGGTGTTGCCAACGTCAACGGCATCCGCAGCGGTGAATTCAACTTCGGCATCATGCAATCCGACCACCAGTTCAAGGCGATGAAAGGGCTGCCACCGTTCCAGGCCGAAGGGGCCATGGACGATATGCGCGCCGTCTTCTCCCTGCAGAGCGAGGTGTTCACCATCCTGGCTCGCCGCGATGCCAAGATCGCCAGCTTCGACGACCTGAAAGGCAAGCGCGTCAACATCGGCAACCCGGGCTCCGGCCAGCGTGACACCATGGAAGAGATCATGGCGGTCAAAGGCTGGAAGAAGGGTGACTTCGGTCTGGTCTCCGAGCTGAAACCGGCCGAGCAGGCCTCCGCCCTCGGTGACAACAACATCGACGCCATGAGCTACTTCGTGGGTCACCCGAACGGCGCCATTCAGGAAGCCTCCACCACCACAGATGCAGTACTGGTACCTGTGACCGGCGCCGACATCGACAAGCTGCTGGCCGAGAAGAGCTACTACAGCAAGGCCGAGATCCCGGGCGGCATCTACAAGGGCAGCGACAAGCCGACCTCCTCCATCGGTGGCAAAGCGGTGCTCTCCACCAGCGCCAAAACCGATCCGGAAGTGGTCTATCAGCTGGTCAAGTCGGTGTTCGACAACCTAGATCGCTTCAAGCGCCTGCACCCTGCCTTTGCCGACCTGAAAGAGGCCGACATGATCAAGGTGGGTCTCTCTGCACCGCTGCATGAAGGGGCTGCCCGCTACTACAAAGAGCGCGGCTGGCTCTGATTGAAGGCCCCGGGGCCTTTGTCACTCTCTTCGACACCCGTCTGCCGCCTGATTGCGGGGGCGGGTGTCGCTCTTGTTGTACTCGTTGGCACAAGTTAACCCTATGCAAGATAAACAACTCTCTACCGAGGAACTGATCGCCCAAGATGTGGGCGCTCGCCTGCCGCTGGGCATCATGGGCTGGCTCATCACCGCTCTGGCGCTGGCCTGGTCCCTGTTCCAGCTCTGGATCGCCTCGCCACTCCCCTTCATGGTGGGGTTTGGCGTACTCAATGACACCGAAACCCGCTCCATTCACCTCACCTTTGCCCTGTTGCTGGCTTTTCTGGTGTTCCCGGCATTTCGCTCCTCGCCGCGAGATCGGGTACCCCTCGGTGATATCGCCCTCGGCCTGATCGCTGCTGGCGCCGCCTCTTACCTGTTCGTGATGTATGAAGCACTCGCGCTGCGTCCCGGCACCCTCACCACCGCCGATCTGGTGACCGCCTGCATCGGCATTCCGCTGCTGCTGGAAGCGGCGCGCCGCGCCCTGGGGCCGGCACTGGCGGTCATCGCCATCGTGTTTCTGGTTTACAGCCTGGCAGGCCCCTGGATGCCGGGACTGCTGGCACACCGCGGGGTAGGTTTCACCGCGCTGGCCAACCACCAGTGGATCACCACCGAAGGGGTGTTCGGCATTGCCCTTGGCGTCTCCACCAGCTTCGTGTTCCTGTTCGTGCTGTTTGGCGCCCTGCTGGAGCGTGCCGGTGCCGGTCACTACTTTATCCAACTCGCCTTCAGCCTGCTCGGTCACCTACGCGGCGGCCCCGCTAAGGCGGCAGTGGTCGCCTCCGGCCTGACCGGTCTGATTTCCGGCTCGTCGATTGCCAACGTGGTGACCACCGGTACTTTCACCATCCCGATGATGAAGAAGGTGGGCTTCAGTTCAGAGAAAGCGGGGGCGGTGGAAGTAGCCTCCTCGGTCAACGGCCAGATCATGCCACCTGTGATGGGGGCTGCGGCTTTCCTGATGGTCGAATACGTGGGCATCCCCTATGTGGAGATCATCAAGCACGCCTTCCTGCCTGCCACCATCTCCTACATAGCGCTGCTCTACATCGTCCATCTGGAGGCGCTGAAACTGGGCATGCAGCCCATCGGCAACCATCAACCCAAACCCTGGCTGCGCCGCCTGACCGGTTTTGCCTTTGGCGCAGCCCTCATCAGCGGCCTGTCACTGGCGGTCTACTATGGCCTCGGCTGGCTCAAACCTGCACTGGGTGACTACGCTCTGCCGGGGATCTCGGTACTGCTGGCTGTCACCTATGTGGCTCTGTTGAAGATCGCCGCCAGCAATGAACCGCTGCCTGCCGAAGATCCCGACAAGCCGCTCACCGAGCTGCCCAACACCCGCGCCGTGCTGCTCTCCGGCCTGCACTTCCTGCTGCCTGTGGTAGTACTGGTATGGTGCCTGATGGTGGAACGCCTCTCGCCGGGGCTGTCGGCCTTCTGGGGTACCGTGATGCTGGTGATCATCCTGTTGACCCAGCGCCCGCTGCTCAACTGGCTGCGCAAGGACGGCAAGCACGACTACGGCACCGTCGCTGACGGCGTGGTGGATCTGCGGGAAGGGCTGGTCGCAGGTGCCCGCAACATGATCGGTATCGGCATTGCCACCGCCACCGCGGGGATTATCGTGGGTGCGGTCTCCCAGACCGGGGTTGGTCTGGTGCTGGCGGATCTGGTGGAGTTCCTCTCCATGGGTAACCTGCTGCTGATGCTGCTGCTCACCGCCCTGCTGAGCCTGATCCTCGGCATGGGGCTGCCCACCACCGCCAACTACATCGTGGTCTCCAGCCTGCTGGCGCCGGTGGTGGTGACGCTGGGGCAGCAGAACGGGCTGATCGTCCCGCTCATCGCGGTGCACCTGTTCGTGTTCTATTTCGGCATCATGGCGGATGTGACGCCACCGGTGGGACTGGCCTCCTTCGCGGCAGCCGCCGTCTCCAAGGGCGATCCCATCAAGACCGGGATCACCGCCTTCTACTACAGCCTGCGTACCGCGGCGCTGCCGTTCCTGTTTATCTTCAACACGGACCTGCTGCTGATCGACGTGGACTTCGCCCACGGGGTGCTGATCTTCATTGTGGCGACCATCGCCATGCTGATCTTCGCCGCCGCCACCCAGGGCTGGTTCCTGGTGAAGAGCCGCTGGTACGAGAGCGTGCTGCTGCTGCTGGTCGCCTTTACCCTGTTCCGCCCGGGTTTCTGGATGGATATGGTGCACGACCCCTATCGCGAGACCCCGCCTGCCCAGCTGGCCCAAACCATGGGTGAAGTGGAGGCGGAGAGCACCCTGCGGCTGCGGATCCTCGGTGAAGATGCCGTGGGCAAACCGCGCAAGTTCACCCTGCTGGTCGCCGTACCGGATGGGGCAAATGGCGAAGAGCGGCTGGCCAATCTGGGGCTCAGCCTCTATGAGCAGGATGGCAAGACGCTGATCGACAACGTCGCCTTTGGCAGCCCGGCCGCCACCATGGGGCTGGAGTTCGATCAGGAGATCCTCACCGTCAAGGCGCCGACCGAGCGCTGGACCAAGGAGTGGATGTGGATCCCGGGCTTCCTGCTGTTCGGGGTGATCGTCTGGCTGCAGCGTCGCCGCAGCGTCAAGACCGGTTAATCCACCGGGCAGATGAGACCGAGGGCCGCTATTGCGGCCCTCTTTTTATTGCCTTGTTATTGCCTTGCCCTCTGCGGCTCTTGCGATGAGCAACATTCAAGGAAAAAGGTAAACGGTGGCGAGCGGCCAAAAAAGTGGGGTGACATGTCCATGTCACCCCCTCGCAAATAGCATGTTCCATATTGGAGTCCGGCCACGCCGGGTCTCTGTTTCACTTTCCGATAGTTCGCGACCCATCTGAAGTGCGCGCCAATTGCAGCGATGCAACCGGCCAGCTACCCGTTACAACCTTCGTCCACACGGCAGACAAGCCACCGTGTTTGTCCTTGCAACTGAAATATTACGCATAAAAACAAAATAAAAAACGTTTTTATGCTAATTCCATTCACATCAAAGTACAAAAAACAGCCTTATCATCACCACTAAATTGTTATAAAACAGCAAGATAGATTCATGCGTGGTTATTCACCCGCAAAGGGTATCAGCAATGGCTTACAAGGCTTTGCGAGATCTCGCACAAAAAATGGCCGTCTCACAGCCAACGCCGCAGTGGCAACCAGTCGCTCAGGCGGGCTATCAGTCGCCTTGACCACCCCTCGGGTTTGCGCGGCAATCCACCCGCCTGCTCCTGCCAGCGAGCCAGCCACGTTCGCAGCGCCTCGCAGATCGGCGGGCAGTGCAGATGCAGCATCAGCTCGGTATTGAGAAACAGCGAGCGGGGATCGAGGTTGAGGCTGCCGAACAGCGCCCGCTCCTCCCCCAGCAGGATCAGCTTGGCGTGCAGGCTGCCGTGGCCGTGGTCAAACTCGGCAACACGGATGCCGCGCCGCAGCAACCAGCCGAGATAACGCTGATAGGCGCCATAGACCAGTGGCACATCGGTGCTGGCCAGCGAGTTGGTGAGAATGTCGATGGCGACCCCCTGCTGGCGCAGCCGCGCCAGACGGTGCCGAAACCCGCGAGTAAGGATGAGGTAAGGGGTCACCAACCCCAGCGAGCCGGGATTGTCAGCCAGCTGGCGCCAAAGCTGACGGGCAGTCGTGGGGCGGGAGATCAGCCCCTTGCCGGGACGGTCGAACCACACCTCGGCCCGCCCCTCATGCCATTGCAGCGGCAAATCGCGCTCGTCAAACAGCGCCGCAGGCAGATCGTAGACCGTCGCCACCGCCGGATCCGTCATGGTAAACAGGAAGTCGTTGACCACCTCTATTTCGGCGGGCAGCAGCTCGCGGCGCAGCAGATGGCGGATGGGGTGACTCCAGCGGCTGTGCCAGAACTGCTCGAACCCCTGCGCCATCTGCTGGCACAGTCCCCCCTGACAGGCGAGATCGAGATCCACGAAGGGGGCTTGCGGATCCAGACCGAAGTAGCGATCGCCTATGTTGCGCCCGCCGATCAGCGCCAGCTTGCCATCCACCAGCAGCAGCTTGTTGTGCATCCGGTGGTTGATGCGGCGAAAGCTGAGCATCCCCTCCAGAAACAATGCCAGCGGGCGCCAGCCCCGCAGCCAGAAGGGGTTGAACAGCCGCACCTCGATCCCCGGGTAGTGAGCCACCATCTCCAGAAAGCGGTTGTCACCGGCATAGAGATCATCCACCAGCAGCTGTACCTTGACGCCACGCCGGGCGGCGTGGAGCAGCTCGCTCAGCAGCAGCTTGCCGCTGCTGTCCTCCTCCCAGCTGTAGTACTGCGCCTGGATCCGCTCGCGGGCATGGCGGATCCAGTGGCAGCGCACCTTGAGCGCCAGCAGGGGATCATCGATCAGGGCAAAGGATCCGGGGATCATGGTGTCATCCTGCTGTCATGGCCGGGTGTCATAACGCTGGCGAGCCTCTTCACATATTCAAAAGGAGTTGCTGATGGAACTGCATGATACCCCGATGTTGCGCTATCTGGGCCAGCTCAGCCAGCCAGATCTCATCCCGGCCACCGGCCCTGCTCACTGGTTTTTGCAACACAGGGACGGTGGCTGGCAATTGCCGACCGTGCAGGCGACCCTGCCGGTCAACCGGCTCAGGGCTGAGCCGCTTCGATAGCGGCAGCCTTGCCCTCGATCTGGGGCAGGCTGAAACGATAGGCTACGTAGTACTTGTAGATGGTGCCGACATAGTTGATCGGCCCCTGTCCGACTTCGTTGGCCACCAGCTGATCCACGTTGCCGAACCAGACGTTGGGATCGAGCCCCAGCTTCTCCGCCTTGCCTCGCAGCGCCTGCACCCGGTTTGGCCCGGCGTTGTAGGCGGCGAGGGCAAACAGGTGGCGGTTGAGCCGATCCAGATTGGGATCATTGAAGTAGGTATCGAGGATCAACCGCATGTAGCGGCAGGCGGCCTCCACATTTCCCTCCAGCGTGGTGAGTCTGGCGCCGTTGATGCCGACTTCCCGCCCCGTACTGGGCAGCAGTTGCATAAGGCCCACGGCCCCCTTGGGCGAACGCGCCTTGGGATTGAGGCCGGACTCCTTGTAGCCGAGCGCCGCCAGCATCAGCCAGTCGAGATCGTATTGATTGGCGTACTTCTCCAGCACCTTGCGAATGGTCGCGAGTCGCCCCATAGGATCCGGCGCCAGGATATTGCTCATCTGATCGCTGCGAACCAGCAACCGGCGCAGAGTCATGTCGCTGTAAAGGCTGTTGCTGCTGACACTCGCCAGATAACCATTGACCGCCTTGAGCAGCTCGGGGCTGTTCTTGCGCAGCGCCCAGGCGCTGGTGCCGTTGCTGCGCAGGGGGATCAACTTGTGGGCCTTGAGGCCGGAGATCATCCCACCCAGCCAGATCCGCCCCTTGTAGCTGTCGGTCACCGTCAGGGGAATAATGCCAGCGGCCACCATCTCCAGCAGATCGCCATCCTGCAGATATTCGGGCACCGTTTCGATATAGACGGGGGGCAGCCCCAGCTCGCGAAACAGCCAGTTGAGCTGGCGCAGACTCTCGTAGTAGCTGGAGCTGGCGCGCACCCAGACCCGCCTGCCGGAGAGCTGGGTAATGCGGCTGAAGGCGGGCAGGCTCTGCTGGCTCACCACCCACTCCTCGATGGATGAAATGAGCGGCCGGGAGAAGGCCACCTGTTCACGCCGGGTCGGAGTCACCGTCATGGTCGCCGCCACCAGATCGCCGCGCCCCTCGGTCAGATAGTCCAGCAGCTTGTCTTGGCGCACCGGGATGTAGACCACCTTGAGTTTGACCTTCTCTTTGGCGAGATAGGTCTTGTTCAGCCAGCGCTCGAACCCTTGCAGCTGATTGACCAGAATGCCGTACTGGGCGCCGCGATCGAGAAAATAGAAGCCGCGCTCATAGACCACCAGCGCCCTGAGTTCGCGCTTTTGCAGAATGCTTTCGAGATCCCCGGGCTGGGGCAGACGCTGTGGCTTGAGTTCAGCCGCGAGCAGGGGAAAACAGCAGAGGGCCAGCAGAGCCCAGATCCAGCGTCGCATCACGATGGCTGCCCCTGTGCTGAGGTCACGTCTGCTGCCTGTTGGCAGCACGGGTCACGATAGAGGGTGGGATTGGGGGCAGAGATCCATCGCTGCGTCATGATGTTTGCGCCTTCTGTTGGCCGACTCGCGCCGGGCAAAAACGTCTGCGGGATAGAGTAACTATAGAACGCCGACCCACAGCAGAAGGGTCAACACGGCAGGCAAACCTGCCGCGTTATCAGACAACTCAGATAGAGCGGGCCCGCATTTCGAAAATCAGTTTTTCGGCGGTGCAGGTGAATTGCAGGCGGGCTTTCAGGATCACGCCGTTGGCGCCCTGGGTCAGTTCGCTGCTCACTTGAGCTTCGGCAGTGACCTGTTTGGCCAGTGCTTCATAGGCAGCCAGCTTGGCGCGGGCATCAGCCTCGGCAGCGGCTTCAATCACCAGATCCATCACATCGTCACCTTCGCCGATGATGGTGCCGATCTCGGCAAAACAGCCACAGCTGTCACAGGTTTCGTTCAGTTCAACTTTCTCGTCTACAGACATTTTCTACTCCTACTGCTTATTTCGGATGATTTGCGTCGTCACGCATCGCCTTGCGAAAATCTTTGATGGCGGTACCCAGATCCTCACCTGCACTGGCAAGACGCTTGCTGCCGAAGACCAGCACAACAACCAGCAAGAGGATCAACATATGCCAGATATGAATTCCACCGAGTCCCATAGGGATACTCCCTCACAAAGAGATATCTGTTACTTGTATCAAAATAGAGCGCAGGGATTGTTGGGCAAAATCAAGGCAGGTGCAAGTGAGCAAATAAATCATAGCCAAAAAATAGGGCGACCCTGAGGTCGCCATATTGATTGTGCTACATGTCCCCTCAACCGCTACATCCTGTACCAGTGGTTCATGCGAACCTGAGACCATTCGAGGATAAGATCGCCAAGATATGAAAACAAATGGTATAAATTCATCTTAGAATTGAAGAGGATTCATATCATGCTGCTGGAACAACTGGGTCGCATCGACCTCAATTTGCTGATTATCCTGCAAGTACTGCTGGAGGAGCGCAACGGCAGCAAGGCGGCACGCCGCCTTCATCTGAGCCAGTCCGCGGTCAGTAAAGCCCTCGGCCGTCTGCGCGATACCTTCAATGATCCCCTCTTCATCCGCTCCGCCTACGGGCTGGAACCCACCGGCCGAGCCCTTGCGCTGCAACAACAGTTGCAACCCATCCTGTTGTCGCTGGACAACCTGATCCAGCCGCCCGAGTTCGACCCCGCCAGCTCGGAGCGGGAGTTCGTCATCGCCAGCATGGACAGCGCCTTCACCCTGTTTGCCCCGCTCTACCTGAGCGAGCTGAAGCGGCAGGCACCAAGGATCCGCTTGCGTTACGAGGAGTGGACCGAGAACAGTCTGACCGAGATGAGTCAGGGACAGGTGGACATTGCCTTCGCGGTGCGGGAGAACTGCATCAGCTCCGATTATCGGCTCGATACCCTGCCCGACAGCATCTGCCAGCGGGTGCTGGCGGTCGATGATCTCACCTGTCTGGTGCAGCAGCACCACCCCGCGCTGCGAGAGCCCAACTGGAATCTGGAGCACTACCTCAGCTATCCCCATGTGCAGACTTACTGCGAGGGGCGGGACCGCTGGATGCTGGATCACAAGCTGGCAGAGCAGGATCTCTACCGACGTATCGAGGCAACCGTGCCCTCCTTCGAGGCGGCGCTGCGGATGGGGATGCACTCCGACATGATAGTGACCCTCTCCAGGCTCTACGCTCGCCACGCTACCCAGGTCTATCCGCTGTTGCAGCTGCCGCTGCCCATCGGGTTGGACAGCATCTCCCATCTGCTCATCTGGCATCAGCGTCACAGCGAGGATCCGGGCCACCGCTGGCTGCGGGAGCTGCTACTCTCCCTCATCATGAGCAAACTGGAACCCGCTGCGACCACTCACGGGTGACGGCACGCCCTCTCGACAGCAAAAAAGAACGGGGCTCTGCGTAGCCCCGTTTTATTCACTTCAACATGTAAACCGCTCAGCCCTGACCGGTCACCGCCAGATAGTGATGAACCCCGTCCAGCAGCATCTGAACCGAGATCATCACCAGCAGCATCCCCATCAACCGCTCCACCGCAGTGAGTCCCCGCTCACCCAGCAGCTTGTTGAATACCTCGTAGAACATCAGGATCACCGCGCTGGCGGCCCAGGCCAGAAAGAGTGCCAGCGACCAGTCCACCATCCGGGTCGGCTCCTGATTGGCCAGCAGCATCAAGGAGGCGAGGATCGACGGACCGGCGATCATCGGGATCGCCATCGGCACCAGGAAAGGCTCCTCGCCCGCCGCCAGCCCGGTCACGCCCCCCTCACTCGGGAAGATCATCTTGATGGCGATCAGGAACAGGATAATGCCCCCCGCAATACTGACCGCCTCCTGCCGCAGGTTGAGGAAACCGAGGATCTGCTGACCGACGAACAGGAACAGCATCATGATGGCCAGCGAGAAGAGCAGCTCGCGCACCATCACCTTGCGACGTCGCTTGGGATCGATATGACGCAGGATAGAGAGGAAGACCGGCAGGTTGCCCAGCGGGTCCATGATCAGAAACAGCATGACTGCGGCAGAGAAAGTATCCATACAACGCCCGGGCTACGCCCTGAATAGGGAAAAGAGAGGGGGCGAAATATAGCAAAGGGCGAAGAATTGAGCGAGCGCCATGATGCGCTCGCAACGGGATTAACCATGGTTGCAAATCTTGTCGGCGCGGGTCTGGAAACCTTCGGCCGAGTCGATGAATTTGCCTCGGGCGGCCAGAAAGTCGATCAGCGCTTCCGCATCCATCTCGCTGGCGCTGCAGGTATGAAAACGGGCCTCGGCACCGAACCGCTCGGCCATCGCCTGTTTCAGGCTGGCACGGGTAAATTGCCCCCCTTGCGCCAGCATCATCTCCATCACTTCGTGACCATGAACCGATTGCGACATCTCTCACCTCAATAATGAACATATTTAATGCCAATTAAATATCTCCCCGCCCGGAGGGATCTTGATATAGGCCAATAAATTGCGCATTTCCTGGTAAGGGGAGTGGTCACCGCCACTGCTTTGTCGATAATGTGGCAACCCGCGTCAGGGATCGCTACACTGGCGCCCCTTTTTGGCCATCGCAGACAATGTATAAGGATATTGGCGTCATGCTGTTCCATGGAGAGGCTCTCAAGCCCTGGCAGATCTGGACCCGCCGACCACTCTGGCTCAAGACTCTGATCGGCATGCTGACAGGGGTGGGTCTGGGCGTCGGCTTTGAAGAGCAAGCCCTGCTGCTCAAGCCCCTTGGCGTCCTGTTCGTCAACACCATCCAGATGCTGATGGTGCCCCTCATTTTCTGTTCGGTCATCGCCGGCCTCACCTCGCTGCTCAAGGGCAAGGCCCTCGATCGCATCGGCAGCAAGGCGATCTGCCTCTACTTCTGCTCGACCGCCATCGCCATCTGCATCGGCCTGATGATGGGCTGGCTGCTGGAGCCCGGCATGGGCGCCGACATGGGCCCCTATGAGCGGATCGGTATGTCGGAACCACCCACCCTGGCCAGCGTGCTGAGCCATCTGGTGCCGAGCAACCCGGTACAGGCGATGGTGGATGGCAAGATCCTGCAAGTAATTGTCTTTGCGGTGGCGCTGGCGGTCGCCCTCAATGCCAGCGGTCGCCGTGGCCGCCCCGCCATCCTCTTCTTCACCTCGCTGGCAGAGGGGATGTTCAAGCTGACCCAGATGGTGATGGCGCTCGCCCCCTACGGTGTCTGCGCCCTGATGGCCTGGATGACCGGCAAGTACGGTCTCGCTCTGCTGCTGCCGCTGCTCAAGGTGATCGGCGCCGTCTACCTCGGCTGCCTGCTGCACGTGCTAGGGGTCTACAGCACCCTGCTGCTCCTGCTGGCACGGCTCAATCCGCTGCACTACTTCAAGAGCATCGTTGATGCCCAGGCGGTGGCCTTCACCAGCAGCTCCAGCAACTCCACCCTGCCCATCAGTCTGGCCTGCGCCGAGAAGCGGCTGGGTGTCTCCCCCGCCATCACCGCCAAGGTGCTGCCCATCGGCGCCACCATCAACATGGATGGCACCGCCCTCTATCAGGGAGTGACTGCGCTGTTCGTAGCTCAGGCATTCGGTGTGGATCTGCACATGGTCGATTACCTGACCATCATCAGCATCGCCACCCTGGCCAGTATCGGCACCGCAGGCACCCCGGGCACCGGGCTGATGCTGCTGACCCTGACCCTGACGGCGGTGGGCTTGCCGCTGGAAGGGGTGGCTCTGATTGCAGGCATTGACCGGATCCTCGACATGGCGCGCACCACGGTCAATGTATCGGGGGATATTCTGGTGTCGGTGCTGATCGCCCGCAGCGAAAACGAACTGGATCTGGCGATCTATCACGATGCCAGCGCAGGTGAAGATATCGAGTTCCCGCCGCGCTAGCGGAAGAAAGATCAGCTGTCGTGGGGATCGTGATGACAGCGCCAGCAGACGTCGAAGTTGGCGCCGTTCTCCTCCCCGCACTGGCCGCACAGCCAGCCGTTACCCTGACGCTGCTGGTAACGCTCGATGACCCTTCCTGCCTTGCTGCGATCCTCGGCCCGCACCATCAGGGTCACCTGCAACATGTCGACCGGCAGTTCGCCAAGGGCGCCAGACAGCCCCTCGCCATTGAGGCGCACCAGCACCCCTTCCGCCTCCAGCGCCCCTTTCAACGCGTGCGCCTCCAGGGTGTGTGAGGCGCGATAGAGATTGATCCAGTTATCCATAGCTCCCCCTTACAACAACTTGTCGATGCCAAACTCGGCGCCGTTCTCAATCATGAAATCGATGAATGCCCGCAACTTGCGCGGCATCAGTTGCCGCTCCGGAAACAGCAAATAAATTGGCACCCTGGGTTGCTGCCACTCTGGCAGCAGGATCACCAATTCGCCGCTGGCCAGCTCATCCTGACAGAGCATAGCGGGTAACGAAGCCAACCCCAGCCCCGCCTTCGCTGCCTCCCGGGCACAGGTAATATTATTGACCCGAAAACGGGATGGGGGGTCAACCAGCACCTCTCTGCCATCCAGCTCGAAACACCAGTGAGAGGCGAGAAACCCGCTGCTCACCGTCACCCGCTCGTGGTTGGCCAGATCCTCCGGCCGCTCGATGACCGGGCTGCGGGCCAGATAGTCCGGGCTGGCACAGAGCAGCCTTCCGGTGCTCCAGAGTCGGCGCGCCGCCAGATTGGAGTCGCTCATGTCGCCAATCCGCACCACCGCATCCAGCCCTTCGCTGATGGGATCCACCACCCGGTTGGTCAGCTCCAGCTCCACCTGCAGGGCGGGATAGGCCTGCAAAAACTTGGCGACCAAGCGCCCGACCACCAGTTGCCCCGTCTCGATGGGCACCGCCAGTTTGAGGGTGCCGGTTACCTCCTGCTGGCTGGCGCTCAGCATCAGCTCGGCTTCGGTCAGGGCATCGACCGCCTTGCTGCAGTGCAGGTAGTACTTCTCCCCCTCCTCGGTCAGAGTGAGCTGACGGGTGGAGCGATAGAGCAGACGCACTCCGAGCCGCTGTTCCAGCTCGGCGATGCGGCGGCTGACCATCGCCTTGGTCATCCCCAGCTCGCGGGCGGCCCCCGTAAACGAGCCCTTGTCGACGATACGCACCAGAATTAACGCGGCATTGAGATCCATTGTTGCACCAGTGAAACTGTATATCTCGTGAACCAATACTAATCGAAACAGTTGACCAGTGTTAGCCTGCGCCCCTTAAGTTCAGGAATCACAAAAATGAGTCAACACAAAAAAATTCCCCTGCTGGCAGCCATGATATTGGCGCTGCTCGGTCTGCTGTTCGCCGGTTACTGGTATCTTCACGGCCGCTATTTTGAAAGCACCGATAACGCCTATCTGCAAAGTGAAGTGACCGGGATCAGCTCCAAGCTGCCCGGCTATATCCGCGAAGTGCTGGTCACCGACAACCAGCCGGTCAAAGCGGGCCAACTGATCGCTCGTCTCGATGATCGCGAATACAAAACCAGGGTCGCGGAGGCCGAAGCCGACCTGCGCCTCAATCAGGCGACGGCGGAAAATCTGGCCGCCACTCGCACCCAACAACTGAGCCTGATCCAGCAGGCCGAGGCCAAGGTCGCCTCCGCCAAGGCCGAACAGCTGCGCGCCAGCCAGCAAGTCAACCGCATCAGCCAGCTCAACCAGCGTCACTACAGCTCGCAAGACAGTCTGGACGAGGTACGTGCCGGCCTGCAGGTCAATCAGGCGCAAGCCCGAGAGGCCCAAGCCGCCCTGCAGGCGGCCCGTGAGCGACTGCTGGTACTGGATGCCGAGCGCAAACAGAATCTGGCCAAGCTGGCATTGAGCGAAGCACAACTGGAGCAGGCCAAGCTGGAGCTAGGTTATACCGAGCTGCGGGCGCCGGCCGATGGCATCATCGGCAAGCGCAGTCTGCGGGAAGGGCTCTACGTCCAGTCCGGCATGCAGGTCGCCAGCCTGGTGCCGCTGCAACAGGTGTGGGTCGAGGCCAACTTCAAAGAGACCCAGCTCGCCCATATGCAGCCGGGCCAGAAGGTCGAAGTGGTACTCGATGCCTACCCGGATCAACCGGTCGAGGGGATCATCGACAGCCTGGCGCCGGCCACCGGTGCCAAGTTCGCCCTGCTGCCACCGGAAAATGCCACCGGCAACTTCACCAAAATCGTGCAGCGGGTGCCGGTCAAGATCCGCATCCCCGAGCCGGGCCCACTGGCAGGCAAGCTGCTGCCGGGTCTCTCGACCGAAGTGATCGTGGATACCCGCACTCCTGAGCCCGTGGTAGCTGCCAACTGATGGAACCCATTCCACGTCGCAACTGGATCGCGGTCATGGGGGGGCTTATCGGCGCCTTCATGGCCATCCTCGATATCCAGATCACCAATGCCTCCCTGAAGGATATTCAGGGGGCCCTGTCAGCCACCCTGAGCGAGAGCTCCTGGATCTCCACCTCCTATCTGGTGGCGGAGATGATCGCCATCCCCCTGAGCGGCTGGTTGAGCCGAGGGCTGAGTGTGCGCCGCTACCTGCTCTGGACCACCGGTGCGTTTATCGCCGCCTCCGTGCTCTGCTCGTTCAGCTGGAACCTCACCAGCATGATCGTCTTCCGGGCGCTGCAAGGCTTCACTGGCGGGGCGCTGATCCCGATGGCCTTCTCCCTCATCGTCACCCTGTTGCCATTACAGAAGCGGGCCACCGGCATGGCGCTGTTTGGCCTCTGCGCCACCTTCGCCCCCGCCATCGGCCCGACCCTCGGTGGCTGGCTCACCGAGCAGATGTCGTGGCACTACATCTTCTATCTCAACGTGCCGCCAGGACTGCTGGTGATGGCCATGCTGGCCCACGGGCTGGATAAAAAACCGGTGGACTGGGCCGTGATCAAGCGGGTCGACCTTATCGGGATTGTCACCATGGCGCTTGGCCTCGGCCTGCTGGAGGTGGTGCTGGAAGAGGGCAACCGGGAGGACTGGTTCGGTTCAAGCTTCATCGTGCGACTGGCGGTCATCTCGGCGGTGGCGCTGGTGTTCTTTGTCATCAGCCAGCTGATCCGCCGTCACCCACTGGTCAATCTGCGGCTGTTGCACAACCCGCGCTTCGCGCTGGCCTGCTTCGCCTATCTGATCCTCGGCATGGCGTTGATGGGATCTATCTATGTGTTGCCGCTCTACATGACCCAGATCCACAACTACAACGCGCTGGAAATCGGCGAAGTCCTTATGTGGATGGGGCTGCCGCAACTGCTGGTGCTACCGCTGGTGCCCAAACTGACCCACAAGATAGACCCGCGCTATCTGGTGAGCTTCGGCTTCCTGATCTTCGCCGTCAGCTGCTTTATGAACGTTAACATGAGTGCCGACTACGCCGGGCCGCAGCTGATCCAGTCGCTTATCGTGCGGGCGCTGGGGCAACCCTTCATCATGGTGCCGCTCTCCCTGGTCGCCACCGCCAGCCTGAGTCACGACGAGATCCCCTCCTCCTCGACCCTGCTCAACGTGCTGCGCAACCTGGGTGGTGCGTTCGGTATCGCCATCATCGCGACCCTGCTCGACAACGATACCCGCACCCATGTGCTGCAGATTGGCAGCACTCTGGCCGCCAGCAGTATCGAGGGGCAAAACTATCTGCTGCAACTGGCCCAGAGCATGATGGCGCAGGGTTCAGGCCCCGAGATTGCCCAGCAGCAAGCCCACGCCATGCTGGCCAATACCATCAACCGGGAAGCGGCCATCATGGCCTACAACCAGGTGTTCTACATCATGGGGATCTTCTTGCTGATCGCCAGCGGCCTGATGTTGTTGCTCAAATCCCCCGCCCCACGGGCAGCGGATGCCGAGCCGCTAGAGGCGTGAAAAACGCCGGGCATAAAACAAAAAACGGGCCAATGCCCGTTTTTCGTTATCTGTTACCTGCACTCAACCAGAAGACGTTATCCCGCCAGCGACCCTGCAATCAGGAATTGCGCTGCGAAGTAGCTGCTCATCACCCAGGCGCGGGCGTGGGGAAAGGGGCGGCGGAAGCGATCGAGCGCCAGCATGCTGTCGGAGAAGAGGAACATCAGCGCCCCCACCAGAGCGGCGGCCGAACCGGCAGTGAGAGAGGCGTGCCAGGCACCGGCGGCCACCCAGGCCATGCCGATGATCACCAGCATGTAGCAGAAGACCGGGATCCGCATCTCCCCCAGCTTGCCCCACAGCAGGCCAAAAACCATGCCAGCGATCAGCAACAGCAGCAAACCATCCACCAGATTGAGCAACAATGGCCCCTGAGCAAAACCGACGATATAGCAGAGATGCGCGACAAGAAATGCCGCCAACCCCTGAATGAAGCGATCGCTTGGCAGCATCAGCAGCACATCGCCCGCCAGCGAGAGGCAGAGGCCTAGCAGGATCCAGGCGTGTGAACCATCGTGGTCATAACTCTGGTAGCCGAACGCCAACGCGATGATAAGCAGCATGGTCAGCGGCTTGCTGATATAGAACTGGCGGCTGTCTGAACCGTAGGCAGCACGGATGTGCCACCAACCTGAAGCGATGATCAAGAAACTCAATAACATGCCCTGCTCCTCACCTGTTGCTCGCAGTCATACGGCAACCGTTTTTATCATGGTGCAGGGTAACAAATTCCCTCCCCCAGTGGCAGGGGTGCTTATCAAATGGGCAGGCTAAGCCTAAAGTCTAATTGCCGCACCGAGTGGTTCAGGGCATAAGTGACGGGTCTGGAGGATCACCATGGAAGAAGCTATGAAAAACTATCTGCCCGCCATCGATATCATGATGTGCCATCTGGGGATCAGCTTTGAGCAGGCCTGCGAACAGCTCGGTCTCAGCCAGCAGGAGCAACAGGCACTGGATCAGCTGCAGCAACAGCAGAGCCAAGCCAACTAAGCCCTCCCGTTATTGGATATCATGATGCGCCATCTGGGGATCAGCTTTGAGCAGGCCTGTGAACAGCTCGGTCTCAGCCAGCAGGAGCAGCAGGCACTGGATCAGTTGCAGCAACAGCAGAGCCAAGCCAACTAGCTTGAGTTGAATCATAAAAGAGAAGACCGCCAGCAGGCGGTCTTCTCTTTTAGTCTCTGTGATAACCGGGCGGCATCATGCAATACCTGCCAGCAGGCGACTCCAGTTGCGTTTACCTGCGATAAAGCCGTCCCGCAGGGCCCGATACTCCAGTTGCAGCTTGAGGCGGTCATAGCGCGCCAGCGCCTTGCGCTTGCGCAGCTCCAGCAGCCGCTTGCGACTGGCGTAATAGTGTTGCAACTGCTGGCTCAGCTTGTCGTACTCCTCCTGCAGCAGCGCCTGCCACAGTTCGCGATCTTCCTGCTTGCGCAACTTGGCTTGTGCCCGTTTCAGCTGCATCTGCAGCCGGGCTTGTTCGATACGCTCCTCCGGCGAAGATCTGAGGTCTCCCGCCAGACCGCACCAGGAGGCGAGCCGGATCAACCACTTGGTCGGATCGAACTGCCACCAGTGAATGCCGTTGCGGTAGTCATTCTCGAACAGGTGGTGAAAGTTGTGGTACCCCTCGCCAAAGGTGAAAAAAGCCAGGATGCCGTTATCGCGAGCGGTATTGCGATCGGTATAGGGCTGACTGCCCCAGATGTGGGCCAGCGAGTTGATGAAGAAGGTAGTGTGGTGAGTCATCACCATCCTCAGCACGCCCGCCAACAGCAACATGCCGAGCAAGTCCCCGTGCCACAGGCCAAGCAGCAGCGGCAGCCCCAGATTGGCCGCCAGTGCCAGCGTCAGATAGTGACGGTGCTGAAACGCGACCACCGGGTTGTTTTGCAGGTCTCGCACATTGCTGTAATCACCATAGCGATCTCCCTGATACTCCCGCAACATCCAGCCGATGTGCGAATACCAGAAACCGCGCCCCGCGCTGTAGGGGTCTTTATCGTTGTCATCCACATGACGATGGTGACGGCGGTGATCGGCCGACCAGTGCAGGGCCGAATTCTGCAGCGCCAACGCACCGCCGATGGCAAACAACCACTGCAAAGCGGGGTGCGCCTTGTAGGCCTTGTGCGACCAGAGCCGGTGATAACCTGCGGTGATGGAGAGACCACTAAGGCAAAACAACAACAGGAAACTGGCCCACTGCCAGAGATCGTAACCGTGGCTCACGCCGTACCAGGGCACGACAATCAGCGCCACTATCCCGGAGAGGGAGAACAGCAGGGTATTGGTGAAAATAATGGGGGGTCTGGCCATCTCATTGCATCCTTTCAGCGAACAGCTGTTAGCCATTTTCTATGGTGATTTCCTCACGGTCAATGGTAAAAAAGTAGGATACAAACCTGATCCTGAGGCGCCTTCGGGTTATCATTTGTCCTCGTTAAGCTGAAGGTGACTGATTTCGTGGGTATTCGCGCTCAACAAAAAGAAAAAACCCGGCGTACATTGATCGATGCTGCATTCAGCCAACTGTGCGCCAATCGGAGTTTCTCCAATCTCAGCCTGCGGGAAGTCGCTCGCGAAGCGGGTATCGCGCCCACCTCTTTCTATCGCCACTTTCGCGATATGGAGGAGCTGGGCCTGACCCTGGTTGACGAAGGAGGTCTCACCCTGCGCCAACTGATGCGCCAGGCACGCCAGCGCATTGCCGGTGGCGGCAGTGTCATCAGCACCTCGGTGCAAACCTTTATGGAGTTCGTCGAGAACAACCCCAACATCTTCCGGCTGCTGCTGCGGGAACGCTCCGGCACCTCGGCCGCCTTTCGTCAGGCGGTGGCTCGCGAAATCCAGCACTTTATCGCAGAGCTGACCGATTATCTGGAAGCCACCACCGAAGCACCACGGGAAGATGCCTATATCCAGGCAGAAGCCATGGTCACCATCGTCTTCAGTGCCGGTGCCGATGCGCTCGACATGACCAGCGAAGAGTGCCGGGCACTCTCCGACCGAACAATTCGCCAACTGCGGATGATCGCCATGGGCGCCGAGGTACAAAACCAGAAGCGCCGTGAACCTCACCCATGACCACAGGATGGAGAACGATATGACTGAACAGCTTATGATCCCGAAAAAACCGCTCGCCATGGCCATGCTGATTGGTATCTGTGGCGATGCCTCTCTGGCCGTGCTGACCAACTCGGTCGTGCCTTTCTCCTTCTTCCCGCTGATTGCCCTCTGGCTGGCGGCCTACCAGCTCTTTCAGCACTATCGCCATGAGCCCATGGTGGGCAACACTCCCATCTGTACCCTGCTCTGCTTCTTTATCGGTGCCTTCGGTCACTCTGCGCTGCTCAAGGTGCAATACCCGGAGCTTGGCAGCAACTTCTTCTCTCTGATTATGATGTTGCTGTTACTGGCGGCCCTCTCCATCAAGCTCGGCCTGAGCATTGGCAACAAAGAGAAGCCCTGATAAATAGACCGAGTGATGGTAATCAGCTGATAGATAAAGCAAAGAGGCCTTCCCGTCGGGAAGGCCTCTTTGCTTGAACGGTACCTGATTAATCCGGCAATCTCGGTATTCCCAACCTAGCCAAGCTGCTGGGTTTCAAGATCGACGTGCAGATGGAAGCGGAGGTGGTCAATGTGGAACTGCTCTGTAGCCAGCAAGCGACAGAAGCCTGATTTGACCACCTGTAGAGTCATTCAGATAGCTGTAAATGAAACTGATAAGACTCTGATATAGCCCGAAAATAGTGGGAATAAGAGGCTATCTGGCACTCTTACTTGGCAGGGAAACGCCAGATATTGGTGGTTTAACACGCTAAAAACACCAAAGCCCGGTCGTGAAGCCGAGCTTTGTGTTAGTTCCTGTGTGCAAATCTGTGGGTCACTGAACAAAATCGCCCATAGCAAAAAGGCCTTCCCATCAGGGAAGGCCTTCAAATTAGTGGCGGAGCGGACGGGACTCGAACCCGCGACCCCCGGCGTGACAGGCCGGTATTCTAACCGACTGAACTACCGCTCCGCATTCGGTTAGCTTGCGCTAAATCTTTTGCCGCTTCTTTATGAGGTGTCATCCTCGCAGCCGGCTATGTGTTTTCACATCACCGTTTAATTGGGTGCCTGGCAGTGTCCTACTCTCGCATGGCGAATGCCACACTACCATCGGCGCTACCGCGTTTCACTTCTGAGTTCGGCATGGGATCAGGTGGTTCCACGGCGCTATGGCCGCCAGGCAAATTCTTCAATCTTGGAAAGTTGACGTGAATAACGATGTTGCCCGTGGCTTGTCGTTATCACTGAATTAGTAGTTCGCTCGTTTGCTACAAGCCTCAGAACACTTCTTGGGTGTTGTATGGTTAAGCCTCACGGGTAATTAGTATGGGTTAGCTCAACACATCACTGCGCTTACACACCCCACCTATCAACGTTGTGGTCTCCAACGGCCCTTTAGGACCCTCAAGGGGTCAGGGATGACTCATCTCAGGGCTCGCTTCCCGCTTAGATGCTTTCAGCGGTTATCGATTCCGAACTTAGCTACCGGGCAGTGCCACTGGCGTGACAACCCGAACACCAGAGGTTCGTTCACTCCGGTCCTCTCGTACTAGGAGCAACTCCCTTCAATCATCCAACGCCCACGGCAGATAGGGACCGAACTGTCTCACGACGTTCTGAACCCAGCTCGCGTACCACTTTAAATGGCGAACAGCCATACCCTTGGGACCGACTTCAGCCCCAGGATGTGATGAGCCGACATCGAGGTGCCAAACACCGCCGTCGATATGAACTCTTGGGCGGTATCAGCCTGTTATCCCCGGAGTACCTTTTATCCGTTGAGCGATGGCCCTTCCATTCAGAACCACCGGATCACTATGACCTACTTTCGTACCTGCTCGACCTGTCCGTCTCGCAGTTAAGCTGGCTTATGCCATTGCACTAACCTCCTGATGTCCGACCAGGATTAGCCAACCTTCGTGCTCCTCCGTTACTCTTTGGGAGGAGACCGCCCCAGTCAAACTACCCACCAGGCACTGTCCGCGAGCCCGATTCAGGGCCCTGCGTTAGAACATCAAACATACAAGGGTGGTATTTCAAGGACGGCTCCAGCGCAACTGGCGTCACGCCTTCAAAGCCTCCCACCTATCCTACACATGTAGGTTCAATGTTCAGTGCCAAGCTGTAGTAAAGGTTCACGGGGTCTTTCCGTCTAGCCGCGGGTACACCGCATCTTCACGGCGAATTCGATTTCACTGAGTCTCGGGTGGAGACAGCATGGCCATGGTTACACCATTCGTGCAGGTCGGAACTTACCCGACAAGGAATTTCGCTACCTTAGGACCGTTATAGTTACGGCCGCCGTTTACCGGGGCTTCGATCAAGAGCTTCGCTTGCGCTAACCCCATCAATTAACCTTCCGGCACCGGGCAGGTGTCACACCCTATACGTCCACTTTCGTGTTTGCAGAGTGCTGTGTTTTTGATAAACAGTCCCAGCCATCTGGTCACTGCGACTCCCGACAGCTCCATCCGCAAGGGACTTCACCATCAAGAGCGAACCTTCTCCCGAAGTTACGGTTCTATTTTGCCTAGTTCCTTCACCCGAGTTCTCTCAAGCGCCTTGGTATTCTCTACCCGACCACCTGTGTCGGTTTGGGGTACGATGACTTGTAATCTGAAGCTTAGAGGCTTTTCCTGGAAGCAGGGCATCAATGGCTTCCACACCGTAGTGTGTTCGTCTCGTGTCTCAGTGTTGTGTCTCCGGATTTGCCTAGAAACACCACCTACGCACTTTCACCAGGACAACCGTCGCCTGGCCCACCTAGCCTTCTCCGTCCCCCCATCGCAATTACAAGTCGTGCAGGAATATTAACCTGCTTCCCATCGACTACGCCTTTCGGCCTCGCCTTAGGGGTCGACTCACCCTGCCCCGATTAACGTTGGACAGGAACCCTTGGTCTTCCGGCGAGGAGGCTTTTCACCCCCTTTATCGTTACTTACGTCAGCATTCGCACTTCTGATATCTCCAGCATACCTCTCGATACACCTTCGCAGACTTACAGAACGCTCCCCTACCACTCACACATAAGTGTGAATCCGCGGCTTCGGTGCCTGGTTTGAGCCCCGTTACATCTTCCGCGCAGGCCGACTCGACTAGTGAGCTATTACGCTTTCTTTAAATGATGGCTGCTTCTAAGCCAACATCCTAGCTGTCTGAGCCTTCCCACATCGTTTCCCACTTA
>NZ_CP077301.1:3895000-4065000 GCF_019048085.1 Aeromonas sp. FDAARGOS 1416 | reverse complement strand
CAGGATCGCGCCGTCCATCTGGGCAGCACCGGTGATCATGTTTTTAACGTAGTCGGCGTGACCCGGGCAGTCTACGTGGGCGTAGTGACGGGTAGCGGTGTCGTATTCTACGTGGGAGGTGTTGATGGTGATACCACGCTCACGCTCTTCCGGTGCCTTGTCGATCTGGTCGAAGGCGAAAGCTTTACCACCGAAGTGCTTGGCCAGCACGTTGGTGATAGCTGCAGTCAGGGTGGTTTTACCGTGGTCAACGTGGCCGATGGTGCCGACGTTTACGTGCGGTTTATTACGCTCAAATTTTTCTTTAGACACGACGTAGTCCTTCTAGGTTAAACCCGCCTACCGTCGTAGGCGGGGAATCTTAAATTACTTGGATTTGCGCTCTTCGATCACAGCCTGAGCAATGTTGTTCGGGGCATCAGCGTACTTACCGAATTCCATTGCGTAGGAGGCGCGACCCTGAGTGGCAGAACGCAGGTCAGTGGCGTAACCGAACATCTCGGCCAACGGAACCATGGCACGAACAATCTTGCCAGACGGACCGTCTTCCATACCTTCGATCAGGCCGCGACGACGGTTCAGGTCACCGATAACGTCGCCCATGTAATCTTCCGGAGTTTCGACTTCTACTTTCATGATCGGTTCCAGCAGAACCGGGTTGGCCTTCATGAAGCCAGCCTTGAATGCCATGGAAGCAGCGATCTTGAACGCCAGTTCGGAAGAGTCGACATCGTGGTAAGAACCGAAGTGCAGACGCACGCCCAGATCCATAACCGGGTAACCAGCCAGCGGACCAGTCTTGAGCTGCTCCTGGATACCTTTGTCAACGCCCGGGATGAATTCGCCAGGAATGACACCGCCTTTGATGTCGTTGACGAACTCGTAACCCTTGCCTTCTTCCAACGGGTACATGTCGATCACAACGTGACCGTACTGACCACGACCACCAGACTGCTTGGCATGCTTGCCTTCGATGTCTTTAACGGTGGCGCG
Organism: Aeromonas sp. FDAARGOS 1416; assembly: GCF_019048085.1. NCBI lineage: Bacteria > Pseudomonadati > Pseudomonadota > Gammaproteobacteria > Aeromonadales > Aeromonadaceae > Aeromonas > Aeromonas sp. FDAARGOS 1416. The sequence continues at coordinate 4,064,007 of NZ_CP077301.1, read as the reverse complement.
GATGGTTTCACGGTAGGCAACCTGCGGCTTACCTACGTTGGCTTCAACCTTGAACTCGCGACGCATACGGTCAACGATGATGTCCAGGTGCAGCTCACCCATACCGGCGATGATGGTTTGACCTGACTCTTCGTCAGTCCATACGCGGAAGGACGGGTCTTCCTGAGCCAGACGGCCCAGTGCCAGGCCCATCTTCTCCTGGTCAGCCTTGGTTTTCGGCTCAACCGCGATGGAGATTACCGGCTCCGGGAATTCCATACGCTCGAGGATGATCGGCGCTTTTTCGTCACACAGGGTGTCACCAGTGGTCACGTCTTTCAGACCGATGGCAGCAGCGATGTCACCTGCGCGAACTTCTTTGATCTCTTCACGTTTGTTGGCGTGCATCTGAACGATACGGCCGAAACGCTCGCGCTTGTCCTTAACGGAGTTCAGCACGGAGTCACCGGAGTTAACAACACCGGAGTAGACGCGGAAGAAGGTCAGGTTACCAACGAACGGGTCGGTGGCAATCTTGAACGCCAGAGCAGAGAACGGCTCGTCATCAGAAGCATGACGCTCGTCTTTGGTCTCGCCGTCCATCTTCAGGCCGTCGATAGCAGCTACGTCGGTCGGAGCCGGCAGGTACTCAACAACCGCATCCAGCATCGCCTGTACGCCCTTGTTCTTGAACGCGGAGCCACAGGTTACCAGGATGATTTCGTTGTTCAGCACGCGCTGACGCAGAGCTTTCTTGATCTCTTCCTCGGTCAGCTCTTCGCCGCCCAAGTATTTTTCCATCAGGTCTTCAGACGCTTCAGCAGCGGCTTCAACCAGATTCATGCGCATTTCTTGCGCCTGTTCCAGCAGCTCGGCCGGCACATCTTCGTAGTCGAAGGTGACGCCCTGATCAGCTTCATTCCAGTTGATGGCCTTCATCTTGATCAGGTCAACAACACCCTTGAAGTTCTCTTCAGAGCCGATGTTCAGCTGAAGCGGAACCGGGTTGCCTTTCAGACGGGTCTTGATGTGCTCAACACAACGCAGGAAGTTGGCACCGGTACGGTCCATCTTGTTGACGAACGCGATACGGGGAACCTTGTACTTGTTAGCCTGACGCCATACGGTTTCAGACTGTGGCTGTACGCCACCTACGGCACAGTAAACCATCACGGCACCGTCCAGAACACGCATGGAGCGCTCTACTTCGATAGTAAAGTCAACGTGGCCGGGGGTATCGATGATGTTGATACGGTGCGGTTGGAACTGTTTACCCATACCGGACCAGAAAGCAGTGGTCGCGGCGGAGGTGATGGTGATACCACGCTCTTGTTCCTGTTCCATCCAGTCCATGGTGGCAGCGCCATCGTGAACTTCACCGATTTTGTGGCTTACACCGGTGTAAAACAGTACACGCTCGGTAGTAGTAGTCTTACCGGCGTCAATGTGAGCGGAGATACCGATGTTACGATAACGCTCAATGGGGGTTGTACGAGCCATTGTCATCCTCTTACTAAGGCGCTTGTCCCTAGATAATTAAAGGTGCGCAGAGCCCAAAGACCCTGCGCAAGCGGATTACCAGCGGAAGTGAGCGAAAGCCTTGTTCGCTTCAGCCATACGGTGTACGTCTTCACGTTTCTTGACAGACGAACCCTTGTTCTCAGCGGCATCCAGCAGCTCGCCAGCCAAACGCTGAGCCATTGATTTTTCACCACGTTTACGAGCGGCATCAACCAACCAGCGCATTGCCAGGGCATTGCGACGTACCGGACGAACTTCTACCGGCACCTGATAGGTTGCACCACCGACGCGACGAGATTTAACCTCGACCGCCGGACGAATGTTATCCAGAGCTTCTTCGAATACGGCCAGGTGCTCTTTGCCAGATTTGGTGGCAATGATGTCCAGGGCGCCATAAACAATGGCTTCTGCAACAGATTTCTTACCGTCAACCATTACTACGTTGACAAATTTAGCCAGCAGCTCTGATCCGAACTTGGGATCTGGCAGGATTTTACGCTGACCAACAACACGACGTCTTGGCATTTCAAATTCTCCGTAACTTCAGGGATTACCCAAAACTAGAAAGCTATCTAACTAGAAACGAATTAACGTTTGGCCTTACTTAACGGAGAACCATTAAGCTTTAGGACGCTTCACGCCATACTTGGAGCGAGCCTGCTTACGGTCTTTAACACCGGCACAGTCCAACGCACCACGAACGGTGTGATAACGAACACCTGGCAAGTCTTTTACACGACCGCCACGGATCAGAACAACAGAGTGCTCTTGCAGGTTGTGACCTTCACCGCCGATGTAGGAGGTGACTTCGAAGCCGTTGGTCAGACGTACACGGCACACTTTACGCAGTGCAGAGTTAGGCTTCTTCGGGGTGGTGGTATATACACGAGTGCATACGCCACGCTTCTGAGGGCACGCTTCCAGCGCCGGCACGTTGCTTTTCACAACGAGCTTGATGCGTGGCTTGCGAACCAACTGGTTAATAGTTGCCATCAAAAGGCTCCTGATAATGACTTCATAAACGTGTGGAAAATCCTCCCCGCAGATACGGGGACGCGAAATTTTATGCCCTGTTGTCTGGGGAGTCAAGATTTATACAATTTGCGTCACAAAAGGGCAATTCGGATCCGTTTGATTTCACGACATCACCTTGAATTTTCTTGGAAATGTGCTTCTCAACCACCCCAGGTGCGCGGGGAACCTTTTTGCGCAATCAGTGCCACCAGACCCGCCATATCGAGCACATTGCCCACCCGATGCAGCAAACCGCGGGCTTGCAGATCTTCCTGCATCACATACAGCGGGATACCCGCCAACCGCTCTATCCACTGGGGAGCCGATGCCGCAATCACGGCATCCTGCATCAGTACCAGCTCATCCTCGGGCTGAAGGTATGAGAGCGCCTCTGCCAGAGCCTGACTCTGAAAGGGAGAGTTCAATATCAGATGCAACATGGAGACCTCAAAAGCTGATGTGAGTCGAACATTGTGCCCAGCGCCGAGCCAGTTCCTGGCGCGGCAGACTCTCGACGGGGATCAGCAGATCATCCACTGTCACGCCACGCTCTGCCAGCGAGTCAGCACAAACATAGACCTCTTCGATGTCGTAGAGTTCCAGCATTTTGAAGGTGGGGGCGTAGTGGCGCTGCAAAATGGCGGCAGGCTGCTGCTCCTTGAGCAGTTGCAGCACACCGTCCCCAATCAGGAAGAGGGCCAGCTCATCGGTCATGGCTGAGGTGGCCAGCAGGGCATCCAGTCCTTCCCGGCCGGCGGCATGGCCATGGGGACCACGACTGCATATAAAGGCGATTTTCTTGCTCATGACTCCCCCTAGAACTGAACCAGTCGATCGGCAGTGAGCGCAGCCTCGGCCAACTGGCCCAGACCACTCAGACAAAATGGCGGTTGCAGATTGAAGTGCACCAGCCCCGCCCCCTTGGCCTCCTGCTCATCGAGCACACCGCGCCGCATGGCGGCGGCGACACAGACGTCGATACGGATCCCCTGCTCTTCTGCCAGCTCTCGCCACAGACGCACCAGGTTAGTCTCATCGGATGCAGGCAGATGCAAACCGTTGCCGTTGCAGACCCCGTCCTGATAGAAGAACAGGTGGGACAAGGTATGTCCCTGCGCCAACAGGGTGCGGGCAAAACGATAGGCGGTGCTGGCCGATTGGGTGCCATAGGCAGGCCCCGTGACCAGGATGGCAAAACTCAGACTCATAGCAGGACTCCTGTGCTGACCCAGTCCATTTTACGCCAAAAACAAAAAAGCCCCTGCCAGGAGGGGCTTGATTCGATCTGTTGATCAGAGATGGGCAATCGCCTCGACCTCGACCAGCACATCTTTCGGCAGACGAGCCACCTCCACGCAGGAGCGGGCTGGCGCCGCATCGCCAAAGTAGCGGGCATAGACCTGGTTGAAGGCAACGAAGTTGTTCATGTCGCTCAGGAAGCAGGTGGTCTTGACCACTTTGCTGGCATCGGCACCGGCAGCGTGCAACACGGCAACCAGATTCTTCATCACCCGTTCGGCCTGCTCTTCGATGCCGCCGGCCACGATCTCCATGGTGGCAGGATCGAGCGGGATCTGCCCGGAGGTGAAGATCATCTCGCCAACCTTGGTAGCCTGAACATACGGACCAATCGCGGCAGGCGCCTTGTCGGTTGCAATCACTTCTTTAGCCATTCATCTATCCCCTTCTGGAATGAGTTACTCGTTCTCGTCTTCACCCTGCTTGCGCTGTCGGATGTAAAGATAAACGGTATGTTTTGAAATATTGAGTTTGTCCGCCACCAGATTGATCGAATCCTTGATGTCGAAAATGCCCTTCTCGAACAGCTGGGTCACGATGAAGCGGTTCTTGGCATTGTTGGCCACGGTGGGATCGCGATTGATCTCGTCGATGGTGTTATCCACCGTCTGGGCAACCAGCTCTTCCACGCTGTTGGCGAAGGTCTCTGGTGACTGACGCGCCGCCTGCTGGGGCGTCGGGAAAAATTCGGCCACGAACTCGTGGAAAGGCGCATTGATGTGCAGGTTGATGCAGATCAGCCCCACCACTTGCCGCTCGCTGTTGCGAATGGCGATGGTGCTCGACTTCATCAACGCACCGGTACGGCTGCGAGCGAAATAGCTCTGGGTGTAATCCTGGCCGGTGCTCTCGATGTCCTTGAGCATGCGCAGGGCGAGATCGGTGATGGGCGCCCCGAGGGTGCGTCCGGTATTGAAGCCGTTGGCGATCTTGATCACCGACTCGTGCAGATTTTCCAGGGAGTGGAGTACCACTTCACAATGCTTGCCGAACAGCTCGGCCAAACCATCGATGAGCCCATCGTATGAGCGCAACAATTCCCTGTCTTCATCTGTAAAAGTGCGGCTGATCAGCTGTTCTTCGGGAAGCATGGCTTCCTCGATACCGACAGTCATGTTCTACCCCTGTAATAACCATTCAACTTTCCCGAGTTTTAAATTGCAGGGGAGTAAAGTCAACTTTTTTTGATTTTTTACTCTACAACTTTGCTCTGGATCATCCTGAAACCCGCGCTGCGTCTACCTTTGCCGAGGAATTGGCCAACAAAAAGGGCTCCTTGAAGGAGCCCTTTTCAATCACGGATGACGAGTTACTCTTCGTCGAAGCTACCGGCTGCGTTCAGCAGATCCGCCAGGTTCTGCTCCGCTTCATCAGCGGTCACCTGCGGGGTACCAACAGCACGAGCTGCGGCAGCACGCTGGTTGATCCGGCTATGGTGGTAGGCAAAGCCGGTACCAGCCGGGATCAGACGACCCACGATGACGTTCTCTTTCAGACCACGCAGTTCATCACGCTTGCCACCTACGGCGGCTTCGGTCAGAACGCGAGTGGTTTCCTGGAAGGAAGCCGCGGAGATGAAGGACTCGGTGCTCAGAGATGCCTTGGTAATACCCATCAGTACATGACGGTAGGTCGCAGGGGTCTTGCCCTCGGCAACCAGCTTACGGTTGGCAATCTTCACACGAGCCACTTCGACCTGTTCGCCTTCGATCAGATCGGTATCGCCAGCGCTCAGGATCTCGCACTTGCGCAGCATCTGACGAACGATGACTTCGATGTGCTTGTCGTTGATCTTAACGCCTTGCAGACGGTAAACGTCCTGCACTTCGTTGGCGATGTAGTTGGCGACCGGGCTGATACCGCGCAGACGCAGGATGTCGTGAGCAGACTCAGGACCGTCCGCCAGCACTTCACCCTTCTCAACTTTTTCACCTTCGAACACGTTCAGGTTACGCCACTTCGGAATCATCTCTTCGTAGACGTTGCCACCATCGGTCGGGGTGATGACCAGACGGCGTTTGCCCTTGGTCTCTTTCCCGAAGGAGATGGTACCGGAGATCTCGGCCAGAATTGCCGGTTCCTTCGGTTGACGTGCTTCGAACAGATCCGCAACGCGCGGCAGACCACCGGTGATGTCCTTGGTACCGCCGGACTCTTGCGGGATACGCGCTACCGCGTCACCCACTCCCACGTTGGCACCATCTTCCAGGTTCACGATCGCCTTGCCCGGCAGGAAGTACTGGGCGGCTACATCGGTACCCGGGATCATCACGTCTTTGCCGTTCAGGTCGACCAGTTTAACGGTCGGACGCATCTCTTTACCGGCGCTCGGACGCTCGTTGACGTCCAGAACAACGATAGAAGAGAGACCGGTCAGCTCGTCGGTCTGACGAGTGATGGTCACACCATCGATCATGTGTTCGAACTGCAGGCGACCTGCCACTTCGGTGATGATCGGGTGGGTGTGCGGATCCCAGTTGGCAACGGTCTCGCCAGCACTCACGGCCTGGCCGTCCTTCACTTCCAGCACGGAACCGTAAGGCAGCTTGTGGCTTTCCTTGGTACGGCCCATGTCGTCCATGATGGTCAGTTCGGTAGAACGTGAGGTGATAACCAGTTTGTCATCGCTGTTGTGAACGAACTTGGCGTTCTGCAGCTTGATGGTACCTGTGTTCTTGACCTGGATGCTGCTTTCAGCAGCGGCACGAGATGCAGCACCACCGATGTGGAACGTACGCATCGTCAGCTGGGTACCCGGTTCACCGATGGACTGGGCGGCGATAACACCGACAGCCTCACCCTTGTTAACCAGGTGACCACGGGCCAGATCACGGCCGTAGCAGTGAGCACAGTTACCGAAGTCGGTTTCACAGGTGATGGCAGAACGTACCTTCACACGGTCAACGGAGTTACGCTCCAGCAGGTCACACAGCTGCTCGTCGAGCAGGGTGTTGCGAGCAACCAGGATCTCGTCCTCGGTACCCGGCTTGATGACATCTTCTGCCACCACACGACCCAGCACGCGCTCACGCAGCGGCTCGACCACGTCGCCACCCTCGATCAGCGGAGTCATCCACAGACCGTCGGTAGTGCCGCAATCGTCCTCGGTGATCACCATGTCCTGCGCCACGTCTACCAGACGACGAGTCAGGTAACCGGAGTTCGCAGTCTTCAGTGCAGTATCCGCCAGACCCTTACGAGCACCGTGGGTAGAGATAAAGTACTGCAGTACGTTCAGACCTTCGCGGAAGTTCGCGATGATCGGGGTCTCGATGATGGAGCCATCCGGCTTGGCCATCAGGCCACGCATACCGGCCAGCTGACGGATCTGGGCGGCGGAACCACGCGCACCAGAGTCGGCCATCATAAAGATGCTGTTGAACGAGGCCTGCTCTTCTTCTTCACCCAGCGAGTTGACGTTACGCTCTTTGGACAAGTTCTCCATCATGGCCTTGGAGACGCGCTCGTTGGCGCTGGCCCAGATATCGATAACCTTGTTGTAACGCTCGCCCGCAGTTACCAGACCTGACAGGAACTGGTCCTGGATCTCGGCAACTTCGGCTTCGGCTGCTGCAATGATGTCTTTCTTGGCATCCGGGATGACCATGTCATCGATACCAACGGAAGCACCGGACAGGGCCGCGTAGTGGAAACCGGTATACATCAGCTGGTCAGCGAAGATAACGGTGTCCTTCAGGCCCTGCTTGCGATAGCAGGTGTTCAGCAGACGGGAGATGAGCTTTTTGCCCAGCGCCTTGTTGGATACGCACTTGATCCAGTTCTGCGGATTGGCATCCAGATCAGCCTGCTCGGCAGCAGTCAGCACCTTCGGCTCGTCGATCAGGGCGTATTCCATGCCTTTCGGCAGGATCAGGCTCAGGATCGCACGACCAACGGTGGTGTTCTTCATCTCGGTGTGTTCACGCAGAGAACCGTCTTCCTGACGCAGGTATTCGGTAATACGTACTTTCACACGAGCATGCAGATCGGCCAGGCCGGCGCGATATACTTTCTCGGCTTCTTTCGGGCCGGCCAGCACCATACCTTCGCCTTTGGCGTTGATACGGGCACGGGTCATGTAGTACAGACCCAAGACCACGTCCTGAGAAGGAACGATGATCGGCTCACCAGAGGCAGGCGACAGGATGTTGTTGGTAGACATCATCAGCGCACGCGCTTCCAGCTGGGCTTCCAGGGTCAGCGGTACGTGGACCGCCATCTGGTCACCATCGAAGTCCGCGTTATACGCAGCACAAACCAGCGGGTGCAGCTGGATTGCCTTGCCTTCGACCAGAGTCGGTTCGAATGCCTGGATACCCAGACGGTGCAGAGTCGGTGCACGGTTCAGCAGAACCGGGTGTTCGCGGATCACTTCGTCCAGGATATCCCAAACGACAGCTTCCTCGCGCTCCACCATCTTCTTGGCGGCCTTGATAGTGGTCGCCAGACCGCGGGTTTCCAGCTTGCCATAGATGAACGGCTTGAACAGTTCCAGAGCCATCTTCTTCGGCAGACCGCACTGATGCAGACGCAGAGTCGGGCCTACGGTGATAACGGAACGACCGGAGTAGTCGACACGCTTACCGAGCAGGTTCTGACGGAAACGACCCTGCTTACCCTTGATCATGTCGGCCAGGGATTTCAGCGGGCGCTTGTTGGAACCGGTGATGGCACGACCACGACGGCCGTTATCCAGCAGGGCATCGACGGACTCTTGCAGCATACGCTTTTCGTTGCGCACGATGATGTCCGGAGCAGCCAGATCCAGCAGACGCTTCAAGCGGTTGTTACGGTTGATCACGCGACGGTACAGATCGTTCAGATCGGAAGTCGCGAAACGGCCGCCGTCCAGCGGTACCAGCGGACGCAGGTCCGGCGGCAGCACAGGCAGCACTGTCATGATCATCCACTCCGGCTTGTTGCCGGACTGCAGGAAAGCTTCCATCAGCTTCAGACGCTTGGTGGTCTTCTTGCGCTTGGTCTCGGAGTTGGTTTGATCCAGCTCCTCACGCATGGTTTTGACTTCACCTTCCAGATCGATAGCGCGCAGCAATGCCAGGATTGCTTCGGCCCCCATCTTGGCGTCAAATTCGTCGCCCCACTCTTCCAGCGCATCCAGGTACTGCTCTTCAGAGAGCATCTGGCTGCGTTCGAGGTTGGTCATGCCCGGCTCGATTACGACGAAAGATTCGAAGTAGAGCACGCGCTCAATGTCGCGCAGGGTCATGTCCAGCAGCAGACCGATACGGGACGGCAGGGACTTCAGGAACCAGATGTGGGCAGTCGGGCTGGCCAGCTCGATGTGGCCCATACGCTCACGACGGACCTTGGTCTGGGTCACTTCAACGCCGCACTTCTCACAGATCACACCACGGTGTTTCAGGCGCTTGTACTTGCCGCACAGACACTCGTAGTCCTTCACCGGTCCGAAGATACGGGCGCAGAACAGACCATCACGCTCCGGCTTGAAAGTCCGGTAGTTGATGGTCTCAGGCTTTTTGACCTCACCGAATGACCAGGAGCGGATCATGTCAGGAGAGGCCAGACCGATCTTGATACTGTCAAACTCTTCGGTCTTGGTCTGAGCCTTCAAAAACTTGAGTAAGTCTTTCACGTGTTTCCCCTGTCAGGAGTCTAACCTCGGCGCCCCGGCTGCCAAAACAGCGGGGCGCCCACGTCAATTCTCGAACAATAAGAGCGAGCTCTTACTCTTCGTCCAGCTCGATGTTGATACCCAGAGAGCGGATTTCCTTCAGCAATACGTTGAAGGATTCGGGCATGCCCGGCTCCATACGGTGGTCGCCATCCACGATGTTCTTATACATCTTGGTACGGCCATTCACATCGTCAGACTTGACGGTCAGCATTTCCTGCAGGGTATATGCCGCACCGTAAGCCTCCAGGGCCCACACTTCCATCTCACCGAAACGCTGACCACCGAACTGAGCCTTACCACCCAGCGGCTGCTGGGTAACCAGGCTGTAAGAACCGGTAGAACGCGCGTGCATCTTGTCGTCGACCAAGTGGTTCAGCTTGAGCATGTACATGTAACCAACGGTTACTTTACGCTCGAAGCGGTTACCGGTACGGCCATCGAACAGATCAATCTGACCTGATTCCGGCAGATCGGCCAGCTTCAGCAGGGCTTTGATTTCGCGCTCTTTGGCACCATCAAAGACCGGAGTAGCAACCGGCAGACCCTTACGCAGGTTACCCACCAGGGTACGTACGTCGTCGTCAGACAGTTCGGCGATGTTCACTTGCTGGGTGTCCTTCTCGCCCAGGTCATAGACCTGTTGCAGGAAGTTGCGCATCTCGTGCAGCTCGCGCTGCTCTTTGACCATGCGATCGATCTTCTCGCCGATCCCCTTGGCCGCAAGGCCCAGGTGCACTTCGAGGATCTGACCGATGTTCATACGGGATGGTACGCCCAGCGGGTTCAGTACGATGTCGACCGGACGGCCGAACTCGTCATGAGGCATATCCTCGACCGGACAGATCTTGGAGATAACACCCTTGTTACCGTGACGGCCCGCCATCTTGTCACCCGGCTGGATGCGACGCTTGACTGCCAGATAAACCTTGACGATTTTCAGTACGCCCGGCGCCAGATCATCACCCTGGATAATCTTGCGACGCTTGTTCTCGAACTTCTTGTCGAACTCGGCTTTCAGCTCAACGTGCTGTTCAGCGATCTGCTCCAGTTCGGTCTGCTTGGCTTCATCTTCGATGGCCAGTTCAAACCACTTGGAACGATCGAGCTTGTTCAGACGATCTTCGCTGTAACCGGCGGCCAGCAGCAGGTTGCGGGAGCGGCCGAAAATACCGTCTTCCAGGATCTTGAACTCTTCGGTCAAGTCCTTCTTCGCTTCCTTCAGCTGCATCTCTTCGATTTCTTTGGCGCGCTTGTCTTTTTCCACGCCATCGCGGGTAAAGACTTGCACGTCAACCACGGTACCGTACACACCGTTCGGTACACGCAGGGAGGAGTCCTTCACATCGGACGCCTTCTCACCGAAGATGGCGCGCAGCAGCTTTTCTTCCGGCGTCAGCTGGGTTTCACCTTTCGGGGTTACCTTACCGACCAGAATATCGCCGCCCTTCACTTCGGCACCCACGTAGACGATACCGGACTCGTCCAGCTTGGACAGAGCGGCTTCACCCACGTTCGGGATGTCAGCAGTGATCTCTTCCGGACCCAGCTTGGTGTCACGGGAGATACAGGCCAGTTCCTGGATATGGATGGTGGTCAGGCGATCTTCCTGAACAACACGCTCGTTCACCAGGATCGAGTCTTCGAAGTTGTAACCGTTCCACGGCATGAACGCGACGCGCATGTTCTGACCCAGCGCCAGTTCACCCAGATCGGTGGACGGGCCGTCAGCCAGTACGTCGCCAGCCATGACCGGCTCACCCAACATCACGCAAGGACGCTGGTTGATACAGGTGTTCTGGTTGGAACGGGTGTATTTGGTCAGGTTGTAGATGTCGATACCGGCTTCGCCTGGCATCAGCTCATCTTCATTGACCTTCAGGACGATACGGGAGGCATCGACATAGTCGATTACGCCGCCACGCTTGGCCACTACGGTTACACCGGAGTCAACGGCCACAGCGCGTTCCATACCGGTACCGACCAGCGGCTTGTCAGCACGCAGAGTCGGTACAGCCTGACGTTGCATGTTTGAACCCATCAATGCGCGGTTCGCGTCATCGTGTTCCAAGAACGGGATCAGAGCAGCGGCCACAGATACGATCTGCTGCGGGCTCACGTCCATATACTGGATCTGGTCGGCGTTCATAAAGGTGGATTCACCTTTGTGACGGCACGGGATCAATTCATCTTTCAGACGGCCATCTTCGGTGGTCGCAGCGTTAGCCTGTGCGATCACGTACTTGCCTTCTTCAATAGCAGACAGGTAGTCCACTTCGTCGGTGATCACACCGTCAATGACCTTACGGTACGGGGTCTCGAGGAAACCGTACTCGTTGGTACGAGAGTACACGGACAGAGAGTTGATCAGACCGATGTTCGGACCTTCAGGAGTCTCGATAGGGCACAGACGACCGTAGTGGGTCGGGTGTACGTCTCGGACTTCAAAGCCGGCACGCTCACGAGTCAAACCGCCCGGGCCCAGCGCGGAAATACGACGCTTGTGGGTCACTTCGGAGAGCGGGTTGTTCTGGTCCATAAACTGGGACAGCTGGCTGGAACCAAAGAACTCTTTGACTGCGGCGGAGATCGGCTTGGCGTTGATCAGATCCTGCGGCATCAGGGTGTCTAGGTCGCCCAGGGAGAGACGCTCCTTGACCGCACGCTCGACACGCACCAGACCGACGCGGAACTGGTTTTCAGCCATTTCACCGACAGAACGGATACGACGGTTACCCAAGTGGTCGATATCGTCCACTTCGTCGTTACCGTTACGGATGTCGATCAGGCGCTTCATCACATCGACGATGTCGTCTTTGGTCAGTACACCAGCGCCAGTCTCGTCTTCACGACCCAGACGGCGGTTGAACTTCATCCGACCTACGGTAGACAGGTCGTAACGCTCGGCGGAGAAGAACAGGTTTTCGAACAGCTGTTCTGCAGCTTCGCGAGTAGGCGGCTCGCCCGGACGCATCATGCGATAGATCTCGACCAGCGCTTCCAAACGGTTGGAGCTGGAGTCGACACGCAGGGTCTCGGACATGTAAGCACCGTGATCCAGTTCGTTGGTGAACAGAACCTCGAAATGCTTGAAGCCGGCTTGGGACAGGTTGGCGATCGCTTCCAGGCTCAGCGCCTGGTTGGCGGTCACGACCATCTCGCCAGTTTGCGGATGTGCGTAGTCCTTGGCAGCAACTTTGCCAACAACATACTCAACCGGTACCTCAATCTGGGTAACGGCATCTTTTTCCAACTGACGGATGTGACGCGCAGTCACACGACGACCGGTCTCAACCACCACGGCGCCATTGGCCACGATGTCAAAGGTCGCAGTTTCACCACGCAGACGCTCCGGCACCAGATCCATCATCAACTTGCCATCTTTTACTTCAAAACCGATGGTCTCGAAGAAGGTGGCCAGGATTTGTTCGGAAGTGAAGTCCAGGGCGCGCAGAATAATGGATGCTGGCAGTTTGCGACGACGGTCGATACGGACAAACAGGTTGTCTTTCGCATCAAACTCGAAGTCCAGCCAGGAGCCACGGTAGGGGATAACGCGAGCGTTATACAGTACCTTACCGGATGAATGAGTTTTGCCTTTATCGTGGTCGAAGAAGACGCCCGGGCTGCGGTGCAGCTGGGAGACGATAACCCGCTCGGTACCATTGATAACAAAGGTGCCGTTCTCGGTCATGAGCGGAATTTCGCCCATGTATACTTCTTGTTCCTTGATGTCTTTGACGGTGCCGGCAGCTGCTTCACGGTCGTACAGAACCATACGAAGCTTGACACGCAGCGGCGCGGAGTAGGTCACTCCACGGATCTGGCATTCTTTTACGTCAAATACCGGCTCACCCAGGCGATAGCTGACATACTGAAGCTCAGCACTACCGGAGTAACTGGTGATCGGGAAAACGCTACGGAAAGCGGCCTCTAGGCCATATTCACCTTCCGGGTCAGCCTCGATGAACTGCTTGAAGGAGTCCAGCTGAATGGACAACAGATAAGGCGTGTCCAGTACCTGGTCTCGCTTACCGAAGTCCTTACGAATGCGTTTTTTTTCGGTATAAGAGTAAACCATAGGGTTCCTCAGCTCGCTGATAAGTGACCCACTCTGTCCCGCGGGACAGCTCTGTCTCAACACCGTTTTGTGTTGGCCCGGACGAAAGAAGACAGTCCGGATTGCTGGTGCACCGAGAGTCGTAAACGGTGTGAAATGCTCTCAGTCTACAGCGCAAAAAGGCTGGTGAACAAAAATTCACCAGCCCTAGCCTGTTTTATCAGGCTAATCTACATAAATGCAGATTATTTGATCTCAACAGAAGCACCGGCAGCTTCCAGCTCTTTCTTCAGAGCTTCAGCTTCGTCCTTGGACACGCCTTCCTTCAGGTTAGCCGGAGCAGCTTCTACCAGATCTTTGGCTTCTTTCAGGCCCAGACCGGTAGCGCCACGAACGGCTTTGATAACGGCAACTTTGTTGGCGCCAGCAGCAGTCAGAACTACGTCGAACTCGGTCTTCTCTTCTACTGCTTCAGCAGCAGCCGGGCCAGCCATTACGGCAGCAGCGGCAGAAACACCGAACTTCTCTTCCATAGCTTCGATCAGCTCAACAACTTCCATTACGGACATGGAAGCAACGGCTTCGATGATTTGGTCTTTAGTGATAGACATGACAAAAATTCCTGATGTTGAATAAACTCAAACAGCCTAAATAGGCGAGAATCAAGCAGCAGCTTGTTTCTGGTCGCGAACAGCAGCGATAGTACGAACCAGCTTGCCAGCAGAGGCTTCTTTCATAGTCGCCATCAACTTCGCAATTGCTTCTTCGTAAGTCGGCAGCGTGGCCAGACGATCAATTTGTGCTGCGGCGATAAACTCACCGTTAAAAGCGCCAGCCTTGATTTCGAACTTTTGGTTCGCTTTGGCAAACTCTTTGAACAGACGAGCAGCAGCGCCCGGGTGTTCGTTAGAGAAAGCAATCAAGGTAGGACCGGTAAATGCGTCGTTCAGGCACTCGTATTCGGTACCTTCTACCGCGCGACGCAGCAGGGTGTTACGCACAACGCGCATGTACACACCGGCTTCACGAGCGGTTTTACGCAGGACGGTCATCTTGTCTACAGTTACACCGCGAGAATCGGCAACAACTGCAGAAAGAGCGCCTTTGGCAGCTTCGTTGACTTCAGCAACAATTGCCTTTTTGTCTTCGAGTCCCAATGCCATTGGCTTAACTCCTGGATTGAATCCGGGTCTATTGACCCAGTACTGACACATCCCCCCTACCTTTACAACAGAGGGGAACGATGCGGTAGCAGGATTCCAGAAGAGAAAGAATCTTTCTCGCTGGGTTTCCGGCACCGTCTACGCAGGAAACATTAAGGCTTTGCAGCCTCCTGCGGTCTTGGACGGAGGTCGAAACCCCCAACCAATCAAGGCGCAAAATTATAGATTAAATTTTGCGCCTTGTAAAACCCATCAATTAGGCCTGAGCTTCCAGAGAAGCTTGGTCTACGGCAACACCGGCACCCATGGTGGTGGAGATGCTGACTTTCTTGATGAATTGACCTTTGGCGGAAGAGGGCTTGCCTTTTTTCAGGGCAACCAGCAGAGCTTCCAAGTTTTCTTTCAGCTGAACTTCGTTGAAAGAAACCTTACCCAGAGTGGTATGGATGATACCATTCTTGTCGTTACGGTAACGAACCTGACCAGCCTTGGCGTTCTTGACAGCTTCGGCAACGTTAGGAGTTACAGTACCAACTTTCGGGTTCGGCATCAGGCCGCGCGGGCCCAGGATTTGACCCAGTTGACCAACAACGCGCATGGCATCCGGGGATGCGATAACTACGTCGAAGTTCATCTCGCCTTTCTTAACCAGATCGGCCAGGTCATCCATACCTACCAGGTCAGCACCGGCAGCTTTAGCTGCTTCGGCGTTGGCACCTTGGGTAAATACGGCAACGCGTACATCACGACCGGTACCGTGCGGCAGTACAGTAGCACCACGTACGTTCTGGTCAGATTTACGAGCGTCGATACCCAGGTTGACAGCAACGTCAACGCTTTCAACGAACTTGGCGGTAGCCAGTTCTTTCAGCAGGGCAATGGCTTCGTTGATGGAGTACTCTTTGGTACCGTCAACTTTTTCGCGAATAACGCGCATACGCTTGGAAAGTTTAGCCATTGTCTTAATCCTCCACTACCAGACCCATGGAACGAGCGGAGCCTGCGATGCAACGTACTTTTGCATCCAGATCGGCACCAGTCATATCCGGCTCTTTGGTCTTGGCGATTTCTTGCAGCTGGGCAACGGTCACCTTACCAACCTTGTCTTTGTTCGGCTTGGAAGAACCAGACTTGATGCCAGCAGCTTTCTTCAGCAGGAAGGAAGCAGGCGGAGTCTTGGTTTCGAAGGTGAAGGAACGGTCGCTGTAAACGGTGATCACGACCGGAGTCGGTGAACCTTTTTCCAGCTTCTCTGTACGAGCGTTGAACGCCTTACAGAATTCCATGATGTTAACACCGTGTTGACC
Organism: Aeromonas sp. FDAARGOS 1416; assembly: GCF_019048085.1. Lineage (NCBI taxonomy): Bacteria > Pseudomonadati > Pseudomonadota > Gammaproteobacteria > Aeromonadales > Aeromonadaceae > Aeromonas > Aeromonas sp. FDAARGOS 1416. The sequence continues at coordinate 4,048,011 of NZ_CP077301.1, read as the reverse complement.
CAGTGCAGGACCAACGGGAGGAGACGGGTTGGCTGCACCAGCAGCAACCTGCAGCTTGATATAAGCTGTGACTTTCTTAGCCATTAGGAAAATACCTCAAAAATGGGTTCTAGCGCCTCGGAGACTTGCTCCTGCAAACGGCTCCCCAACTAATAAAGGGGCAGCGAATTATAGAGATATTCGCTGCCCCTGACAACCGTTAAACGTACAGAATTCAATCAGCCCTTTTCAACCTGACCAAAATCCAGTTCAACAGGAGTAGAACGACCGAAGATCAGTACAGAGACCTTCACGCGGCTCTTCTCATAATCGACCTCTTCAACGGTACCGTTGAAGTCGGCAAACGGACCATCGGCAACCCGCACCATTTCACCCGGTTCAAACAGGGTTTTCGGACGCGGCTTGTCGTGGGCATCCTGCAGACGGTTCAGGATGGCATCGGCCTCTTTGTCGGAGATCGGTGCCGGACGGTCGGAAGTACCGCCGATGAAGCCCATTACGCGCGGTACGTTACGCACCAGGTGCCATGTGGTTTCATCCATGATCATCTGGACCAGGACATAACCCGGGAAAAACTTGCGCTCACTCTTGCGCTTCTGGCCAGCACGCATCTCGACCACTTCTTCGGTCGGGACCAGTACCTCACCGAACATGTCTTCCATGCCATGCATCTTGATATGTTCGCGCAGGGACTTGGCTACACGGCCTTCATAGCCGGAAAAAGCCTGCACGACATACCATCTCATACGTTGTTCACGTTGTTCAGTCATGGCTTATCCTTACACACCGGTAATCAGGTTGACCAACCAGACCAAGGCACCGTCCAGAACGAACAGCAGCAGCCCCATCACGGCGGTCACCGCCAGCACAATCAGGGTTGTCTGAATGGCTTCCTGACGGGTCGGCCATACGACCTTGCGGACTTCCAGGCGAGACTCACGGGCGAATGCCAGTGTTGCCTTTCCCTTGGTGGTTTGCAGGGCTACTGCACCAGCAGCAGCAATGACAACGACCACACCCAGGGCGCGGACGGCAGCGACAACATCGTTGAGCAGGTAATTACCCACTACAGCGGCCGCCAGGATAATGAAAACCAGGCCCCAAAGCAGGGTATCCTTGCTTCCGCCCTGGCTCTCAGAACTAACACTCATACAACCCACCTGTATCTGACGTAACCAAAGACACAAAAGCCCCGTACGAGACGAGGTATATGGCAGGGGCGGCAGGACTCGAACCCGCAACCATCGGTTTTGGAGACCGCTGTTCTACCAATTCGAACTACGCCCCTGCATAAGAAAGCCCCTATTATAGGGGCTTTGCTTTATTTATGTAAGCCAAAGATTAAGCGATAACTTTAGCTACAACACCAGCACCTACGGTACGGCCACCTTCACGGATAGCGAAACGCAGGCCGTCGTCCATCGCGATCGGCGCAATCAGGGTAACAACCATCTTGATGTTGTCGCCCGGCATTACCATCTCTACGCCTTCCGGCAGTTCGATGGTACCGGTCACGTCGGTAGTACGGAAGTAGAACTGCGGACGGTAGCCTTTGAAGAACGGGGTATGACGACCACCTTCTTCTTTGGACAGCACGTACACTTCAGATTCAAACTTGGTGTGCGGCTTGATGGTGCCAGGCTTGGCCAGTACCTGACCACGCTCTACGTCTTCACGCTTCACGCCACGCAGCAGTGCACCGATGTTCTCGCCTGCACGACCTTCATCCAGCAGCTTGCGGAACATTTCAACGCCGGTACAGGTGGTCTTGGTGGTATCTTTGATACCCACGATTTCCACTTCTTCACCAACTTTGACGATACCGCGCTCTACACGACCGGTAACTACAGTACCACGGCCAGCGATAGAGAATACGTCTTCGATCGGCATCAGGAACGGCTGGTCAATCGCACGCTCCGGCTCCGGAATGTAGCTGTCCAGGTGGCCAGCCAGTTCCAGGATCTTCTCTTCCCACTGAGCTTCGCCTTCCAGCGCTTTCAGTGCAGAACCACGGACTACCGGCAGGTCATCACCCGGGAAGTCGTACTCGGACAGCAGTTCACGAACTTCCATCTCGACCAGTTCCAGCAGCTCTTCGTCATCTACCATGTCACACTTGTTCATGAACACGATGATGTACGGAACGCCTACCTGACGACCCAGCAGGATGTGCTCACGAGTCTGCGGCATCGGGCCGTCAGTCGCTGCTACTACCAGGATCGCGCCGTCCATCTGGGCAGCACCGGTGATCATGTTTTTAACGTAGTCGGCGTGACCCGGGCAGTCTACGTGCGCGTAGTGGCGGGTAGCAGTGTCGTATTCTACGTGGGAGGTGTTGATGGTGATACCACGCTCACGCTCTTCCGGTGCCTTGTCGATCTGGTCGAAGGCGAAAGCTTTACCACCGAAGTGCTTGGCCAGCACGTTGGTGATAGCTGCAGTCAGGGTGGTTTTACCGTGGTCAACGTGGCCGATGGTACCCACGTTAACGTGCGGTTTATTACGCTCAAATTTTTCTTTAGACATGATCGTCCCTCTAAACTAACGCTGAGTACGCGGTGGCAAGCTAACCACAGAACAGTTTATATGATGGATTTGAATCTGGTGGGAAAGAGAGAGGTACTGATGGCTGGTTCGCTTGCCGAACTCACCCTAGGGTGCGGCTCTGCTAACGCCTGAGCCATATCAGCATCTTGGAGCGGGCAGCGGGAATCGAACCCGCATCATCAGCTTGGAAGGCTGAGGTAATAGCCATTATACGATGCCCGCATTTCTCTAACCCAAAGAACTCAAACCGCAGAGAAATATGGTGGAGGGAGAAGGATTCGAACCTTCGAAGGCAGAGCCGTCAGATTTACAGTCTGATCCCTTTGGCCGCTCGGGAACCCCTCCAGATGCCAGATTGTCACAACGGTAATTCTGCTTGCACCCGTTGTGTTTATCGCTTTTGCACGGCAAATAGACGACAGACAGTCAAGCGTCGCGCATTTTATTGTAAGGTTTTGGGGGATGCAACCATTGAACCCGGCAAAATATGCTTTATTGCTGGGAAGTTTGCAAAAAAGCGGGGGCAAACAAGCCAATCCTGCTGCGTCCCTTGTCGCTCCCCCACCCTTGGTGTATGGTCGCCGTGCCCAAGAAACAGTGATGACACCATGACGACAGAGCATAACCCCTATCTGCAATTCACCCGCGAACAATGGGCGTTATTGCGCGATTCGGTCCCCCTGACCCTGACCGAACACGATCTGCAGACCCTGCGCGGGATCAACGAGAAGGTGTCATTGCGGGAAGTGGAAGAGATCTATCTGCCTCTCTCCCGCCTGCTCAATCTCTATGTCAAAGCCAAACAGCGTCGCAGCCGGGTGCTGGAGCAGTTCCTCGGCCAGTCCCGCGGCAAGGGCACCTATATCATCAGCATTGCCGGCAGCGTGGCGGGGGGCAAAAGTACCACGGCCCGTATTCTGCAGGCCCTGCTGGAGCGCTGGCCGGAACATCCGCGGGTGGAGCTGGTCACCACCGACGGCTTCCTCTATCCCAACAAGGTACTGGAAGAGCGCGGCCTGATGCGCCGCAAGGGGTTCCCGGAATCCTACGATATCCGCCATCTGGTGGAATTTGTCGCCAATATCCGCGCCGGTCACGAGAAGGTCGAAGCGCCGGTTTACTCCCACCTTATCTACGACATCATTCCCGATGAGAAGAAGGTGGTGGAGCAGCCGGACATCCTGATCCTGGAAGGGCTCAATGTGCTGCAAAGCGGCATGGATTACCCTCAGGAGCCCCATCGGGTCTTCGTGTCGGACTTCGTCGACTTCTCCATCTATGTGGATGCCGATGCCGAACTGCTGCGTACCTGGTATATCGAACGCTTCCTGAAATTCCGCAGCGGCGCCTTCTCGGATCCCGACTCCTACTTCCATAACTACGCCAAACTGGCGGAGAGTGAGGCGACCCAGATCGCCAGCAACATCTGGCAAGACATCAACTATCTGAATTTGCAAGAAAATATCCTGCCAACGCGTGAGCGAGCCAACCTGATCATGACCAAGGGCCATGAGCACGCCATCGAGCAGATCAAACTGCGCAAATGATGACAGCCATTGCCGGATAACGAAGAGGGGGCCCGCAGGCCCCCTCTTCTGTTTGGCATCATGAGCGGCCTTGCTGACCCTCAATCCCCCCGGCGCAGGGAGAGTTCGCCACCCAGATAGAACTTGGTGCCCTCCTCCGTCTCCAGCCGCAGGGCGCCGCGATCGTCGATGCCACGGGCGATGCCGCGGATCTCCTGATCTCCCATCAGCAGGCGCACCGGGCGACCGGCAAAGTGATCGAGCCGATTCCACTCATCGACAACGCTTGCCAACCCCTGTTGCTCAAAGGTGTGCAGCGCCCGCTGCAGATGGACGATCATCCGGGCCGCCAACTGATTGCGATCGACCAGCTCGGGATTGATGTGGCGCAGCTCGGCCCAGGCCTGATCGATCTTCTCACCTTCGCGGGCAGGCATCGCCAGATTGAGACCGATGCCGATCACCAGATGACAGCTGGCCCCGGCGCTACCGCTCATCTCTACCAGAATGCCCGCCAGCTTGCGGCCCTGATAGTAGAGGTCGTTCGGCCACTTGAGCTCGACCCCCTGATAACCAAGGGACTCCAGCGCTTCAACCACTGCTACGCCGACCGCCAGACTGAGCCCCATGGCCGCCGCCATGCCTTGTTCGAGTCGCCAGTACATGCTGAGGATCAGCTGGCAACCAAACGGAGAAATCCAGGGTTTGCCACGACGACCGCGCCCAGCTGTCTGACACTCGGCCAGACAACTCTCGCCGGAGCGCAGCTCATTAACCCGATCCAGCAGGTGTTGGTTGGTCGAGCCAATGACCGGAAAACAGTGCACCGGCGCCATCGGGGCCAGTGCCTGCAGTTGCGCCTCGTCATAGAGCTCCATCGGCACCGCCAGCCGGTAACCCTTGCCGGTCAGGCTAAAGAGATCCAGCCCAAGCTCCTTGAGCGCCGCCATGTGTTTGCTCACCGCCGCCCGGCTGATGCCGAGCTGCTCGCCCAGCTGTTCGCCGGAGTGAAACTGGCCGTCACTGAGCAGGGTGATCAGGGTCTGTCTGATGGGAGTCAACGTCATGAGAGCACCTCATCGAGCCAGGTTTCACCGTGCGCCCCCATAAATCGCACCTCGTGCTCCAGCACCACGCCAAACGTCTGCTCCACGCTGTCGCGGACATGGGCCGCTAGCGCGATCAGCTCCATGGCACTGGCGCCCCCCAGATTGACCAGCACCAGCGCCTGCTCCTGATGAACAGCGGCGCGGCCGATGGCGAAACCTTTCAGACCACACTGATCGATGAGCCAGCCTGCCGCCAGCTTGGCCTGCCCTTCTCCGGCCGGATAGCAGGGCATCTGCGGATAGCGCGACTTGAGCGACTCCGCCAGCGCGGCAGGCACCACCGGATTTTTGAAGAAGCTGCCGGCATTGCCGAGCACGGCGGGATCCGGCAGCTTGGCCATGCGGGTAGCACAGACGGTATCGAAGATGGCCTGCGCCGAAGGCGCGTCACCGAGCGCCGCCAGCGGGCCATAACCCAGCACCGGTTGCCACGCCTTGGGCAGTTTGAGCCCGACGGCGGTGATCAGGTGGGAATCCTGATACTCGTGTTTGAAGATGCTGTCGCGATAACCGAAGCGGCACTCTGCCGCCGCGATCCGTTCAATCTCGCCACTCTGCCAGTTGAACGCCTCGACATAGGCGCAGAAGTCGGCCAGCTCAACGCCATACGCACCGATGTTCTGCACCGGCGCTGCACCGACCGTACCGGGAATGAGCGCCAGATTCTCCAGCCCGAACCAGCCCTGTTGCAAGGTATGGCGCACCAGCTGATGCCAATCTTCACCGGCCGCCACATGGAGCAACCAGTGATCGCCACCATCTTCAGCGGTAATCCCCTTGAGCCGGTTGAGCACCACCAGACCGAGAAAATCGGTGGTGAAGAGCATGTTGCTGCCGCCGCCCAGATTGAGGCGCGGCAGCTGGTTGAGCTGCGGATCGGCACGCAGGGTCGCCAGATCGGCAACCTGCTCCACCTCGGCCAGCCAGAGGCAGTACGCATCGAGGGCAAGGGTGTTGAGCTTCAACAAGGAGGCGTTGGCATTCAGTTTCATCGGTCTATCCCGGCTTGGTGCAAGGGCGCAGTCTACCTCAAGTTACCCCATGACGAAAAACCCGAGCCCTTTTCGGGGGAATAGCAGTGGTTTAGAGTAAGCGACTTCAACTGCTGAGGAACAACTCATGAACAACCAGTTTGCCGTCATCGGCCTGGGCCTGTTTGGCAGCGCCCTGTGCGAAGAGCTGCAACGGCAAGATGCCGAAGTACTGGCCATCGATATCGACGAGAGCAAGACCCGGCAAATAGCCGCCCTCTGCAATCACGTTATCGTGGCGGATGCCACTGACGAGGCCACCGTGGCCGAGCTGGGACTGGCCAATTTCGATATCGTCTTCGTTGCCATCGGTGACAACCTGGAGACCAGCATCCTCACCACCCTCGTCTTGAAAGAGGCGGGCGTGAAGAAGGTGTGGGTCAAGGCGCGCGACAAGTTCCACGCCAAGATCCTGCAGAAAGTGGGCGCCGACAAGGTGATCAACCCGGAGTGGGACATGGGCCGCCGGGTCGCCCAGAGCATGCTGGACAACCGGCTGTTCGACTATCTGGAGCTGGGCCACGACATGGTGCTGACCGAGTTCGTGATCGGCCTGCAACAGAACGGCCGGGAACTGGGCGACTTCCACCTGCTGCAACAGAGCGATTTCCAGCTGCTCGCCATCAAGCGTGGTGATGTGCTGCACAACGTGCTGACCGGCAAGATGGAGCTGCAACTGGGCGACATCCTGATCCTGGCGGGCAACAAGCACGCTATCGACCACTGGCTCGAAACCCTATGATCAACTGGCGCAGCAGCTACGCCTTCGCCCTCCATCGGGAGCAGGACTCTCGCTGGAGCGAAGCCCGGCTGATCCTCGGCAGCTTTCTGATCATTCTGCTGATTGGCACCATCTTTCTGGTGCAACCCTCCAGCCACAATGGCGAGGTCACCTTCGTCAACGCCCTGTTTACCGCCACCTCGGCCATCAGCGTGACAGGTCTTGGCGTGGTGGATACCGGCACCGCCTTCACCCTGCAGGGACAGATTTTCCTGCTGATGCTGATGGAGATCGGCGGTCTGGGCCAGATGACCATGACCCTGCTGCTGATCGCCATCTTCAGCAAGCGGGTCGGTCTGCGCCAGCAGGTTCTGGCCAAGGAGGCGCTGGGACAAGAGGGCTCGGTCAACATCATTCAGCTGGTCAAACGGATCGTCCTGTTCGCCTTTATTGCCCAGCTGATCGGCACCGGCATCATGGCGATCCGCTGGGTGCCCGAGATGGGGTGGGTGCACGGCCTCTATGTCAGCTTCTTCCACGCGGTATCAGCCTTCAACAACGCCGGTTTTTCGCTGTTTGCCAACAACCTCATGGACTATAGGGACGACCCCATCATCAGCCTGACCATCGCCGGCCTGCTGATCCTGGGGGGGATCGGCTTTACCGTCATCGTCGATCTGGTGCGCAACCGCCGCTGGCGCAAGCTGAAGCTGCACAGCAAGCTGATGTTGCTGATGACCCCGGCGCTGCTGCTGGCCGGTACCCTGATGTTCTGGCTGCTGGAACACAACAACCCGGGCACCCTCGGCAAGGCCGGTATCGGTGGCCAGCTGCTGGCTGCCTTCTTCCAGTCTGCCAGTGCCCGTACCGCCGGTTTCAATACCATAGATATCGGGCTGATGACCCCGGCGGCGCTGCTGTTTCTGATGATGCTGATGTTTATCGGTGCCGGTGCCACCTCCACCGGTGGCGGTATCAAAGTCACCACTTTCGCGGTTGTGCTGCTGGCGACCAAGGCGTTTCTGACCAAACGACCCCATGTCACCGCTTTTGGCCGCACCCTGTCGCCCCAGATCGTGACCCGATCGCTGGCCATCATCATCGTCAGCACCATGGTGCTGATGCTGGCGATGTTCCTGCTGATGGTGACCGAGGATCTGCCGTTCGACAAAATCATGTTCGAGACCATCTCGGCATTTGCCACCGTCGGCCTCTCCACCGGCATCACCGCCTCCCTGAGCGAGCCGGGCAAGCTGATCCTGGTGCTGGTGATGATCTGCGGCCGTCTCGGCCCCCTGACCCTGGCCTTTATGCTGGCCCGCCCGGTCGAGACCCGCATCCGTTATCCGGAAGAGAACGTCTATACCGGCTGACCAGCCATGAACACGGGGCAGCCACTGGCTGCCCCGTTTTTTTATTCGGCTTGTTGCTGCGCCTTGAGCCAGCGCCCCGGGCTCACCCCCAGCTCCCGCTCGAATGCCCGACCAAAGGCAACACTGCTGCTGTATCCCGCACCCAGCGCCACCTGCACCATGGGCTCCCCCGCCAGCAGTTGCTGGCAGGCGCGCGCCATACGCCAGCGGGTCAGATAACCCAGCGGCGCTTGACCGACCCGCTCCTGAAACCTCGCGGCAAAGCGGGCCCGCGACATGCCGGCCTCCCGCGCCAGCGTGGCCACCGTCCAGGGTTCATCCCCACGCTGATGCATCACCGAGATTGCCTTGGCCAACTGGGGATCGGAAATACCTGCCAGCATCCCCTGCTGACACACCCCTTGCTCGACCAGATGACGCAGCAGCAGGATCAACAGTACCTCCAGCAAGCGGGAGATCAGCGGATCCTGCCCGTAGCGGGGGTGAAACACCTCGTCAAACAGCTGACTCAGCACCGGCGTCAGGGCAGGCAACTCACGTAGCGGCAGCACCAGCGAGCCCGGTAATGCCAGTTGCAACGGCGATGCGCCCCCCTTGCCGAATGCGACATTGGCGCACACCAAATCACAACCCCCCAGCGTTCTGGGTTCAAGCTTGTGGGGACGTTCCCGAGGGAACAGGATCAGGGTCGGCTCCTCGAGCAGCAAGCTGGTTCCCCCCTCTTCACGCAGCATGACGGCACCGCTGCGCAGCAGATGAAGATGTCCGCCACTCGGATAATCATCACTGGAGGAGTTCTGGCACAGGTTGCCGGCGAAGAAGATCTTGGCTTCGGGGGAGGCATGAACCAACAGGGCAGAGAGCGGATCCATATTTGAGACGAATGGTATTTATTTGCAGACGATGAGTGATAAACCGTATCACGAATGACGGCACATTGTCTCCCGTACCTTCACTACCACAGGAGAAGATCATGAGCCGTATCCAACCAGTATCCCAACCGCAACCCGCAGCCGCCCAGACCCTGACCACCCTGCGCCGCAATCTGGGCATGGTGCCCAACCTCTACGCCACCCTGGCCCACTCGCCAGCCCTGCTCAATGGCTTCCTGGCCTTTGCCGAGGCGCTTGGCAAGGGGCGCCTCACTGCCCCACAACGGGAGTTGCTGGCACTGGCCATAGGTCAAGCCAACGCCTGCCAATACTGTTTGTCTGCCCACACACTACTGGCGGGCAAGGCCGGATTCTCGGCCCAGGAGATCCGGGCTGCCCGGCTCGGCCAGGCCTCGGCTCCCCTTGATCACGCCCTGCTGCAACTGGCAACGGCGCTGGTCAGTCAGCGCGGAGTGATCAGTGACGAGCAGCTTGCTAGCGCCCGTGCCGCAGGCGTAGATGACGAGCTGCTGCTGGAGGTGCTCGGCCAGGTGGTCGTCAATACCCTGACCAACTATGGCAACCACCTGGCAGCGACCGAGATCGACTTCCCGCCCGTCACTCTGACCCCTTAAACAAGGAGCCCCCCATGCAGCAACATGACAAAGGCTTTCTGGTCGCCCTGGCGGGCGTGGTATTGACCCTGCTCTGGATCGGCGTCTTCAAGTTTACCCCGACAGAGGCAGCCGCCATCAAACCACTGGTAGCCAGCCACCCCTTGATGAGCTGGCTCTATGGCCCCCTGTCGGAACAGAGCGTATCGAACCTGATCGGGGTGGTCGAGATAGTGATCGCCATCGGGCTGGTCGTGGGTCTGTGGCAACCTCGCATCGGTTACTGGTGCAGCATGGGGGCTATCGTCACCTTCCTGGCGACGCTGAGCTTCCTGCTGACTCTGACAGGTGTCTGGAAGATGGTTGACGGCGTGCCAGTCACCGAGTTCTTCCTGTTCAAGGACCTGGTGTTTCTCGGTGTGGTTCTGCACTACCAGCACAGGATCCGTGCCAGCTTGTCCACTCAGGCAGCCTGACAACAATGCCTTTGGCGCCCAGGATGGGCGCCTTTTTTCGTTATGCAGCCCTGGTCTGGCGCTTGCTGGTCGTCTTGCGCGGTCGGGGCCCGCCAGTCGTGCTGGCTGCCGGACTCTTGCGTTTGGTAAAACGCCGCTTGCCGGCACCCGGCGCCTCCTTGGGCAGGGTGCTGAAGCTGGCGCCGGAGTCCTGCCGCGCCCTCTCGATCAAGCCGTTGAGCTGCTCGGTGAGCGGCCCCATAAACTGCTGGTAGCTGCCGTGACGCTCGGCGATCTGGGCGAGGCTCTGCTCCCATAGCGCCGTCATATCCGGCGTGGTGGCGGTGGCTGGCAACGCCTGCACCAGCGCCCGCCCGGTCGGGGTCGCCTTGATGCTCTTGCCCTGGCGCACCAGAAAGCGGCGCTTGAACAGCAGGTCGATAATGCCCGCCCGGGTCGCTTCTGTGCCGAGACCATCGGTGTCGCGCAGGGTCTTGCGGATCTCGGGATCCTGTACATAACGAGCGATGCCGGTCATAGCCGCCAGCAGGGTGGCATCGGTGAACGACTTGGGCGGCTGGGTCATCTTCTCCTGCAGTTCGCCCCGCTCGCACAGCAGTTGCTCTCCCTCTTTCAGGGCAGGCAGCGTGCCCGCCTTCTCTTCGTCGTCATCCTCCTCCACCCCGAGCAGCGCCTTCCAGCCCGCCTTGAGAATGCGCCGCGCCTTGGCCTGAAACAGGCCACCGGCGATGCGCAGCAGCACCTTGCTGTCGTTGTATTCGAACGGGGGATAGAACTGCAGCAGATACTGGCGGGCAATCAGGCCATAGAGCTTCGCCTCGTCGGCCCCCAGCGTGGCGGGGTTGCCCTGCTTCTCGGTGGGGATGATGGCGTGGTGGGCATCCACCTTGCTGTCGTTCCACGCCTTGCTGCGGATCTTGCCATCAGCCTCGCTCACCGCCTTGGCCAGTGCAGGCGCTGTAGCGGCGATGGCACCGCGCACCTGCTCGGACCGCTTGAAGTGGTCGGTCGGCAGATAGCGGCTATCGGAGCGCGGATAGGTGATGAGCTTGTGGCGCTCGTAGAGGCTCTGGCAGATGTCGAGCACTCGCTTGGCATCCATGCCGAAGCGCTTGGCGGCATCGATCTGCAGGCTGGAGAGGTTGTAGGGCAGCGGCGCCGCCTGCTTGCGGGCCTGCTCCTCCACCGATTCGACCTGAGCGGGCTGGCCGTTGATCCGGCTCACCACCTTGTCGGCCAGCGCCCGATTGAGAACCCGCCCCTCCTCATCCTGCCACGGCAGGCAGGCTTCCGATGGCAGCCACTTGGCGGTGAAGCGCTCGTTACTATCGGTCAGAAGATGGGCCAGCACCTCGTAGAAGGGTTTGGGGACGAAGGCCTCGATCTCGAGATCCCGCCGCACCACCAGCCCCAGCAGCGGGGTCTGCACCCGACCGACCGAGAGCAGCTCGCTGCAACCTGCCTTGCGCCCGAGCAAGGTATAGGCGCGGGTCATGTTGATGCCGTAGAGCCAGTCGGCCCGACTGCGGGCCAGCGCCGAGACCGCCAGCGGCACGAACTCCTTGTTGTCCCGCAGCTTCTCGAGGGCACGGCGCACCGCAGGCGGGTTGAGATCGCTGATGAGGCAGCGCTGCACCGGCTTGGTTTTCGGGTAGCCGAGAAAGTCGATCACCTCGTCCACCAGCAACTGCCCTTCCCGGTCCGGGTCACCGGCGTTGACCACGCAGTCCGCCTGCTTGATCAGCCGTTTTATGACGGTGAGCTGGGTTTTGGTCTTGGGTTTGGCCACCAGCTGCCACTGGGCGGGGATGATGGGGAGATGCTCCATCCGCCACTGCTTGAAGGCGGCGTCATAGGCATCGGGCTCGGCCTGCTCCAGCAGATGGCCGATACACCAGGTGACCACATCCCCTTGGGCTGTTTCGATAAAACCGTCGCCCTTCTTGTGGGGCTTGGGCAGGGCATCGGCAATGGCGCGGCCCAGCGTGGGCTTCTCGGCGATAAAGAGTCGCATCGGTGGCTACCTGCAATACTGTATATGCAGACAGTATACAACTGCCACCGCGAAAGCCCAACTGCCCCTACTCGTCGAACGGGTGATCGTGGATGGCGGCAAACAGCCGCGCCTGATTGAGCAGCGGCGCATAGTGGAAGGCATTTTCGCCATCTTCCGCCAGCAGGTAGTCGGTCAGCTGTTCGCGCACCGCCTCTTGCAGGGTCTCCAGCTTCCACGGCTTGGCGAGGTAGTAGTGCAACCCACCGCGATTGACCGCTTCGACGGTGGCCTCCAGCCCGGCTTGTCCGGTCAGCAGCAATTTGCGGCTGGCACGGGTGGAGGCTCGCCGGTTCAGCTCTACCAGAAAATCGACCCCCAGGGTTCCCGGCATGATGTGGTCACAGAGGATCAGCGCCAGCTTGTTGCCGTCGCGCTCCCACTCCTCCACCACCGCACGCGCCTCATCGACGCTCTCAGCCGCCTCCAGCTCGAAGTGGGAACGGAACGGGGCGAGATCATGGATCACCGCATCCAGCACCTCCCGCTCATCGTCCACACACAGGATCAGATAGTGTTTGTTCATTGCTCCTCCTTGGCGACATGGTTTGGCACGCCGCGCGATTGATGCTGGCCACCGCTCAGGCCGCATGCTCCTTGTTGTGATGAGGTTCGCCCCCGTAACCGGCCTGCCCCATGCCATCCAGCGGCAGACAGACCCGCATCCGGGTGTAGCGGCCCGGCGCCGAGTCCACCTCAATCCGGCCGTGGTGCTGCTGAACTATCTGCAGCGAGACGCTCAGACCGATACCGAGGCCGAAATGGCCCTCCCGCTTGGTGGTGAAGTTGAGATCGAAGATCCGCTGCCACAGCTCGGGCTCGATGCCGCAACCGCTATCCTCGATCTCCACCATGACCCACTCGGGATCCAGCAGCCCGGTGCGGATGGTGAGTCGCCCCGAGCAGCTCATGGCATCCAGACTGTTGGCGATCAGGTTGGTCCACACCTGTTGCAGGGCGATGGGGTGACAGCGCACCAGCGGCAACGGCTGGTACTCCTTGCAGAGCTCATGATGCTTGAGGCGGTTTTCGAAAATCATCAAGGTATCTTCCAGCCCCTCGTGCAGGTCTACCAGCGAGGGCTCGGCCCGATCCTGCCGGGCATACTGCTTGAGGCTCTTGACCAGATCGCCGATGCGACGGGCACACACTTCGATATTGCGCAGGAAGCTGCCGGTCTGCTGGAACAGCTCCAGCCGGGAAAGCAGCGCCTCCCGCTCGTCGGCAGTGCGGCTGGCAAACCAGCGCTGCCAGTTCAGCTCGTCATCCAGATTCATCTGCACCGCCAGCCGTGCCTGCTGACGATCGCCAAAGCGCCCCTCCGCCAGCCGGGTCTTGTCACGGATCTCGCTGGTCGAGACCGGCTGGGAGGAGAGCGCCTGACAGAGGGTCTGGTTGCCCAGACCCTTGATGGGGGCAGGTAGTTCGAGATTGACCAGATCGGGGATGGCGGCCCGCAGGGTCTCGCTACCGCGGATAATGGCCGCCACCGGGTTGTTCAGCTCGTGGGCGACACCTGCCACCAGCTGACCCAGCATCGCCATCTTTTCGCTCTCCACCAGCTGGGCGTGAGCGGCATCAAGGGAGTTGAGGGTCTGTTGCAGCCGCATCTCGGTACGGATGCTGTTTTGCAGGCGACGGTTGAAGTGACGCAGCAGCAGGTTGGTAAAGGAGGGGAGCAGTTCGCTGCGCGCCTGCATCACCCGGGAGAATTGCAGCTTGTCGAGCTTGATAACCTCGGCACCGGTCAGAGTCACGCCGGTGGTGAAGGCGGGTTCGCCGGTCACGAAGGACATGCCCCCCACCAGCGAGCCGGTACGGTAGTGCACCACCTCCTGATCGATCCCCTGCTCGTCCCGCTTGCGCAGCACCACCTCCCCCTTGGCGATAAACCAGAGGAAGCTGTTGGGCTCCCCCTCGCGGGTCAACACATGGCCCGGGCTGTAGTGGCGGCAGACCCGCTCCTCGTCATTGCCCTCGAAAAACTGGTAGAGGCCGTCGATCACCACCCGCGACAGCTCTTCATCGCTGCAGTGGGTGTAATCCATAAAGCCCTGCCGATAGGCTGCCAACTGGCGATCGACATGGGCTCGCAGCAGCTTCTGGTTGTCGAGCACGGCAGCATAGCTCAGCAGGTCAGCCTCGGGACGCTGCAATACAAAGTGGCTCGCCTGCTCGATCACCGCCCGGCGCAGGCTGCCATCGCGCCAGGGGCGTTGCAGGTAGTAGTCGAGACGACCGAGGTTGACCGCCTCGATGATCGATTTCATCTCCGGCTGGCTGCCGAGCAGGATCTTGCGGCACGCCTCGTGACGGCTGCCGAGGCGGATCAGAAAATCAGCCCCTCGCCCATCCCCCAGCTCGCTGTCACACACCACCACGGCGGGTGGCTGCCCCTTGCGATCCAGCTCGTCCAAGGCCAGCTCCGCCGACCCCTGACCGACCACCACCACCAGCGCGAAATGGCCGAGCAGCGGAGCCAACTCCTGTTCGAATTCGGCCAGCAGTTGCACGTTGGCGGCGACACACAGCAGCGAGAAAGGGCTCATCAGCGACACTCCGTTGAGGCTCACTGCTCACTATATCAGCGAATCTTGTGGGGTTTTGCGAGGGGGCTAACAGCTGTCGCGGAAAGTGCACAAATAGATAAAACAGAAAACAACTGAATTTAATTCGACAATTAAATCAATAACAAAACAAAAGACAAAATGTGACAACAATCAAAAATATAAACCATGATGGAGGTCAACGCCTTATCCCTATCATTACTACTACTATTGGACTAGTACTATGTAGGTAATTATTGACCGTAGGAAAACGCCGCCATGATTGGAAAACTGATAAGAAAAACCTGGTTCTGGCTCCTGCTGCTCGGGGCCCTGCTGGGTGTCGCGGCACTGGGTGTCACCGTGACCGTGCTGCACAAGACCAGCTCCACCGAATTCTGCGTCTCCTGCCACTCCATGCAGACTCCACTCGCCGAGTATCAGGGCAGTGTCCACTTCCAGAATACCAAGGGGATCCGCGCCGAGTGCGCCGACTGCCACATCCCGGGCGACCCCACCTCCTACCTGTGGACCAAGATCCGCGCCGTGAAGGATATCTATCACGAGGCGATCGGCACGCTGGATACCCCGGAAAAGTATGAAGCCCACAAGCTGCGGATGGCCCAATCCGTCTGGGACGAGCTGAAAGCCAACGACTCCGCCACCTGCCGCAGCTGCCACAGCTACGAGGCGATGGACATTCTGGCCCAGCGCCCCAATGCCCGCGCCGAGCACCCGGTCGCCATCAAGGAGGGTCAGACCTGTATCGACTGCCACCGCGGTGTCGCCCACATCATGCCTGACATGAGCGGCCTGGCTGCCGCCGGTGCCAGCGAGCTGGCGCAGGCTGCGGCCCAGACTCCGGCCAACGTCACCACCCGCTACGCCATCGCCACCACCCCACTGTTCCTCGATGCCGCCGCCAAGACCGACGAAGGCACCCTGATGCCCTCCACCAAGGTGGAAGTGCTGGCCAACGAAAACGGCCGCGCCAAGGTGCAGATCGAAGGCTGGCAACAGGATGGTGTGAGCGAAGTATTCTACGCCGCACCGGGCAAACGGATCCTTAGCGTACTGGTCGGCGATGCCGCCAAGAAAGCGCTGGTCACCGGCCAGAGCGAAACCGACAGCGCCACCAACCTCACCTGGCATCAGGTCAAGCTGACCGCCTGGGTAGACCAGAGCCAGCTTATCGGCGATCAGGGCAAGCTGTGGCAATACGCCTCCACCCTGATGTCCAACAACTGTACCGGCTGCCACGGCCTCACCGCACTGGATCACTTCAATGCCAACCAGTGGATCGGCGTCATCAAGGGGATGGAATCTCGTACCTCCCTGACCCCGGAACAGGCTCGCATGTTGACCCAGTATGTCCAGAAACACGCCAGTGACATGAGCGCGGCCCACTAAGGCTGGCACAGAGGAAAACCGTTATGACTTTTTTCAATGACAAGAAGACCAATCTGTCCCGCCGCAACCTGCTCAAGGGGCTCGGCGCCTGCGCAGCCCTGCCCCTGCTCGGCGGCATTTTTCCCAAGAGTGCGCTGGCGCAAGCCATCAGCACCGCATTGAGTCAGTTCCCGACCCTGGTGCCCGCCCAGAAGGGCATTCTGACCGGCGCCCACTGGGGGGCTTTCGAGGCGATCGTCGAAGATGGCCGCATGGTGCGCGTCCAGCCGGTGGCCGATGATCCGGCGCCGAACGATCTCATCGACATGGCGCCGTTCCAGGTGCACGCCAAGAACCGCATCAAATACCCCATGGTACGCAAGAGCTGGCTGGAGCATGGCCCGGGCGCCAAGCCGGAGCTGCGCGGTGCCGACGAGTGGGTGCGAGTGAGCTGGGACAAGGCGATCGAACTGGTGGCCGGTGAAATCCAGCGCGTGCAGAGTGACTTCGGCCCGCAGGCGATCCACGCCGGTTCCTACGGCTGGAAGAGCGTCGGCATGTTCCACAACAGCCGCACCCTGCTGCACCGCCTGATGAACCTCTCCGGCGGCTTCACCGGTTATGCCGGTGACTACTCCACCGGTGCGGCTCAGGTGATCATGTCCCACGTGATGGGCTCCATCGAGGTGTACGAGCAGCAGACCGCCTGGCCCAACGTGGTGGAGAACGCCGAACTGGTGGTGCTGTGGGGGGTCAACGCTCAGGTCACCCTGAAGAACAGCTGGAACATACCGGACCACGAAGGTCAGGCCGGTTTCATGGCGCTGAAAGAGAAGGGCACCCGCGTCATCAGCATCGACCCCATCTACAACGAGACCGCCAAGCTGGTCGGCGCCGAGTGGATTGCCCCGAACGCCTACACCGACGTGGCCATGATGCTGGGTGTAGCTCACACCCTCTACAGCGAGAAGAAGCACGATCAAGCCTTCCTCGATCGCTACACCGTCGGCTTCGACAAGTTCCTGAACTACCTGCTCGGCAAGGATGACGGCCAACCGAAGAGCGCCGAATGGGCGAGCAGCGTCTGCGGCGTCGATGCCAAGGTGATCCGCCAGCTGGCTCTCGACATGGCCACCAAGCGCACCATGATCATGGCCGGTTGGGGGATGCAGCGTCAGCAGCACGGCGAACAGCCGAACTGGATGCTGGTGACGCTGGCCTCCATGCTGGGCCAGATCGGCCTGCCGGGCGGCGGCTACGGCTTCAGCTACCACTACTCCTCCGGTGGCAGCCCCACCGCCAAGGGCGGCATTCTGGCGGGTATCTCCGCCGGTAACGCACCGAAGAACAGCCCGGCACCGATCCCGGTGGCCCGCATCGCCGACTGTCTCGCCAACCCGGGCAAAACCATCGACTTCAACGGCCGCAAGGTGACCTATCCGGACATCAAGCTGGTCTACGTGGCGGGCGGCAACCCCTTCCACCACCATCAGGACACCAACAACCTGCTGCAGGCGTGGCGCAAACCGCAGACCGTGATCGTTCACGAGCCCTACTGGACCGCCACCGCCAAGCACGCCGATATCGTGCTGCCGGTCACCACCAGCTACGAGCGCAATGATCTGGAGATGGGGGGCGACTACTCCCAGCGCTATGTGTTCCCGATGCACCAGTGCGTGCCGCCGCAGTTTGAAGCCCGCAACGACTTCGACATCTTCAGCGCCATCGCCGCCAAGCTGGGCGTGCAGGAGCAGTACACCGAAGGCAAAGACGAGATGCTGTGGCTCAAGCAGATGTACGACGGCATGGCAGCGCAGGCCCGCGGCGCCCGCGTGGCGCTGCCGCCGTTCAACATGTTCTGGGAATCCAACAACTACATCCGCTTCCCAATCCCCGAAGCGAACCGCCAGTGGATCCGTCACGCCGATTTTCGCGAGAACCCGCTGCTCAACCCGCTCGGCACCCCGTCCGGCAAGATCGAGATCTTCTCCAACACGGTAGCCGGGATGGGTTACGCCGACTGCGCCGGCCATCCCAAGTGGTATGAGCCCAAGGAGTGGGTGAAGAGCGAGGTGGCGGCGCGCTATCCTCTGTCGCTCAACACCTCCCACCCGACCCAGCGGCTGCACTCCCAGCTCGACAACACTCCGCTGCGAGACAAGTTCGCCATCGCCGACCGCGAGGCGATCATGATCCATCCGCTGGATGCCAAGGCTCGTGGCATCGCCCAGGGGGATCTGGTGCGTGCCTTCAATGAGCGCGGCCAGATCCTGGTGGGCGCCCTGCTCTCAGAGGATGTGCGCCAAGGGGTGGTGCGGATCTGTGAAGGGGCCTGGTACGACCCGGCCAAGCCGGGCGAAGCGGGCAGCATCTGCAAGAACGGCAACGTCAACTGCCTCACCTTCGACGAAGGCTCGTCCAGTCTGGCGCAAGGCAACTGCGGCCACATGGCCCAGCTGCAGATCGAGAAGTACACAGGCCCTGTGCTGGCCAACACTGCCCACGCGGTACCGGCCAACGGCTAAGGCGATTGCCACCCAATAAAAACGGCGCCATCAAGGCGCCGTTTCTTTATCTGTCTGCCAAAGCGCAGGCATGGTCGGGACGGGTTTAGAACTCCCCTTCCTCCATATACTCCTGCGCGCACTCCACCAGTTGTGGCCACAGCTCTTCCGGCACCCAGGCGTCCGGGTCATCTTCGTCCCCGTCGTACTGGCTCCAGAAATAGCGGCGCAGGCCGGAGGCAAACTCGTCGCTGATCTCGGCCAGCTCCGAGAGCGGCCCCAACCAGGCGATGCGACGCAGGCCGGAGGCGAGATCGTTGATGGCATCCATCAGGGTGCGATCGTCGAAGCTCTGCTCCACCAGCAGGGTGAAGCGCTCGCGCGCCTGCTCGGTCTGCTCCTCGTCCAGCTCGCCCACATCGGCCAGCAGGTCGACAAAATCTTCCAGAAGGAACGCGATCAGGCCATCCCTGTCTTCAAACCACTGGATCTGGGCGCCCTTGACACCCAGCACAGAGGCATCAAACGAATCGTCAAGGTGACACAGTGCCCACGGATCGTCGGTCATGCTTCTCTTCCTCAGGCTAAAACAAATGCCATATGTTATGCCTAGCTCTCGACTCTTGCCACCTTGGGCAACGAGAGGGAGGCGGCCAGACCGCCCAGTTCGGCGCGGCCCATGATGAAACTGCCCCGATAGGCTTCCGCCAGATCGGAGACGATGTTGAGACCCAGGCCCGAGCCCGGCACCTTCTCGTCGAGCCGCACCCCGCGCAGCACCGCCTTGGCGATCTGATCCTCGCTCATGCCGGGGCCGTCATCCTCGATACGCAAGGTGATCCAGCCCCCCAGCTCGGCGCTGGAGATGCGCAGCTCGCTGGCAGACCACTTGAAGGCGTTCTCCAGCAGGTTGCCCACCATCTCGTCGAAATCCTGCTCTTCTACCCCGACCGCCAGATTGGCGGGCACTTGCAGATCCACTGTCTTGCCCGGATAGAGGCGGGAGAAGGCGCGGCAGATATACTCCACCCGCGCCCGCACCGGGGTCGAGACCCCGAGGATCTTGGCGGCGCCAGTCACCCGCGCCTTGCCGAGGTGGTAATCGATATGGCGCTGGATCTGGTCGAGCTGCTCGCCGATGGCGGCCTGATCCTCCGGCGGCAATTGAGCCACCTGATTGCGCATGATGCTGAGCGGCGTCTTGAGGGCGTGGGCCAGATTGCCGGTGTGGGAGCGCGCCCGCTGCAGCAGCTCGCCGTAGTGGTGCAGCAGCCGGTTGATATCCTCCACCAGCGGCTGGATCTCCAGCGGATAGCGCAACCGGAACCCCTCCTGATGACCCTCGTGAACCCGCCCCAGTTCGCGGCGCAGCAGGTGCAGCGGCCGCAAACCGTAGACGATCTGGAACATGAAGCCGAGCACCAGACCGGCGGCGGCAAAGCCGAGACCGAGGAACAGGCTAATCCGGGTCTTGTTGAGGGTCTGGGTCAGGGCGCTACTGTCCTTGGCCATCACCAGAGTGAACACCCGATCCGAACCGGGCAGCAGCACGGTGCGGGTCATGATCAGCAGCGGCTCCTTGTTGGGCCCCTTGCCGACGAAAAGGTCAGGATCGCCAAACGCCGACTTGAGGCCGTCGCTCTTCAGGTTGGTATCCCACAGGGAACGGGAGCGCCCCACCACATCGCGGCCCAGCTCCAGCTGCCAGTAGTAGCCGGAGTAGGGTTGATTGAAGCGGGGATCGGAGAGGGAGCCGGTGACCACCGGCAGGCCGGTTTTGGCCACTTCCAGCCGGGAGAGCAGATCATAGAGCTGCAGGCGTAAACCGTCGGCCTCCGCCTCCTGCCAGTAGTTGCGCATCATGGTCTGCAAGCTGAAACCGGTGGCGAACAGAAACAGCCCGCACCACACCAGCGCGATGGCGACCAGTCGCCCCCGGAGGGTTCTGACCAGCCTCATTCGTTGATCCGGTACCCGAGGCCGCGCACTGTCTCAATCAGATCGGGGTTGGTTTTCTTGCGGATCCGGCCGATGAACACCTCCACGGTATTGGAGTCGCGGTCAAAATCCTGAGCGTAGATGTGGTCGATCAGCTCGCTGCGCGACACCACCTTGCCCCTGTGCTGCATCAGGTAACCCAGCACCCGGAACTCGTGGGCAGTCAGCTTGATGGGAGTCCCTTCGTACCACACCTGCGACGCCGCCATGTCGAGCCGCACTCCGCCGATCTCCAGAATGGAGCTGGCGTTGCCTGCCGCCCGGCGCACCAGCGCATGGACTCGCGCCACCAGCTCGGCCACCTGGAACGGCTTGGTGAGGTAGTCATCGGCACCGGCGTTGAGCCCCTCGATCTTCTCGTGCAGCTGGCCACGGGCGGTCAGCACCAGCACCGGGGTATCGATCCCCTTGCTGCGCCACTCTTTCAGCACGCTCAGGCCATCGCGCCCCGGCAGGCCGAGGTCGAGAATGATGGCATCGTAAGGTTCGGTCTCGCCGAGAAAACCGGCCTCGTTGCCATCGTGGCAGAGGTCGGTGACAAAGCCGGAGAGGCGCAGCTGTTCGGCCAGCTGACCAGCCAGAATTTTTTCGTCTTCAACAATCAGAATTCGCATGAACAGGCTTCCACACAGGGGTTATTCATCATCCTCGACCGGGGGCTTTGGCGGTTCGAACAACCGCTCCAGATGGTGGCCCTTGGCCCACACCAGCTCAAGGTTGTCAGCCCGATAGGCCACCTTGATCACGCTGTTTTCCCGATCGATGACTCGCAGTTCATAGAGCCAGATACCATCCTCTTCCCCCAGATCCACCCGCAACACCCGCACCGGCAATCTGGCCGCCACCTCCATCATTTCATGGAAGGGCCGAACCCGTCCCTCATGGACAGCTTGCTGCAGCATGGCTTCATCAGGCGTGACCGCCTGTGCCAGCAACGGCAGCAATAACCCAAGCAGAGGGAGCGCTCTATTCATGGATGATTCATCTCCAAAAACCTAACATAATGGCGTTTATAGTCTGCCAGCCATGAATCCGGAATGAATATGATCCCGCGCAGTTTCCTGCTAATCCTTTGTCTGTTGAGTGCCACAAGCTGGGCGGCCCAGAGCCGTCTCGACATGGCCGGGCTGGTCAAACTCCTGCTGGCGCAAGGGTATCACGACATTCGGGAAGTGGAGCTGGAAGGGGACAAATTCGAGGTCAAAACCCTCAATCGCCAGGATCAGAAGGTGCATCTCATCGTCGATGCCTACACCGGCGAGATCAAACAACAAGAGGCCGATTAGGCCTCTTTTGCATTCCAGCGTCCCCGCATGGGGCGCAGCAGCTTCTCCCGTCTCGGCCAGAGCAGGGCGCAGGCCAGCAGCAGGTAGATGAGGGGCTCCCCCCAACCACTCTTGAGCGACCACCAGTAGTGCACCGGCACCAGCAGGGCGATGGCATAGACCCAGTTGTGCAGCTTCTGCCATGCGGCACCCATGCGGCGCTGCAATGCGGGCAGCGAGGTGATGCTGAGGGCGGCCAGCAGCAACAACGCTACCATCCCCACTACTATGTAGCTGCGCTTGACCAGCTCGCCGCCAATCAGGCCCCAGTCAAACTGCAGATCCAGCCCCAGCCACGCCATGAAGTGGAGCAGCGCCCAGGCAAAACACCAGAGCCCGAGGGGGCGGCGCAGCTTGATGAGCTGCCCCTGCCGCCAGCGCTTGGCCAGCGGCGACACCAGCAGGGTGAGCAGCAGCAGGTTGAGCGCCCCCTTGCCGAGGTAGTGGATAAGCTCGGGCACCGGATCGCCCCCCAGCAGACCTGCCGGAATGGCAAAAACCAGCCAAAGCAGGAAGCCGAGGGAGCCCAGATGCACCAGCGCCCGCAAACCGCTGATATGGGCTGGTTTCAATCTCAGTACCATTGGCGCAGATCCATCCCCTGATAGAGCGAGGCGACTTCGTCACCATAGCCGTTGAACATCAGGGTCGGCTGACGCTTGGCGCCAAACACTCCGCCCTCACCGATGAAACGCTCGCTTGCCTGACTCCAGCGCGGGTGATCCACCTGCGGATTGACGTTGGCATAGAAGCCATATTCGTTGGGAGCCAGCAGGTTCCAGGTGGTCGGCGGCATCTCCTCTACCAGCCGGATCGAGACGATGCTCTTGATGCTCTTGAAGCCGTACTTCCACGGCACCACCAAGCGAATCGGCGCGCCATTCTGGGCGGGCAGGGTCTTGCCATAGAGCCCCATCGCAAGGAAAGAGAGAGGGTGCATCGCCTCGTCGATACGCAACCCCTCCACATAGGGATACTCGATGCCGCCTCCCAGACTGGAGGCCTGCCCCGGCAGCTGTTTCGGATCAAACAGGGTTTCGAAGGCAACAAACTTGGCACGACTGGTGGGCTCGGCACGGCGGATGATCTCCGCCAGCGAGATGCCATTCCAGGGCAGTACCATGGACCAGGCTTCGACGCAGCGCAGCCGGTAGATCCGCTCCTCCAGCTCGCTCTTGTTGATGAGGTCCCACACATCGAGGGTAAAGGGCTTGGCCACCTCCCCCTCCACCTTGAGGGTCCAGGGTTCGGGCTTGAGGTAATGGCCGTTGCGAGCCGGGTCGGACTTGTCGGTGCCGAGCTCATAGAAGTTGTTGTAACTGGTGGCCTTCTCTTCCGGTGTCAGCACCAGATTGGCCGGGCGCTCGGCAGGCTTGCTGTTGAGCGGCTTGGTGGCTAACTGGGGAGCATCCTCTTTACCGCGCAGCAGGTCGAGTACACCGGCCTGAGTGGGGAAAGCGAGGGTGGCGGCGCCCAGACCCAGTCCCTTGAGAATAAGGCGGCGGTCCTGATAGACGGCTTCCGGGGTGACATCCTGTTCGGTGAGGGGGTGGACGGTACGACGCTTGATCAACATGAAAAACTCCCGGGGCTGAGTGAGGCAGTATGGATAAGACCCGCCCCGGCAGATTTTTATTTCACACAAATTTACATCATGTGGTGCAGGGGCAGTGCCTTGGCCATGGTGCCGACCAGAAACAGGACTACGAACACCAGCAGGGGAACGATCACATTTGGCGCCATCAGACTCACTCCATGAGCAGGACAGGGCCTTCAACTATGGCCGACTGTCAGGCCGGTCACCAATGAATTTTTTTCGCGAGCGCAAGCGTATTCCTGAGTTGAAAAGGGTGATGAAGATCACACACAATTCGGCCCCCGCTTGCCGCCCCGATTGCCGGGGGTAGGCTGCCCATTTTGCGAAGCCAACTGAAGAGTCGCCCCATGAGCCCACTGATCGCCATCGCCATCACCACTGGAATTCTCTCCGCCGTCTGGGGCTGGATTGCCGTCGCGTTCGGCCTTATCTCCTGGGTCGGCTTTCTCGGCTGCACCAGCTATTTCGCGTCAAGCGGCGGCTACAAGGCACTGCTGCAGACCATCTTCTGCAACACCAGCGGCATGCTGTGGGCACTGCTGCTGATCCATGGCGACAGTCTATGGGGAGCGGGTGTGGCGGGTTATGTGATGACGGGGGTGGTCGCCACCCTGATGTGCGTACAGGCCAAGCAGCAGTGGCTCGGCTACATTCCCGGCACCTTTGCCGGTTGCTGTGCCACCTTCGGGGCGGCTGGCGAGTGGCGGCTGATCCTGCCCTCCCTCATCATTGGCGCCTTGTTCGGTTACCTGATGAAGGCGAGCGGCCTCTGGCTCTCCCATAAAACTCAAAAAGCCGATGCCGCTCCGGCGGTGGTTGATCCCGCCTGATTTATCCCTTCGATTTGAAGTTTGCAGCTTCGATACCGTGCCGATTCAATAACTTGTAAAAATCGGTACGGTTTCTGCCCGCCATGTTGGCCGCCAGGGTCACGTTGCCCTCGGTGGTGCGCAGCAAACGGATCAGATACTCCTTCTCGAATTCGGCCCGCGCCTCGTTGAACGAGGGGATGCCGCCGCCACCGCCGCTCAGGGCGGACTCCACCATGGAGACCCCGATCACCGGGCTGCAACAAAGGCTGGCGAGCTGCTCCACCACGTTGCAGAGCTGGCGCACGTTGCCGGGCCAGGCCGCGGCAGCCAGCATCGCCAGCGACTCGGGCGAAAATCCCATGGCGGCGCAGTCACTGTGGCGGCTACGGTAATCGTCTAGCGCCTGACGGGCCAGCAGGGGGATATCCTCGCTGCGGGCACTGAGAGACGGCAAGGTGATATTGGCAACGTTGAGACGGTAGAAGAGATCTTCCCGAAAACGCCCCTCCTCCATCGCCCTGACCAGATCCTGATGGCTGGAGCTAAGCACCCGCACCTCCGGCGTGCCCTGACCATACTCCTCCATCACCTGCAGCAGCTTGGCCTGCAGGGATTCGGAGAGGCTGCCAATCTCGTCGAGAAACAGGGTCGCCCCCTTGGCCTGCTCGAACAACCCTGACTGGCCATCTTCACCAAACAGCTGCAAGTCGAGTGACGCCCACGGAATGGCGGCACAGTTGATGGTATGGAGCGGCTTGTCGCGCCGCTGGCTGGCCTGATGCAGCGCCTGCGCCATCGCCCCCTTGCCGGAGCCTGACGGCCCCATGATCAGCACCGGTACCTCCATGGTGGCAATGCTGTGAGCCTGGATCAGCAGCTGCTCCAGCTGGGGATTGCGGGTCAGGATCAGCGACTGCCACTCCTGCTGCTGTTTCGGCCGGGTCAGGCTCAGCGCATGTTCGATGGTGGCGAACAGCTCATCCTTGTTGATGGGTTTGGTCAGAAAGCTGAAGACCCCGGAGCGGGTCGCCTGAATGGCGTCCGGGATAGTGCCGTGGGCGGTCATGATGATCACCGGCAAACCCAGCCACTGGGCCTGGATCCGCTCGAACAGCGCCAGACCGTCCATGCCGGCCATCCGCAGATCGCTCAGCACCAGATCGGCCCGTTGCTGACGCAACCGGTCGAGGGCTCCTTCCGCGCTGTCGGCGGTATCCACTTCATAACCCTGACTGCGCAGCCGCATGCTCATCAGTTTGAGCAGGCTGACGTCGTCATCCACCAACAGGATCCGGCTCATGGTATTACCTCACGATTCTCGTTCAGCTTGCGCTGGTTGAGCTGGTCGTCGATAGCGGTCAGCTGCTCGATCTGGCGGCGCAGCCGCTGGATCTCCTGACTCTGGTCATCGCGACGGCTGTCGCGAGCCAGCAGCTGTTCGCCGAGGGCGATCCAGCTGCGTAAAAATGCCTGCGCATCGAGACCCAGTTCGGGCAGCATCTGCTTCAGGCGCGCCAGACCGGCGGTGCGATTGGCCACCGATTCGGCGGGGTGGGAGTACACCATGGCCAGACTGACCCGGCTCTCCAGATCGTCAGCCCCTTTCAGACGCTGACGCTCCTGCACCCGTTGCTGGGGGTGACTGGCCAGCAGCCAGTCGGAGTATTGCAGACGCACCTGCATCTCCTTGTTGGCAAACTCCATCCGCTTGGCAAAAGCGATATCGGAGGACTCCCGCTCTACCTGTTGCGGCAGCAAGGAGCAACCCGCGAGCAGCCCTGCCATCAGAGCTGGAAATACGCGTTGTATCTTCATAGTCCTCATTTCAACGTCAACCTGAAACAGACATCAGCCTGTTCATCCTCTACCAGAACCAGTTCCCCCCCCAGGCTGTTGGCAGACTCGCGGGCGATGGAGAGGCCCATGCCCGAGCCTTTCAAGAGACCTTGCCGCACAGTACTGCCCTGCTCGAAGGGTTCAAAAATACGTTGCTGATCGGCCACGGGGATCTTGGGCCCCTCGTTGGCCACTTCCAGCCAGCTTATCTGTTCATTCTGCCCTGCCCTGATCCAGATATTGCCCCCGCTGGCGCCGTAACTGACGGCGTTGGAGAAGAGGTTATCGAGGATCAGCCGTAGCCGGTAGGGCTCCGCCCACAGGGTAACCGGCACGGTCGGCAAGTGTACACGGATCTGCTTGGACTCCAATGCCAGCCGGTACTCTGCAGAAAGTTCCGACAACATCGGCAGCAGGGGGACGGGCTCCAGTTCGAAGGCCTCCTGCTGACTGAGCCGGTTGAAGTCGAGCAGCCGCTCGATCAGGGTCTGCAAACGCCGACTGTTCTCGTCGAGCATCTGGCAGATCTCCAGCTGATCCGGCGTCAAAGGCCCGACCAGCTGCTCGCAGAGCAGATCCGTCCCCTCCCGCAGCACCGCCAGCGGGGTCTTGAGCTCGTGAGAAACATGACGCAGGAACTGGTATTTCTGCAGCTCCAGCTCCTTGAGTTTGTCGTGCAGCCAGACGATCCGCTCCCCCAGCAATACCAGCTCGGCAGGGCCGTCAACCGGCTTGGGATCGGGTTCGACCCCGGCACCCAGACTCAAGATGCGCGACTCAATCTGTCGTACCGGGTGGATGATAAGGTAGGTGAAGATAAAGACCATCAGCAGGCTGAGCGCCGCGACCGCTCCGCTCACCCACCAGAGCTCGCTGGTCAGTCCGGCGATGGTGAGCTGCACCCGATCCATGTGTTCGTCAACCCGGCTGCGGGTGACTATTTCGAGCTGCTTGTTGGCATCGTTGAACTGCTCGAGCTTGTCCCCCGCTGCCGCCGCCCGGGCCAGCGCGGCATCCTGCAGGCTGTCGAGCCAGGCCAGCCCCTGATCGAGCCCGCTGTAAAGCTGGCCGTCGGTGATGGAGTTGCGGTGTTCCGCCAGCAACACCCGATAACCATCGAGTTGCTGCTGGTAGCTGGTGAGACTGCGGCGATCCCCCAGCACCGCGAAACGGCGCAAGGTGCGTTCGATATCGATGGCTTGCGCCGTCAGCAGGGTGGCGCGGCGGGTATCCTTGACCGCCCGCTCCATCTCGTCGCTGGTGAGCTGACTGAGGTGGGCAAGGGAAGTGCTGTTGTGCCAGATCATGCCGCCCAACGGCATCAATACCAGCACAAATCCCATCAATACCACCTGCAGCAGGGAGCGTGGGCGAACCTTGGTCATCATCTCTTCTCTTGCATTCTCACCGGTGCGCCAGCATAGCCGCACAGCCCCAAAAAACAAAACCGGCCAACAGGCCGGTTTGTATTATCTGGATTGTGGTGATTCACGCCAACGCGACAGAGGCCAGACAGATAATCATGATCATCGCCAGCGCGCCCGAGGCGGTCAACAGCGCCCATTTCAGCTCCACACTCATGCAAACCTCCTTTCTGCCAATCAGTGCCGGATCACAATAGATAAGACAATGTTAAGCCATAGTTAATCCGATAACCGTGAGCTGCGTATACATTTCAGATGAGCCCAACCCCGGGAAGGTGAGCATGTTCTATCTGTGTAGCATTGGATCCAATATTGACCCGCACATCCATGTCAGCCGGGTGCTGGCCGAGCTGCTTGCGAACGTCGGCCCCCTGCGGCTGAGTTCGGTGATCCGCACCAAGCCGGTGGGAATGCACTCCAGCCACGACTTTCTCAACTGCCTGCTGGTGGTGGAGAGCCCGCTCGATGCCGCCAGCCTCAAGCAGTACTTTGTCGCCCTTGAAGTGGCTCACGGCCGGGATCGCAGCGATCCGCTCTGCAAGGTGCACGACCGGCCGCTCGACATCGATATTCTGGCCAGCAACAGGAGCGGTGACTTTGCCTCGGCAGAGGTCGATTCCTATCTGGCGGAGCTGCTGGCCGAGCTGTACGGTCATGGCGAGGTGCATGACCCCAAGGTGGCGCTGCAAGTGACGCTCCCCGCCCCGTCGGGCAAGCTCAAACCCGGCAAAGGCTTGCTGACCCGGCAGGTCGGGCTGGAGCCGCTGGTGCTTGGCAAACTTTCAGAGAGTGGCCAGCGCGCGCCCGCCATCTACCTTGATGCTGGCCCCCGTCATATAACTGTTCCCCATCAGTAACTGCACCGCCTGCCAGATGGGCTCCAGCCCTCCCTCCCGCGCCAGCGGTGTTTTCGCCAACACCTGCTGGCGCCATGCCTCGTCATGCTCGTCGAGAAACAGAATGGGGCCCGGCTCTATGGTGTTGACCCGCACCGCAGGCGCCAGCTCTCGGGCAAAGCTCATGGCCAGCGAATGGGCTCCCGCCTTGGTGGCCACATAGCTGGCAAAACGGGGGGCCGGGGCATGGATATAGATATCGGTGATGTGAATGATGCTGGCGTTGGGATTGCTGGCCAGCCGGGGGGCCAGCGCCCGGTTTAGCTGGAAGGGGGCCGCCATGTGTACCCGGTAGAACTGCTCGAACTGGGCCAGTTGCGCCGCCGGATCAGTTGCCTGCGGCTCGAAGGCCGAGGCGTTGTGGATCACCAGCGTCAGATCCTGATGCGCAGCCAGCACATCGATCAGCTTGCCAACGTCCTCTTCCCGGCCAAAATCCGCCTGCACCAGCTCGACCCCCAATGCAGCCAGCGTGGCCAGCTCCGGCCGCTCTCTGCGATAACTGCCCGTCACCTGCCAACCCGCTGCCACCAGCTGTTCACAGAGATAAAATCCGAGTCGACGGCCGCAGCCCGTAACCAATGCACGCATACGATCTCCTTTCCCTTTCATGGTCTTGCATGAACGAAGCCCGCCTGCCAGCGGATCACCGCCGATGGCTTGTGCCTATCAATCCCTGCGGCACAAGCCATTGGTCGCGGGCCACCCACCCGCGTCATAGTGGCGGCATCCCCCTCTTGCGGAGTCACCACCATGCTGAAAGTACACCACCACATGGGTCGCCTGACCCACACCCTCACTGCCGGACTCGGCCTGGCCGAGGCGCTGGATCGCCTGCATCAATCGGGTCTTGGCGGCCTGCCGGTGCTGGATGAGCAGAAACGGCTGATCGGCTTTCTCTCTGAACAAGACTGCATTCCCAGCCTGCTCACCGGCAGCTACCACTGCGATACCCGCACCAGGGTGGAGGATCTGATGAACCGCTCGCCCCTCTCGGTCGGGCCGGATGAGAGCATTCTGGATCTGGCTCGCCAGATGGCCGATGCCAAGCCCAAGATCTACCCGGTGCTGCAACAGGGCAAGGTGATCGGCATCATCAGCCGCCGTCAGGTGATGCAGGCCCTCAACCAGCAGATGAAGGTGTGCCAGCAGACCTAGATCTGGTAACGCCCCTTGTCACCGATATCGAAGTGCAGGGGCATCCGCCACTTGGCCAGCGCCAGCAAGGTCAACAGGGCCCCGCATACCAGCGCCACCAGTGCGGCGGCCCACTCCACCCGCAACCACTCCAGCAGCCATAACGCCGGCAGCAATACAGGCACCAGCTTGATGCCGGGAATGGCGAAACAAAACTGCTCCTTGAACGCCAGCCCGGAGAGGGTCGCCAACGCCGCCCCCAGCACCAGCGCATCCGGCGCCCCTACCGCAGCCAGGGCCAGTGCGCCCCAACCAAACCCCTGCAGAATCAGGCGAATCCGCTTGTCGTAGATATGCAGCGAGAAGCCGCAGATTGCGCTTGCCACT
The DNA here is from genome assembly GCF_019048085.1 of Aeromonas sp. FDAARGOS 1416. Classification (NCBI taxonomy): domain Bacteria; kingdom Pseudomonadati; phylum Pseudomonadota; class Gammaproteobacteria; order Aeromonadales; family Aeromonadaceae; genus Aeromonas; species Aeromonas sp. FDAARGOS 1416. Next base: position 4,017,838 of record NZ_CP077301.1, on the reverse strand, counting down.
GCAAGTGACATCAACCATTGTGCCGACGGGAGCAGTGCCATCCCGCTCAGCAGCGCCGCACCGCGGTAAAGCAGCAACAAGGCTGCCGCACTCAAGCCAAGGCGGTAGAGCGAGACGATCAACTTGTCGATCCCGTCCAGCGGGCTCTCGATTTCAGGATTTGCCATAAACAGTCGCTTCTAACGGATCAGGTGCCATCCAATATACTGGAATCAGGTCTTGGAATATCTTCAAACGGGCTCAGGAGACGTAGTTTGCGTGTGATCCCCCTGTTTTGGTTGCTGTTTCCACTCGGATTGCCCGCCAAAGAGCTGGTGATCTGCGGCACCATGGAGCCCCCGCTCAAGTTTCTCGATGCCGATCAGAAACCCCGCGGACTCGATATAGATATCGTCACCGCCATCTTCGACAAGCTGGAGACGCCCTTTCGGATCGAGCTGGCCGACTCCGGTGCCCGCCTCACCCGCAATGCCGAAACCGGCGCCTGCGATCTGGTGATGACCCACTCCTACAAGGCAGAGCGGGAGAGTTATCTCATCTATCCCCAACAGGCCCATCTTCGCCACAGCTGGCACTTCTTCGTGCGCAAGGCGGACCTGATGAAGATCCGCTACGAAACGCTGGCCGATCTCAAACCCTGGCGCATCGGCGTGACCAAGGATTTCTCCTACACCCCTGAACTGGCAGCGGCCATGACCGACCCGGCCTATCAGTTCCAGGAGATCACCATGAACCAGCTGCAACTGCGCAAACTGCTGGCCGGACGGATCGATACCGTGCCGATGCCGCTGGTCACCGCCTTCACCCAGATCAAGGAAGAGGGGCTGACGGGAAAGATCGATTACCTGCCCAAACCGCTCAAGAGCAGCCCCTACTTCAACACCTGGGCCCGCGCACGGGCGGATGCACAGACCCCAGCCCTGATGGCCGCCTACGATGCCGAACTGCTGCGCATGAAGCGAAACGGCAGCCTCAAGGCCCTCTACGACAAGTACGCCATCCCCTATATCGAACCCTGATCAGGGGTCAGGGTTTCGCACGGGAGATGGATCTCTACACCCTACCCCTTATACAACCCACCTCAAGGCTTCACGTCCCGCAGGATCGGATTCTGCAGCGAAATCAGGGTTTCAGTGGACTGGATCTCGTCGATGGTCTGGATCTTGTTGATCAGCACTATCTGCAGCTCGTCGATGGAGCGGGTCATCACCTTCATGAAGATGCTGTAGTGGCCCGTGGTGTAGTAGGCCTCCACCACTTCGTCCAGCGCCTGCAGCTTGGCCAGTGCCGAGGGGTAATCCTTGGCACTCTTCAGATTAATCCCGATAAAGCAGCAGACGTCGTAACCCAGCTTCTTGGGGTTAACCTGCACCCGTGTCCCCTCGATGATCCCCGCCTGTTTCATCTTCTCCACCCGCACATGGATGGTGCCCGGGCTGACCGCCAGTTGTTTCGCAAGTTCGGCGTAAGGGATTCGCGCATTCTCCATCAGGGCGGTGAGGATGGCCTGATCGAGATTATCGATCCGGTAATTTTCCGGCATTTTTTTGCCCTCCCGTTGACGATACCTCATTAAATAACGGCTTATTTTGAAGAAAAAAACACATAAAGCCTATTTCTATTATCGAATATTGAATTTGGTTGGCAATCTGTTGAAGAATCACCACATCCAACGGGGTTTGAAACAGGAATTCAGCATGAAACAGCACTACATTCGCAGCCAACAGCAGATCAGCTTCGTCAAAGAGATGTTCTCCCGCCAACTCGCCCAGCAACTGGGTCTGATGGAGGTACAAGCCCCCATCCTGAGCCGGGTCGGTGATGGCACTCAGGACAACCTCTCTGGCCACGAGAATGCAGTGCAGGTCAAAGTAAAAACCCTGCCGGAGCACAGCTACGAAGTGGTCCATTCACTGGCCAAATGGAAGCGCCAGACCCTGGGTCGCTTCGGGTTCGGCCCGGGTGAAGGGATCTACACCCACATGAAGGCACTGCGTCCGGACGAGGATCGCCTCACCCCCATCCACTCCGTCTACGTGGATCAGTGGGACTGGGAGAAGGTGATGCCGAGCGAGCGCCGCGATCTCGCCTATCTGCAAGAAACCGTGCGCGGCATCTGGGCCGCCATCAAGGCCACCGAGCGCGCGGTCTGCGCCGAGCACGAGCTGACCCCCTTCCTGCCGGCGGAGATCCAGTTCCTGCATAGCGAAGAGCTGCTGGCCCGTTACCCGGACCTCGATGCCAAGGGGCGCGAGCGCGCCATCGCCAAAGAGCTGGGCGCCGTGTTCCTGATCGGCATCGGCGGTGCCCTCTCCCACGGTGAGCGTCACGATGTGCGTGCCCCGGACTACGACGACTGGAGCAGCCACAGCGAGCTGGGTCTGGCGGGTCTGAACGGTGACATTCTGGTGTGGAACCCGGTGCTGCAAGACAGCTTCGAGATCTCCTCCATGGGGATCCGGGTCGATGCCGAGGCACTGCGCCGCCAGCTCGCCATCACCGGCGACGAGGATCGCCTGCAGTATGACTGGCATCAGGATCTGCTGGCCGCACGGATGCCGCAAACCATCGGTGGCGGCATCGGCCAATCCCGTCTGGCCATGCTGTTACTGCAAAAAGAGCATATCGGGCAGGTTCAGGTTGGTGTGTGGCCAGCCGAGATGAAAGCCGCCATCCCGGGCATGCTGTAAACGCGTTGATTTCATCGGTCTGGCCTGCGCGCAGTGGCTCGCGAGTCAGCCCTGAAGGTGTGTGGCGGTGCGGACTGAACGAGCGCAGTCCGGACATGCTGTAAGTCGCGTGGTCATCCCTGATGACCCGCGGCGAAACCGGGGCTTGCCCCTGCGACCCGCTCAACCCACGCAAGGTCGCGTCACTACATTCCTCCCGGCAATCTTCGGATTGCCGTTTTTTTTGCGCCCGAATCCCCGCAACCAGATATGACAACGCCAGCCCGAGGGCTGGCGTTGCAAACATCGACACGAGATCGGTTACTGGGTCATGGTCAGGCCGTTGCTGTCGGCCCCCAGCACCAGTTTTTTGCCCGGCACGATGCGGCCGGAGAGCAGGGCCTGCGCCAGCGGGTTCTCTACCTTCTGCTGGATTGCCCGCTTGAGGGGGCGTGCCCCGTAGACGGGGTCGAACCCTGCGTGAACCAGCTTCTCGAGCAGCGCTTCGCTCACCTCCACCTCGTAGCCCTGAGCCTCCAGACGGCCCATCAGGCTCTTGAGCTGGATGCGGGCAATGGACTTGATGTGCTCCTCGCCGAGGGGGTGGAACACCACTGTCTCGTCGATCCGGTTGATAAATTCCGGCCGGAAACTGCGGGTCAGCACATCCATCAGCATGGCCTTCATCTCGTCGTAATCCTTCTCGGAGTGGTGCTCCTGAATCAGATCCGACCCGAGGTTGGAGGTCATGATCACCACCGAGTTACGGAAATCGACGGTCCGACCCTGGCCATCGGTCAGGCGGCCATCATCGAGCACCTGCAACAGGATGTTGAACACATCCGGATGCGCCTTCTCCACCTCGTCCAGCAGGATCACCGAGTAGGGACGACGGCGTACCGCCTCGGTCAGATAACCGCCCTCTTCATAACCCACGTATCCGGGAGGCGCCCCCACCAGACGGGCCACGCTGTGTTTCTCCATGAACTCGGACATATCGATCCGCACCATGGCATCCTGGGTATCGAACAGGAACTCCGCCAGCGCCTTGCACAGCTCGGTCTTGCCCACCCCGGTGGGCCCCAGGAACAGGAAGGAGCCGATGGGGCGATTCGGATCGGAGAGACCGGCACGGGAGCGACGAATGGCGTTGGAGACCGCATCGACCGCCTCTTCCTGACCAATCACCCGGCTGTGCAGCTGCTCTTCCATCCGCAGCAGCTTGTCGCGCTCCCCTTCCAGCATGCGGGCGACCGGAATACCGGTCCAGCGGGCCAGGACGTCTGCAATCTCCACGTCAGTGACCCGGTTGCGCAGCAGGCTGGTCTCCTGCATCTCGGCTTGAGTGGCGAGATCCAGCTGTTTCTCCAGCTCGGGAATGCGGCCATATTGCAGCTCGGACATCCGGCCCAGATCGCCTGCGCGGCGCGCCACGTCAAGATCCTGACGGGCCTGCTCCAGCGCCGCCTTGATATGCTGGGTACCGGCGAGGGCAGCCTTCTCGGCCTTCCACACCTCATCCAGCTCGTTGTATTCCCGATCTTTTTCGCCAATCTCCTGATTGATCAGCTCCAACCGTTTGCGGCTGGCGTCATCGTCCTCCTTCATCAGCGCCTGCTGCTCCAGCTTGAGCTGGATGATGCGCCGCTCGAGGCGATCGAGCGCCTCGGGCTTGGAGTCGATCTGCAGCCGGATGCTGGCCGCCGCCTCGTCGATGAGATCGATGGCCTTATCCGGCAACTGGCGATCCGCGATATAGCGGTGTGACAGCTGGGCCGCCGCCACGATGGCAGGGTCGGTGATCTGCACATGGTGGTGTAGCTCGTAACGCTCCTTCAGACCGCGCAGGATGGCAATGGTGTCTTCGACTGTCGGCTCTTCCACCAGCACCTTCTGGAAACGGCGCTCCAGCGCGGCATCCTTCTCGATGAACTGGCGATACTCATCCAAAGTAGTGGCGCCGACGCAGTGCAGCTCGCCCCGCGCCAGCGCAGGCTTGAGCATGTTGCCCGCATCCATGGCCCCTTCGCCCTTGCCGGCGCCGACCATGGTGTGCAGCTCGTCGATAAAGAGGATGACGTTGCCCTCCTCCTTGGCGAGATCGCTCAGCACGGCCTTGAGCCGCTCTTCAAACTCGCCGCGATACTTGGCCCCGGCCACCAGCGCCCCCATGTCCAGCGACAGCACCCGCTTGTTTTTGAGCCCTTCCGGCACTTCGCCGTTGATAATGCGCTGAGCCAGCCCCTCGACGATGGCGGTCTTGCCGACGCCGGGGGCACCGATCAACACGGGGTTGTTCTTGGTGCGGCGTTGCAGCACCTGAATGGTACGGCGGATCTCGTCATCGCGGCCGATCACCGGGTCGAGTTTGCCGATTTCGGCCCGCTCGGTCAGATCGATGGTGTACTTCTCCAGCGCCTGACGGTTCTCCTCGGCGTTGGCATCTTCCACCTTCTTGCCGCCACGCACCTTGTCGATGGCCGCTTCCAGTTTCTCTTTGGTCAGCCCCTGGGCGCGCAGCAGCTCACCCAGCGTTCCCTTGTCGTCGAGGGCAGCCAGCACGAACAGCTCGGAGGAGATGAACTGATCCTTGCGCTGCTGGGCCAGTTTGTCGCAGACGTTGAGCAGGCGGCCGAGGCCGTTGGAGAGCTGCACGTCCCCTTCCACGCCGCTGACGCGCGGCAGGCGATCCAGCTCCTCACCGAGACGGGAGCGCAGGGCGTTGATATCCATCCCGGTCAGAGTGAGCAACGGACGGATGGAGCCGCCATCCTGATTGACCAACGCGGTCATCAGGTGAACGGGTTCGATAAATTGGTGGTCACGACCCAGCGCAAGAGACTGGGCATCGGAAATAGCAATCTGGAATTTGCTGGTAAGGCGATCGAGGCGCATTGCACTCCCCCTTCAAACAGGCAGACGCCGCTTGCGCGGCAAACAACATAACTTTCTGAGATGAAAGATGAGGCCCGCACGGGCTATTTCAAGGGCTGTGACTGGTTATTTTTTCTGCAAGACGGGACAAGAACAGGATCCCCGCCTCTCTCATACGGATCTGTTCTTGAGAGAGACGGGCTATTACTTGGCGGGTGATTGCTTAGCGGGCCAACCAGATGAGGGAGGCCATCCGGCCGGTCTGACCGTCGCGACGATAGGAGTAGAACTGCTCGCTATCGCTGAAGGTGCAGTATTCGCCGCCATAGACGGCGGTAACGCCGGCACGGGCGAGGCGCAACCGCGCCAGCTGGTAGATATCCGCCAACCATTTGCCGTCGTTGGGCGAAGGGACGAACGCCGCTTCTGCTTCAGCCTGCTCCGCCATAAAGGCCTCACGCACCTCGCCACCCACTTCAAATGCAGTGGGGCCGATGGCCGGGCCAAGCCAGGCCAGGATCTCGCCCGGCTCGCAACCCATGGCAGCGATGCTCGCCTCCAGCACGCCCTCTTTCAGGCCACGCCAGCCAGCATGGGCGGCGGCCACCACGGTACCGGCCCGATCGCAAAACAACACTGGCAGACAGTCGGCGGTCATCACGATGCAGGCCAGCTCCGCCTCATGGGCGCAGGCGGCATCGGCATCCGGTGCTTGCAGATAATGGCTGCTGACCGGATGAACCACGGTGCCGTGCACCTGATTAAGCCAGTTGAGGGGCCCCGGGATGGCGGCCGCCTGCTGCAAGCGGGCGCGATTGGCCTCGACTCGCGCCGGTTCGTCACCCACGTGGGCGCCCAGATTGAGACCGGCAAAGACCCCTTCACTGACGCCGCCATCCCGGGTGGTCGACAACGCCCTGACACACGCCGGGGCTGGCCAGTCGGGTTCGATCCATTTCATCTGTGACTCCTTCAATTCACCGATATAAAAACGGGGCTCCTGTAAGGGAACCCCGATTGGCATCTATTCGGGCCGGATGACGCCAGAAACCGACGCAGCAGGCCCTATCACTTCAGTTCCAGACTAAATCATCCGGATTGGCGAGAGTATCCGCGCGCAGCACTTCCATCAGCTCCACCATGTCTTGCGGTGTAGCTGAGTGCCACTGCATCACTTCCCCCGTGATGGGGTGAGCCAGTTGCAGCATGGTGGCATGCAGCGCCTGACGGTTGAAGTTACGCAGTGCCTGGGTCAGCTCGGGGGTCGCGTTGCGCAGCGGGCGCAGACGACCACCATAAGCGGGATCGCCCACCAGCGGGTGCTTGATATGCGCCATGTGGACACGGATCTGGTGAGTACGACCGGTCTCAAGACGCAGACGCAGACGGGTGTGGCCACGGAACTTCTCGTGAACCCGGTAGTGAGTCACGGAAGGACGACCATTGGGCACCACGGCCATATGGGTACGCTGGGTCGGGTGACGGCCGATGGGCGCATCAACGGTGCCGCCGGCGGTCATGTGACCGATGGCGATCGCTTCGTACTCACGGGTGATCTGGCGCGCCTGCAGCGCTTCCACCAGATGGGTCTGGGCCGGAACGGTCTTGGCAACCACCATCAGACCTGTGGTGTCTTTATCCAGACGGTGCACGATACCGGCACGGGGCACCTCGGCAATGCCGGGGTAGCGGTGCAGCAGGGCGTTGAGAATGGTGCCATCCGGCGTACCGGCGCCCGGGTGAACCACCAGTCCGGCCGGTTTGTCGATCACCAGAATGTGTTCATCTTCATAAACGATGTTGAGCTCGATATCCTGGGCATCCCAGCGAGTATCATCTTCCAGCTCGACATTCACATGCACCTGCTGCCCGGCCAGAATCTTCTCGCGCGGGGTGTTGGCAACCTGACCGTCCAGGGTCACTCTGTCCTGTAAAATCCACTCCTTGATGCGGGTGCGGGAGTAGTCTGGAAACAATTCGGCCAGGGCCTGGTCGAGTCGCTGCCCGAATTGGTGATCCTGGAATTCGCCTGTCAGTTCAATATGCTGGCTCATGTATGGTCTCTTGAGCGGGGGGTATCAATTCGAAATAATCCGGGTATTCTAGCTTTTCTTTTAGCCAAGCATAACGGATACTTTGCCAATTTCGTGGAAATGGACCGGATGTTGTTGATGGGAAAGAAGTCTCACCTGCTGATGTCGCTCGCCTTGGTCGCTACCTTGATCACAGGCTGTTCCAGCACCAAACCCAAGGTACCCGACGAACCGCCGGAGACCCTGTACCAGAAAGCACGCCTCAAACTGGACGTTGGCAATTACGTGCAAGCCACTGAATTGCTGGAGGCTTTGGACTCTCGCTACCCGTTCGGCGCCTACTCCAACCAGGTGCAACTTGACCTCATCTATGCCTACTACAAGCAGGATGATACCGCTCAGGCGATCGCCAATATCGACCGATTTATCCGCCTCAATCCGGCGCATAAAAATATCGATTACGTCTTCTATATGCGCGGCCTGACCAACATGGCGGCGGATTACAACTTCTTCCAGAGCCTGTTCGGTATCGATCGGGACGACAAAGACCCGGCTTATGCCCGTCAGGCATTCCAGGATTTCAAGACCCTGCTGCAGAACTACCCCAACAGCGTCTATGCCGCCGATGCTCGTGCCCGCATGATTGGCCTGAAGAATCGTCTGGCCCGATATGACCTGAGCGTGGCCGAGTATTACGTGAAGCGTGATGCACTGGTCGCGGCCGCCAACCGGGCCAAGCTGATTGTCGAAACCTACCCCGACACAGCCGAAACCGAGAAGGCGCTGGAGATCATGGTCGAGTCTTACGACTCTCTGAAGATGCCGCAGCTGGCCAAGCATGCCCGCGAAGTGCTGGCCAAGAACTACCCGGAGAACCGCCTCGGCCGTGGCTGAGTGATACGGATCAACCGGTAACAAAAACCGATGCCAAGGCATCGGTTTTTTTATCGCTGCAATTTAGCCACTGATATTACCCGCAGGGGCTCTGCAGAGCTGGGGTAACGTAACGGCGCCTTCCCAACGCCGTCATCGCAACGCTTACTTCGCGACGTTACCCGCCACGTTCAGGGCATCCCAGGTGCGGGAGAAGGGCGGCGCGTAGGCAAAGTCCAGCATGCCGAGCTGATCGGTGGTCACTCCCATGGTGATGGCCACCGCCAGCGCGTCGATGCGGTGGACCGCCCCCTTGCGACCGAGGATCTGGCCGCCCAGCAGCCGCTTGCTGCCCGCCTCATAGACCAGCTTGACGTGAATGTCGGACTGGCCCGGGCAGTAGTTGGTATGGCACTTGTCCTTGATCACCACGGTGCGATAGTCGATCCCCATCGCCTTGGCTTCCTGCTCGGAAAGACCGGTACGGCCCGCTTCCAGCCCCAGCACCTTGAGCGCCGCAGAACCGAGGGTACCCGGGAACTCCTGCTCGGCCCCCGCCAGGTTCTCGCCCACCATGCGCCCCAGCTTGTTGGCGATGGTGGCGAGCGGCACATAGACCTGCTGCTGCTTCACGCTGTGCCAGACGCTGGCACAGTCACCGGCTGACCAGACGTTGGCCAGCGAGCTGCGCCCCTGACGATCCACCTTGATGGCACCGTTGCCGAGCCGCTCGATGCCGGTGTCGGCCAGAAACTCGGTGTTGGGCTTGACCCCGGTGCAGACCACCACGATATCGGCCTCATACTCGCCCTGGCTGGTACGCACGCCGGTCACCCGACCATCCCCCAGCAGTGCTTCAACTCGCTCACCCAGATGGAGAGAGACGCCCTGCTCGCGCAGTTCGGTTTCGATGTGCTGGGTGATCTCGCCATCAAACGCATCGGGGATGACTCGATCCGCCAGCTCGATCAGGCGCACCTCTTTGCCCTGATGGACCAGCGCCTCGACCACTTCCAGCCCGATAAAGCCGGAACCAATCACCACGGCGCGGCGATTATTCTTGTCTTGCACCGCCGCCTTAAGCGCCAGCCCGTCGGCCATCCGGCGCAGACCGAATACCCCTTGCTGCTGCAGACCGGGGATGGGAGGCATCACTTCGCGGGCACCGGTGGCGATCATCAGTCGATCGTAGCGATCGGTGAAGGTGTCGCCGTTGTGCTCCACCACCAGAGTCTGGGCAGCCGCATCGACGCTCAGCACCCGATGGCCAATCTTGACCTCGATCCCCTTGGCGGCGAACTGCTCGGGGGTGAACTCGGCCATGTAACCGGGCTCCTGAAACTCGTCACCGACGAAGTAAGGCAGGCCGCAGGCACCGAAAGAGATCACCTCGGAGGCCTCATACACCACGATGTCGGCATCTTTGGCCAGACGGCGCGCCTTGGCCGCCGCGCTCATACCGGCGGCTTCACCACCGATGATCAGAATTCTCATAGTTTTTCCTCTCAATGGCGCAGGGAGGGCATGCCCTCCCTGCGGTCTATGACGGGAAAGAGTCGCCCCTTTCCACGGGCAGATCAACCGACGCAAATCAGACGGTAGACTCTTCGCCGTCCAGACTCACTTCGTGATCGCTGTTGAACACATGCATGTCGGTCTCGCCCATCAGGCGGCTGGTGACCGTCCCTGCGGTGATGGAGCCGGAAACGTTGAGCGCGGTACGGCCCATGTCGATCAGCGGCTCGATGGAGATGAGCAGACCGGCCAGCGCCACCGGGAAGTCCAGCGCGGAGAGCACGATCAGCGCGGCAAAGGTGGCGCCGCCGCCAATCCCGGCCACCCCGAAGGAGCTGACGGTGATGATGGCGATCAGGGTCATGATAAAGCCCGGATCCATCGGGTTGACCCCGACAGTCGGGGCAATCATCACGGCCAGCATGGCCGGATAGATACCGGCACAGCCGTTCTGGCCGATGGTGGAACCGAAGGAGGCGGCGAAGTTGGCGATCCCCTCCGGAATACCCAGCGACTTGGTCTGGGTCTGCACGTTCATCGGGATGGAGCCCGCACTGGTGCGCGAGGTGAAGGCAAACGCCAGCACCGGCGTGATCTTCTTGAGGAAGCGCAGCGGGTTGATGCCGACCATGCTCACCAGCAGCAGGTGCACGACAAACATGATGGCGATGGCGCCGTAAGAGGCCATCACAAAGCTGAGCAGGTTAAGAATATCCGCATAGTTGGAGCCGGAGACCACCTTGGTCATCAGCGCCAGTACGCCGAACGGGGTCAGGCGCAGCACCAGAGTCACCATTCGCATTACGATGGCATGAGCCACGGCCACGAAGTGGCTGAAGCTGGCGAAGATCTCCGGCTTCTTGCGGGCGATGCCGGTAGCGGAGAGGCCAATGAAGATGGAGAAGATCACCACGGCGATGGTGGAGGTCTTGCGGGCCCCGGTCATGTCGAGGAAGGGGTTGGCGGGAATGAACTCCAGCATCATCTTGGCGAAAGACATGCTCTCGACGCTGCCGAGGGTGCTCTGCAGCGCGGCGCCACGGGCGCTTTCGGCGGCACCGGAGGTGAGCCCTTCAGCCGTCAGGCCAAACAGGTTGGACATCAGGATGCCCGCCCCGGCGGCGATGGCGGTGGTGAAGATCAACACGCCTATGGTCATGGCGCTGATCTTGCCCAGCGCGGTGCCGCCATTGAGCTTCAAGATAGCGCTGATGATGGAGACCATGATCAGCGGGATGATGATCATTTGCAGCAGCTTCACATAGCCGCTACCCACGATATCCAGATAGTCGATGGTCTGAACAATGACCGGCGAACCAGCACCGTAAAGCAGTTGCAACGCAGCGCCGAACAGAATACCGAGCCCCAGACCGGCAAATACTCGGCGGGTGAAGCTCACATGTTTTTCCTGTAACCGGTAGAGAAAGAACAGCAAGATGGCGGCGATGGCCAGATTGCCGATAACGCTAAATGTCATGGTGTGACTCCCCAAAAAGCGGGCTTGCGCCCGAGAAACAAGAGCAAGCGCCATGCTTGCCCTGGCAACCGTGTCAGACGGTCTGCGCCGTCGTGACAAGAACAAGGGGGTCTATCGCCCCCTTGTCACAGATTCACTGCTTCTGCTGTTTCGCTCGCATGATGTTGATGATTTCGATGTCGGTATCCAGCATCCCCTCTTTGGAGAGGCGGCCCAGATTGGCGATGGTCTGGTCCACATCGTCGGAGACGATCCCCTCGCTCTGGGGGACATGCAGGTTGTTGATAGCCATCAGCGAAGACTTAACCGCCGCCGAGGTGGAGGTGGAGACCTTCATGGAGCAGGCGCTGCCCGCGCCGTCGCAGATGATGCCGGAGACATCGCCAATCATGTTGTTGATGCAGTGGCTGATCTGCTGATACTGGCCGCCCAGCAGCCAGGTGATGGCGGCACCGGCACCCATGGCGGCGGTACTGGCGGCGCAGAGGGCCGACAGCTTGTTCTGATAGGTCTTGATGTAGATGGCCACCAGATGGCTCATCACCAGTGCTCGGGTCAGCTGCTCGTCGCTCGCCTTGAGGAAGCGGGCAGCCGCGACCACAGGCATGGTGGCGGCAATGCCCTGATTGCCGGAACCGGAGTTGGACATGGCGGGCAGCATGGCGCCATCCATCCGCGCATCGGAGGCAGCAGAGGAGAGGCGCATCGCCAGCGTCATCAGGTCATCGGAGAGCAGCTTGCGCTCCACCTGCTCGGTGAGGATCTTGCCGATCTTCAGGCCGTAGCCCTGTAACCCTTCGTCCGCCAGCGCCTGATTCATGGTGGCGGCCTCGCGGATAAAGTCGATCTCCGCCAGCGGCACTTCCAATGCAAAATCGACGATCTCCCGCAGGGTCATGGCCGGTTTGGCGGATTTGGCTGGCTGGATCTGCACGCCGGGGGCACTGGCCTGCTCCATCAGCACCTCGCCATCCTTCTCCATCAGGATGATGCGGGTGTGGTCGGTGCAGATCACCACCCGGGCACTATGGCCCTCCACTTCGGCCAGCACCTCGGCGTAGAGCACATCCGGTACATCCTTCACATCCACCTTGATCACCGGCAGCAGCGCCTTGGCCGCTTCCACCTGTTCTGGTGTGAGGGTCTTGAGCACCTCCAGCCCGGCATCGGGATTGCCCCCTGTTATACCGACCGCAGCGGCTACCGGCAGGCCGATCATGCCGGTGCCCGGCACCCCGACTCCCATGCCGTTCTTGAACAGATTGCCACTGACCCAGACGCTGACGCGGGTCGGGGTCACCCCCAGCAGCTTGCGGCAGTTGGCCGCCGCCAGCGCCACCGACATCGGCTCGGTACAGCCCAGGGCCGGCACCACTTCACGCTTGAGCAGGGTAATAAAGTCGGTCCATTGTGCTTTCATCGCAGTGTTTCTCATGTTCAGGATGCCCGCAGGCAGTTATTGCTTGTTCAGATCCGCCTTGTAGTTGCGGATATGCAGATAAACAGTATGACGGGAGATGCCGAGCATCCGGGCAACCAGCTGGGCCGCCTCCTTGATCTCGAAGATCCCCATGTCGAAGAGCCGGGTCACTATCTCCTTGTTGCGCACCGTGCAGGAGAGCGAATCGTCCCGATCCACCTTCTCAATCACCTGAGTCACCAGATCGTCCACCGAGCTGGCAAAGGTCTCGTTGTTGAGCGGCGCCGGTGCCGCGGGCAGCGCAAAAGTATCGAGCAGGCTGCCAAGGGAGGTATCCAGACTGAAGTTCACGCAGAGCATGCCGATGGGCTTGCCCTGCCGGTTGCTGATGGTGATGGAAGAGGACTTCATCAGCGTCCCGTCGCGGGTACGGCTGAAGTAGCTGCTCCACTGGCTGCCCGCCTCCCCCTGCAAGCGGTTGAGGGCAAAGTCGGTGACCGGCGCCCCCTCCCGACGACCGGTGACATGGCCGTTGGCAATCTTGATAACCGATGCATCCAGCGTATCGAACGCATGCAACACCACCTCGCACCCTGCGCCAAACAGCGCGGCCAGCGCCTCGACCGCGGGCTCAAAACTGGCGATCAGATGACGTTCTTCATCCGTTAACGAATTGATCTGGTCAGTGGTGGCTGCTGTGGACATATATGAGTAACTCTGAGTAAACCGCAGTTGATTCTACTATCAACAAGATCAACTAATGTTGAGCGGCATCCCCTTTTTGCTCGCCATTATGCCCACCTTTTAACAAAGTGCGACAAATTGTGAAGCGGCGCACAGCAGGGCGGCAACTCAGAGGTGATAGCGGGCCAGCAGTTGCTTGTAGGCGGGAGTCTGTTTGAACGCCTTGAGGGCAGAGGAGAAGCGGATAGCCAGCTGATCGTGGCCGGGCTTGTGGGTAAACGCGAGGAAATTGCGGTTGTCGTCGGTCAGCAGACGCGAGCCGTGGCTCACCTGATCCTGCAGCCCCTGGGTATGCAGCAAGTAGCGACCGACCCGCTCGTTGAGCACCACCCCGTCCAGCCGACCGGCCATCATCAGATGCAGCTGTTTGATGGCATTCCCCTCCCCCGTCATCGGCATCCGGATCACCCCGGGATCGGTCAGAAAATCGGGGCTGTAGGCATAATCTTCCTGAATACCTATCCGCAGACCCTTGAGGTCGGAGAGCTGCTTGAAATCCACCGGACGAACCGTCGGATAGAAGAGCACTTCACCGCTGTAAGAGAGCGGCTCTTCGGGGTAGTGGAGCCAGTGCTGGCGGGAAGGTTCAAAGAAGACATCAAGCACCGCATCCCCCTGTCTGAGACGGGCCTGCTGCAGAACCCGCTTCCAGGGCAGCACCCTGATTTCAGTGCGATAACCCATCTGGCGCAACACGGTACAGGCCAGATCGAGATCGGCGCCGGCCAGCTCGCCATTGTCACCACGCATCACATAAGGGGGCCACAGCTCGGTCAGCAGCGTCAGTGTCGGCGGTTTGTCCGCCGCAGCCGCCAAACCGGCACCCAACAGGGAGGCCAGCAGCCAGCCGTACAACCCGATCCTTCGCCAACCCTGACACCACATCATGGAGATCCCTCATGGTCCGTATGGATTGAGGATATACAAGGGATGAGCAATAAAAAAGGAGGCCGAAGCCTCCTTGATATTCACTCTCTGAATGGCACTTACAGTGCTTTCAGGATTGCCTCGACGCTGGCCTTGGCATCGCCAAACAGCATCTGGGTATTTTCCTTGAAGAACAGCGGGTTCTGGACACCGGCGTAGCCAGTGTTCATGGAGCGCTTGAAGCCGATGACGTTCTGCGCTTTCCACACTTCCAGCACCGGCATACCGGCGATCGGGCTGCCCGGATCTTCCATCGCGGCTGGGTTAACGGTGTCGTTGGCACCAATCACCAGCACGGTATCGGTATCGGCGAAGTCGTCGTTGATCTCGTCCATTTCCAGCACGATGTCATACGGGACTTTCGCTTCCGCCAGCAGCACGTTCATGTGGCCAGGCAGACGACCGGCAACCGGGTGGATACCGAAACGCACCTTGACGCCACGATCACGCAGCTTCTGGGTGATTTCAGCCACCGGATACTGGGCCTGCGCCACTGCCATACCGTAGCCCGGGGTGATGATGACGGAGCTGGAGTTTTTCAGCAGGTCAGCCACTTCCTCGGCGCTGGTTTCGCGGTATTCGCCCATCTCCTGATCAGCCGTGGAGGCCACGCCATCGGAGCCGAAGCCACCGGCGATCACGGAGATGAAGGAGCGGTTCATCGCCTTGCACATGATGTAAGAGAGGATCGCACCGGAGGAACCCACCAGAGCACCGGTGACGATCAGCAGGTCATTGGAGAGCATGAAGCCCGCCGCAGCCGCCGCCCAACCGGAGTAGGAGTTCAGCATGGAGACCACCACCGGCATGTCTGCGCCACCGATGGAGGCAACCAGATGCCAGCCAAAGGCGAAGGCGATCAGGGTCATCACCAGCAGGGCGAAGGTAGAGCCGCCCGCGTTGACGAAGTAGACCATCAGGGCCAGAGAAGCGACCACGGCCAGCAGGTTCAGCTTGTGGCGGTGCGGCAGCATCAGCGGCTTGGAGGAGATGAGACCGCGCAGTTTGCCGAAGGCAACCACGGAACCGGTAAAGGTTACGGCACCGATGAAGACGCCCAGGAAGATCTCGACCAGGTGGATGTTCAGCATGGCGCCGGTCAGGTGCTCGACCTGGGCAACGCTGTTGGCCTGCTCGAACGCCGCACGGGCGGCTGCCAGGGTGGCATCCAGGTTGGAACCGACGGAGACGACGACCTCAGCAGGTGCAGATGGGTGCAGATCGATGAAGCTGTTGAAGCCCACCAGCACTGCCGCCATACCCACGAAGCTGTGCAGCACGGCCACCAGCTCGGGCATCTCGGTCATCTCGACCTTGAGTGCCAGACGCACGCCGATGGCACCGCCAATCACCATGGCTAGGATGATCCAGTGAACGCCACTGGTCTCCGGGTTGAATACGGTGGCGAGCAGGGCGATAGCCATACCCGCGATACCGAACAGGTTGCCATGCTTGGCCGTTTCTTGCTTCGACAGTCCCGCGAGACTGAGGATGAAGAGCACGGCGGCAACGATATAGGATGCTGTTACCAGTCCTTGAGACACGTTAAACCCCCTTAATCCTTACGGAACATCTTCAGCATGCGCTGAGTGACGGTGAAGCCGCCGAAGATGTTGATACTGGCAATCAGCACGGCGATAAACGCCAGCGCGGTAACCAGAGTCGACCCTTGCCCGATCTGCAGCAGGGCACCGACCACGATAATGCCGGAGATGGCATTGGTGACCGACATCAGCGGCGTATGCAGGGCGTGCGATACGTTCCACACCACGTAGTAACCGACCACACAGGCCAGGATGAATACGGTGAAGTGAGAGAGGAAAGCTGCCGGGGCAACGGACGCAATCCAGCCGAAGGCGGCGATGCCGAGGGCACCGAACACGAACTTCTTGTTGGAGGGCTTGGCCTCTTCCTTCTTGGCGGCCGGTTTGGCGGCTGCCGGTTTCTGCGGGGCAGCAGAGACGGAGATGGCGGGCGGCGGGAAGGTCACTTCACCGGCCTGGATCACCGTCATGTTGCGCTGAACCACGTCTTCGAAGTCGATGGCAACGTTGCCGTCCTTCTCCTTGCACATCAGCTTCATCAGGTTGACCAGGTTGGTACCGTAGAGCTGGGAGGATTGGGCAGGCAGACGACCCGGCAGATCGGTGTAACCGATCACCTTGACGCCGTTGGCGGTGACATGCAGCTCACCCGGCACTGTGTATTCACAGTTACCGCCAGCCTGAGCGGCCATGTCCACGATGACGGAGCCCGGCTTCATGCTGTCGACCATCTCTTTGGTGATCAGCTTGGGAGCCGGCTTGCCCGGGATCAGGGCGGTGGTGATGATGATGTCCACCTCTTTGGCCTGCTGGGCGAACAGCTCCATCTCGGCCTTGATGAACTCATCGGACATGACTTTGGCGTAACCATCGCTGGATGCACCGTCTTCGCCACCGAAGTCCAGCTTGAGGAATTCCCCACCCATGGATTCGATCTGCTCGGCCACTTCCAGACGGGTGTCGAATGCACGCACGATGGCGCCGAGGGAACCGGCCGTACCGATGGCGGCCAGACCGGCTACACCGGCACCGATCACCAGCACTTTGGCAGGCGGCACTTTACCGGCTGCGGTGATTTGACCGGTGAAGAAGCGACCGAACTGGTGCGCAGCTTCAACCACGGCGCGATAGCCACCGATGTTGGCCATGGAGGAGAGGGCATCGAGGGACTGGGCACGGGAGATCCGCGGCACCATATCCATCGCCATCACATTGATGTTGCGCTCGGACAGCTTCTTGACCAGCTCAGGGTTCTGGGCAGGCCAGATGAAGCTCACCAGAGTGGCGCCATCTTTAATTTGTGCGATCTCGGCATCGGTCGGCGCATTGACCTTGAAGATAAGGTCGGCTTGCCAGACATTCGGCACCACGCTGGCACCGGCAGCCTCGAAGGCGGCATCATCGAAGCTGGCCGACAGGCCTGCGCCGGTCTCGATGGCGACCTCGAAGCCGAGCTTTTTCAGCTGCTCGACGGTAGCCGGGGTCGCTGCGACCCGGGTCTCACCGGCGAGACTCTCTCTCGGTATTCCAATCTGCATGACTATTCCCTGATGGTTAATAAACAATCGCTGCCCAGTGTCTCACTTCTGACGAAACAAGACATGACCAAAGTGCAGGTCCAGGGCTCTTTGTTATGAAAATCAGTAGGCTTTACCTCAACCTCCTGTCATGGTCAGGCCCCCCGCTTTTCAGGCGCGAAGGTGATTAGTATCAAATTTTGGAGTTTTATTACAACCGCAGTCCCGACGGCACTCGTACAGAATTCAGCCCATCCCTGGCTACGATTAAAAAAAACAAACCAAATTAGAGGCTTATACCAGTAAAAACGGCTGAAAAAAGTGATCCAACCAGTCAAAAAAAATGTTTTACCGGCCCTCTATCTTAGCGTTTTTTGTTCTTACGAAATCCGCTTTCGTCTCACTTCTCGCAGCGAAACGCCGAAAAGTAACATTTTCCCAACAAAAGCGGGACCACTCAGCCGCCATATGGCGGGAGAGGGCCCCGGCAATTCAATCGTTTCGCCCGTTTGGCACCGATTGGCGGCCCTTACCAGGCCGCTTCATAAATATGCTGGCTCTGCACCAGATCGATATCGCTGTGCTCGCCCAGACGGGTCATGCCGTGCTCACCCAGCTTGCCGATCAGGGTGTCGATACCCAGATCTTTCAGACCGTAGTCGCGCAGTCGGGTCTTGACCCCCATCCGCTCGAAGAAGTCGCGGGTCGCGGCGATGGCATCGTCGATGCGCTCCGCTTCGCTACCGCTGTGCAGACCCCACACCCGCTCTGCGTATTGCAGCAGCTTGGCATGTTTCTGTTTGCGCTTGGCCTGCAGCAGGGCAGGCAGCACCACCGCCAGAGTCTGGGCGTGGTCGAGGCCGTGCAGGGCAGTCAGCTCGTGACCCAGCATGTGAGTGGCCCAGTCCTGTGGCACACCGGCACCAATCAGGCCGTTCAACGCCATGGTGGCGCTCCACATGATGTTGGCGCGCACCTCGTAGTTGTGCGGCTCGGCCAGCGCCTTGGGGCCCTCTTCGATCAGGGTCAGCAGCAAGCCTTCGGCGAAGCGATCCTGCACCTTGGCATTGACCGGATAGGTGAGGTACTGCTCCACGATGTGAACAAAGGCATCCACCACCCCGTTCGCCACCTGACGCTCGGGCAGGGTGTAGGTGAGCACCGGATCCAGCACGGCGAAGCGCGGCATCACGAACGGCGAGAAGAAGTGCACCTTGTCGCCACTGCTGCGACGGGTGATGACGGCGCCCATGTTCATTTCGGAACCGGTCGCCGGCAGGGTCAACACGGAACCGAGCGGGATGGCGGAACGCACTTCGCTGCCGACGGTCTCGAGAATGTGCCAGGGATCTTTGGCCAGATCGTAGTGCGCGGCAGCGGCGATAAACTTGGTGCCATCGAGCACGGAACCACCGCCAACGGCGAGCAGGAAGTCGACCCGCTCGGCACGGGCCAGCTCCACGGCGCCCATCAGGGTCTCGTAGGCCGGGTTCGGTTCGATGCCGCCAAATTCAAACAGGGTCATGCCAGCCAGCTCGTTGCGGATCTGTTCCAGCAGGCCGCTGCGTACCACGCTGCCGCCACCGTAGGTGATCATGACGCGGGCATCGCTCGGAAGCTGCTCGCGCAGCTGGGCGATCTGCCCTTGGCCGAACAAGATTTTGGTCGGAGTATGGAGAGTAAAGTTGTTCATCGACATTGCCTTCTTCTGATAGTCAGGGCGGCCTGGCCGCGAAATCGTGATTGCATTTTTCTCCAGAACCACCCTACCTTCAAGACAACATCCTGCTTGATTCTTGCCTATTTCTACAAAGCAGCGAAAACCGGAACTGTCGAATCAAAGAGCGCCCATGCAAAACCGTTACAGCGACCTCGCCGCCAGATTGACCCGCCACGTCACCGCCCCCGGCATCACCCCGTCACCGGTGAAACAGGTCAACCTCATCTATACCACCGAGCACCATGGCCGCACCCCGGTGCTCTACCAACCGCGGATGATCGTTATCCTGCAGGGACACAAGGTGGGTTATCTGGCGGATCAAGTGTTTCGCTACGACCCCAACCACTATCTGCTGATGACCCTGCCGCTCCCTTGCGAGTGCGAGTGCTTCGCCTCCCCCGAGCAGCCGCTTATCGGTTTTACCATCGAGATCGATCTGGTCACCCTGCAAGAGCTGCTGCTGGAGCTGGGCGATGCCTTGCCCGCCCCCGCGCCGCAAAAGAGCGGTGTCCACTCGGTCCCCCTGTCGGAAACCATGTTTTGCGCCGCCGAGCGACTGATCGAGCTGATGGATAACCCGTTGCACGCCAGGGTGCTGGGGCCGCAGACGGTGCGGGAGATGCTGTTCCACGCTCTCACCGAGGGGGGCGGCCCGGCGCTGCAGGCGCTCGCCAATCGCCACAACCATGTGGGCCAGATCGCCAGGGTGCTGCGTATGATAGAGTCCCGTTATGCCGACAACCTCACCATGGAGGAGCTGGCGCGGGAGGTGAACATGAGCGTCTCCGCCTTTCACCACCACTTCAAGGCGGTCACTGCCACCTCGCCGCTGCAGTACATCAAGTCGTTTCGCCTGCACAAGGCGCGGATGATGATGCTGCATGACGGTATCAAGGCGGGCACCGCGGCAGCCAGAGTCGGTTACGAGAGCAACTCCCAGTTCAGTCGGGAGTACAAGCGCTTCTTCGGCAGCACGCCGACGGATCAGGCCTCCCGCTTCCGGGATGGCCAGCTGCGCATCATTGAGGGATAACAAGAGAGGGATTACTTATGCGTTCACTGCTTTGCCTGTTCACCGCTTTACTGCTGACGGCCTGTACCGGGATAGCCGATGGCATTCGCCCCGTTACCGGCTTCCAGCTCGATCGTTATCTTGGTACCTGGTACGAAATCGCCCGCCTCGACCACAGCTTCGAGCGGGGGCTGGAGCAGGTGAGCGCCACCTACAACATGCGGGATGACGGTGGCGTCAAGGTGCTCAACCGCGGCAAGCAGAGCGATGGCAGCTGGCGCGAAGCCGAGGGCAAGGCCTACTTCGTCGGCAACCCGGACGAGGCGCGGCTCAAGGTGAGTTTCTTCGGCCCCTTCTACGGCGGCTACAACGTCATCGACCTCGACCCCGATTACCAGCTCTCGCTGGTGACCAGCTACAACCACGACTACCTCTGGATCCTCTCCCGCTCACCCAACCCGCCCAAGGCGAAAGTGGATGCGCTGGTCGCCAAGGCGAAGTCGCTGGGCTTTGCCACCGACCAGCTGATTTGGGTCAAGCAGACCCCTTAAGCCAGCCGTAAAAAAACAAAGGGCAGCCCGCGGGCTGCCCTTTCTGTTGCTGGAGTGGCGGGATGTCAGAGCCGGAAGCGGCCGATCTCCTGCTCCAGCCGCTCGGTCAACGACTTGAGTTCGGCCGCCTGCGCCGCCTCGCTGCCCGCCTGCTCGGCCAGCTCTTGCGAGACGTGGCGGATATTCTCGGTATTGCGGCTGATCTCGCCGGTCACTGAAGTCTGCTCCTCGGCCGCTGCGGCGATCTGGGTCGCCATGTCGCTGATGGAGCCGATCGCCTCGTTGATCCGGGCAAGGCTCTGGTTGGCCGCTTCGGCATCCTCGACGCTGGTACCCGCCAGCTGACGGCTGGTCTCCATGCCACCCACGGCGCGACGGGTAGTCTGCTGCAGGGTCTCGATCATCTGCTGGATCTCGTCGGTGGAGTCGTGGGTACGGCGCGACAGCACCCTCACCTCGTCCGCAACTACCGCGAAACCGCGCCCCTGCTCACCGGCCCGGGCCGCCTCGATGGCGGCGTTGAGCGCCAGCAGGTTGGTCTGCTCGGCGATGCCGCTGATGGTCGCCAGAATGCCGCTGATCTTCTGGGCATGGCTGTCGAGCTCATTGATGATCTGGCTGGCATCGGCCACTTCGTCCGCCAGACCGGTAATGCTGCGCTGACTCTGGCCAACCTGGGATTGACCGGCGACCGCCAGTGCAACCGCATCGGTGGCGGTAGTGGCGGCAAACTCGGCGTTACCGGCGATCTCCTGGGTAGCGGAGGCCATCTCGGTCACCGCGGTCGCCACCATCACGATCTCGTCCTGCTGCTGGCGTACCCGCTGACTGCGGGCCTGCGCCCCGGCCGCCTGGGCACGGGACTGGGCCGCCAGCTCGACGGTCACATCCCGCAACCGGCTGACGATACCGTGCAGCCGCGCCACAAACTGGTTGAAGTTCTGGGCCAGCTGACCCACCTCATCCTTGCTGTGAGTGTTGATGTGAACGGTGAGATCCCCCTCGCCGTGGGCAATGTCGTGCAGGGCGTGCGCGACCCGACCGAGATCGGCGAACAGGTATTTGAAGGTGGCGGTGAGCAGGGCGCTGAACACCAGCATCAGCACCAGGGTCAGCCCCACCAGCTCCCACAGCAGACTGCTGAGCGGCGCCTCCAGCACATCGCGATACATCACCATGGCCAGCAGCCAGTCGGTGCCCGGCACCGGTTGTACCGCCAGCAGCACATCCCGCCCGTCGAGAGTGGCGGCGTGCAGCTCGCTGTTCTCGCGGCCCCACTGCTGGAAGGTGGCGGCAGAGAGTCCCGGCGCCAGCTCGGCGATGGGCTTGAGCGCCAGATCCTTCTGCGGATGGCCGACGATGAGGCCGCTGCTGTCGAGCAGCATGGCGTAGCCCTCACCCTGCACCTTCATCGCCAGCACTTCGTCGATCAGCTTGTCGAGCGCCAGGTTGGCCCCCACGGCACCGACCAGCTCCCCCTGATGGAGTACCGGCTCGGAGAGGGTGACCACCAGCTTCTGCATGGTGACGCTGACATAGGGGGCGGTGACGATGAGCTGCCCCGCCTTCACCGCATCCTGATACCAGGGGCGCTCGCGCGGGTCATAGTTGCCGGTGTTGAGGGAGGGATCCTGCCGGGTCATCACCCCCTGCGCGGAGCCAAAATAGGTGAGCCCGAAGCCGCCCGAGGTGTAGGCCTGCTTCAGGTGCGGCACCAGCTCGGCTTGGGGGTTGTCGCTGATCAGGTTGACCAACGCATGGACGGTGTTCTTGCGATCCGTCATCCATTCGCCGATGGCGACCGAGTAGGCGTGGCCATAGTTGACCGCCTCGCTCTGGATGGCGCTCATGGTGCGGGATTTTAGGGTGTGAAAGGCAACGATGCCGAGCAGTGATGCCATCAGCAGCACTACGCCAAGACTGGTGGCCAGCAGCTTGCCGCGCAGAGAGAGGGTCATGACGACGAATCCTTGTTGTTGTGTCAGGCAGGGAAAACCCTGATGTATCAAAGGCTATCGGCCGCAATATGAACAGACTTTAGTGAATCTGTATATTTTCCCATCTATCAACAATAGAACGCGCTATTCGTGTGAACCAGATCGCTATTCCATGCTACTGACTCTTGTAACAACAAAGCAGCAGGCCGCCCTAAGGCGGCCTGTCACTTACCCCTGATATGCACCGGCGGAGTAGGTCAGCTCATAGCTGTGGCTGTAGATCTCGACGATATTGCCGAAGGGATCTTCCATGTAGACCATGCGGTAGGGTTTCTCGCCCGGGTAGTACTCGCGCACCGGCATCCGCTGCTTGCCGCCCGCCGCGACGATGCGCGCCGCCAGCCCCTCGACATCCGGATCCTGCACGCTGAAGTGGAACACCCCGCTCTTCCAGAATTCGAAGTTGTTTTCGCGCTGCTCGCTGTTGGGGAACTCGAACAGCTCGATGCCGATCTTGTCGCCGGTGGAGAGGTGGGCGATGCGGAAGGAGCCCCAGCCCGGGCCGAACACGTCGTTGCACATCACGCCGATGGCGGAATCATCCTCGGTGATGGTGGTCGCCGGCATGATGAGATACCAGCCCATCACCTTGGTATAGAACTCGACTGCCTTGTCGAGGTCAGTCACCGTGATGCCGATGTGGGAGAAGTTGCGTGGATAGGTCATACGTCACCTTGAAATTGTGTGTGGGAAACAGGTGATATGATAGGAAGGGGCGACATAATGAAAAATAAGGTCAAACTAATGGAAGGCATAAATTAAATTTATGGTTAATCCGCTCTGGCTCCACACCCTGGTGGTGGTGCATGAAACCGGCAGTTTTACCCGTGCCGCCGAACGGCTGGATCTCACCCAGGCCGCCGTCAGTCAGCATATCTCGCGCCTCGAGGCCGAATTCGGCCCCCTGCTGCTGCGCAAGCCTCGTCAGCTGGAGCTCACTCCGCGCGGGCTGGTGCTGCTCGACTTCGCCCGCCAGCAGGC
This sequence comes from Aeromonas sp. FDAARGOS 1416, assembly GCF_019048085.1. Lineage (NCBI taxonomy): Bacteria > Pseudomonadati > Pseudomonadota > Gammaproteobacteria > Aeromonadales > Aeromonadaceae > Aeromonas > Aeromonas sp. FDAARGOS 1416. The sequence goes on along the minus strand of NZ_CP077301.1, from coordinate 3,993,984 downwards.
GCAGGCCGCCGAACAGCTGCGGGCCCGTCTCTCTGACGACGACCCTCACCGCGGCGCCATCACCCTGTCCACCCCCGGCAGCATCGGCCTGCTGCTCTATCCCCTGCTGCTCGACCAGCAACAGGAGCACCCCGGACTCACCATCCAGCACCGTTTCGCCCCCACCCCCGACATAGTGCAGGCGGTATTGGCGGGGCGCAGCGATCTGGGACTGGTGGATCAACCGCCGGAGCACCCCAGCATCGCCGCCGAGCCCTTCGCCCGCGAACCCCTCTGTCTGGTGGTTCCCAACGATGGCGAGGAGCAGAGCTGGCAGCACCTCTGTCAGCTCGGCTTTATCGACCATCCGGATGGCCGCAGCATGGCACAACGCCTGTTGGGACGACGCTACCCCGGCCAGCGCGTTGACGAGATCCCCCTGCGCGGCTTTACCAACCAGATCGGCCTGATCCTGGAGCCGGTCGCCCGCGGCCTCGGCTTTACCGTGCTGCCCCGCTTCGCCGTCACCGCCTTTGCCCAGCAGGAGAAGATCCGGGTGATCCATAGCCGCATTGAAGTGATCGACACCCTCTGGCTGATCTACCGCGCCGAGTGGCCGCTCCCCGCCCGCCACCAGCGGCTGGTCACCGTCCTGAAACAGCGGGTTGCTGCACATTGAACGCTCTTGCGACAGACATCGAGATCAATCTGGCCACAGTCACCGGACTGCTAACGGCAAGAAGGAGAAGAGAAAGGAGAGAGGGATAAATTGGCGAACGCCGGAAATGCGAAAGGCCAGCTCAATGAGCTGGCCTTTCTGAAAATGGCAGGGGCGGCAGGACTCGAACCCGCAACCATCGGTTTTGGAGACCGCTGTTCTACCAATTGGAACTACGCCCCTGCAACAAACGAGGCGTAGTATACAAAGTGGAGATCAAAGGTAAAGGCTTTTTTTACGCTTTCGATGCGATTGCACAAATCCCGAACAAGTCGCGGTTGTTTGTGCAGCAAAGCGGGATAACTTGCTGTATTTGCAGCCCTGCCGGGGTAGGAATGGGACATAAATGGGGGTAGGGTGAAATCAGGTACCGGGAGGCCACTTATGCTCAATTACCGATTGCTCCAACAACTGGCGCCCCTCAATTTCAGGGATGAACGCAAGACAGAGGCCCTGCCCGCCTATCTTGAACGGGTCGCGCCGCTGGTGCCCTTTATTCCTGAAAATGTGCTTTCCCAGTGGATTTACCGTCATTGGCGCGGTTTTGAGTCCAACTGGAGCTTTATCGATCTCGCCAGCCATCAGTTCACCTGTGAAAGCTGGCCCACCGCGCAACTGGTGGATCAGATAGACTCCCACCATATGGAGGTGATCGAGCGCTGGGGCGAGATGCTGCGCAGCAACCGCTATGTCCGTCGCTCCTGGCTCGGCGAGAAGATGCTGAGCGAAGGCACCTGGCCCGAACCTGTCATCGTGCTGGTGCCCGCCGAGGGGTGCAGTTACCCGAACGGGCAACCGCTGCCACAACCATACTGCCTGCTGGAAGGGCACCACAGACTCGGTTATTTGCGCGCCATGGCCCGCGATGGGGAATCGCTGCAAGAGACGCACAAGGTGTGGATTTGTCGTCATGTTTCCGCCACTTAAACGTTTTTCACGCTGAAATTGGCATCAGAAATAAAATTTTGACAATTAAAAAAGCGGCCCTATAATCTGTCCGTTTTTGAAAAAGGTCGGGACGAAACGATGCAGTTTTTGATTCAGAAAACAGCCTTGCAGACGGGTGGTGCGCACCAGAGCGGCCCCGTTTTTTCCGGTTCCCACCCCAAAGATCCCCAGTTATTTTTAAAAAAAGCCCCTGTTTCAGGGGCTTTTTTTTGTGCCCGAAAAACCTCCAATGATGTCAAAGGGAATGCAGACGATGACCAATCCACTCTATAAGAAACATGTCATCTCCATTTCGGACCTGACCCGGTCAGAAATGGAACTGGTAGTCTCAACCGCACAACGGTTGAAGGCTGAACCTGACACCAGCCTGTTGAAAGACAAGCTGGTTGCCAGCTGCTTCTTCGAAGCCTCCACCCGCACCCGCCTCTCCTTCGAGACCGCGGTACAGCGCCTTGGCGGCAACATCATCGGCTTCGCCGACGGTGGCAACACCAGCGCCAAGAAGGGCGAGACGCTGGCTGACTCCATCAAGATCATCGGCTCCTACTCGGATGCGGTGGTGATGCGCCACCCGAAAGAGGGTGCGGCCCGTCTAGCCTCCGAATTCTCCCGCGTGCCGGTCATCAACGGCGGCGACGGCTCCAACCAGCATCCGAGCCAGACCCTGCTCGACCTGTTCACCATCCATGAGACCCAGGGCCGTCTGGACAACCTCAACGTCGCCTTCGTCGGTGACCTGAAATATGGCCGCACCGTGCACTCGCTGGCCCAGGCCCTCAGCCTGTTCAACTGTCGCTTCTTCTTTATCTCCCCGGAAGCGCTGGCGATGCCGGACTACATCTGTGAAGAGCTGGAAGAGAAGGGCATCCAGTTCAGCGTCCACCAGACCATGGAAGAGGTGATGCCGGAGCTGGACATCCTCTACATGACCCGCGTCCAGAAAGAGCGCTTCGACGAGACTGAATACAAGCACATGGCCGCCAAGTTCATTCTGGAACTGGCGACTCTGGAAGGGGCCAAGCCCACCATGAAGATCCTGCATCCCCTGCCCCGCGTCGACGAGATCGATGTAGCGGTCGACAAGACTCCCCACGCTTGCTACTTCCAGCAGGCGGAGAACGGGGTCTATGCACGCCAGGCGCTGCTGGCACTGGTACTGAACGAAACTGTCTGAGCTTAGGGGAATATCATGTCTGACAAGAACCAACTGCAAGTCGAAGCCATCCGTCACGGCTCCGTCATCGATCACATCCCCGCTGGCCAGGGCATCAAGATCCTCAAGCTGTTCCAGCTGGTCGAAACCCAGGAGCGGATCACCGTCGGCTTCAACCTGAAATCCGGCGCGCTGGGCAAGAAGGATCTCATCAAGATTGAGAACACCCGCCTGACCGAGCAACAGGCCAACCAGCTGGCGCTGTTCGCCCCGAAAGCGACCGTCAACATCATCGAAGACTTCAATGTGGTGAAGAAGCACCAGCTGGAGCTGCCGGAGTTCATCGCCGGGGTGTTCCACTGCCCCAACTCCAACTGCATCTCCCACAACGAGCCGGTAGACAGCTACTTCCGGGTGCGCGAAGTGAAAGGCGTCGTGCGGATGAAGTGCAAATATTGCGAGAAGTCCTTCACTCAGGACATCGTCAGCGAGCGTTACTGATATCTGATTGGGCCCTGCGGGGCCCATTTTTGAACCCTGTCACATCACCGAATTTCCAGTCAGCTATAATTTGCCATCGCAAGATGGTAATGCCCGCTCATTCCCTGCATATAGATGGATTATCAGTGTTTTTGCCTGATAACTGACTGCTATGGCAGATATCGCGCGTTTACCTCCGGTCATCATCAAAGGAATTCGCCGTGGTCAAAACCCTCAGTCGTCCCGTTGCCCAAGAGCCCGATCTGGCCCAGCTGGATGCCTGTCGCCAGATCATCGGTCAGCACTGCTACAGCACCCAGGAAGAGATCCGTCGCGAGCTGTCGGAGCGCGGCTTTGCCGACATCAGCCAGTCCACCATCTCCCGCCTGCTGCGCCGTCTCGGCGTTGCCAAGGCGCAGAATGCCAACGGCAAGAAGGTCTACACCCTGGTCGACGAGCAGCTGGAACCCGCCGGCAGCACCCGCTCGATCCACGACATGGTGCGTGAAGTGGTACACAACCAGCAGATGGTGCTGATCCACACCACTCCGGGGGCCGCCACCGTGGTGGCCCGCCTGCTGGATCGCAACGCCAATCCCGAGATCATGGGCGCCGTCGCGGGCAACGATGTAGTACTGGTCGCGCCGCGCCATATCAGCCGCACCCGTCAGGCCCACGCCGCCGTGGTGCGCACCCTGGCACAAGCCCGCTAACCCCTTTCATCGAATGCATCGAGGCGACCTGCGGGTCGCCTTTTTGTTGCCTGCGACTTTGTGCCCATCACTTCTTGCGCCCATAAAAAAACGGGAGCCCGCAGGCTCCCGCTTCATCTTGCTTGCCATCCTCAGGAGAGCACGGCGCCCAGGCTCAGGCAGACCACGATCAGCACAGTCAGGATACCGAGCAACGGAGCCACCCACTTCAGCCAGCGCACATAAGGCACCTTGGCGATGGCCAGACCGCCCATGACCACGGCGGAGGTCGGGGTCACCAGGTTCACCAGACCGGAGGCAGACTGGTAAGCAGTCACCACCAGATCGCGGCCCACGTTGGCGAAGTCGGCCAGCGGCGCCATGATCGGCATGGTCAGTACAGCCAGACCGGAGGAGGACGGCACCAGGAAAGAGAGCACCACTTCCAGCACGAACATCACGTTGATAAAGACGATGGTGGAGAGGCCGGTCACGATCCCTTCTGCACTGTGCAAAATGGTGTGAGTGATCATGCCGTTATCCATCACTACCACGATACCGCGGGCGATACCGATAATCAGCGCCACCCCCAGCAGGTCGCGAGCACCATCGATAAAGTTGGAGGTCAGTTCCTCCTCGCTCATGCGGGAGATGAGACCAACGATGATGGCGGCTGCCAGGAACACACCGGAGATCTGCGCCATCCACCAGCCCAGCACGGCCACACCGTAGATCATCACGGCGAAGGCGGCGACGAAGATACCCAGCACGATTTTACGGGTCAGGGTGAACTCCAGCATCTGGTCACTCTTGTTGCCAAGGAAGTGGGCACGGTTCTCTTCCCACTTGTCAGCCACCAGAGATTTGCTCGGATCGCTGCGCACCATCTTGGCGTAACGCATGACGTAGGCAACACAGAGCAGCCAACCGGCGACCAGCATGGCAACGCGCAGCCAGATACCGTCGGTGAAGGAGATACCGGCAGCGTTGGCTGCAATAACAGTCGCAAACGGGTTGATGGTGGAACCCAGAGTACCGATACCGGCGCCCAGCAATACGGTTGCCGCTGCCACCACTGGGTCGAAGCGGGCGGCCATCATCACCGGCACCAGCAGGGTGTAGAAAGGCAGCGACTCTTCGGCCATGCCGTAGATGGTGCCGCCTGCGGCGAACAGCGCCATCAGGATCGGGATCATCCACTCTTCCCGGCCGCGCAGGCGGTCGGTCACACGTTCAATACCGGCATCGATGGCACCTGTCTTGGTCACTATGCCAAGAAAACCACCGATGATCAGGATAAAGAGGGAGACGTCGATGGCGCCTGCCTCATAGGTGTCGTGGTTGTAGAGGCCATCGATAGGTGCCAGCAGCACGTCGACGATCCCCTGGGGATTCCCCTCCACCAGTTTGTAGGTACCCGCCACCGGCACTTCTTTGCCGAGGGCTTCGTTCATGGTCATCTCATATTTGCCGGCCGGCACTATCCAGCTCAGGGCGGCCACCAGGGCGATCAGCACAAACAGTATCGTGTAGGCTGACGGGAACTTGAATTTGGTCATGGTCCAGCTTCCTTCTGTGGGTGTGGTATCCATGCAGGCTGCGGGTTGTAGGGTTAGAGGTATTATGCCGCTGTCACATGGTCGAAAAGCCGGGGGTCGCCCCCCGGCACCACTACTGCGACCTTAGTCGCCCAGCGTAGCAACCATCACTGCCTTGATGGTGTGCATCCGGTTTTCGGCCTCGTCGAAAACGATGCTGTGCTCGGATTCGAACACGTCCTCAGTCACTTCCAGGCCTTTCATGCCATATTTGTCAGCCACTTCCTTGCCCATGGTGGTCTCGTCGTTGTGGAACGCCGGCAGGCAGTGCATGAACTTCACATCCGGGTTCTTGGTGGCGTTGATGACATCCATGTTGACCTGATACGGGGTCATCAGTTTGACGCGCTGATCCCAGGCTTCTTTCGCTTCACCCATGGATACCCAGACATCGGTGTAGAGGAAGTCAGCACCCAGCACACCCTCTTTCACATCTTCGGTCAGGGTGATGCGTGCGCCGGTCTCTTCGGCAATCAGGCGGCACTTGGCAACCAGCTCCTCTTCCGGCCAGAAGGCTTTCGGTGCAACCAGACGGATGTCCATGCCCATTTTGGCGGCGCCGACCATCAGGGAGTTACCCATGTTGTTGCGGGCATCACCCAGGTAGGCGAACTTGATTTGATCCAGACGCTTGCCCTTGCCGTGCTCCAGCATGGTCATGAAGTCGGCCAGGATCTGGGTTGGGTGGAATTCGTTGGTCAGGCCGTTCCAGACCGGGACTCCGGCGTAGGCGCCCAGCTCTTCCACGATCTCCTGACCGTAGCCGCGGTATTCGATACCGTCATACATGCGACCCAGTACACGGGCGGTGTCCTTCATGGACTCCTTGTGACCGATTTGGGAACCGCTCGGGCCAAGGTAGGAGACTTGCGCGCCCTGGTCGAAGGCCGCCACTTCAAACGCACAACGAGTACGGGTGGAGGTCTTCTCGAAAATCAGGGCGATGTTCTTGCCGACCAGATGCTTGCGCTCGTAGCCACCGTATTTGGCTTTCTTCAGGTCGATGGCCAAGTCGATCATGTATTGGATTTCGCGCGGGGTGAAGTCCAGCAGTTTCAGGAAGTTACGGTTACGCAGATTAAAAGCCATGATGAGTTCTCTCTATATATGTTTCAGACCAGTTCGGGCAGTAGTGTTGACTACGCATTCTCAGTACAGATATCGGTAATTACGCATGTACGGTGCGGGTGGCGACGATATTGGTGCCGGCTTCACCCTTGAGGATGGCGAGGCCATCTTCCAGCGAGCCGATGCCGACCATGCCGCCGGTCGCTTTGACAAATTCACAAGAGGCTTCGACTTTCGGTCCCATGGAACCTGCGTCGAACTTGACCCCGGCCAGCTCGTCCGGGCTGGTGACTCGCAGCGGACGCTGGGTCGGCTTGCCCCAATCCAGATAGACGGCATCGGCATCGGTCAGGATCAGTAGGGCGTCGGCCTTGATCTGCTTGGCCAGATAGGCGGCAGACATGTCCTTGTCGATGACGGCTTCGATACCGGTCAGGCTCTGGCCATCCCAAGTCACAGGGATGCCGCCACCACCGGTACAGATGATGAGGTGGCCCTGGGCAATCAGGGTTTCGATGGCATCGCCTTCCACGATGCGCTGGGGCAGCGGGGATGGCACTACACGGCGGAAGAACTTGCCGTCAGCCTTGACCACCCAGTGCTTCTCTTCTGCCAGGGTGCGGGCTTCAGCCTCTTCGTAGACGGGGCCGATAAATTTGGTCGGGTTGGCGAATGCCGGATCCTTGGGATCGACCTGCACCTGAGTCAGCAGCGCGGTGACGTTGCGGCTCGGCATCAGGTTTTTCAGCTCCTGGATCAGCATGTAGCCGATCATGCCCTGGGACTCGGCACCCAGCACATCCAGCGGATAGGGGGATACCTTGGTGTAGGCGCTGTTTTGCAGGGCCAGCAGGCCGACTTGCGGGCCGTTGCCATGCACCAGCACCACGTTGTACTCCTGAGCGATCAGGGCGATGGTCTTGGCGGCAGTTGCAATGTTCTTGCGCTGGATATCCGCTTCCAGTGGCTCACCACGACGGAGCAGTGCATTGCCACCCAGAGCGACGACGACAGTTGGTTTTTTCATAGTGGTTAATCTCGAGTTTGGTTCTGTGTGGCGCCAGCTTCTGCCGGCGCCACGCCGTCTCATCAGATGCTGTCGCGTTCCATCGGGCAGCTCATGCAGCGGGCGCCGCCACGGCCACGGCCCAGTTCATCACCCGGGATGGAGAGAACTGTGATACCGGCCTTGTCGTACTTCTCGTTGGTGTAGGTATTGCGCTCGTAACCCACCACCACGCCGGGACGTACGGTCAGCACGTTGTTGGCGTCGTTCCACTGCTCGCGTTCGGCTTCGAAGCTGTCACCACCAGTGGTGATGATCTTCAGCTGATCCACGCCCAGCGCTTTCTCGATAGCGGTGACGAAGTAACCCTCTTCCTTGATGTTCATGCCGGTAGCGCCGCCCGGAGTCAGGCTCCAGCACTGCACGTCCTTGCGGATCACTTCCGGATAGACGGAGAAGGTATCGATATCCATGTGGGTCATGACGGTATCCAGGTGCATGCAACTGCGGTGCTTCGGCAGCTCCATGGCGATGACCTGCTTGGCCTGACCATGTTTGAACAGGCTGCGAGCCAGGTGCTCGACACCTTGCGGGGTGGTGCGCTCGGACATGCCGATCAGCACAGCGCCGCGGCCGATAACCAGTACGTCGCCACCCTCGATGGTGGAGTTGTCGTAGTCACGCTCCTCGTCACCGAAGTACTTGATGAAGTCCTGACCGGCAAACATCGGGTGCCAGCGGTAGATGGCCTTCACATGGTTGGTCTCGCGGCGACGAGCCGGCTTGGCCATCGGGTTGATGGAAACGCCACCGTAAACCCAGCAGGAGGTGTCACGGGTAAAGAGGTGGTTGGGCAGCGGCTCGATGATGAAATCGGTCGGAGCGTGCATGCCCACTACCATGTTGACGCCGCTGTAGGGCATCTCGGAGTAAGTCAGGCCGCCGGAGAGAATGCGGGCCAGTTCGCGGTGCGGCATGTCAGCCAGGAAGCAGCGCACGTCGTTGGCAAAAGAAGAGCCGAGGCGATAGTCGGAGACCTGATGTTGCAGCAGCCAGGTTTTGGCTTCCGGCACATCCAGAGTCTCGGCCAGCAGATTGGTCAGCAGGAAAACTTCGACATTCTGATCGCGCAGTACCTGAGCGAATTTGTCGTGCTCCTGACCGGCGCGTTCAACAGACAGGACGTCATCGAACAGCAGATCCTGGCAGTTGGAAGGAGTCAGACGCTTCAGACTGAGGTTGGGGCGGTGCAACATGACACGGCGCAATTGGCCAACTTCAGAACCTACATAAAATTTGCTCATGATTATATTCCGTCTAGCAGTGGTCCCTGCGAGTGATTGAATAGATTCCTTCTATTCATGCTCGTGGCTAAGGCGGGATATTCTTTATGTAGGGTAATCGGCTTATGTTCTATCCTGCCCTTGCCTTTCGAGACCGAGGTTAGCCCTGCGAATCACGACAAACTTAGACATTGATCACATTCACCCAGAACTGAATATATTCACCATCCAATCTATGAGCCCGGTAGCAAATTGCGCATTTTCCACACAAAGTGCACCGAATAACCATGCAAAACCACCCTGCTATATTTCAGATTGATTCATTTTTTATTCATGCCAACTCACTGGATCGATTAAATTCAAATAACAAAAACTGTTAAAAATCATAACTATAAATAACTTTACAAATAGAATTTGAATATTACTCCATATGTATTGAATACATCGCCGTGACGGGAGGAACGCGGGAGAAATAAATACTCACATCGACCACATTCACTGCATAAATTTTTTCTTGTTCCAGATCATGGCATTGATGCCAACCCCATCAGGCCAGGCCTCATCAGTCACCACCTCTTTGTTCGGTTCAACTTAATATGCACAAAGTCCGCATCGAGGTGGGCAGCCATCCTCGTCGGTCACCACAACGCCTTTTGATACTTTTTTCATTAATTGAATTTATTCGTCTCACCTTGCACTGGCGCCAACCTCGGCTTAACTCAGAAAGTGATCCAGATCACACAGGAATGGCACTACCAAGGAGTTGTTATGAAGATGAAACCCATGCTGTTGCTCGCGACTTTGCTGCTCTCTGCGCTCCCCACCCTCAGTCAGGCTGAAGGAGCCCCTGCCATGCCCATGGTGGTATGCCATGTCGACAAGGCCCCCCAGATGCTGGTGCCTGACTATGTCTGCCGCTGGCAGGGAGGCAGCGTTCATTACTAGTCGAAACAACGAGAGGAGCATCACTCCTCTCGCCTTGTGATGAGACTGGCCCCTCCTATACTGAAATCAGCGGTTTTCTCATGGATAGGGGAACGTCATGATCTTGTTGGTCGGTGGAGAGAAGGGGGGGAGTGGCAAGAGCTGCCTGGCACAAAATCTGGCGGTCTACCTCAGATCCCAATTTCAGGGGGAGGTGTTACTGGTCGACTGCGACCCGCAGCGCACCACCTCTGACTGGATTCAGGAGCGCAATGACAACCCGGAGCTGCCACAAATCAACTGCGTACAGCTCTATGGCAATATTCGCAACGACCTGCTCAGCCTGAAAAACCGCTACGACTACGTCATCGTCGATTGCGGCGGGCAAGACAACCGGGCGCTGCGCTCCACCATGGCTGTCGCCACCCACGCCCTTATCCCCTTGCGCCCAAAACGCCGCGACCTCAAGACCCTGCCCCACATGGAAGATCTCATCACCACCTGCAAGATGGTTAATCCGACGCTCAATGCAGCCGTAGTGCTGACCCAGTGCCCCGCCCTGCCCAATCAGGTAAAACGCATTCTCGAAGCGAAAGAGGTTTGCTCCTCGTTCGGTGTCGACGTCCTGAACGCCATCACCTATGGTCGCAACGTCTATGACGACAGCGAAGAGAAGGGGCTGTCGGTGATGGAGATCGAGCCGGATGGCAAATCCGCCGAAGAGATCCGGGCCATCGCCAAAGAGTTCCTGCAAGTGGGGGTGTGAGATGGGTCTGGCCGATCTGAAGAAAAAGCACCAGCTGCATCACCAGAAGAAGTTCACCGTCGACGAATTTATCGAAGATGCGGATTTCTACGCCAAGGGCAAACCCAAGGTGGTCAGCCTTGAACTGGGCCTGCATCGTGACGAGGCGTTGTCGGCGCTGGCCTTTATCGAGAGTGGCGAGCACCTGAAGCCCAGCTACAAAAAAGCCACTTTCTCCATGAGCACGGTGGCCATCGACGAGCTGGGTAATCTGACCCAGCAAGATGGCATGAACAAGTCCCTGTTGCTGCGCCTCTTTACCCACTACTTCTCTTCGCTGACTCCTGAAGAGCGCCAGACCATCTATGAGCGGCTCAACCAGCGCTCATAATTTCTCCATTCAGCCGCTCTTTGTGTGCCTCACCAACTCACCCCGAATGGCCATCATCAGACTGCAAAATCTGTTTCTGAAGCAACCAAAACGCCGTGTAAGAGATCTGCCATTCCATATGTAAGCAAACAGCCTAAAAGATCCCCGAGATAATCGGAAGATAAGATCTTAAAACATGAAGATGAGCAACTTAACTGGCTGTTTATAAATGAATAAATCGAAACTCACCACTTTCGAAACAGCTAATGACAAAAACGTTTTCCAATCTGGCGTTGTAGCCCGTTAGAAAATCCTTATAGTTACTCATGCACGGACGCAATGAAGTCGGTCAGGAAGACTGGCTGCCAGGGTTGGGCAAATGGACTCACCACAGGATGTGGTAAAGGACACCTCCCAGGACGGAGAAAGTGCGACGGGACAGGATGACTCGTCAGGCCAAGACGGCTAAAGGACACCCCAAAGGATTGGGAAGGGGAAACCTAAAGGAAGAGGTAAACAGTCAGGGATTGCAGGGAGCAACTTCGTTCAAGGATCTGAGCGATACGACTACCGGGGGCGACGCAAGTCGCCCCCATCTTTTTATCTGCGTTTCACAGCCCTATCGCTTGCCTCAGCCCACGGCCTCTTGCCAGAACCTTCCCGACCCGCTGCCTAAGCAAAATACATATGAAAGGGCGCCACTATGGCGCCCTTTTCTGTTTTCTAATCGGCAAACAAGCTTAAATCACGCGAGAGAACTGCTGCTGACGCGCCTTGTTGCGCAGGTACATGTCGAAGCACATGCAGATATTACGGATCAGCAGCTGCCCCGTGGAGGAGACTTCCAGACCATCCTCCGTCATACGCACCAATCCATCGTTGATGAAGGTCTGCAGCAGCTTGAGATCATCGGCAAAATACTCTCTGAAATTGAGCCCGTGCGCCTGTTCGACAGCGGCAAAGTTCAGACGGAAATCACAGATGAGCCGCTTGATCACCTCACGGCGGATCAGGTCATCCTGATTGAGCGAGCAGCCTTTCCACTGGGCATGACCCAGCTCTGCAACCTGTGCGTAATACGCCTTGAGCTCTTTCTGGTTCTGGGAGTAGGCATCACCGATCATGCTGATGGAGGAGACCCCCAGCCCCAACAGATCACAATCTCCCTGAGTGGTATAGCCCTGGAAGTTGCGGTGCAGCTTGCCCTCGCGCTGCGCCACCGCCAGTTCGTCATCGGGTTTGGCAAAATGGTCCATGCCGATGAACTGGTAACCCTGACCAGTGAGGAAGGCGATGGTGTCCTGCAGCATGGCCAATTTCTCCTGCGGCGCAGGCATATCCACCTCTTTCAATTTGCGCTGGGCGGCAAAGCGGCTCGGCAGATGGGCATAGTTGAAGATGGAGAGGCGCGCCGGATCCGTCTTGAGCACCTCTTCCAGCGTATGGTGGAAGCTGGCACGATCCTGATGCGGCAGGCCATAGATAAGGTCGAGGTTGGTCGAGCGGAAACCCAGTTCTCTGGCCCGTTCCAACATGGCTTTAATAAAGTCGTTGTCCTGCTCGCGGTTGACTGCGAGCTGTACATCCTTGTTGAAGTCCTGCACCCCAAGGCTGATGCGGTTGAAGCCGACGTCTCGCAGCACATCCAGCATGGTAATGGCAATCTCGCGCGGATCGACCTCGATGCTGAACTCCCTCTCTTCGGCGAAATGGAAGTGCTCACGCAGCATGGCCATCAGACGGCGCGTTTGTGCTTCATCCAGATAGGTGGGTGTACCGCCACCCCAGTGCAGCTGGGTGACCAGACGGTGCTTGAAGAGCGGGGCTTGCGCCTTGATCTCCTGCTCCAGGTAGTCGAGATACTCGTCAGCCTTGTGCTGATGACGGGTAATGACCTTGTTGCAGCCGCAGTAGTAGCAGAGCTTGTGACAGAAAGGGATGTGCACGTAGAGCGACAGATTGCGCTCGGGATACTGGCCGGCTGCGCGGACAAAATCCGGATAGCCGAAGCTCTCGTTGAACTCCAGCGCAGTGGGATAAGAGGTGTAACGCGGGCCACTGTAGTTATATTTTTCGATCAGGGCCTGATCCCACACAATCTGTTCTGCTTGCACGCTCGCTTCCTCTCTTGTTGTTATTGTTGGCTCACCGACCTAACTGAAAATCCTTCAGCTGGGCCACATCCTTGAGGATCTGAGCCTCCAGCTCGGCCTCGTAGCCGCTGCGTTCGAGATCCATCTTCATCACTTCATTGCGCTTGAGGGCGCGTCTGGCCTCATGAGTCGGCATATCTTTCACCTTCTCATACAGCCCGTACAGACCCGGGAACTCGGCAACGAACGCTCGCCCCCCCTTGATCTGCAACGCATCCAGCAGATTGGTCAGCCGAATGGCGCCTTCGGAGTAATCGCACTGCCCCTCCTGCACCGCATGGGCAATGACCCGTACGCTCTCCAGAATTCGCTCATTGCGAGCAGTTATAGCCTGCCACTGCATCGCTTGCTGTCGCCTCAGTCTGGCTAGCAGCATGCCTGCATAGATGGCCAATCCTGACAAAATCAGGCCGCCCAACAGGGCGGCCAGCATCCATCCACTCATCACTTTTTCTTCGGCTCAGGCTTGGGTTCCGGCTTGAAATCGACCTGGTTGAAACGATCCCACAACTCCTCTTCGGAGGCCGGTTTCTGCTCGTCGAACTCGGCATCATCGCCATCATCAAACGGCAGATCGTCATCTTCATCATCGTCATTGTCGATGATGCCCAGCTCATCCATCAGCTCCTGATAACGGTCGACGCGCTGATCAACCCAGGCCTGCTCGGCCGCTTCCAGGGTTTCACCGGCATCCAGACGATCCAGCAGATCATTCAAGCGGTCATCGTTTTCGATAGAAGCCAGCTCCTGCTCGGGGGTCATCACCAGCTTCTTCTCTTTCACCGCCTTGGGTGCTGCCGGCTTCTTCTGTTTGTCATCCACCACCAGCACTACCGGCTTGCGGGAACCGATACGCGGATCTTTAGACTGGCTGTTGCCAGACTTGTTCTTCGGCTGTTCAACTTGCTGACGAGAACCAGCCTTCAGGCCCTTTCGCTTGGCAGCCCGTTTACGCTCACGGCCTTCCTGAGCACTGACATCAGATTCTTTGCGCTTGCCAGTAGGCTTGCGAGTGGGTTGTTTGGCAGACATGAATGGCTAACTCCGAAAATAACTGGTTTGACCCGTACCCGGGATGATCTCACCCGGTGGGATACGATGCGAGGAACAGTAAGGCTGGAACAAGAGCAGGATCCCGCACCAATCAGGCCCAATCAGGCCACTGAACACCGCAGGATCGGTATCCTCTGGGTATGTTGCTGGTATTTTGACACAGAATGGCTAATCGGGTTAATGACCCAAAAGAAAAAAGGCAGCCGAAGCTGCCTTGATATGTTCATGCGTGCGCCATCCTGAATGGCAAAACAGTCTGTTTCGTCCTCTCCATGACAACTTGTCGCCGCATCATATCGTTGTGTGGTCATCCTGACCTTATATTGGTCGTTCCTGAATGTGCGTGTGCTTGTTTGACCCGTCTCGACCGCATCCTGCCATCGTGCCGGGGAGTCTGCATCCCGCAACCCCATCCCGCTCCGGAGATGGTCACCATCCTGATCCTTCAATCCTTTGCCAGCTCATCCGAGCCCATGGCATCCCGCCACGCCAGCCATCCTCTGCTCACAACCCCCTGTCGTGAAACCGCCACCCAATCCGTGGGTGAATCCATTAAGCCTACTGTACCAACTCTATAAAGCGGCTCAATCCACTCAAAACATTCTCAACATGTCGAAAAATATCAACATTCATATAATTCATTGATAAATAATGATTATTTAATATTTTATGCAATTTTATGAGCCTTGGCCTGCCTTGAGAATGGGAGATCTCTTACAGAACGGGGGGATTAAACCGAGAATTATCTGAAAGCCATAAAAATAACGGGGAGCCCAGGCTCCCCGTTTCAACTCAAATCGACCGTATCGACTATATCAGTGCAGACCCGCCACATATTTGGAGAGGGCTTCGATATCCTGATCAGTCAGTTTCTTGGCAACGTCCCGCATCATGCCATTCGGATCGTTGTCACGCGTGCCGGCACGAAATGCGATGAGCTGAGCCTTGATATAGGCAGGATGCTGGCCGGACAGGTTTGGATACTTCGCCTGTTCGACACCCGAGCCACGGGGACCATGGCAAGCCGTACAAGCTGCCAGACCGCGACTCATGTCACCACCCATATAGAGTGCCTTGCCCGCTTCGACCACGTCGTCAGGGACAGCGATAGGGGTAACCTTCAGGCTGGAGAAATAAGCCGCCAGGTCATCCATGTCCTGTTCCGACAAAGGTAACGCCATCGGCCCCATCACTGGCGCAACCCGGCCAATTTGACCAGAAGCGGCAGCCTTCAGTTCAACTAACTGCTTTTTGATATATGATGCGTGCTGACCAGCAATTTTGGGGTACATATCAACCAGGCTGTTTCCGTCCGGTCCATGACAAGCCGCACAAACGGCAGCCTTGGTCTGTCCCGCAGCGGCATCGCCCTTGGCTTGTGCCATCCCCGTTACGCCAACCATCAGAGCAAGAGTAATGACTAGGTTCTTCATGGCGTTCCAACTTTTCGTTATTAGGCTTCCAGATCCCATGCCGCTGAAGGCATGTTAAAATAAACGCGTTTAAGCGACGCTATTTTACACCATTTTACAAAAAAGTAACTCTATAACCCTCTATCTCCATGGGGAATTTACGTTGGATACACAAACTCTGAATTTCAATAAGGTGCATTTTGTGACCAGCGCACCCGACATCCGTCACCTGCCAAATGATGGGGGTGTCGAGATCGCGTTTGCCGGCCGTTCCAACGCCGGTAAGTCATCTGCATTGAACACCTTAACCAAACACAAGAACTTGGCGCGCACCAGTAAGACACCCGGTCGTACCCAGCTGATCAACCTGTTTGAGCTGGAACCGGGCAAGCGTCTGGTCGACTTGCCGGGTTATGGTTATGCGCAAGTTCCGCTGGAAATGAAGCTCAAGTGGCAAAAATCACTGGCAGAGTATCTGCAGCGCCGTGAGTCATTGAAAGGTTTGGTGATCCTGATGGACATCCGCCACCCGCTCAAAGATACCGACATGAACATGCTGGAGTGGAGCTCGCACCGTCAGTTGCCCGTCATGCTGCTGCTGACCAAGGCTGACAAATTGAGCCCCGGCCCGCGCAACAACCAGGTAATCAAGGTGCGCCAGGCCGTTGCCAACCTCGGTTCCCAGATCCAGGTCGAAGCGTTCTCCTCCCTCACCAATATCGGTGTGGAGAAGCTGGCGCAAACCCTGACCGAATGGTACGTCAGTGGTGACGATACCGACCTGCTGGACGCTGATGAACAGCAACCTGCCGAGGAGTAATCTACTCCTCGCTCTCCTTGCAATTGGCGGAGCACTCCTCCGCTGATTGAAAGGGTTTCAGATTGCCGCTTTCACCTGCCTCACGACAAATACCCCGCATTCGCCTCCCCTGCTATATCCAATACTGCTTAAAGTTCATATAGATAGGCAGTTAATTCACAAAAATAATTAACTTAAGTAGGCGTTGATAGCGTTTTCAAATTCGTTCTTTCAAAACGAACAAGAATTACAAAAAGAGACAAAAATGAAATTTAATTACAAGTTCTAACCGAAAGGGATAAAAATGAGGCCGGACGACAGTGATGCCATCCAGCCTGAAATAATAAGTTCAAAAAATTGGGAAGAAGCTGAATCTTGAGTACCAGACGACAGGTATTCCTCAAGAAGCAGCCTCATTCTATCAAATGCATCGCCAATTTAAAGCATTTACTCTAAATGATGCGCATAAAAAAACACCCCGACGAGAACCTCATCGGGGCAGCTATTCAGCCACATTCAATTACGTGAAATAAAAGGTCTGAAAGATAGAACATCTTACCTCTGTACCCTACGCAGACAACTGTACAGCAAAGCAGCAGAAAGTGAAAGTAATTTATGTAATTTAGTTTCACAACTTACAGATTAAGAAAAAACCTTTTACTTTCATGCAGATAAAAAAATCCCCAGTACGAATACCGGGGAGTTATAAAGGTGACTAGCTAGCACTTCCTCAACTATCTAGTTAGTCAGCGCCATTTCAAAGTAGTTCCGCTACAAAACAAAAAAACTTTGAAAAATCAGAGATAGATAGCACCATCTTCAGCAAACTCTTGTTCTTCAATGAGTTTTTCAGCCATGTCTTCAATATCAAAACGTACACTTTCGAAGGCTCTGACGATGTCATCCTCTCTCGTCAGCGCCAGACCTGTCATTCTCTCCAGCCGCCGCTGGCTGATGTAACAATCTATCAGCGCCCCCATCTGCTGGGCAGGAAAACGCACCCGCTGTTCGTCAGCCTGCCACTCCATCAGATCGGGAAACAGAATACCCTGGTTCATATCACCCCCAAGTTACGCTTCAACTCTCTCAATACCTGTTTAGTCCCGGGACGAATTCCGCGCCACACGGTAAACGCTTCGGCGGCCTGCTCCACCAGCATGCCGAGTCCATCCATGGTTTGACGGGCCCCATGCTGTTTGGCCCAACTGATAAAGGCCGTATCCGAGGCGCCATACATCATGTCGTAGATAGCAATATCAGTGTGGATCAGGGCGGGGGCCAACGGCGGCAGCTCCCCTTGCAGGCTGGCAGAAGTCGAATTGATAACGAGATCGAACGGACCAGCCAACTGCTCATAGGCCTGGGCAGTCACAGGCCCCAGATCGTGGAATTCGGCAGCCAACTGTTGCGCTTTTGTGTGGGTGCGATTGGCGATCACCAGCTCGCTCGGCAACTCAGCCAGCAGCGGCGCCAATGCACCACGAGCCGCGCCACCGGCACCCAGCAGCAGGATCCGGCTATCCACCAGCGTCACACCATGGGACTTGAGATCGGCGACCAATCCGGCGCCATCGGTATTATCCCCCAGCAACACGCCATCATCGGTCAGCTTGATGGTATTGACCGCGCCCGCCCGCTTGGCCCTCGGGCTCAAGCGATCGACCAGAGTGAATGCCTGCTCCTTGAAGGGAACGGTGACATTGCATCCCTTGCCCCCTTGGTCAAAGAAGGTGCGCAGGGCTTGGGCAAACTCGTCGACAGCGGATTCAGCCAGCCCATACTCCAGCTCTTGCTGGGTTTGTCTGGCAAACAGGGTGTGAATGAAGGGGGACTTGCTGTGGCGCACCGGGTGGCCAAAAACCAGATAACGATCCATCAAAGAGTTCCATCAGAGGGCAATATTCCGATTTAACGGGTTTTCACTCTCGGGAACAAGCCGAATATCGGCCAGTAAAAAGGGGCCATCATGGCCCCTCGGGTCACAGCCACTCTCGCGGCGTGAGGTAATCGGTGTAGAGCAAGGCTTCAGGAGTGCCCGCTTCCGGCTGCCAGTCATACTCCCAACGTGCCAGCGGTGGCATCGACATCAGGATCGACTCGGTACGTCCGCCAGTCTGCAACCCGAACAGGGTGCCACGGTCATACACCAGATTGAACTCCACATAACGGCCGCGACGATAGAGCTGGAACTCCCGCTCCCGCTCGCCATAGGGCAGCGCCTTGCGTCGTTCGATGATCGGCAGGTAAGCATCAAGATATCCCCGACCTACCGCCTGCATAAAGGCAAAGCAGTCGGCAAAAGGCCAGCGATTAAGATCGTCGAAGAAGAGACCGCCCACCCCTCGCGTCTCGTTGCGGTGCTTGAGGAAGAAGTAACGATCGCACCAGGATTTGAACTCGGGATAGATCTCATCACCAAAGGGCCGGCAGAGATCACGGGAGACCTGATGCCAGTGCTGCACATCTTCGGCAAACGGGTAGAAGGGCGTCAAATCGAAGCCACCGCCAAACCACCAAATAGGCTCTTCACCCTCTTTCTCGGCGATGAAGAAACGGACGTTGGCGTGGCTGGTCGGCACATAGGGGTTGTGCGGATGGATCACCAGCGACACGCCCATCGCCTCGAACTTGCGACCGGCCAACTCTGGCCGATGGGCTGTAGCAGAGGCAGGCATGGCATCGCCATACACATGGGAGAAGTTGACGCCCCCCTGCTCGATCACCGCGCCGTGGCGCAGCACACGGGTGCGACCACCGCCACCGCCTTCACGGCTCCAGGCATCTTCCACAAAGAGTCCACTGCCGTCGGCCTGCTCCAGACCACGGCAGATCTCGTCCTGCAACTGCAACAGGAAGGCCTTGACCTGGGCCACATCCGGTTTGCTCATCTTGTCTCCAGTCAGGCAGGATCGTGAACGCCCTGTCCATTTTTATAGTTAAATCAATCCGGTGAGCTCACCACTCAGCAGATTGATAGCAAATCATGACGTATCCGCCAGCTCAGGAGGGGCGGATAATGGCGCCGGTTCGGGCGTCCTTGATCTCGGATGGGTTAGCTTGACCACCCACTTCACCGGGCAGGATATAGGCCAACTTGCTTGCCAGCCGCTCACCGATATCGGCCACCCGACGGGCAGGCTCCTCACCGGTCAGGTTGGCGCTGGTAGAAACCAGCGGCTTGCCAAAGGCACGGCACAACGCCTGTACCTGAGGATGAGCCGTCACGCGCACCGCCAAGGTCTCGAACTGCCCGGTCAGCCAGGCCGGCGTCGTTGCACGGGCAGGCATGATCCAGGTAAAAGGACCGGGCCAGCTGGCTTCAACCCGAGCCAGTTGCTCACCGCCAAGCTGACTCAGATCGATGTAATCCTGCAATTGCGCCACGTCGGCAGCAATCAGGATCAACCCTTTCTCTACCGGACGCTGTTTGATGGCCAGCAGTCGCTGCACCGCCACTTCGGAGTCGGGATCACAACCCAGACCAAACACGGCCTCGGTCGCATAAGCAATCACCCCTTCCTGTTGGAGGGCGGCAACTGCCTGTTCAAATTCATTTGGCATAGGAAAAATGCGGCAGCCTGGCTGCCGCCTCGTCACTTAGTAGCAAGTTGAATCCGTATGACGGCGACCATGGCAAAGTGACGTTTTGCTGTTGCACAGGAAAATACGACACATCCGGATCGCCACCCGTTCACTTACTTGAGTTGAGCCTGCAGGGCGGCATCCTTGGCCATCACCTCTTCGGCATTCTTCTGGCGTTCGGCCCGAACCTTGGCCGCCAGTTCATCATCGGCTACTGCCAGCATCTGGGCTGCCAGATAACCTGCGTTCTTGGCACCGGCTTTGCCGATCGCCACGGTCGCCACCGGTACACCACCCGGCATCTGCACGGTGGAGAGTAGCGCATCCAGCCCCTTGAGCGGGCCACCATCGATGGGCACCCCGATCACGGGACGAGTCGTGATGCCGGCTACGGCACCCGCCAGATGCGCAGCCAGACCGGCAGCACAGATAAAGACCTTGCAGCCACGGGCCTCGGCATCGGTCACATACTGATGAGTCGCAGCCGGCGTGCGGTGCGCGGAGGTGACTTTGACTTCCACTGCAATATCAAATGACTTGAGCACCTCGAGGGTAGTCTGCATCACGGGGAAATCAGAATCAGAGCCCATCAATACGGCAACAAAGGGTTTATTCATGGTGGGAATTTCCTTACTCCAAGTGGGGGGTTGAAGTTCACCGAAAACGTTTCAATCCGGTTGCGGCGGCGGGATTATACCTGCTCACTTTGGTGGCTGCATTTCTTTTGCGGACAGACCCAACGCAGCGTTCCCCTCACTTTTTTCTCTACCATGATACCCCAACCACACGCGGGACAAGGCATGGGGATCGGCTTGTCGTTCACCACATATTTGCAATGGGGATAGCCATCACAGGAGTAAAACTGCTTGCCGTAGCGGGAGGTGCGGCTCACCAGATGACCCTTGCCACACTCGGGACAGAGGATCTGGGTATCATCGCTCTCCTGCAGGGATTCGATGTGCTGACAGGCCGGATACTGGGTACAACCGACAAAGAGACCGTAACGCCCCTTCTTGATCGCCAGCGGCTCTCCGCAATCGGGACAGGCAGAGCCTTCGAGCACCTTTTCGATGTCGCGGCCGGATGGCGTCAGGGAGCGTATGTAATCACAGGCAGGATAGGCAGAACAGCCGAGAAAGGGGCCATGTTTGCCCTGGCGGATCACCAGCTCGGCCCCGCACTGCGGGCACGGCTCGCGCTCGAAGGCATGTTCGTGGGCTGAAAAGAGGTGATGATCGATTTTTGACATGGGCCGCGCCTTGAAATCCAGATGGCCTGAATTCTACCAGCGCGGCACCGGACTGTCAGTGAATGACGCCGTCTGACTCATCAAACACCAGCTCTTCCATCTGCTGGTAGGCATTTTCACTGCCCGGTACGTTGAACAGCACCATCATGACGACCCACTTAAGGTCATCCAGCTCGATATCCGGCTTGTCCAGTTCGAGCAGACGCTCGATACAGATCTCGCGGGTTTCGGCATTCAGCACCTGGGCCTGTTCCAGAAAGAGCAGGAAGCCGCGGCACTCGGTGCTGAGGCGTGCCAGCTCTTGCGGAGCATAGATACGCATCGAGCCTTGCGCGCTGGCGGTAACATAGACCTCCCGCTCGCTATCGTGCAGATTGGCCAGCCGCTCCAGCCAGTCGAGCGCCTTGTCGATCTCTTCTTTATCGAAACCGGCCCGGCTCAACTCGTCGGTGAGCTCATCCTGCTCGACCATCACATCTGCATCGCTGTGGATGTAGGTCTCGAAAAGGTACATCAATACATCAAACATGATTCGCCCTCCTCGCTCTGACGTATCCACCGGCTACCGCCATCACTGCACCGGCCAGCTCCAGCTCTACCAACCTGCCCAATACCACTTCGACAGGAAGCTGGGCCCGTTCGGCAACGGTATCCACGCTCGTGGTCTTATAATCTACGTTATCCAACAAATCGGCATAAGGCAATTCGCTATTATTCGGTTGCTCAGATGGTATGACCGACGAATGTGGCCGTGCGACCCACTCTGGCAGCTCTTCCACTATATCGGCAGCACTCAGCACAAGTTTGGCCCCCTGCTGAATTAATCTGTTGCACCCTATCGCCTGGGCGTTTTGCGGGGCACCGGGTACCGCAAACACTTCGCGCCCCTGCTCAAGCGCATAGCGGGCGGTGATCAGCGAACCGCTCTGCTCGGTCGCCTCCACCACCAGAGTTCCCAGCGACAGACCACTGATAATACGGTTGCGACGAGGAAAATGTTCAGCCAGCGGCCCTTTATCCGGCGCCAGTTCGGAGATAAGCAAACCACCACTCTCCAGAATCTGGCCTGCCAGCCCCTGATGGCGTTTGGGGTAGAGGCAATCCAACCCAGAACCCAACACGGCAAGGGTGATACCGTCACAAGCCAGCGCCTGCTGATGGCAAACACCATCGATACCAAGAGCAAGGCCCGAAGTGATGGCTAACCCGCATCCAACCAGCTCGCTACAGAGGCGGGACGCATTATCTTTGCCTGCATAGGTAGGATGGCGTGTCCCCACCATTGCCAGCTGGGGTAGCGACAGCGCAGCAAGATCGCCACGACAGTAGAGCAACAGGGGTGCCGCAGGAATTTCCCGCAACAAGGGTGGATAAATCGGGTGATCTTGCGGAATAAGGTGATTGTCAGGCAAAGCGGCCCAAGCCAGGCTCTGCTCAACCACAGGCGAGGGCCAGCGCAGTTGTTTGATCTGCTCTGACGACAACCCCATACCATGCAGCTGCGCTTCATCGCTCTGGAACAGGGTATCAATACTTCCCCAGGCCCGTTCCAGCAGACGTGCAGCGGTCACCGGACCAATACCGGTGACCGCATCGAGAGTTAGCCAGAGCGCCAGACGCGCGTCGAGATAATTCACGTCAGAAGTGAGTGACCTGATAACCCGCACTCACCATGTCGTTACTCTGCATGATGAGACCATAACTCACCTTGTCATATACCTTGAACAACATGACACGGGCAATCGCTTCAGAGGGCAGTGGTGCCTTTTTGTTGCTGCTGTAAAACACCCGGTTAAAAACCGACGAGAGCTCCTTGTACTGCACATCGCCATTCTTGGTGACCAGAGCAGCACCGGGCCGTCTGACATCCAGTACATCCCCGGCGACCAGTTGATCGCGGCCACCCCGGTTGATCAGCACCACATCAAACTTGCCACCGCCCCGGGTCTTGTTCGGCAAATCGATGATATAGCCCGGCGTGATGGCAGGTGCCGCTTTCGGTGTGAAGACTGCGGGCATGTTCTCCTGAGCGGGTAGCGGCATCACCTTGTCGCCCTGCAGCACTTCGCGCTGGTTATGAGTCAGAGTCACCTCGGTCCGATCGCCATCAAGACGCGCCACGGCCCGCACCACACCGGCAAAGATCGCCTCCTGGCCCAGCAGTTCACCGGTTTCGCGATCCTTGTAGACCACTCCGGGGTGATAAATGCCATAAACCTGCCCCGGCGTCAGGGAGCCCTGCACATAGAGGGTGTCCCCCTCCAGCATGCCGATATGTTTCTGATCCGACCCCAGCAGATAGGGCAAGGTTTTCTGCTGCTGGCTGTCAGCCAGAATATGGTCGGTTTGCAGGAAGGGGCCGATCTCGCTGATAGGCAGGGTCGGAATGGGGTTGGCTTTGTTCTCGTAACGGGTTTTCGGGCCGAGACGGATAACTTGCTTGCCACCCTGCATCGCCTTGCCGAGCCGGGGTTCACCATTGACCCAGCTCAGATGCAGTACATCACCGGGGTAGATCCAGTGAGGATTGGCTATCTGCGGATTGATGTTCCAGAGACGGGGCCAGAGCCAGGGTTCGGAAAGATACTTGCCGGAGATATCCCACAGGGTGTCGCCTTTTTGCACTACATAACTTTCGGGGTAACCCGCTTTCAACCTCAGCTGATCGGCCAGTGCTGCCTGACTCACGGTCACCAGTAGGCAGGCGAGGATGGTTTGCTTCAGATACATAACACTCCCTGTTACTTCTGTACGCAAAGTGTTGCTGTTTTTTGTCGGCGTAAATGACTAGAATTACGCCAATATTGACTGCATTTATACGAAACTAAAGAAAAAACTATGGCCATTCTAGATGTATTGCGTTTTCCCGATGAGCGCCTGCGCACCGTTGCAGCCCCTGTCGAGACCTTTACACCCGAGTTACAACAGATTGTAGATGATATGTTCGAAACCATGTACGCGGAGGAAGGCATTGGCCTGGCCGCGACTCAGGTCGACATTCACCAGCGCATCATAGTGATCGATGTCTCTGAAAACCGTGAAGATCCTCTGGTATTGATCAATCCGGAGGTCATCGAGCAGTGCGGCAGCACCGGCATTGAAGAGGGTTGCCTCTCCGTGCCCGGCAGCCGTGCTCTGGTGCCTCGCGCTGAACAGATCAAAATCCGCGCCCTGGATCGCAACGGCAAGCCATTCGAACTGGAAGCCGACGATCTGCTCGCCATCTGCATCCAGCATGAGATGGATCATCTGGTCGGCAAGCTGTTTGTGGATTACTTGTCCCCGCTCAAGCGCCAGCGCATTCGCCAGAAGCTGGAAAAGATGGCCCGTGAAGATCGCAAAGTCCTCTGAGGATCTGCCCCATTGAATAAGCTGAAACTGATTTTTGCCGGTACTCCCGACTTCGCCGCCCGTCACCTGGCGGCGTTGTTGTCTTCCGACCACGAGGTCGTTGCCGTTTATACCCAGCCCGACAAGCCAGCAGGCCGTGGCCAGAAGCTCACCGCCAGCCCGGTCAAAGAGCTGGCACTTGCCCACAACCTGCCGGTTTACCAACCTGCCTCTCTGCGCAAGGAAGAGGCGCAAGCCGAGCTTGCTGCACTGGGTGCCGACCTGATGGTGGTGGTGGCCTATGGCCTGATCCTGCCCAAGGTGGTACTCGATACCCCGCGTCTGGGCTGCATCAACGTCCATGGCTCCCTGCTGCCCCGCTGGCGCGGCGCGGCACCGATCCAGCGCTCCATCTGGGCGGGCGATGCCGAAACTGGCGTCACCATCATGCAGATGGATGTGGGGCTGGATACCGGCGCCATGATCCGCAAAGTGACCTGCCCCATCGCCGCCGACGAGACCTCCGCCAGCCTATATGACAAGCTGGCCGAGCTGGGCCCGCAGGCGCTGGTCGACACCATCAATGCCATGGCCGCCGGTGAAACCACTGCCGAGGCACAAGATGATGCGCTGGCCAACTACGCCGAGAAGCTCTCCAAGGAAGAGGCCCGCATCGACTGGTCGATGGAGGCTGTTGCCATCGAACGCTGCATCCGCTCGTTCAACCCCTGGCCTATCAGCTGGTTTGAAGTGGCTGACCAGACCGTCAAGGTTTGGCAAGCCGCAGTGGTGGATAGCGACCACGGCCAACCCGCCGGCACCCTGCTCAAGGCCGACAAGCAGGGGATCGATATCGCCACCGGCAAAGGGGTACTGCGCCTGCTGACCCTGCAACCGCCCGGCAAGAAGGCGATGTCCGTTTCGGATCTGCTCAACTCTCGCCGCGACTGGTTTGAACCCGGCACGCAATTGAATTGAACTGGATTGAATTGACACAAGCGGGGCCCAGGCCCCGACTTGCGCATCTAAGGTAACTCTATGAAAACACGTGCACAGGCCGCTCTCGTTATTCAACAGGTGCTGGATCAGGGTCAATCCCTCTCCGCTGTTCTGCCTGCTGCCCAGGAGAAGGTTGCACCTCGCGATCGCGCTCTCCTGCAAGAACTCTGCTACGGCACCCTGCGCTGGCTGCCCCGCCTCGATGCGGCAGTCAACGAGATGATGGACAAGCCGCTCAAAAACAAGAGCCGCATTTTCCACTACCTCATCCTGGTCGGTCTCTATCAGCTCATCTACACCCGCATTCCGGCTCACGCCGCGGTGGCCGAGACCGTCAACGCCGTCAAACTGCTCAAGGGCACCTCCCTGCGTGGCCTCATCAACGGCGTGCTGCGCAACTTCCAGCGCAGCGCCGAAGTCATTCTGCTGCGTATCGACCGTGTTCCCAGCATTCGCCTCGGTCATCCGGAGTGGCTCACCAAGCGCCTGCGTCAGGCCTATCACGATGAGTGGGAATTCATCATGGAGGCGAACAACCAGCGTCCCCCCATGTGGATCCGCAACAACAGCCAGCGCCAGAGCCGCGATGCCATGCTGGCTCGCATGGCTGAAGTCGGCATCAATGCCGTGGCCGGTGAAGAGGGCGAGGATTGCATCCTGCTGGAACGTCCCTGCGATGTGACCAAGCTGCCCGGCTTCGAGGTCGGCGACTGCTCGGTACAGGATGGTGCAGCACAACAGGCTGCCGCCCTGCTCGACCCGCAACCGGGCGAGTGGGTGCTGGATGCCTGCGCTGCCCCCGGCGGCAAGACCGCCCACCTGCTGGAGCGTCAACCCAAGCTGGCCGGCGTGGTCGCCGTTGATGCCGACGAGAACCGCCTCAAACGGGTGCAGGAGAACCTGGATCGCATAGGCCTGACCGCCAAAGTGATCCACGGCGATGCTGCGGCACCGGAACAGTGGTGGCCGGAGGGCCAGTTCGACCGCATTCTGCTGGATGCTCCCTGCTCCGCCACCGGCGTTATCCGTCGCCATCCCGACATCAAGTGGCTGCGCCGCGATCAGGACATTCGCGAGCTGGCCGAGCTGCAACGCCGTATTCTGAACGCCCTCTGGGGCAAGCTGAAGAGCGGCGGCACCCTGCTCTACGCCACCTGCTCCGTCCTGCCGGAAGAGAACCGCGAACAGATCCGCGCCTTCCTTGCCGCGACCAAAGATGCCAAATTGGTACCGTTGCACGAACAGGACACCCCGGATTGCCCGGGTCGCCAGTTCCTGCCGGGTGAAGCCGAGATGGATGGCTTCTACTACGCCAAGCTGGTCAAGCTGTGACGCTGACATGCTTCTTCCGGGGCAATCGCCATGCTGGCGGCATGCCCCTTTACTGCCTCAACGTGAGTAGACGTTCCCTATGAAGATCATCATTTTGGGAGCCGGCCAGGTCGGCGGCACCCTGGCCGAGAACCTGGCCGGGGAGAACAACGACATCACCATCGTCGACACCGACAGCGAACGCCTGCGCGAACTGCAGGACAAGTTTGACCTGCGGGTGGTCAACGGTCACGGCGCCCACCCCAAGGTGCTGCGCGAAGCGGGCGCCCAGGATGCCGACATGCTGGTCGCCGTCACCAACAGTGACGAGACCAACATGATCGCCTGTCAGGTGGCCTACTCCCTGTTCAACACCCCGAACAAGGTGGCACGGATCCGCTCACCGGCCTATCTGACCGAGCGGGATCGCCTGTTCCTGCCGGAATCGGTGCCGGTGGATCACCTGATCGCGCCGGAGCAGTTGGTGACCGACTATGTGCGTCGCCTGATCGAATATCCGGGTGCCCTGCAAGTGGTTGATTTTGCAGGTGGTCGCGTCGGTCTGGTGGCGGTCAAGGCCTACTACGGTGGCCCGCTGGTGGGCAATGCCCTCTCCACCCTGCGCGAGCACATGCCCAACATCGAAACTCGGGTAGCGGCCATCTTCCGTCAGGGCCGCCCGATCCGCCCGCAAGGTACCACCATCATCGAAGCGGATGACGAGGTCTTCTTCGTCGCCGCCGCAGGCCATATCCGTGCCGTGATGTCGGAGCTGCAGCGCCTAGAGAGCCCCTACCGCCGCATCATGATCGTCGGTGGTGGCAACATCGGCGCCGGTCTCGCCCGCCAGCTGGAGAAGCGCTACAGCGTCAAGCTTATCGAGCGCAACCAGAAGCGGGCGGAGCAGCTCTCCGAACTGCTGGAGAACACCATCGTCTTCTGTGGCGATGCGGCGGATCAGGAGCTGCTGGCCGAGGAGCACATCGACCAGATCGACGTCTTCATCGCCGTGACCAACGAGGATGAGGCCAACATCATGTCGGCGCTGCTCGCCAAGAAGATGGGCGCCAAGAAGACCATGGTGCTGATCCAGCGCGGCGCCTACGTCGATCTGGTGCAGGGTGGCTCCATCGATATCGCTATCTCGCCCCAGCAGGCCACCATCTCGGCCCTGCTGACCCACGTACGCCGGGCCGATATCGCCAACGTCTACAGCCTGCGCCGCGGCGCCGCCGAGGCGATCGAGGCGATTGCCCACGGTGATGAGAACACCTCCAAGGTGGTCGGCAAGACGGTAGGCGAGCTCAAGCTGCCGCCGGGTACCACCATCGGTGCCGTAGTGCGCGGGGATGAGGTGCTGATCGCCCACGATCGCACCAAAATCCAGCAGGATGACCACGTGGTCATGTTCCTGGTGGACAAGAAGTACATCCCGGAAGTGGAGCGGCTGTTCCAGCCAAGTCCCTTCTTCCTGTAACGTCTTCATGCGCACAGGCTGTCAAACCAGACCCGGCTCAGCTCCCCCAAGGGGATGGTCCGGGTCTTTTGTTAATCAACGACCAGGTTATCGAACATGATCAAGCTGCGTCCCATCATCTTCACCCTCGGGCTGGTGCTCTCCAAGCTGGCGCTCTTCATGTGGCTGCCCACCTTGCTGGCACTGCTCACCGGGTCAGAGGGATTTGTCGAGTTTCTCAAGTCCGTGCTGATCACCCACGGCGCCGCCCTGCTCTGCCTCCACTATGGTCGCAAGGCGGAGTTTCATCTGGGGGTGCGGGAGATGTTCCTGCTCACCACCTCGGTCTGGGTGGTGGCCTGCGCCTTCGGCGCCCTGCCTTTTGTTTTCATCACCCACATCAACTTCACCGACGCCTACTTCGAGACCATGTCGGGGGTAACCACCACGGGCTCCACCGTGCTCTCCGGCCTCGACAACATGGCCCACAGTATCCTGTTGTGGCGTTCCATCCTGCAGTGGCTGGGCGGGGTCGGCTTTATCGTGATGGCGGTAGCCGTGCTGCCCTACCTCAACGTTGGCGGCATGAAGCTGTTCCAGACCGAGAGCTCTGACTGGTCAGACAAAAGCGCCCCGCGTGCCAAGACGGTGGCCAACAACATCGTCGTGGTCTATCTGGTGCTCTCCATGCTCTGCTTCATGGCCTACTGGGCCAGCGGCATGAACATGTTCGAGGCGATCAACCACGCCATGACCACTCTCAGTACCGGCGGCTACTCCACCTCCGATCAATCCATGTCCCACTTCTCCAACTCGGCACACTGGATTGGCACCCTGTTCATGTTCCTCGGCGGCCTGCCCTTCCTGCTCTATGTGCAGAGCCTCAATCACAGGGACAACAGCCTGTTCAAGGATGCCCAGGTGCGCGGCTTCTTCTGGCTGGTGGTCTGGGTCACCGTCATCATGACCTTCTATCTGTGGGAGAGAGACCTGTTCGGCTTCTGGGATGCCCTGCGCATCAGCTGCTTCAACATCGTCTCGGTACTCACCACCACCGGCTACGGCCTTGGTGACTTCGGCACCTGGGGGCCGCTCGCCAGCATCGTCTTCATCGTGCTGCTGGCTCTTGGGGCCTGCTCCGGCTCCACTGCGGGCGGTCTCAAGATCTTCCGGGTACAGGTGGCATTCGCCCTGTTCAGAAAGCAGATGCGCCAGCTGATGCACCCCTCTGCCGTATTCCCCCAGAAGTACAACGGCCGGACGGTCAATGACGCCATCATCCGCTCGATGATCTCCTTCGTACTGGCCTACTTCGCCATCATTCTGGTGATAGCTGCACTGCTGGGCGCTATCGGGCTTGACCCCCTGACGGCCATATCCAGCTCCATCACCGCCGTTGCCAACGTCGGCCCGGGCATGGGCCCGGTGGTCGGCCCCAGTACCAACTTTGCCAGTCTGCCGGAATCGGCCAAATGGTTGCTGTCATTCGGTATGCTGCTGGGACGACTGGAGATCCTGACAGTCGCCGTGCTCTTCTTCCCCTCGTTCTGGCGCCAGTAACCCGCATGTAGCGACGCCCTCCACCGGTGGATAACAACCGGTGGAGGGCGTCGTTTTTTATGCCCCGGATCGGGCTCCGCCCTGTAACGGCCCGGCATAAGCCACAGAGTGCTTCAGGCTGCCCACCTTGCTCACATAAGGTAAAGCTGGGTCATTAAGACAAAATCCATAAATTAAATTTATAGCGATTGCTTTGGCTCACCCATAAGAGCCCGCCCCTGCCAGCAGGCCCGGCAGCAGCGCTTATCCACAAAGCAAGGTGCAACCGAACCGCGCAGCCCAACGCAGATAAAAAAAGGCCCAAACCTCAGGTTTGGGCCTTTCTATCAGCGAATCGTCAGCCACCACGAGGGCTACCGAGACTCAGCACATGGGATTAACCACGGCCAGAGCGCTTGCGATCCAGCTCGGTCAGCAGCTTCTTACGGATACGGATGCTCTTCGGAGTCACTTCTACCAGTTCATCGTTGTCGATGAACTCGAGAGCCTGTTCCAGAGTCATGCGGATCGGCGGAGTCAGAACCTGAGCTTCGTCGGTACCGGAGGCACGCATGTTGGTCAGCTGCTTGCCTTTCAGGCAGTTAACAGTCAGGTCGTTGGAACGGGAGTGGATACCGATCACCTGGCCTTCGTACACTTCGGTCGCGTGACCGATGAACAGACGACCGCGGTCTTGCAGACCGAACAGGGCGTAAGTCAGTGCCTTACCGGTAGCGTTGGAGATCAGCACGCCGTTCTGACGCTCACCGATGCTGCCACCCTTGTGCGGACCGTAGTGGTCGAAGGTGTGGTACAGCAGACCGGTACCGGAGGTCATGGTCATGAACTCGGTCTGGAAGCCGATCAGGCCACGGCTCGGGATCATGAAGTCCAGACGGACACGACCCTTGCCATCCGGGGTCATGTTGGTCATTTCGCCCTTACGCAGACCCAGCTGCTCCATGACGGAACCCTGGTGCGCTTCTTCCACGTCCACAGTAACGGTTTCGAACGGTTCTTGCAGCTCGCCGTCAACGGTACGCAGGATTACTTCCGGACGGGATACCGCCAGCTCGTAACCTTCGCGACGCATGTTTTCGATCAGGATGGAGAGGTGCAGTTCACCACGACCGGATACACGGAACTTGTCCGGATCATCAGTCTCTTCAACGCGCAGGGCCACGTTGTGGACCAACTCCTGATTCAGACGCTCCAGAATGTTGCGGGAGGTCACGAACTTGCCCTCTTTACCGGCGAACGGTGAGGTGTTGACCTGGAAGGTCATGTTCACGGTCGGCTCGTCAACGGAGAGCGGCGGCAGCGCTTCAACAGCACCGTTGTCGCAGATGGTGTCGGAGATCTTCAGCTCGCCCAGACCGGTGATGGCGATGATGTCGCCAGCTTGCGCGTCGGCAACTTCGGTACGGGACAGGCCCAGATAGCCCAGCACCTGACCGACTTTACCGTTGCGGGTCTTGCCGTCGGCACCAACGATGGTGACCTGCTGGTTGGTCTTGACGCGACCACGGGTGATACGGCCGATACCGATAACGCCCACGTAGGAGTTGTAGTCCAGCTGGGAGATCTGCATCTGGAACGCGCCTTCGGTGTCAGCTTTCGGGGCTTCCACGTTGTCGACGATGGCCTGGAACAGCGGCTCCATGTTCTCGGACTCAACGTCCTGATCCATGGTGGCCCAACCGTTCAGTGCAGAGGCGTAAACCACTTTGAAGTCCAGCTGTTCGTCAGTCGCGCCCAGGTTGTCGAACAGGTCAAATACCTGATCCATTACCCAGTCAGGACGAGCACCCGGACGGTCAACCTTGTTGATGACCACGATCGGCTTCAGACCCTGAGCGAACGCTTTCTGGGTCACGAAACGGGTTTGCGGCATCGGGCCGTCAACGGCGTCAACCAGCAGCAGCACGGAGTCAACCATGGACAGTACGCGCTCTACTTCACCACCGAAGTCGGCGTGACCCGGGGTATCAACGATGTTGATGCGGTAGTCATTCCAGCGGATCGCAGTGTTCTTGGCGAGAATGGTGATGCCACGTTCCCGTTCCAGATCATTGGAGTCCATGATCCGTTCCTGGCCTTCCGTGGAGCGGTCCAGTGTGCCGGACTGCTGCAGCAGCTTATCAACCAGAGTCGTTTTGCCGTGGTCAACGTGCGCAATAATCGCAATATTGCGTAAATTCTCTAACATTCTCGCCTCAATCACCGGGTAAAATTGGGCGCTAATTGTACTCTTGCCTTTGTGATCTGCCTAGCAGAATTGCAGTACATTCGCGCATAACAACAGATCTGGATCATAGACCTCTCTGACAAACCCTGCTTAGATGGGCGGTGACCGTATTTCGCGCACCATTACAGCGCACCAAAACGATCCACCATCGCACTAAATTGATGCAACGCGAGTCGAGATCGCCTGGTTTTGGGGAGCCTCTTCAGCGAGATTGCCCTGAAATCAAGCTGTCACAAACTTGGCACGATACTGGCTTATGTGAATACGACGACGCATTCACCCAGAGAGTTTTAACACCGGAGGTTACTTAGCATGTCAGCCCAGAACGTTTTGGCCCTGATCCAGGAACACGAAGTCAAGTTTGTTGATCTGCGCTTTACCGACACCAAGGGTAAAGAGCAGCATGTATCCATCCCTGCTCACCAGGTTGATGAAGATTTCTTCGAAGACGGCAAGATGTTCGATGGTTCCTCCATCGGCGGCTGGAAGGGCATCAACGAATCCGACATGGTACTGATGCCGGACGCAGCCTCCGCCAAGCTGGACCCGTTCACCGAAGAGACCACCCTGAACATCGTTTGTGACGTGCTGGAGCCTGCCACCATGCAGGGCTACGACCGCGATCCGCGCTCCATCGCCAAGCGTGCAGAAGATTTCCTGAAGTCCAGCGGCATCGCTGACACCGTGCTGTTCGGGCCGGAGCCGGAATTCTTCATGTTCGACAACATCACCTTCTCCAACACCATGGGCCACAGCTTCGTGAAAATCGAATCTGAAGAAGCCGCATGGAACTCCGGCACTGCCTATGAGCATGGCAACAAGGGTCACCGTCCGTTCGTGAAAGGCGGTTACTTCCCGGTTGCACCGGTCGACTCTTCCCAGGATATCCGCGCCGCCATGTGTCTGGTGCTGGAAGAGATGGGCCAGGTCGTTGAAGCTCACCACCACGAAGTGGCCACTGCCGGTCAGAACGAGATCGCTACCCGCTTCAATACTCTGACCCTGAAAGCGGATGAAGTGCAGGTACTGAAGTACGTGATCCACAACGTGGCCCACGCCTACAACAAGACCGTCACCTTCATGCCGAAACCCATGTTCGGTGACAACGGCTCCGGTATGCACTGCCACCAGTCTCTGGCCAAGAACGGCGTCAACCTGTTCGCCGGCGACCTGTATGGCGGTCTGTCCGAGATGGCGCTGCACTACATCGGCGGTATCATCAAGCACGCCAAGGCCATCAACGCCTTCGCCAACCCGACCACCAACTCCTACAAGCGTCTGGTTCCGGGTTATGAAGCACCGGTCATGCTGGCCTACTCTGCCCGCAACCGCTCTGCCTCCATCCGTATCCCGGTGGTTCCGAGCCCGAAAGCCCGTCGTATCGAAGTGCGCTTCCCGGATCCGGCAGCCAACCCGTACCTGGCCTTCGCAGCCCAGCTGATGGCCGGTCTGGACGGTATCATCAACAAGATCCATCCGGGCGATGCCATGGACAAGAACCTGTACGACCTGCCGCCGGAAGAGGCTGCAGAAGTACCGACCGTTGCCGGTTCTCTGGACGAAGCACTGGCTGCTCTGGATGCTGACCGCGAGTTCCTGACCCGTGGCGGCGTGTTCAGCGATGACTTCATCAACTCCTACCTGGAACTGAAACAGCAGGATGTTGACCGTGTGCGCATGACTCCGCACCCGCTGGAGTTCGAACTGTACTACTCCGTCTAAGTCTCAGCAGACTGTCCGTTTAAATCTGCTCAGCTTGCTTAATCGTGACAAAACCCGCCATCTGGCGGGTTTTTTCTCTGATAGGATTAAGCAAAATACCGTCAAGGAGAGATGGATGAACAACAAGCATGGCATAGGGGTGCTCAGCCTCCTGTTGCTGACCTCGTTCGGTGCGGACGCGGCCAAGGTCTACTCCTGGGTCGATGGCAATGGCATCACCCACTACTCGGATGCGCCACCACCCGGCAAAAACGCCAAAGAGGTCGATCTGCGGGTCGCCCCGCTGCTGGGCAGCAGCGCGCCCAGATCGGTGCAGGTGGATAACTTCAACAGCCTGACTGGCGCCGATGCCAAGAAAGAGAAAGAGGCGGCCAAGCTGACCATCGAACTGCTCTCCCCGGAACAGGGCAGCACCCTGCGCGACAACACAGGCAACATCGTCTTTCAGGGCACCATCAGCCCCAAACCTCCGACCCAGTATGATGTGCGCCTGACCCTGGATGGCAAAGCCGCCCCCATCGTCAGCAACAGCCTCTCTGTCCGGGTCGAAAACGTCGATCGCGGCGCCCACGAGGCTCAGCTCGAGCTGCTTGCTAAAGACGGTACGATCCTTGCTAAATCCAGTGCAGTCACCTTTTACCTGCATAGAGCGAGCGTGACGCCGGCTCCCAAACCCACCCCCAAAGCCAACCAGGGGTGATATAGCGCACCGATGCGGGTAAACTCTATGCACCATATCGGTGCATAACAGGTGTGTAGCACCGTTTTAGGGAGAAACCTGTGCCAACCCGCTCGGACAACGCCAAAACACTCTTGGATAATTTGCTGACCGCCGTGATCCTGATGGATGAGCGGCTCTGCATCCAGTTCGTCAACCCGGCGGCTGAACAGCTGCTCTCCCTCAGTGAACGCAGGCTGATCGGCATCGAACTGCCCCATCTGCTGGAACATATCTCCCTCGATTTGCAGCGACTCAAGCAGTGCCTCGCGTCAGGGCAAGGCTTTACCGATAGCGAAGTGACTCTGGTGGTAGAGGGAGAACCGCGACTGGTGGAGCTGAGCGCCACCCCGATGGCCGACCACGAACAGCGTCTGCTAGTGGTGGAGCTGCGCAAGATCGACCAGCAGAAGAAGATCAGTCAGGAGCAGCAGCAACATGCCCAGCAGCTGGCGGCCAAGGAGCTGGTGCGCGGGCTGGCCCACGAAATCAAGAATCCCCTCGGCGGCCTGCGCGGCGCGGCCCAGCTGCTGCAAAAGGAGCTGCCGGACCCGGCCCTGCGCGAATATACCGGCATCATCATCGAACAGGCTGACAGGCTGCGGGTACTGGTCGATCGGCTGCTCGGCCCCCAGCGCCCCGGCCGTCACCAGATGCACAATGTCCATTCGGTGCTGGAGCAGGTACGCCGACTGGTGGAGCTCGAACTCCCTCCCTCTGTTCGCATCGAGCGGGATTACGACCCCAGCATCCCCGAATTCGAGATGGAGCCGGATCAGCTGCAGCAGGCGTTTCTCAACATAGTGCGCAACGCGGCCGAAGCACTGGGGGATCAGACCGGGCTTATCCGTATCAAGACACGCACCGCGTTCCAGATCACCATCCACGGCCAGCGTTACCGGCTGGCGGCGGAGATCAAGATCATCGACAACGGCCCCGGCATTCCCGACGCCATTCGCGACACCCTGTTCTACCCCATGATCACCGGCAAGGAGGGGGGAACCGGGCTCGGCCTCTCTATCGCCCAGAACCTGATCGACCAGCACAAGGGGCGAATTGACTGCATCAGCTGGCCGGGTCACACCGAATTCACCATTTTTCTACCGCTTCGCAAGTAAGGGAACCCCATGACCGCCAAAGTGTGGATCGTCGATGACGACAGTTCTATCCGCTGGGTGCTGGAGCGCACTCTCGGCAGCGAAGGCTTCAACTGCGAGAGCTTTGCCGATGGCGAAGCCCTGCTGCACGCCCTTGAGCTGCGCTCGCCCGATGTCATCCTCTCCGATATCCGGATGCCCGGTATCGACGGCCTGAGCCTGCTGGAGCAGATCCACCGCCGTCAGGCCGATCTGCCCATCATCATCATGACCGCCCACTCGGATCTCGACAGCGCGGTCAACGCCTACCAGCGCGGCGCCTTCGAGTACTTGCCCAAACCGTTCGATATCGACGAAGCGGTGACGCTGGTGCGCCGCGCCGAGAATCACCTCAAGGAGCAGCGCACCAAGCGCAAGTCTCGTCAGCAAGAGGCCACCGCCACTCCCGAGATCATCGGTGAAGCACCGGCGATGCAGGAGGTGTTCCGCGCCATCGGCCGCCTGTCTCGCTCCAGCATCTCGGTGCTGATAAACGGTCAGAGCGGTACCGGCAAGGAGCTGGTCGCCCATGCGCTGCACAAGCACAGCCCGCGCGCCCACAAAAACTTTATCGCCCTCAACATGGCGGCTATCCCGAAAGATCTCATCGAATCCGAGCTGTTCGGTCACGAGAAGGGGGCCTTCACCGGCGCCAACAACATCCGCCACGGCCGCTTCGAGCAGGCCGACGGTGGTACCCTGTTTCTCGACGAGATCGGCGACATGCCGCTGGATGTGCAGACCCGGCTGCTGCGGGTCTTGGCCGATGGCCAGTTCTATCGAGTCGGCGGCCACCAGCCGGTGCAGGTAGACGTGCGGATCATCGCCGCCACCCACCAGAATCTGGAGAAGCGGGTCGCCGATGGCGAGTTTCGCGAGGATCTGTTCCACCGCCTCAACGTCATTCGCATCCATATTCCTGCCCTCAAGGAGCGCCGTGAGGATATCCCCCAGCTGGCCCGTCACTTCCTGCTGCGCGCAGCCAAAGAGCTGAACGTCGAGGCCAAGAGCCTGCACCCGGATACCCAGGCCTATATCAGCCGCCTGCCCTGGCCGGGCAACGTGCGCCAGCTGGAGAACGTCTGCCGCTGGCTCACCGTGATGGCCTCGGGGCAAGAAGTGCTGGTCGGCGACCTGCCTGCCGAGCTGCTCACCCCCATCACCCACAACGCCGAACCGGGCCAACCGGCGTTGCCCGGTTGCTGGCAGCAACAGTTGCAGGAGTGGGTGGCCAGCAAGTTGGCGCTGGGAGAGACAGACATCCTGGCCGATGCCATGCCCCAGTTCGAGCGGATCATGCTGGAGACGGCGCTGGAACACACCCACGGCCACAAGCAGGAGGCCGCCCGCCTGCTCGGTTGGGGCCGCAACACCCTGACCCGCAAGCTGAAGGAACTCGATCTCTCCTGAGTCCCGGGGAAAAACGATTCCCATCACGCCCTGACAAATCACCGTCCGCCAGAACCCCGTTTAACCATAAACGGGGTATCTTTTTTGAAAGCCCCGCCTAGAATGGCAGGCTTTCAAACCTGACTCGACGAGGGCGCCCCCATGATTGACAGATCTCTCCCCCTGACCGACCTGCACCGCCATCTGGACGGCAACATCCGCCCGCAAACCATCCTCGAGCTGGGTCGCCAACACAATATCCAGCTGCCCGCCTTTGAGCTGGAGGCGCTGCGCCCCCACGTACAGATCGTCGAAAACGAGCCGAGTCTGGTTGCCTTCCTGAAGAAACTGGACTGGGGTGTGGCCGTGCTGGCTGACTATGACGCCTGCCGCCGGGTCGCCTACGAGAACGTGGAAGATCTGCTGCGCGCCGGTATCGACTATGCCGAGCTGCGCTTCAGCCCGGCCTATATGGCAATGGCCCACAAGCTGCACCCGCAGGGCGTGGTGGAAGCCATCATCGACGGCGTGGCCGCTGGCAGCCGCGATTTCGGTATCAAGACCAACCTGATCGGCATCATGAGCCGCACCTTCGGCACCGAGCAGTGCAATCAGGAGCTGGCCGCCTGCTTGGCTCACCGCGACAAGCTGGTCGCCATCGATCTGGCCGGTGACGAGCTGGGCTTCCCGGGCGAACTCTTTGTCGACCACTTCCGCAAGGTGCGCGATGCAGGTATGCGCGTCACCGTACACGCTGGTGAAGCCGCTGGCCCCGAGAGCATGTGGCAAGCCATTCGCGAGCTGGGCGCCGAGCGCATCGGCCACGGCGTCAAAGCGATTCAGGATCCGGCCCTGATGGCCTATCTGGCCGAACACCGCATCGGCATCGAATCCTGTCTCACCTCCAACGTCCAGACCACTACGGTAGCGAGCCTGACCGAGCACCCGATCCGCCAGTTCCTGGCCGCCGGCGTGCTGGCCTGCCTCAACACCGATGACCCGGCGGTGGAAGGGATCGACCTGCCGCACGAATATGAGGTGGCAGCTCCGGCCGCTGGCATGACAGCGAGCGAAATCCGCACCGCCCAGCAGAATGGCCTGACCCTAGCCTTCCTGAGCGATAGCGAGAAAGCCGAACTAAGCGCCCGCGCCGCCAGCCGCTGATCCACACCGGCACTGCAAATAAAAACGGCCCACTTCGGTGGGCCGTTTACTTTGCGGATTTCAGATGATGGGTAAGCACTGGGCCAGCTGGCAGATAGCAAAAGGCCCAAACCGGGTTTGAGCCTTGGCTGATGACGGTGCAGGTAAAAACTACTCCCGCTCCTTGTCACGCTCCAGTGCCCGCTCCACCAGCGGCTCTGGCAGGCTCTTGGTCACCTCCACCCCCAGCTCGCGGAAACGCTCGACCTGGGCAATCAGGTTGCCACGGCCGTTGACCAGCCGTCCCATTGCCTTGTCGTAGCTCTCCTGCGCCTTGTGCAGGCTGCCGCCCATCTGCTGCATCTCCTCGACAAACAGCCGCAGCTTTTCGTAGAGGCGACCGGCCCGTTCGGCAATCTGGCGGGCATTCTGGTTCTGCCGCTCGTAGCGCCACAGGTTCTCGATGGTGCGCAGCGCCACCATCAAGTTGGTGGGGCTCACCAGCAGGATATTGTTGTCGAGACCGTAACGCACCAGCGAGGGATCGGCCTCCATGGCGGTGAGGAAGGCAGGCTCCACCGCCACGAACATCAGCACATAGTCGAGGGTGCGCACTCCGGGCAGCTGCTGATAATCCTTGCGGCCCAGCTCGCGGATATGGTTGCGCACCGAGGCGACATGCTCCTTGAGCGCCACCGCCTTCTCCAGCTCGTCCTCGGCGTTGTACCAGCGCTCGTAGGCGGTCAGCGACACCTTGGCGTCGATGATGATGTCCTTCTCCTGCGGCAGGTGGACGATCACATCGGGCTGGTAGCGCTTGCCCTTCTCCACCTCGATATTGACCTGAGTGTGATACTCGTGGCCTTCGCGCAGGCCACATTCGCTGAGGATCCGCGCCAGCACCACTTCCCCCCAGTTGCCCTGCTGCTTGCTGTCGCCCTTGAGGGCGCGGGTCAGGGCCGCCGCCTCTTCGGTCATGCGGGCGTTGAGCTCGGCGAGACGCTCCAGCTCGAACTTGAGGCTGTGGCGCTGGGCCGTCTCCTGGGCGTGGGTCTCCCCCACCTGACGGCGAAAGCCCTCAAGCTGCTCCTTGAGCGGAGTAAGCAGCAGATCGAGACTGTTCTGGTTCAATTCACGGAAGTTGCCGGAGTTTTGCTCGAAGATCCGGTTGGCGAGGTTCTCGAACTGCTGGCTGAGGCGCTGCTCCGCTTCCTGTTGCAGTTGCAGTTTTTCGGCGGCGGCCAGCCGTTCGCTGCGCAGGGTCGCTTCCGCATCCTTGAGGCGGGCGGTGAGCTTGATCAGCAGGGTCTGCTGCTGATCCAGCTTCTGCTGGCCCTGCATCCGCTCATCCTGCAACTCGTCGAAGCGATCCTGAAGCGCCTGATAACGCTCCTGCGCCAGCATCAGCTCCTGAGCCTGCGCCGTGGCGGTACGCCGCCCGATCAGCCAGCCAAGCCCGAGGGCCAGCACTGCGGCGGGCAACAAGATCCCCCAGAGTCCGGGGTCAATCATTTGCGGCTCCGCTGACGCAGGAAGAGTTCGAGATAGCGGTTAACCAGGATCCAGAGCACCACGTAGATAAGGTAGGCGGCCAGCACCACCCACTTGTGGGTGTTGACGCCGGTATCGAGCTCGGCGAACTCGATATCCTTGATGCGGCAGTAGGCCCACATCAGCAGGGGAAAGACATAGAGCAGGGACGCACGCCAGAGAAATAGCCACATATGTTTTCATTCAACCACGTAAAAAGACCCGCCTAGCTTACACAAGGGCAACTGCGCTTGCGATCCTGACGGCCGCTATTCTCTGGCCTGCTTCCCGAAACTTCGATAAAATTAACCCCTAATAGGTATCAGGGGCGAGCATGACTCACTATTTCCTCCGTTGGCTGACACAAGGTTGGCAAGCTTCCCGCAAGCCCGCAGTGGTTTGCCATGAAGCGCGCCCGCCATGGGCCATCGAGGAGTCCCAGTACCTCTCCCTCTGCACCCGCTGTGGCGAGTGTTTCAAGGCCTGCCCGCGCGGTCTGCTCAAACCGGCCACCCAGGAGGAGTACGAGGGGAGCCCCATCGCCGGTACCCCGGTGCTCGATCTCACCTGCGGCCAGTGCAGCTACTGCGGCAGCTGCGCCAGAGCCTGTCCCACCGGTGCCCTCGACCTGCAACTGGGTCGGCAGGTGCAGACCCGGGTGCAGATTGAAGAGAGCTGTCAGGCACGGCAGGGCTTCTACTGCCTGCTCTGTGAAGATGCCTGCCCGCAACAGGCGATCAAGGCCACCGCCGACGGCATCAACGTCAATATGGATGCCTGCAATGGCTGCGGTGCCTGCGGCCTCGCCTGTCTGCATGGCGCCATCACCCTGATCCGCCAGCCAGGCAGTCGCTAAAAACCACCTGAGTACAAAAGCAAAAGGGGCCATCAGG
This sequence comes from Aeromonas sp. FDAARGOS 1416, assembly GCF_019048085.1. Lineage (NCBI taxonomy): Bacteria > Pseudomonadati > Pseudomonadota > Gammaproteobacteria > Aeromonadales > Aeromonadaceae > Aeromonas > Aeromonas sp. FDAARGOS 1416. Next base: position 3,953,358 of record NZ_CP077301.1, on the reverse strand, counting down.
CCCCTTTCACATCTTGTTCAATATTCCGCGCCCCGTCAGGCCATGGTCACAATAGTCTCTTGCTCGATACCCAGCAGGTGGCAGAGACGGTTAGGATCGCGCACCGCATCAGCCAGAGTGTACTCACCCAGCACTTCGAGGAAGGCGTTCATGGCGCGGCGCAGAATGCCCTGAATGCGGCAGCCGCCGGAGAGACGGCAGTTTTCGCGCTTGCAGTCGACCGGACAGAGCACATGCTCCATGTCCATCACCACATCCCGCAGGTTGATAGAGACTGCAGAGCGACCGAGGCGGATGCCACCGTGCTTGCCGCGTACCGTCTCGATGTACCCCTTGATGCCAAGCTGGTGCACAATTTTGACCACGTGGTTGCGAGAGATGCCGAAGGTATCGGCCACTTCGGTAATGGTCGACAGACGATCCCCCGGCTGAACCGCCAGGAAGGTCAGGGTACGCAGGGCGTAGTCGGTAAATCGTGTCAGTTGCATGGTCGCACTTGCCTCTTACTACAAGCCAGGAATCAGGACGACAACATTGAGCTAAGAGGCAGGAGACAACCGGTTTGCCTCTGTTTGCCCATTGGCTCGCCAGAGGGGGGCCTGTCTCTTAATCTGAGTTGCGGAGTGACAGGTTAAGAGCAGCACAACCGGGTGTCGATGAAGATGCACATAAATCGACACTTTCTTTGATTGATCGCAAACTTGCCGGGTTAGCCCGGCGTTTACCCGCTTTATAGCGGGTAAATCTCCCGAATAGTCCCCCTCGCCAAGCCCCTTCGACCAGCAGCCAGATGGCCTGAGAACCGCCCCTCAATCGACCGTCAAAGAGATGGTTCAGTGGGGTTGTTTCAGCCAGTTTTTCAGGGCGACCGAGGGGATGGAGCTCTCGGAGGCGACGGCAAACGCCCCCCAGTCCACCGCGCACTGCAACGCATCCTTGATCGCCATACCCCGCGCCAATCCGTGTATCAATCCGCCGGCGAAAGCATCCCCCGCCCCCGTGGTATCGACCACCGAGACCGGCCGGGCAGCGACCCGGATCTGCTCGTCGCCATGGATCGCTACCGCCCCCGCCTTTCCTTCGGTCAACACCAGCCATTCGAGCTGCTCCCCCGCCAGCTGGCGGGCATGTTGCCAGGGGTCGCTCACCTCGCCGAGATCGGAGCGGGAGGCCACCAGCACATGACAGGGGCGGCGCGCTTGGCCGCCCTTGGGATACTGGGCTACCACGAAGCTCTTGCCGAGCATCTGGCGCATGTAACTGATGATGGCGGTGCCGGGATAGTTCACATAGAGGCAATCCACCCCATCCAGCGGCAGATCGCCGGGCAGGTCGGGACGCCGCGGGCGGCGCAGTATGGTGCGCTCGCCGGTGGAGTCCACCAGGATCAGCAGCTCGCCGGTCTCGCCGCCAAAGCGCTCCACATGGCTGCAATCCAGCCCGTAACCGGCCGCCTGCTCCAGCAGCCAGTCGCCGGTCTCGTCCAGCCCGATGCGGGAGGCAATGGTCACCTCGTGACCTGCCCACACCAGCCCGATGCCGGTATTGGCGGCGCCACCGCCGAGCCTGCGCCCCTGATCCACATATTGCAGCCGGGCCCCCGCCACCAGCGGTTCGGAGAGGGAGAGCACATGATCACAGTTGAGATTGGCAAGCAGCAGAATGCGGGACATAGAGACCTCGGACGATGGAGATAGCCCAAAAGAGACAGGCTAACCCCGAGTAGAGCCCAGCCTGACAGAAGAGACAACCGGCAGCGATCGGGAATCCGATCGGGATCAATAGATGGGCAGCTCTACCCCGGCCAGCAGCTCGTCGATGCGCGCCTGGGTCGGCTGCTGCATCACGCTCTGGATCACCTCCTTGGTGAGGTGGGGCGAGAAGGAGCTGATGAAGTCATACATGTAGTTCTGCAGCAGAATACTCTTGCTGAAGCAGATCTGGGCCGGGCAGGGCTTGAACAGGTGCTCCAGATTGATGGAGACCAGCCCGGGGGTGTCATTGTCGTTGGCCACCAGCGAGGAGATGATGCCGATGCCAAAGCCCAGCTCCACGTAGCGCTTGATCACTCCGGCATCCATTACCGTCATGTAGTAGCTCGGGGTCAGGCCCGCCGCCTGAAACACCTCGTCCTGCACCTGCCGACCGGTGGCACCGCTCTCGTAACTGAGGATCGGGTAGTGGCAGAGCTGCTCCAGCGTCGGCTTCTTCACCTTGGCCAGCGGGTGATCCTGCGGCACCACCAGCGAGAGGGTCCAGAGGTAGGCAGGCAGCGCGATCAGCTCCTTGTCGAAGCCAATTTCGTGGGCAACGATGGAGAAATCGGAGTACCCCTTGCTTATCTGCTCCTTGCTCGCCGACATCACCGGATGGAGGTGGAACGAGATCTTGGGATACTTCTTGGTGAAGTAGGTGACCGACTTGGGCAGCAGATAGCGGGCGATGGTGTGGGTGGTGTGGATGTTGAGAGTGCCCACGGTCGGATCCAGATACTCGCGGGAGATCGCCTTGATCTTGCTCTCGATGTTGAGCATCGCCTCGGCACACTTGATGATCTCTTCCCCCACCGGCGTAATGCGGTGCAGGTGCTTGCCACGGCGCTCGAAAATCCGCACCCCCAGCTCGCTCTCCAGCAGGCCAATCTGTTTGCTGACCCCCGGCTGACTGGTGAAGAGCGCATCGGAAGCCACGGACACATTGAGGTTGTGGTCCCGGATCGCGATCAAATACTTCAATTGCTGTAGTTTCAAGGCGTCACACTCTCACACTGGTTTGGCTCAGACAGGTTTGGCTCAGGCCGGGACGGCAATCAAGCCAGACAAACAGGCCGCCACATGGGCGGCCAGTGTACCATCCGATCCCGACATCTCAGCGCTTGATCCTTCATTTTGCTACAAAATCTAGCATCCGAAGGGGTGGCTGACAAACCGGGCTCAGGCCGCGCCAGCCCGCAGCGGCAGGATCCCCAGAAACTGCAGCAGCCACTGCATCATGGTCGCCGAATCCACCTCTCCCTCCAGCGAGGAGAGGCTGCTCTGGTAGCGCTCGTCGGGCAACAGGCCACGGCGCCGCTCGATCAGCGCCCGGTTGTACTCCACCGAGAACTCCGGATGCCCCTGAATGGCGACGATGTGATCCCCCTGCAAAAACATGAAGTTGGGACAAAAATCGTTACCCGCCAGTCGGGTTGCCCCCGGCGGCAGCAGGGCCACCTGATCCTGATGGCTGGCCAGAATGCGGATCTGATCCCGCGCCGGCGCCATCCAGGGCTCATCTGCCAACATGGGATGTACCGACACTCCCAGTCCCCACCCCTTGGTAGACTTCACCACCTCGCCGCCCAGCGCCTGGGCGATCACCTGATGACCGAAGCAGACACCTGCCAGCTTGACGTCGGCATCGTGCGCCTGGCGGATCCACGCCCGCAGTGCCTGAATCCAGGGAATATCGCTGTAAGCATCGTGGCGCGAGCCGGTGATGAGCCAGGCATCGCACTCATGCAGGTCCTCCGGCAATTCCCCATCAAGAGCCGACCAGACCCGAAATTCCAGTTCGGGGGCCAGGGCCGCAAAGCCCCTGATAAACATCTCGGAGTAAACGGGGCCAAAACGATCCGCCAGATCGGGATCGAGCCGGTCACAATCGAGAATTCCCAATCGCATCTGTTGTTCCTTTACAGAGTTCGCCCCCGCCAATCATTGACCGGCGAGGGCAAGAGGTTAGGCCATGAGCACGCGCCAGCGCGTCACTTCATGGTCGGCATGGAGAACTCGGCACCACTACGCAGGCTCTGGGGCCAGCGCGCCGTCACCGTCTTCATCCGGGTATAAAAGCGAACCCCGTCCGGCCCGTGCATGTTGAGCGGCCCGAAGATGGAGCGCTTCCAGCCGCCAAAGCTGTGAAACGCCATCGGCACCGGAATGGGGACGTTCACCCCTACCATACCGACCTGCACCCGCGCCGTGAAGTCCCGCGCGGTGTCACCATCACAGGTAAAGATGGCGGTACCGTTGCCATACTCATGTTCGTTGATAAGGCGCAGCGCCGTCTCGTAGTCCGGCACCCGCACGATGGAGAGCACAGGGCCGAAGATCTCCTCGCGGTAGATGCGCATCTCGGGGGTCACCTGGTCAAACAGGCAGCCACCGATGAAGTAACCCTCGTCGTGGCTCAGCGTGCGACCATCGACCCGCAGCGCGGCCCCTTCGGCCACCCCCTGATCCACGTAGCCGCACACCTTGGCCAGATGCTCCTTGCTGATGAGCGGCCCCATTTCGTTCTCCGGGCTCTGGCCCAGCCCCGGACCCACCCGCAGTTTTTCCACCAGCGGCGTCAGCTTGGCCGCCAGCGCATCGGCGGTCTCGTCACCCACCACCACGGCCACCGAAATAGCCATGCAGCGCTCACCCGCGGCCCCATAAGCGGCCCCCATCAGGGCGGAGACCGCCTGATCGAGGTCCGCATCCGGCATCACCACCATGTGGTTCTTGGCGCCGCCCAGCGCCTGCACCCGTTTGCCGTGGGCAGAGGCGGTGGCATAGATGTACTGGGCGATGGGGGTGGAACCGACAAACGACACGGCACCTACTCGCGGGTCGGTCAGCAGCACATCCACCACCTCCTTGTCACCGTTCACCACGTTGAGCACGCCGTCAGGCAGACCTGCCTCCTTGAGCAGCTCGGCCATCCGCAGCGAGAGAGAGGGATCCTTCTCGGAGGGTTTGAGAATAAAGGTATTGCCGCAGGCAATCGCGACCGGGAACATCCAGAGCGGCACCATGGCCGGGAAGTTGAACGGGGTGATGCCGGCGCAGACCCCCACCGGCTGCATCATGGAGTAGCTGTCCACCCCGCGCCCCACGTTGAGAGAGTGCTCCCCCTTGAGCAGATGGGGAATACCGCAGGCAAACTCCACCACCTCCAACCCGCGGGTCAGCTCACCCTGCGCATCGGAGAAGACTTTGCCGTGTTCGCGACTGATGAGCTGGGCAAGCTCGTCCCTGTGCTGCTCCATCAACTCCTTGAAGCGGAAAAAGACCCGGGCCCGCACCAGCGGGGGGGTTTGCGACCAGTCAGCAAAGGCACGCTCGGCAATGGCGATCGCCTCCTGACACTCGGCGGCGCTGGAAAGCCCCACGCTCCCCTGTTGCTTGCCACAAGCGGGATTGAAGATGGCCCCGTGGCGCTCGCTGCGACTCTCCTGCGGCTGGCCGTTGATGAAGTTGCTGACCCGATATGTCATGTATCCTCCGTGATAACTGATGTGGTAAATGCGCTGAGCAAACCAACGCAAGGCCCCGCCAGTGCGGGGCCATCAAATGGGTTAGGGTTGTGCCTGCAGGGCATCCTGCAGCAGGGTGAAGAGATCATCGATCTGGCTGCGCTCGATGATGAGGGGTGGCGACAGGGCGATGATGTCGCCGGTCACCCGGATCAATGCCCCCTTCTCGAAGCAGCGCACGAACACCTCGTAGGCGCGCTTGCCCGGCGCATCGGGCATCGATTCCAGCTCGATACCGGCCACCAGCCCGTAGTTGCGCACATCCTTCACATGCTTGCAGCCCTTCAGCGAATGGGCCGCCTCCTCCCAGTAGCCCGCCAGATCGGCGGCGCGGCTGAGCAGGTTCTCGTTGCGATAGATCTCGAGGGTCGCGAGCCCCGCAGCCGCAGCCACCGGATGGCCGGAGTAGGTGTAGCCGTGGAACAGCTCGATGGCCCCCTTGCCTGCCGCCATCATGTCGTCATAAATGTGCTTCTGCACCAGCACCGCCCCCATGGGGATGGCGCCGTTGGTGAGCCCCTTGGCGCAGGTGATCATGTCGGGAATGACATCGAACTCCTGCGCGGCGAAGGGGGAACCGAGGCGGCCGAAACCGGTGATCACCTCGTCAAAAATCAGCAGGATGCCGTGCTTGGTACAGATCTCCCGCAGCCGCTTGAGGTAGCCTTTGGGGGGCATCAGCACGCCGGTACTGCCAGCGATGGGTTCGACGATCACCGCCGCGATATTGCTGGCATCGTGCAGAAAGACGATCTTCTCCAACTCGTCGGCCAGCGCCACATCCTCCTCGGGCAGCCCTTTGGTGAAGGCATTCTTGGCGATATTGAGGGTATGGGGCAGATGATCCACCCCGGTCAGCAGGGAGCCGAACCACTTGCGGTTGCCGGGAATCCCCCCCACCGAGATGCCGCCAAAGCCGACCCCGTGATAGCCACGCTCGCGGCCAATCAGCCGGGTGCGGGTGCCCTGACCGCGAGCCCGCTGCCAGGCCAGCGCGATTTTGAGCGCGGTATCGACCGACTCGGAACCTGAGTTGGTGTAGAAAACGTGGCCAACCCCCTTGGGAGCGATCTCCACCAGCTTGTTGGCCAGCTCGAACGGCAGGGGGTGGCCCATCTGGAATGTGGGGGCGAAATCGAGGTGGGAAATCTGCTGGGAGACCGCCTCGGCAATCTCGCGCCGACCATGGCCCGCGTTGCAACACCAGAGTCCGGCTGTGCCATCCAGTATCTTGCGGCCATCCTCTGAGTGATAATACATCCCCTCTGCCGACTTCAGGATACGCGGCGCCGCCTTGAACTGCTGGTTGGCGGTGAACGGCATCCAGAAGGCGGACATGTCGGAGGGCGTATTGATGTCGCTGATCGGTTTCATGGTCACCTCATCCTTAAGGTGTTTAGCAACTGTCGGCCAATGCCTATTAAATTAAACACCTGAATCCATAAAAAAGGGCCCGTTATCGCCCTGTCTGGTGCCACCCCTAGCTAGACGCATCAGCAGGGTGGTATAAGATATTTAACACAATTTTAATAATAGTAAACAGTCAAGGAGTGTCTATAGATGGATATCGGTCACCGCCTCAAGGCGGTTCGCACCAAGGCAGCCCTCTCCCAGCGCGAGCTGGCCAAGCGCTCCGGTGTGACCAACGGATTTATCTCCCAGATCGAGAAAAATCAGGTGAGCCCCTCTGTCGCCTCCCTGCGCAAGGTGCTGGAAGGCATCCCCATGTCGCTGGCCAGCTTCTTCACCGAAGAGACCGAAATGGGCACCGAAGTGATCTTCCGCGCCGCCGATATGCCGGATCTCGGCACGCATCCCATCAGCTACCGGCTGGTCGGGCACAGCCGCGCCAACCGCGCCATCGGCATGTTGCAGGAGGTGCTGCCACCGGGCGCCGACACCGGCGACGACATGCTGAGCCACGAGGGTGAAGAGTGCGGCATCGTCATCAAGGGCGAGGTTGAAGTGACCGTGGGCGAGCAGATCTACCTGCTGGGCGCCGGGGATGGCTACTACTTCGACAGCCGCACCCCCCACCGTTTTCGCAATAGTGGTGAACAGGAGTGCGTGCTGATCTCGGCCAACACCCCCGCCAGTTTCTGACATTCAGAGGCGCATCGGCAGGGGAGCAATGTTTAATGAATTGTTACAAGATGGATTTACAAGCGGCAGGATGTTTAGCATATTGATACGCGGAAACTGACTTTTGCCGGTTCAAGGAGTGAACATGAGTGACCTGACCCTGGCCCAGTGGCAACACAAGGCCGCCCATCTGACCCTGCCCTCGCAAGCCTTTATCAACGGCAGCTATCGGGATGCCGTCAATGGCGCCACCTTCGATTGCATCAACCCGGCCAACGGCAAGCTGCTGACCAAGGTAGCAGCCTGCGATGCCGCCGATGCCGAACTGGCGGTACAGGCTGCACGTGACGCCTTCAACGACAAGCGTTGGAGCGGCCTGCCGCCGAAACAGCGCAAACAGATCATGCAGCGCTTCGCCGAGCTGATGCGCCTTAACAAGGTTGAGCTGGCGCTGCTGGAGTCGCTGGATATGGGCAAACCCATCGGCGATGCCATGGGCTATGACGCTCCCGCCGCCGCCAACTGCATCGCCTGGAACGCCGAAGCGATCGACAAGATCTACGACCAGGTCGCCCCGGTGGAGGAATCCGCCCTGGCACTGGTGACCCGCGAAGCGCTCGGGGTGGTCGCCGCCATCGTGCCATGGAACTTCCCGCTGGTGATGGCCTGCTGGAAGCTGGGCCCGGCGCTCGCGACCGGCAACTCGGTCATTCTCAAACCTTCCGAGAAATCCCCCCTGACCGCCCTGCGCATCGCAGGTTTGGCCAAGGAAGCGGGCATTCCGGACGGTGTGTTCAACGTGCTACCGGGCTTTGGCCACACCGTGGGCGAGGCGCTGGCCATGCACATGGACGTGGATTGCATCACTTTCACCGGCTCCACCAAGATCGGCAAACATCTGGTGGAGTGCTCTGGCAAGTCCAACCTCAAGCGCGCCTTTATGGAGTGCGGCGGCAAGAGCCCCAACATCATACTGGCGGATGCGCCGGATCTGGACGCCTCAGCCAAGAGCGCCGCTGGTGCCATCTTCTACAACCAGGGCGAGGTGTGCACCGCCGCCTCCCGCCTGCTGGTGCAAAACAGCATCAAGCCGCAATTTATGGAGCGACTGCTGGCCCATGCCCGCGAGTGGATCTCGGCCAACCCGCTCGACCCTGCGACCCGCATCGGCGCCATGGTGGATCACATCCAGATGGAACAGGTGCTGCGCTATATCGAGATTGGCAAGCAGGAGGGGGCCAAGCTGCTGCTGGGGGGCAAGCGCACCAATACCGAGAGCGGCGGCTTCTATATCGAGCCCACCATCTTCGACGAGGTAACCCCCGAGATGCGCATCTTCCGCGAGGAGATCTTCGGCCCCGTGCTGGCGGTGACCGGCTTCGACACCCTGGAAGAGGCCATTGCGCTGGGCAACGACACCGACTACGGTCTGGCGGCCGCAATCTGGACGGCGGATCTCAACAAGGCGGTGAAGGGCTCCCGCGCCCTGCGCGCCGGTACCGTGTTCGTCAACAACTGGGATGGCGGCGACATGACCATGCCGTTCGGCGGTTTCAAGCAGTCCGGCAACGGCCGCGACAAGTCACTTCATGCGCTGGAGAAGTACACCGAGCTGAAAAGCACCTGGATTCAGCTGGAATAACACGACAAAGCAGCACTATCGGATCAAAAAGGGGGAGAAATCCCCCTTTTGCATTTTTGGCCTTCCATCACCGGGCTCAATCCTTATAATGATAAAAAAGCCAACATGTTAAATATAAAGACAAAAATGCTATTTTTTCTGGGAAGCGTACTTTTTCTGGTGATCGGTTTGCCCCTGCTGTTCTTCGTGCTGGGGCACGGCGAGGCCTACGTGACCTGGGGCCCCTGGATCTCAGCCATCGCCCTGATGTTGTGGCTGTTGATGGACGTCGACAAGATCCGCCGCGGTAAAGGCTGACCTGCCAGCCACACTCCTCCTATCCCTCAAACTTCGTTTATTCGCTTCTTTCCCCGCAAAAGGATCGCTACACTGATTTTTTGCGATGTTTTCCCGCATCCAACGCTTCAGTAAAGGTCATCTGCATGCCGCAACAGATCCAGCGTCAGGGCGTCATCTACGCCCTGTGCGCCTATACCCTTTGGGGCATAGCCCCCATCTATTTCAAGACCATCTCTGCCGTCCCGGCCGCCGAGATCCTGACCCACCGGATGATCTGGTCCTGCGTGCTGCTGATGGTCCTGACCCTGGCAGGCCGTCAGTGGCACAAAGTGCAGGCGGTGCTGCGCCAGCCAAAAGTGCTGCTCACCCTGGCGTTTACCTCGGTTACCGTCGGCGGCAACTGGCTGCTGTTCATCTGGGCCATCAACAACGGCCATATGCTGGATGCCAGCCTCGGCTACTACATCAACCCGCTGTTCAACGTACTGTTGGGAATGGTGTTTCTGAGCGAGAAGCTGCGCCGCCTGCAGTGGTGGGCTGTGGCGCTGGCCTTTGCCGGGGTGGCGATCCAGCTTATCGCCTTTGGCTCCTTGCCCTGGATTGCGCTGGTGCTGGCATCGAGTTTTGCCATCTATGGACTGGTGCGCAAAAAACTGGCACTCGATGCTCTCACCGGTCTGCTGATCGAAACCATGATCATGCTGCCGCCAGCGGCCATCTATCTGTGGGGCTTTGCCGACAGCCCCACCAGCCATCTCACCCAGAACGATTGGCACCTCAACCTGCTGCTGATCGCCGCAGGCGCCGTCACCACGGCCCCCCTGCTTTGCTTCACCGCCGCCGCGACCCGGCTCAAGCTCTCCACCCTGGGCTTCTTCCAGTACATAGGCCCCAGCCTGATGTTTATCCTCGCAGTCACCCTCTATGGGGAAGCGCTGGCGATGGACAAACTGCTCACCTTCGCCTGCATCTGGAGTGCGCTGGTGCTGTTCAGTCTGGATGGGCTGCGCAGCGGCAAAGCCGCGCCAAGCCGAACCTGACACCGCCTCACCACCATCGACCCCGGCTCATCAGCCGGGGTTCTTTTTCGTGCCACCAGTGACCTTCAGACTGCGACTTCCCCTTCTCCAGAGCCGACTGACCATCAACAGACCACATTCGAGTCTCACCATCCCGCCAGAGAGCTATGCTATCCATGGAACGGAGCCGAATGGAGGCAACATGCTCAAGCACATTCACGACAGATCCCTGCTTTTTGGTCAGATTCTGGGGATCATGGTCATTATCACGCTGATCTCCATCAGCTTTTTCGGGCTTTACTCGGTCCGGAGCGCAGCCGATCAGATGGGACAGGGGAAGGATGTGGTAGCCGATATTCTGCCGCCGCCTCTCTACCTCATCGAATCCCAGTTGCAGGTCTACACCCTGCTCCATGCCAAACCGGAGGAGCGGGAGGCCCTGCTGCAAACCCTCGCTCGACTGCAGCAAGAGTTCGAGAGCCGTAACCGTTTCTGGCAAGAGAGCAGCCTGAACGAGCCGCTCAGGGAACTGCTGCTGGGGGAGCAAAAAGTGCAGGGGGAGCTGTTCTGGCAGTTACTCAACGATAAGTTTGTCCCCGCCATCAAGGTGGGGGATCTGGCGCAGGCGGGCGCGATTGCAGCACGCCTGCACACCCTCTATAACGCCCACCGGCTAGGGGTGGACGCCACCGTCATCCGCGGCAACGAGTATGCCGCCGAGCAGATGGCCCATCTCGCCAACACCACTCGACTCTGCTACGGCCTGCTGTTGTGCGCTGCACTGCTGGGGGCCGGGCTCATCTTCTGGCTGGGACGCCCCACCCAACAGCGACTGCTGGCCGCAGGCAAGGCGACCGCCGCCATCGCCGAAGGGGAGTTGAACCGCCCCATGCCGGAGCCGGGCCTTGATGCCATCGGCGAGCTGATCCGCCAGATCGGGGCCATGCGTGACCAGCTGGCAACCCTGGTGGAGTCCCTGCAGCGCAGCGCCAGTACGCTGGATGATCGCGCCACCAGCCTGACCACCATGGCACAACGGCACACCGATGACAGTCAGGCGCAGGTCGGGGCGGCCCACCATATCGAACAGGCCATCGAACTGCTCACCCACTCCATTGAACAGGCGGGTAGCCAGCTGCATCAGGTGGGGGAGCAAACCCTGCAGTCAGCAGAGCGGGCACAAGAAGCATCGCGCGCCATGCGCACCGTGGAGCAGGTGATCGAGGAGCAAGCCACTGGAGTGAAGCGGGTATCCAGCACCATTTCAGATCTGGCTGGCCTTTCGCAGCAGATTGCCGGGCTGGCGGGCGCCATTCACGATATTGCGGAGCAGACGAATCTGCTGGCGCTCAACGCCGCCATTGAAGCGGCGCGGGCAGGTGAACAGGGACGCGGTTTTGCTGTGGTGGCCGATGAAGTGCGCTCGCTGGCGACCCGTACCGGCAGCGCCACCACCGAGATCAACACCATCATCGGCAAGATCCAGGATGTCAGCCTGCGCGCCGCCAGCGAGATGGATACCGAGCTGGCCCGGGTCGAACAGGCGGTCACTCACACGATGACAGCGCGCCAAAGCGTCGCCCGGATCGCGCAGAGCTGCGAGGAGATCAACCAACGCATCGCTCAGGTCGATCAGTTGATGAGCGATGAGACCCGGCTGGTGCAGGGGATCCACCATCAGGTCGGCGAGATGTCGCGGTTGGCGGCCGAGGCCAACCAGAGCGCCAGTCAGGCCGCCGAAGAGGCGACCATGGTCGCCCAGCACGCCCGCATCCTGACCAGGCAGACTCACCACTTCCATCTCGACGCCACCCGCCATTGATCCCCGGCGCTGACGGGAGTCAGCGCCCCCCTTTTTCTCTGCACTGGTTAAATGGGTAGCATTAGACTCCATGAGGGAATAGGATCCGCCCCTCTGAAAACCAACTGCAAGGATCAACTGACATGACTCGAAAATGGTCGCTCCCCATCGTGGCAATCGCGGGGGGAGCGTTACTCTGGCTTGGCAATACTTTTGGTATGAAATGGGCTCTGATGGCCCTGATCGGATTCGGCTTCGGCTTTACCCTCTCCTTCAGCCGCTTCGGCATCGTATTCGGTTGGCGCGAAATGCTGACCAAACGCAACAGCTACTATGTGCGGGTTCACCTGCTCACCATTGCCATCGAAATTCTGCTGTTCACCACCTTCCTCTCCTTTAGTCACGCCCTGTTTGGCGATGCCATGGTGGGTAACGTGATGGCTATCGGCATTCCCTTCATCGTCGGTGCCTTCCTGTTCGGCATCGGCATGCAGCTGGCAGGCGTCTGCGCCACCGGCACTCTTTATTGCTGCGGCGAGGGGCAACCCCGCTTCTGGCTGGTGCTGATCTGCTACGGCATCGGCACCCTTATCAGCAACCAGTTCCGCCCCGAACTGGAGGCCACCTTCTCCAGCCATGTGGTGCTGGCCCGGGATCTGACCGGCAATATCTGGAGCGGCATGCTGCTCAACCTGGCGCTGGTCGCCGCGCTGTTCCTGCTGTTTCGCAACAGCGAACTCAAGCGTACCGGTGAACTCAAGCCCCTCTTCAGCGGCGGCAATCTGTTCTGGCGCGATGGCCGATTCACCGTGCTGACCGGCGGCATCATCATCGCCATACTCAACTCCACTGTCGTCGCTCTGCACGGCTCGGCCTGGACCATCACCGGCGCCGTCTATGACATGGCGCTGCGCGGCGCCTCTCTGTTCGGCCTGTTCGAGGGCAACCCCAAGCTGGCCCAGCCACTCTTCATCAATCCCATGGTCGGCATGTTCTGGCTCGGCATTCTGGGGGCCATGCTGGCTCGTTGCATCAGCGGTGGCGGCAACTTCGCCCCGATGCGGCTCGGCAACAGCCTGGCCTCCATCATTGGCGGTCTGCTGATGGGGATGGGCGCCATGTACGCCGCCTGCAACCTCGGCGGCTTTTTCGATGGCACCGCCTCTGGCAGCCTGCACGGCTGGGTCTGGATGTTGATGGCCCTGGCTGGCAGCTTGATCGGCATTCGCCTGCGGCCGCTGTTCGGGCTCTGAGGCTCAACATCGTAAACACCCCATAAGAAACGGGAGGCCAAGCCTCCCGTTTTTACATTTATGGCTCCCGTCGCTCTGCTTATTGGACAGGCTGGGAAACCCCTTCCAGATGGATTTCCACCCGGCGATCCGGTGCCAGACAGGCGATCAGCTCTTGCTTGGAGCGGCTGGCACAGCTGTTGCCAGTGACCGGATTGGCCTTGCCACGCCCCTCGACCCGTACCTTGTCGGCATACAAGCCTTTGGATACCAGATAGCTGGCCACGCTCTGGGCCCGCTTCTCGGAGAGGGCCAGGTTGTAGTTGTCGGAACCTATGCGGTCGGTATAACCGATGACAGTTGCGACACCATCTTTCGGATTGGCTGCCACAATCTGGCTGAACAGGGCATCGAGCGCCTGATTGGCTGCCGGTTTCAGGGTCGCCTTGTTGAACTCGAACAGCACATCGGAACTCAGACTGAAGGTCTTGGGCTCAACCACGGCTACAGGTGCCGGTTCGGCGGCCGGAGCGGGAGCCGGTGCTACGACCTCGCCACCTTGCTGACCGAAGCGATAGAGCATCCCGAACGAGATCAGGCCGTTATCCATTTCGATACCGGAACGATCGAGAGAGGCATCTCCCAGCGGCGTGGTGTACTGGTACTCCAGACGGGCAGCCCAGTCACGATCGATAGCGTATTCGGCACCCAGCGCACCAACGAAGGCGGCGCCATGCTTCTTGCCGGTCTCGCTGGTATTGGCGAAGCTGATCTCGCTATCCGTCCAGGCATAAGCACCGCCCAGTCGGCCATAAAGATCGAGCACGTTCGTTGCCGGGAAGCTGATCTTCATGGTGGCCTGAATCATCTGGCTCTTGGCTTCGGTCTTGAGGGTATTGGCGCCAGTGCCCGAAGTGGTGTCGTATTTGCCAAGCCAGTCATAACCCAGCTCGAAGCCCAGATTGGGGTTGAGCTGGTAACCGGCGAACAGACCCAGACCCAGATCATCCGTGTTCTCACTGGTATTACCCAACGTCTGGGTAATCGACTCGGCATACTGGTTGTGGTCAACGCCATAGTAATTGGACCAACCGGCCTTGCCACCGACATACCAGGTATTGTCCTGAGCGGCGGCATGTACGGCTCCGGCCGCCAGCAAACCACTGACCAATACGGCAAGCATGGATTTATTCATATTTTCGCCTCTGCAATAAGTCGTTATGGGCGCCTGAGTGCGCACTTTCCCTGTGTGAAGCCGTCAGGCGGCCTCTCCGCTATTCAGGGTATCCCATCCGAACGCAGCCTCAAATGACCAAGCCATCAGGAGTGTGAGCTTGCCAGCAATATCCGGCGTAAAAATCACCTGTGTACCTATTCACACTGTTTTGCCAGCTAAACCATGACGTTGCGTCGTACGGAGTGAACCTATCCACACGCAGCAATAGAAAAGGGAGGCATAACGCCTCCCTCCCGATGAGTTGTTGAAGCCCCCCTTGCTCAACTGGCCAGGAACAGCCGGTAGGCGGGGTCGTCGCTCACCTCTTTCCAACCGTAGCCAATCTCGCGCAGGTAGTCGTGGAAGGCGGCCACGTCCTCGTCCGGCAGCTCGAAGGCGCAGAGCACCCGACCGTAGTCAGCACCGTGGTTACGGTAGTGGAACAGGCTGATGTTCCAGCGACAGCCCAGGGTCTCGAGGAAACGCATCAGGGCGCCCGGCTGCTCCGGAAACTTGAAGCTGTAGAGCCGTTCACCGAGGGGCCGGGCCGGGCGGCCGCCAATCATGTAGCGCACGTGGTTCTTGGCCAGTTCGCTCTCGGTCATGTTGACCACCGGGTAGCCGTTGCCGCCGAGCTGATCGATGATCTGCCCGAGCTCCTCGTCACCGCCGGTGAGGCGCACCGAGACGAACAGCGACGCCTGCTCGGCATCGGCGTAGCGATAGTTGAACTCGGTCACCATGCGCGGCCCGAGCTGACGGCAGAAGTCGAGGAAGGCCCCTTTGCGCTCGGGGATGATCACCGCCAGCATGCCCTCGCGCTTCTCGCCAATCTCGCAGCGCTCCGACACATAGCGCAGGCTGTGGAAGTTGACGTTGGCGCCGGAGAGAATGGCCGCCATCCGCCCCCCTTTCACCTGCTCCCGCTCGCTGTAGGCCTTGAGGCCCGCCAACGACAGGGCGCCCGACGGCTCGGCAATGGCGCGGCAGTCATCGAAGATATCTTTCAGCGCGGCGCAGATCTGGTCGTTGGAGACGGTCACCACCTCGTCCAGATACTGGTTGCACAGGCGGAAGGTCTCCTCGCCGATGCGCTTGACCGCTACACCATCCGCAAACAGCGAGACCCGCTCCAGATTGACCGGCTCGCCAGCCGCCAGCGCGGCCTTGAGGCAGGCAGACCCTTCAGCCTCCACCCCGATCACCTTCACATCCGGCAGCAGCTGCTTGATATAGACCGCCACCCCGGCGGCCAACCCGCCCCCCCCCACCGGCACGAATACGTGGGTGAGGTGGGTATCCTGCTCCAACAGCTCCTTGCCGATGGTGCCCTGCCCGGCGATCACCTCAACGTCGTCAAACGGCGGGATCAGGGTGTAGCCCTCAAGCGTGGAGAGGCGGCGACTCTCGCCATAGGCCTCGTCGAAGCTGTTGCCGAACAGCATTACGTTGCCGCCCTGACGGCGTACCGCATCGATCTTGATGTCCGGCGTGGTCTTGGGCATCACGATGATCGCCTTGATGCCGAGCTTGGCGGCAGACAGGGCGACCCCCTGCGCGTGGTTGCCCGCAGAGGCGGCGATGACGCCGCGCGCCTTCTGCTCCTCGGTCAGGGTGGCGATCTTGTGGTAGGCACCGCGCAGCTTGAAGGAGTGGACCGGTTGCAGATCCTCCCGCTTCAGGCTGACGTGGTTGCCGAGCCGCTCGGAGAGTTTCTTCAGGGTTTGCAAGGGGGTGACCCGCGCCGCCTCATAGACGGGAGAGAGCAACACCTTGCGTAGATAATCAGCCGCAGAGACCATGGTTTATTCCCCCAGCATCGAGCGATCGCGCACCGCACCTTTATCGGCGCTGGTGGCGAACATGGCGTAGGCGCGCAGGGCAAAGGAGACCTGACGCTGGCGATCGAGCGGCTTCCAGCCACGAGCTTCTACGGCGACACGGCGGGTGGCCAGCACGCTGTCAGCCACTTCCAGCACCATACTGCGGGCCGGGATGTTGATGCTGATGATGTCGCCATCCTCCACCAGACCTATGGTGCCGCCAGAGGCAGCTTCCGGCGATACGTGGCCGATGGAGAGGCCCGAGGTGCCGCCGGAGAAGCGGCCGTCGGTGATCAGGGCACACGCCTTGCCGAGCCCCATGGACTTGAGATAAGTGGTGGGGTAGAGCATCTCCTGCATGCCCGGACCCCCTTTCGGCCCTTCGTAGCGGATCACCACTACCTCGCCCGCTTTCACGGTGCCGTCGAGGATACCGTTCACCGCGCTCTCCTGACTCTCGAACACCCGGGCCGGGCCACGGAAGGTGAGGTTCTCCTCATCCACGCCTGCGGTCTTGACGATGGCGCCATTGACCGCGAGGTTGCCGGAGAGTACGGCAAGGCCGCCCTCCTGGCTGTAGGCATTTTCCAGCGAGCGGATGCAGCCTTCGGCGCGGTCCAGATCCAGCTCTGGCCAGCGGCAATCCTGACTGAACGCCTTGGTGGTGCGGATGCCGGCCGGGCCAGCGCGGTAGAAGTCCACCACCTCCTGACTCGGCTGGCGGCTGACGTCATATTCATTGAGCTGTTCGACGAGGGAGCAACCCAGCACGGTACGGGCATCCCCATGCACCAGACCCGCTTTTTCCAGCTGGCCCAGAATGGCGACCACGCCACCGGCGCGGTGCACATCTTCCATATGGTATTTCTGGGTAGAGGGCGCCACCTTGCACAGTTGCGGCACCTTGCGGGACATGCGGTCGATATCGGCCATGGTGAAGTCCACCCCGGCCTCCTGCGCCGCCGCCAGCAGGTGCAGCACGGTATTGGTGGAGCCGCCCATGGCGATATCGAGCGCCATGGCGTTCTCGAACGCCGCCTTGGTGGCGATATTGCGCGGCAGTGCCGAGGCATCGTCCTGCTCATACCAGCGCTTGGCCAAAGTCACGATGCGCTGACCCGCCAGCTTGAACAGCTGCTCGCGATCGGCGTGGGTAGCCAGCATAGAGCCGTTGCCCGGCTGGGAGAGGCCGAGCGCTTCGGTCAGGCAGTTCATGGAGTTGGCGGTAAACATGCCGGAGCAGGAGCCGCAAGTAGGGCAGGCACTGCGCTCAACCTGTTCACTCTGGGCGTCGGAAACTTTGGGGTCGGCGCCCTGAATCATGGCATCCACCAGATCCAGCTTGATGATCTGGTCGGAGAGCTTGGTCTTGCCCGCTTCCATCGGGCCGCCGGAGACGAAGATCACCGGAATGTTGATGCGCAGGGCGGCCATCAGCATCCCCGGAGTGATCTTGTCGCAGTTGGAGATGCAGACCATGGCGTCGGCGCAGTGGGCGTTGACCATATACTCCACCGAGTCGGCAATCAGCTCCCGCGATGGCAGGGAATAGAGCATACCGCCGTGGCCCATGGCGATGCCGTCATCCACTGCTATGGTGTTGAACTCCTTGGCAACACCACCCGCGGCTTCAATCTCGCGGGCCACCAGCTGACCCAGATCCTTTAGGTGGACGTGGCCCGGCACGAACTGGGTGAAGGAGTTGACCACGGCGATGATGGGCTTGCCGAAATCCTGATCGGTCATTCCGGTGGCGCGCCACAGGGCGCGGGCCCCGGCCATGTTACGTCCGTGAGTGGTGGTGGCGGATCTCAACTTCGGCATGTCTCTACTCCCTGAATGCCCATATGGGCTCGATGCGTTATGCGGTGATGATACGAGTGGATCGGAATCGATCCTGGTGAAGACTCCTCTGGGAAGCACTCACCGGAAGCGACTCGGGGAGGCACAGCGCCTCCCCTCTCTCATCAGTCATTGACGGGCGTCAGCCAACCCCACTTGTCCTCGGTCTTGCCATTGAAAAGGCCGAAGAAGGCGTTCTGCAGCCGCTCGGTCACCGGGCCACGGCTGCCAGCCCCTACCTTCATCCGATCGACGGAGCGCACCGGGGTCACTTCGGCGGCGGTGCCGGTCATGAAGATTTCGTCTGCGACATAGAGCGCCTCACGGGGCAACGCCTGCTCGCGTACCTCGTAACCCAAGTCACGCGCCAGCGTCATGATGGTGTCACGGGTGATGCCGGGCAGGATGGCGGCGGTAGCGGGCGGGGTAAACAGCACGCCGTTCTTCACCAGAAACAGGTTCTCCCCCGCCCCTTCGCTCAGATAGCCGTTCACATCCAGCGCCAGCCCCTCGGCAAAGCCGTTGCGCTTTGCCTCGCGGCTGATGAGCTGGGAGGAGAGGTAGTTGCCGCCCGCCTTGGCGCCGGTGGGAATGGTGTTGGGCGCGAGCCGGTTCCATGAGGTGACGCACACATCCACCCCGTTTTTCAGCCCCTCTTCCCCCAGATAAGCGCCCCACGGCAGAGCGGCAACCATCAGGTCAGCCTTGGCATCCAGCGGCGGATGCAGCCCCAGCCCCACGTTGCCGACAAAGGCCAGCGGGCGCAGGTAGCCGCTCTTCAGGCCGTTCTCGCGCACCACGGTGCGGCAGGCTTCATTCACTTCGGACTCGCTGTAGGGGACGTCCATCCAGTAGATCTTGGCGGAGTCGAACAGGCGGCGGGTGTGCTCCTGCAGACGGAAGATGCAGGTGCCTTTGGGGGTATCGTAGGCACGCACCCCCTCAAACACCGAGGAGCCGTAGTGCAAGGCGTGGCTCATCACGTGCACCTGGGCATCCTGCCAGGGCACCAGTGTGCCGTTGAACCAGATGTATTGCGGGTGAGTGGCGGATTGGGAAGGCTGTGACATTGGCTTGGCTCCTTAAGCTCTGATCCGGGGTTGCTGTTCCAGTGCATCGACCCGGGAGACGTCCACCAGCTTCACCAGCTGGCTCCACAACTGCTGGATGGGACGCACCGACTCGACAGTAACCGTGATCCGCAGCTGTTGGCAATCCTGCTCCATGTTCAGAGCGCAGAGATTGAAGCCGCGGTGGCGCACCACCCGCAGCACCCGCTCCATCACTTCGGGTCTGGGCTGGGCGTGGATATGCAGGGTGTGTTGTGCAAATGCTGGCTGTGCAAGGGTGTGCGGGTTCATGGGCGTTGCTCCATCATCTGGTGGTTGGCGACTCCCGGCGGAACCAGGGGCCAGACGTTTTCTTCCTCTGAAATAGCCACATGCAGTAAATAGGCACTCTCGCTTGCCAGCAGGCGATCGAGGGCACCGGCTATCTGCTCCTTGCATGTGATGGTCTCACCCGGAATGCCGAAAGCGGCAGCCAGGGCGACGAAATCGGGGTTGTCGGAGAGGATGGTCTCGCTGTAGCGGCCGTCGAAGAACAGCTCCTGCCACTGGCGCACCATGCCGAGGCGCTGGTTATCCAGCAGCACCATCTTCACCTTGAGCTGGGCCCGGCGGATGGTGCCAAGCTCCTGCACATTCATCATGAAAGAGCCGTCACCGCTTACCAACACCACTTCATCCTCCGGGCGCGACATCTTGGCGCCGATGGCGGCCGGCAGACCGAAACCCATGGTGCCGAGACCGGCGCTGGAGAGGTGGTTGCGCGGGCTGGTGAAACGCATGTGTTGGGCCACCCACATCTGGTGCTGACCCACATCGCAGGCCACCACGCTGCTCTCCGGCAGCCGGGCAGAGAGCTGCTTGAGCAGAGCCGGGGCATAGATGGCCTGACCCGGATGGTCGTAGCGAAACGCATATTCGCGGGCCATGGCGGCGCAGTGTTCACGCCAGGGGGCGATGTCGAGAGTCATGGCGAGGCTTGGCAACACCTGCTTGAGATCCGTGGTGATACCCACCTCGGCGGCGCGGCGCTTGCCGAACTCGGCGGCGTCCACATCGAGATGGATCACCTTCGCCTCGGGGGCAAACTCCTCCAGCTTGCCGGTCACCCGATCATCGAAACGGGCACCCACCACCACCAGCAGATCGCACTGCTGCACCGCATAGTTGGCCGCCTTGGTGCCGTGCATGCCGAGCATGCCCAGATAAACAGGGCTGTCGGGGTCGAGTGCGCCGATCCCCTTGAGGGTGGTGACTGCAGGCATGCCGGTGGCGGCGGCAAACTCGCGCAGCTGCTGCTCGGCATTGGCCATACCCACCCCGCCACCGACGTAGAGCACCGGGCGCTCGGCGGCAGCCAGCAGGGTGCGGGCTGCGGTCAGTTCCGAGGGGTTGAGCGCCTCCGGCTCTTCCACCGCAAACAGCGGGCTCTGGGGCGGCACGGCAGCCAGTTGTACATCCTTGGGGAGATCGATCAGCACAGGTCCGGGGCGCCCTTCGGTGGCGATGGCGAAGGCTTCTGCCAGCACCCGCCCCAGATCGGCGGCATCAGTCACCATAAAGGAGTGCTTGGTACAGGAGAGGGACATGCCGAGCACGTCGACCTCCTGAAACGCATCGGTGCCGATGGCGGAACAGGGCACCTGACCGCTGATGGCCACCAGCGGCACCGAATCGAGCAGCGCCTCCGCCAGACCGGTCACCAGATTGGTAGCGCCGGGGCCGGAGGTGGCGATGCAGACGCCCACCTGACCAGAGGCGCGGGCATAACCGACCGCAGCCATGGCGGCGCCCTGCTCGTGGCGGCAGAGCTGATGGGCCAGACCACCGTCATACAGAGCATCGTAGACCGGCATGATGGCCCCGCCCGGGTAACCAAACACCTGGGTCACACCCTGTTTCTTGAGAGCCTGTACCAAAAACTGCGCGCCGTTCATGTGGAAAATCCTGTCCTTTGGTCGAAAAAAAACCCCCGAGCTGTGAGGCTCGGGGGTCGCTTGTTTCGTTCTGTCCGGTGGTGGGTCTATCCCTTGTTCCGTGCAGCTAAACGAGCCCCGAGCGGTGAGATAATAATCACCACTAGGACCACAATAATGCTGACGAAACGGGAGGCCATGTTCATAGTTACAACCGGAAATCCTGTGAAATTGGGGCGGTTTCTACCGCGAATGGCTATTAGAACTAGCACGGTGATTTTTATTGGGCAAGCCTTTTTTCTGTGACAACCCACTGATTTTGGCTATTCCTCAGCCGGAACTCTGGAATAAAAAACCAACAACAAGCAGTTAGTCAGAACATATATCAACTCAAGGACGGGATTAATGTCATTAGCTGTGGTTTATAGCCGTGCCAGCCTCGGGATCGCGGCCCCGCAAGTTACAGTGGAAGTTCACCTCTCCAACGGCCTGCCCGCCTTCAACATGGTCGGCCTGCCGGAAACCTCGGTGAAGGAGTCACGGGATCGGGTGCGCAGCGCCCTGCTCAACGGCAATTTCGAGTTCCCGAGCAAACACATCACCGTCAATCTGGCCCCCGCCGATCTGCCCAAGGAGGGAGGCCGTTTCGATCTGGCAATCGCCATCGGTATTCTTGCCGCTTCCAAGCAGATACCTGCAAGATATCTGCTCGATCACGAATTTTTAGGCGAGTTGGCCCTGACCGGCGAAATTCGTCCCGTACTCGGGGTGCTGCCCGCAGTGCTCGCCTGCCGCGATGCGGGGCGCACCCTGCTGGTACCGCGAGAGAACGGCCCGGAAGCCTCTCTCATTCAGGATGCCGAGGTGCGCACCGCCCACCAGTTGCTGGCCGTTACCGCCTGGCTGGCCGGTCAGTACGAGTTGCCGCTGCCGGATCAACAAAGCTCGGAGAGCCTGCCCGACGTACCAGACCTGCAGGATGTTATCGGCCAGTCCCAGGCCAAGCGTGCACTGGAGATTGCCGCCGCTGGCAGCCACAACCTGCTGTTCATCGGCCCGCCCGGCACCGGCAAGAGCATGTTGGCCAGCCGATTGCCCGGCATTCTGCCGCCGCTGAACGAGCAGGAGGCGCAGCAGACCGCCGCCATCCACTCCATCGGCGGCCTCACTCCGCGCGCCGGTCACTGGCACCACAGACCCTATCGCGCACCCCACCACAGCGCCTCGGCAGTGGCGCTGGTGGGTGGTGGCAGCCACCCAAGGCCCGGCGAAATATCGTTGGCCCACAACGGGGTGCTGTTTCTGGATGAATTGCCCGAGTTCGAGCGCAAGGTGCTCGACTCCCTGCGCGAGCCGCTGGAGACGGGCCACATCACCATCAGTCGGGCCGCCCGGCAGGTGGATTTCCCCGCCCGCTTCCAGTTGGTCGGCGCCATGAATCCCAGCCCTTGCGGACACTATGGCGACGGCCAGACTCGCTCCAGCCCGGATCAGATCCTGCGCTATCTCGGCAAACTCTCCGGCCCCTTTCTCGACCGCTTCGATCTGACTGTGGAAGTGCCACTGCTACCCAAAGGGAGTCTGACCGGCAAGGCGGAGCGAGGGGAGTCGAGCCGGCAGATCCGCGATCGGGTGCTGGCGGCACGAGAGCGTATGCTGAGCCGTAACGGCAAGCTCAACAACCTGCTGGATAGTCGCGAGATAGAGGATATTTGCCGACTATCACTGCAAGATGCCGAATTTTTGGAGAACGCCATCCAGAAGCTGGGGCTCAGCATCCGGGCCTGGCATCGCATCCTGCGGGTGTCACGCACCATCGCCGATCTGGCCGGGCAACCCGCCATCGGCAAGGAGCATCTTATCGAGGCGCTCGGTTATCGCGCCATGGACAGGCTGCTGTCGCGACTGCGCAGCAGCTGACAGAAGGGAAAGGGTGAGTCCAACCCCGTAACGGCTCTGAATGGTCTCGCAGGCAATCGGCTGATATTATGGCCACAGATCTGACCACTTGATGGCCCTTTATCGACAGCAAGACGGACCCGACTCATGCCCAACAAGCTGACAGAGCGACTGCGCGGCAGCCTCTCCACCCTGCTCTATTTTTTCAACACCCTCTTCTGGTTTGTCCCCATCTTCTCGCTGGGTCTGCTCAAGCTCCTGCTCCCCCTCAAGGGGTGGCGCACCCTCTGCAACTGGCTGCTCGATGGCTGTGCCAGCTGCTGGATCGGTTTCAACAATCTGATCCAGAAAACCATCATCAAAACCCCTTTCGAGGTGGTCGGAGTGGACAAAGGGCACCGGAATGAGTGGTATATGGTGATTGCCAACCATCAATCCTGGGTCGACATACTGGTACTGCAGCGGGTTTTTAACCAAAAAATCCCCTTCCTGAAGTTTTTCCTCAAGAAAGAGCTGATTTGGGTACCTTTTCTCGGTCTGGCATGGTGGGCGCTTGATTTCCCCTTCATGCGGCGATATTCCAGGAAATTTCTGGAAAAGCATCCCCATCTGAAGGGAAAAGACATTGAAACAACCCGTAAAGCCTGTGCCAGGTTCCGCCACATTCCAGTGAGTGTGATGAACTTCGTCGAAGGCACCCGCTTCACCAAGGGCAAACATCAGAAGCAGGGTTCGCCCTATCGTCACCTGCTCCAACCGAAAGCAGGCGGCATCGCCTTTACCCTGGCAGCCATGGGTGACCAGTTGCATCAACTGGTGGATGTCACCATCGCCTATCCGGACGGCATCCCCAGCTACTGGGACTTCATGTGTGGCCGGGTCGGGCAAATCAAGGTTCAGGTCCGCTATTTGCCGATCGACCGCAAGCTGGTGGGGGATTACTTCAATGACCCCGAGTTCCAACAAGAGTTTCAACAGTGGTTGAACGGGATCTGGCACGAAAAGGACCAGACCCTGAGCCAACTGCTGGCAACCAAGGCGCAGTAAACATTCATGCTATCCCTGCTTCCCGGCCCCCTGGTGCTGATCATCAGTGCGGGCCTGACCATTCTCTTTACCGCCTTGTGCGCCAGCCTGATCCTGCTGGTGTCGCTGGCCAAACTAATACTGCCGCTCCCGCCCTTTGGTCGCGCCTGCAGCCGCCTCAACAACCGCTTCATGCGCCTGTGGCTGGCCTGCAATGCGCTGGTGATCCGCCTCACCACCCGCATCGACTGGCAGGTGGAGGACAATACCAAGCTGCGCAAGGATGGCTGGTATCTCATCATCAGCAACCACATGAGCTGGACCGATATCGTGGTGCTCGGCCACCTGTTCCGCGACCGGCTGCCGGTGCCCAAGTTCTTCATGAAGCACGAGCTCATCTACATCCCGCTGCTGGGGCTCGCCTGCTGGGGGCTCGATATGCCCTTTATGCGTCGCTACTCTCGGGAGTTTTTGCTGAAGAACCCGCACCTGCGCGGCAAGGATATCGAGACCACCCGCAACGCCTGCGAGAAGTTTCGCCACATCCCCACAACCGTCATCAACTTCGTGGAAGGGACCCGCTTCACCGAGCAGAAACGGGACGCATCACGCTCCCGCTACCGCCATCTGATGCCGCCCAAGGCGGCGGGGCTGGCCTTTACGCTGGCAGCCATGGGCGAACAGTTCGACAGCCTGATCAACGTCACCATCCGCTATCCTGACAACGCCGAGACCCCGTTCAAGGACTTCCTGATGGGACGGGTAAAACGCATTCAGGTGCGGATCGAGGAGCTGCCGGTGGATGAGGCGCTGATTGGGGATTACTTCAACGACAAGCAGTTCAAGCGCGGTTTTCAGGAGTGGCTAAACCAGCGCTGGCAGGAGAAGGATGAGGTGCTGGAGGGGTGGCAGAGCGGTCAGTCACCGCTGCCAGTTGCCGCCAAATCCGGGGAGGAATCCAAAGAGAGCGCAGAAGCCAACTCGGCCAACTGATTTTCGGAAAAGACAGCAATCCCGTGGCGGCGCAGCAGGGCGGTGGTCTTGCCCTCGCCCGCCACAGAAACACCTTCGAAGCGGCCGTTATAGATACGGCCGCTGCCACATGAAGGGCTCCCCTCTTTCAGCAGGGCGAAGCGAATGCCCTGCGTCTGACAGATTTCCAGCGCCAGCTCGGCGCCACGGTCGAACTCGGCAGTCACATCCAGTCCGCTCGCCGTCACTACGCGCTCGCCCTGCCGCTCGGCAGGAGGGCGAGGGGTCGGCAAACCGCCAGCCACTTCGGGGCAGAAGGCCAGCGCCCGCCCCTCGGCACCCAGCGCACTCAGCCAGTCGCTGACGATCCCCTTGCTCTGGCCGTCGTAACGCACCGGCTGACCCAGCAGACAGGCGCTGATCAGCACACGAACGGGATTCGTACTCACGCTTCTGCTCCGTGCATCACCTGATCGAACATTACGCAGCAGGGGCTCTCCAACCGGTAGAGAATGGCGGGGCGCTGTTTGCCGGTGCGTTTGCGGCCGGTATCTACCAGAATGTCGGCGCGATGGATCCGCTTGCGAAATGCCGCCGTATTCATGGGTGTTTGCAGGATGATTTCGAAGGCGCGCTGCACCTCGGAGAGGGTGAACTCGGGCCCCAGCAGTTGCAGCGGCAGGGTGCTGTAGCGGCTCTTGATCCGCAGCCGCTCCAGTCCCTTGGCGATAAGCTGGACATGGTCGAAGGCGAGGCTCAGCCCCGGCAGGTTGGCGAGCGGATGCCAGCAACCGTGGATCGCCTCCACTTCCGGATCGACCAGACAGAGATAGACCAGGGTCGTGGACCAGCCGCGGGGATCCCGCTCCAGATTGCCGAGGGTGCAGACCTGCTCGCTGTAGCAGTGACCGAGCCCCCACTCCGCCAGCAGACGGCGCTGGGCGGCATCCAGATCCCGATCCCGGGTCTCGTCGATGCGCAGCGCCGGCAGTTGCCAGCAGTGGGCAAAGGGGGGGCGATCGCGGGTCTCGAGCAGCAGCTCGAGCCGCTCCTCATGCAACCGCAGCACCACCATATCCAGACTCATTCTCAGCATGCCGATCGCCCTGCTCGCCTTCCATTAATGTTTGGTAGATAATATCACACGAATAGTATGTGCAGGAGCCAATCATGGGAACCGTCGCCAGCCTGGATATTGATGCGCAGAAGGGCTTTACCCCCCTCTGCCCGAACGAACTGCCCGTCGCGGGCGGTGATGATATTGTGGCTGCGCTAAACGCTCAGGCCACCCTCGCCACGCTGCGGATCGGCAGCAAAGACTCTCACCCTGCCAATGCCGACTGGGCCGTCTCTGACCCCGCAGGCATGCTGCTGCCGCTGGATCTGCCCAACGCAGACCTCACCTGGCCGGTGCACTGCGTACCGGGCAGCAAGGGCTTCGAGCTGCTCGACGGCCTGCCCGCCCCCATCGACTATGACTTCTTCGTCTGGAAGGGGGTCGAGCCGGATCTGCATCCCTACGGCACCTGCTTCCACGACCTGGCCGAACGGCGCAGCACCGGACTCATCGAATTCCTGCAAGCCAGCCAGGTCGATACCGTACTGGTCGGCGGCCTCGCCACCGACTACTGTGTCAAAACCAGCGTGCTGCAACTGCGCCGCGCTGGTTTCCGGGTGATCGTACATCTCGATGCTTGCCGTGGCATCGCCCCCGCGACGGTTGCCAGCGCCCACACCCAGATGATCGAGGCAGGGGCCGAGCTGGCCCAGACCCTGATCGATGTACAACGCCTGCTGGACGCCTGATATGCCACCGATTCTTACCAGCCTGCTCGACACCGACGCCTGCACGTTACATATGCGGCAGGGGAGCTCCATCGTGCTCACCAGTCTGCGAGGAGCCTGATATGCCTCCAATCCTCACCAGCCTGCTCGACACCGATGCCTACAAACTGCATATGCAGCAGGCGGTGTTCCATCGCTATCCGGATGCCGAGGTGGTAGCCGAGTTTCACAGCCGCAACGAAGAGGACCTGCTGCCCATGATGGGGCAGATCGAGGAGCAACTGCGCCTCGCCGGTTCCCTGCGACTGACCAGGCCAGAGCTCGATTTTCTGGCCGAGCGTCCCTTCTTCACTCCTGACTACCTCGACCACCTGCGCCGCAAGCCGCTCGACGCCTCCCTGCTCAAGGTGTTCGAGCAGGATGGCCGCATCAATGTGCGGGTCGAGGGCCCCTGGCAGGATGTGATCCTGTGGGAGATCCCGGTGCTCGCCATCATCAGCGAGATGCGCAACCGCTTCCGCTACCCCCAGTTCGGCGTCAGCCACGCGCTGGAGCGGCTCGATCAGAAGATCGACAAGCTGGAGAAGGAGCTGAGCCGCGACGAGATGAGCGAGTTCAACCTCATCGACTTCGGCACCCGCCGCCGCTTCTCTCACGCGGTACAGGATGCTGTAGTGGGTCGCCTCAAGGAGCGGCTGCCGGCGTTTCGCGGCACCAGCAACTACATGCTGGCCCAGAAGTACAAGCTGCCCGCGGTCGGCACCCAGGCCCATGAGTGGTTCCAGGCGCACCAGCAGCTCGGCTTCCCGCTGGAGCACAGCCAGCGCGCTGCCCTCACCAGCTGGCTGGACGAGTTCACCGACCATCTCGGCATCGCACTGACCGACTGCATCACCATGGATGCCTTCCTGCGGGACTTCGACTTCGAGCTGGCCAGCAGCTACCAGGGCTTGCGTCACGACTCCGGCGATCCGGTGGTGTGGGGCGAGAAGGCGATCAGCCACTATCAGCGGCTCGGCATCGAGCCTACCGACAAGACCCTGGTCTTCTCCGACGGGCTCAACCTCGACAAGGCGGTGCAGCTGTTCCGCCACTTCCGTGGCCGCATCAACACCAGTTTCGGCATCGGCACCAAGCTCACCTGCGATCTGCCCGGTGTCAGCCCGATGAACATCGTCTTCAAGCTGATCGAGTGCAATGGCGGCCCGGTCGCCAAGATCTCCGACAGCCCGGGCAAGACCCTCTGCCGGGATGCGGAGTTTATCCGCAACCTCAAACAGGCGTTCCACGTCGGGGTCTGATCTTCGAGATCGCCAGAAAACAAAAAGCCCGCCGGTTCGCACCGGCGGGCTTTTTTAATCAACTCAAAAGGTATCAGTCTTTCTTGGCCAGCAGGAACTGCACCAG
Source organism: Aeromonas sp. FDAARGOS 1416 (assembly GCF_019048085.1). Lineage (NCBI taxonomy): Bacteria > Pseudomonadati > Pseudomonadota > Gammaproteobacteria > Aeromonadales > Aeromonadaceae > Aeromonas > Aeromonas sp. FDAARGOS 1416. The sequence continues at coordinate 3,925,069 of NZ_CP077301.1, read as the reverse complement.
CTTGTTGAACTGCTCTTGAGAGGTGATGGATTCAATCTTCACCATGTACTTGCCGTTCACCAGGAAGGCCGGTACACCGCGAATGTTGTAGCTCTCGGTGTTGCGATCGAACTGGGAGACCATGCCGGAGACGGCGAAGCTGTCGACGGCACCGTCGAACTCTTCAGCTGGTACGCCGTTGTCCACGAAGATCTTCTTCACATCGTCACGGCTCATCGGCGGCTGACGCTGGGTGTGGATCTTGGTGAAGATGGCCGGGGTCAGCTTGGCTTCGGCGTTGAGCAGGCTGGCAACAGCGTAGGCACGCTGCATCTCGGGGCCCATCTCGCGGCCGAGGAAGGCAACCGGGTTCTTCTTGAGGGGCACGCCCTCTGGCAAACCGGCCTTCAACTGTTCAACGATCGGTTCGAAGGTAGCGCAGTGCGGGCAGTAGTAGGAGAAGAACTCCATCACTTCCGGCTGGGCACTGCCAGTCTGTTTGACCACATCGTAGTTGACGCCTTCCTTGAACTCGGGGGCGGCGTGAACCATGGGGATCATCAGCATGGCAGCAAGGAAAAATAGAACTTTTTTCATGATGTTTCCTGTTAAGGGATCACTGTGAGGCACGCCCGGCGAACCGAAGCAGTGCCAAGCCTATTGTTTCGCCATGCTGACGTCAATGGTCAGGGCCGGAGATCGAGTCCCCCTTGCCGCGCAAGATCCCTTCTATTTCACCAGTTTGGCATCAGGCTCAGCGGTGGCGCCTTGAGTGCCTCCAGCTGATCGTGCAGTGTCGCTATCTGTTGACGCCAGTAGTGATCGGTATTGAACCAGGGGAAGTGACGGGGGAAGGCGGGATCTTCCCAGCGCCGCGCCAGCCACGCCATGTAGTGAACGATGCGCATCGCCCGCAGCGGCTCGATCAGCGCCAGCTCCCGCGAGTCGAACTCCATAAACTCCTCGTAGCCCGCCAGCAGGGTGTCGAGCTGGATCTGCTGCTCGTGGCGCTCGCCGCTGAGCATCATCCAGAGATCCTGAATCGCGGGGCCGGTACGGCAATCATCGAGGTCGACAAACATGGGGCCATCGCGCCAGAGGATGTTGCCCGGGTGGCAGTCGCCATGCAGGGAGATCTGCGCCACATCGAGCGTCATGGCGTCGCTGACATGTTTAATCAGCTCATCCAGCACCCCGAAGAATTGCTTCGCCAGCCCGCTTGGCAGCCATTCGCCAGACGCCAGCAGCTGACGCGGTTCGTGCAGCATGCTCTCCACATCGAGCCGCACCCGATGGTGAAACGGCTTGCTGGCGCCGATCTGATGAATGCGACCGAGGAAACGCCCCACCCATTCAAGCTGGTCGAGATTATCCACCTCGAACTGGCGGCCACCGACGCTCTGCCAGATGGCAAAGGGGTAGCCCTCGTGCTCCAGCAGGGTCTCGCCCGCGAAGGCGAGCGGCGCGGCGACCGGGATCTCAGCCTCTGCGAGACGGGTGGCAAACTCGTGCTCCTCGAGGATCTGGGCCCGGCTCCAGCGGCCGGGACGGTAGAACTTCACCACATAGCGGCGACGATCCTCATCCTGAAACTGGTAGACCCGGTTTTCGTAGCTGTTGAGCTCGATAAGGCCGGAGTCGAGCCGCAGGCCACTGAGATCGAGCGCATCCATGATGAGGTCGGGATTGAGGTCGGAATAGTTGAAACGCATGTCATCCACCATAAGAAAGGGGCGCCGTTGCGCCCCATTCTATCACTACTGACCGGCATTGCCGTGCTCGCTGGTGACCGGACTGGTGTCACGCCCCGCCCGCAGCCACACGCAGTTACAACCGGCTGATAAACTTGCTGCCCTGGCGCAGGTTGCCCTTGCTGTCATCGGGCGCCGCCCCCTCCCGTTTCAGCACGAACTGGATATCCAGCGCTGGCCGTTTCAGGTTGTAGGGATCGACCGCCAGACTGACCGGCAGGGTGTAGATCTCGCCCGCCTTCAGGGTCACTTCACGGGGGCCGAACCACTGATACTCGGGCAAGCCCTCTACATCCAGCTGGTAGGTCTGGGACTGCAGGGTCTTGTTGAGGATCTTGAGGGTGTAGGTGTTCTCAATCAGCCCCTCGCTGTTTTCGCGGAACAGCTGGTTGCGATCCCGCAGGATATCGAGCCCCATCGGCATGATGGACATGGCGTTGTAGACAAATACCCCCAGCATCACCGCCATCACCAGCCCGTAACCAATCAGCTTGGGCCGCGCCACATGGGTGGAGTCGTTGGCCAACTTGTGCTCTGTGGTGTAGCTGATGAGCCCTTTCGGGTAGCCCATCCGCTCCATGGTCTGGTCGCAGGCATCGACGCAGGCGCCGCAGTTGATGCACTCGTACTGCAGGCCGTCGCGGATATCGATACCGGTCGGGCAGACCTGCACGCAAAGATCGCAGTCGATACAGTCACCCAATCCCATCGCCTTGGGATCCGCCTTGCGGGAGCGGGCGCCACGGGTCTCGCCACGCTTGGTGTCATAGCCGACGATGAAGGTGTCCTTGTCGAACATGGCGGACTGGAAGCGGGCATAGGGGCACATGTGGATACACATGATGGCACGCATCCAGCCAGCGTTGCCGTAGGTAATGATGGTGAAGAAGAGCACCCAGAACAGCACCCATCCGCTGGCCTGCAGGGTGAAGAGGTCCGGCACCAGTTCAGTCACATCCTGGAAGTAGGCGACGAAGGTCAGGCCGGTCACCAGCGAGATCGCCAGCCAGGCCAGATGCTTGGCCCCCTTGCGGGCCAGCTTCTCGCCGCTCCAGGGCGCCTCGTCCAGCTTGCGCCGCTTGTTGGCGGGCCCTTCCAGCTTCTCTTCAAACCAGATGAACATGAAGGTCCAGACCGTCTGCGGGCAGAGATAGCCACACCAGACCCGACCGAGGAAGGTGGTAATAAAGAAGAGTCCGAAGGCGGCGATCATGAAGAGCCAGGCGAGCAGGGTCAGATCCTGCGGCCAGATGGTGGCGCCAAAGATATGGAACTGCTGGTGACCGAGGTCGAACAGCACCGCCTGTCGCCCGTCGTAACGCAGCCAGGGCAGCAGCACGAACAGCGCCACAAAGAACCAGCCCATGGCCTTGCGCATCCGCTGCCAATACCCTTTCTGGGCCCGCACATAGATGCGGTTGCCCGGGTTGAATCTGTCGTCGCTGGCTTTGAACGTATTGGGGTTGAAGGTCCCGGTTACGCCCTTGTCGGTGACGTCCTTGATATCGATTTTATCGTGGTCGGCCATTGCAAGACATCGCTCCCTTATTTGTTATGGAGCGGATTATATCTTAAACAGCATGCTAATTGTGTGGATTAGATGTATCTAATATTGGGGTTTGATCGCAATTTTCGGCAACAAAAAAGCGCATCACCACGAGGTGATGCGCTTCCGCTAAAGATTCACTTGATTCCGCGAGCCTTAAGCAGTGCCTCTTTGAAATCGGGCACATGATCCTTGGCCAGACCGGGGATCATCGCCTGCTTGTCGGATTCCCGCATCTTGAGGTGATAGATCAGCATGTCGTCGGTCAGCTCGGACAGAGGCCCTTCAAATCCCGCTTCTTGGGCCAGTTTGGCAACAAACTGCACCAGGCTGAGATCTTGTTCCTTGATCCAGGCAGGCTGCAACAACTCCAGCAGCTCTTCGATACGATGACATTGCATAGACAACCTCTTTAATCTGTCACGTTAAATTCAGGCAACCTTACCCATCAAGGCTACTTCGATTCGATCCCGCCCATTATGCTTGGCCTGATAGAGTGCCGCATCCGCTTTTTGGATCAAATCGGCGATTTTCATGCTGTTGTCCGGTATCAGTGTCGCAACACCAAAACTACATGTGACCCGACCGGAGACCAGTGACTTCTGGTGCGGGATGGCCAGCTCCTTGAGCGCCTGCCGCACATTGTCCGCCACCTGCAACGCCCCCTGCATGCCGGTGCAGGGCAGCAGCAGGGCGAACTCTTCGCCGCCATAACGGGCCGCCAGATCGTCCTCGCGCCGCTCCACCTCGGCCAGCAGCCCCGCCACCTGTTGCAGGCAGTCATCCCCCAGCTGATGGCCGTAGAGATCGTTGAACTGCTTGAAGTAATCCACATCCACCAGCACCAGCGACAACGGCGCCCGGGCGCGGTGACAGCGCCGCCAGGCCCGCTCCAGAGAGTCGTCGAGATGGGCGCGGTTGGCGATGCCGGTCAGGCCGTCGAGGCGGGAGGTGAGACGCAAATGCTCAGAGACCGCCTTCAGCTCGGCCACCAGTTCGGCGTTGGAGAAACGGTGGTGGAGCGAGGCGATCTGATCCCGCCGCATCCGGCGCAGCAGGGTCGGCAGAAAGACAAACAGATAGCCCGCCAGCATGCAGGAGACAATCCGCTCCTGCTCGTTGCCATTGCCCAGCTCGAACAGCATCGCCATACCCAGCGGCAGGGCGGAACCATAGAGGGTACGGCGGCTGCCAAACAGCATGATGGCGCTGCCGGTAAGAATGAGGCTGGAGAGCATCATCATGGCGGCCCGGTAGGTATCGGGCAGCTTGTCCATGTAGAGCAGCACCCCGAGGGCCCAGATGATGGAGGTGATGGTGGCTCCGATAAAGAGCTCCCGCTCCAGCACCGGCAACGGCGTCTGGTGCAGGCGGGCTCGGCGCCAGCGCAGGTGCCAGCCCCGACCCAGCAGCCACAGGAAAGTGCCTGCCAGCCAACCGAGCGCTTCGATGGTGGGTAGATAGTCGTGAAACAGCAGACTCCAGCCAAATGCCAACACGCCCAAACAGGGGAGACTGAACGATGCATGGGTATAGAGCTGGGCCATAATGGCCTGCTTAACCTGGCGTGTCACACTCTGGGTCAACTGAGTACTCCTGTACAAGAGCCGAGCAGTCTACCATTACCCCCTGACCCGCAACAATAAAGCGCCGCTTATTAAGAAGTTAATCAATCAATAACGATTTCTTCTGCGCTGGCAGGTGAGTCCTTGCTCACCCCTTCTCCAATTCGTCGAGGATCGGGCACTCGGGATTTTCATCCCCGTGGCAGCAGCAAACCAACCCTTCCAGGGAGGTAAGCATGGCCTGCAAGCCGGCAATGCGGGCGCGCAGATCGACGATCTTCTCCTGCGCCAGCTTCTTCACCTGGGCACTGGTTCTGTGCTCGTCCCGATAGAGCGCCAGCAGCTCCTGACACTCTTCCAGATTGAAGCCGGTCTCCCGCGCCCGTTTGACGAAACGCAGCTCGCGCAACGCCCCCTCGGTGTAACTGCGATAGCCGTTGTCACTGCGTACCGGGGCGGTGATGAGGCCAATGCTCTCGTAATAACGGATGGTCTTGGCGGTCAGCCCAGTGGCCTTGGCAACCTTGCTGATGTTCATTTATGCCTCCTTACTGATCGGGTTGGATGCTGGCCCGTGCGCCGCCCTGGGCTGCCAGCGTTTCAATAACAGGGAATTGCTCAAAACGGTAATGCTGCTCAGGGCCATGGCCGCCCCCGCCAGCTCGGGGCTGAGGTAGCCCAGAGCCGCCAGCGGAATGCCGATGATATTGAACACGAAGGCCCAGAACAGATTCTGCTGTATGGTGCGCCAAGTGGCCGCCGAGATGTCGATGGCATCGGCCACCAGCCGCGGGTCAGATCGCATCAGGGTGATGGAAGCAGTCTCCATCGCCACATCGGAGCCGGAGCCCATGGCAATACCGACATCCGCCGCCGCCAGCGCCGGGGCGTCGTTCACCCCGTCCCCCACCATGGCCACCAGCCCGCGGGTTTGCGCCCGCAGCGCCGCGACCTTCTCCACCTTGCCCGCTGGCAACACGGAGTCGAAGGCCCCGTCCAGCCCCAGCTTGGCGGCGATATGGGCCACGGGGGCCGGCGCGTCGCCGCTCACCAGCCAGCTGGCGATGCCGCGCTGGCGCAGGGTGGCGATGGCTTCCGGACTCTCGGGGCGCAGGGTATCGGCCAGCGCCGCGATGCCGGCCACCACGCCGTCGATGGCCACCCAGACCCGGGTCGCCCCATCGGCGGCTTGTTCATCCTGTTGCGGCTGATCAATGCCGAGCTGGGCCAGCAGGGAGCCATTACCGATGGCGACTGTGTGACCCGCCACCTGACCGACAATACCGGCACCGACCCGCACCTCGACCGCGTCGGGCTGGGGCAACGCTGCCCCTTTGCCAACCGCCTCGCGCATGGCCAGCGCCAGCGGGTGTTCGCTCGCCTGCTGCAGGGCGGCAGCGAGGCGCAACTGCTCGTCATTGCCACTCCAGCTGGCCAGTACAGGCTTGCCCTGAGTGAGCGTGCCGGTCTTGTCGAAGATGAGCGCCTTGATGGCGTGGGCCTTCTGCAAGGTATCCACATCCTTGATCAGGATGCCGTGGCGCGCCGCGACGCCGGTGCCGGTGACGATGGCCGCCGGTGTGGCCAGCCCCAGCGCACAGGGGCAGGCGATCACCAGCACCGCCACCGCTGCCAGCAGCGCCTGACCGAAGTCGTTGCTGATGGCGTACCACACCAGCAGGGTGAACAGGGCGATGGCCATCACCACCGGTACGAACACGGCAGAAACCTTGTCCACCAGCTGTTGCAGCGGGGCCTTGCCCATCTGGGCACTCTCCACCAGAGCGATGATCTTGCTGAGGCTGGAGTCCTCCCCCACGGTAGTGGCTTCGATCTCCAGCACGCCGGAGCGGTTGATGGCGCCGCCCAGCACCTTGTCGCCCGTACTGCGCGGCACCGGCAGACTCTCACCGGTGAGGATCGACTCATCCAGCTCGCTGGCGCCGTTCACGATTTTGCCGTCCACCGGCACCCGCTCACCCACCAACACCCGCAGCCGATCGCCGCGCAGCACCTCATCGATGGCGACGCTCTGCCAGCTCTCGCCACGCCAGACGGTGGCGGTTTCCGGCCGCAGCGCCATCAGTTCGCGAATAGCGGACTGGGTGCTGCGTCTGGCCCGTGCCTCCAGCAACTTGCCGAGGGATATCAGGGTAATGATGATGGCGCTCGCCTCGAAGTAGAGCTTGCCGCTGGCGGCCATCCCCAGCGTCAACAACAGATAGAGACTGTAGAAGTAGGCGGCGCTGGTACCGGTCGCCACCAGCACATCCATGTTGGCGGAGCGGTTCTTGATGGCTAGCCAGGCACCGCGATAGAAGCGGGCACCGATCCAGAACTGCACCGGGGTGGCGAGCAGCAGCTCGAGCCAGGCGGGCAGATGCCAGGGGAACAGTCCGGCCATGGCCAGCATCCCCACCAGCAGCGGCAACGTCAGCAAAGCCGAGACGATGACCCGGGTCTGCGCCTGACGGGCTGTGGCGGCCTCCTGCGCTTCCCGCTCCAGCAACTGCTGGCGGCGGCCGCTGGCCGAGCCTTGTGCCAGCTGGGCGCCAAAGCCGAGCGCTTCAATCTGCTCGCGCAAAGCGGCCGGGGTCTGCATCCCGGGCACCAGCACGATCCGGGCCTGTTCGATGGAAAAATTGACCTCGGCGGAGATCACGCCGGGCAGCGCGGCCAGCATCTTGTTCAGTCGAGCCGAACAACCGGCACAAGTCATACCGGTAATTTGAAACAAAAAGGTCTCGCTACCGTAGTCATAACCCTGACTCTTGATGCTTTCGAGCACCGCAGGCAGACGGTCGGGGCTGGCCAGCTCGATGGCCGCCTGCTCCAGCGCGAAGTTGACGGTGGCCGATACCCCGTCGAGTTTGTTGAGGCTGGTCGCGATGCGGCTGGCGCAGTTGGCGCAGCTCATGCCGCCGAGCGGCAACTGTAGATGAATGGGTGATTGAAGATGAGTGGTCATGTTGTTCCTCCCCGGAACCCGTCGGCACCACAAAACGCCGACTGGCAAACCCTAACCTTTACTGTAAGGGCAAGCTCAAGCCACATGATCCACTTTTTGCAGATGAAAAAACGGCGCCCGTTTGCTGCCAGAGAGCAAACGGGCGCCGCATTCAGCTATTGCGCGGTATGAGCGGAACTCAGATACCGTACTGGGCGCGGTAAGCCTTCATCGCCGTCAGTTGCGCCGCCAGCTCCGGCTGCTCGGCCTGCTTCTCTTCCAGATAGGCGATGAGATCGCTCATCTGGATGATGGCGATGATGTGGGCGCCGTAGTCACGCTCCACTTCCTGAATGGCGGAGAGCTCGCCCTTGCCCTTCTCCTGACGATCCAGCGCGATCAGCACGCCCGCCAGCGAGGCGCCGTTGGCCTGGATCAAATCCATGGATTCACGGATGGCGGTGCCGGCGGTGATGACATCGTCCACCAGCATGATCCGTCCCTTGAGCGGGCTGCCCACCAGATTGCCACCCTCGCCGTGATCCTTTGCCTCCTTGCGGTTGAAGCACCAGGGCACGTCCACATCGTGCTGCTCCACCAGTTGCACTGCGGTAGCGGAGGCGATGGGGATCCCCTTGTAGGCCGGACCAAACAGCACATCAAACTCGATACCGGCATCCATCAGAGCTGCGGCATAGAAGCGGCCGAGACGGGCCAAATCGCGGCCGCTGTTGAACAGACCGGCGTTGAAGAAGTAGGGGCTTTTACGACCGGATTTCAGGGTAAATTCACCGAATTTGAGGACCTGTTTTTCCAGGGCGAACTCGATAAATTGACGCTGGTAGGCTTTCATTCTGGCTCCTTGCTTGGCTTGTCGTTGTCTTGTGTGGGGGTATAAAAAAACGCGGTCAATGCCGCGTTTTTAAAATTATGAAAGTGACTGCTTCTGCAACGCAATGATGTCGGCGATGCCGCCCTTGGCGAGCGCCAGCATCTCCAGCAGCTCTTCATGGGTGAAGGGTTCGGCCTCCGCGGTGCCCTGCACCTCGATGATGCGACCATCTTCGGTCATCACCACGTTCATGTCGGTCTCGGCGGCGGAGTCTTCGATGTACTCCAGATCGCAGATGGCTTCGCCCTGATACATGCCGACGGAGACGGCGGCGATCATCTGCTTGAGCGGGCTCTGCTTGATCATGCCCTTCTCGACCATCCAGTTCAGCGCATCCACCAGCGCCACGCAGGCACCGGTAATGGAAGCGGTGCGAGTGCCGCCATCGGCTTGCAGCACGTCACAGTCAACGGTGATGGAGTGCTCGCCCAGCGCAGTCAGGTCTACCGCGGCGCGCAGGGAGCGGGCGATCAGACGGGAGATCTCCAGAGTGCGGCCACTCTGCTTGCCGGAGGCCGCTTCGCGGTTCATCCGGGAGTGGGTGGAGCGCGGCAGCATGCCGTATTCGGCAGTCACCCAGCCCTGATTCTTCCCTTTCAGGAAGCGCGGAACGCTGGTGTCGACGCTGGCGGTGCAGAGCACGCGAGTGTTACCGAACTCCACCAGCACTGAGCCTTCTGCATGTTTGGTGAAATTGCGGGTAATGGTAACCGGGCGAAGTTGCGCGGCACTGCGATCGCTTGGACGTGACATGGAACGGACCTCTGGGCTGGCTCAAATTGGCGGGGGATTATAAGTGATCCCGCCCCAAATATCAGCCGCTAAAACCACGGCATCGGCTGACGAGCAGGGCCGGGCTGAGTATACTGGCCGCACACTTCATCAAGCCCGGAACAATCAATGATTCACAGCATGACCGCCTACGCCCGCAAGGAACTCAAGGGCGACTGGGGCACAGCCGTTTGGGAAATTCGTTCGGTCAACCAGCGTTATCTGGAGACCTACATTCGCCTGCCGGAGCAACTGCGCAGCCTGGAGCCGGTTCTGCGTGAGCGTTTCCGCGCCAAACTGCAGCGCGGCAAGGTGGAGTGCAACCTGCGCTTCGAGGCCGCTCAGGCCGCAGCCAGCCAGCTCCATATCAATGAAGAGCTGGCCAAGCTCATCATCGACAGCGCCAGCTGGGTAATGAAAGAGGCGGGTCAGGGCCAGCTCAATCCGGTCGACGTATTGCGCTGGCCGGGCGTCATGGCTGCCGCCGAGCAGGACATGGACGCGGTTGCCACCGAGCTGCTCGGCGGTTTTGACCAGACCATGGAAGATTTCCTCGCCTCCCGCGCCAGCGAAGGGGCCAACCTCAAGGCGCTGATCGAACAGCGTCTGGCCGGCATTCAGATGGAAGTGAAGAAGGTGCGCGTCCATCTGCCGCAGATCATCGAGTGGCAGCGCCAGAAGCTCACCGACCGGCTGGCCGAAGCCAAGGTGGAGCTGGATCCGGCCCGCATCGAGCAGGAGATCGTGCTGCTGGCCCAGAAGATCGACGTGGCCGAAGAGCTGGATCGTCTGGAGATGCACATCAGCGAAACCATCAAAATCATGAAGAAAGGTGGCGCCTGTGGCCGTCGTCTCGACTTCATGATGCAGGAGTTCAACCGCGAGTCGAACACCCTTGGCTCCAAGTCCATCAACGCCGAAGTGACCCAGTCCGCCGTCGAGCTGAAGGTCCTTATCGAGCAGATGCGCGAGCAGATCCAGAACATCGAGTGATGGGTCACTGACCATCCGGTTGCTACCTGCAAAAGAGCCCTTGATTCCTCAAGGGCTCTTTTATTTTCCGGCTATCACACTTGTCGCCCGCCGCCAATGAGTCAGCGGCTGGGAAGCGCCCTAACCTATCGGCATCACCAGCGCCGGTTGGTGCGGGTCACTCAGCCGCTCGGCCAGATAGTCCACCAGCAGCCGCACCTTGGGGGAGAGGTGGCGGTTATGGGGATAGAGGGCCCAGATCCCCTCGGCCGGGGCCCGCAGTTCGGGCAGCAACTCGATCAGCTCCCCTCGGGCCAGATGGTCGCTCACGTAGTAGTCCGGCAGCTGGATGATGCCGATCCCCTTGAGCGCCGCATCCAGCAGGGCGTGGCCGCTGTTGCACTGCAACAAGCCGCGCACCCGTACGCTGTGGGGGCGGCCATCCAGAGTGAAGTGCCACTCGTCGCTGTTGCCCACCAGGCAGGTGTGGCGGGTCAGCTCGGAGAGGCTGTTGGGCATGCCGTGGCGAGCGGTGTAGGCCGGTGAGGCGCAGACATAGGGCACCCGCTGCGCCAGCTTGCGCGCCACCAGCGTCGAATCCTTGAGGTGGCCAAGCCGCAGCGCCAGATCGTAGCCTTCATGCACCAGATCCAGCAGCTGGTTGGTGAGGTTGAGGGTCACCTCCAGCTGGGGGAAACGCACCATGAAGTCATTCACCAGCGGGGCGATGCGGCTCTCGCCGTAGGAGACGGGGGCCGTGATCCGCAGGGTGCCTTGCGGCACCGCCTGATGGCGCCCCACCGCCAGCTCCGCCTCGTAGAGGTTATCGAGCAGCTGGCGGCAGTGGCGATAGTAGATCTCGCCAAGCTCGGTGAGCCGCACCTGACGTGTGGTGCGCAGCAGCAGCTTGGCCTGCAGCCTGTCCTCCAGCTGTGCCACCTGCCGGCTGACTTGCGCCACCGACACCCCCAGCTTGCGCGCCGCCGGGGTAAAGCCCCCCTGCTCTGCCACGCTGACAAATTCACAGATCCCTTCCCAGCCGAACATTATTACCTGTGTGTAAAAGTGATTTGAGATTTGCCCTCATTATCACCAAATCGGCGGGAAACTACACTGAATGCCCGAACTCATCTCTGTTCACCCTGCTCAACAAGAAGGATGTCATTCATGGCACAGGTTCAAAGCATCAAGTGTAAAGCCGCCATCGCCTGGGGCCCGGGTCAGCCCCTCTCCATCGAAGAAGTGGAAGTCATGCCGCCCCAGGCGGGCGAGGTGCGGGTGCGCATCGTCGCGACCGGCGTCTGCCACACCGATGCCTTCACCCTCTCCGGTGAGGATCCGGAAGGGGTCTTCCCCTGCATTCTCGGCCACGAAGGGGGCGGCATCGTCGAATCGGTCGGCGAAGGGGTCACCAGCGTCAAGGTGGGCGATCACGTGATCCCGCTCTACACCCCCGAATGCGGCGAGTGCAAATTCTGCAAATCCGGCAAGACCAACCTCTGCCAGAAGATCCGCGCCACCCAGGGCAAGGGGCTGATGCCGGACGGTACCACCCGCTTCTCGAAAGATGGCCAGCCCATCTATCACTACATGGGCACCTCCACCTTCAGCGAATACACGGTGCTGCCGGAGATCTCCATTGCCAAGGTAGACCCGGCCGCCCCGCTGGAAGAGGTCTGCCTGCTCGGCTGCGGCGTCACCACCGGCATAGGCGCCGTGATGAACACCGCCAAGGTGAAAGAGGGTGAGAGCGTCGCCATCTTCGGGCTGGGGGGCATCGGCCTCTCCGCAGTGATCGGTGCCCGTCTGGCCAAGGCCGGTCGCATCATCGCCATCGACATCAACGAGAGCAAGTTCGAACTGGCACGCAAGCTGGGTGCCACCGACTGCATCAACCCGAACGACTACGACAAACCGATTCAGGAGGTGATCGTCGAGCTGACCGATGGCGGCGTCGACTTCTCCTTCGAGTGCATCGGCAACGTCAAAGTGATGCGTGCGGCGCTGGAGTGCTGCCACAAGGGCTGGGGCGAGTCGGTCATTATCGGCGTCGCCGGAGCGGGTCAGGAGATCAGCACCCGTCCGTTCCAACTAGTGACCGGTCGGGTCTGGCGCGGCAGCGCCTTCGGCGGGGTACGCGGTCGCAGCGAACTGCCGAGCTATGTGCAGCGCTACATGCAGGGTGAGTTCCGTCTCGATGACTTCATCACCCACACCATGCCGCTGGAACAGATCAACGAGGCGTTCGATCTGATGCACCAAGGCAAGAGCATCCGCACCGTCATCCACTACTGAGCATGATCACCCCGCCCGCCATCGTGGGCGGGGTACAGGAGTCCTTCGATGAATCTGGAGATTATCAGCAGCAACAAGAGCTTCGGCGGCTGGCACAAGCGCTATCGCCACCACGCCAGCGTGCTCGGCTGCGAGATGAGTTTTGCCATCTATCTGCCGCCTCAGGCCCTCACCGGCCAGAAGGTGCCCGTGCTCTACTGGCTCAGCGGCCTCACCTGCACCGATGAGAACTTCATGCAGAAGGCGGGTGCCCAGCGCATCGCCGCCGAGCTTGGCATCGCCCTGGTGGCGCCGGACACCAGCCCCCGCGGCGACGGCGTAGCGGACGACCCCGGTTATGACCTCGGCATGGGCGCGGGCTTTTACGTCAATGCCAGCCAGAGCCCCTGGCAGGCGCACTACCAGATGTATGACTACGTCACCCGCGAGCTGCCTGACTTGATAGAGACTCACTTCCCGGTCTCGACCCGCCGCGCCATCAGCGGCCACTCCATGGGCGGCCACGGTGCGCTGATCGCCGCGTTGCGAGAGCCCGGTCGCTACCGCTCGGTGTCGGCGTTCAGCCCGATCTGCCATCCAAGCCGCTGCCCCTGGGGCCAGAAGGCGCTCGGCGCCTACCTCGGCAGCAATCCTCTGTTGTGGCAGGAGTGGGATGCCTGCCAGCTGCTGCGCCACCAGCCGGTCACGCCGCTACCAACCTTGGTGGATGTGGGGCTGGATGATCCCTTCCTCGCCGAGCAGCTGCATATCGATGCGCTGGCCGAAGTGGCCGCCAGCAAGGAGTGGCCGCTGGAGCTCAACCGCCACGAGGGCTATGACCACAGCTACTACTTCGTGGCGAGCTTTATCGAGGCGCACCTGCGCTTTCACGCCCGCCACCTCTGATCAACACAGGCCCGTTGCGGGCCTGTTTCAGTTGTGGTGATCGGTTGATATCAGCTGCCCGCTCGGGTCACGCCGCCGGAGCCTGCGATCTGCTGCTCCACCTTGGGATCGCCCCAGTAGGCGATGTTGCCTGAGCCGGCGATGCCGACTTTCAGCGTCTCCTGCGCCCGTACCGCCACATCACCGCTGCCGGCGATATTGACCTCTACCTCGTTGCCGCGCATCTCGCTCCCGAGCACGTCGCCAGAACCGGCAATGTTCAGCTCGATGGCCTGCGCCGAACCGCTGCCCAGCTCCAAACTGCCGGTGCCAGCGATATTCCCTTCCAGCCGTTTCAGCTCCAGCTGACTGGCGACGATGTCACCGGTACCGGCCACCGACAGCACCAGCTCATCGCCCTTGAAGCCGCTCAGATCGCCGTTGCCGGTCCCGGCCAATGCCAGTTCGTTCAACACCGGCAAGGTGATGGTCAGCTCCAGCGGCTCGGTAGGATCGAGCCGGTAACCCTCCTTCACCTCGATCTCCAGCTTGTCGCCGCTCTCGGTCAGCACCAGATAGGGCAGCAGGTTCTCCTGCCCCTTGATCAGGATACCGCGCGGCTCCCCCGCGACCAGATGGAGGGTGGCAGGCACCCCCGCCAGCACCCGGGTCACCCCGTCACCGAGCCCCTGCTGGCGCTCGACCACAGCCCCCGTTCCGGTCACTCTGGTCTGATCCAGCCAGTGACAACCACTGAGCCCCGCCATCAACATGACAACCATCATCCATTTCATCGCTACTCTCCTCCTTATGTGTTGGCCATCCAGGGCCAATTGGTTTTCATGCTCTGCAAAGCGTGAGCCAAAAATTAACTTAATGATTCAAAAGGAAATAACCATTAAACCCAGAACAAACCGAAGAATTAAGAGAGCCATTTAGACCATATTTTGGTGAAAATAACCATTCTCGAACGGATATGATTGTGGCTGATTGGCGGGTCGCCCTGCCGGTCACTATGCTGACAGCCCGTAGAAGTTTTTAATTGCCCTGCCGGTCTGTTGAGCCAATAGTGGTACTTCGTGCGTACCAAGCTCTCCATTGCGGTAATCTCATTACCACTGTCTTGTCAGTCTTCACTGCCAACAAGGAGTCAGAGCGTGACCCAAGCAAGCCCTCTCTATGCCACCGCCACCGGTCTGCCGGAACCGACTCGCACCCCGTTGCTGACCGGCAGCGATCCCGAGCAGAAACGGCGCGAGCTGCTCGCCTACTTCTGCCAGACCTTCGATCTCTACGACTCACTGTTCGACTGTCTGGCCGATGAGCGGGCCTGGTTCAACAAGGCGATCCCGCTGCGCCATCCGCTCATCTTCTACTACGGCCACACCGCCGCCTTCTTTATCAACAAGCTGCTGGCGGCGCGCCTGATCGACCAGCGGCTGGATGCCCGCATCGAGGCCATGGTCGCCATCGGGGTGGACGAGATGAGCTGGGACGATCTGGACGAGACCCACTACGACTGGCCCAAGGTCAGCGAGCTGCGCAGCTATCGGGCCAAAGTCCGTTCGCTGGTGTGCGATTTCATCCGCCAGATGCCGCTCACCCTGCCCATCGACTGGCAGAGCCCGGCCTGGGTGATCCTGATGGGAATAGAGCACGAGCGCATCCACCTCGAGACCTCCAGCGTGCTGATCCGCCAGTTGCCGCTCACTTGGGTGCGGCCGCAGCCTTATTGGCCCGCCTGTACCGAAGCCCGCCACCGCATTGACCAAGTCCCCGCCAACAGCCTGCTGCCGGTGGCTGGCGGCAAGGTGCGCCTTGGCAAGCAGGACGCCACCTACGGCTGGGACAACGAATATGGCGAGCGCCATATCGAGCTGGCCCCGTTTCAGGCCAGCCGCATGCTGGTGAGCAATACCGAGTACCTCGCCTTCGTCCAGGCGGGCGGCTACGGCCAGCAACAGTGGTGGGATGAGGAGGGGTGGGGTTGGTGTCAGTACGCCAAGGCGCAGATGCCTACCTTCTGGGTGGGTGATCCCACCGAGCCCGAACAACTGCAGCTGCGGCTGATGGCCGAGCAGATCGCCATGCCATGGGACTGGCCGGTCGAGGTGAATCAGCTGGAGGCGGCAGCCTTCTGTCGCTGGAAAGCGGCCCTGACCGGACTCCCCATCCAGCTGCCGAGCGAGGCGGAATGGATGCTGCTACGTGAGCAGCTACCCGGCGATCAGCCGGACTGGACACAGGCCCCCGGCAATATCAATCTGGCCCGTTTCGCCTCCTCCTGCCCGGTGGATGCCTGCCCGCAAGGGGAGTTCTTCGATCTGGTGGGCAATGTCTGGCAGTGGACCAGCACCGCCATCGATGGCTTCGACGGCTTTAAAATCCACCCGCTCTACGACGACTTCTCCACCCCCACCTTTGATGGCAAGCACACCCTGATAAAGGGCGGCAGCTGGATCAGCACAGGTAACGAAGCGCTCAAATCATCCCGTTACGCCTTCCGGCGTCACTTCTTCCAGCATGCGGGTTTCCGCTATCTGGTCTCCCGTTATCAGGAACCCGTTATCGTGAATCCCTATGAAACCGACACGCTGGTCGCTCAGTACCTCGACTTCCAGTACGGCCCGAGCCACTTCGGGGTCGCCAACTACGCCAAGACGCTTGCTGATCTTGCTGGCGAGCTGTGCAGCAACCACCAGCGGGCACTGGATATCGGCTGTGCCACCGGCCGCGCCAGCTTCGAACTGGCCCGTCACTTCCAGCATGTGGACGGGGTGGACTACTCGGCCCGCTTCATCGATGTGGCGCTGGCCCTCGCCAGTCAGGACAGTTTCCGCTACGCCATTCCGCTGGAGGGTGAACTGGTGGAGTATTGCGAGGCGCGCCTGTCGAGCCACGGGCTGGGGGCGAGTCAGGCGGAGCGCATCCACTTCAGTCAGGGGGATGCCTGCAACCTCAAGCCCAAATATGACCACTACGATCTGGTGCTCGCCTCCAACCTGATCGACCGGCTGCGGGAGCCCGCTCGCTTCCTGCGGGATATCGCCCCCCGGCTGCGCAGCGGTGGCCTGCTGGTGCTTACCAGCCCCTATACCTGGCTGGCGGAATATACCCCGCCCGCCAACTGGCTCGGCGGTATTCGCGAAAACGGCGAGGCGCTCACCACCTATCAAGCGCTGCAACGGCTGCTGGCGGCGGAGTTCGAGGAGCACTGCCCGCCCCGGGATGTGCCTTTCGTCATCCGCGAGACCGCCCGCAAGTACCAGCACACGGTGGCGCAGCTGACCGTCTGGCGCAAACGCTAGCACGCCGGTCGACATGCAGATGAGAAGAGGGAGGCCAACGGGCCTCCCTCTTGTTATGGCAATAAAAACGGCGCGAGTATCAATGCCCCTGCTCGTGATAGCGGCGGGCCAGCACGGCGCAGACCATCAGCTGGATCTGGTGGAAGATCATCAGCGGCAGCACCATCACCCCGACGCTGGCGGCCGGGAACATGACGTTGGCCATCGGCACCCCGTTGGCGAGACTCTTCTTGGAGCCGCAGAAGACGATGGTGATCTCGTCCGCCTTGTCGAAGCCGAGGCGACGGCTGATCCAGACGTTCCAGCAGAGCACCAGCGCCAGCAAGACGCAGCTCAGCAGCACGATACTGGCCAGATCGTACCAGCCGACCTGGTGCCAAATCCCCTGCACCACCGCTTCGCTGAAGGCGACGTAGACCACCAGCAGAATGGAGCTCTGATCCAGCTTGCCGATAAGCGGGCGGTGGCTGTCGACCCAGCGACCGATCAGCGGGCGCGACAGGTGGCCCACCACGAACGGCAGCATCAGCTGCATCATGATGGACTGGATGGAGTGCCAGGTGTCGATCCCCTCCCCCTGCACGTGGATCATCATCCCCACCAGCACCGGCGAGAGGAAGATCCCGAGGATGCTGGAGGCCGAGGCGCTGCACACCGCCGCCGACACATTGCCCCCCGCCATCGAGGTGAAGGCGATGGCCGACTGCACGGTGGCAGGCAGGGCGCAGAGATAGAGGAAGCCGAGGTAGATGGCCGGGCTCAGCCAACTCGGCACCAGCGGGGTGAGCAGCAGCCCCAGCAGCGGAAACAGCACGAAGGTGCTGAGCATCACCACAAGATGGAGCCGCCAGTGGCCGAGGCCTGCCAGCAGGTTCTGGCGCGACAGCTTGGCGCCATGCATGAAGAACAGGAGCGCCACCGCCAGCTTGGTCAGCAGACCGAACCAGACGGCTACCTGCCCCTCGCAGGGAAAGAGGGAGGCCAGGGTGACCACCGCAATCAGCACAACAGTAAAGGGATCCAGACGCACGAAAGGTCTCCATCAGAAGGGCATCCTGCAGCCATGGCGACAGTCAGGATTGGGGAGGACAAGAAACAGAGCGGGAGATGTCTGGCACCTCCCGCTAAAACGAACCTCCAGCTTACCCCGATAACGGAGAGGCGCAAAGTTGAGCGGCGAATAATTGTTCATCAATGCTTAACGCCGTCGCCATATCGAGCAGCAAAAGTTGACGATAAAACGGCCCTGACAGCTCCCAAACGGCTAAAAATGGATAAAAAAACGGGCGACCAAGGCCGCCCGTTCCGTGTTTTCACTCAGCCGATCAGCGCTGGCTGGCCAGCGTGCCGTTGCCGATCTTCTTGTCATTGCCGGCGAGCTTGCGGGCCTGCCGCTTCTCGAAGCGGGAGATCCACCAGTAGGCCAGCGCCGAGAAGACCGCGGTCATAAAGACGTTGATGAAGAAGGCGCGCACCAGATCCACCCCGGCCGGGAAGGCGGAGGCACTCATGCTCACCACGAAGATGGCGATCAGCACCGACACCACGCCCATCCCGAACTTGCGCGACCCCATACGGAAGTCGCGGGGGGTGTCGTCATGTTTCCAGCGGAATACGAAGTAGGCCACCATGATGAAGATCGGCGGCAGCATGGCGGTACCGGCGGTGAGGTTGATGGCAGTGTTCATCATCTGCTGCACCGACTCGGAGCCGAAGCCGTTGACCACCAGCATCGCGAACACGAAGACAAACTGCCACCAGGCGGCGCGCACCGGCACGCCGTGCTCGTTGAGCTGGGTGGTCTTCTCGCCGTAAACCCCCTGCGGGATCTCGGAGAAGTGGATCTTCACCGGCGCCGAGGTCCACATCATCATGGAGCCGAACATGGCGATGAACAGCACCACGCCGACGAAGCGGCCCACCAGCGCCTCGGAAAGCCCGAAATACTGCGCCATGCCGGTGAAGATCTCCACCATGCCGCCGGCATAGGTGAGGCTCTCGCGCGGTACGAACACGTTCACCAGCAGGGAACCGACCGCATACATGGCACCGATGACGATACCGGCGCTGATGATCACCTTGATGAAGGACTTCTGGCCGCCCTTCACATCATTGAGATAGGCCGCTGCGGTCTCGGCACCGCCCGCCGCCTGGAAGATCCAGCACATGATGCCGAGGGTCGCCCAGTTGACGGTAGGGGTCATCGCCTCCAGCGTGATGGGCTGGGCTAGCACATGATCGCCACTCAGGGCCATCAACGCGCCCAGCACATAGATGGCGAACAGGGCAAATACCCCGTAGGCCACGATCTCCGCAATCTTGCCGAGCCAGCTCGCACCCTTGGTGGAGATGTGGGTCGCCGCCGCAAACAGCACGATGGAGATGATCGAGGTAACCATGGGCGAGAAGCTGTACTCATAGCCCAGCATGGCGTAGGAGGCGTAGGCGATGACGTTGGGCAGCAGGGAGACGAACCAGAACAGGTTCACAAACCAGTAGAGAAACGACCCCAGATAGGCCATCCGGGTGCCGAGCGGTTTTTTAAGCCAGTCGTACATCCCCGACTCGGAGTTTTTATTGGCCGAGACGAACTCGGCGATGATGAAAACAAACGGGATGAAGTAGACGATGGTCGCCAGCAGGAAGATGGGGGCGGAGCTGAGCCCCAGCTCGATGTTGTTGTTGACGATGTTGCGCACGTTGAACACGGCGGCAAAGGTCATCGACAACAGGGCAAACTTGCCTATGGTGCCGCGTACGGATTCAGACATGGTGTCCTCCAGTGGACTCGCGCTCCCTGCGGGTAACGCTGTGACTCTGTGATGTGTTCGGCAAGGGTCTGTCGGCCCCGCGCTTTACTCTCTTGTTATGATCGGGCCGCGTGGACGGCCTCGTTGCTGAACCGGTGCAGTCTCCCGCACCGGCTCGCAATACCGTTCAGACGATCGGGGTGCCCGGCGCCATCGGCACCCGCGGTTGCAACAGCACGCTCTGGCTCTCGTCCGGGGTCTCGGCGCAGAGCAACATGCACTCGGATCGCTCGCCGCGCATCCTGGTCGGTTTGAGGTTGGTCAGCACCACCACCTCGCTGCCCATCAGCTCCTCTTCGCTGTAGTAAGGCACCAGACTGGTGACGGTCTGCAGCGGCCGCTCGCCACCCACGTCGATCTGGACGATGTAGAGTTTGTCGGCCCCGGGGTGACGCACCACCTCCAGCACCTTGCCCACCTTCATCTCGACCCGTTTGAATTCGGCAAACTCGATCGTCTCGCTCATGCTCTTTTCCTTTTCTGGTTCAACGGTTTGCGGGTGGCCAACGGCCACCCGGTTTGATTGGAATTCAATGCAGTGCCTATGGCGTCTGCATGGCAACCTGCGCTGTCGGCTGGGCCTCTTTGGCACGCGCTTCGGCACTGAGGGAGGCCTCGTATCTGTTGTATTTCCACCAGGCGAAGCCGAGGAAGATCACGATCCCGCCGACGTTGTAGAAGATGATGGTCATGATGTCGGCGCCGGTCGGAAAGGTGGAGGCGAGGAAGCCCACCGAGAAGATGGCGATCAACACCGAGACCACGGCGATGCCGGTGGTGCGCGAACCCATCCTGAAATCCCGCGGCAGGTGATCGAGCTTCAGACGCAGATTGAGGTAGGCCAGCATGATGAACAGCGGCGGCAGCATGGAAGCGGCGGCGGTCATGTTGATGACGGTGTTCATCAGATCCTGCGCTGTGTTGGAGCCCAGAGTCGGGATCACCATCAGCGGCAGCACGATGAGGTACTGGATCCAGGCTGCCCGGGCGGGCACGCCGTTCTCGTTGAGCTCGACCGTCTTCTTGCCAAAGATGCCGGCCGGGATTTCGGAGAAGAAGATCTTCACCGGGGTCGCCGTCCACATCAGCAGGGAGCCGAACATGGCGGTGAAGGAGACCAGACCGACGAAGCGGTTCATCAGGATCTCCGGCAGGCCGAAGTAGGCCGCCAGCCCTTCAAACACCTGCACCGAGCCGCCGGTATATTTCAGGGTACCGCTCGGCACGAACACGTTGATCAACAGCGAGGCGATGGAGTAGAGCACGCCGATAAAGATCCCGGCGACGATGATCACCTTGACGAAGGATTTGGAGCCGCCCTTCACGTCATTGACGTAGACCGCCACCGACTCGGCGCCACCGGCTGCCATAAAGATCCAGGTGGTGATGCCGAGGAAGGCCCAGCTGAAATCGGGGATCATGGCCTCTACCGTGATGGGGTCGGCCGGTTGCACGCCACCCACCAGTGCCGCACCTGCCAGCAGGATGTAGGAGAGGGTCAGCAGCAGCATCAGGGACGAGGTCACCGAAGTGATGGGGCCGAGCATCTTGGCACCGTTGGTGGAGACGTAGGTGGCAAAGGCAAACAGCACCATGCTCAATGCCGTGGTCGCCACCGGAGTGAGAATGTACTCGTAACCGAGGAAAGCATAGGAGGCGTAGGCGATGACCCGCGGCAGCAGCGAGGTGAAGAAGAAGAGGTTCACGAACCAGTAGGTGTAGGCGGAGATAAAGGCCCAGCGCCCGCCGAGGGAACTCTTCACCCAGGCATAAACCCCCGCTTCGGAGTTCTTATTCAGTGACACAAATTCCGCAATGATCAGGCAGAACGGAATGAAGTAGAAAATGGTGGCCAGAAAGAACATCGGGGCGGAGGCCAGACCGATCTCGATGTTGTTGTTGATGACGTTGTTGAAGCTGAATACCGCCGCGAAGGTGAGCGACAGCAGACCAAACTTGCCTATCGTATTGCGTTTGGAATCAGACATGGTGCATCTCCAGACCTGTAGTTATTGCCGCGAAAGGGCGGGGCATGGGTTGTAGGGTGAACCCCGCCCTTCCGGCTTTTATCAGTGCAGAACCGGCGGCTTGTTATTTGTTCTTGAAGTAGCCGCCTTCGACGGTGACCTTGATGATCACCTTGCGCACCGGGCTGTCGCCGACGAATCGGTAGGCCTCGTCGTTCTCGAAGATCACCACCTGACCATTGCCGACCTGCTGGCGCTCACGCACCTCGCCGGCCAGCCACTCGCGGTCGGTGGTGTCGTCATAGGCCTGCTCGACCGCCAGCTCCGATTTGGGGGCCCACTCCACCGTCTCTGCTCCTTCCAGGTAGTAGTGGACGTCGAAGTAGCGGCGCTGCCCCTCGAACAGTGAGGTGGCCGGGCTGGCCCCCTCCTGCAAGCGGTAGGTGAGGGAGTCACCGATGGAGTGGCAGATGCCGGGCTTGAGGTTCGGCAGGTTGTTGATGGCCTCCACGCAGCGGCCCCACTTCTTGCCCTCCCGGTAGATGTTTTTGAACAGGGTCAGGTTGTCCAGGGTGATCATGCGAGGTTCCTCCCGCCGTTGATGGTGAGGTCGAGCCCGGCCAGCGCAGCCGGATTGAGGTTGCCACGAGCGATAGGCAGCAGGGTCAGGCCGAAGCTGAACAGCTCGAAGCGCACCCGCCAGGAGTCCAGCACCTCGGAGCCCCAGGAGTTGGAACCCAGCCCCAGTACCTTGTGATCCAGATTGAGGGTGAGATAACCACTCGGCTCCAGCTCGTTGATGTGTTGCGCCGCGTGGATATGCTCCCAGCTGTAGGGCCAGACGCTCAGGTTGATGGGGGCATCGGGCCGCACGTAGAGACCGGCGCCGTGGCGGTTGGTCAGGGTCGCCCAACGCACCTGCTGGCGGTTGCCGTTGTCCTGCGGGAAGGGGTAGTGCTCCCACATCTCGCCGACTGTGCTCTGGAAGCTGTCGATCCAGTTGCTCTGGCGGCTGTCCTGATAGTTTTCGCCCGGCCCCATGCCGTAGTAGTGCACCCGGTCGAGATCCTGACGAATGCCCAGCTCGAAGCCGATCTTGGGAATGATGTCGTCATAGCCGCCGTAGGGCTGGCCGGAGAGTGCCACGTGCAGCTGACCGTTCGGGCTCAGGGTGTAGACGTAGCGGCAGCGCATGCCGAAGTCGAACACCGGCGGCGCGATCAGGCTCTCGACCGTCACCTCGACCGCGTCACCCAGCTGGCGCCAGCTTAAGGTGCGGAAGTGCTCCTGCATGATCTGCAGGTGGTTCGGGTGCCACAGGCTCTCGTACTCCTGCTTGTGGTTGTCGATCATCGGCTTGAAGAAGGTGAGGCGCGGCGAACGCTCGATGAGCTCGATACCATCCTGCTGCCAGCTCACCAGCTTGCCGTCGAGGTGCGAGAAGCGCAGGGCAAAGCCGCTACCGCTCAAGGTCAGCGCGAGGCGCTCATCAGCGATATCCAACGGAGTAGCGTTGGGATTGGCAAAGGGCTGCAGCTGGCGAGTCGACTCTTTCAGCTGGAACTGGTACTGGCCCAGCTCGTGCTCCGCCGCGCTGTAGCGGGTAGCTGTGGCCTTGATGACCCGCAGCTGGACGAAGGTTTCCCGCCCATCTAAAGAGGGCAGCTCGAGTTGCAGCTCTGTGGTGGCACCGGGGGCAACCCCTTCCAGCCGGATTTGCTGGCTGGCCAGCAGTTCGCCTTCGGCCTTCACCTCGACCAGCAGGCGGATGTCGTCGAGAGTGGAGAACCAGTAGCGGTTTTCCAGCTCAAGCCAGCCGCTCGCCAGATCCAGTGCCCGCACCTTGACCGGGCAGATCACCTGCTTGTATTCGCGCAGTCCCGGCCCCGGAGTCTGATCCGGATAGATGAGACCATCCATGCAGAAGTTGTAGTTGTTGGGGTAGTCGCCGTAGTCGCCGCCGTACTTGTAGACGGGGCGTCCCTGCTCGTCCTGATCCAGAATGCCGTGATCGCACCACTCCCAGATGTAGTGGCCCTGAATGTGAGGATGGCGGTCGAACACCTGCTGATATTCGCTGAGGCCACCCGGGCCGTTGCCCATGGCGTGGGCGTATTCGCAGAGGATACGAGGCTTGGCCATCGGGAACTCGCCGAAGCAGTTCATCTGGGAGACGCGCGAATACATGGTACTGACCACATCCACCACCTCGGCATCGCGATCCTCTTCGTAGTGCACCAGCCGGGTCGGGTCGATCGCCTTGCAACGCTGGTACATGGCTCTGATGTTGCAGCCGTAGCCGGACTCGTTGCCGAGCGACCAGATGATGATGGAGGGGTGGTTCTTCTGGGCGTGCACGTGGCGTTCGATGCGATCCACGAACACCGGCTCCCAGAAGGGGTCGTCGGTGATGCGGCTGAGATCGCCGACGTTGGCAAAGCCGTGGGTCTCCACGTCGGTCTCCGCCATCACGAACAGGCCGTACTGATCGCACAGCTCGTAGAAGCGCGGGTCGTTCGGGTAGTGGGCGGTGCGCACCGAGTTGAGGTTGTGCTGCTTCATCAGCACGATATCGCGCTCCACTCGGTCCATACCGACCGCGCGGCTCTTGAGGTGGTCGTTGTCATGGCGGTTCACCCCGTGCAGCTTGAGGTAGTGACCGTTGACGTAGAAGAGGCCATCCTTGACCTTGATTTCACGCACCCCGACCCGCTGCGGGATCACCTCCAGCAGCTCACCCTGACCGTTGTAGAGGGAGAGTTGCAGCTGATAGAGGTAAGGATCTTCGGCGCTCCACAGATGGGGGTTGGCCAGATCCAGCGTGAAGCGGCAGTCACACTTGCCATCGATGGCGAGATGGTCGAGCGAGCCTCTGGCGATCTCGCTGTCCTGATCCAGCAGCGACCAGACCAGACGGTGATCACGGGCTGCCGCCCCCAGATTTTCCAGCTGGATATCGCAGCTCAGAGTGGCACTTTGATTGTCATCCGCCAGCGCGGTGCGGATGAAGAAGTCCTGCACATGGGCGGCCGGTTTGCCCACCAGATAGACGTCGCGGAAGATCCCCGCCATCCACCACATGTCCTGATCTTCGATATAGGTGGAGTCAGCCCACTGCATCACCCGCACTGACAGCAGGTTCTCGCCAATGTTGGCGTAGGCACTGATATCGAACTCGGCGGTGAGACGGCTGCCCTTGCTGAAGCCGACGTAGTGGCCGTTCACATAGACCTCGAAGTAGGTCTCCACCCCGTCAAACTTGATGATCACCTGCTCGCCGTCCCAGGCAGGGCTCAGCGTGAAGCTGCGCTGATAGGCGCCGGTGGGGTTGTTGGTAGGCACAAAGGGCACATCGATGGGGAAGGGAAAACCTTCGTCGGTGTACTGCAGCTGACCATGTCCTTCCATCTGCCACATGTTGGGCACGGTGATCTGGCCCCACTCGCTCATGGGGCTGTGATAGAAGGCCTCCGGCACCTGCAGGGGGTGGTCGAAGTAGTGAAACTGCCACTGGCCGCCAAGGCTCAGAAAACGGCGGCTCAGCTCGCGCTGCATGGTGGCCGCCAGCCCGTGGTCGGCATAAGAGAAGAAGTAGGCGCGCGGAGCCAGCCTGTTTTCACCAACGAATTGGACGTTTTCCCAGTTATTCACATGTCCTCCCGGAACAAGGCAACTTTGACTGGGTAAACCCTAGATAAATATTTACTAAATATCAGCTTTGGGTTGGTAAAGTTTTAACCTGATCACAATGAACAGATGGTTTTGTGAGCGAGATCAGAAGCGGGAGATAAAGGAGGGCAAGATATGGATGAGTGGCATGGATGTTGATAGTAGTTGGCTTAACTGCAATAAAATCAACGATAAAACAATATGATATGACGTAATGGGATGATGTAGAAAAGAGGTTTGCTTGGGAGAGGTGTCGCACCACCGCAAGATGGTGCGACTAAAAAGCCCGTGATTTTACTAAAATCAGCGAGTGGTGCCACGCAGGGTCAACTTGCTCGGTACCAACACTCGGAGTGGAATATCCCGCTCGTCTCGCAGCCGCTCAACCAGCAAATTGACCCCCTGGGAGCCCATCAACTCGGAGTGGATCCGCACCGTGGAGAGCGGCGGGAAGGTGAACTTGGCGGTCGGAATATCGTTGACGCTGATAAGCTCGATCTGCTGGGGAATCGCCAGTCCCTTCTCGTGAATGGCACGCAGCACGCCAATGGCGATGGAGTCGGAGGCGACGAACAGCGCCTTGGGCCAATCGCCGGCCAACATCTCCTTCGCCAACTGGTAGCCGGAAGCGCTGGAGAAGTCCCCACGATAGAGATCGCTCTCCTGCACCACCCCCAACCGCTGGCCATAATCGCGGAAGGCCAGTTCACGCAGATCCGGATTCTCATCCTGACCACCGATATAACCGATGCGCTGGTGCCCCTGCGCGATGAAGTAATCGACGACCTGCTGGCTGATCAGGGCGAGATCCACATCGACCGAGTCGAACTCTCCCTGTGAACGGCAGTCGACAAACACCAGCTGGCTGGAACAAGCCCTTAGCTGGACGAGACGCTCGGCTGTGAGGGTACCGACCACCAGAATGCCATCCACGGCGCTCAGTTCGCGCCCTTCACCGCAGTTGTAGAGATGGGTCAGTTCGATATTGAGGCGGGCACTCTGGGTCTCGATGCCATAACGGATAGCGAGATAGTAAGGGTCGTTGACCTCGGTACTCTGGGGATAGGCATAGACCACCAGAAAGTGCAGCTTGCTCTTGTGTACCCCCTTGCGGGCGCTGCTGGTCTTGTACTCCAGCCGCTCGGCAATCTCGAAGATCCGCTGCTTGGTCTCTTCCTTGACGCTCAGGCTGGGATCCTCGTTCAGTACCCGGGATACCGTCGCGAGAGAAACCCCCGCTTCCTGTGCAATTTCCTTCAACGTAGCCATCAATACCTCGCTGGCAGCATCACGTGTTAATCGGTAACGGCTAAAGAGTAACGGGCAATCCCTTGATAGCCCAGCACTTTTACTAAAATGCCGGCGGCATGACAGATTTTTGGAACGCAGAAATGCAAAAAGGCCTCCCAAATGGGAGGCCTCTTCTAAATAGGTGCCTGACAGTGTCCTACTCTCGCATGGCGAATGCCACACTACCATCGGCGCTACCGCGTTTCACTTCTGAGTTCGGCATGGGATCAGGTGGTTCCACGGCGCTATTGCCGTCAGGCAAAAGCTTTTAAAACTAACTTAAAGATGGTGCTGATACCCAGAATCGAACTGGGGACCTCATCCTTACCAAGGATGCGCTCTACCGACTGAGCCATATCAGCACACTAACCGGTAAAGACCACGCTATCCGCGTAATCTAAAATTGGGTGCCTGGCAGTGTCCTACTCTCGCATGGCGAATGCCACACTACCATCGGCGCTACCGCGTTTCACTTCTGAGTTCGGCATGGGATCAGGTGGTTCCACGGCGCTATGGCCGCCAGGCAAATTCTTCAATCTGAGAAAGCTGATGTAAGTAGTTTCGTATTCGTTACAAGGCTCGAAACACTTCTTGGGTGTTGTATGGTTAAGCCTCACGGGTAATTAGTATGGGTTAGCTCAACACATCACTGCGCTTACACACCCCACCTATCAACGTTGTGGTCTCCAACGGCCCTTTAGGACCCTCAAGGGGTCAGGGATGACTCATCTCAGGGCTCGCTTCCCGCTTAGATGCTTTCAGCGGTTATCGATTCCGAACTTAGCTACCGGGCAGTGCCACTGGCGTGACAACCCGAACACCAGAGGTTCGTTCACTCCGGTCCTCTCGTACTAGGAGCAACTCCCTTCAATCATCCAACGCCCACGGCAGATAGGGACCGAACTGTCTCACGACGTTCTGAACCCAGCTCGCGTACCACTTTAAATGGCGAACAGCCATACCCTTGGGACCGACTTCAGCCCCAGGATGTGATGAGCCGACATCGAGGTGCCAAACACCGCCGTCGATATGAACTCTTGGGCGGTATCAGCCTGTTATCCCCGGAGTACCTTTTATCCGTTGAGCGATGGCCCTTCCATTCAGAACCACCGGATCACTATGACCTACTTTCGTACCTGCTCGACCTGTCCGTCTCGCAGTTAAGCTGGCTTATGCCATTGCACTAACCTCCTGATGTCCGACCAGGATTAGCCAACCTTCGTGCTCCTCCGTTACTCTTTGGGAGGAGACCGCCCCAGTCAAACTACCCACCAGGCACTGTCCGCGAGCCCGATTCAGGGCCCTGCGTTAGAACATCAAACATACAAGGGTGGTATTTCAAGGACGGCTCCAGCGCAACTGGCGTCACGCCTTCAAAGCCTCCCACCTATCCTACACATGTAGGTTCAATGTTCAGTGCCAAGCTGTAGTAAAGGTTCACGGGGTCTTTCCGTCTAGCCGCGGGTACACCGCATCTTCACGGCGAATTCGATTTCACTGAGTCTCGGGTGGAGACAGCATGGCCATGGTTACACCATTCGTGCAGGTCGGAACTTACCCGACAAGGAATTTCGCTACCTTAGGACCGTTATAGTTACGGCCGCCGTTTACCGGGGCTTCGATCAAGAGCTTCGCTTGCGCTAACCCCATCAATTAACCTTCCGGCACCGGGCAGGTGTCACACCCTATACGTCCACTTTCGTGTTTGCAGAGTGCTGTGTTTTTGATAAACAGTCCCAGCCATCTGGTCACTGCGACTCCCGACAGCTCCATCCGCAAGGGACTTCACCATCAAGAGCGAACCTTCTCCCGAAGTTACGGTTCTATTTTGCCTAGTTCCTTCACCCGAGTTCTCTCAAGCGCCTTGGTATTCTCTACCCGACCACCTGTGTCGGTTTGGGGTACGATGACTTGTAATCTGAAGCTTAGAGGCTTTTCCTGGAAGCAGGGCATCAATGGCTTCCACACCGTAGTGTGTTCGTCTCGTGTCTCAGTGTTGTGTCTCCGGATTTGCCTAGAAACACCACCTACGCACTTTCACCAGGACAACCGTCGCCTGGCCCACCTAGCCTTCTCCGTCCCCCCATCGCAATTACAAGTCGTGCAGGAATATTAACCTGCTTCCCATCGATTACGCCTTTCGGCCTCACCTTAGGGGTCGACTCACCCTGCCCCGATTAACGTTGGACAGGAACCCTTGGTCTTCCGGCGAGGAGGCTTTTCACCCCCTTTATCGTTACTTACGTCAGCATTCGCACTTCTGATATCTCCAGCATACCTCTCGATACACCTTCGCAGACTTACAGAACGCTCCCCTACCACTTGCACTAAGTGCAAATCCGCGGCTTCGGTGCCTGGTTTGAGCCCCGTTACATCTTCCGCGCAGGCCGACTCGACTAGTGAGCTATTACGCTTTCTTTAAATGATGGCTGCTTCTAAGCCAACATCCTAGCTGTCTGAGCCTTCCCACATCGTTTCCCACTTAACCAGAACTTTGGGACCTTAGCCGGCGGTCTGGGTTGTTTCCCTCTTCACGACGGACGTTAGCACCCGCCGTGTGTCTCCCGGATATTACTTACTGGTATTCGGAGTTTGCATGGGGTTGGTAAGTCGGGATGACCCCCTAGCCCAAACAGTGCTCTACCCCCAGTAGTATTCGTCCGAGGCGCTACCTAAATAGCTTTCGGGGAGAACCAGCTATCTCCGAGTTTGATTGGCCTTTCACCCCCAGCCACAGGTCATCCCCTAACTTTGCAACGTTAGTGGGTTCGGTCCTCCAGTTGATGTTACTCAACCTTCAACCTGCCCATGGCTAGATCACCCGGTTTCGGGTCTACACCTTGCAACTAGACGCCCAGTTAAGACTCGGTTTCCCTACGGCTCCCCTATACGGTTAACCTCGCTACAAAATGTAAGTCGCTGACCCATTATACAAAAGGTACGCAGTCACCCCGAAGGGCTCCCACTGCTTGTACGTACACGGTTTCAGGTTCTATTTCACTCCCCTCACAGGGGTTCTTTTCGCCTTTCCCTCACGGTACTGGTTCACTATCGGTCAGTCAGGAGTATTTAGCCTTGGAGGATGGTCCCCCCATATTCAGACAGGATGTCACGTGTCCCGCCCTACTCGATTTCACATCAAGGTTGTTTTCGTGTACGGGGCTATCACCCTGTATCGCCGGCCTTTCCAGGACCGTTCCACTAACTTCCAAGATGCTTAAGGGCTAATCCCCGTTCGCTCGCCGCTACTGAGGGAATCTCGGTTGATTTCTTTTCCTCGGGGTACTTAGATGTTTCAGTTCTCCCGGTTCGCCTCTGTTACCTATGTATTCAGTAACAGATACCCGAGTTATCTCGGGTGGGTTTCCCCATTCGGAAATCTGTGAGTAATAGCGTCTCTTACCGACTTCTCACAGCTTATCGCAGGTTAGTACGTCCTTCAT
>NZ_CP077301.1:3845000-3892500 GCF_019048085.1 Aeromonas sp. FDAARGOS 1416 | reverse complement strand
ATTCATATCCAACCACAGCTTTTATACAAACTTATCCACAGAAACAGCCTTCAGGTTGCTAGAATGGCCGAAAACAAGGAGGCCAAGATGGACTTGCGACTGAGACCCTACAAGGGAAAATGCCCGCAATTGGGCAAACGGGTGTATGTAGACCCCTGCGCAACACTGGTGGGAGATATCGAGCTGGCCGACGACGCCAGCATCTGGCCCATGGTGGCGGCGCGGGGGGATGTGAACCATATCCGCATCGGCGCCCGCAGCAATATTCAGGATGGCACCGTGCTGCACCTGACTCGCAAGAGTGCTGGCAATCCTGACGGCTATCCGCTGCTGATCGGTGAAGATGTCACTGTGGGTCACAAGGCGATGTTGCACGGCTGCACCATCGGCAACCGGGTGCTGGTCGGCATGGGTGCCATTCTGCTTGATGGCGTCGTGGTTGAAGATGATGTGATGATCGGCGCAGGTTCGCTGGTGCCACCGGGCAAGCGACTCGAATCGGGCTTTCTATATATAGGGAATCCCGTCAAACAGGCTCGCCCGCTCAAACCTGCCGAGATCGCCTTTCTCAAAACCTCGGCTGACAACTATGTCCTGCTCAAGGATGAGTATCTGCAAGAGACCTCATAGGGCAGGCAGAAACAGGAAGCCCGGCATGATGCCGGGCTTCGCTTCTTATATAGCTATATAGCCGTGCAGAACGGCTGACCGGAAATCAGTGGGCCTGATCCCAGTTGTCACCGGTACCCGCTTCCACCAGCAGCGGCACATGCAGTTCGGCAGCGGCCGACATCTTCTCCTTGATGATGGCGGTGTACTCCTCCAGCTTCTCTTCGCGGATCTCGAACACCAGTTCATCGTGTACCTGCATCAGCATGCGGATCGACTCATCCTCGATACCGCGGATCCAGCTGTCCACGTTGATCATGGCGCGCTTGATGATATCGGCGGCCGTGCCCTGCATCGGGGCGTTGATGGCGGCCCGTTCGGCAGCCTTGCGCAGACCGGCGTTGCGGGACTTGATATCCGGCAGATAGAGGCGACGACCAAACAGGGTCTCGACATACCCCTGGGCTTCCGCCTGCTGACGGGTGCGCTCCATATACTCCAGCACGCCCGGGTAGCGTTCGAAGTAGAGATCCATGTACTTCTGCGCTTCGGCACGACCGATCCCCAGCTGCTTGGCCAGACCGAAGGCACTCATGCCGTAGATAAGGCCGAAGTTGATCGCCTTGGCGCTGCGGCGCATGTCGGTGGTGACCGCATCGAGCGCCACGCCGAACACCTCGGCGGCAGTCGCCTTGTGGATGTCCTTGCCCTCGGCAAAGGCGGTCAGCAGCCCCTTGTCACCGGAGAGGTGCGCCATGATGCGCAGCTCGATCTGGGAGTAGTCCGCCGCCACCAGCTTGTAACCGGCGCTAGGGATGAAGGCCTGACGGATCCGGCGCCCTTGCTCATTGCGCACCGGGATGTTCTGCAGGTTGGGATCAGATGATGACAAGCGGCCCGTAGCCGCTACCGCCTGATGATAGGAGGTGTGTACCCGCCCGGTCCGGGGCTTGATCATCAGCGGCAACTTGTCGGTGTAGGTGGACTTGAGCTTGGCCAGCCCACGATGCTCCATCAGCAGTTGCGGCAGCTCGTAGGTCTCCGCCAGCTCGGCCAGCACCTCTTCTGCGGTGGACGGTGCCCCCTTCGGAGTCTTTTTGATGATCGGCAGCCCCAGCTTGGTGAAGAGGATCTCCCCCAACTGCTTGGGCGAGGAGAGGTTGAACTCCTGCCCGGCCAGCTCGTGAGCCTGTTTCTCCAGCTCTGCCAACCGCAGCTCGATCTCCTGACTCTGCTGGTGCAGCAACTTGGGATCGATAGTGGTGCCGAGCAACTCCATCCGCGCCAGTACAGGCAACAGCGGCAGCTCAATCTCACTGAATACCTTGGCGAGACCCGGCACGGCCTCCAGCTGACCCCACAGCGCCTGATGCAGACGCAGGGTGATATCGGCATCTTCCGCCGCATAGGGGGCCGCCTGCTCCAGCTCGATCTGGTTGAAGGTGAGCTGTTTCACTCCTTTGCCCGCGATATCTTCAAAGGCGGTGGTCTCGACCCCGAGGTAACGCTTGGCCAACGAATCCATATCGTGACGACTGGCGGTGGAGTTGAGCACGTAGGACTCGAGCATGGTGTCGTAGGCGATACCCTGCAGGTCGATGTCATGGTTGAGCAGCACGTTGCGGTCGTACTTGAGGTTCTGCCCCACCTTGAGACGGGTCGGATCTTCCAGCAGCGGCTTGAGCTTGCCCAACACCACGGCCTCGCTCAGCTGTACCGGGGCCCCCAGATAGTCGTGGCCAAACGGCACATAAGCAGCCTTGCCCGGCTCAACCGCGAAGGAGACGCCAACAATCCGTGCCTCCATATAGTCGAGACTGGTGGTTTCGGTATCGAAGGCAAACAGCGGTGCCGATTTCAACTGTTCCAGCCAGCCGTCAAACTCGGCTTCGTCCAGAATGCAGCGGTAGTCGGTTTCGATGGCGGCAACCGGAGCAGCGCTCTCATCGCCAGCTTCGTCCTGTCCGGCGCTCTCGCTCCCCTCTTCACCACCGGATTCCAGCTCCTTGATCAGGTTGCGCAGCTCGTATTCGCGATAGACCGCCAGCAGGGACTCCTTGTCGATCGGCTTGAGCAACAGCTCTTCCAGACTCTGTTCCAGCTCGACATCGGTCTTGATGGTCGCCAGTCGATAGGAGAGACGAACCTGCTCCTCCTGCTCGCGGAACTTGTCGGCGAACGCCTTGGAGCCACGGAAACCGAGCGCAGCTACCTTGTCGAGGTTGGCGGCAATCTCGTCGATGCTGCCAATCCCCTGCAGCAGGGCCAGTGCGGTCTTCTCGCCGACACCGGTCATGCCGGGAATGTTGTCGACCTTGTCACCCATCAGGGCCAGATAGTCGATGATGAGCTCGGGCGGCACGCCAAACTTCTCGATCACCCCTTCCCGATCGGTCTTCACATCTTTCATGGTGTCGATCAGGGTGACATGGTCGGAGACCAGCTGTGCCATATCCTTGTCACCGGTGCTGATCAGCACCGGCAGCTGCTTCTCGGTCGCCTGGCGGGCCAGGGTGCCGATCACGTCGTCAGCCTCCACCCCTTCCACCATCAGGAAGGGGAAGCCCATCGCCTTGATCATCTGGTGGATCGGGGCAACCTGGCTACGCAGATCGTCCGGCATGCTGGCACGGGTCGCCTTGTACTCGGGATAGATGTCATCGCGGAAGGTCTTGCCCTTGGCATCAAACACCACGGCCACATGACAGTCAGGATATTGCTTGCGCAGGCTGCGCATCATGTTGGCCATGACACGGACGGCGCCGCTCGGCAAACCGGTCGATGTGCGCAGATCAGCCTGCTGGGAGGCGAAGAAGGCGCGGTAAAGATAAGAGGAGCCGTCGACCAGAATAAGGGGGTTGCTAGGGGCCATGAAATCGTCCTGCCAGAGATAAACAGCCGCTAGGATGCCACAGGCCCCCCCTCACACCAAGGGGCGTAGCAACAACACACAGCGCCTGATAAATGGACTCAACCTGTGGATAACTCTGTGTTCAAAAATGGGGCGCATCAGAGTGCACAGTGACAAAACTGTGCATAAAAATATAAAAAACCATTAAAAACAATATATTGAGATCGCAAAAACCGATCGAGAGACAGTTAGAATGATCTCGATCAATGTGGAAAAAGATTTAAGGGAGTAGGTACAGCAGGATCCAAAACGAAACAATCCTAGCACAGCAAGATGACTTGACCAGCAGATGGCGAGCGATAACCATACAAAAGTACAACAATCCATCTTGGCTCACATTTTCAACAACGAGGAGTTTGCCATGAAAAAAGTGGCCGTGATTTTGAGTGGCTGCGGCGTCTTTGACGGAGCCGAAATCCACGAGGCCGTCATCAGCCTGCTGGCGTTGGCCCGTCAGGGAGCCGCCGTCCAGTGCTTCGCCCCGAACGTGGCGCAGCTCCATGTCATCAACCACCTGACCGGTGAAGTGAGCGAGGGAGAGAGCCGCAACGTGTTGGTCGAAGCGGCCCGCATCTGCCGTGGCCAGATCAAGGATGTGGCCGAGCTGGATGCGGTAGATTATGACGCCCTGCTGGTGCCCGGCGGCTTTGGCGCCGCCAAAAACCTGTGCGACTTCGCAATCAGGGGCGCCGAATGCCAGATCCAGCCCGATGTGCTGAAAGCGTGCCAGAGCTTTGCCAAAGCCAATAAACCGGCCGCCTATATCTGCATCGCGCCCGCCATGATCCCGCTGATATATGGTGCTGGAACGCTGGCGACCATCGGCCATGACGAGGGTACCGCCAACGCCATCGAGGAGATGGGTGGCAGCCATCTCAACTGCCCGGTCAACGAGTTTGTGGTGGATCAGGAGCGCAAGGTGATCTCCACCCCCGCCTACATGCTGGCCAACAACATAGTCGAAGCCGCGGACGGCATCGAGAAGACAGTCAAACAACTGCTGGCGCTGTAATTCCCATCCCGCCAAAACAAAAATAGACGGGCCGCTCATGGAGCGGCCCGTTTTCAATTCTGCCTGAAGGCGATGAATTAGATGGTTTCGCCCATCTGATCCATTTTACCCAGCAGGGCACGCAGACGCTCCTGCCATGCAGCGTGCTCGTTACGCAGCTGATGGTTCTCGTCTTGCAGCTTGCTGTTCTGTTCTTTCAGCTCGTCGAGCTCCATCTTCAGCAGGGAGATGTTGTCGACGGCGGATTGTACTTTGGATTCGAGTTGCTCAAGGACTTCTAGTGACATATGCATACCTGTTTGTTCAATTGCGATGCCCCACAGAGGGCGATTCAAGCGCGTGGAGCCAGCATACCCCGAGCCTATCGGCACAAACAAGCCAGTGCGCTGTAAAATGCGCCTTCCATAGATGTATTGTCTAAATATGCGTCTATTTTTCTCGCATCCTGCGCCCGAGTCGCGACAACACACTGAACCGTGCGTAAAAAGCCCCGCCACCCGCGCATCATTGGCACCCTCCTGACGGCGCCGCCGTTATCCATGCAAGGCGATATAAGCCCCCAGCAACAGACAGGCGACCACATACATCAGCAGGCCGTAGAGCAGGTTCCAGCGCAGGATCAGCCCGGCACTGAGGTTGTAGCGGGAGGCCAGCGCCAGATTGGATCCGGAGAGCGGACTGGTGCCCGTGGCAAGCCCCCATCCCAGCAGGAAACACATACCGAGCAGGCTGGGATCCGGCGCCAGCGGCCAGAGCAGTGGCGCCAGCCCGGAGATACTGATGAGCGGATGCACCCCGACGATGGCCACCAGCAGTATCAGCAGCAGAGTGAGGGATGCCTCAAGCCAGCCAAAGTGATTGAACAGCGGCAAGCCGTGACCGGCACCGAGATCGATGACCGACAGCGCACTGTTGATGCCTGCCGCCAGCAAACCGGCCCCCAGAAATAGCACCAGCTGACCGCCGATGGCGGGAAAGCGTTCCACCACCTGCCGCTTGAGGGCCGCCTTGCGCCCGGCCCTCGGCATAAAGAGCAGTGCCAGCAGCGGGGCCACCAGTGCGATCACCGCCAGAATGCCGAGCTGGGGCCAGATCTGCTTGATGAGCAGTACCAGCAGCGCCAGCGTGACCGGCAACCCCAGGGTCTGCAGCCGCAGCGGATAACCGGCAAAGTCGGCCACCCCGATCCGCTCCACCTGCCAGGCGGTCAGCCCCATCGCCAGCAAGGCGGCGAGGATCCCGAACGGCAAAATATGGGAGAGCTGCAAGCCCGGCGCATATGTAAGCGCCACCGCCATGGCGACAAAGAAGGGTGACCAGAAGGCAGCGGCACAGAAGATCCGGCTCAGCACCATCACCTGACGACGCTCCAGGGTGCCATTGCGCTCCAGTCGATCGCCGATGATAAACAACACCGAGAGGTTGATGACCGCCCCCAGCAGATTGAGGCTGGCCATGGTGCTCCACAACCCCTTTCGCCCAGTCCAGGAGGTGGTGCCGGTCAAGAGACCCGAGGTGGCGAGGTTGAGGGTGCTCACCGCGGCAAACATGGTGAGCATATTGATGTTGGGCAGCAGCCAGTCACCGGCGGTGAGGGTCGCACCCTGCCACCAGGAAAAGATGAGCAGCAACAGCGCCGCGCCATACAAGGCCAGCGCCTGCCGCTTGGCGGCCCCCACCAACCAGGGCCAGGTGAGCAGTGACGCCCCCCAGGCCGCAATGGCCGCTGGCCAGGGGGAGAGTCCCAGATAGAGATGCAGCAAGTTGAGCAGCCACATCCCCAAAATCAGATAACCCGACCAACGTTTGGCCATCGACTACTCCGGCCGGGAGATCAGAGACACTGATCCATATCCAGTGAAGGCTTGTCGCACTCCGGACGGCCGACGATCTTGGCGGGTACGCCAGCGACCGTGGTATGAGGCGGCACCGGGTTGATCACCACGCTGCCCGCGCCGATTTTGGCACCCACGCCCACTTCGATATTGCCGAGCACCTTGGCGCCCGCCCCTATCATCACCCCTTCGCGGATCTTGGGATGACGATCGCCGCTCTCCTTGCCGGTACCGCCGAGGGTCACGCTCTGCAGGATGGAGACATCATCCTCAATCACTGCCGTCTCGCCCACCACTATGCCGGTGGCGTGGTCGAACATGATCCCCTTGCCGATGCGGGCGGCCGGGTGCACATCCACCCCGAACACCACCGAGATCTGGTTTTGCAGATAGAGGGCCAGCGAGCGGCGCCCCTGACGCCACAGCCAGTTGGCGACCCGATAACCCTGCAGGGCATGGAACCCCTTGAGATAGAGCAGCGGGGTGGAGAAGAGGTCGACCGCCGGATCCCGCTCCTGCACGGCGCAGATGTCGGCCGCCACTACCGTCAGCAGCTCGGGCTCGCTGCGCAGGGCCAGCTCGATCACCTCGCGCAGGGCGATGGCGGGCATGGTGGCGCTGTCGAGTTTGTTGGCCAGCTGGAAGCTGAGGGCCGAACGCAGATTCTTGTGATTTAGAATGGTGGAGTGGAAGAAGCTGGCCAGCATCGGCTCCTGGGCCGCCATGCACTCCGCTTCTTGCTGAATTTTGTGCCAGGTTTTGGCAACCAGTTCATCCATGTTGCAGCCTACTGTTGTTCTGGGTGAGGGCTCTGTTGTTCTTTTGTCAGCACCGAGATGGGGTCCATGTGGATGATGACATCCATCCGCTCGAATGCCTGGCGTACCGCCAGCTCGGCTTCATCGGCGATCTGATGGGCCTTGACCAGGGGGATCTGATCATCCAGTTCAAGATGCAACTGTACGAATCGGGTCGGCCCGGATTGACGGGTGCGCAGGTCATGTACGCCGTGTACACCTTCTACGGCACAGCAGAGCGCCATTATTCTCGCTTGTTCTTCCGCTGGCAACTGACGATCGAGCAGCGCCTGCACCGACTCGTAGCCGATGTGTCCCGCCCCCCACAACAGGAACAGCCCGATCAGGATGGCAAACAGGCCGTCGGCCCAGTACCACCCCTGCCCCGCCAGCACCAGCGCCAACAAGACACCGGCATTGAGCAGCAGATCGGAACGGTAGTGCAGCATGTCAGCCTTGATGGCCACGCTGTTGGTCTTGCGAATAACGAAACTCTGGAAGCTGACCAGCAGCAGGGTCAGCACGATGGAGCCGCCACTGACCCAGAGACCCGCCTCCAGCCGCAGAATAGGCGCCTGATTGAGCAGGGATGAAATGCCGTGCATCACCAGCAGCAAGGCGGAGCCGGAGATAAAGGCCGACTGGATGAGGCCCGCCAGCGACTCCGCCTTGCCGTGACCGAAACGGTGCTCGTCATCGGCGGGGGCCAGCGCATAGCGAATGGCCAGCAGGTTGATGATGGAGGCACTCACATCCATGAAGGAGTCGGTAAGCGACGCCAGCAGGGTCGACGAGTCGGTCATCAGCCAGGCGATCAGTTTGCCGATGATCAGCAAGGTAGCGGTGGTGACCGCCGCTATG
Source organism: Aeromonas sp. FDAARGOS 1416 (assembly GCF_019048085.1). NCBI lineage: Bacteria > Pseudomonadati > Pseudomonadota > Gammaproteobacteria > Aeromonadales > Aeromonadaceae > Aeromonas > Aeromonas sp. FDAARGOS 1416. The sequence goes on along the minus strand of NZ_CP077301.1, from coordinate 3,884,475 downwards.
CTGGCAAAGGTCACCCAACGGGAATATTGTTGATGGCTCAAAACCGGCTTTCCTCTGGCGATGAAAAACTTATTATACCCTGACCCCGGCGTCAGTTTGGCGCGAAAATCTGCGGAATAACACCAGATGAACAGAATACTCCTGGTCGACGACGATCTTGAATTGACCCAACTGCTCACCGAAATTCTGACCCTGGAGGGATTTCAGGTCACGGTCGCCGAGGATGGTGAAGAGGGGCTGCAACGGCTGGCGGAGCAGAGCTTCGATCTGGTGTTGCTGGATGTAATGATGCCCAAACTCAACGGCTTCGCTATGCTGGCCCAGCTGCGCAAAACCCATGAAACACCGGTACTGATGCTGACCGCCCGTGGCGACAGCCAGGATCGGGTCAACGGTCTTGAGGCGGGGGCCGACGACTATCTGGCCAAGCCTTTCGATGATCGGGAACTGCTGGCCCGGGTGCGCGCCATCCTGCGCCGAACCCAGAGCGCCCCGCCCCAGCGCGGCAACTCCTCCGACGAAGTCAGCTTTATGGACATAGTGCTGCAACCCGGCCTGCAGCAGGCCCGCTGCGGCGAACAGCTACTGGAGCTGACCGCCACCGAGTTCGGCCTGCTGGAGTGCCTGCTGCGCAATCCCGGCCAGATTGTCAGCAAGAGCCACCTCTCCGAGCAGGTGCTGGGCAAGAAGCTGGAACCCTTCGATCGCGCCATCGACATGCACCTGAGCAACCTGCGCAAGAAGTTGCCGGAACGCGCCGATGGCCAACCCCGTTTCAAAACCGTACGGGGGCGCGGCTATCTGTGGCTAGAGCAAGAATAAAGGGGGGCTCCTCCCTCAACGGGATCTCGACCCACATCTTCCTCTGGTTCTGGTTTATGTTGCTGGTGATCCTCGCGGCAGTGATCAGCCTGCCAACACTGGATCCCCGCAACCAGATCCCGCTGCCCACCCATGAGGTGGCGCGGATGCAGAACAATGTCCAGGCCCTGCTCGATGCCGCCGACCCGGATCAGGATTTCGATCTGGCCAAGGCGATGGATAACATCGCCATGCTGCCGGTGGACAATGTCTACATCCGCGACGAGAAGGGGCAGATCCAGTCCACCACCCATCCCCGCAAGTTTGTGGTGCGCTTCATGGTGGATGCTGATAACCCTGCCAACCCCATGCTGGGAAACGAAGATCGCAAGGCGATCGCCGGCCCCTTCCTGATGAAGCACCACGGCCGTAGCTACCACGTCTATTTCGGCCTCAATGCCGAAAACCCCTACCTGTTCCTGTTCATTCAGGTGCTGGATCACCCGATCCGCATTCTGGGTATCTCAATGCTGGTCAGCACGCCGCTCTGTCTGTTGCTCGCCTGGCGGCTGACCCGCCCGATCCTGCAGTTGCAAAAATCGGTCTCCCAACTGGCAGCCGGCAACCTTGAGGTGCAGATCCCCAACCTTGGCCGCCGCGACGAGATCGGCCAGCTGGCCGACCATGTCAGCCGCATGGTGGAGACGCTCAAGAGCATGATCCAGAAGCAAAAACAGCTGCTTTCCGACATCTCGCACGAGCTGCGCAGCCCCTTAACCCGAATGCAGCTGGCACAGGCGCTGATCCGCCGCAAGCAGGGCGATAGCGCCGAGTTGGCCAGGATCGAATCGGAGATAGGCCGACTGGACAAGCTCATTGGCGACCTGCTCGACCTGTCGCGGGTACAGCAGCATGTGGAGGCCCCCGTCGTGCAGCCGCTGGCCGATCTGCTGGAACCCATGCTCGAAGATGCGATGTTCGAGGCGAACCAGAGCGGCAAACAGCTCAGGCTGCCGCAACTGCCGACCGAGTCGATCCAGATGTGGCCGGAGCTGCTCTCGCGGGCCATCGAGAACCCGCTGCGCAACGCCCTCAAATATGCCCGCGAGTTCATCAAGGTGGAGTGGTATCGGGATGGCAAGGAGTGGGTGATGACCATTCGGGATGACGGGCCCGGCGTGCCCGACGAGCAGCAACAGCTGCTGTTCCAGCCCTTCTTCCGGGTCGATGATGCCCGCAACGCCAAGACCGGCGGAACCGGGCTGGGGCTGGCCATCGCGGCGGAGGCGATCCAGCGCCACGGCGGCACCATTACGGCCAGCAACAACCACCCGAGCGGCCTCACCATCACCATCAAACTACCGGTCGCCTGACCCTTTTCATCGGCACGGGCGCTGGGTATGCTGGCGCCCCTTCTTGCCTTTACACCTCTTTGCAGGAGCTCGTCATGCTCGATATCGTCCTCTACCAGCCGGAAATTCCGCCCAATACCGGCAATATCATCAGGCTTTGCGCCAACACCGGATACCGGCTCCATCTCATCGAGCCGCTGGGATTTGAGTGGGATGACAAGCGGGTGAAGCGGGCGGGACTCGACTATCACGAGTTTGCCGAGGTGAAGCGCTGGCCGAACTATGACGCCTTTCTGGCAGAGGTGGCGCCCAAGCGGGTATTTGCCTGCACCACCAAGGGACGCACCGCGCACTCGGCTGTGCAGTTTGCCCTTGGCGACGCCCTGCTGTTCGGCCCGGAGAGCCGCGGCCTGCCCATCGAGATCATCGAGAGCCTGCCATTCGAGCAGCGGGTGCGCATCCCCATGCTGCCCCAGAGCCGCAGCATGAACCTCTCCAACGCGGTCTCGGTCTTCGTCTACGAGAGCTGGCGCCAGCTCGGTTATCCCGGCGCCATGTAAGCGCCACGGCTCATCAGTGACGGGCGTCCAGCAGGCGCCCGCTTCGTTCCAGTCGCCAGCAGCTGATCCCGAGCGACAAGCCACGCCCCACCATCAGCGCAGCCATCGCAGCCCATAAAGCGGCTACGCCCCACGACTGACAAAGCCACCAGATCGGGAAGAAGCCGCCAAACGCGGCAAGCAACATGCTATTGCGCATCTCCCGTGCCCGGGTCGCCCCGATGAATACGCCATCCAGCAGGAAACACCAGACCGCCAGCAACGGCATGGCGATCAGCCAGGGAAGCTGACGATTTGCCTCCGCCACCACGGCCGGAATATCGGTGATCTGCCCCACCAGCCAACTGCCCAGCAGGGCAAACCCAAAGGTAAATGCGGTCGCAATCAGGGCGGCCCAGCCCAGATTGAGCACGATGGCCTCCCGCAGTTTCTGCCGATCCCGCTGACCGATGGCTCGTCCTACCATGGCCTCCACCGCATAGGCAAAACCATCGAGTCCGTAGGAGATAAGCATCAGGAAGTTGAGCAGCACCGCATTGGCGGCCACCGCCACATCCCCCAGTCGTGCCCCTTGCAGAGTCATGAAGGCGAAACAGAGCTGCAAACAGAGGGAGCGCAGGAAGATATCGCGGTTGAGGCCGAGCAACCGCACCATGGGCGCAAGCTGCCGCCAGCGCTGCCAACCATCCTGCCACACCGTCGGTGCCAGTTGCCGCAGCTGACGGCGTACCAGCCAGATGCCGACTGCCAGCGCGCAGTAGTCCGCCATGACCGAGGCTGCCGCCACACCCCGCACCTGCCAGCCGAGCCCGAGCACAAACAGGGCATCGAGCGCCATATTGACCAGATTGGTGAGGATCAACATCACCATGGGGCTGCGGGCATCCTGCATCCCCAACAGCCAACCCATGATCACCAGATTGCAGAGCGCCGCCGGGGCGCTCCAGATCCGCACCGCCACATATTGGCCCGCATAGAGCTGCACCTCGGGCGAGCCGCCACTCAGGGCGATCAGCCGTGGCAACAGGGGGAAGAGCAACAACAGCAGCGCCAGGCCAAGAGTAATGGCCAGCCCCAGCGCCCGCAGCAGAGTATCGAGCTGGGCACGACCGTCGGCGGCGCCGTGCGCCTGCGCCGTCAGGCCGGTGGTCGACATCCGCAAAAAGCCGAGCAACCAGAAGATGAGGTTGATCAGGGTCGCACCGACCGAGACGCCCCCCAGAAACCAGGCCTGACCGAGATGACCGATCACCCAGGTGTCCACCAGCCCCAGCAAGGGGGTGGTGATATTGGAGAAAACCATCGGCAGGGCGAGCGCAAAAACAGCGAGGTGGCGAGAGGGATCTCGCCACCAGGGGGCAACAGCTGGGGTCACGCTCAGTGGCCTGCCAACTTCAGTATGCGGGCGAAATCAGAGAGCATGGTGGCCATCTGCACCCTGGGCACCTGACCCGGCGCCACCTGCGGGCGGAACACCGCCTGCAGCTTGCCCTTGGGATTGATGAGCACGATGGAGGCGGAGTGATCGATCAGGTAATCCTTCTCCCCCTGATTGGCGATGGAGTAGATCAACCCCAGATTGCGCACGAACGGGAACAGCTTGTCGTGGGGGGCGGTAGCCGCCTTGAACTCGGGATTGAAGAAGGCGGTATAGGTCTTGAGGCGTGGAATATCGTCACGCTGGGGATCCGCCGAGATAAACACCACCTGACTGTCGGGCGCCATCTTCTTCAGCTGGTCATAGACGGAACGCATATCTGCCAGGGTGGTGGGGCAGATATCGGGGCAGAAGGTGTAGCCGACGAACAGGAAGGTCCAGTGCCCCTTCAGGTTGGCAGGAGTAAACGGCTGGTTGTCCGCATCGGTAAAGGCGAAATCATTGATGTCCCGCCCCGCCGGATAATAATCGGCCTGTTCCGGCTGCTCTGGCTGCGTGGCGTAGAACACCAAGATCAGGCAGGCTGTCAGCAGCAGAAAGAGCAGGGGATAGCGGAGCTTCATCATAACAAGAGACCCTTTCAGTTCGAGGCAGATGGCCAGCAGTGACCGGACAAGAGGGGGGCATTGTACCCCAGCGAGCCGCCAAGGTGGTTCAACCTTGTGCAACGCCCTGTCAGGAGTCGACCATTTGGCATAATTAATCGCCAGTTGCGGCCATAAAAAAACCGGCCCCCTCGGGTGCCGGTTATGGATGGATTTGTTTGTCTCTTCTGCTCAGGGGCGAGCGTTACGCCCCTGCTGCAACATCTTGCCGATGGCCCGCACGCCGATGGGAATCACGGGGGCCAGCCAGCCCTCTTCCCCCTGGCGATCGCCATGGCCACGCTTGAACAGCAGCACCAGACGCACCACCTTCTCTTTCGGGCATCCCAGCCAGAGCGTCCAGTGCGAACCACGATGGTGCAGCCAGAGACCGTAAAACCAGGTCATCCGGCTACCTTTGACGAAACGGGTGATTGACGATTCCGCTGGCGCAGCCCCAGCCTCTGAATCCCATGGCGATCTTGATGCCATACCAGTCCTCCTTGACCGACAGGTCATGTTGCTTCGTCGGCCTGAACTGGGAACAGGCCCGTCACGACTATCTGCAACCATTACGAGTGGTCCCCTTTGCCTGACAAGGCTCGGGATCTCCCCACTCCCCCTTCATATCCCGTGAAGGTGTACTGCCCGATTCTCGTTGTTACCGGCCCTCCCGTCCTGCGCATTGCGATGGCCAGAGGGAGGTGCCAAGCCCTGTCTCGGCGACAGGGCACTGATCTGAGCATATATCTGAAATGGATGATTGGTAGCCGGTCGCGCAGGACAAAAATGCCGCCGCCGATGATCTGTTTGATATGACAAGGAAAGTGTGCCAGAAACAGCACGGCCTCCCGAAGGAGGCCGTGTGGCAAACGCAGTTGGCGGGGATGACTACATCCAGTCGGCGTTGCGGATCACCCCGACCGCCAGTCCTTCGATGGTGAGCTGCTGGCAGGAGAGATCCACCTCGATGGGGGAGAGCTCTTCATTCTCCGGCAGCAGCCATACCTGACTGCCCTTGCGCTGGAAGCGCTTGACGGTAACATCCTCATCGAGACGGGCGACCACCACCTGACCGTTGCGCACCTCCTGGGTCTTGTGCACCGCCAGCAGATCGCCATCCAGAATGCCGATGTTCTTCATGCTCATCCCCTGCACCCGCAGCAGAAAATCTGCGCGCGGGTGGAACAGGGCGGGATCCACCTGATAGTGGCTCTCGATATGCTCCTGAGCCAGGATAGGTTCACCGGCAGCCACCTTGCCGATGAGCGGCAGGCCGCTCTCTTCCAGCACCTCTTCCTCTTCGAGCAACAGGCGAATGCCGCGGGACGTGCCCGGCATGATCTCGATGACCCCTTTTTTGGCCAGGGCCTTCAGATGTTCTTCGGCCGCATTGGCCGACTTGAAACCAAGCTTCTGGGCAATCTCGGCACGAGTCGGCGGCATACCGGTCTCGCTCATGTTCACCTTGATCAGCTCCAGCACTTCGGCCTGGCGGGGGGTAAGGGGTTTCATAGAATTGGCACCTGTCTTTTTATACAGCACACTGGCAGTATATACAGTGCAGTGGCCAAGGCAAGGCGCAGCTGACATTTGTCGCAACCAACCCCTCATTTACTGCTGTTTTGATCCTGCGCAGCCGACTCATCGTACCTCTCGGCGACAAGGGACTGTCGATTTGCTATGCTCACGCCGCATTTTTTTGGAGAGCAGACGCACATGTCCCTAGGACAGAAGATTTCCAGAGCCATCTTGCAATGGCCGGTCAGCGGCTTGGTCAATCACAAGAGCCTGCCGGAAAATCCCATCACAGAACTCAATCTGGATCCGGCCAGACCCATCGTCTATGCCCTGAAAACCAGTTCGATCACCGACCTGATGACCCTGCAGCAGTGCTGCGAGGATCTCGGTCTGCCCGGTCCCTTCACGCCGCTGGAACTGAACGGCCAGCTGCTGCCGCGCTATGTCTGTCTGGATCGTCCGCCTCCCCTGTTTGGCAAACGCAGCAAACCGCTCCCCTTCCTGCAGGAGTTCCACCAGCTGCTGGATCTGCACAAGCAGGATCCCGCACTGGATATCCAGGTGGTGCCCGTCACCCTGTTCTGGGGCCGTGCTCCGGGTCGGGAAGGGGAAGAAGCCTCAGGCCTCAACATCATCAGCAGCCTGGCGCCGAACCGGCTGAAGAAGGCGCTCATCGTGATCCTCAAGGGTCGCGAGAATCTGGTGCGCTTCTCGCCGCCGCTCTCCCTGCGCTACATGGCCGACAAGCACGGCACCGACGAGGCCATCGCCCACAAGCTGGCACGAGTGGCACGTACCCACTTCAGCCGCCAGCAGCTGGCCGCCACCGGCCCGAAACTGCCGAACCGCAACCTGCTGTTCAAGCAGTTGCTCGACTCCGCGGTGATCCAGCAGGCGATTGAAGAGGAGGCCCAGCGCGAAGGGATCAGCCTCGAGAAGGCGCAAAAGCGCGCCCATGGCTACATGGACGAGATCGCCTCCAACTTCTCCTACCGGCTGATCCGCCTGGGCGAGAGCTTCCTCGGCTGGCTGTGGAACAAGCTCTACCGCGGTTTGTCGGTCAATGGCGCCGAGAAGGTACGCCAGCTGGCGCAGGAGGGGCACGAGATCGTCTACGTTCCCTGCCACCGCAGCCACATGGACTACCTGCTGCTCTCCTACGTCATCTACCACCAGGGGATGGTGCCGCCCCATATCGCGGCAGGCATCAACCTCAACTTCTGGCCGGCGGGCCCGATTTTCCGCCACGGCGGCGCCTTCTTCATTCGCCGCACCTTCAAGGGCAACCCGCTCTACAGCACGGTATTCCGGGAATACCTCAACCTGCTGTTTGCCAAGGGTTACTCGGTAGAGTTCTTCACCGAAGGCGGTCGCTCCCGTACCGGCCGTCTGCTGCCGCCCAAGACCGGCATGCTGGCGATGACCCTGCAGGCGATGATGCGCGGGCTGGACAGGCCGGTCACTCTGGTGCCTGTCTATCTGGGCTACGAGCACGTGATGGAGGTGAACACCTACCACAACGAGCTCAAGGGTAGCCGCAAGGAGAAAGAGAGCTTCCTGCAGGTGCTCGGCATCCTGCGCAAGCTGCGCAACTACGGCCGTGGTTTCGTCAACTTCGGCGAACCGCTGACCCTCAACAGCTACCTGAGCGAACACATCCCCGACTGGAAAAAGCACATCGGGGAAGAGGAGCGTCCGGAGTGGATGGCGGGCACTGTCAACAATCTGGCCGAACTGCTGATGACCCGCATCAACGGCGCTGCCGCGGTCAACGGCCTGACCCTGAGCGCGCTGGCGCTGCTGGCCGCCGAGCGCCACGCCCTGACCCGCGATGAATTGCAGGCCCAGCTCAACACCTATCTGGATCTGCTCAAGGCGGTGCCTTACAGCCCGCAGAGCACCATTCCGGATGAGGATGCCAAGACCCTGCTGGATCAGGCGATGGAGCTCAACAAGTTCGAGGTCAGCGAGGACAAGCTGGGGCAGATCATCAGTCTCGACCGCTATCAGGCGATCCTGCTGACCTACTACCGCAACAACATCCTCCACCTGTTTGCCATGCCCTCTCTGGTGGCGGCACTGATCGAACGGTGCGAGGGGATCTCCCGCAGCGAGATCATGGCTCGTTGCATCGACATCTATCCGCTGCTCAAGACCGAGCTGTTCCTGCGTTATGAAGAGGATGAGCTGCCAGCGCTGGTCGACAGCCTGCTCGACGCACTGCAAACCCAGCAGCTGATCGAGACCCGCGATGACGGCTACTGGGTCAATCCGGCCAACCAGATGCGCCTGCTGCTGCTGGCGGAGAGCATTCAGGAGACCCTGCAACGCTACGCCATCGTGCTGACCCGGGTGCTGGCACAGCCTCATATCGAGGCGGAGCAGCTGGAGGCGGACGGCCTGATGATGGCAGAGCGCCTCGGCACCCTGCACGGCATCAACGCCCCCGAGTTCTTCGACCAGAAGCTGTTCAGCACCCTGATCCACACGCTGCGCAAAGAGGGTTACCTCTCCCCCGAGTGCAAGCCGGATCTCGGCCGCTTCCAGGCGCTGGCCGACAACATAGTGCCGCTGCTGAGCAACAAGATCCGCCGCACCATTCAGGCAGGCAATCAGCTCTGATCTGCAACGCAAACAAAGAAGGCCGCATGATGCGGCCTTCTTTTTTTATCGGAGTCTGCGCGGGAACATGTCACGCCAGCAGGTAGTCGAGCACCAGACCGGCAAACACCAGCGCTCCCACATAGTTGTTGTTGAGAAACGCCTGGAAGCAGGCTTCTCGCTGCCGCTCGCGAATGAGCCGCTGCTGATAGACAAACAGCACCGCCGCCCCCAGCAATCCCCAGTAATACCAGCCCCCCAGCGTCATCAGTTGCCCGACCGCCAGCAACAGCAGCAGCGTCGAGAGTTGCAGTGCGCCGATGATCCGCTTGTCGTAACGGCCAAACAGGATGGCGCTGGATTTGAGGCCGATCTTGAGGTCGTCATCCCGATCCACCATGGCGTACTGGGTGTCGTAAGCCACGGTCCAGAGCAGGTTGGCGAAGAAGAGCAGCCAGGCCACCAGCGGCAGGGCATCCGCCTGCGCCGCATAGGCCATCGGGATCGACCAGGAGAAGGCCATCCCGAGCACCAGCTGGGGATTGGAGATAAAGCGCTTCATGAAGGGGTAGCTCACTGCCAGCAGCAGGGCGACAAACGACAGACCGATGGTGAGCGGATTCATGGTCAGCACCAGACCAAACGAAATAAGCGCCAGCACGAAGAAGAGCGCCAGCACCTCCCACGGCTTGACTCTGCCCGTGGGCAAGGGGCGACCAGCGGTGCGTTTGACATGACCGTCGAAGTTGCGATCCGCATAATCGTTGATCACGCACCCTGCCGAGCGCATCAGAAAGACGCCGACCACAAACACGGTCAGCACCCAGAGATTGGGCAGGCCACCAGCGGCCAGCCAGAGCGCCCACAGGGTTGGCCACAGCAGCAGCAGAGTACCTATGGGTTTGTCGACGCGGGCCAACTGCATATAGGCAAGTCCCCGCTCCTTGGTTAACAGATTCACTCCAGCTCCTTGTCACAGACGAGAGAGGGCAGAAACAGCTCGTGCACCAGCAGTGGCCACTGCCCCAGAAACAGACGGGAACGACGCCCCCAGACAGTGGCGGCCGGACAACGGGGATTGGCGGCAATATCGAAACGGGCCAGTTGCAGGTGATCGCGGCGGGCAGGCTCATGGCCAAATACCCGCTCACCCAGCGGCTGCTCGCCAAGCTCGGCAATGCCGCTCCCTTGCAGTGCGTCATCGGCAAACAGGGTCCAGCCCAGCACGGCGGGCCCACGATCCCCGTGCAGGATCACCTCGCGGCAGGTACCGGCCGGCGAGGCCGAATCCACCAGCCACTGCTCATCGGCAGTAAGGGCGACCGGGTGATTGCCCAGCCACTCCACCGAAAAGTGGCGATTGTGCTGACGCAGCCGCCGAGTCATGGAGCCGGGCTCCAGCAGCCAGGGGCGCAAGCTGGCGGGCAATTCGCAACATTCGGGGGCCAGCCACCCGCTTAAGGGCGTGAGGGGAACAGTCAACTCGGACTTCACAGCTTCACCATCCAGAGATTTCCGTGTTCAGGTTAAAATCCGGTTTATTATCCGTAAATCAATAGCGAAATGTAAGAACATCCGTGCTTGACGACCCCGATGGCAACATCAAAAATGGGTTATCTCTTGCTGATGAGCCATCTATATGAAGATATTCAAAATTCTGCTGGTGTTGTTACTGAGCTGTGGCGCCCTGCAGCAGCAAGCTCTGGCTGAAGATGAGCCGCCCGCCGAGGGCGCAGAGGGGGCTGCCAAGCCTGGTTTCTCCTACCATGCACTCGATCCCGACATCATCACCAACTACCTGAGTGATAGCAAAACCCTCGGTTATATCCGGGTCACAGTAGAGCTGATGGCGGAAAACGAAGCCGACCTCAAGCTGCTGGAGCAGCATGACCCGCTGATCCGCGATGCCATCATCCGCCTGATTGGCAGCAAAAATGCCGATCAAGTGAAGTCCCTGACCAACCGAGAAGAGCTGCGCAAGGAGTGCGAGACAACCGTCAACGAACTGCTGGTGAAAGAGACCGGCAAGAAAGCGGTGCGCGAGCTTATCTTCACCAAGTTCCTCTACCAGTAATCCCTCCCGAAACAATCGCTTATTGGCATATCGGCCAATAAGCGAGCTTTGCCGGTTTATTCGAAATGAAAATCGATTACAATACGGCCGTCAAGTCGTAGAGGTAGTCGTTATGGGCAGCAAAACCCTGTGTGAATGGCGCCGTCACGAGATCCCCACCGATCTCAAGGCGTTGCGCAAGATAGTCCGCAAACCCAAGTTTGTCTGCAGCAAGTGTGCCCGCAGTGCCAATGACAAGGGTTACCTCTGCCAGCCGCTGCGTTTGAAAGAGGAGTAACGCCCCTCCCTGTCACGGTGTTATTGATCGGTCCACCCCTGACGCCCCTGTTCGAACAATCTGCGCGCCTGGATATCATTCGGGCAAACGCCGCGATACTCCTCGCCGGAACGGCCAGCCAGATAGAGATGCTCGGGGCGGCAATACCATGCCAATCCCTTCTGATGTCCCTGCTTCCACAGTTCGGCATCTACCTTCTTGCCACACTGGCTCTGATGGAACTCGATCCGCTCGGTGGTGAAGCCCAGCTTGCCATCCGCCTCCCCCACCTCACTCCACACCTTCTCGCAGGGATCATCGTTGGAGACACAGCCACCCAGCAGGGCAGCCAACAATATGATGGTGAGTCGCATAGTCATCCTTGAGCGTCATTTGGGCAGTTCATTCTACCCAGCAGCCCGCCCCTGACCAAGGACGAACGCTCAGCCATGTGAGCGCGGCAAAAAAAATCAGGCGGGCCCAAAGCCCGCCTGTTCGTTCAATGCCGTGGTTCACTGGTCATCGAAAGTGTCATCATCTTGCCAGCTTTCATCTTCCCACTGATCCAGCTCTTCTTCCCAGGAATCCGGCTCCCAATCATCATCAGAGGAGTCGTAATCCGGCTTGTGTCCACCCATCTTCACTCTCCTTGGATAGTTCACCCGCACTCCAATTTTATCCGGAATTGTCGGGCTCGCCAGTCAGAGAGAGTTCAAAGTTTGACCAGAGTCCGACCGGCGATCTGGCCTTGCGTGATGGCCTCGGCGGCCTCGACTACCTGTTCCAGCCCAATCTCGGTAACCGCCTGTTCAAAGAAGCTGGCGGGCAGATCCCGTGCCAGTCGCTGCCACGCCAGTTGACGACGTTCAAACGGGCACATCACCGAATCGACCCCCTGCAACCGCACGTTGCGCAGGATAAAGGGCATCACACTGGTAGGCAGATCGAAGCCGCCCGCCAGCCCGCAGGCCGCCACAGCGCCGCCATAGTTCATCTGAGCCAGCAGCTTGGCCAGCACCTGACTGCCGACGGTATCGATGGCAGCGGCCCACAGCTGTTTTTCCAGCGGTTTGGCAGGCACCAGCAGCTCGCTGCGCGGCACGATGCGGCTGGCACCCAGTGCGGTCAGCATGGCGCCCTGCTCTTCGGGACGACCGGTCAGCGCCGCCACCTGATAGCCAAGGGCTGCCAGCAGGGCAACCGAGGTGGCACCCACGCCGCCAGCCGCGCCGGTGACCAGCACCTCGCCGCTTTCGGGAGTAATGCCCGCCTCTTCCAGTGCCAGCACGCAGAGCATGGCGGTGAGACCGGCGGTACCGATGCACATGGCCTGCCGTTCATCCAGCCCAACGGGCAATGGCACCAGCCAGTCCCCCTTGACCCGCGCCTGTTCGGCCATACCGCCCCAGTGCCCTTCGCCCACGCCCCAACCGGTCAGCACCACCTTGTCGCCGGGCTGATAGCGGCTGTCGGCAGACTCGAGCACGGTACCGGCGAAGTCGATACCGGGCACCAGCGGCCACTGACGCACAATCTTGCCCTTGCCGGTTATGGCCAACCCATCCTTGTAGTTGATCGAGCTGTAAGCGACCGCCACCCGCACTTCACCTTCCGGCAACTGGCTCTCGGTCAGCCGAGTCAGAGTCGGAACAGTCTTGCCGTCTTGGTTTTCCAGTAACAGAGCCTTGAACATGGTTGCCTCTTTGATGACGTGTGAAACGGGGATCAGCTGCTTTGACGCTTTTGCAGTTGAAAATCGAGAGCCAGAGCGGTGCCCATCACGGGCTCCCCGGCCAGTTGGCGCAGGATCAGCTCGGCAGCCTCCTGTCCCATTTTGCGATAGGGGATCCTGACCGAAGTAAGGGTAGGATAACAGGCGCGCGCCACATCCAGATCGTCAAATCCCGCGATGGCGAGTTTGCCCGGCACATTCAAATGGCGACGCTGGCACTCGAACAGTACCCCAGCCGCCAGTTCGTCGTTAACGCAGATCAGCGCGTCCAGCTCGGGCCAGCGCAGCAGAAATTCACCCAGCATGGTGGCACCGGTGCTGAAGCTGGGCCGCTCCGAGGTGTTGATGATGGCATCGGGGGAGAGGTAGTTGTCGAGCAGCGCCTTCTGCCAGCCCTGCATCCGCTGTTGCAGCATCCACTGCTCCTGACGGGCACAGAGAAAACCGATATTGCGGTAGCCCCGCTCGATAAGGTGGCGGGTGAGCTGATAACCGGCATCGAAGTTGGAGACTCCCACATTCATGTCGATGGGACTGCGGGCCATAGCACCCACTTCCACCACCGGCAGGCGGGAGGCTTTCAGGCGGGTACGGATCGTCTCGCCGGGATCGCCACCAAACAGCACCACCGCCGCCGGATTGTGCTGCAAAAAGCTGGTCAGCAAGCTCTCTTCCTGCTGTTTCAGATGCTGGGCATCCCCCAGCATGATCTGATACCCCTCCTCAAGCAGGGTCTGTTGCAGGCCCGCGATCATCTCGCCACAGCCCGCTTCCGCCAGGCTGGGGACGATCACTACGATGGTCTGGGAAGTCGCAGAGGCCAGCGCCCCGGCGGCCCGATTGGGGATATAGCCGAGCTCTTCCACCGCCGCTTCGATGCGCTCGCGCATCCTGTCGGAGACCATCTCCGGCGTGCGCAGGGCACGGGAGACCGTCATGGCCCCCACACCGGCCAGCTGGGCCACATCGTTGAGGGTCACCCGACCCGTGCTACGGCGCTTCTTTGCTTCTGACATCCATCCCATCCTCGACTTGCGGCTGCTCACTTTAAGGCAAAAGAGCGCCACTGACCATTTGCTCAGGGCCGATTCTACTCTCTTTCCCCCACAATGAGGGCAGGATGACTCCCGTTAGTGGGTGAAGTGATAGCGCTATCACAGTTTGATGTTAGCGCTATCTGATAGCGCTATCACAGTTTGATGTTAGCGCTATCTGATAGCGCTAACTTTCGCGATCACCCTCACAGTTTCACCACCGCAAGATCGATAGATTGGCGCCATCTTAACTAGCCGGATCACCACCATGCTGACTCAACTGCTGACCGAGGATGTCATCCGCATCGAACCCGCAGCCCGCGACTGGCGTCACGCCATCGAACTGGCGACGGCGCCCCTGCTGGCCAATGGCACCATCGAACCCTCCTACGTGGCGGCGCTGTTTCGCTCTCATGAAGAGCTCGGCCCCTACTACGTGCTGGGCCCCGGTCTGGCGATGCCCCATGCCCGCCCCGAGGACGGTGTCAACCGACTGGGTCTGGGGCTGACCGTCATCAAGCAGGGGGTCAATTTCGACTCCGAGGGCAACGACCCGATCCGGCTGCTGATCACCCTGGCCGCCAGCGACAGCAACTCCCACGTGGAGACCATCGCCCAGCTGGCCGAGCTGTTTATGAATGAAGAGGACGTGGCGGCCATTATCGCGGCCGACACCAAAGACGACATCCTGCGCATTCTGGCGCGCTACTGATCTGCGCCACGGCGCACCTGACAGAGGAAGAGACAATGAAAATTCTGGTTGTATGCGGTCACGGTCTGGGCACCAGCCTGATGATGGAGATGAGCATCAAGAGCATCCTGAAAGAGCTGACAGTCACCGCCGAAGTGGATCATCGCGATCTGGCCTCCGCCGGCAGCGAAACCGCCGAGATCTTTGTCGCCACCCGCGACATCGCCGAGCAGTTAGAGAGCATGGGCGTCAACGGCCGTCTGGTGGCCCTCGACAACATGGTCGACAAGGCCGCGATGAAAGAGAAGCTCGCCACCGCCCTGCGCGAACTGGGCGCCCTCTAAGGATCCTCCATGCGGCCTGCGGGCCGCATCTTCCATTGCCAGGAGCTGACCATGGAATTTTTCAACTTTCTGATGTTTGACGTGCTGTCCGAGCCCGCCGTGCTGGTCGGCCTGATCGCGCTTATCGGCCTGATTGCCCAGAAGAAACCGGTGACCGAGTGCATCAAGGGCACGGTCAAGACCATCATGGGTTTCGTCATTCTGGGGGCCGGTGCCACCCTGGTGATCAACTCGCTGGGTGACTTTGCCGTCATCTTCCAGCACGCCTTCGGCATCAAGGGGGTCGTGCCCAACAACGAAGCCATCGTCTCCATCGCCCAGACCTCGTTTGGCAAGGAGATGGCGATGATCATGTTCTTCGCCATGCTGGTGAACATCCTGATCGCCCGTCTGACCCCGTGGAAATTCATCTTCCTGACCGGTCACCACACCCTGTTCATGTCGATGATGGTGGCGGTGATCCTCTCTGCCGGCGGCATGAGCGGCGTGCCGCTGATCGCGGTGGGCAGTCTGGTGGTCGGCGTCGCCATGGTCTTCTTCCCGGCCATCGCCCACCCCTTCATGAAGCAGATCACCGGCTCCGACGACGTGGCGCTGGGCCACTTCTCCACCTGCTCCTACGTGCTCTCCGCCCTGATCGGCGCCAAGTTCGGCAACAAGGCCCACAGCTGCGAAGATGTGCAGGTGCCCAAGAGCCTGCTGTTCCTGCGCGATACCCCGGTGGCCATCTCCTTCACCATGGGTATCATCTTCCTGGTGACCTCCGCCTTCGCCGGCCCCGAGTTTGTCTCCAGCGTCGCCAAGGGCAAGCACTGGTTCATGTTCTCCCTGATGCAGTCCATCACCTTCGCCGCCGGTGTCTACGTCATCCTGCAAGGTGTGCGGATGGTCATCGCCGAGATCGTACCGGCCTTCAAGGGGATCTCCGACAAGCTGGTACCGAACGCCAAGCCGGCACTCGACTGCCCCATCGTCTTCCCCTACGCCCCCAACGCCGTGCTGATCGGCTTCCTGTCGAGCTTTGCCGCCGGTCTGGTGGGGATGGCGCTGCTCTACGCCATGGGCCTGACCGTCATCATCCCGGGCGTGGTACCGCACTTCTTCGTCGGCGCTGCTGCCGGGGTCTTCGGCAACGCCACCGGTGGTCGTCGCGGCGCCATTCTGGGTGCCTTCGCCAACGGCCTGCTGCTGCTCACCATTCTGCCGGTGTTCCTGCTGCCGGTGCTGGGCGACCTCGGTTTCGCCAACACCACCTTCAGCGACTCCGACTTCGGTGTGGTCGGCATCCTGCTGGGACTGATCGTTCGCTAATTCCGGTCACCGCCAAAAACAAAACGGAGCGCATCGCGCTCCGTTTTTTTATGGCTGAGATGTATGAAAGGCTGAAAATCAGTCGTTCTCCAGCGCAGTGAGGCAGTGCGAGAGGGTTCGCGCCAGGGCTCCCTGATTGCGCAGCACCACGGCGCGGGCCTGCTCCCCCATCTCGCGGCGGGCGTTGCCGTCGGCAAACAGCTGGCTCACCCGCTCGCCCAGCTCGGCGGGACCGGCCACGATGGCGGCGCCCCCCTGAGCCACCAGCTGGCGGGTGATGTCGCTGAAGTTGAAGTAGGCGGGCCCAGTCAGGCAGGGCTTGCCGAGGGCTGCCGGCTCCAGCAGGTTGTGACCGCCGATCTTCACCAGACTACCGCCAACAAAGGCCACATCGGCCGCCGCCAGCATCAGCGGCAGCTCGCCCATGGTATCGCCGAGATAGACCTTATCCTCCGCACGCACCACAGCACCATCAGTGCGCCGCACGCAGCTATAAGGGGCACACAGCTCGGCCACCCGGTCGAACCGCTCGGGGTGGCGCGGTACCAGAATGAGCAGCGCATCGGGATGGCGTTTGAGCAGCAGATCGAAGGCGGCCAGCACCTGCTCGTCCTCACCCTGATGGGTGCTGGCCGCGATCCAGACCGGCCGATCCGCCCCCAACTGCTGGCGCAGGGCGCGCCCTTTTGCCTGCACCTCGTCACCAAACTGGATATCGAACTTGATGGAGCCGGTCACCGCCAGCCGCGAACGCTCGATACCGAGGCGGGTGAAGCGGTCGGCGTCATCCTGATGCTGGCAGAGCAGATGGGTCAGCGGCCGGCTCAGGACGTCGAAGGCGCCGTGGAAACGGGCATAACGCTGGCAGGAGCGCTCGGAAAGACGGGCGTTGATGATGGTCACCGGCAAATGGCGCGCCTCGCAGGCGGCCAGCCAGTTCGGCCACAACTCGGTCTCCATCACCCAGAGCGCGCGCGGCTTGAAGGTGTCGAGAAAGGCGGCAATGGCCCAGGGGTAGTCGAGTGGCGCGTAGCGATGGATCACCAGATCCCCCAGCTTGGCAGCCTGATCGGCACCGGTGCGGGTGGTGGTGGTGAGCAGGATCGGCAGATCGGGCCGCTCCGCCTTGAGGGCGCGAATGAGCGGCGTGATGGCCAGCGTCTCCCCCACGCTCACCGCATGGATCCAGAGCGGCGCCTCCTGTCCGGTGGCGGGCAGCCGCCCGAGATGCTCGGCCCAGCGCTTGCCAAAGCCGGGCTTGCCTTTCTTCGGCTTGTAGAGGGCCAGCAGCGCCAGCGGCAATCCCAGATGGATCAGCAGGTTGTAGAGCAGACGGTAGGGCATCTTACTGACTCTGCTCCAGCTTCTTGCAGGCATCGACCACCTGCTCCGGCGCCAGGTCGATCAGGCACTTGAGATGGCCGAACTTGCAGGTGCGCTTGAAGCAGGGGCGACACTCGATGTCGGTGTGAACGATCTCGACCCGATCCGCCAGCGGCGGGGTGTAGAGCGGTGAGGTGGAGCCATAGACGCCCACCAGCGGCCGGTTGAGGGCGGCGGCGATGTGCATCAGGCCGGAGTCGTTGGAGATGACCCGGCTGGCCAGCGCCATCAGATCGATCGCCTCGTGCAGGCTGGTCTTGCCCGCCAGCACGTGGCAGTTGGGGCGGGTCAGCAGGTTGACCCGATCCCGGATGGTATTGGCTACCGGCACATCCTTGTTGGAGCCGAAGATCCACACCTGCCACCCCTCGTCCAGATGCTGCTGGGCCACCACGGCATAGTGCCCCTCCGGCCAGCGCTTGGCCGGGCCAAACTCGGCACCGGGGCAGAGCACCAGCACCGGGCGGGCGCGATCCAGCCCCAGCCGCTCCAGCGCCTTGCTCTGGTTGACCAGATCGACGTGCAGAGAGGGATGGGGAATGGTCGGAATATCGGCCCGGCTCTTCATCTGCTCCTTGGGATAGGCGAGCGCCAGATAGCCCTCCACCATCAGCGGGAAAGCGGACTTGTTGCTGCGCATATCGTTGAGCAGACCGTAGCGGCTCTCGCCCTTCCAGCCGGTACGCACCGGAATGCGGGCAAACCAGGGGATCAGCGCCGACTTCATGGAGTTGGGTTGGACGATAGCCTGATCGTACTTCTCCGCCGCCAGCTGCTTGCCGAGGCGGCGGCGCGCCACCAGTTTGAAGTCACCGTGGCCAAGGGGCATGGTGATCGCCTTGTCCACCTCCGGCATCCGCTCCAGCAGGGCACAGCACCAGGCGGGGGCCATCACGTGCAGTTCGCACTCCGGATGGTTGGCCTTGATCGCCTTGTAGAGGCTCTGGGACATCACCATATCGCCGACCCAGGAGGGGCCGATCACCAATATTTTCATCACGCGTCTTCTCTCGGGACTGGCCCGGCAGTTAATCATCACTGGGCGAGATTATGCCCCAAGAATGGTCGGATAAATAACAGAAGATCCTTGGCAGACGCTGCCGTCACCCCATTTTTCCAGCGGTGCCCCGCTTCCAACCGGACGAGACGAGACAGGCACACAGCTGATAGAAACGGGCAATGGCGACTCTCTCTTTGACCCGTTTTTCCGTTAGAATGGCCCATCAATACGCATTCGACCCGCCAGCCGGGCAATAACCGTGAGCCCACATTCGTGAAAAAACCGACTCTGGCTGCCGTTCTGATCGTCAAGAATGAAGCCGACAACCTGCGCAAGTGCCTCGCCTCCCTCGACGGACTGGTGGACGAGATCGTCATTCTGGACTCCGGCAGTCAGGACGAGACCCCGGCCATTGCCGCCGAATTTGGCGCCCGTTTCTTCGTCAACGCCAAGTGGCCCGGCTTTGGCAAACAGCGCCGACTGGCCCAGTCCCACGTGCAATCCGACTGGGTGCTGTGGCTGGATGCCGACGAGCGGCTCACCCCCGAGCTGAAAACCGCCATCGCCAACGTGATGGCCAATCCGGCCAGCGACACCATCTACTCGATCCCGCGCCTATCCTGGGTCTTTGGCCGCTTTATCCGCCACAGCGGCTGGTATCCTGATCGGGTGCTGCGTCTCTATCCCAAGGCGCTCACCAGCTACAACGAGGCGCTGGTTCACGAAAAGGTAGAAGTGCGGGCCAACATGAAGATCGTCAATATTCATGGCGACCTGCTCCACTTCACCTATCGGGATCTGGAGCACTATCTGGTCAAATCCGCCGGTTATGCCCGCGCCTGGGCCGATCAGCGCACCGCTCGCGGCAAGAAGGGCTCCCTCAGTCAGGGGCTGATCCATGCTGTTGGCTGCTTCCTCAAGATGTACCTGCTCAAAGCAGGCTTCCTCGATGGCAAGCAGGGGCTGCTGCTGGCGATCCTCTCCGCCCACTCTACCTTCGTCAAATACGCCGACCTCTGGGTGCGCCAGCAACCGCAGCAGCCGGAATAACCGTCATACGAAACAGGGCCCCGCGGGGCCCTGTTTGCATTGCTGCATACGTTATTTGCGCCAGAAAGGCGCCGCCCAGCGGGCCATCACCGGCACCATGGCCTTGGGATCGAGCTGGCTCATATCCTCAGGATGGTCGCTATCCTCCGGCGGGCTGAAGGCGAGGTGACGCCCTTCGCTGTTGAGGGGCTTCCAGCGCAGCGGAGTGGCGGAGCGGCGCATCGGGAAGAAACCGATGGTCGGCACATCGAGCGCGCCGGCGATATGGAGCGGGCCAGTACTGCCTGCAACGAACAGGGCGGCGTTGGCCAACACCTGACAGAACATCGGCAGACCATCGCTGGAGCGGTAGATCCAGCCGTTGCCGCCGTGGGCGAGCAGCTCAGCCGCCAGCTGTTCGGCCATCTTCTCCTCGCCCGGGCCTGCGGTCAGCACGCACTGCAGCTCGGGGCAGGCCTGATTGAGCTTGATGATGATGCGGGCGTACTGCTCGATGGAGAGGTTGTTGGCCGAACCGCCGCTACCGGCATGCACCATCAGCCAGGGGCGGCTGGCATCGAGCTTGAGCTTGAGTGCCAGCTGCTCGCGCACCTGCCGCAGGATCTCGTCATCGAACTGCAGGAAGGGGGTCTTGGGCTCCACCACGGCCATCTGCTGATCGGCCAGGAAGCGGCGGATCAGCTCCAGATTGTACTCGGATTCCGGCTTCTGGGAGCGGGAGCGGCGCTGCACCAGACGCTGGTTGTAGAGCACTTGCGCCAGCTTGGTCGCCGGGGCCAGCCGGTAAGGGATATGCGCCTTCCACACCAGCATGGCGTTGCGGGAGTTGGAGAAGAGGCAGATGGACGCGTCGAACGCCGCCGCCTTGATCCGCGCCAGCAGCGCTCGCTGTTGCTCCTTGTCGGCCCGCACGCCCGGATCGATGATCACCTCGTCAATCCAGGGGCAGAGCCGGGCCAGCGGCGCCGTGTAGGCCGGAACCAGGGCAGTCACATGACACTCCATGGAGCCTTTGAGCATGGCGAAGCTAGGCCACGCCAGCATGAAGTCACCAATCTTGTCATTGCGAACGACCAGAATACGTTTCATAAAAAATCCCTTTGCTCCCTGTCACCAATGCAAGGAGGCTTGATGCGCGATGGCGTATTCTTGCCTGATGCACTGCTATTCTCAAGCGACGACCTTATAATGCGACCAAATTTCCAGGTTGCAGGACCGCAAAGATGACTACCAGGGTAATTTATCCCGGGACTTTTGATCCCGTTACCAATGGCCACGCCGATCTCATCGGCCGCGCCGCCAAGCTGTTTGACGAGGTGGTGGTCGGTGTTGCCAACAGCCCGAGCAAGCGCCCGCTGTTCGATCTGGCAGAACGTGTCCAGCTTGTCCAGCAAGTGACCAGCCAGCTACCCAACGTCAAGGTGGTGGGCTTCTCCGGTCTGCTGGTCGATTTCGCCAAAGAGCATCAGGCCAACGTGCTGATCCGCGGCCTGCGCGCCGTCTCCGACTTCGAGTACGAGTTCCAGCTGGCCAACATGAACCGCCGCCTGATGCCTGAGCTGGAAAGCGTCTTCCTCACCCCGGCGGAGGAAAACTCCTTTATCTCCTCCACTCTGGTGAAAGAGGTGGCGCTGCACGGTGGCGACATTCGTCAGTTTGTCGATCCCGTGGTGGCCCAGGCCATCGCAGCCAAACAGAAAGGGTGATCCCCTTCCATACTCGCCATTCCCAACGGCAACTACGAACAAGGGCTACCCGCGGGTAGCCCTTGTTGTATCTGTCTCGTTATAGAGAGGTCAGCCTGCTTGCCGTTTACTGACGGGCAAACCGCTCATTCATCTCCTGCACCAGCAGATCGAGCCACTCGTAGCGGCGCCGATACATGGCCCGCTTCTTGGAGGCGATCTCCTCCAGCGGCTTGCGTGGCTGGGCTTGCAGAGCGACGAAGTTGGCATCCACATCCCGGGCGTCGAACTCCTGCCACAGCTCGTCATAATCGGCCTGCAAATTGGCTTTCTGCTTGCTGCTGTAGCGCTTGGCCTGAAACACGTGGGCCCGCTTACGCACCGCCAGCACCTCTGCCGCCCCCATAGCCTGCGCCAGTTGCAGCACCAGCTGCACCAGCAGAGATTTGGGCCGCAGGCCGTGTCCCTCTTTGGTCAGCTCGCGCACCCGATCCTGAGCATTGTCGACCGCAGGCTCCGGCCCCTGCATGGAACCGATCATCAGAATCAAACGATCCACGCTGCCCGCCATCGAAAAGGCGCAGCTGTAGAGGCGCTGCCCCTCCCCGTTGACGATGGAGAGCGCCAGCTCGGCCTCGCGGCGGAAGGTGCCATCGTGACGCAACAGAATGCGGCAGCCGCTCTGGGGATAGTGCCCAAGTTCGATCCCCTCGCCCAGATAGAGGGGGTCGATCAGCTGCGGGTAGCACTCCAGCAGCAAACGGTAGTGATTTTCCAGCATCTCGGCCCGCTCACGGGCGCTGGCACAGGCGAAGCGATAGGGGCGCATCGGCTTGTCGAGCAGCTCGGGATAGACAGCTGGCAGCGCCTTGAGCGAGTCGCACTGAAACAGGCTGAAGACCCGGCTCAGCGACTTGCGATAGAGCAGGCTGCGCAGCACGAACTTGCCGCGATTGAAGGTTTTCCGGTCACATCCCTCGGGGTAGAGGAAGCGGGCCATGGATTTTGCGCAATAGCGCTCCTGCCGGGATAAATATTCCCAGTCTATTGATTTAACTGTCATTTTTATATTCTCAAACCGCCTGAACGGTCGGGATACTAGTGACAGCTGTGCAAATCTTCAACAGAGTGGAAATACGCTGTTACAACTTCCCCCGGATCTGGGCAAAAAGTGCGCTCAGCGCTGGCAATGACTGCAAAAAACCGTGGTGCGCTGGCCCATTCTTGTCTCGGTCAGCAGGGTGTGACAGTGGAAACAGGGCTGACCGCCACGGCCATAAACCTGCAACTGCTGCACGAAATAGCCCGGCTTGCCATCGGCACTGGTGAAATCCTTGAGAGTGGTGCCGCCCTGGCGAATTGCCTCGGCCAACACGCGCTTGATCTCGGCCACCAGGGTTCCCAGCCGCTCGGCACTGATATTGCCCGCCGCCCGTTTGGGGTGAATGCCGGCAGCATAGAGCGCCTCGTTCGCGTAGATGTTGCCCACCCCGACCACCACCTGATTGTCCATCAGGAACTGTTTGATGGCGGTGCTGCGCCCCTTGGCGCGCCCCTGCAGGTAATCAGCACTGAAGGCATCGGTGAGCGGCTCTGGCCCCAGCTTGGCGAGCAGCGCGTGGGCTTCGGCCGGTTCGCGAGTCCAGAGCAGGGCCCCGAAGCGGCGCGGATCGTTGAGCCGCAGCAGCTTGCCATTCTCCAGCTCGATATCCACGTGGTCGTGCTTCTCGGCCGGGGTGCCGATATCCAGCACCCGCAGGCTGCCGGACATCCCCAGATGAAGGATGGCGGTGCCGAAATCGGTCTCCAGCAGCAGGTATTTGGCACGGCGACGCACCCGATGGATGGTGAGGTCCACCAGCTCCTGAATCTCACCGGGGATCGGCCAGCGCAGGCGGCCATCCCGCACCACCACGCGTGTCACCTTGATACCGGTGAGCCAGGGGGAGATCCCCTGACGACTGACTTCAACTTCTGGCAATTCGGGCATGGGCACCTCGCAAGGAAAAGAAACTCAGGGAGCAGGACGCAGCAGATCGCGATACTGCTCGGCAGTGAGGGCGAGCCAGAGACCAGAGGGCAGCTGAGCGCCATATTGGCCGCTGTTCTGATAGAGGCCGATCTCGACCGGATCGTTCTGGCCGGCAATCCACACCTTGATGGTCACCGGGGTACCGCGCACCACCTCGCCGGGGGGCAGCAACCAGCCTTGCCAGCGTGCCAGCCGGGCATCCAGCTGCGCCGTGTCGAGTCCCAGATCCGGCATGCTGCGCCAGCCCTGACCGATCCGCTCAATCTGCCAGCTCGGCCCCTGCCAAGTGAGCACCACGGCCGCATCCGGCAACAAGGGGCGAGCCCGCTTGGCGCTGTTCTCCTGCTGGGCAGTCTCCATACGATGCAACAGGGTGATCACGATCAGCACCACCACGATGATCACGTTATTCCAGCCTTTGCGGCTCAATTTGAACATGGCAAGCCTCCCTTTGAACCGGCAGTGTACTGAATTCGGCGCATAAAAAAACCCGGCACGAAGCCGGGTTTTTGGGAATGCAGCATCAAGTAATTACTTGATTTTGCCTTCCTTGTAGATCACATGCTGACGAACAACGGGATCAAACTTTTTGATCTCCATTTTTTCGGGCATGGTGCGCTTGTTTTTGGTAGTGGTATAGAAGTGACCAGTACCGGCGCTGGAGTTCAGGCGAATTTTCTCGCGAATACCTTTAGCCATGATCTAATTCCTTATACCTTAACACCGCTGGCGCGCAGTTCAGCCAGAACCACTTCAACGCCACGCTTGTCGATGATACGCATGCCTTTTGCGGATACGCGCAGGCTTACGAAGCGTTTTTCACTCTCAACCCAGAAACGGTGAGTGTGCAGGTTCGGCAGGAAACGACGCTTGGTAGCGTTGTTAGCGTGCGAACGGTTGTTACCAACTGCCGGGCGCTTGCCGGTTACTTGGCATACTCTAGACATGTCAGTCTCTCCAAATCTTACTTCATTGCTCGAGCAAATATCTGCCCCGCTGGCCTTCGATTGCGGGGCAAACAGAAGGCGGCATTTTATACAGCATCCGTGATCAAAGATCAACTAATACGGTGCCAGAGCACAGTTATAGCCAACCGCGCTCGGCAAAAGAAACCGTGATGCCATCACCGATCACCAAGTGATCCAGCACTCTGATATCGATCAGGGCCAAAGCGGCCGTGATCCGATCCGTGATCTGGCGGTCGGCCCTACTGGGCTCGGCGACGCCGGACGGGTGATTATGCGCCAGAATCACCGCGGCTGCATTATGTTTGAGCGCGATCTGCACGATTTCTCTTGGCCAGACGCTCGCCGAGTCGATAGTGCCGTAAAAAAGCTCAACAAATTGAATGACTCTGTGCTGATTGTCGAGCAGCAGCAGGGCAAACACCTCGCGCGGCCGATCCCGCAGCTGGGCTTGCAGATAGTCGCGGGTCAGCTGGGGCGAGGTGAGGGCATCACCCCGTTGCAACTGCTGCGCCAGATGGCGTTTGGCCATCTCCAGCACCGCCTGCAACTGGGCATATTTGGCCGGGCCAAGGCCGTGTGCCTCGCAGAATGCCTGTTGATCCGCCCCCAGCAAGCTGCGCAAAGAGCCGAATTGATTCAATAGATTACGTGAAAGATCCACTGCACTCAGTCCATTGACGCCAGTGCGCAGAAAGATGGCGAGCAGCTCGGCATCGGAGAGCGCCGCAGGCCCCTGACGCAGCAACTTCTCTCTGGGGCGTTCATCTTCCGGCCACTCTTTGATGCTCATTTGTCTCTCCCTCATCCCTGCTGAGAAAAAACATAGCAAAAAATTGCGCGCGCCCGACCACACCCCTTGATGCCAACCCCTGTCGTCATCCATTGCCTGTGGTATCTTAGCCGACCAGTCAGAATGAGCCGGATAGAGAAACAGCAGATGAGATTGGCCGATAAACGCATCCTGTTGGGTGTCAGCGGCGGGATCGCCGCCTACAAGAGTGCCGAGCTGGTACGCCGCCTGAAAGATCAGGGCGCCGAAGTGCGGGTGGTGATGACCCGCTCCGCCAAGGAGTTCATCACCCCGCTGACCCTGCAGGCGGTCTCCGGTCATCCGGTGGCCTACAGCCTGCTGGATCCCTCCGCCGAAGCGGGCATGGGCCATATCGAGCTGGCCAAGTGGGCCGATCTGGTACTGATCGCCCCCGCCAGCGCCAACCTGATGGCGCGGATGGCTGCAGGCATGGCTGACGAACTGCTCACCACCCTCTGTCTGGCCACTCCGGCGCCCATCGCGCTGGCACCTGCCATGAACCAGCAGATGTATCTCAACGCTGCGACCCAGGCCAACCTCAAGACCCTGGCCAGCCGCGGCATTCTGCTGTGGGGGCCGGATGCAGGAAGCCAGGCCTGTGGCGATGTGGGCCCGGGCCGGATGCTGGATCCCCTCGAACTGGTGGAGCGCTGCTGCCAGCAGCTGGCCGCCGAACCCTTGCTGGCAGGCGTCAAGCTGCTGCTCACCGCAGGGCCAACCCGCGAGGCGCTCGATCCGGTGCGCTACATCAGCAACCACAGCTCCGGCAAGATGGGCTACGCCATCGCCCGCGCCGCCCGTGAAGCGGGCGCCGAAGTGACGCTGGTGAGTGGGCCGGTGACGCTGGCTACACCTGCTGGAGTCACCCGCATCGATGTCGAGAGCGCCGAGCAGATGCATCAGGCGGTGATGAGCCGGGTGGGCGAGTGCGACCTCTTCATCGGCTGCGCGGCGGTAGCCGACTATCGTCCTGAGCAGGTCGCCAGCCAGAAGATCAAGAAAACCGGCGACAACGACCAGATGGTGGTGAAGCTGGTGAAAAACCCCGACATCATCGCGGCCGTCGGCGCCCTTTCAGACAAACCCTTCACCGTCGGATTTGCCGCCGAAACCGTGGATGTGGAACAATACGCCCTCGACAAGTTGCAGCGTAAGCGGCTGGACATGATCGCCGCCAACGATGTGTCCCGCGAGGGGCAAGGCTTCAACGCCGATGACAACGCCCTGACCGTGTTCTGGCAAGGGGGCCAGGCCCCGCTGCCGCTGGCCGACAAGCTGACGCTGGCCCGTCACCTGATCGCCCTGATTGCGCGCCACTACCGGCACTGAGCGTCCCGAAAGAACAAGACTCACGGCGCCCCGCCTGCCAAGAGGGACGCCAATACAAGATCCAACTGAAAAAGCGATTCATGACTACACAAATTGAACTGAAGATTCTGGATGCCCGTATCGGTACCGAGTACCCGCTGCCCGCCTACGCCACACCGGGCTCTGCTGGCATGGATCTGCGCGCACTGCTGGATGCGCCGCTGACTCTGGCTCCGGGTGATACCACCCTGGTGCCGACCGGTCTGGCCATCCACATCCAGGATCCGGGTCTGTGTGCCACCATCCTGCCCCGCTCCGGCCTCGGCCATAAGCACGGCATCGTGCTGGGCAACCTGGTCGGTCTCATCGATTCCGACTATCAGGGTCAGCTGATGGTCTCGGTCTGGAACCGCGGCAAGGATGAGTTCACCATGCAACCCGGCGAGCGCATCGCCCAGCTGGTGATCATGCCGGTAGTTCAGGCCAGCTTCCAACTGGTCGATGAGTTCAACCAGAGCGAACGGGGTGAAGGCGGTTTTGGTTCTTCTGGTCGCCAATAACAGACCACACCAGCCCGATAGGCGGTGCCTAATAACAGAATCAAGCCATTGTTTTTTTAGGGGAATCCATGGCAAGCAGTAATCAGAAACAGAGTCGGCGCGATCAGATCCTGCAGGCGCTCGCCCATATGCTGGAAACCAGTCCGGGTCAGCGCATCACCACGGCCCGTCTGGCGGCCGAGGTCGGCGTCTCTGAAGCAGCCCTCTATCGACACTTTCCAAGCAAGGCGCGGATGTTCGAGGGGCTGATCGACTTTATCGAGGATTCCCTGCTGTCACGGGTCAATCTGATCATGGCGGAAGAGAAGGACACCATGGCGCGCTGCCACCATATCCTGCAGCTGCTGCTGGTGTTCGCCGAGCGCAATCCCGGCATCACCCGCATCCTCAACGGCGATGCCCTGCTGGGTGAGCACGATCGGCTGCGGGATCGCATCAGCATCCTGTTCGACAAGCTGGAGACCCAGATCAAACAGGTGCTGCGCGAGAAGCGGCTGCGTGAAGGTCAGGGCTTCCAGCTCGACGAGACCATGCTGGCCAATCTGCTGCTGGCCTACACCGAAGGCCGCATCAGCCAGTTCGTGCGCTCCGAGTTCAAGCTCAAGCCGACCGCCGGTTTCGAAGATCAGTGGCAATTTATCCGCAGCCAGCTGCTGCAGAGCTGATGATTTTTTCGCATCATTCAGCAAAAAGAAGGGAGGCTTTGGCCTCCCTTCTTTTTTGTGTCAGGTTTTTATGGCAGAAAAGAAGTACCAGATGCGACCCGTACTGTCGCGCTGCGGTGTTAGATTTATCCACCATAAACCTTTTAGAACCTGACAGGACATCCTATGGAACCCGAAATCATTACCGAAGCGCAGACCTGGCTGGTCAATAATCAGGGACTGCTGATCGAATACGGCGTCAATATCGCCGCCGCCCTGCTGACCCTGCTGGTCGGCTATATCGCCGCCAACCTCATCAGCGGTGGCGTGGTCAAGGTGATGCAGGCCCGCAAGCTGGACACCACAGTCACCCACTTCGTCGGCAGCATCCTCAAATACGCTATTCTGGTGTTCGTGGTGATAGCCGCGCTGGGCCGTGTCGGCGTGCAGACAGCCTCCTTCGTCGCCATTATCGGTGCCGCCGGTCTGGCCATCGGTCTGGCGCTGCAAGGCTCGCTCTCCAACTTCGCTGCCGGCTTCCTGCTGATCATCTTCCGCCCCATCAAGGCGGGCGAGTTCATCGAAGTGGCGGGCACCGCGGGTGTGGTGCAGTCCGTTCAGCTCTTTACCACCACCCTCACCTCCGGTGACAACAAGATGGTGGTAGTCCCGAACTCCGCCATCCTCAACGGCACCATCGTCAACTACTCGCGTATGGATACCCGCCGCGTCGATATGACCTTTGGCATCGGCTACGGCTCTGACCTGCGCAAGGCCAAACAGATCCTCGAGCGTCTGGTAAGCGAAGAGCCGCGCATCCTGAAAGATCCGGCCGCTACCATCGCCGTTGCCGCGCTGGCCGACTCCTCGGTCAATATCGTGGTGCGCCCCTGGGTGAAAACCGCTGACTACTGGGGTGTCTGGTTCGACTTCCACGAGAAGGTGAAACTGACCTTTGATGCCGAAGGCATCGAGATCCCCTTCCCGCAGATGGTGATGCACATGCAAAAACCGCAGGCGTGATCGCGGTTCTGCTGCAACAGACAATGCCAGCCTTCGGGCTGGCATTGTCGTTTCTGGCCCCAGCCCATGGCCATGTCGGTGCATAACCACGCCAACCGGATGAAAACAATTTCAGGCCATCGGGGTGGCTCCAATCATGAGCAAGCGCAAGATCCGCCTTGCTTTCGTGACACATAATCCCAATGTTCTGGTTGTATGCTCCCGGCAGTGACCCATTGCGGTAAAAGACAATCGGTAAAAATCTGTTACACGGGCCGCCCGATCGGCTCGCTATAATGCTCGGATAATAAGGTTTGGCGGGACCTTGCCTGCAAGGTTCAAACACAACTTGGCATTTCAGGAATCCTATGAAAAATATCAATCCAACCCAAACCCAGGCCTGGCAGGCACTGGAAGCCCACTTTGCAGCAAACAAAGAGACCCGACTCAAGGATCTGTTCGCGCAGGACCCGAAGCGCTTTGACAAGTTTTCCCTCACCTTCGGCGGCGACATCCTGGTTGATTACTCGAAGAACCTGATCACCGAAGAAACCCTCAAGTTGCTGGTTGATCTGGCCAAAGAGACCGATCTTCGCAGCGCGATCGATGCCATGTTCAATGGCGACAAGATCAACATGACCGAAGGCCGCTCCGTACTGCACGTGGCCCTGCGCAACCGCTCCGACCGCCCCATCGAGTGCGACGGCAAGGACGTGATGCCAGAAGTGAACGCCGTACTGGCCAAGATGAAAGGCTTCTGCGAGAAAATCATCTCCGGCGAGTGGAAAGGCTACACCGGTAAAGCGATCCAGCACGTGGTCAATATCGGTATCGGTGGCTCAGATCTGGGCCCGGTAATGATCACCGAGGCACTGCGTCCCTACAAAAACCACCTGCAGATGCACTTCGTCTCCAACGTCGATGGCACCCACATCG
This sequence comes from Aeromonas sp. FDAARGOS 1416, assembly GCF_019048085.1. NCBI lineage: Bacteria > Pseudomonadati > Pseudomonadota > Gammaproteobacteria > Aeromonadales > Aeromonadaceae > Aeromonas > Aeromonas sp. FDAARGOS 1416. Next base: position 3,854,797 of record NZ_CP077301.1, on the reverse strand, counting down.
CTGAGACCCTGAAGAAGATCGATCCGGAAACCACCCTGTTCCTGGTGGCCTCCAAGACCTTCACCACCCAGGAGACCATGACCAACGCCCTGACCGCCCGCGACTGGTTCATCAACATCGCCGGTGACAAGGCCCACGTTGCCAAGCACTTCGCCGCGCTCTCCACCAACGGCAAGGCTGTGGCCGAGTTCGGCATCGACACCAACAACATGTTCGAGTTCTGGGACTGGGTTGGCGGCCGCTACTCCTCCTGGTCTGCCATCGGCATGCCCATCGCCCTCTCTGTCGGTTTCGAGAACTTCGAAGCCCTGCTGCAAGGCGCCTTCGAGATGGACATGCACTTCGCCACTGCCTCCTACGAGCAGAACGTGCCGGTACTGCTGGCGCTGATCGGCCTGTGGTACAACAACTTCTACGGTGCCGAGTCCGAAGCTATTCTGCCGTATGATCAGTACATGCACCGCTTCCCTGCCTACTTCCAGCAAGGCAACATGGAATCCAACGGCAAGTACGTGGATCGCAACGGCAAGCCGGTTGACTACCAAACCGGCCCCATCATCTGGGGTGAGCCGGGCACCAACGGCCAGCACGCCTTCTACCAGCTGATCCATCAGGGCACCAAGCTGATCCCCTGCGACTTCCTGGCGCCAGCCATCAGCCACAACCCGATCGGTGACCACCATCCGAAACTGCTGGCCAACTTCTTCGCCCAGACCGAGGCACTGGCCTTCGGCAAGAGCAAGGAAGAGGTTGAAGCCGAGTTCCTGGCAGCTGGCAAAACCCTGGAGCAGGTCAAGGATCTGGTGCCGTTCAAGGTGTTCGAAGGCAACCGCCCGACCAACTCCATCCTGTTCAAGAGCCTGACCCCGAAAACCCTGGGTGCCCTGATCGCCATGTACGAGCACAAGATCTTCGTACAGGGCGCAATCTGGAACATCTTCAGCTTCGACCAGTGGGGCGTGGAGCTGGGCAAACAGCTGGCCAACAAGATTCTACCGGAGCTGGGCAACAACGAGGCTGTCACCAGCCACGACTGCTCCACCAACGGTCTGATCAACACCTGGAAAGCGTGGAAAGCCTGATTTATCGGGCCTTTCTGAATGCAAAAGCCCCGCTCGATGAGCGGGGCTTTTTTATGACTGTCGGGCTGATTTTTCTGGCTGGCCGGTCGGGTGTCCAGTCCGACCGGCGACGGGGATCGTCATCCCCGCCCCTTCATCATCCAGCCCGATGCGGGCTTAACCGCCAACGGAGATGCGTTTCATGTCCTTCATGTAACCGCGCAGTACCTGGCCGATTTTTTCGATCGGGTGGTTGCGGGTCGCCTCATTTGCCGCCAGCAGCGCCAGGTTATCCACGCTCTGCCCTTCCGCCTTGCTGGCACCCAGATCGCCCGCTTTCAGGGTCGGCATGAAGTGCTCGCGCAGCAACGGCACGGCTGCGTTGGCGAACAGGTAGTTACCGTACTCGGCGGTATCGGAGATGACCACGTTCATCTCGTACAGACGCTTGCGGGCAACGGTGTTGGCGATCAGCGGCAACTCGTGCAGGGATTCGTAGTAGGCGGACTCCTCGTAGATACCGGAAGCCACCATGGTCTCGAACGCCAGCTCGACACCCGCCTTGACCATGGCCACCATCACCACGCCATTGTCGAAGTACTCCTGCTCGGCAATCTTGCCTGCAAACGCCGGGGCGTTTTCGAAGGCCGATTTACCGGTCTCTTCGCGCCAGCCGAACAGCTTGGCATCGTCTTCGGCCCAGTCGGCCATCATGCCGCGAGAGAACTCACCGGCAATGATGTCGTCCATATGCTTCTCGAACAGCGGGCGCATCAGGGTCTTGAGCTGCTCGGAGAGCTCGAAGGCGCGCAGCTTGGCAGGGTTGGAGAGGCGGTCCATCATCAGGCTGATACCACCCTGTTTCAGGGCTTCGGTGATGGTCTCCCAGCCGAACTGGATCAGCTTGCCGGCGTAGGCCGGGTCTGTGCCTTCGGCAACCAGCTTGTCGTAGCAGAGCAGGGAACCGGCCTGCAGCATGCCGCAGAGGATGGTCTGCTCGCCCATCAGGTCGGATTTCACTTCCGCCACGAAGGAGGATTCCAGCACCCCGGCACGGTCGCCGCCGGTGGCAGAGGCCCACGCCTTGGCGATGGCCATGCCTTCGCCTTTCGGGTCATTTTCCGGGTGAACGGCGATCAGGGTCGGTACACCAAAGCCACGCTTGTACTCTTCACGCACTTCGGTACCCGGGCACTTGGGCGCAACCATCACGACGGTGATGTCGGAGCGGATCTGCTGACCCTCTTCCACCACGTTGAAGCCGTGGGAGTAGCCCAGCGCGGCGCCCTGCTTCATCAGCGGCATCACGGTTTTCACCACGTCGGAGTGCTGCTTGTCCGGGGTCAGGTTCAGCACCAGATCGGCGGTCGGGATCAGCTCTTCATAGGTACCGACCGCGAAGCCGTTGTCGGTGGCTTTCTGCCATGAGGCGCGCTTCTCGGTGATGGCGGCCTTGCGCAGGGCGTAAGAGATATCCAGCCCGGAGTCACGCATGTTCAGGCCCTGGTTCAGACCCTGGGCACCACAGCCCACAATCACCACCTTCTTGCCCTTCAGCACGTTGCAGCCGTCCGCGAACTCTTCGCGCTGCATGAAACGACACTTGCCCAGTTGGGCCAACTGCTGACGCAGGTTCAAGGTGTTGAAATAGTTAGCCATGGTGATTGCTCCGTTCGATTGATTCCATGCCGGGTAGCGGCGTTGTCTGAACCACTATAGCGCGGGACACTTATTGCCTGAACTGATATATTCGAAACAGTACATTGCAATAATTGAAACGTTAACCCTTCATAATCGCCTGCTGAATGTACCGCGAGATGGCAGAAACAAGCCGCCAACCGCTGGATATCGGGCACACATGCCGCGCCAGGAGCTGAAAGATGGACCTTCGCAATCTCGAGCTGTTTCTCCACCTCGCCGACTCCCTCCACTTCGGCAAGAGCGCCGATGCCATGGCGGTCAGCCCCTCCACCCTCAGTCGCGCGATCCAGCGGCTGGAGCAGGAGACCGGCTGCGTGCTGTTCGAGCGGGACAACCGCTCGGTGCGGCTCACACCTGCCGGCGAGAAACTGCGGGAGTTTGGCGGCGGCCTGTTGCAGGAGTGGCGTCAGCTCAAGCAGGAGCTCAAACGCAGCGATGAACCGCTACAGGGGCGGCTGCGGGTATTCTGCTCGGTCACTGCCAGTTACTTTCTGCTGCCCGAGGTGCTGGAGCGCTTTCGCCGCCGCTACCCCCAGCTGGAGATCAAGCTGGAGACCGGCGACCCGGCGCTGGCGGTGGACAAGATCCTGGCCGACGAGGCAGATCTCGCCATCGCTGCCCGCCCCGATGCCCTGCCCGCCAAGCTGGAGTTCGCCAGCCTGCAGCAGGTGCCGCTGGTCTTTATCGCGCCGCGCAACGCCCCGCAACTGAACCAGTGGTTCCGTCAGGGAGAACCTGATTGGGAGCAGCTGCCAGTCATCCTCTCCGAGCAGGGCTTGGCCCGCAAACGCAGCGATCAGTGGTTTCGCAACAAGGGGATCGCCCCCAACATCTACGCCGAAGTGGCGGGTAACGAGGGGATCGTCGCCATGGTGGCGCTCGGTTGTGGTGTGGGGCTGGTGCCGGCGGCGGTGATCGATCACAGCCCGCTCGGCGACAAAGTGCGGATCATCGACCTCAAGCCCGCCTTCAAGCCATTTGATGTGGGGATCGGGGTGCTCAAGAAGCGACTGGAAGAGCCGCTGATCCGCGCCTTCTGGGATACAGCGCAGAACCAGAACTCACTGCGCTGAGACGGGCTGGTAGATGAGCGTTGGGTCGGCCATCATCTTGCGACTCGACAACGGCAGATCAGGGTTGTTCAGCTCGAGGCGCTGCCGCTGGTCGAGCTGCAAACGGCGGATGGTGCTGCCAAACCCCTCCTCGAAGATCCGGTCAAAATCCCCGGTTTGCCGCGCCCGCTGCAGGCCAAGCTCGATGCGCTGCGCCAGCTCCGGATATTTGGGCGAAACAAAGAAGAGCAGCGCCAGCGGATAGCGAAACACCAGATGGGGCTCGATGGCCAGATCCGGGTGCTGTTTCAGCTCATCCTCGACCTCGATGACGGAGCGCAGGAAGCAATCAAAACGCTTCTTGCGCAACATATTGAACAGCGCTTCGTAGAGGTTGCCCGCTATCACATTGAGGCCGTTGGCCCTCAGCAACTGGGTGTCAGGCCAGGATCTGTGCTGGCCGATGATGAGCCCGGAGCGGCGCCAGTCGGCCAACGAGTGAATGGCGGCAAAGCGCCCCTCATCCCCCTGCCGGATCAGGCAAACCCGCCAGCCGAGCAGCCCCTTGGCCAATGGAATGTGTACCGCCAGCAGATCCCTTTCCCGCTCCTCATCGGGAGCAAACACTCCGACCTGAACCAGCTCGCCGCTGTGCAGCTCTTTCACCGTCCGCCCCTGTTCCATCGGCGGGCTGGAGACCAGCTGGTAGGGGCCATATTCGGGCACGGTGAGATCGAGGGAGAGGCGCAACAACTGGACGACGGCGGGGTTGGGGTGATCCAGCAGCAGATTCCAGGCGCGGATAGGCTGCTCGGTTGCCGATACGCCAACCGTCCACAGTGCCATGCACCACCACCAGACTCTGATCATCCTGTGCACCATCCGTGACTCGTGCTCCTCGCCATACTATAACGCCAGCCAGCGCCTCAACGGCGCCCTCTCTGAAAGATGTGTGAGCGCTCTCGTGTCAAATCTCGTGTCAAAAGTGACAATAGGCAAACCCGGCAGGTCATCGCAGACTGGGCGTTCATCAACAAACGCCAAGGCGCAGGGAGGAGAGCCATGAAACAGCATCTGGTAGAGATCAAGGGTTCAACCCTGTTTGACGAGTATCTGCAAAGCATGGGCGTACCCAGCACGGCGCTCGATCGGGAGCAGGATATCTATCTGCAGGAACGCCACCTGGGAGCCATTCGCCGGGTGCAGGGCGAACTGCGCTTTTATCTGCGTGCCAATGCCCTCAACAAACGGTGATCAGGATCCGGTCACAGAACCCGCAGCAAAGGCGTATTAGACTGGTATCTTCCCCCTTTTGTCGGGAGTGCCCATGAAAGCAAGCGGTCTGGATCGGCTGTTCAAACCCCACTCAATCGCCGTGATCGGCGCCTCGACCGACCCGCTCAAGGCGGGTCATGTCATCGTGCGCCACCTGCTGGCGGGCCAGTTCAAAGGGCCCATCCTCCCTGTCACCCCGCGCAACAAGTCCATCGCCGGCGTGCTGGCCTATCCCGATATTGCCAGCCTGCCGCTGACCCCGGATCTCGCCATCATCTGCACCAGGCGGGAGCGGGTCTTGCCGTTGCTGGAAGCACTCGGCCAGAAGGGCGCAGGGGCGGCCATCATACTGGCCGCCGACTTTCCCCCCGAGGAGCGGCTGGAGCTGAAACGGGTCTGCCAGCAATACGGCATTCGCCTGCTCGGCCCCAACAGCATGGGGATGCTGCTGCCCGGCCAAGGGATCAACGCCAGCTTTTCACCCATTGCCGCCAAGCCGGGACAGGTCGCCTTTCTGTCGCAATCCGCCGCCGTCAGCACCACCATTCTGGATTGGGCCAAGCAGCATGAGCTGGGCTTCTCCGCCTTCATCTCCCTGGGTGATCACTGCGACATCGACTTCGGCCAGCTGCTGGATCAGCTCTCCCGCGACAGCGTCACCCGCGCCATCTTGATCTACATGGACAAGCTGCACGACGCCCGCCACTTTCTCTCGGCGGCGCGGGCAGCCTCGCGCAACAAGCCGATCCTGGTGCTGAAAAGCGGGCGCCACGATCCGGCCCACGGTCTCGACAATGTCTATGATGCCGCCATCCGCCGTGCTGGCATGCTGCGGGTACGGGATACCCACGAACTGTTTGCCGCGGTGGAAACCCTCAGCCACTCCATGACCCTCAAGGGGGAGCGGCTTGCCATCATCTCCAACGGCCGCGGACTGGCCAATATGGCGGTGGATGTGCTGCTGGAGCGTGGCGGCAAGCTGGCTCGCCCGCCGCTCGACATCGGCAGCGATGCCACCATCGCCACCTATCAGGAGGCGTTGGACAGCGTGTTGCAGGAGGATGGTATCGACGCCATCCTGATTATCCACGCACCCTCGCTCACAGCACCGAATGCACCGCTGGCCAGCCATCTTATCGCCCATCTGAAACAGCATCCCAGAGCGCGCCGTTTCAACATCCTCACCAACTGGGCGGGTGAATACTCGGCGCAGGAGGGGCGCAAACTCTTTACCGAAGCGGGCTTCCCGACCTACCGCACACCGGAAAGCGCCATGGCCGCCTTCATGCACATGGTGGAATACCGCCGCAACCAGAAGCAGCTGATGGAAACCCCGGCATCCCTGCATGGCAACCAGCTCAATGGCGAGCTCTGCCAGCAGCTGATCCGCCAAGCACAGGAGCGCAAACAGCTAAGATTGGATACCCATCTGGTACACCCGATTTTGCAAGCCGCCGGTCTCTCGACCCTGCCAACCTGGATCGTTACCGACGCCATTGAGGCGACCCTGACCGCAGAGCAGATCGGCTATCCGGTGGCAGTGAAGCTGCGCTCGCCCGACATCCTGCACAAGTCTGCCGTGCACGGCGTGGTGCTCAATCTGCGCACCTCGGCCGAAGTGGCGCAAGCTGCAGATGCCATTCTGGACAGGGTCAAACAGCATGATCCGGGCGCCCGCATCGAAGGCTTGCTGGTGCAACGCATGGCTCGCCGCAGCGGTGGCCTGGAGCTGCGGGTGCGGATCCAGCAAGACGCCATCTTTGGCCCCGTCATTCTGCTGGGTGAATCTGGTGCGGAACCGCAGGAGATGGTGGCAGCCTTGCCACCGCTCAATCAGGCACTGGCTCGTTACCAGATCATCGGCGCCCTCAAGAGCCGCAAGATCCGTGAACAGGCCACGCCGGAGCGACTGGATATTGATGCTCTCGGTCAGGTGCTCTGCCAACTCTCCGAGCTGCTGCTCGCCTTTCCGGAGATTCAGGAACTGGACCTACACCCACTGCAAGCGTGCGGCGCAGAGATGGTGGTGCTGGATGCCAGCCTCACACTGGCTGACCCCGCCCTCCCGGCCAGCAACCGACTGGCTATCCGCCCCTATCCTACCGAACTGGAGGAGGGTGCCTGGCTTAAAGATCAGCGCCATATCCTGCTGCGCCCGATCCGGCCGGAAGATGAACCGGCTCACGAGCAGTTCGTGCTGCAGGTCTCCGATGAAGACAGGTACAAACGCTTCTTCGCCGATGTAGGCGAACTGGGCCATGAAGAGCTGGCTCGCATGACACAGATCGATTACGACCGAGAGATGGCCTTCGTGGCAGTGGGGCAAGATGGCGAGCTGCAGGATCAGATCCTCGGCGTGGTACGCGCTATCTCGACTCCGGACCTGAGCGATGCCGAGTTTGCCATTCTGGTGCGATCGGACTTGAAAGGGGTGGGCCTCGGCAAACTGATGATGGAGAAGATCATCCGTTACGCCAAAGAGCAGGGGATTGGCCAGCTATCCGGCATGACCATGCCCAGCAATCGTGGCATGGTCAACCTCGCCAAACGGCTTGGCTTCAAGATCGATGTGCAAATGGAAGAGGGGGTGGTCAATATGGAACTTCCCTGCAACCAGCAGGCGGCAGAAGGCTGATTTGACCACCTGCAGGGTCGTTCAAATGGCAGTAAATAACTGATAAGGCTCGGATATAGCCAGAAAATGGCGGGAATAATCGGCTATCTGGCCATTCTTCCGACAGGTAAAAGCCAGACATTGGCGGTTTAACACGCTAAAAACACCAACGCGCGGTCGTGAGAGCGGGCTTTGTGTTGATTCTGGTGTGCAAATATGTGGGCCACTGGGCAAAAACCGCCCATAGCAAAAAGGCCTTCCCATCTGGGAAGGCCTTCAAATTAGTGGCGGAGCGGACGGGACTCGAACCCGCGACCCCCGGCGTGACAGGCCGGTATTCTAACCGACTGAACTACCGCTCCGCATTCGGTTAGCTTTCGCTAAATCTTCTGCTGCATTTTCTGAGGTGTCATCCTCGCAGCCAGTGACGTGATTCTTCACATCGCTGTTTAATTGGGTGCCTGGCAGTGTCCTACTCTCGCATGGCGAATGCCACACTACCATCGGCGCTACCGCGTTTCACTTCTGAGTTCGGCATGGGATCAGGTGGTTCCACGGCGCTATGGCCGCCAGGCAAATTCTTCAATCTGAGAAAGCTGATGTAAGTAGTTTCGTATTCGTTACAAGGCTCGAAACACTTCTTGGGTGTTGTATGGTTAAGCCTCACGGGTAATTAGTATGGGTTAGCTCAACACATCACTGCGCTTACACACCCCACCTATCAACGTTGTGGTCTCCAACGGCCCTTTAGGACCCTCAAGGGGTCAGGGATGACTCATCTCAGGGCTCGCTTCCCGCTTAGATGCTTTCAGCGGTTATCGATTCCGAACTTAGCTACCGGGCAGTGCCACTGGCGTGACAACCCGAACACCAGAGGTTCGTTCACTCCGGTCCTCTCGTACTAGGAGCAACTCCCTTCAATCATCCAACGCCCACGGCAGATAGGGACCGAACTGTCTCACGACGTTCTGAACCCAGCTCGCGTACCACTTTAAATGGCGAACAGCCATACCCTTGGGACCGACTTCAGCCCCAGGATGTGATGAGCCGACATCGAGGTGCCAAACACCGCCGTCGATATGAACTCTTGGGCGGTATCAGCCTGTTATCCCCGGAGTACCTTTTATCCGTTGAGCGATGGCCCTTCCATTCAGAACCACCGGATCACTATGACCTACTTTCGTACCTGCTCGACCTGTCCGTCTCGCAGTTAAGCTGGCTTATGCCATTGCACTAACCTCCTGATGTCCGACCAGGATTAGCCAACCTTCGTGCTCCTCCGTTACTCTTTGGGAGGAGACCGCCCCAGTCAAACTACCCACCAGGCACTGTCCGCGAGCCCGATTCAGGGCCCTGCGTTAGAACATCAAACATACAAGGGTGGTATTTCAAGGACGGCTCCAGCGCAACTGGCGTCACGCCTTCAAAGCCTCCCACCTATCCTACACATGTAGGTTCAATGTTCAGTGCCAAGCTGTAGTAAAGGTTCACGGGGTCTTTCCGTCTAGCCGCGGGTACACCGCATCTTCACGGCGAATTCGATTTCACTGAGTCTCGGGTGGAGACAGCATGGCCATGGTTACACCATTCGTGCAGGTCGGAACTTACCCGACAAGGAATTTCGCTACCTTAGGACCGTTATAGTTACGGCCGCCGTTTACCGGGGCTTCGATCAAGAGCTTCGCTTGCGCTAACCCCATCAATTAACCTTCCGGCACCGGGCAGGTGTCACACCCTATACGTCCACTTTCGTGTTTGCAGAGTGCTGTGTTTTTGATAAACAGTCCCAGCCATCTGGTCACTGCGACTCCCAACTGCTCTATCCGCAAGGGACTTCACTGTCAAGAGCGAACCTTCTCCCGAAGTTACGGTTCTATTTTGCCTAGTTCCTTCACCCGAGTTCTCTCAAGCGCCTTGGTATTCTCTACCCGACCACCTGTGTCGGTTTGGGGTACGATGACTTGTAATCTGAAGCTTAGAGGCTTTTCCTGGAAGCAGGGCATCAATGGCTTCCACACCGTAGTGTGTTCGTCTCGTGTCTCAGTGTTGTGTCTCCGGATTTGCCTAGAAACACCACCTACGCACTTTCACCAG
>NZ_CP077301.1:3767500-3840000 GCF_019048085.1 Aeromonas sp. FDAARGOS 1416 | reverse complement strand
CATGGTTGAGCGCCTCTTGCCAGGTGGCGTAGTGTCCGTGGGTCAGCAAGGCGACAAAGCAGATCATCACCAGGGTCGCCTGAATGGCCAGGAACACCTTGAGTTCAGAATCATAGAGGTAGCGCCCGAGCCGAACCGGGCGGTGAGAGAAGACGGTAAAGTGGAGCGCAAAGTTCACGCTGGCCAGCAGCAGGAACACCACGGTAATCAGGTTGATGACCGGACTGTTGAAGAAACCGATGCTGGCATCGTGAGTAGAGAAGCCACCGACCGACAGAGTCGAGAACGAATGGCAAACCGCATCGAACAACGTCATTCCGGCGAGCCAGTATGCCAAGGCACAGAGCGCGGTCAGCAGCAAATAGATGAACCAGAGCGCCTTGGCCGTTTCGGCGATGCGCGGCGTCACCTTGGTATCCTTCACCGGCCCCGGGATCTCGGCACGGTAGAGCTGCATACCCCCGATACCCAGCAGTGGCAGAATGGCCACCGCCAGTACGATGATCCCCATGCCCCCCAGCCACTGCAGCAACTGGCGATAGAACAGAAACGCCTTGGGCAGATTATCGAGCCCGGTCAGTACCGTTGCGCCTGTGGTGGTCAGGCCGGAAAAAGATTCGAAGAAGGCCTCCGAGACCGACATATCCGGCACATCGCTCATGATGAAGGGCACCGCCCCCACACTGCCCAACACGGTCCAGAACAGCACCACAATCAGAAAGCCCTCTTTCGAGCGCATCTCCTTCTTGTGGTAGCGATTGGGAAACCAGAGCACCACGCCGAGCAGCAGGGCGATCAGAAAAGAGCTGACGAACTCGGCACCACCACCATCCCGATAGCCAAAGGCCACCAGTGCAGGCAACAGCATGGTCGAGCTGAACAGTGCAACCAGCAGGCCAACAATGCGAATAATGCTCAGAATGTGCATTACAGCTCCCTTTCCCCAATTAAAGAGCGATGGATTCTAGCCATCTAAGGGGCTGAGGGATACCCGCCCATGAGTCCGGTCGGTCAATTCACGGTCCACCTGAGCCCAAACCGAGGACTCCCACGCCACCTGCAAGGTGACCTGCTGACCGTAATCCGCCGCCAGCAATTCGCCATTATGGCTACTGATCAGCGACTCGACCGTCCCCATGTCACCGTAATCGCAGTGAATGAGAGAGGGAGTGCGTGGCACCTTGAGCAGGGTGGGCAGTTGCTTGAGGGCGGCACCGACGCCGCCTCCATAGGCTTTGACCAGCCCACCGGTGCCAAGCTGGATGCCGCCGTAGTAACGCACCACCACGGCACAGATTTCACCGAGCCCCGAGCCCATCAACTGGGCCAGGATCGGCTTGCCCGCAGTACCGGAAGGTTCGCCGTCATCGCTGAAGCCATAAACCTGACTATCTTGCGGCGCACCAGCCACAAAGGCCCAGCAGTGGTGGCGAGCGGCCGGATGTTGGCGCTTGATCTCGTTGACCCACCCCTTGGCCGCCTCGACGGTCGGGGTGTGGGCGATCAGGGTAATGAAGCGGCTCTTCTTTATCTCTTCGGTCAACTCCAGCGGGGCAGCCGGAATGGAGTACGCTGCCGCCATCAGAGTCCTGCTTGTCTGGTCATGTTCTCCACCCCATTGGCGTGCAGCACTATGTTGTCTTCGATGCGGATGCCGCCGAACGGCCGCAGTGCCTCCACCTTGTTCCAGTTGACCCGTTTACCCTGTTCACCCTGACGCAGCGGCTCCAGCAAACTGTCGATGAAGTAGAGACCCGGCTCGATGGTGAACACCTGACCCACCTCCATCACCCGGGTGCAGCGCAGATAGGGGAACAGCTCTGGCGCCGCCAGATGGGTGCCGCGCTCATCCTGCATGAAACCGCCCGCATCGTGTACCTGCAAACCGAGGAAGTGGCCGAGGCCGTGAGGGAAGAAGACGTTGGTCACCCCGGTGTTGATCATCTCGTCTACCGACATATCCACCAGCTCGGTCGCTTGCAGCAGGCGCGCCAGCTTGTGGTGCATCTGCAGATGCAGCTCGCTGTAGCGGCGACCCGGTTTGATCTCCTTGATGATCTCCTGCTGCTGCTCGTCGAGGGCTGCAATCAGATCGGCAAACTCGCCACGACGCCACGCCCAGGTACGGGTGATGTCGGAGGCATAACCGTGGAAATCGACGCCCGCATCGATCAGGAAGGAGTGGCGCTCCGCATCCGGCACCCGCACGGCAGACAAATGAGTGTAGTGAAGGATGGCCGCATTGCGGTTGATGGCGACGATATTGCCGTAGGGCGCCTCATTGGCCCCCTGCCCGACCGCCTTCATGTAGGCCAGATTAATCTCGAACTCGCTCGCCCCCGCCATAAAAGAGTCCTTGGCGGCGATATGGCCGCGAACCCCGATCCGGTTCGCCTCGCGCAGACACTCCAGCTCGTAGGGGGTCTTGTAGGCGCGGTGATAGTGCAGGTAGTTGAGCACCGCCTCCGGATTGGGCTGGGTCAGCCCCAGCAGCTCGGCCACTTCCAGATGGCCCCCCAGATAGGCCCACTCCTGCTTGTTGGCAGGTAGATGGTCGGCCACCTGTTCCGGCCGGGTCAGGAAACGAATATCGAAGAACTCGACCCAGAAGGCATTGGGCAGATCCGCCACCTTGTGCCAGAAATCCACCGGGCGGTAGAACAGCAATACCGGTTTGTTCACCCCGTCCACCAGCAGCCAGCAGTGGGGATTGTCCAGCACCGGCAACCAGGCTTTGAAATGCGGGTTTACCTTGAACGGGTAATCCTGATCATCGAGGAAGATGCGGTGAGTCTGGCCGGAGTGGATGGCCAGTCCGCTGAGCCCCTGTTGTTGCAGAATATCGCGGGTGCGCTGCTGCAAGGTATCGAGGTGCTGGGCAAAAAGTTGGCTGTAGCTGCTCATGGCGTCCTGCTCCGAGGTGAATGTGATTGCAGCATAACATCAAGCGCTTGGCGGCTCGACCCGTCAAGCTGCCGCTTCGTGAGGTAACGCATACGTTACAAACGTGTTTGTTATCAACAGAAAACCAATTATTAACAAATCAAAAACAATTCAATACACTGCCGGTAGATACATGAAGTCAGGGATTACTCATGGACAACCTCTGCCTGTGGCAACCGGATCCGCTCGGGATACAGCAATCCAACCTCTACCGTTTTATGGCGGAGGTGAACCGTTTCCACGGCTTGCAGTTGCAGAACTACCCGCAGCTTTATCAATGGTCGGTGGAGAAGACCACCCGTTTCTGGCCGCTGGTATGGCAGCACTGCGGCGTCAAGGGCGAGCTCGGCAACATAGTGGCGGAGAACCGTCAGGATATGCAGCGCACCCGCTGGTTCCCCGACAGCAGCCTCAACTTCGCCGAAAACCTGCTGCGCCGTCAGGACGAGAGCCCGGCCATCATCTCCCGTATCGAAGGAAGTCCAAGCCGTACTCTTAGCTGGGGTGAACTGAGTGATCAGGTTGCCCGGCTGGCTCAATGGCTGCGCAATCAGGGGATTGGTCGTGGCGATGTGGTCGCCGCCTATCTGCCCAATATTCCGGAAACCGTGGTAGCCATGCTGGCAACCACCAGTCTCGGGGCGATCTGGACCTCCACCAGCCCCGACTTCGGTGAAGCCAGTGTGGTAGAGCGCTTCGGCCAGACCCAGCCGCGGGTGCTGTTTGCGGTGGATGGCTATCGCTACAACGGCAAAGCTATCGATATTCAGGACAAAGTAGTAGGGGTCGTCAGCCAGATCGGCAGCATAGAGCAGACGGTGATGATCCCGCTGCTCGGCAACCCGCTGCAGCTTGGTCACGACTGGCAGCAAGTGCTGGCAAGCCAGCACGGTGCCCAGCTCGCTTTCGAGCCGATGGCTTTCAATGACCCGCTCTATATCCTCTACTCCTCCGGCACCACCGGCAAACCCAAGTGCATCGTGCACGGGATTGGCGGCACCCTGCTGCAACATCTGAAAGAGCACCAACTGCACTGCGACATCAAACCGGGGGAGCGAATTTTCTACTTCACCACCTGCGGCTGGATGATGTGGAACTGGCTAGTGAGCGCCCTCGCCTCCGGCGCCACCCTGGTGCTCTATGACGGCTCGCCATTTTACCCGGATGGCAATGTGCTGTGGGATCTCGCCCGTGACGAGCAGGTCAGCTTGTTCGGTACCTCGGCCAAATATCTTGATGCGCTGCACAAGCAGGGTTATGCCCCCATCAAGAGCCACGACTTGCCGTACTTGCGGCTGATCTGCAGCACCGGCTCTGTGCTGTCGCCGGAGGGGTTCGACTACGTCTATCAGCAGATAAAGCAGAATGTGCAGCTCAGCTCCATCTCAGGCGGCACCGATATCTGCTCCTGCTTCGTCATCGGCAACCCGCTCAGCCCTGTCTATCGCGGCGAGAGTCAGGGGCGCGGCCTCGGTCTCGCGGTGCAGGTATTCAACGAAGCGGGCCAGCCGGTGCAGGGGGAGAAGGGCGAACTGGTCTGTACCAAGCCGTTCCCGGCCCAGCCCATTTACTTCTGGGGTGACGAAAATGGCGACAAGTACCACGCCGCCTACTTCGAACGGTTCGACAACATCTGGTGCCACGGCGACTGGATTGAGCTAACCCCGACCGGTGGCATTCTGTTCTACGGCCGCTCCGACGCCACCCTCAACCCGGGCGGCGTGCGCATCGGCACCAGCGAGATCTATCGCTACGTCGAACAGCTCGACGAAGTGGAAGAGAGCATCGTCATCGGCCAGCAGTGGCAGCAGGACGAGCGGGTGGTGCTGTTCGTCAAGCTCAAGGCGGGTTGCAAGCTGGATGAGCCGCTGCGCGAGCGGATCCGCCAGCAGATAAAGCAACACTGCACCGCCCGCCACGTGCCCGCCCGCATCCTGCAGGTGGATGCCATCCCCCGCACCAAGTCCGGCAAGATCGTCGAACTGGCAGTGCGGGAAGTGGTGCACAACAGACCGGTCAACAATACCCACGCCCTCGCCGATCCCGAGGTGCTGAACCAGTATCGCAACCGGCCGGAACTGGCCAGTTGATAACAAACTCACATCTATCCGGGGCGCCGCAAGGCGCCTCTCTTGTACCTGTTCTGTGATGAAGAGCTTTTACTCGAGATCTGTTAAACAAATGTTTTAAATAGGTGTTGAAAATGTCTCCTTTTGGATCAATAGTGAGCCTCGCCCCCTGCTGGGGATTAAGGAGCACCACTCCCCACTGAGTGGGAACAAGGAGACACTCTCATGATCTACCAAGGCGAAACCCTGTCGGTCAGCTACCTCGAAAACGGCATCGCCGAGCTGAGGTTTGATGCCCCGGGTTCAGTCAACAAGCTGGATCGCGCTACCCTGCTCTCCCTGAGCGAAGCGATCGCCGCATTACAACAAGAAAGTGAACTAAAAGGTCTGATCCTCACCTCCGGCAAAGACGCCTTTATCGTCGGTGCCGACATTACCGAATTCCTGGAACTGTTCGATCTGCCACAAGAAGATCTGCTCGGCTGGCTGAAAAAGGCCAACGACATCTTCAACGCCATCGAAGATTTGCCGGTTCCGACCCTCTCCGCCATCAAGGGCCACGCTCTGGGCGGCGGCTGCGAGACCATTCTCTCAACCGACTTCCGTCTGGCCGACACCAGCGCCAAAATCGGCCTGCCCGAGACCAAACTCGGCATCATGCCGGGCTTTGGCGGCACAGTCCGTCTGCCGCGGGTAATCGGCGCCGACAACGCGCTGGAGTGGATCACCACCGGCAAGGATTACCGTGCCGATGACGCCCTCAAGGTGGGCGCCATCGACGCCGTGGTCGCCCCCGACGCGCTGCAGAGCGCTGCGCTGCAGATGGTCAAGGGCGCCATCGCGGGCAAGCTGGACTGGCAGAGCCGTCGCGCCGCCAAAAAAGCGCCGCTGCGCCTCTCCAAACTGGAAGCCATGATGAGCTTCACCACCGCCGCCGGCATGGTTGCCGCCGTGGCGGGCAAACACTATCCGGCGCCTATGAGCGCGGTGAAAACCGTCGAGGCCGCCGCAGGTATGGGCCGTGACGAAGCGCTGGTCGTTGAAGCACAGGGTTTTATCAAGCTGGCCAAGACCGATGTCGCCAAGGCGCTGGTCGGTATCTTCCTGAACGATCAGCACATCAAGGCGCTGGCCAAGAAGGCGGCCAAGCAGGCGAGCAAGGCCACTGGCCATGCTGCCGTACTGGGTGCCGGCATCATGGGGGGCGGCATCGCCTACCAGTCTGCCAGCAAGGGCATTCCGGCGGTGATGAAGGACATCAACGAGAAGGCGCTGGCACTTGGCATGGGCGAAGCCACCAAGCTGCTCAACGGCCAGCTCGAGAAGGGCCGCATCGACGGCATCAAGATGGGCCAGGTGCTCTCTGCCATCACCCCGACCCTCAGCTATGACAACGTCAAAGGCGTGGACATCGTGGTCGAAGCCGTGGTCGAGAATCCCAAGGTGAAAGCCGCCGTACTGGGCGAAGTGGAAGGGATCATCGGCGAAGACGCCGTGCTCGCCAGCAACACCTCCACCATTCCCATCTCCCTGCTGGCCAAGGGGCTGAAGCGCCCGCAGAACTTCTGCGGCATGCACTTCTTCAACCCGGTGCACCGCATGCCACTGGTGGAGATCATACGCGGCGAGCAGACCTCCGACGAAACCATCAACCGCGTGGTGGCCTATGCCGCCGCCATGGGCAAGTCGCCGGTCGTGGTCAACGACTGCCCGGGCTTCTTCGTCAACCGGGTGCTGTTCCCCTACTTCTTCGGCTTCAACAAACTGGTTGCCGATGGCGCCGACTTTGCCGCCGTCGACAAGGTAATGGAGAAGGAGTTTGGCTGGCCCATGGGCCCCGCCTATCTGCTGGATGTGGTCGGCATCGACACCGGCCACCACGCCGGCGACGTGATGGCACAGGGTTTCCCGGCACGCATGAGCAAGGAAGGTCGCACCGCCATCGACGTGATGTACGAGGTCAACCGCTTCGGTCAGAAGAACGGCAAGGGCTTCTACGCCTACGAGCAGGACAAGAAGGGCAAGCCGAAGAAGGTGGCCGACGCCGCCAGCTACGAGCTGCTGGCCCCCATTGCCAAGCCGAAACAGGATTTCGACAAGGAAGCCATCATCGCCCGCATGATGATCCCGATGATCAACGAGGTGGTGCTCTGTCTGGAAGAGGGCATTGTTGCCACCCCAGCCGAAGCCGACATCGCACTGGTCTACGGTCTGGGCTTCCCTCCCTTCCGCGGCGGCGTGTTCCGCTATCTGGACACCATTGGTCTGGATCGCTACGTGGCCATGGCCGACCAGTATGCCGACTTGGGCCCGCTCTACCGCGTCAGCGACCGCTTACGCGAGATGGCCGCCCAGGGCAAAACCTTCTACTGATTGCGGAAAGGAG
Organism: Aeromonas sp. FDAARGOS 1416; assembly: GCF_019048085.1. NCBI lineage: Bacteria > Pseudomonadati > Pseudomonadota > Gammaproteobacteria > Aeromonadales > Aeromonadaceae > Aeromonas > Aeromonas sp. FDAARGOS 1416. The sequence goes on along the minus strand of NZ_CP077301.1, from coordinate 3,832,602 downwards.
ATCCATTCATGAAAGACGTAGTCATTGTCGACTGTATCCGGACCCCGATGGGCCGGTCCAAGGGCGGCGCCTTCCGCAACGTGCGTGCAGAAGATCTGTCCGCGCACCTGATGAAATCCATCCTGCTGCGCAACCCCAACCTCGACCCGAACGAGATCGAGGATATCTACTGGGGCTGCGTGCAGCAGACCCTGGAGCAGGGCTTCAACATCGCCCGCAACGCCGCACTGCTGGCAGGTATTCCGAAGCAGGTGGGGGCGGTCACCGTCAACCGCCTGTGCGGCTCCAGTATGCAGGCGCTGCACGACGCCTCCCGCGCCATTCAGGTGGGTGATGGGGATATCTTCATCATCGGCGGCGTTGAGCATATGGGTCACGTGCCGATGAGCCACGGCGTTGACTTCCATCCCGGCATGGCCAAGTCGGTGGCGAAAGCCTCCGGCATGATGGGGCTGACCGCCGAGATGCTCGGCAAGCTGCACGGCATCAGCCGCCAACAGCAGGACGAGTTTGCCGCCCGCTCCCATCGCCGCGCTCACGCCGCCACCGTGGAAGGGCGTTTTGCCAAGGAGATCGTCGGGCTGGAAGGCCATGACGCCAGCGGCGCCCGCTTCTTATACGACTATGACGAGGTGATCCGCCCGGAGACCACGGTCGAAACCCTGAGCCAGCTGCGCCCGGTGTTTGACCCGGTCAACGGCACCGTCACCGCCGGCAGTTCCTCGGCCCTGTCCGATGGCGCCGCCGCCATGCTGGTGATGAGCGCGGATCGCGCCAAGGCCCTCGGCCTCACGCCGCGCGCCAAGGTTCGTGCCATGGCCATCGCCGGCTGCGACGCCGCCATCATGGGTTACGGCCCGGTACCGGCCACCCAGAAGGCACTCAAGCGTGCCGGTCTGACTGTCGGCGACATCGACCTGTTCGAGCTGAACGAGGCGTTTGCTGCCCAGTCCCTGCCCTGCGTGAAGGATCTGGGTCTGCAGGATCAGGTGGACGAGAAGGTCAACCTGAACGGCGGCGCCATTGCGCTGGGTCACCCGCTCGGCTGCTCCGGCGCCCGCATCTCCACCACCCTCATCAATCTGATGGAGGAGAAGGATGCCACCCTGGGGGTTGCCACCATGTGTATCGGTCTGGGTCAGGGCATCGCCACCGTGTTTGAACGGGTGTGATAACCAGCCGGATCGACGGGGTGCACTACTGAGAGTTGTCCCTTTTCGGGGCCAGTCTGACTGGCCCCTTTTCAAGTCTGTGACGATCGCCACACGGGGTGCTCGTCAGTGGTCAGAAGCTGTCTGTTGGCCGTCCCGTTTGGGTCGGCCTTTTTTCGTTTTAATCTTATCAATAGGCTGTTATTGCCTTAAACCTCACATTAGATGGGGGGCTTGCTTGCTTTTTACTCCCCCGACAGGTTCAATCTGCACAAAAAAATGGGTGGATGCACATACATATGTCAATGAGCAAACAACTGCTGATCGTCGATGACGACCAAGAGATCCGCGAGCTGCTCAATGAGTACCTGACCCGGGCGGGCTTTCAGGTATTGACGGCAGCGGAGGGCAACGAGATGCGTCAGCAACTCGCCCAGCACAGCCCGGACCTGATTATTCTGGACATCATGATGCCCGGCGAGGACGGTTTTACCCTCTGCCAGCAGATCCGTCGTGACTCCCAGGTGCCCATCATCATGCTGACCGCCGCCTCCGACGAAGCGGATCGGGTGATCGGCCTGGAACTCGGCGCCGACGACTATATCGCCAAGCCGTTCAGCCCCCGCGAACTGCAGGCCCGCATCAAGGCGCTGCTGCGCCGCGCCGAATTCCGCCAGCCGGAAAAAGAGAAAGAGCCGAGCCGCCGCCTGCGTTTTGCCGAGTGGACCCTCGACACCCTGAGCCACCAGCTGACCCATGACGATGGCAGCCTGCTGGATCTCTCCGGCAGCGATGCCATGCTGCTCGGCATGTTCCTGCAACAGCCCGGCGTGGTGCTGGATCGCGACACCATCTCGGATGCCACCCGCGGCCGCGAAAGCCTGCCGATGGAGCGTGGCATCGACGTACAGATCAGCCGTCTGCGCCAGAAGCTGGGCGATAACGGTAAGAGCCCGCGCATCATCAAGACCATTCGCGGCAGTGGCTACATGCTGATTGCCGAGGTGCACGAGCTGCCATGAGCAACAAGTGGTCCTGGGGGGTGCTGGTGCCCCGCTCCCTGTTGTCACGGATGATCCTGCTGCTGTTGCTGGCCATCCTGCTCTCCCAGACCATTCTGACCGGCATCTGGATGCAGCAGATCCAGAAGCGGGAGCTGGAGGGGATGCTCAGCACCACCCGCAACCTCGCCATGTCTGCCGCTTCCACCGTCAACTTCTTCAAATCCCTGCCGCTGCAGTACCGCCATATCGCGCTGGACCAGCTGCGCAACATGGGGGGCAGCCGCTTCTTCGTCTCGCTCAACGAGGAAGAGATCCACATCAACGCCATCCCCGACAGCGAACGCAAGACGCAGGTGCTGGAGGAGGTGCAGGGAGTGCTGACCCGCAAGCTCTCCGACGCCATGGCGATCAAGGTGGATTTCTCCCGACCCGATGACCTCCACGTCTTCAACAACGACACCTTGCTGGCGGATCTCCCCTCCTCCTGGGCCCGCTACACCCTGTCGCTGGAGCCGCTCAATCCACCGGTACTGGTGACCCAGATCGAGATTGAAAAGGGGGAGTGGCTCTATCTGGCGGCACTGCTGCCCGCCCCCTACATGACCCTCGACGATACCGTGATGCCGAGCAATCAGGTGCGTTTCATCGCCCTGATGACGGTGTTCCTCTGCTTCTTCACCTTTATGCTGGTGCGCTGGCAGACTCGGCCGCTGCGCCGTCTCGCCAAGGCGGCGGTGAATCTGGGCAAGGATATCGACCAACCCTCGCTCAAGGAGGAAGGAGCATCGGAAATCGTCGCGGCGACCCGCGCCTTCAACATCATGCAGCACCGCATTCGTCGCTATATCGACGATAGAGAGCGGCTGTTCAGCTCAATTTCCCACGACCTCAAGACCCCCATCACCCGGCTGCGGCTGCGGGTCGAACTGCTCGATGACGAGGTACAGATCGCCAAGTTCAACAAGGATCTCGACGAGCTGGAGCTGATGGTGAAAGGGGCGCTGCAAACGGTCAAAGAGACCGACATTCACGAGAATATCGAGGAGATCGACATCAACGCCCTGCTGGAGCAGATGGCGGAGTCGATGAACCTGCACGACGAGCGGCTGACCATCGAGGGGCACTGCAAGTGGCCCTATCGCGGCAAGCTGCTGGCGCTCAAGCGCTGCATCGGCAATCTGGTGGACAACGGCATCAAGTACGGCCAGAAAGTGCGCATCATCATCATGGATGACGAGGAGATGCTGATCCTCTTTATCATGGATGAGGGCCCCGGCCTGCCGGACGATCAGTTCGAGCGCATTTTCGAACCCTATTACCGGCTCAGCACCGATCAGGCTGGCACCGGCCTCGGCCTTGGCATCGCCCGCAACATAGCCCACGCCCACGGCGGCGATCTGGTGCTGGAAAATCGTCCGCAAGGTGGCCTGCAGGCCACGCTCTCCCTACCAAGGCAGTAACCTTATGAAGTGGTTGTCTTTTTCTGTCATCGCCCTGCTCTCTGCTCCCGTTGCTGCCTCCCAGGTGGAGGTACTGCACTGGTGGACGTCCGGCGGCGAAGCGAAAGCGGTCGAAGTGCTCAAATCCGAGTGGACCAAACAGGGCAACCAGTGGAACGACTTTGCAGTGCAGGGCGGCGGCGGCAAGAGTGCCATGACGGTATTGAAGAGCCGGGCACTGGCCGCCAACCCGCCCGAAGCGGCCCACCTCAAGGGGTATGAGCTCAAGGAGTGGGCCGGGCTCGGCTTCCTGCGCGATCTCAGCCCGATGGCCGAACACCTCGGCTGGTACAGTCAGATGCCGCCCATGGTGCGTGCTACCCTCAGCCAGAATGGCGCCCTGATGGCGGTGCCCACCGGCATCCACCGGGTCAACTGGCTGTGGCTCAATCGCAAGATCTTCGAGCGCAACAAGCTGACTCCACCCACCGACTGGGCCCAGTTTGTCACCGTCGCCGACCAGCTTAAAAAACGGGGCATCACCCCGCTCGCCATCGGCAACGAGCCCTGGCAGCTGGCAGTACTGTTTGAAACGGTGGCACTCGGTGAGGGCGGTAAAGAATTCTATCGCAAGGCGTTCCTCGAGCAGGACAGCGCCACCCTGACCGGCCCCGACATGGTGCGGGTGCTGACCCGCTTCCAGCAGTTGCGCGCCTATGTGCCGCAAAAATACGCCGGTCTGAAGTGGCATCAGGCCACCAACCTGCTGGAGAGCGGTGGCGCCGCCATGCAGGTGATGGGGGACTGGGTGAAGGGGGAGCTGAGCGCGGGCAACTACCGGCCGGGTGAGGATATCGCCTGCCTGCCGAGCCCGGGAAGCGCCGGACTATTCAGCTATAACCTCGACTCCATCGCCATGTTCAAACAGCGGGATCCAGCCCAGCTGCAGGCGCAGGGGGATCTGGCCCAACTGCTGATGACGCCGCAATTTCAGGAAGAGTTCAATCGGGTGAAGGGGTCGATCCCGGCACTGACCAATCCCGACATGAGCAAGTTCGACCGCTGCGCCGTCCGCTCCTATCAGGATTTCCTGCTGGCGGAAAAGCAGGACAACCTGCTGCCCAGCATGGCGGAAGGGATGGCGACGCCGACCAATATGCGGCAGGCGATCCTCGATGTGCTGAGCAACTTCTTCAACGACCCCAAGGCCAACCCGGAGCAGACGGCGCTGCATCTGGAGCGGGCGATGCGCTCGACCCGCTGATTCGGGCACATTACCAAACGGCAGAAATGACAAAGGCGGAATTGCTCCGCCTTTGTTGTTGAATCGTCATCCGATTCAGGATTGATCGTTCTCGTCCTCATCCTCGTCATAGTAATCGCTGAGCTCGATCCAGAGCCCCAACCCGACCATCACCATGGAGCCGAACCAGGTACCGGTGTTCCCGATCGGGCTGCCCATCACTATCATGGCGAAGGACAAGAACCCCATGCCTGCATAGGCTTGTAATCTGCCGTAGGAGACCTGCATATTCACCTCCTTGTTGAATATGGTTCAATTTTTATATTACTCGTCCGGCGCAAGCTGGATAGGGCCGAATAACATTTCGGTTACATATGCTGGTTAATGGGGCGTTTGTTTGATTATTTTTTAGCCCTGAGTATCATTGGCAGCCGAATAGGTTGAAGGTTGATAATAGATGAGTGATTTATTCTGCGGCGCAACCCACGAGTTGGACGCAATCGGGCTTCGTTGCCCGGAACCCGTTATGATGGTTCGCAAGAAAGTGCGGCTGATGGCGGATGGCGAGACCCTGCTGGTCAGCGCCGACGATCCCTCAACCACTCGCGACATCCCCAGTTTCTGCCGCTTTATGGATCACACCCTGGTCGCCAGCGAGACAGAGCAGGCCCCCTACCGCTATCTGATCCGCAAGGGTCAATAAGCCCACGCACCGGAGCACTCAATGACAACCATTACCCGAATCGGCACCACCCAGCGTTGGTCAGACGCGGTCATCCACAATGGCACCCTCTACGTGGTGGAAGTGCCCGTCAGCGAAGAGGCCGACATCCACCAGCAGACCCGCGAAGTGCTGGCAAGCCTGCAGCGCCTGCTGGAAGCCAACGGCTCCGGCATCGACAAGATCCTGATGGCCAATATCTATCTGAAAGACATTGGTGACATCGCCGCCTTCAACGAGCAGTGGGATGCCTGGATCCCGGCAGGCACTGCACCAGTCCGCGCCTGCGTACAGGCCCGCCTCGCCCACGAGGGCTACAAGGTGGAAGTGCAGCTGACTGCAGCTGTCTAAGCCTTTCCCGGCTTGAGCTTGAGATAGCAAAAGGCCCCGCCATCACTGGCGGGGCCTTTTCGTTACCGAAACCTGAACGACTTAGGCGGTCGGGGTCAGGGTAATGGTCACGCGACGGTTCTGGGCTTTGCCAGCGGCGGTGCTGTTGGTAGCAACCGGCTGATCCGGGCCCACGCCGGTGGTGGAGATGCGGCTGCCTGCTACGCCCTGACCAATCAGCTGAGCGGCAACGGCATCGGCACGATCGCGGGAGAGCTTCATGTTCAGCTCGCGGGAACCTGTGCTGTCGGTGTGACCGACCACGTTCAGGCGGGTCTTGTCGAACTCGGCAACCACCATGGCCACACCGGAGAGGGTGTTGGCACCGGCCGCTTTCAGCTGGGAGCTGGAGCTGTCGAAGGTCACGTTGTTCGGCATGTTGAGGATCAGCTCATTGCCATTGCGGGTCACGCTGACGCCGGTGCCCTGCAGCTTCTCGCGCAGCTTGGCTTCCTGCACGTCCATGTAGTAGCCGATACCGCCACCCAGCGCCGCGCCGGCAGCAACGCCGGTAAGGATGCCCTTCTTGCGGTCACCCTTGCTGGAGGAGAGCGCACCTACGGCCGCACCGGCAGCGGCGCCAGCCAGCGCGCCCCAGGCACCTTTGGAGGTCTGGGATTCACCTGTGTAGGGGTTGGTGGTACAGCCGCTCAGGGCAACGGTCAGTGCCAGAGCTGGCACCAGGATCTTGGCTCGCATGAAAAAACCTCTGTGAAAACAATCCGGCACCATGCCGGGGGCCGGATTGTAACGCGCTGGCACGCCATTGTCTGACGCAAGCCTGAACAGATGGCGAGAGTGGTGTTTTTTTGGGCAATCGGCGGGTTGTCAGCGCGGTAACTGACACTCGGCGTGGCAAGGACAGCTGACCAGATGATCGTTCACCATCCCTACCGCCTGCATAAAGGCGTAACAGATGGTGCTGCCAACGAAGGTAAAGCCGAGCTTCTTGAGCGCTTTCGACATGGCATCCGACTCCGGCGAGGTCGCCGGAATATCGCCGTTGCCCTGGCGCTGGTGGACGATGGGGGCGCCGCCGACAAAGCTCCACAGATAATCGACGAAGTCGATGCCCTCGGCCTCCAGCGCCAGATAGGCGCGGGCGTTTTTGATGATCGACTGCACCTTGAGCCGGTTGCGGATGATGCCGCTGTCCTGCATCAGCCGCTCTACATCCTGCTCGTCGAACTGCACGATACGCTGCGGATCAAAGTCGGCATAGGCGCGGTAATAGCTCTCGGTGCGCTTGAGGATGGTGATCCACGACAGCCCCGCCTGCTGGCCGTCGAGGCAGAGCTTGGCAAACAGCTCGCGCGAGTCATAGACCGGCCTGCCCCACTGTTTGTCATGGTATTCAATGTATTCCGGGTCTTTGGTCACCCAGGCGCAGCGCAGTTCCATTTCCTCTCCCTCGTTATTTCAGCGGTTTACCCGACCCTGGCCACTCTACAGGCGGCACTGCTCACATCATATACCGGACATCCCACCCGACCAGCCACAGCGCAGCACCATCCCGCGAATCCGCTGCAATTTCGCCTATTATCCGACCATGCCAGACGGTATACTCCCTCGGTTCACATTCAGCAAATCTTGCTCTGATTTTCACTTCGCGCGAAAAAAATTATGCAAAAATTCGATGTCAAAACCTTTCAGGGCCTGATCCTGCAGCTGCAGGACTATTGGTCCCGCCAGGGCTGTACCATCATTCAGCCGCTGGATATGGAAGTGGGTGCCGGTACTTCCCACCCCATGACCTGTCTGCGTGCCCTGGGCCCGGAGCCCATCGCCTGCGCTTACGTGCAACCGTCCCGCCGTCCGACCGACGGCCGCTACGGTGAAAACCCGAACCGCCTGCAGCACTACTACCAGTTCCAGGTGATCATCAAGCCTTCTCCCGACAACATTCAGGAACTCTATCTGGGCTCCCTGAAAGAGCTGGGCATGGATCCTGAAATCCACGACATCCGCTTCGTGGAAGACAACTGGGAAAACCCGACGCTGGGTGCCTGGGGTCTGGGTTGGGAAGTGTGGCTGAACGGCATGGAAGTGACCCAGTTCACCTACTTCCAGCAAGTGGGCGGCCTCGAGTGCAAGCCGGTCACTGGCGAGATCACCTACGGTCTCGAGCGTCTGGCCATGTACATTCAGGGCGTAGACAGCGTCTACGATCTGGTCTGGTCTGATGGCCCGCTGGGCAAGACCACCTACGGCGACGTGTTCCACCAGAACGAAGTGGAGCAATCCACCTACAACTTCGAACACGCCGATGTGGAGTTCCTGTTCCACTGCTTCGAGCAGTACGAGAAGGAAGCCCAGAACCTGCTGGCACTGGAAAAACCGCTGCCGCTACCTGCCTACGAGCGCATCCTCAAAGCCGCTCACTCCTTCAACCTGCTGGATGCCCGCAAGGCCATCTCGGTCACCGAGCGTCAGCGCTACATCCTGCGCATTCGCACCCTGACCAAGGCCGTGGCAGAGGCATACTACGCCTCCCGCGAAGCGCTGGGCTTCCCGATGTGTCAGCGCAGTGAGAACAAGCAAGGTTAAGGAACGGACATGGCACAACATACATTTCTGGTAGAGATCGGTACTGCTGAGCTGCCGCCCAAAGCCCTGCGCTCCCTGGCCGAAGCCTTTGCCGACAACTTCAAAGCCGAACTGACCAAGGCCGATCTGGCCTTCGGCGACGTCGAGTGGTTTGCCTCACCGCGCCGTCTGGCGCTGAAGGTAAGCGAGCTGGCCGGCGAACAGCCGAGCAAGAGCGTCGAGAAGCGCGGCCCGGCCGTAGCGCAGGCGTTCGATGCCGAAGGCAAGCCGACCAAGGCTGCTGAAGGCTGGGCCCGTGGCAACGGCATCACCGTTGAGCAGGCCGAGCGTCTGGTCACCGACAAGGGCGAGTGGCTGGTTCACACCGCCAAGGTCGAAGGCCGTCCGGCCGTCGATCTGCTGGGTGAACTGGTTGCCTCTGCACTGGCCAAGCTGCCGATCCCCAAGATGATGCGCTGGGGCGACAAGACCATCCAGTTCGTACGTCCGGTCTTCACCGTGACCCTGCTGCTGGATGGCGAGCTGGTTCCCGCCCACATTCTGGGTATCGACTCTGCCCGCACCATTCGCGGCCACCGCTTTATGGGCGAGAGCGAATTCACCATCGACAACGCCAGCCAGTACCCGCAAATCCTGCAGGAGCGCGGCATGGTGATTGCCGACTTCATGGCGCGCAAGGCCAAGATCAAGGCTGACGTCGAAGCGGCTGCTGCCGCCTTCGGTGGCGTGGCCGATCTGGACGACGCCCTGCTGGAAGAAGTGACCGCCCTGGTCGAGTGGCCTGTGGTGCTGACCGCCAACTTCGAAGAGAAGTTCCTGGCCGTGCCGGCCGAGGCGCTGGTGCACACCATGAAGGGTGACCAGAAGTACTTCCCGGTCTACGACAAGAGCGGCAAGCTGCTGCCGAAGTTCATCTTCGTCACCAACATCGAGTCCAAAGACCCGAGCCAGATCATCAGCGGCAACGAGAAGGTGGTTCGTCCCCGTCTCTCTGACGCCGAGTTCTTCTTCAAGACCGACCTCAAACAAACCCTGGCCTCCCGCCTGCCGCGCCTTGAAACCGTGCTGTTCCAGCAACAGCTGGGCACCGTCAAGGCCAAGGTCGAGCGCATCGAGACCGTCGCCGGCTTTATCGCCGAGCGCATCGGTGCCGACGTAGCTCAGGCCAAGCGTGCCGGTCTGCTCTCCAAGTGTGACCTGATGACCAACATGGTTGGCGAGTTCACCGACACCCAGGGTGTCATGGGGATGCACTACGCCCGTCACGATGGCGAAGACGAAGCAGTGGCCGTGGCCCTCAACGAGCAGTACATGCCGCGCTTTGCCGGTGATGCCCTACCGTCCGGTCTGGTTGCCTGCGCCGTCGCGCTGGCCGACAAGTTCGACACCCTGGCCGGTATCTTCGGCATCGGCATGCTGCCGAAGGGTGATAAAGACCCGTTCGCTCTGCGTCGCGCCGCCATCGGTGCCCTGCGCATCATGACCGAGAAGCAGCTGGATCTGGATCTGGTTGAACTGGTTGAAGAAGCGGTACGCGTCTACGGCGACAAGCTGACCAACAAAACCGTCGTTACCGACGTGGTCGACTTTATGCTGGGTCGCTTCCGCGCCGCCTATCAGGACGAAGGCATCGGTGCCGACGTGGTGCTGGCCGTACTGGCCCGCCGCCCGACCCGTCCGCTCGACTTCGATCGTCGCGTCAAGGCCGTCAGCCACTTCCGCACGCTGGATGCCGCACTGGCACTGGCTGCCGCCAACAAGCGCGTAAGCAACATCCTGGCCAAGGTCGAAGGCGAACTGCCGACTGCCGTCAAACCGGAACTGCTGGTCGATGCCGCCGAGAAGGCGCTGGCCACCCAGGTTGCCGAACTGCAAGCCGAACTGGCCCCGCTGTTCGCTGCCGGTGACTATCAGGCTGCCCTCACCCGTCTGGCCGCCCTGCGCGAGCCGGTCGACACCTTCTTCAACGAAGTCATGGTGATGGCCGATGACGAGGCCCTCAAGGCCAATCGTCTGGCACTGCTGAACAACCTGCGCAACCTGTTCCTGCAAGTCGCGGATATCTCCCTGCTGCAGTGATCTTGGTTGGGTTGAGTGATATTAAAAACGGCGCCACGAGGCGCCGTTTTTTATTTATATAGCACCATCACATCTATATAGTTAATTAAAAATTCATGGGGGCACATATGGTCAAGTTATCTTCAGAATTAATGAGCCTTTTCAAAATCACAAATTATGATGTTTCTATATATTTAGAAAACAACGCTGGATTTTATGGTTTACATGAATCGAGAATAAGCAGCTTACTTTTATCACAATTAACAGATGCGATAAAAAACAGAAAATTCAGCTCTTTTGTGGTTACTGATTTAATGCAGGCGATTGACGGTGTAAACCATCGACATGCCGCAGAAAACAGATTCAAACATCCTCCATTGCAAGGGTTTTATAAATCCCATTTTATAACCCCCGCATTTATCATGAAAAATCTAATAAATGAATGGGGGCTGAATTTTGAAAACAGCAAAAAATTTGATACCCTGTGCAAAAAGATAATTGCGGAAGAGGAAACAAATCCATCAAAGCATGGATGGCAAGCTCGATTCGCACATGAGTTTTTCATTGAAGGCTATAAAAACAGAGCCAATAAGAACAACCTTACGGGTGAATGGTTGATTTATGCAAAGTATAAAGGGATGAATATTTTTCTATGCTTGGCATCTCACTCTTCTAACACTCAAGACGACTTTTTAATATATAAAACCATGAAGCACTTCTGTGCCAAAGAATTTCCGTTTCTATTTAATCTCAAACACCTAACCTAGCTTAATCAACCCTTCTGTAAAGTTGCATTTCAAGCTATAATTATGCATATCAATACAATTAAGTGAAGGCTGTGAAATGGGTAAGCTGGATTTTATTTCCTGGCAACTGGAGAGAACTAGAGGGAAACGATTTGAGAATTATGTTATAACTCGAATTTGGCATCTGCTAGATGATTTAGAAATAAAAATCATCACTCAACAATATGTAGCAAGACCATATGGTAGAGCGTTGACAGACCTATACTTTCCTCAATTATCACTACATATTGAAGTCGATGAGCCTCACCATTTGACGCAGGTTGAGCATGATCGGCTAAGAGAAAATGATATTATTAATGCCACTGGACATCAGATTATCAGAATTGACACTTCAAAAGGAATTGACAAGCTACACGAGGACATTGAGCAGGCTGTGCTTCTAATCAGAAAAATGAAACAGCAGAAATCCAACTTTATTAAATGGGACCTAGACATGGAACAATCATCCAAGACATATATAGAACGCGGTTATATTGACTTAAGTGATGATGTGGCCTTCGATAAAATAGTGAGCGCAGTAAACTGCTTCGGTCATAACTATGCAGGATGGCAACGAGGAGGAGCCTCTCACGGGATAGAAGAAAATACTATCATTTGGTTTCCCAAGTTATTTCCAAACGGAGATTGGGAAAATAATATATCTGATGATGAAACCACTATTTACGAGAAGAATGTTGATAATGAAAAAGCTAAAGCTCACATATTAAAAACAATTGACGATGGGATCCACACCAGAATTGTATTTGCGAAAGTAAAAGATAGTTTTGGCAAGACAAAATATAGATTTAAAGGAAAATACGTTCTTAATATAGAACAAACCAACTTCACAACGGGCTTAGTTTGGGAACGTATCGCAAGCAGGGTCAAGACATATAAACCCAAAGACTGAAAGGTTGAACGAAGTCATCCTTTCCCTCCGGTCTCCCCACGTTGGGTCAGATACTGTCCGTATCCAACGAAAAATGCAGCCCGCCGAATTTTCCCCTCCAGCTGGCCGACGCTGTTGCACGGTAACAACCGCAATCAAAGCTTCTCGACCGTCCGATTACACTTCGCTAATCGAACCTACAGGGGGGTAATGAGCTGTTATCATTTGAGACAGTGTCCAGCGCCGCCACGCCCCGAGAGGAGAGTCATGGATATACCTGCCGCCCCGTCCCCCGCCATCTGCCAGCTGTGTCAGGAGAAAGCAGATCTCGACTTCACCATGGCCTTCCAGCCCATCGTCGATTGCAGCCAGCGCACCGTCTTCGGCTACGAGGCGCTGGTGCGGGGGATCCACAACGAACCGGCGCAGAGCGTGATTGCCCGGGTCAACGACGACAACCGCTACCGCTTCGATCAGCTGTGCCGCATCAAGGCCATCGCACTGGCCGCCCGGCTCGATATGCGGGGCATGCTGAGCATCAACTTTCTGCCCAATGCGGTCTACCGCCCGGAGCGCTGCATCCGCACCACCCTGCAGGCGGCCCGCGAGCATCACTTCCCCATCGAGCAGATCATGTTCGAGCTGACCGAGGTGGAGCAGGTGCAGGATAGCCAGCATCTTCGCGGTATCGTCGATCACTATCAGGCCCTCGGCTTCAAGACGGCGATCGATGACTTTGGCGCCGGTTACTCGGGCCTCAACCTGCTGGCCGATTTTCACCCCAATATCGTCAAGCTCGATATGCACCTGCTGCGCGGCATCGACCATGACCCGACCCGGCAAGCCATAGTGCGCCACTGTCTGGCCCTGTTTGCCGAGCTGCAGATCACCCCGCTGGCGGAGGGGATCGAGACCCGCAAAGAGATGGCCTGCCTGCGGGAGATGGGTGTCAGCCTGATGCAGGGCTATCTGTTTGCCCGCCCCGGCTTTGAAAACCTGCCCGAAGTAGATTTCGCCAGCCTGTAAGCAAATCGGCATGCCCTGCTCCCCTCAGCCTACTCCCGCCAAAATAAGAAAACGGACACCCGAGGGTGTCCGTTTTTATGTCATATCACCTTGCCCCGAGGGGCTGTGTGCTGACGATTTACAGATAGCTCTCATCGACGCCGATATGGGCCAGCGCAGCCAGTTCGAGCGGTGTCAGCTGGCTGGCGGAGTCGATCATGGTCGGCTCGCCACGGGCGGACCCGGGCAGTTGCAGCCGCTCCTTGAGCGCATCGGTCAGGCTGCCCACCAGATTGCCTATGCGGGTCAGGCGGGAGACCAGCACGGCCTCAGGACTGCTTTCGCTATCGGCAAAGCCGGAGACCTGAGCCACCGCGAAGTCGCAGATAGCCCTGGCCCGATCACCAAAAGCCCCTTCCAGCTGTTGCAGCACCTGCCGTGCCTCGCTGTCGCCGAGACGCCCCAGCTCCGCCTGCATATGGCCGGTGTCAAAGCGCAGTCGCGCCCCGGCATCGAGCCGATCCTCCGGCTTGCCAGCCGTATGGTTCACCCACGCCTGATCGGTCTGACCGGCAAACTGCATCAGGCCGCCCAGCACCAACCGCTGGTTGGGACGCGCCGAGGCGAGACTGTCGAGGGCATGACCAAGGGAAGAGCCCTTGGCGTCGCTGCCGCTGGCCAGAGAGAGCGCCAGAGTACGCAGGGTTTGCAGATCGCCGCGGGTCTGCAACTTGGCCATGTGGGAACTGTTGATGGAGCCATCGGCAATGTGTTGATGCAGGGCGTTGAGATCGCTGCTGCTCAGGGTCACCTCGGTCGAGGTTTGATCCCGCAGCAGGTAGCTGGCCTGATAGCTGATAAGATCCAGCGCCAGCTTGTAGCCGGTGGCCGGGGTCTGCCGCGCCATGGCGACCTGTTCGCGGGCAGCCCCTTTGCTCTCACCGCTTTGGACGGGTACCGCATCCGCAGTGGTGGTCGCACTTTGCGCCGGTTCCCCAGCGATTTCAGCCTTGACGGCCCGCTGCAGGTCGGTCACTTCACCCATCGCGGTGTGCAGCTGGCTCATCGCCTCCTGCAACAGTTCGGGGGTGGCACTGGCGAGCAGCTCGGTCACCTTGCCCCCCACAGTGCCCCACTGCTGGAGCGGGATACCGGCGATGGGGCGAGCCAGCAGCCCGGCAGCCAACTCACGAAGCTGCGGCTGCTCGGAGCCGATGACAACGGCCTGCAACGCGGTGCAGAGCGAGCGCAGTGGGCCGTTGCCGGTCGCCAGAGTGGCGTGCTCCTTGCCCAGTTGTTCGGCGGCGATGTTGTTCAACACGTCCGCCTTGGCAAAGCCACCCAGCGAGCTACCAAATGCAGCTTGTTTCATCAGACGCTGAAGATCCTCGGGGGAAGCTGCGGTTTGCGCCTTCGGCGCAGCGGCACTCTTGCCGCTCCCCAGCAGGTTGCCGACCCACTCCTTGATAGCCACGAACGGACGGGCCAGTTGGGCCCCCAATCGCGAGAGCAGCCCCTGCCCTTTCTGCGGCTCGCTGCGGTTGCCCAGCAAGATCGCATCTTGTCCGGTAGCGACCTGACGCGCCTCCAGCTGGCCCATCCGGCCAACCCCTGTGGTTGCATCACTGTGGTGAGCGACGGCCTGTGTGCCGACGGTGTTTGCTTGAATCTGCATGATGATTGTCTTCTTGTGATGTTTCGCCGCCAGTCTAGGAGAGGCCATCAACAGGGACTATCGGGATTGGTCGCGATTTTTGTACTGAGCGCGGTGCGCTATTTCGCTGACCGAAAAGCTAAAAAAAGAGAGCCACCAACTTGCACTGAGCCCCTATAGTCCACTCCCGCCAGAATAAAAAACGGACACCTGAGGGTGTCCATTGGTATCAGTTCTCGTGCTATCTGGTCACGCCAGATCGAGGCCGCGCATCTTCAGACGGATATCAACCTCTTGCGGCTTGTCGGCACCGCCCGACTCTCTTGCCAGATCCAGCGCATCCAGCAGCCCCTTGCTATGGCCGCTTTGTTCCCCCAGCTTGGCCTCTTCCAGTACCCGCCTGGTGACTCCCCGCTCATCTTTGGCACTCAGCAACACCCGCATATCCGTCGCCTTGTTATAGAGGATCTCCTGCTCATCCCCTTCAACGGATATGTCGCTGACATCGATCCCCGAGCGGCCAAATACCGTGGAAATAGTGCCTGAACCACCAAAGCTGGTGGCCACCTTGGGATCCCGGGAGGTAGAGAAATAAGCGGCATCATGACCAACTTGCCCCTCTGTCACCCCGCTGAACGCATCGCCACCGTGGGTACCGCGGAAGGTCTTGACCAACTGCTCGGCGGGAGTGCTTTTTTCAAAAGCAGCAGACATGCCCTGATCGATCAACGCTTGCCCTGCATCCAGCTGCTTTTCCTGACGCAGCGAGCGATTCAGGTGCTGGTACTCGCCATTGGTGTAGAGCCCAAGCGCCATGACTTCAGCATCGCTGTAAAGACCGTGGGGCTGTTCACCCAGATATTGTTCAGCCTCCAGGCCAAATTGATTCTGCAAGCCCTCAGCCAGCGCCTTGTCGGCGGGCTCACCTTTAACTTCACTCTCGACGGCATAGCGTAATTGGGCAACCTCATGCATCAGGTCGTTCAATCCGGCTGCAACCTCACCAAGTTGCTCCTGCGTGGCGGAGCTCACCCATTCGCTGGCCTGCCTGCCCGTGGTTCCCCATTGCTGTAGAGCAATCCCACCCAAATTCAGTTCAAGCAGGCGGGCGGCCTGATGAGTGGTTGCCTCGATTTTTGATCCATCACGAATACCGCTCAGGGCAGTGACCAAGGAACGCAGAGCACCGTTGCCAGTCGCCAGCGTGGTGTGGTCCTTGCGCAGTTGTTCAGCATTGATACTTTTCAGCTCGCTTGTCTTGTCGAGCGCGCTCAGGGTATAGGGCAGTGCCTTTTGCAAAAAAAGACGTTTCTGATCCGCCATGGAGAGGTTTTCTGCTACCTGAGTCTTCGGCGCAGCGGCACTCTTTCCGCTCCCCAGCAGGTTGCCGATCCACTCTTTGATGGCCACAAACGGGCGGGCCAGTTGGGCCCCCAATCGCGAGAGCAGCCCCTGCCCTTTCTGCGGCTCGCTGCGGTTGCCCAGCAAGATCGCATCTTGTCCGGTGGCAACCTGACGCACCTCCAGCTGGCCCATCCGGCCAACCCCTGTGGTTGCATCACTGTGGTGAGCGACGGCCTGTGTGCCGACGGTGTTTGCTTGAATCTGCATGATGATTATCTTCTTGTGATGTTTCGCCGCCAGTCTAGGAGGGGCCATCAACAGGGACTATCGGGATTGGTCGCGATTTTTGTACTGAGCGCAGTGCGCTATCTCGCTGACCAAAAAGCTAAAAAAAGAGAGCCACCATTAACAGTGCCGCTGGCGGTGACCTGCTCTAATGGCGCCATCATCAATCTGGAGCCATCAATGAACTCTCTTTATCACGCCGCCATCCACCAGCTGTTTCTCTCCCTCTCCCTGCCTGCGCCGCAACAGGAGGAGAGCGTCACCAGCCTGCAGATCGGCGAACTGACCTGTCACCTGACCGAACACCCGGCCGACTATCTGCTGATGTTTACCCGCCTCGACGCGGCCACCAGCGCTCAGGCCGCCGCCCAGAACCTCTTCAGTCAGGACCCGTGCAAGCCGGTACTGGGTTTCGATACCGAGAGCCTGACACCGGTACTGTGGAGTCGTCAGCCCTTGCAGCAGCTGGATCGCACCCAGATCCACCACCAGCTGGAACAGCTGGTGCACGCCGCCAGCGAGATTAACAAAGGGCAGGACGGCACCATCCGGCCTTGAGCCATTGGCGTGATCACACCCCACGTCACCATAGATGGATAACTATACCTATGGCCTGAGCAAACTGGGCAGCGGGCCCCCGGACTGGTATGGTTTTGCCATCAATTCATCAACGACCGAGATATCATGAAACGCAAAACCATGGCCCTGCTGCTGGGTACCCATCTGCTGGTCGCGGCGGCAGGCTTTGCCGCCGGTGTCTACACCCTGCCGATCCTGATCGCGCCACCCGCCCCTGATACCGAGCAGGTCGCGGCCAGCCAGCAGCAAGCGAGATTCCACGGCACCTTTCGCCGGGATCTGAAAGACAGCGATCGGCTGCACTGGGGGGAGGGCAAGGTGAGCATAGGGCCGGATGCCGTCAGCCTGATGGGCAAGCTGGCCCCCGGGCCGGACTACCAGCTCTACCTCTCCCCCGAGTTTGTCGAGACCGAAGCCGATTTTGCCCGCCTCAAGGATCAGATGGTGCGAGTCGGGCCGGTGAAGACCTTCGACAACTTTATCGTGCAGCTGCCCGCCACGATCGATCCGGCCCGCTACAGCAGCGTGATCGTCTGGTGTGAAACCTTCGGCCAGTTCATCACCGCCGCCCGTTATCAGGATCTGCGTCCGGAGCAGTAACCTCGCCCCTGACCCGCACCATGAAAAAGGGCTGACATCACTGTCAGCCCTTTGGCTATCCGGCCCGCTCGTCATTAACGCTCCGGTTTGGTCATCTCCCGCAGCAGCTGATCGATGCAGCCCACTACCTGCTCTGAGTTCTGCTCGATCTCGCGGTAGAGCGCCTCGGCCTCTTCATGCTTGTGCTGATTTTTCAGCTCGATAATCTGCTGGATCACCTGATGCAATCTGGCGTGGGGGGCGGCCATCGCCCTGAAGGCGGGTTGATCGCCGCAGCATGCCTGCCCTTCGCTGAAGTACCAGTGACCAAGGCGGCACTCCTTGTCACTGACCGCCTCGCTGCGCGACAGCCCCTCCTGCCCATCCAGATAGGCACGCACCCGGGTCTTCCAGCCCATATGAGCGGCGCGGGCGCGACTCAGCACCATCCGCACGTTGGAACCATCCTGGAACTGTCCGGCCAGATCCCCCAGCTTGTCCACCAGGGTCGCCACATGGCTGGCGATATGGGCGGTATCCCGCGCCACCAGCGTAGTGGCCTGGGAGATCTCGTGGACGCTGACGATATTGCGGGTGATCTCGTCGCTCACCGAGGATTGCTCCTCCGAAGCGGCGGCGATCTGGGTGTTCATGTCGCGAATGCTGTTGACCGCCCCCTTGATCCGGCCGAGGGCTTCCCCCGCCTGATTGGCCCGCTCCACCGACTCCCCCGCCCGCGAGACGCTGTGTTCGATCATGGTCACCGTGGTGCCCACCGCCCGCTGCAACTGCTCTATGGTGCCGCGGATCTCGGCGGTGGAGTGCTGGGTGCGCCCGGCCAGCGAGCGCACCTCGTCGGCCACCACCGCAAAACCGCGCCCCTGTTCACCGGCCCGGGCCGCCTCAATGGCGGCGTTGAGGGCCAGCAGATTGGTCTGCTCGGCGATGGACTGGATCACCGCAAGCACCGAGCCAATCTGCTCGCTGGCCTTGGCAACCTCTTTCACCGTGTTGCCCGCACTGGCGATCTCCTCCGCCAGCTGTTCGATCATGTTGACGCTCTGCTGCACCACCTCATCGCCGGTGACCGCCTGATTGTCCGCTTCGTTGGCCGCTTCGGCCGCCTGTGCCGTGTTGTTGGCCACCTCGTGTACCGTGCTGGTCATCTCGGTCATGGCGGTGGCGAGCTGGGTGGTCTGCTCCTGCTGGCGCGTCATGCTGCCAAGGTTGCCCGCCGCACTGCGCGACAGCCGCTCGCTCTCGCCAGCCAGTTCGCCCAGAGTGGCGGTGAGCTGGCTGATGGTGTCGCGGATCTTGGCAACAAAGCCATTGAACGCCGACCCGAGCCGGCGGATCTCCTCCGGCCCCGCCACCGGCAGCTTGCTGCCGAGATCGCCGGAGCCATTGGCCAGCGCCTCCAGCGCCTTGACGCTGTCGAGCAGTGGTCGATTGATGCGATTGAGTGCAAACGCCATCACCATGGCAATCACCAGAACCCCTACCAGAGAGATGATCGCCATCTGCCAGCCCTGACGCGCCAGATCGGCCGCGACCAGACTGTGATCCCGGGTCAATTCAATGATACCGACCGCCTTGCCGGAGTAATCGCGCAGGGGAGCCGCCATCACCAGCAAATCACTCCCCTGCTGCGTCATATTGACGAAGCGTTCCTCACCGGCCAGTACCGGCTGATACCACTCTATCGCCTCACCAAGCCGGGATGTGCCAACCAGCGTCACCAGTTTGCCCTGCTCAAACAGATAGATGGCGAGCTGCACCTGCTTGTCCAGCAGTTGGCCAAACAGCTTTTCATCCAGGGCACGACCGAACTCCACCGAACCGACCGGCTGCCCGTTGAAGGTGACCGGCACGACCCCGCGCAAACCGGTACCAGCTACGCCAATCTCCAGCCCGCCAACGGCATGATGCTCACGATTCACCTCAACCACAGTGGGGCGAATGGCAGAGAGGTCATCACCGTGTTTTTCAGGCTTGTGTACCCGATAGAGGGAAGTGGCTGGCGGCAGGTGGAACTGGAACTGCTCGATCCCCTGCGCCTTGATAGCTGGCCAGAGCGGATCAAACAGATTAGCGAGGGTCTGCCAATCCTTGTCGGCCACCGCCTTTGCTGCATCCGGCCGCTGGGCGATCAGGGTCGCCGCCAGCACGGTTTCATGGCTGGTGTTTTTGATCACCGCTTCCACGTTCTGGAGCTGGCTACGCAGTGCAGCCTGCTCGGCCGCGAGCGCCCGCTGGCGATTTTCAAACAGATTAAAGGTAAGCAGCACCGCGGCGAGCAATACGATGCCGCCAATTACCAGCAGCGTGATCTGGTGACCCAGCTTGCGAGGGGGGAACATAAGACACCATCCTTGACAGTCATACCCAACCTACAGGATGGAACGGTTAAGTCGGGAGTCCATCAGAACTTAACCCTTTGTTGATATTGATCAAACGATTAACAAGCAAAATGCGAGGCAGCTCAAACGGGGGGAATATTCACTCACAAGGCCGAGATCGGCACTGCGAGCCACAGGTTAAAAGTAAACCGCCCATAAACAAAAACCCCCTCGTGATAGAGGGGGTTTTTCGTGTTGGCAACGGGTGCGGATTAACGCAGCGGTTTGACCGAGCGGCGGACGATCAGCTCGGGCTGTACCGTCATCGACTCCACTTCCAGCTCCTTGTTGCGGATCCGGCTGACCAGATGCTTCACCGCCAGCTGGCCCAGTTCGGCCTTCGGGTGGCGGATGGTGGTCAGCGGCGGGCTGGAGAAGCGCGCCATCTCCACATCGTCGTAGCCGATGATGGAGATATCGTCCGGCACCTTGACTCCCGCTTCCCAGGCAGCGCAAATAGCGCCGATCGCCATGGGATCGTCGAAGGCAAAGACCGCGGTCGGACGAGGCTGCAGGGCCAGGATGCGCTGCATGGCATCGAAGCCGCTCTGGCTCTCGTAATCCCCTTCAAAGACCTGTTCATCTCTAAGGGTCAGACCGTGCTCGCCCAGCGCATCACGTACCCCGTCCAGTCGCTGCTGGGTGGTCGGCTTGGAGAGCTGGCCAGTGATGCAGACGATGTCGCGGTGCCCCAGCTCCAGCAGATGGCGAACGGCCATGCGGGCGCCGGTGCGGGCGTTGTCGTTGATGACGTTGGCGAAATCGCACTCCGTGCCCCAATCCAGTACCACCTGCGGCACGTTCTTGTGGATGCGCAGCATGTCACGCAACGGGGTATCGATATCGGTACCCAATACCAGCAGGCCATCCACCCGTTTTTCCATCAGCATTCTCAGGTAATGCTGTTGGCGAGGCGGCTGGTTTTCGGTGTTGCAGAGGATCAGGCTGTAGCCCTGTTCGAAGCAGTACGCTTCAACCCCTTGCACCACTTCTGCGAAGAAGGGGTTTACGCTGGTGGTCACCAGCATACCAATGGTCTTGGTCGAATTTATTTTAAGACTGCGCGCTACCGAGTTGGGCGCGTAGTTGAGTTCTGCCACCGCCTCAATCACTTTCTGGGTCGCGTCTTCGCTGACCCGCCGAGTGTGGTTGAGCACATGTGAGACGGTGGAGATGGATACGCCTGCGCGCGAGGCGACATCCTTGATAGTGGCCATCTCTGTCTCCTGACTGTCAAAGGCGGAACATTAGCAGATTTCCCGAATAAAGGCTTGGTTTTAACGAGCTCTGCCACGGAATTGTCAATGCCGGCTAATTTAGGCGCTCATTTCTGTTTGCGCAAATGGATTCTGGTCAAAATGGGAGCGCTGTCAGAGTAAAATATCGCCAGATTAATCCTCTGGCGTTTGTCAGAATCGCCTCTCGTTACCAAGATGTTAAGTCAACAAATCAAAATTAAGCTCTGATTAGCCGAAAATAACAGGTCATTTATTTCAAAATCCACCCATCCAACCCCCTCTGGTTAGTATCTTTAACAGCTTGTTATTGCCCCGTGAGGAATGATAGAACCATACCTATAGCCGGATGCACGGGATGTAGATCCGGAATGGCACACGGAAATGAAACAATCCACTGATTAAGGGACGAATCAATGCATAAGTTGAGCAAAATCACAGTTGGCGCAGCGGTTTCTTTGGCTCTGTTTGGATCGATCTCCATCGCTCACGCGGCAGACACCATCAAGATCGGTATCGCAGGCCCGGTCACCGGTCCGGTAGCCCAGTACGGGGACATGCAGTTCACCGGCGGCAAGATGGCGGTAGAGCAGATCAACAAGGCTGGCGGCATCAATGGCAAGCAGATCGAAGCGGTCGTCTATGACGATGCCTGCGATCCCAAACAGGCGGTGGCCGTTGCCAACAAGGTGGTGAATGACGGCGTCAAGTTCGTGGTCGGCCACCTCTGCTCCGACAACACCCTGCCCGCCTCCGACATCTATGAAGACGAGGGGATCCTGATGGTCACCCCCGCCTCCACCAACCCCAAGATCACCGAGCGCGGTTACCAGCTGACCCTGCGCACCATCGGCCTGGATAGCGATCAGGGCCCGACTGCCGCCAAGTACATCATCGAGCAGGTCAAACCCCAGCGCGTAGCCGTTATCCACGACAAGAAGCAGTACGGTGAAGGGATCGCTTCCAGCGTCAAAGCTGCGCTCGACAAGGCTGGCGTGAAGGTGGTGGCCTTTGAAGGGATCACCGCCGGTGACAAGGACTTCTCTGCTCTGATCGCCAAGCTGCAGAAAGAGAACGTCGATTTCGTCTACTACGGCGGCTACCACCCGGAGCTGGGCCTGATCCTGCGTCAGGCTGGCGAGAAGGGGCTGAAAGCCAAGTTCATGGGCCCGGAAGGGGTGGGTAACAAGGATATCTCCGCCATCGGCGGCCCGGCTTCCGAAGGCCTGCTGGTGACCCTGCCGAACAAATACGATCTGGTGCCGGCCAACGCCCCGCTGGTGGCGGCGTTCAAGGCCAAGGGTCAGGACTCCTCCGGCCCGTTCGTCTGGACTACCTATGCCGCGGTGCAAACCCTGGCAGCCGGTATCGCCAAGGCGGGTGAAGATGACCCGGCTGCCGTTGCCGCCGCCATCAAGGCCGCACCGATCGATACCGTGATGGGCCCCCTGACCTGGGCACCGAACGGTGACCTGAAAGGCTTCGAATTCGGTGTGTTCCAGTGGCACGCTGACGGTACTTCCAGCCAAGTCAAATAATCTGCCGATCGGGGGTGAGTACGCTCACCCCCTCCTCTCTTTGCGGGCAAGTACAGGGAACGCAGTATGTCCGAACACCTCCTCTATCTGGTTCAGCAACTGCTGAACGGATTAACCATAGGCAGCACCTATGCGTTGATCGCCATTGGCTACACCATGGTCTATGGCATCATCGGCATGATCAACTTCGCCCACGGCGAGGTGTACATGATCGGCTCCTATGTCGCTTTTATGGTGATGGCGGGGCTCATGATGATGGGCATCGACAGCACCTTTCTACTGCTGGGGGGCGCCTTCCTGGTCAGTATCATCATCACCGGCACCTATGGCTGGAGCATCGAGCGGGTCGCCTACCGGCCACTGCGCGGTGGCAACCGGCTGATCCCCCTCATCTCCGCCATCGGCATGTCGATCTTCCTGCAGAACATGATGCGCATGGCTCAGGGCTCACGGGATATCGCCATGCCCAGCC
The DNA here is from genome assembly GCF_019048085.1 of Aeromonas sp. FDAARGOS 1416. Taxonomy (NCBI): domain Bacteria; kingdom Pseudomonadati; phylum Pseudomonadota; class Gammaproteobacteria; order Aeromonadales; family Aeromonadaceae; genus Aeromonas; species Aeromonas sp. FDAARGOS 1416. The sequence goes on along the minus strand of NZ_CP077301.1, from coordinate 3,809,285 downwards.
TGATCTCAGGTGGCTGGACCCTGGGGGGGGAGGATAGTTTTCAGGCCAGCCTCTCCTATATGCAGCTGATTATCTTCGTGGTGACTTTCATCACCATGCTGGCGCTGACCCAGTTCATCGGCCGCTCCCGCATGGGCCGCGCCTGTCGCGCCTGTTCGGAAGATATCAAGATGGCCAACCTGCTGGGCATCGACACCCACGTGGTCATCTCCATCACCTTCGTGCTGGGGGCCGCGCTGGCCGCCGTCGCCGGGGTACTGCTCGGCATGTATTACGGCGTCATCAACCCCTACCTCGGCTTTATGGCCGGTCTGAAGGCCTTCACTGCCGCAGTGCTGGGCGGTATCGGCAGCATTCCGGGCGCCGTACTGGGCGGCCTGCTGTTGGGGGTGGTTGAAGCGCTCACCGCCGGTTATCTCAGCACCGAGTACAAGGATGTGATGGCGTTTGCCCTGCTCATTTTTGTGCTGCTCTTTATGCCGACCGGCATTCTGGGTCGTCCGGAAGTGGAGAAAGTGTGATGAAACATCAATTTATCCACGCCTGTATCGCCAGCCTGGTGCTGCTGGTGCTCTCTTTCTGGCTGCTCGGCTTCAAGCTGGAGACCGATGGCTCCAGCCTGCAGGTAGTGAGCCGCCTCGATGTGTCGCTGGCCTGGCTACTGGGGGGCGCCACCCTCGTTTTCTGGTTCCAGATGCTGCGCGGCCAGATCGCCAAGCTGTTTCAGGCCTCCATCAGCGGCTTCTCGGTCGGCTTCACCAAGCTGGTGCTGCCGAGCCCGGAAGAGGCGCCCAAGCTCTATAACCTCACCGCCGTGCTGGTGCTGCTATTCGCGGTGAGCTGGCCCTTTATGGCCTCTCGCGGCGCCATCGATCTCGCCACCCTCACCCTGATTTACATCATGCTGGGGCTGGGGCTGAACGTGGTAGTCGGCCTCGCCGGTCTGCTCGATCTCGGCTATGTCGGCTTCTACGCGGTCGGTGCCTACAGCTATGCCCTGCTCAACACCTACTTCGGGCTGAGCTTCTGGGAGTGCCTGCCCATCGCCGGGCTGATGGCCGCTACCTTCGGCTTCCTGCTCGGTTTCCCGGTGCTGCGGCTGCGGGGGGACTATCTGGCCATCGTCACCCTGGGTTTTGGCGAGATCATCCGCATCCTGCTCAACAACATGACCACCCTGACCGGCGGCCCGAACGGGATCTCCGGCATTCCCAAGCCGACGCTGGGGGGGCTGGAGTTCAACCGCACCGTCAAGGATGGGGGCTTTGATACCTTCCACAACTTCTTCGGCATTACCTACAACGCCAACCACAAGGTGATCTTCCTCTACCTGATGGCGCTGGTGCTGGTGGTGGTGACCCTGTTTGTCATCAACCGCCTGCTGCGCATGCCCCTTGGCCGCGCCTGGGAAGCGCTGCGGGAAGACGAGATCGCCTGCAAATCGCTGGGGCTCAACCCCACCATCATCAAGCTGACCGCCTTCACCATAGGCGCCACCTTCGCCGGTTTTGCGGGTAGTTTCTTTGCCTCACGGCAGGGCTTTATCAGCCCGGAATCCTTCGTCTTTATCGAGTCGGCCATCGTGCTGGCGATCGTGGTGCTGGGCGGCATGGGCTCCCAGATCGGGGTGGTGCTGGCCGCTATCGTGATGACGGTGCTGCCGGAGCTGGCCCGCGAGTTCAACGAGTATCGCATGCTGATGTTCGGCCTCTTGATGGTGTTCATGATGATCTGGCGGCCACAGGGATTGCTGCCAATGACCCGTCCGCATCTGGAGTTGAAGAAATGAGTACACATCAGAAGTTAATGGAAGTCTCTGATCTGTCGATGCGCTTCGGGGGCCTGCTGGCCGTCAACGGGGTCAAACTGGATATCGACAAGGGCGAGGTGATCTCCATCATCGGCCCCAACGGCGCGGGCAAAACCACCATCTTCAACTGCCTGACCGGCTTCTACAGCCCGAGCGGCGGCACCATCCGTTACAAGGGTGAAGAGATCCAGGGGCTGCCCGGCCACCTCATCGCCCGCAAGGGGATTGTGCGCACCTTCCAGCACGTGCGGCTGTTCAAGGAGATGACGGCGGTGGAGAACCTGCTGGTTGCCCAGCACCAGCACCTCAACACCAGCTTTATTGCCGGCCTGTTCAAGACCCCGGCCTTCCGCCGGGCGGAGCAGGAGGGGCTGGAGCGGGCCGCCTTCTGGCTGGATAAAGTAGGCCTCAAGGATCTTGCCAACCGCGCCGCCGGTAATCTGGCCTACGGTCAGCAGCGCCGGCTCGAGATCGCCCGCTGCATGGCGACCCGTCCCGAGCTGCTGATGCTGGACGAACCGGCCGCCGGTCTCAACCCGAAGGAGACCGACGAGCTGGACGAGCTCATCATGAGCCTGCGGGACGAATTCGGGGTCTCGGTGCTGCTGATCGAGCACGATATGAAGCTGGTGATGGGCATCTCCAACCGCATCTTCGTGGTCAGCCAGGGCACCCCGCTGGCCCATGGCAAGCCGGATGAGATCCGTAACAACCCGGCAGTGATCAAGGCCTATCTGGGCGAGTCGTAAGGACAAAAAGATGTTAGAACTTCGCAACGTATCGACCCACTACGGCAAAATTCAGGCACTGCACGATGTCAGCGTCGAGGTGAAAGAGGGTGAAATCGTCACCCTGATCGGTGCCAACGGCGCTGGCAAAACCACCCTGCTGATGACCCTCTGCGGCGAACCCAAGCCCAGCAGCGGCTCCATCTGGTTTGAGGGGGAACAGATCAGCTCCCTCACCACCGCCCGCATTATGCGCAAGGATATCGCCGTGGTGCCGGAGGGGCGCCGCATCTTCGCCCGCCTGACAGTGGAGGAGAACCTGCTGATGGGTGCCTTCTTCGTCGACAAGGCCGAGCAGCATGGCCTGCTGGATCAGGTATTCACCCTGTTCCCGCGCCTGCATGAGCGACTGGAACAGCGGGCAGGCACCATGTCCGGCGGCGAGCAGCAGATGCTGGCCATCGGCCGCGCCCTGATGAGCAAACCGCGCCTGCTGCTGCTGGATGAACCCTCGCTGGGGCTTGCCCCCATCGTCATCCAGCAGATCTTCGACACCATAGAGCAGTTGCGCCAGAAGGGGATGACCATCTTTCTGGTGGAGCAGAACGCCAACCAGGCGCTCAAGCTGGCCGACCGCGGTTATGTGCTGGAGAACGGTCACGTGGTGCTGCAAGACACGGGCGCCGCCCTGCTGGCCAACCCGGCAGTGCGGCAGGCCTATCTGGGCGGTTAACCCACTGACCCGCATGCCATATCCACAAGGGAGCCGCTGGCTCCCTTATCTTTTGTGGGGTTAGTTTGCGCCCAAGCTTGCGGTACACTGGCCCGTAATCAACCTATTCGCAGGACATCCCGATGGACCAGTTTGCCCATATCAGTGCCCATGATGCCCACCAGAAACTGAGCGCGGGTGAAGCCCGTCTGGTGGATATTCGCGACCCGCAATCCTTTGAAGCGGCCCACGCGGTCGGCGCCTTCCACCTCACCAATGGCACCCTGGTGCGCTTTATGAATGAAGTGGATTTCGATACCCCGGTCATCGTGATGTGCTATCACGGCAACAGCAGTCAGGGGGCGGCCCAATACCTGCTGCAACAGGGTTATGACGAAGTCTACAGTCTGGATGGCGGCTTCGAGGCGTGGCGCCGGGAGTTTCCCATCGAGGCAGGCGAGGCATGATCCAGCTGCTAGTGCTCGACAACGCCCGCATGGCGCAGGCGCTGGTGGACTATCTGGCGACCCTGGGCATCTCCTGCGAGCTGACCCAGTCCGAGCTGGGAGTCACCATCTGGCTGGCGGACGAGCAGCGCCTCGCTCAGGCCCAGCTGGAGGTGAAGCGCTTTCTGGCCGAGCCTGGCCACCCGCGCTATATGGAAGCCTCCTGGCAATCCGGCCGCGCCGATGCCCGCATCGACTACAGCAAGGGGATGACGGATCCCATCACCGATTTCCTTCATCAGGCGGGGCCACTGACGCTGGTGGTCATCATCGCCTGTCTCGCCATCTACGGGATCGAGGCCATCGGCCTGCCAATCTACGATGAACTGGCATTCCACCCGACGCTGGCCCAGTTCACCGACTGGCAGGCGTGGCGTTATTTCACCCCCGCCCTGATCCACTTCTCGGTGCTCCATCTAGTGTTCAACTTGCTGTGGTGGTGGTATCTCGGCGGCCAGATCGAGCAGCGCCTCGGCAGCGGCAAGCTGCTGATCCTGCTGCTGGTGGGCGCCGCCCTGCCCAATATCGCCGAGTTCTTTGCCAGCGGCCCGCTGTTTGGCGGCCTCTCCGGCGTGGTCTATGCCCTGCTCGGCTACTGCTGGCTGCGCAGCAAGCTGCAACCGGCCTGCGGCCTCACCCTGCCACCGGCACTGATGGGCTTTATGCTGTTCTGGATGGTGCTCGGCTTCTTCGACATGCTCGGCACCAGCACCGCCAACATCGCCCACCTGACCGGTCTGCTGGTCGGCCTGCTGCAAGGCTGGCTGGATCGCAACCACCAGCCGACCTGATTTTTCAGCAGCTGCAGAAACGAGAACGCCGCCCCGAGGGGCGGCGTTTTTTTACGCGATAGGCAGTTACTGCTTGATCAGGGTGTCATCGGTTACCTTGACCGCCGCACCGCCACTCATAAAGAAGCTGGCGAACTGGGTCTGGATCTCGGTGGTGACCGCGCCAGCCTGATCGAAGTTCTCGTCAGGAGCCAGCAGCGAGCTATGGCCCCCTTTCAGAAAGCGCGCAGCATGGTGACCCGCCGGGAGCACGCCGGAACCCTTCAGCTCTTGCAAACCCAGCACCCGGAACAGCGGCTCGGTGCCACCCAGCGGCGCAGAGGCGATGCTGTTGGGGATCACCTGATCCGGCAGGTTGAGGGCGCCATCACCCACAATTTCGGTGGCGAACAGCGGGAAGCTCTTGGCGACGCCACTGCCCAGATTGATCGGGTCCGCAGAGTCCAGCACTGACTGGGCGGCAAAGGTATAGCTCTGCAAGGTGCTCGCCGCACCCGCCTGCGTGGCCGCATCCAGACTGGGCAGGAACTCGTTGACGAAGCAAGTGGCGGCAGCCGTTTTGCAATTCGGTGCATAGGCGGTAAAGCCCGCTTTCAGCGCCGGACTGCCCGAGGTAAGCACGCTCATCTTGATGGTCGGCCCGAAGCTAGGCGAGTTGAGCAACAACGGCGCGATGCCGCCACCCGGCATCGCCAGACCACCGGTATCGAACTTGAACAGGGCATCAGCCTGAGCACTGCCGGTGGTCTGGTTGGCGACAGCCAGCAGATTGGCCCCGGTAATGGCACCGAGTGAGTGACCGAGGAAGTGAACTTTAAGACCGGCACCACCCAATTGGCCACCCAATCCCTGGGTGTTGGCCAGACCGACAGCCAGGCGAAGGCCAAGCAGATCAGCCACGCTCTGTTTCAGATTGTCCCGCGCCACCGTCAGATAGTTGAGGTTCAGATAGGGGAGCGGGTTCTCCGATGTGGTCACCGTCGCCATGCTGTTGCTCAGGGCATAACCACGCTCGCCGTGCAGCGGATGATCGATCACTACCACAGCGACATTTTTGGCTGTTGGTGTGACTTGCAGACCAGCACCAATCTGGCCCAGCGCCAGCGCATAGGCGTTCTCCTTGATGGAGGTGACTCCGTGCTGATAGATGATCACATCGGTAATGGTATTGAGCGGTGCAGCGGCGAAGATCCGCAGCGGTACCGATTGTACTTCGCTCAGGGTCGGCAACGGGTTGAAACGGCCGATATTGCGCTCGGCATCCAGCGGCTTGCCACCAGAGGTGAGGGTCACCCCGATCAGCTTGCTCGCCTCGGTCAGCAGTTCACTCTGGCGGCTCGGGTCGGTGATCAGCTCACCCAGCAATGCCGGGTCCACGCCCGCCCCGACCAGTCCACCGATCACCTCGGTATCGCCCGCTTTCAGCGCGTTGGCGATGGCATAGAGGCTGGGAATGGCGCCGTGCCAGGATTGGGTCTTGGCCTTGTCCCAGGAGCCGGCTATCGCTGGAGTAGAGAGGAAGTAAGGGAGCTTGACGGTACCGGTATACACCTTGGTTAGCTGGGCAACCCCGTTAAGCGGCGTACCAGCACCAAAGGCGGCTGTCAGTGCATCTTTCTGATCCTGCGGCAAGAATGGCTCATTCGCCAGCTGGGTCAGAAAATCCACCCCGCTATTAAGACCGCTGATGGTATAGGTTGCTGGCAGGCTGGTGTTGCCTCTGGCATCCTGTTTCCACAGCGCCGCGGCGTCCAGGCTCGGGCTCTTCAGCACCGAAGCAGCGGCACTTTTCACTGCCAGCAGCACATCGGCACCAGATTGGGTGGCAAACCAGTCGGAGAAGATCACCCGATCGCTGGTGATCCCGGTGGCCGCCTTGAACAGACCTTCCTGCAGCGAGATCAGGCCGTTGATGGTCTGCTCCTGAATGGTTGCGCCAGCTGTCGATTTGAAGCTGCTGTAATCGCCGCCCGCCTTGAGCGGTGTGCCACGACTGTCCTTGAGGGCATCGGTCGCCACTATCATGTAGTAAGAAGAGGGATTGAGCGGCTTGAGCGGCACCAGATTGAGCTTGCCGTCCCCGCCGGTGACCACAAAGTCGGTCCCATAAACCAGTGGCTTGCCGCCCTTGACTCCGTTGGGTTGCAGAGTGACAGGATCCAGCGTGAGCTCGAGCAGGTAGAGGGGCGCAACGGCAGAGGCATACTCGCTGGCCGCCGGTGCCGGCACAGAGACACCGGTCACGGTCGCCGGTACCAGCTGGACCGGTTGGGTGGTTGACCAGCCATCCAGGGTAGAGAGAGCAGATACCGGGTTCGACAGATCCTGAGTCTCGGTTGAAAACTTCAGAGTACCGTCGCTAGCACGGGGAGCCAGCACACTCGGGCGAAGACCACTGGCACCACTCAGGGCATAATCGAGGGAGCTGGTGGTGTCTCCCTTGTTGTCATCTCCACCACATCCGGCCAGCAGGGCGCTGACAACAGCTGCATAAATTAGCTTCTTCTTCATTTTTTATTCTCTTTTTATAAGGTTGTTATCCATCACAAGCCAACGGGGTCATCACGACCTCGACTGCAAGACGTTAACATAAAAACAACATCACATAAGACTCATGCCGGACAGTTCCGGCTCAGCTTTGTGGTGCATGTCATGGTTTCAGGTTAACAAAGGGGCGCAAGGGTAGCAGTTGTGGTCCCATCACCAGACCCGACCAGCCAGCGGGGACCATCACGACTAAAAAGCCGCCGCGATCTCGGCAAAGTGAGGGAATTGTCGGTAGAATGTCCGCCAACGCTTAAGGAGGACATCATGATCGACCCGAAGAAACTGGAAGAGATCGCCAAGCAGGTGCACAACTCCCTGCCGCCCGGCATTCGCAGCATGGGTGAAGAGGCCGAGAAGAAGATGCGTCAGGTACTGCAGGCCCAGCTGGGCAAGCTGGATCTGGTCAGCCGCGAAGAGTTCGACGTGCAGACCAAGGTGCTGCTGCGTACCCGTGAAAAACTGGCCGCCCTCGAAAGCAAGCTGGCTCAGCTCGAGCAGCAGCTCGGCGCCAAAGGCGAATAACGAAAACCCCAGCTCGGCTGGGGTTTTTGCTTTGTATTGAACCTGTAAAAACCATCACACCTGAAGCAGATACCAGGCTCGCTTGCCGCGAGCCTTGGCCTCATACATGGCCCTGTCGGCCACCTCCAGCGCCTGCCGGAAGCTCAATGGCTCCTCCTCCCACAGGGCGATGCCGATACTCAGCCCCACCCGTTGCGGGCAACCGGGTTTGGGCACATAGCCGTGCATCCGGCTGATCAGGGCGTCAGCCAGTTGCGCCAGGCCATGGCTCGACACATCCCGGTGCAGATGCACCACAAACTCGTCGCCGCCGTAACGGCCACATAGCGCCGAGCCAGGCATAATAAGGCGCAGCCAGTCCGCCATCTGCTGCAACACCAGATCGCCGCAGGCGTGCCCCAGCTGGTCGTTGATCCCCTTGAAATCATCCAGATCGATAAAGAGCAGCGCCCCCGCCCCTTGCGGCTGCAGCTGAGCAAACGCCTTGCCAAACCCCTGCCGGTTGAGCAAGCCGGTCAGCGCGTCGCTGTTGGCGCGCTCCGCCAGTCGCTGCTCATAAGCCTTGCGCTGGGTGATATCGATATGGGAGCCCATGATCCGCAGCGGCTTGCCATCGCCATCCCGATCGACGACCCGACCCCTATCCCACAGCCAGGTGACCTCGCCTTGCGGGTTGATGGTGCGGTATTCGGCTTCATAGAAGGGGGTTTTGCCCTCAAGGTGGGCAAAGTAGCTGCCCATGGCATGGGCGCGATCGTCGGGATGGAGCTTGGCGCTCCACTGATCGAAATGAGGGGCCATGTCACCGGCCTGAAAGTTCTGCAGGTTGAAGACCCGCAGCTCGCCAGTGGGAATGGTGCCTTGCCAGAGACAGATGCCGGTGCCATCGAGGGCGGCATTGAGCTTCTCCTGCAGCAGGCCGTTTTCATGCTTCAAAGCGGCGATTTCTGCCTGCAAACGGGCCATTTCACCGCCATGAGGGGACGGGATCAGCGTTGCGACCCGCTCGACAGAGCCGGTCTCTCCCCTGTCATCCTCCGCAGATGCCCTGCCCTCTTCACTCAACACTGCGCCTCCTTGTGCTTGCTCTATGGATGCTCTTGTCAATCCCCCACAAAGATGCCATCAGCTAGGCTCGATTAGTAGCCACTCATAGCCAAAATATTGAAAAATAATGGGATAACGCCGCGATAATCCAACCATTCCATATGATCAGGTACTGCGGCGGCCACAAAAACAAAAGCCCCCGGCAAAACCGGGGGCTGCGTCATCCAGACGGGGATCCCGTCAGATAAATTCGTAGGCATCACCGAAGATGCGCTCCGGCTCGGCGCCGAGGATCTTGAACTCCTCACGCGCGGCCCCCGCCATCTCGAAACGGCCAGCGACATAGATGTCGTAGTCGTGAAGGCTGACGAAGTCATCCATGATCGCCTTGTGCACCAGCCCGCTCTTGCCGGTCCAGTCAGCCTCCGGCTCCTGCACCACCGGGATAAAGGTGAGCGGCGCATAGTCACGCTCCCACTGCTGCATCTGCTCCAGCTCATAGAGCCAGTGAGCCTGACGCACACCCCAGTAGAAGAACACCGGGCGCTTGCTGCCCGTGTCGATCAGGTACTCCAGAATGGAGCGGGCGTAAGAGAAGCCGGTGCCGCCCGCCATCAGGATCAGTGGACGGGGGGATTCATCGCGCAGGAACGCCTTACCAGCCGGCAATTCGACCTCGATCTCCCCCTGCTCGCGCATGCGGGCCAGCACCTGACCGGCGTAGGCGTTCTCGGGAGTAGCACCGATTTGCAGCTCCAGCACGCCCGGGCGGGTCGGCGAGTTGGCGATGGAGAAGGGGCGCTTGTCCGAATCGCTCATCACCACCAGCAGATACTGGCCCGGCTTGAAGCTGATCGCTTGCTGCGGCGTCAGGGCCACATGCCAGATGGTGTCGACATATTCGCGCAGTTCCTCTACGCGGCATTTGATACGTTGCATTCTTGTCCTTGTGGCGGGCTCGCTCGGCCCGCTTCGCTCATTGTTTCACTATGGAGTGACGACCAGCAGCCCTGGCCCCGTCAGTCGAGAATACTCAAATCAGTGCGGATCGCATCACTTTTTGCAGCAAAGCTGTCATGTTTGCCTCATCCGAGGATATTGAGCTCATCCCAGATGGCATCAACCTTCTGCTTCACCGCCTCATCCTGAACTATGGGCTGACCCCACTCCCGATTGGTCTCGCCCGGCCACTTGTTGGTGGCATCCAGCCCCATCTTGGAGCCGAGGCCGGAGACCGGCGAGGCGAAGTCCAGATAGTCGATCGGGGTGTGCTCGATCAAGGTGGTGTCCCGTGCCGGGTCCATCCGGGTGGTAATGGCCCAGATCACATCCTTCCAGTCGCGGGCGTTGACGTCGTCGTCACACACCACCACGAACTTGGTGTACATGAACTGGCGCAGGAAGGACCAGACCCCCAGCATCACCCGCTTGGCGTGGCCCGGGTAACGCTTCTTGATGGTCACCACCGCCATCCGGTAGGAGCACCCCTCCGGCGGAAGATAGAAGTCCACAATCTCGGGGAACTGCTTCTGCAGCAGCGGCACGAACACCTCGTTCAGCGCCAGACCCAGCACCGCCGGTTCATCGGGCGGACGGCCGGTGTAGGTGCTGTGATAGATAGCATCGCGCCGCTTGGTGATGTGGGTGATGGTGAAGACCGGGAACTCGTCCACCTCGTTGTAGTAGCCGGTGTGGTCGCCATAGGGGCCTTCCGGCGCCATCTCACCCGGCTCAAGATAGCCTTCCAGCACGATCTCGGCGCTGGCGGGCACCTCCAGATCGCAGCTGATGGCCTTGATCACCTCGGTACGGCTGCCGCGCAGCAGACCGGCAAAAGCATATTCGGAGAGGGTATCCGGCACTGGCGTCACGGCACCAAGGATGGTCGCCGGATCGGCGCCAAGCGCTACCACCACCGGGAAGCGCTCGCCCGGATGGGCCTCCTGCCACTCGCGAAAATCGATGGCTCCGCCGCGATGATCCAGCCAGCGCATGATCAGCTTGTTTTTGGCGATCTTCTGCTGGCGATAGATGCCGAGGTTCTGGCGTTTCTTGTAGGGGCCACGGGTGATGGTGAGGCCCCAGGTGACCAGCGGCGCCACATCTCCGGGCCAGCAGTGCTGGATCGGGATCTGGTCGAGCTCGACCGCATCGCCCTCCTGTACCACCTGCTGGCAGGGGGCAGAAGAGAGACGTTTGGTCGGCATGTTGAGCACCTGCTTGAAGATCGGCAGCTTCTCCATCAGCTCCTTGAATCCCTTGGGCGGCTCGGGCTCCTTGAGATAGGAGAGCCAGACCCCGACCTGGCGCAGAGCGCCCACATCGGGCTGGCCCATGCCCATGGCAACCCGATCCGGGGTACCGAACAGGTTGGTCAGCACCGGCATGGTGTAGCCTTTGGGATTTTCGAACAGCAGAGCCGGGCCACCCGCACGCAGGGTGCGATCGCTGATCTCGGTCATCTCCAGATAGGGATCTATCTCGCGGGTGATGCGCTTGAGTTGTCCGTTTTGTTCCAGCTGCGCGATGAAATCACGCAAATCCTTGTATTTCATGCAAGTTCCCAACCGGGTTCAGGAGGTCACGCATTATAACCCTGGCTGCCCATCGGGTGTACCCGAATCGGGTAGCAGACTCGGTGCAATGGGTGGCACGTCACGCTGGCCGAGGCGTCTGGCCAGTGCGGAGAGCAGCTGGGGCTCGTCCACCTCCATCAACAGACCGGCCACCAGTGCTCCGTATTGGCGGTTGGAGAGTTCCGCCAGCAGGTATTTCTGGGCCTGCGGCGGCAAGGGGGAGAGAGCGCTCAGTTGGCGCAGGGCGGCCCCCTTCAACCCCTCGTTGCCACTGGCGGCAATCAGCAGATCACTTGCGGTACTGCCGTGATGGAAGCGGCTGATGGTGGAGAGTGCACGCAGCGCATCCTGATCTGCCGGCCGCCGCCACAGCATGCTATAGAGCGCCGGTTCCCCGGTGCGCTGCAACAGATGGAACAACAGATGATTGTCGGGCAGATAGATATTCTGGCTGGCCAGCACTTGCGCCTCCCGCATCCAGATCGGTTGCGGCAAGGTATCGAGGGCCAGCAACAGGGCTTGCTGCTGCATGGCGAGATCGGGGTTACTGCTGTAGTAGATGGACTTTAGCTGGAAGCTGCCCTGGGCAAGCTGCTGCCGATAGCGCTGCACCAGTGATTGCAGTTGCCACTCCCCCAGCAACTGACGGGCCTGCGCGGCAAAATCATAAACCGGTTGCTGCACCAGAAAACCGTCGACCTGCTGCTCCATGAGCCACTCGGGTGCCTTGTCGGCCTGAGCCTCGACCCACTGTTGCAACGCAGGGGATGCAGGGGTGGTCGCGGGAATATCCCGCAGCAGCTGCAACAGCAGGAACTCCCGCCGCTCGCGACTCAGGGTCGCCAGCAGAGAGTCGATGGCTGCAAATTGCCCCTCCTGCAGACGGCCCGCCAGATAGCGCTGGTGAGTCTGCAACGTCTCGGCTGTCACTCCGACCGGTGCACTTTGCGCGAAGGCTGGCATTGCACTCAGCAACCCCAGCAATAACCAGAAAACAGGCTTCATGACGTCTCCATCCATGTGACATCGGGCTCTCATACTACTAGGGCGACCGGAAAACAGATAAACAAAAACCGCGACCAGGGCCGCGGTTTCGTCATTTTTTGACCGGACTTACTTCTGCTGGCGCCGCATGGCGTCGAAGAACTCGTCGTTGGTCTTGGTCATCGCCAGCTTGTCGATGAGGAACTCGATACCGTCGATCTCGCCCATCGGGTGGACAATCTTGCGCAGGATCCACATCTTCTGCAGCTCGTCACCTGAGGTGAGCAGCTCTTCTTTACGGGTGCCTGAGCGGGTGATGTCGATGGCCGGGTAAACGCGCTTCTCGGCAATCTTGCGCGAGAGGTGCAGTTCCATGTTGCCGGTACCCTTGAACTCTTCGTAGATAACCTCGTCCATTTTGGAGCCGGTATCGATCAGTGCGGTGGCGATGATGGTCAGGCTGCCGCCCTCCTCAACATTACGCGCGGCGCCGAAGAAGCGCTTCGGACGGTGCAGGGCGTTGGCATCCACACCACCGGTCAGTACCTTGCCGGATGACGGGATGACGGTGTTGTAGGCACGAGCCAGACGGGTGATGGAGTCCAGCAGGATCACTACATCTTTCTTGTGCTCGACCAGACGTTTGGCCTTCTCGATCACCATTTCGGCAACCTGAACGTGACGGGAAGCAGGTTCGTCAAAGGTGGAAGCGATCACTTCACCTTTCACCATCCGCTGCATCTCGGTCACTTCTTCCGGACGCTCGTCGATCAGCAGAACGATCAGTTCACAGTCCGGGTGGTTGTAGGCGATGCTCTGGGCGATGTTCTGCAGCAGCATGGTCTTACCGGCCTTGGGCGGCGCCACGATCAGGCCGCGCTGACCTTTACCGATGGGGGAAGCCAGGTCCAGTACACGGGCGGTGATATCTTCGGTAGAGCCATTACCCCGTTCCATACGCAGACGTTCGTTGGCATGCAGGGGGGTAAGGTTTTCAAACAGGATCTTGTTGCGGGAGTTTTCCGGACGGTCGTAGTTGACCTCGTTGACCTTGAGCAGTGCGAAGTAGCGTTCGCCCTCTTTCGGTGGCCGGATCTTGCCGGAGATGGTATCGCCGGTACGCAGGTTGAAGCGGCGGATCTGGCTCGGGGAGACGTAGATATCGTCAGGGCCTGCCAGATAGGAGCCGTCTGCACTGCGCAGGAAGCCGAAACCATCGGTCAGGATTTCCAGCACACCGTCGCCAAAGATATCTTCACCACCCTTGGCGTGCGCCTTGAGGATGGCAAAAATGATGTCTTTCTTGTGCGCCCGAGCCAGATTTTCCAACCCCATGGATTCGCCAAGCTTGACCAGCTCGGACACAGGAGTGTTCTTTAATTCAGTCAGATTCATAGTGGTGAAAGTCTGTAAGCAAGGATTGAAATGAGGAGACAGTCTGCTGGATTGATGCTGATCGGATTTGATTGCCAGGCTGTGGTTAGCAAAGAGTCAGGCAAAAAGGTTAGCAAACGAGCGATAAACTAGCACCAATCGGGATGAGCGTCTAGGTGATAAAACACAAGGAGCGCATTATTGCAATGCGCTCCTCTTTAATTATTACAGGTTGCCGTCCAGGAACTCTTTCAGCTGAGTCTTGGACAGTGCACCGACCTTGGTCGCTGCCACTTCGCCATTCTTGAACAGCAAGAGGGTCGGGATACCACGAATGCCGTACTTGGGCGGAGTATCAGAGTTATGGTCGATGTTCAGTTTGGCTACGGTCACGCGACCTTCGTACTCTTGGGCAACTTCTTCCAGGATCGGGGCAATCATCTTGCACGGACCACACCACTCGGCCCAGAAGTCGACCAGAACGGCGCCATCGGCTTTGATTACATCTGCCTCGAAGCTGGCATCGCTCAGCTGAACAATCTTGTCACTCATCTCCAACTCCAGTCAGTAATTAAGGCTTTATTGACATATCAACAAAGGCAATAGTTGCCCTATTTGAAATGATCCTGTTTATTATTGCAAGCCTAACCTGATAACCTACCGCCATGAGCAAAACACACTTAACGACCGACAAATTCGCCCAAATGGGCCTCGAACCCGAAGTTCTGGCTGGTCTGGAATCAAAGGGATTTCACTATTGCACGCCCATCCAGGCACTGTCTCTGCCACTGCTGGTAGAAGGTCATGACCTCGCCGGTCAGGCCCAGACAGGAACCGGCAAGACCATTGCCTTCCTGGCCGCGACATTCAACTATTTGCTGACTCACCCGCTGACCAAGCCCCGTCTGGTTAACCAACCCAGAGCCATCATAATGGCACCCACCCGGGAACTGGCAGTACAGATCTATAACGATGCCGACAGCATCGCCGCTTCTACCGGCCTGAAACTCGGCCTCGCCTACGGTGGCGAAGGTTACGACAAGCAGCTGGCCGTGCTGGAGCAGGGCGTCGACATCCTGATCGGCACCACCGGCCGCATCATCGACTACTTCAAGTCCAAGGTGATCGATCTGAGCAACATTCAGGTCGTGGTACTGGACGAAGCGGATCGCATGTTCGATCTGGGCTTCATCAAGGACATCCGCTTCCTGTTCCGCCGCATGCCGCCCGCGACCGAGCGTCTGAGCATGCTGTTCTCCGCCACCCTCTCCCTGCGCGTGCAGGAGCTGGCCTACGAACACATGAACCACCCGGAACATGTGCAGGTAGAGCCGGAGCAGATGACCGGCGTGCGGATCAAGGAGGAGCTGTTCTACCCCTCCAACGAAGACAAGATGTTGCTGCTGCTCTCCCTGATGGAAGAGGAGTGGCCGGAAAAAGCGATCGTCTTCGCCAACACCAAGCATGTCTGTGAAGACGTCCATGCCTGGCTGGAAAACGACGGCCACCGCGTCGGCCTGCTGACCGGTGACGTACCGCAGAAGAAGCGGATGAAGATCCTCGAGGATTTCACCAAGGGTGCGCTCGATATTCTGGTCGCCACCGACGTGGCCGCCCGTGGTCTGCACATCCCTGACGTGACCCACGTCTTCAACTATGACCTGCCCGACGACGCCGAAGACTATGTACACCGCATCGGTCGTACCGGTCGTGCCGGCAAGAGCGGTCACTCCATTAGCCTGGCCTGTGAAGACTATGCCTTCAACCTGCCGGCCATCGAGGAGTACATCCACCACGCCATTCCGGTCAGCAAATATGATCGCGAAGCACTGCTGGATGACGTGACCCCGCCGAAACGGGTGTTCCGCAACCGTCAGCCGGTGAACCGCAACATGCGGGATCGCCAGGGCGGTGGCAACAGCAACAACCGTCGTCGTCCGCCGCGCAAAAGCTAAAGGATAGGCCCGTTGCACAACTCGCCTCTCTATGCCGCTATCGACCTCGGCTCCAACAGCTTTCATATGCTGGTGGTGCGCGAGGTCGCCGGTGCCCTGCGCACCGTCGCCAAGGTCAAGCGCAAGGTTCGCCTCGCAGCCGGGCTCGATCCGGAATTTCGTCTCAGCCGTGCCGCCATGGAGCGGGGCTGGGACTGTTTGCGTCTCTTCTCCGAACAGTTGCAGGACATCCCGGCCGACAACATCCGGGTGGTGGGCACCGCAACCTTGCGGCTTGCCACCAACGTCGACGAGTTCCTCAGCGAAGCGGAACGGGTACTCAACCACAGCATCGAGATCATCTCGGGCGAGGAAGAGGCCAAGACCATCTATGAAGGGGTCTCCTGGACCTCTGCTGGGGAAGGCAACCGGCTGGTGATCGACATCGGCGGTGCCAGTACCGAACTGGTGATCGGCGAACATAGCGAAGCAAAACTGCTCAACAGCCTGCACATGGGCTGCGTCACCTGGCTCAACAATCACTTCGGTGATGGCGAGCTCTCCGAAGCCCGTTTCGAGCAGGCGATTGCTGCCGCCAAGGCGGTGCTGGAGAAGGTGGCGGAAGATTACCGCGCCCTCGGCTGGCGTACCTGTGTCGGCGCCTCCGGCACGGTACAGGCGCTGCAAGAGATCATGCTGGCGCAAGGGAAGAGCGAACGGGTCACCCTGCCGAAACTGCAGGAGCTGATGGGTCAGGCCATCGCCTGCGGCAAGCTCGATCAGCTGCAACTGGAAGGGCTGGCGGCCGAACGGCTGACCGTGTTCCCCTCCGGCCTCGCCATCCTGATCGCCATCTTTGAAACCCTGGACATCGAGAGCATGACGCTGGCGGGTGGCGCCCTGCGCGAAGGCTTGATCTACGGCCTGCTCGGCAACAATCACGACTGCGATGCCCGTGACCGCACCGCCGACAGCCTGATCAACCGCTACCAGCTGGACAAGGAGCACGCCGAGCGGGTGCGTGATACCGCCATCGAGGCGTTCACCCAGCTGCAGCCGGCCTGGCGGCTCTCCAAGCGCTATGGTCGCCCAATCTTGCGTTATGCAGCCCTGCTGCACGAGATCGGCCTCTGTATCGAATACAAGAAGGCGCCGCAACACGCCGCCTACATCATCGACAACATCGACATGCCGGGCTTTACCCCTGCGCAAAAGAAGCTGTTGTCGGCCCTGCTGTTCAACCAGCGGGACGAATTCAAGCTGGAACCACTGGAGAAACAGGGTGCAGTCACCGGTCGTCAGGCGATTCGGCTGGCCCGTATCCTGCGCATCGCGCTGATCCTCTGCATGCGCCGTACCCAGGGCACAGTGCCCAGCTTCACCCTGCAGGCAGAAGAGGAGTCACTGACCCTGACCCTGCCCAAGGGCTGGATGGATGAACACTACCTGCGCGCCAGCGAGCTGCGCCTCGAGGTAGAGCGCCAGCAGAAAATGGGCTGGCCCACCCGCCTGCTGGAAGCCTGACTCAGCAGCCTGTCTGTTTTGGAGCCGATCATGCCGGATTACCAACCCATCAGCTGCGATCTCTACGACTGGCTCGAAATTGCTGCCAGCTGGCAACTGCCGGTGACCCTCACCAGCCGCGATGGTCGCCAGCGGGATGACAAGATCCGCACTATCGAAGCCAGCGAAGGGGTCGAGTATCTGTTGCTGCACAGTGGCGAGCGGCTCAGCCTCGCGGATCTGGCGACCCTGCGCCTGAACTGGCAAGGGGAAGATAAGCTGATCCGCTTCGCGCCAACCAACTGAATCCAGTAAGACAAAAGAGGGCCAACATGACGTTGGCCCTCTTTTTTGCATCCGCAACTCGCACCGGCTTTTAACCCGCAGCCAGCGCCGCCATCACATAGACATCGAAGCGGTTGCTCTTGGTTTCGATGGCCATGCTGGGTTTATGCTCGTTGAGCCAGCCGGCGTAATCCGGCCGCTTCACCACCACCCGCTTATCAGCCATCTTGAGCGCGGCAGGCAACAAGGCATCCGCATCGAGATCCGGCCCCACCAGCGACTGGAACACCCGCATCTCTTTTTTTACCAGCGCCGACTTCTGCTTGTGCGGGAACATGGGGTCGAGGTAGATCACCTCGGGCCGCTCCGGCAGCGCCAGCAGGTTGTCCACCGCCGGGCCTTGCAGCAGGTGCATCCGCTCGCTGACCCAGGGGCCAATCTCGGGATCCTGTGCCGCCCGCGCCAACCCGTCCTGCAATAGAGCAGCCACCACGGGACTGCGTTCGATCAGGGTCACCTTGCAACCGAGGGAGGCGAGCACGAAGGCATCGCGCCCCAGCCCGGCGGTAGCATCCACCACGGTCGGAGTGGCTCCGGCCTTCAGCCCCACCGCCTTGGCGATGGACTGGCCGCGACCACCGCCAAATTTGCGGCGATGTGCCACCGCCCCTTCCACGAAGTCCACATAGACGGCACCCAGCTTGGGCTCATCCAGCTTGCGCAGTTCCAGTCTCTCTTCAGTCAGTACCAGCGCAAACGGAGCCGGAAACTCCACGTCGGCAAGGCGTAAACGCAGGGCGTCGAGCTCGCCATCACGGGCGGGGACTTCACTGAAAACCTGAATATGGGGCATAGGAGGCAGACTCATGGCACGTACAGAAGCGGCCATGATAACAGAAGCGGTGGATCAGCTCACGACAGTGAGGTTCATCCCCTGACGGTTGAGAGCGAGGTAATCAATGAGATCGTCATAGGCCAGCGGGCGGCTGAGCAGATAACCCTGGGTGAAGGCACACCCCTTCTGGCAGAGGAAGTTGAGCTGCTCGCGGGTCTCAACCCCCTCGATCACCACCTGCATGCCCAGGTTGTGCACTATGTTGATGATGCCATCGAGCAGCATCCTATCCTGCTCGTTGAAGGGGATATGGCGCACGAAGGAGCGGTCGATCTTGACCAGATCTACCGGGAAGGTGCGCAGATAGTTGAGGGCCGAGTAGCCGGTACCGAAATCGTCGATGGCCAGCTTGCAACCCGCCTCGCGCAGGGCATCGATCCGCACCCTGTGCTGATCGCTGCTCTCCATCAGCAGAGATTCGGTGATTTCGATGACGATGTCGGCAGGATCGAGCCCGAAGTGCTGGATCACCTTGAGCCACTCACTCGCCTCGGGGTCGATGGTCTGGAACTCCATGGTGGAACGGTTGATCGACATCTGCAGATCAGGGAAGCCGGATTGCTGCAACCGCGCCAGATCCCGGCACGATTGCCACAATACCAGCGCACCCAGCCCCTGAATCAATCCCGCCTCTTCCGCCAGCGGAATAAACTCGGCAGGGGATACCTGCCCCCAGTGGGGGTGATACCAGCGCACCAGCGCCTCCAGCTTGGCAACCCGTCCGCTGCGATTGTCCCAGATCGGCTGGTAGGCCATGGTCAGCTGCTCCAGCTTGATCGCTTCGGCCAGATCCTGCTGCATCTGGTGGCGCTGGCGCACCTCTTCCCGCATGGATGAGCAGTAGGCACCGAGCAACCGTCCCTGCCGCTTGGCCGCAAACAGCGCCTGTTCGGCGTTGCGCAGCAGCTCGTCGCTCTCGCTGCCATCGACCGGACAGAGAGTCATGCCGATGGTCGCGGTCACATAGAGATGCTGGTTGGCCAGCATAAAGGGACGGGCAAAGCTGCCGATCACCTGCTTGGCAAACACCTCGGCCTGACGGCGGGTGACGATGCCGGGCACCAGGAACGCGAACTCATCGCCACCGATGCGGGCCACCAGATCTTCGGTGCGCACCCGGCTCACCAGTCGATCCGAGACCTCCCGCAGCAGGGCATCGCCAGCATGGTGATCCATGCTGTTATTGACCGCCTTGAAGTTGTTGAGGTCGAGCACCATGAGCGCGAAGCGCTCGCCCCGCTCGCAGAAGCGGGTGAGGCAGCGGCCAAACAGCCAGCGGTTGGGCAGGCTGGTGAGGTTGTCGTAGTTGGCCTGGGTCGCAATCTTCTGCTCGGCCACCTTGGTCTGGGAAAGATCGCTGAAAATGGCGATATATTGCTGAATTTTGCCGGCTTCACGCAGGGTGCTGATCATCAGCTGCTGCGGATAGAGCTTGCCGTTCTTGCGCTTGTTCCACACTTCGCCACGCCACACCCCCACCCGCTCCAGCGCGTGGTACATGTCGGCATAGAAGGTCTGATCGTGCAGCCCGGACTTGAGCATGCTGGGACGCTGGCCCCGCACCTCGTCACTGCTGTAGCCGGTGATCTGCTCGAAGGCCGGGTTGACCGAGATGATGCGGCTGTCGGCATCGCACACCAGAATCGCTTCGGAGAGGTTGTCGTAGACCCGGTGAGAGAGCTTGAGCTGCTCCGCATGACGCTTGAGAGGATCGATATTCTCCAGCAGCACCATCAGGTAGTCCGGCTGCTGCTGCTCGTCGCGGATCAGGGTGACAGTTACCCGCCCCCACAGGATCTCGCCCCCCTTGCAGAAGTAGCGCTTCTCCTGGGTGAAACTGCTGCGCTCGCCGCGCCGGATCTCTTCGTAGCACTCAAGGCTGCGCTGCCAATCCTCCGGGTGATTGATGTCGGAGATGGAGCGATGAAGCAGCTCGTCGAGGGGATAACCCAGCATCTTCTCGATGGCCGGATTGGCCCAGAGAATGCGGCCGGCGAGATCGAGCTTGCCGATCCCCACCGGGGCCTGAAACAGCATGCTCTGCAGCACATGGGGGGTATCAGGCAAGAGTTGCGGCAGCTGGCGTTGCAGCATCAGCGCCAGTTCACGACCGGCCAGCGGCCCCAACAACCGGAGCAGCCCCATCACCTTGGTCATATTGACCTGCGGCTGACGATAGAGCAGGCAGCAGATACCTATGGTTTCGCCATCCGCATCCTTGAGGGCGATCCCGGCGTAAGCCTGGGCTTGCCACGCATCGGCAAGCGGCATCGCGGGGAACAGCTGCAACAGACGATCGCTGAACCAGGCTTCCCCCTCCTGCCAGGTAATGGCATCGGGAGAGTCAGTCAGTGGCAGCGTCAGGGTATCGGGGTCAAGAGAGGAGGGGTAGGCAGCCTGAACTGTCAGGTAGGTAGCATTTGATTCCCTGCTGGCGATCAGGACGACATCAGCCATCACAGCAGCGGCGATTTCACTCACAAAGGTATCGAAATATCCCTGGCCGCTCGAATGAGCCAGACTTGAGATGATTTGATAGACGGAATCGAGTGCTCGCCTCATGGCAAGTGGCTTTCTCTCCTTGAAGGTTAGAACACGACTCTACTGAAGAGCCGTGGGCAGTGCAAATATGCAATCAGCAAGATATTAAAAAGCCTTGAAAAAAGGGACCAAAAGGTCCCTTTTTGTCGCAGAAATCACGACTCGATCCCACTATGCCGCAAAACAGTGTACCTGCTTGAAGCTCACACAGGCTGCGGGTCAGGAATCTCAGGCAGCGATCCCGCTGTGTCGCAGCAGTGCATCCACCTTGGGCTCACGACCACGGAAGGCTCGGAACAGCTCCATCGGCTCCTTCGAGCCCCCCTTCTCCAGAATATTCTTCAGGAAGGATTGGCCGGTCGCCGGGTTGAAGATCCCCTCCTCCTCGAAGCGGGAGAAGGCATCGGCAGAGAGCACCTCGGCCCACTTGTAGCTGTAGTAGCCCGCCGCATAGCCGCCCGCAAAGATGTGGGAGAAGCTGTGCTGGAAGCGGTTGAACGCTGGCGGCGTCATCACTGCTACCTGACTGCGCACCTCATCCAGCAGCGCCGGAAGCTGCGTCGGATTGGCCGGATCAAACTCCTGATGCAGGCGGAAGTCGAACAGGGCGAACTCCAGCTGGCGCAGCATCTGCATGGCCGCCTGGAAGTTGCGGGCGGTCAGCATCTTCTCCAGCAGATCGGCAGGCAGCGGCTCGCCGGTCTCGTAGTGGCCGGAGATAAAGGCCAGCGCCTCGGACTCCCAGCACCAGTTCTCGAGGAACTGGCTCGGCAGCTCCACCGCATCCCACGCCACGCCGTTGATACCGGCGACACCGGCCACGTCGATGCGGGTCAGCATGTGGTGAATGCCGTGGCCAAACTCATGGAACAGGGTGACCACTTCGTTGTGGGTGAACAGCGCCGGTTTGCCATCCACCGGACCGTTGAAGTTGCAAGTCAGGTAGGCCACCGGTTTTTGCAGTGAACCATCCTGACGGTAGCGACGACCCAGGCAGACATCCATCCAGGCGCCGCCCTGCTTGTGCTCGCGGGCATAGAGGTCTAGATAGAAGCTGCCGCGCAGCTCGTCGTCGGCATCAAAGATATCGTAGAAGCGCACGTCCGGGTGCCAGGTGTCGATGCCGAGGCGCTCGCGCACCTTCATGCCGAACACCCGCTTCACCACTTCGAACAACCCCTTCACCACCTTGCTGGCGGGGAAGTAGGGGCGCAGCTGCTCATCGGAGATGGAGAACTTGTGCTGCTTGAGCTTCTCGGCGTAGTAGGCGAGATCCCAGGCGGCCAGCTCGCTCTGACCATGCTGCTCGGCGGCGAAGGCGCGGATCTCCTCCAGCTCGGCCTTGCCTTGTGGCAGGGATTTGGCCGCCAGATCGGTGAGGAAGCTCACCACCTGTTCGGTCTTGTCCGCCATCTTGGTGGCCAGGGAGAGCTCGGCATAGTTGGCAAAGCCCAGCAGCTGGGCCAGTTCGCGGCGCAGGGTGAGCAGCTCGCTCATGATGACTGAGTTGTCCCACTTGCCCGCATTGGGGCCCTGATCGGAGGCGCGGGTGGTGAAGGCTTCGTACATCTCGGCGCGCAGTTCGCGGTTGTCCGCGTACATCATCACCGGCAGATAAGAGGGGATATCCAGCGTGAACAGCCACCCCTCTTTGCCTTTAAGTTCAGCCATCTGACGGGCAGCGGCACGCACGCTGTCGGGCAAGCCGGCCAGTTCGGCTTCATCGGCCACCAGCTTGTGCCAGCCCTGGGTCGCATCCAGCACGTTGTTGCTGAAGCGGGAGGCCAGCTCGGAGAGGCGGGCCTGAATTTCGCCGTAACGCTGCTGCGCCTCGGCAGGCAGACCGATACCGGAGAGGCGGAAGTCACGCAGGGTATTCTGGATCTCCTTGCGCTGGGCGCCGCTGAGCAGCGGGAAATCATCGCTCTCGGAGAGGGCCAGATAGGCCTGATAGAGCCCTTCATGCTGACCGACATAGGTCTGGAATTCGGAGAGCAGCGGCAGGCAGGCATCATGGGCCTCGCGCAGCGCTTCGCTGTTGAGTACGGAGTTGAGGTGGCTGACCGGTGACCAGATCCGTGACAGACGGTCATTTACCTCTTCCAGCGGGGCAATCAGGCTATCCCAGGTATGGGGATCACGCTGGGCCAGCACATCGCTGATCTTCTGCTTGCAGTCAGCAATCGCCTGAATCACGGCAGGTTGAACCTGCTCCGGCTTGATCTGGCTGAAAGGGGGCAGCGAATCCATTGTCAGCAAAGGGTTATTCATCCCGGTTACCTCTTGTTTGGTCTTGAACAGACCGCTTTAGCAGCTCTGTATGGCTTTCTAACATGTGGCCAAGCCACGCAATAATCAAGCGGGAATCCGCCGCAACCCTGTACTTTTCCTACCATTGCGACCCGGATCTCTGCCGTTGCTGCAGTTTTGCCATCAACAGCCAGTAACAAGATGAATATGTGGGCCTTTTTTGGCTCTTATCGCTACTTTCAAGGGGCAAAAAGCCGCCATTTACCGGCGCCACAGCTGCCAGCCAAGTACCGTCATGCTCAATCATTGAAACGGACAAAATGTGGCAACTGTAACAAATTATCAATATTTTTCAGTTAATTAGAATCAAAACCAACTATTGATTAATTTATTTTCAAGCATCTATCATAGGCAACCTGCCATGCAGGTCACTTGATTCTCTGTGCTGCACAGAAATCGGGTGAAAAAGGCAAAGTGACCCGAAAGGGCGCGACGCAAAGCCACCGGTCTAAGGGAAAACACCTATGACAGCGGGGCTGCCCCCGAGGACGTCCGGTCACAACCGACGCCCCATTTGCACCGTACGGAGAGACGATGAACAAACTCAAATTATCCCTGCTTGGCTGCCTGCTCGGCATGGGCGCCCCCATGGCATATGCCACCAGTGCCGGTCAGGCGATGGTCAACCCCCAGTCCGGCGTAGTGGTCGGCTATTGGCACAACTGGTGTGACGGCTCGGGCTACAAGGGCGGTATCGCCCCCTGCGTCAAGCTCGATCAGGTCAACCCGCAATACAACGTGGTCGATGTCTCCTTCATGAAGGTGTATGGCAGCGATCCCATCCCCACCTTCAAGCTCGACCCGGCCATCGGCATGAGCGAAAGCCAGTTTATCGAGCAGATCGCAGAGCTGAACCGTCAGGGCCGTGCCGTGCTGCTGGCGCTGGGCGGTGCCGATGCACACATCGAGCTGCGCAAAGGTCAGGAGCAGGCCTTTGCCGACGAGATCATCCGTCTGGTGGAGACCTATGGCTTCGACGGGCTGGATATCGACCTGGAACAGGCCGCCATCACCGCCGCCGACAACCAGACCGTGATCCCGGCGGCCCTGCGTCTGGTCAAGGATCACTACCGCTCCCAGGGGAAAAACTTCCTAATCACCATGGCGCCGGAGTTCCCCTATCTGACCCAGACTGGCGCCTACATCCCCTATATCCGCAATCTGGAAGGCTACTACGACTGGATCAACCCCCAGTTCTACAACCAGGGTGGTGACGGTATCTACATCGATGGCATCGGCTGGATTGCCCAGAACAACGATGCCCTGAAAGAAGAGTTCATCTACTACATGGCGGATTCGCTGAGCAACGGAACCCGCGGCTTCTACAAGATCCCCCATGACAAGCTGGTGTTTGGCATTCCGACCAACATCGACGCCGCCGCCACCGGCTATGTGCAGGATCCGCAGAAGCTCTACAACGCCTTCAACCGCCTGAAGAGCGAGGGGCAACCGCTGCGCGGCGTGATGACCTGGTCCATCAACTGGGACATGGGCCGCAACGCCGCCGGTCAGTCCTACAACGAATCCTTCATCAAGAGCTACGGCCCCTTCATCCACGATCAGGAGATCACGCCCCCGGTCGACAACGGCAAGCCGGTGTTCAGCGGCCTGAGCGATACCCGCATCAAGCAGGGTACCGCCTTTGATCCGCTGGCCGGTGTCAGCGCCAACGACAAGGAAGATGGCGACCTGACTGGCCAAATCCAGGTGGAAGGCTCGGTAGACAGCCAGCGCATCGGCCTCTACCCCCTCACCTACAAGGTGAGCGATCGCGACAACAACGTCACCGAGCAGGTACGTACCATCGAGGTCTACAGCATGAAGCCGGTGTTCAGCGGTGTCACCGATACCACGCTGGAACTGGGTACCGCTTTCGATCCGATCGCTGGCGTCAGCGCCCATGATGAAGAAGATGGCGACCTGACCGCCCAAATCAAGGTCAGCGGCAACGTCGACAGCAGCAAGGTCGGCCGCTACACCCTCACCTATCAGGTGAGCGACAGCGCCGGTCAGCAGGTAACCCAGCAGCGCAACGTGACCGTCAGGGAGCAGGGCGCCGTCTGTGAAAACAGCTGGGATGCCAAGAAGGTCTACGTGGGCGGCGACATCGTCAGCCACAACGGCAAGAACTGGCTGGCAGGCTGGTGGACCCAGAACGAAGAGCCGGGCACCACGGGTGACTGGGGCGTCTGGCGCGTACAGGGCGACAGCGATTGCGGCGGCACAACGCCACCCGCCGAAGGCAGCAGCGACTTCACCGTCAGCGCCATGGCGAGCGAGTACACCATAGTCAACGGTCAGGTCAGCATCCGCTTCAACCTGACCACCGCCAACCCGGTACAGATCACCGCGACTCTGGAGCAGAGCGGCCACAGCCACGGTACCACCAGCAGCCAGGTGAACGGCACCAGCACCCTGATGCTGCAGGGCAGCAATGTCACCGACGGTAGCTACGACGTGGTCATCACCGGCCTGGCAGATGGCCAGCAGCCGGTGGTACAGCGCTTCACGGTTGCGCTGACCGAAGAGAACAGCGGCGGTGGCGAAGGTGACTACCCGGCCTACGCTCCCAACACCGGCTATCAGGCTGGTGATCGGGTTAGCAATGCCGGTGGCAACTACGAGTGCAAACCCTGGCCCTACAGCGGCTGGTGTGGAGGCTCGACCAGCCACTATGCGCCGGGTACCGGCTCTGCCTGGAGCAATGCCTGGATCAAGCTCTGACCTTGCCCCAACCACTAACGGGGGCCGACAGGCCCCCGCCCATATCCTGCCCGTCGGCCACACCGCCGATGGGCAGGATGCTCTGACCCGGACGGGTTAGCCCCTCTCTTTTACATGCTTGCCAAGCACCAAAAAACATCCAACAACAACCAAGATAAGGAAATCACCATGCCAAGAACCACCAAGCTTGCCACCCTGCTCGGTTTGCTGCTGTCGGCCCATGTCGTGGCCGATGAGCGCGAACAAGCCTATTTCAAACAAACCTATCAGGAGCACTACGAGCAAATGACGGCGCGCCTCGCCGCGCTGCATCAGAGTGCGGCTGACGAGCAGAACGTGATCATCAAGGATGGCAAGCGCCACCTTGCCATCAATGGCCTGCTCTACCCGCTGACGGCGGATAACCACATTCTGTTCGATCTGCCCAAACCCCACTTTTTCGACGAAACAGCCATTCGTAACGTCTTTGATTTCTTCGATGAGGAGTGGGAGCTGACCTGGTACGACGGTGGGGTCGTAGCGGTCAACAAACGCTTTGGCAACTATGACTACGGCAACGGCTGTCTGCTGGAGTACTTCCCCCACGGCCAGATCCAGAATGGCGAACGCACCCGGGTGGTGATGGAGACCAGCTCCTGCAGCGTCAACTCGTTTGCCACCTCGCTGCAATATCTGGACAAAGGCGAGGAGCTGGCGGCCGACCAGCTGGGGCTGGACGCCAGCCTGATCACGGCGGTCGAGCGCTATCAGGATCGGCTCTATGTCAGCCAGAACGGCAATCCGGGCCATGTGGCCATTATCGATATCCCGAGCCGCCAGCAGATTGGCGAGATCCGCGGCACCGAAACCGGCAGTGCCACGGCCTACAACCAGATCAGTGAACTGTTTGTCCGCAACAACCTGCTCTACGTGGTCTCGCGCTACTCGCACCGGGTCGATATCTTCGATCTGGCCGATGAACATCGCCATGTCACCACCCTGGGAACCGGTCGGGATTCCGGCAGCAACAGCCTGCACCGCGCCCAGGCCGTCTTTGCCAATCAGGATTACGTGCTGGTGGCCGATGCGCTGAGCGAGATCAAGGTCTACCGCCAGCAGGATGTGACGCCGGAGAACAGCCTCAAGACCCCCATCGCCGGTCGGCTCGCCTTTGAAGGAAAATACAGCCACCGTCTGGTGCAACTCCATCAGGTGGGTGACTATCTCCTGGCCCACACCGCCGGCAAAAACTACTACATCTATGACCTGCGCAAACTGGCTGATGCCATCGCCAGCAACACCCCGCTGGCGCCTGAGCAGGTGATCGCCGACAGCAATCTGCAAAAAATCGACATGGATGGCGATCGGCTGGTGGTGAACTTCAAGGACCGCATCGAGTGGCATGATGCCGATACCCTGATCGCCAACGACTTTCAGTTCAAGAACCCGACCTTTACTGTCCAGGAGATCAACCAGCAGCCCGTGGCGGCGCTGAAAGATCTCCAGCTGGCGGGCTCGGCGCTTGTCACCGCCAACGAGCACGGCCTGGGTTTCAACCAGCTGCTGAGCAAGGAGATCAGCTTCACGGCCGACGAGCAGTTGCCGGCTCGCCCGCTGATCTTCGATCAGCTGATGCCGGCCGCAGTCAGCTACATACTGCGCAATGACGAACCCTACGAGGTGCTGATCGATCGCGCCCAGCGTTCGGTCAACATCAATTCTCTGGTCAAGACCGAGCTGCTTGATAACGACACGGTGCGCATCACCAACTATGCCGCCAGAGAGCTGTATGACATCAATATCGAGTCACGCCTGAACGGTATCAACAAGTGGCTGATCCTGGGCCAGCTCGATCGCCTGCCCGCCTATGCCCAAATCACCCTGCCACTGAGCGCCTTTGGTGAGCAGGGACGCTTCAACAGCGCCAGCCGCGATGGTGTGTTTGATCTCAACAACCTGCTCGACAACAGCATCAATCTGCCCGCCCAGTTCGAGCACAGGTTCAGTTCCAACTCGGATCCGTTTGCCCAGAAGCTGGCACGCCTCAAGCCAAGCTGGAACGTGCGTTTCGCCACCAACACCAGCGGCTCCTGGCGCCCCATCAATGCCCTCTACGCCCGCGAGTGGCTGATCATCGCCACCAACCTGGCCTACATGGTCTCGACCGAGGAGTTCAAACACGTCTGGTACAACTTCAAGGCGGTGAACGGCTACGAGATGTTCGGCAATGGCGGTAACAGCTATGTGCCAAACGGGATCTTTACGGCGGCCGATTATGACTACTACTACCACAGCCTGATGAAGCGCCCCTACCTCAACCTGGGGATCACCGCCATGGGGGGCGGGCTGGGGAGTGGTGGCATCACCGGGGTCGATACCTTTAACTTTGTCAGCCACTACTACGGCGGCTGGGGCATCATTGCCCACGAATTTGGCCACGGCTTCGATGGGAAGTCCTACAGCCATGAGAGCGCGTTTGCCCGTGGCAGCCACGGCTGGCATCCGCTGATGACGGGTATGGCCAACTACCATATCCGCAAG
This sequence comes from Aeromonas sp. FDAARGOS 1416, assembly GCF_019048085.1. NCBI lineage: Bacteria > Pseudomonadati > Pseudomonadota > Gammaproteobacteria > Aeromonadales > Aeromonadaceae > Aeromonas > Aeromonas sp. FDAARGOS 1416. The sequence continues at coordinate 3,780,976 of NZ_CP077301.1, read as the reverse complement.
GGCGACCTGCCCTATCTGGACGATGATCTCAACGGTTTCCACAAGCCGGAAAACGACATCTATCGCTACAACTCGGTCAGCCAGGGGGCTCGCAAGCATCGCGCTGACAGCCACATGTACTATACCGACCACTACTTCATGCAATTCTCTACCATGCCGCAAGGCTGGGTAGCCAACGGCAGCGACTTCAGTGCCGGGCAGCTGGCGGCCCTGAACAATCAGGAGCGACTGCTGATGGGCTGGATCCCCAAGGAGTCGGAGAAAGGCAATCTCTGCCGGTTCACCTTCCAGGATGGCGAGCAGTACTACGGCTACGTCGAACAGCAGGCTGATGGTCTGCTCTGTGATGCCGGATCCCTGATCCGTTATCGACAGCCCGATGGCCAGTTTGTGCCGCTGGTCTCGGCCATCAACCAGTTTGACTGGCTGTCACTCCACCACAAGGGCAAGCTGGATCAGCCAGTGCTGCACCAGAATGGTCGCCAGCTCTGCTACAAGAATGTGGCGGGCTTTTACGGTATCGGCTTCGTCAATGACAACAAACAGTGCACCCAGTTGCCCAGCGTCTATCAGACCAATGGCAAGCACTGGCTGACCAGCTCCGGCTGGACCGGTCTGACCTACCTGAGCGGAGACTTCATCCTGCCCACGACCGGTAGCAGCAGTGACTTCACCGTCACCGATCTGGCGGCCGAATATCTCATCGTCAACGGCGCGATCGACTTCAGCCTCACGCTGACCACCGCCAACCCGGTGACCGTCACCGCGACCCTGTTGCAGGATGGCAATCCGGCCGCCACCGGCAGCGCCCTGATCGATGGTCAGGGTTCCCTGCAGCTGGCACAGTCGGGCCTAGCGGCCGGTAGTTACGAGCTGTTGCTGGCGGGCATGGCTGAGGGGAGCAAGCAGGGCTTCGAGCGCCGCTTCACCCTGGCGTTGGTGGAACAGGCACCGGGTGGTGACAGTGACGGTGGTAACGGCAGCTACCCGACCTATGTTGCGGGCACCGCTTATCAGAGTGGCGAACGGGTCAGCAATGCCGGTGGCGACTACGAGTGCAAACCCTGGCCCTACAGCGGCTGGTGTGGCGGCTCGACCGGCCACTATGCACCGGGTACCGGCAGCCACTGGAGCGATGCCTGGATCAAGCTGTAATCATCCGCTCGTGACCAAAAGAGAGCCATAACGACAGAGGGGGAGCCATCGGCTCCCCCTCTCGTTTCTCTCTTCAACCCGGCTTAACGGGCATCTTCCTTCAGCCACTGCGCCACGCGCTTGGCGAAGTAAGTGAGGATGCCATCGGCCCCGGCCCGCTTGAAGCAGAGCAGGGACTCCATGATGCACTCCTTCTCTTTCAGCCAACCGTTCTGGATCGCCGCCATGTGCATGGCGTACTCGCCACTCACCTGATAGGCAAAGGTCGGCACGCCGAACTGATCCTTCACCTGACGGATCACGTCCAGATAGGGCATGCCCGGCTTGACCATCACGCTGTCGGCCCCTTCCTGAATATCCAGCGCCACTTCGTGCAGGGCTTCGTTGCTGTTGGCCGGATCCATCTGGTAGGTGGCCTTGTTGCTCTTGCCGAGGTTGCCGGCAGAACCGACCGCATCGCGGAACGGGCCGTAGTAGCAGGAGGCGTACTTGGCGGAGTAGGCCATGATCTGGGTGTTGATGAAGCCGTTCTCTTCCAGCGCGGCGCGGATGGCACCGATGCGGCCATCCATCATGTCGGACGGCGCGACTATATCGACCCCGGCCTCGGCGTGAGAGAGCGCCTGCTTGATCAGGATCTCGGTGGTGATGTCGTTCAGCACATAGCCTTCGTCATCGATGATGCCATCCTGCCCGTGGGTGGTGAACGGATCGAGCGCCACATCGGTGATGACCCCGAGCTCCGGGAAGCGGGCCTTGAGGGCACGCACGGTGCGCTGGGCCAGTCCGTTCGGGTTGTAGGCCTCTTCCGCCATCAGGCTCTTGCTCTCCAGCGGGGTCACCGGGAACAGGGCGATAGCGGGCACACCCAGCTCCACCAGTTCGGCAGCCTCGATCAGCAGCAGATCGATGGAGAGACGCTCCACCCCCGGCATGGAGGGAACGGCTTCCCGACGGTTCTCCCCCTCCAGCACGAACACCGGATAGATGAGATCGTTGACGGTCAGTACGTTCTCGCGCACCAGACGACGGCTGAAATCATGTTTGCGCAGACGGCGCAGGCGGCGGCCCGGAAAGGTGCCCGGAAGAGTTGTAGCCATGAATCACTCCTGGAGAGGAAGTTGGAAGAACGCGGCGGAGGTGGCCCGGGTGTGGGCCAGCAAGGCCTCGGGCGCTTCACCACGACAGGCCGCCACCACCTGGGCGATGTGCGGCAAAAAAGCGGGTTCGTTGCGTTTCGGGCGCGGTTTCAGATCCCGCGGCACCAGATAGGGTGCGTCGGTCTCGATCATCAGGCGGCCGGCTGGAATGCGGGCCACCTGCTCGCGCAGCAGTTGGCCGCGGCGCTCGTCGCAGAGCCAACCAGTCACCCCGATATGCAGCCCCAGCGCCAGACACTCGTCCAGCTCCTCGTCGGAGCCGGTGAAGCAGTGCAGCACGGCTCCCGGTAGTCTGGGCAGCCAGGGACGCAAGATCTCGATGAAACGGGCGTGAGCATCGCGGCAGTGGAGAAACACCGGCATCCCGAGCTCGGCGGCCAGTGCCAGCTGGGCGTCGAACACAGCATCCTGCAGCGGACGGGGAGAGAAATCGCGGTTGTAGTCGAGGCCACACTCGCCGATGGCCACCACCTGCGGCAGCGCCGCCAGCTCGCGCAGGGCGGGCAGGGTCGACTCATCGACACTCTTGGCATCGTGGGGATGGACCCCGGCGGTGGAGAAGCAGTAGCCCGGCCAGCGGGCGGCCAACCCGGCGCTCTCGCGGCTGCCAGCCAGATCGGTACCGGTCAGGATCAGCGCTTCCACTCCGGCGGCACGGGCGCGGGCCACCAGCTCAGCCTGCTCGCCGGCAAACTGGCTGCTGGTCAGGTTTAAACCGATATCGATCATGGGATGAGGAGTTCCAGACAAAAGGAATACATATCAGGTATTTGAAAACCATCTACCGAATGGGGCCTTACCATACGCCTCGAACGGGAGCATGAAAAGAGGAAGGGAGCCTAAGCTCCCCTCGTTCTGCTATTCCTGCGGACTTCGTCATCCTCTCGCCGTCCGGCAAACAGGTGACGAACAGAGCCTCAACTCTCCACATCCGGTTGTTCCTGTTGCTCTTCATCCTCTTTCTTCACGTAGAAGCGGGCGAAGAACAGACCTATCTCCCACAGCGCCCACATCGGGATGGCGAGCAGGGTCTGGGAGAAGACATCAGGCGGCGTCAGCAGCATGCCGACCACAAACACCCCGACGATGACATAGGGACGTTTCTCCTTCAGGTTTTGCGGTGTGGTCACGCCGGTCCAGCAGAGCAGTATGGTGGCCACCGGAATTTCGAACGCCACCCCGAACGCGAAGAACAGGGTCAGTACGAAGTCCAGATAGCTGGCGATATCGGTAGCCACCGTCACCCCGGCGGGTGCTGTGCTGGTGAAGAAACCGAACACCAGCGGGAACACCACGTAGTAGGCGAACGCCATCCCCGCATAGAACAGCAGGGCACTGGAGACCACCAGCGGCATGATCAGGCGCCGTTCGTGCTGGTACAGACCGGGGGCGATAAAAGCCCAGGCCTGATAGAGCAGATAGGGGATCGCCACGAAGAAGGAGACCACCAGCGTCAGCTTGATCGGCGTCAGGAAGGGGGTCGCCACATCCGTCGCGATCATGCTGGTCCCTTCCGGCAGCTGGCTGAGCAGCGGCTGAGCCACGAAGTCGTAGATGTTGTTGGAGAAGTAGATCAGCGCCAGAAACACCACGAGGATGGCGGTAATGGAGCGCAGCAAGCGGGTTCTCAGCTCAACCAGATGGCTGATAAGGGGTTGTTCGGCCTGACTCATGGCTTCACCTCCCCTTTTACTGCGGAGTCGCTGACCGGCACCGGCTCACTCTCCCGCTGGCTGTTGACCGGCGGCACGTCGTGGCTCAGCTGCACCGCAGGCTCCACCGGCGTGGCAGGCTCAGCCTGGGCGACCGGCTCGGGGCGCGGCGGACGGATCTCGTTCTCCACCTGATAGGGGCGATTGACCGACTGGGCCGCCGCTTTGAGCTGTTCGATGGACTCCTGCAGCTCGGGGCTCAGGTTGCTCATCTGCAACTGTTCGGCCTTCTTGAGGTCGTTATGCAGCTCTTGCAACTTGAGCTCCTGCTCCAGCTCGGACTTGACCGAGTTCGCGGTCGAACGAATGAGGCGGATCCAGTGGGTAGCCGTGCGGATGGCAACCGGCAGCCGCTCGGGCCCCAGTACCACCAGTGCTACCACACCGATAACGACCAGCTCCCAAAAACCGATATCGAACATGGCTTAGGCCTGGTCTTTGTCTTTCTGTTTGGCGGTCTCACTGCTCTGAGTGGCCGCTTCGTTCAGCTGTTTCGGGGGAAACTCGGCATCTTTCTGCTCGGCCTTGGCATCAGCCGGCTCGTCGGAGAGGGCTTTCTTGAACCCTTTGACCGCCGCGCCCAGATCACCGCCAATGCCGCGCAGTTTCTTGGTACCGAACAGCAGCACGACGATGACTGCAATGATCAACAATTGCCAAATACTGATACCACCCATGATTTTCTCTCCAGAACAGGCGCCTGACGGCGCGGTTGTTGATTAATGGGAACGGGTTCGCAACCAGCCGACCAGCCAGCAGAGGGCTGCACCGGCGAGACTGGCTTGTCCCCACTCAATGTGTTGTTTTTGGGTCAGCAAGAATACACCCGCCAATAGCAGGCTGGCTCCAACCCCTAAGAGGTAGCGGGCCTGCCCCTGCCGACGGCTGTGACGGCGGAACTCGGCAAACATCTGGTCGAAATGACGCTGCTGATGACGGGTCTGGCGCAGAGTCTCATAGACCAGCTCCGGCAGCTCCGGCAGCTTCTCCGCCCAGAATGGCGCCTTCTCCTTGATGGCGTTCAATACCGACTTGGGCCCCACCTGTTCGTGCATCCAGTTCTCGAGGAACGGCTTGGCGGTCTGCCACAAATCGAGCTGCGGGTAGAGCTGACGCCCCAACCCTTCCACATAGAGCAGGGTCTTTTGCAGCAGCACCAGCTGCGGCTGCACCGTCATATGGAAGCGACGAGCGGTGTTGAACAGGTTGAGCAGCACGTGACCGAACGAAATTTCGGAGAGCGGCTTCTCGAAGATGGGCTCCAGCACGGTGCGGATGGCGAACTCGAACTCGTCCACCTTGGTGTCTGCCGGTACCCAGCCCGACTCCACGTGCAGCTCCGCCACCCGGCGATAGTCGCGGTTGAAGAAGGCGAGGAAGTTCTCCGCCAGATAGCGTTTGTCTTCCCGATTGAGGGTGCCGACGATGCCGCAGTCGATGCCGATCCAGAGCGGGTTTTCCGGGTGCTCATAGGAGACGAAGATGTTGCCCGGGTGCATGTCGGCGTGGAAGAAGCTGTCGCGGAACACCTGAGTGAAGAACACCTCTACCCCGCGCTCGGCCAGCAACTTCATGTTGGTGCCATTGGCTTCCAGCGCCGGTATATCGGAGACCGGAATACCGTAGATGCGCTCCATCACCAGCACCTGCTCGCGGCAGAGGTCGGTAATGATTTCAGGCACATAGAGCGCCTCGGAGCCGGTGAAATTGCGCCGTAGCTGGATGGCGTTGGCCGCTTCGCGCATCAAATTCAGCTCGTCGAGGATGGTCTTGCGATACTCCTCCACCACCTCGATGGGGCGCAGCCGCGCGCTCTGGGGCACGAAGCGGGCCACCAGACGGGCCAGCGCCTGCATCAGTCTCAGGTCGGCCTCGATGACAGGCTCGATGTCGGGACGGATCACCTTGATGACGATCTCGCGGCCACTCTCCTTCAAGCGGGCGGTATGCACCTGCGCGATGGAAGCCGACGCCAGCGGCGTCTCGTCGAAGTCGTCAAACAGGGTTTCGATGGGACAACCCAGGCTCAGCTCGATCTGCTGGCGCGCCGCCTGACCACAGAAGGGGGGCACCCTGTCCTGCAGCAGGGCCAGCTCTTCGGCGATATCTGGCGGCAACAGGTCGCGGCGGGTCGAGAGCATCTGGCCAAACTTGATGAAGATGGGACCAAGTGCCTCGAAGGCGAGGCGGATACGGGCACCGCGGCTGAGATCCGGTTGCTTGTTCTTGAGCCAGAACAGGGAGCGACGGGCCAGACGACCCGGCCAAGGTTGATAGCGGGCGGGCACCAGTTCGTCGATGCCCTGCTCCAGCAGGATGGTGATGATGCGATAGAGGCGTTTGAACTCCTTCGGGGTCATCAGGTCACCTGCTGTTCGAAGCGGGCCAGCCGCAGTTCGACGGCCTTGAGCTGCTGGGCCAGCACCTCGACGTCATCGTTGAAACTCGCCACTTCCAGCGGGCCGGGGGCGAGGCGGGCCTCTTCGGTCAGATATTCCGCCAGCTGGCTGCGGGTGCGGCACAGCTCGCGACCGGCCAGGCGACGCGCCTGACGGGCACCGCTGAACAGGGTGTGGGCCAGCACGTCGCCGGTATAGCGCGACAGCTCCTCTTCCCAGTCGATATCCAGCTCACCCAGCAGCACGCTGAATGCCTGTACCAGCTGGGGATCACCGCTCAGATCCAGCTTCTCCTCGCGGATATAGCGGGTCAGGGCGGACGGGTCTTTCAGCAGACCGAGGGCGGTCAGGGAGAGGCTAAGCACCGCATCGGCCTCCCCTTCATGCTGGGCCAGCACATCCAGCCGACGCTCGGAGAAAACAAACCAGAGCGGCTTGAGTTCACGCAGCTCCAGCTTGAGCACCTTGCCCACCAGTTTGCGCAGCCGCTCCGGGCTCTGTTTGTCCAGCGCCAGCAACTGGTTGAGGCTGGTTTCGATCACCGCGGTGACCATGGCATCCATCGGCATAGGCAACCTTAAAACTTGTAACCGCGGTGCAGGGCGACCACACCCTGAGTCAGATTGAAGTACTCCACCTGCTCGAAACCGACATTTTCCATCATGCCGGCCAGGGTCTGCTGATCCGGGTGCATGCGGATGGACTCTGCCAGATATTTGTAGCTTTCACTGTCGTTCGCGACGATTTCGCCCATTTTCGGCAGCAGTTTAAAGGAGTAGAGGTCATAGAGCTTGGCGATCACTTCGCTGACCGGCTTGGAGAACTCCAGCACCAGCAGACGGCCACCCGGCTTGAGCACCCGGAACATGGAGGCGAGCGCCTTGTCCTTGTCGGTGACGTTGCGCAGACCGAAGCCGATGGTAATCACGTCGAAGTGGTTATCGGGGAAAGGGAGCGCCTCGGCATTGGCCTGCACGTAGGAGACGTTGTTGGCGACCCCCAGATTGCGCAGCTTGTCGCGGCCCACTTTCAGCATGGAGTCGTTGATATCCGCCAGCACCACCTGACCGGTCTCGCCGACGATGCGGGAGAACTTGGCGGTCAAGTCACCGGTACCACCGGCCAGATCCAGCACCTTCTGGCCCTTGCGCACACCGGAACAGTCGATGGTGAAGCGCTTCCACAGGCGGTGGATGCCGAACGACATCAGATCGTTCATCAGATCATACTTGGCTGCCACCGAATGGAAGACACCTGCTACCAGAGTTTCCTTCTCGGTCGCGGCCACGGTTTTAAAGCCAAAATGCGTTGTCGTTGCTTGTTCTGACATCCCTCAAACACCCATAGAGCAAAGAATGGCCGCCAGTTTACCAGAGCCACTGGCGTCCGGACACCTTAAACCCGGCTCGCAACCAACTGCATGCCCAGCACCACCATGGCCAGACAGAGGAAGAGATTGAGACCGATATTGAGCAGCGCTTTCAGATAGGCCCCATGTTGAGCCAGCACCACCGTATCGAGGGCAAAGGAAGAAAACGTGGTCAGGGCACCGAGGATCCCCACCATCAGCAGCGGCTTCATCGGGTGTTCTACCACATGACCATGACTGATGAGGGCGAACGCCACCCCCATGATGAAAGAGCCCACCACGTTGACCACCAGAGTCCCGTAAGGAAAGTGGCGCCCCAGCAGCAAGGCCATCAGTTCGGCAATCCCAAAACGAAGGCAGGCGCCGATGGCGCCCCCTGCAGCAACATAGAACCAGGTTTGCATGGTGTCACTCCCTCAGGGTCAGACCGCCATTATGTCGCAATGGCGGCCCTTGTGCCCAGAGGCGGAACTAATCGACATCCAGCCTGATTGAAATCTCAGCGGCGAAAATCGATGGGCTCGGGCTGACCCAGCACGATTTCGGTCTGGGCCGGGCGGGTCTGGGCAATCACCTTGCCGTGGCGGACCGAGTAACGCACCGGCACCTGACGGCGCACCGCATCGAAGCCGTTGTCGGCGGGCAGGACCAACAGGTTGGCCGGTTTGCCCACTTCGATACCATAGCGATCCTGCACATTCAGGGTGCGGGCGCTGTGGCTGCTGATCAGCTTCAGACCGTCGTTGATCTGCTCGTAACCCATGATCTGGCAGACATGCAGCCCCATGTGTAGCACCTGCAACATGTTGGCGGTGCCCATGGGATACCAGGGGTCGAACACGTCGTCGTGACCGAAACAGACGTTGATGTTCGCCTCCAGCATCTCCTTCACCCGGGTAATACCGCGACGTTTGGGATAGGTATCGAACCGCCCCTGCAGGTGAATGTTCACCAGCGGATTGGCCACGAAGTTGATATCCGCCATCTTGAGCAGACGGAACAGGCGGGAAGCATAAGCGCCGTTGTAGGAGTGCATGGCGGTAGTGTGGCTGGCGGTGACTCTATGGCCGATACCGCGCTCGTAGGCCAGGGTCGCCAGCGTCTCGATAAAGCGGGACTGCTCGTCATCGATCTCGTCGCAGTGCACATCGACCAGAACCTGATACTTCTCGGCAAGATCGAAGATGTAGTGCAGACTTTCGACCCCATATTCCCGAGTGAACTCGAAATGGGGAATAGCACCGATCACATCGGCCCCCAGCTTGAGCGCCTCCTCCAGCAGTGCCTTACCGTTGGGATAGGAGAGGATCCCCTCCTGCGGGAAGGCGACGATCTGCAGCTCGACCCACTCCTTCATCTCCTCCCGCACCTCCAGCATCGCCTTGAGCGCCACCAGATTGGGATCGGAGACATCGACGTGAGTACGGACGAACTGGATGCCGTTGGCGATCTGCCACTTCAGCGTCTGGATGGCACGCTGTTTCACATCCTCATGGGTCAGCAGCGCCTTGCGCTCGGCCCAGCGCTCGATCCCCTCGAACAGGGTGCCGGAGAGGTTCCAGCTCGGCTCGCCCGCTGTCTGGGTGGTATCGAGGTGAATGTGGGGTTCGATCAAGGGAGCGATCGCCAGACCGCCCTCCCCGTCCAGCACCCGACCGGCGACGGCATGTTCGTCATGGGGTTCGATGGCTGTGATGACCCCATCCTGACAGCGGATCTGCCACAACCCTGCCCGATCGGCCAAACGAATATGTTGAATCAGCATTTGTTAACTTCCTGTACCAGAACCGGCCGCTGGGTGAGGCGAACCAGAATGAAATAGGTGAAGGCGGCGCCCAATACCGCGTTGAGTGGCACTATGCCCGGCAGCCACTTGCCGACAGCTACCCCGACTGCCGTGGCGACCAGAGCCTGCCAGCGCACCGTCTCGAACTGCTGCTCGGCAAACTGACGGTAACGCTCACGATTGAGCAGGAAATCCATGATGATAATGCCACCGATCGGCGGAATTGCCGTACTCAAAAAGGCCAGCCAGCCGACAAAGTTGTTGTAAAGCCAGAGGGCACAAGCCGTACCGATGAGGCCGTTGATCACGCTGAGCGGCTTGCTCTTGAGACCGGTAATGTTGGCAAAACCGAGGCCGGAGGCGTAGAGAGCGTTGTCGTTGGTGGTCCAGATATTGAGGCCGAGCACCAGAATGGCGGGGATTAGCAGCCCCTGCATCAGCATCACTTCCGAGATATCGGCCTGCCCGGTCACGGCCGCGCCGGCTGCACCGAAGACGAACATCAGAGTGTTGCCCAAAAAAAACGCCACCATGGTAATCATGACGGCGCCCCAGGGTTTGCGACCAAAGCGAACAAAGTCGGCAGTCAGGGTTCCTGCACTAATGAAGGAACCGACCACCATGGTCAGCGCCGTGGTGAACTCGATGGGATTGCTTGGTTGCACCTGCTGCAACGCAGCCATGCCACCGGTCGAGGTCACCGCCAGCCAGACCGAGTAGCCGCCAAGCAGTGCAATGGCCGGTACTGCCACAAAGCTCAGCACCATCAGAGCTGAAATACCGAAGTAGACGGTCACCGTCATCAACATGCCCGAAATGGCGATCAGCCAGTTCACATCGATGCCGGTCGCCTTCTGCACCGGCAGGGCAAACATCGCCACGCCAACGCCAAACCAGCCGACCTGAGTGCCACCCAGCAGCAGGGATGGCAGCCAGGAACCTTTCACCCCAAACGAGTAGCGCGCCAACAGATGGGTAGAGAGGCCGGTTGAGGCACCGATATAACCGAGACAAGCGGTGTAGATACCCAGCAACAAGTTGCCGATAAGTACCGCCTTGATGAAGTCATCGAACACCAGCCCGGTGCCCAGCGCACCACCGGTCCACATGCTGGCAGAGAAGAAGGTCAGGCCTAGCATCACCAGCATCAGCGACAGCACACCTTTGCGCCCTTTGGCGGGAACCGCCCCCAAACAGTATTCATTATCCTGCGCCATGCTTTTTCTCCACGTAATAGGCAAAACGCGCCGGATTTTACATGTAAAACGTTTTACGTCAATCAATCATGGTTAAATATCTGGATAAAACCATCAATAGCAGTCAAATGAGTAACACCTTGGGACTCAGATCAGCAGAAAACAGTACAGACTACAAACAGAGGAAAGTATTGAAGGTAAGGAATATGAGGAGATTTTTTAGAAAGCGACAGATGCAAAAAAGCCTCCCTTTTCAGGGAGGCTTTCTCTTTAATGGTGCTGATACCCAGAATCGAACTGGGGACCTCATCCTTACCAAGGATGCGCTCTACCGACTGAGCCATATCAGCACACTAACCGGTAAAGACCACGCTATCCGCGTAATCTAAAATTGGGTGCCTGGCAGTGTCCTACTCTCGCATGGCGAATGCCACACTACCATCGGCGCTACCGCATTTCACTTCTGAGTTCGGCATGGGATCAGGTGGTTCCACGGCGCTATGGCCGCCAGGCAAATTCTTCAATCTGAGAAAGCTGATGTAAGTAGTTTCGTATTCGTTACAAGGCTCGAAACACTTCTTGGGTGTTGTATGGTTAAGCCTCACGGGTAATTAGTATGGGTTAGCTCAACACATCACTGCGCTTACACACCCCACCTATCAACGTTGTGGTCTCCAACGGCCCTTTAGGACCCTCAAGGGGTCAGGGATGACTCATCTCAGGGCTCGCTTCCCGCTTAGATGCTTTCAGCGGTTATCGATTCCGAACTTAGCTACCGGGCAGTGCCACTGGCGTGACAACCCGAACACCAGAGGTTCGTTCACTCCGGTCCTCTCGTACTAGGAGCAACTCCCTTCAATCATCCAACGCCCACGGCAGATAGGGACCGAACTGTCTCACGACGTTCTGAACCCAGCTCGCGTACCACTTTAAATGGCGAACAGCCATACCCTTGGGACCGACTTCAGCCCCAGGATGTGATGAGCCGACATCGAGGTGCCAAACACCGCCGTCGATATGAACTCTTGGGCGGTATCAGCCTGTTATCCCCGGAGTACCTTTTATCCGTTGAGCGATGGCCCTTCCATTCAGAACCACCGGATCACTATGACCTACTTTCGTACCTGCTCGACCTGTCCGTCTCGCAGTTAAGCTGGCTTATGCCATTGCACTAACCTCCTGATGTCCGACCAGGATTAGCCAACCTTCGTGCTCCTCCGTTACTCTTTGGGAGGAGACCGCCCCAGTCAAACTACCCACCAGGCACTGTCCGCGAGCCCGATTCAGGGCCCTGCGTTAGAACATCAAACATACAAGGGTGGTATTTCAAGGACGGCTCCAGCGCAACTGGCGTCACGCCTTCAAAGCCTCCCACCTATCCTACACATGTAGGTTCAATGTTCAGTGCCAAGCTGTAGTAAAGGTTCACGGGGTCTTTCCGTCTAGCCGCGGGTACACCGCATCTTCACGGCGAATTCGATTTCACTGAGTCTCGGGTGGAGACAGCATGGCCATGGTTACACCATTCGTGCAGGTCGGAACTTACCCGACAAGGAATTTCGCTACCTTAGGACCGTTATAGTTACGGCCGCCGTTTACCGGGGCTTCGATCAAGAGCTTCGCTTGCGCTAACCCCATCAATTAACCTTCCGGCACCGGGCAGGTGTCACACCCTATACGTCCACTTTCGTGTTTGCAGAGTGCTGTGTTTTTGATAAACAGTCCCAGCCATCTGGTCACTGCGACTCCCGACAGCTCCATCCGCAAGGGACTTCACCATCAAGAGCGAACCTTCTCCCGAAGTTACGGTTCTATTTTGCCTAGTTCCTTCACCCGAGTTCTCTCAAGCGCCTTGGTATTCTCTACCCGACCACCTGTGTCGGTTTGGGGTACGATGACTTGTAATCTGAAGCTTAGAGGCTTTTCCTGGAAGCAGGGCATCAATGGCTTCCACACCGTAGTGTGTTCGTCTCGTGTCTCAGTGTTGTGTCTCCGGATTTGCCTAGAAACACCACCTACGCACTTTCACCAGGACAACCGTCGCCTGGCCCACCTAGCCTTCTCCGTCCCCCCATCGCAATTACAAGTCGTGCAGGAATATTAACCTGCTTCCCATCGACTACGCCTTTCGGCCTCGCCTTAGGGGTCGACTCACCCTGCCCCGATTAACGTTGGACAGGAACCCTTGGTCTTCCGGCGAGGAGGCTTTTCACCCCCTTTATCGTTACTTACGTCAGCATTCGCACTTCTGATATCTCCAGCATACCTCTCGATACACCTTCGCAGACTTACAGAACGCTCCCCTACCACTTGCACTAAGTGCAAATCCGCGGCTTCGGTGCCTGGTTTGAGCCCCGTTACATCTTCCGCGCAGGCCGACTCGACTAGTGAGCTATTACGCTTTCTTTAAATGATGGCTGCTTCTAAGCCAACATCCTAGCTGTCTGAGCCTTCCCACATCGTTTCCCACTTAACCAGAACTTTGGGACCTTAGCCGGCGGTCTGGGTTGTTTCCCTCTTCACGACGGACGTTAGCACCCGCCGTGTGTCTCCCGGATAGTACTTACTGGTATTCGGAGTTTGCATGGGGTTGGTAAGTCGGGATGACCCCCTAGCCCAAACAGTGCTCTACCCCCAGTAGTATTCGTCCGAGGCGCTACCTAAATAGCTTTCGGGGAGAACCAGCTATCTCCGAGTTT
>NZ_CP077301.1:3662500-3762500 GCF_019048085.1 Aeromonas sp. FDAARGOS 1416 | reverse complement strand
TTCGCTCGCCACCTTCTCGCCCCGGGGCGGTTCAACCAGCGTGGCCATAAACAGCAGGATGCCCAGACTGAGGGCAATCCCCAGCCCCAGGCTCATCAGCTTGTATTTCATTTCGGCGCCACCGCCACGGCGATATTGGCGATACCCGCCGCCTTGGCCTCATCCATCACCCGCACCACCTTGCCATGGGGCACTCGCTCGTCGGCCTGGATCACCAGGCTGGCATCGGGCTGCTCCGCCAGCAGACGGGCGATGGTGGCCTGTACCCGCTCCACATCGATCTGCTTGCGGTCGAGGAAGATCTGACCCTGAGCCCCGATCGCCAACATGATGCTGGAGGATTTCTGCGCCTTGGCCTGACTGGCCTGGGGTCTGTGTACCTCGAGCCCGGCTTCGCGCACAAAGGAGGTGGTGACAATAAAGAAGATCAGCATGATGAACACGATATCCAGCATGGGGGTCATGTCGATCTGCACTTCGTCACGCTGGCGTTTGGATTGCCGTCTCATTGCATTACCTTCTCTTCTCGCAGGCCGTCCCGGGTCTTGGCCAGCGCACGCTTGGCCTGACTCTCGAGCCGACTGAGTAACAACACGCCGGAGAGCGCCACCACCATGCCTGCCATGGTGGGAATAGTGGCGCGGGAGATCCCGCCCGCCATGCTCTCCGGGTTAAAGCGGTTGGCCGCAGCCAACGCATCAAATACGCCGATCATGCCGGTCACGGTGCCCAGCAACCCCAGCATGGGACAGAGCACCACCAGGGTGCGGATGAAGATCAGATGACGGTTCAGTTCCAGCTCTGCCTGCGCCAGCCAGCGGCTGCGGATCGCCCGGGCGTGCCAACTGTGGCGCTCGCTGCGGGCCTGCCAGCGGCCGAGCAGCTGTTGCTGCAAGGGGCCAAAACCCAGATTGAGGTAGAGCAGCCGCTCGATCATCAAAATCCACATCAGCACCAGCAGGGCCAGAATGACCCAGAGCACCGGACCGCCACGGCCCATGAAACTCTGCAGCTGTTGCCAGATGTCGAGCATCATGCTGCTCGCTCCATCCCGCCGTTATTGCTCTCGGCGCGCTCGGCCAGAATGCCGGCTACCTGCTGCTCCAGCACATTGGAGAGCTCGGTGAAGCGCGATTGCAGCAGGCTGTGGGCCAGGATCAGCGGAATGGCCGCAACCAGACCCTGTACCGTGGTAACCAGCGCCATGGAGATACCGCCCGCCATGATCTTGGGATCGCCGGTGCCAAACTGGGTGATGGCCTGGAAGGTGCCGATCATCCCGGTTACGGTACCGAGCAGACCCAGCATGGGGGCGATGGCCGCGATCACCTTGACCATGCCAATGCCGCGCTCCATACGAGGAGTCTCCTGCAGGATTGCCTCATCAAGACGCAATTCGAGGGTCTCCATGCTCAGCCCGGGGTGTTTGTCCGCCACCGTCAGTACCCGGCCGAGGGCGTTGTCGGCGTGATACTCGCCGCTCTTGAGCTGGCGGCGCACCCGACCCAGTTCTCGGGAGAGGCTCCACAGCCGTACTGCTGCAATTCCCAAGCCGATGGCAGCCAGCAGCACGATAATGGCGCCGACCTGACCACCTTGCTGTACCTGCTGCCAGAAGGTAGGTGCCTGTGCCAGCATCGCCAGCAGAGTGCCATGCGAAGGATCCAGCGGCAGCGTTTCCCCTTCCTGACCCTGATAAGCCGCAACGGCAGAGAGCACGCTACCGGGCAGACCCAGTACCGGGCTCAAGCCTTCGGCGGTCGGTTGCAGGAAGCCTTCGCTCCCCAGCAGGGCAAAACTGCCAACCCGGGTCAGCGACTGCTCGCTGGCAGCCCCCTGGGCATCGAGCACCTTGCCGTTGAACTGGGCAATCCGGCCAGATTCGCGGATCTCCTGCAGCAGCGTGGCGGGTAGCAGGGCGAGGGCGGCGCGATCCGGCACCTGTTTATCCTGTGCCATGGCTTTCAGCGGGGCGAGACGTTCCGGGTACTGGCCCTCGACGGCGGATTCGCTCAGCAGCTTGACCGCATCGCTGGCGCCCTGACGGGTGACCGCGAAGATCTCGTTCATGTCGCCGGAGGCTTGCTCCCACTGGGCGTTAAGCTCGACCAGCTGCTTCTCGTTGCTGGCGAACTTGCCGGCCAGCTCCTTGCTCAGGCGCTGGGCCTCGGCCAGTCTGGCGCGGGCAGTGCCGAGCTCCTTGGCAACGGTCGCCAGATCTTGCTGAGCCTGCTGTTCACGAGCCTGTTCCTGCTGCTGCCACTCATCGGCAACAGCGGCGTTGGTACCGCAGGAGAGGGCAATAAGGAGGGGGAACCACTTCATGGTGACTCTCATGATTGGGCCTCCTGACTACGGCTGACAGAGAGGGGGACATTGAGCAACTGGGGAACTTTATTGTCGGCGGCCACATCCATCGCCTCGGCGATAGGGGAGAGCCACTTGCTGTCGAGGGCTTGCCACTGCTTCGCCTCGGCAGACCAGCGCCATGCCTGACTGCGATCGGCCGTCATTGCCAGCAGGGAGACCCGACCCAGCGCCAGCACATCGACCCGACGCGGGGCACCATCCAGCTCCAGCTCGGCGGAATAGCGGTCCATCCGGCTGCCATATTCGGCTTCGATCTGATAGGCCTGCAGCAACTGACGGAATTTCTCCGCCTCGCTAACGTCTGCACGGGCCAGGGTCGCTTTCAACTGTTCAACCCGCGCCAACCGATCTTCCTTGCGCAGCGGGATGTCGTTTTGCACCAGCTGTTCCAGATCTGCCTGCATCTGCAACATCAGCGGGATCAAGCCCTGACGGGTCTCTTGCACCGCTTCCAGCTGCTGGCTCAATTTACCCAGCTCATTTTGCTGATCGGCCACCAGAGATTGCATGTAGCGGTTGTAGGCTTCGAGGTCACGCAGTTGTAGCTGGGCGTTTTGCAGCTCCAGTCGTGCGGCAACAGCGGCATCGGCGGCTTTTTCCACTCGCTGCTGGGAGGCTTTCCCGGCAGCTATGCTGTTCTTGAGGGCGGGAGCAACCAGCTCATCCCCGATGGCAGCAAAGTGGACTGACAGTGGCAGCAGGGCCACACCCCATAATTTGTTCATTGAAATACATCTTACTAATGATAACTATTATCATTATCTCAAATGCAGGGCGGACTGGCAACGAGAGGATTTTCTTGGCCTTTATGCACAAAAACAGGATAATTTTTAAGCACGCACGGAATAAGTGGCGCCAATAGCCACCGCACAAATATAAATAACGATAAAAAATCTTTTCGATCAGTGTGATAGAGATCGAAAAAGGAGAAAGTAATGCTCAACGATGCGATCTGGGAACATATCGACAAGTTCACCAAGGCAACAAAAACCAGCGATATCCAGCAACTGCTGGAGCGCTTCAGTCATCAAATGGGCTTTGATTACTTTCGGCTGCTGATTATTTTCCCCATCAGCATGCAAAAATCCCACGTGGCACTGTTCAACAACTGTCCGACCACCTGGTTTGACGCCTACAGCGAAAACCAGTATCTGACCCAGGATCCGGTGGTCTATCTGGGGCTGAAACAGACCCAGCCGATCTTCTGGAACAAGCTCGACTGCGACTCGCCCTGGCTGCCCAGCGCCAGCCGCGACGTGATGAACCTGGCGGCTGATTTCGGGGTACGCAATGGCGTCTCCTTTCCGCTGCACACCCCGCAGGGGGAGCACGGCATCCTCTCTTTCATCACCAAGGACAAATCCAACTCCGATCTGATGTTTGAAAATGTTCCGCTGCTGTCGTTTTGTGCCAGCTACATCTTCAACTCCGCACTGCAACTGATCAAAAGCAGACCGGATATGATGAAATACCTGACCGAACTGTCGGATCGGGAGAAGGAGTGCCTGTTCTGGGCCAGCGAGGGCAAGACCTCCTGGGAGATCGCCACCATCCTCGGCATCAGTGAGCGGACGGTCAACTTTCACCTGACCCAGGTGACCAACAAGACCGACTCAAAGAACCGCAGTCAGGCCATCGCCAAAGGGATCACCAGCGGCATCATAGTGCCCTCCCTCGACGAGGTCACCATCACCAACCTGCGGCTGTCGTAACCCCTCAGCCGAAACAAAAAGAGCCGCAATTGCGGCTCTTTTTCATTTGAGAGAGTGACTTACTCGACGGTCACCGATTTTGCCAGGTTGCGCGGCTGGTCCACGTCAGTGCCCTTGATCAGGGCAACGTGGTAGGAGAGCAGCTGCAGCGGCACGGTATAGACGATGGGGGCGATCACCTCTTCCACATGGTTGAGGTTCATGACCCGCATGGTCTCGTCGCTCTTGAAGCCGGTGTCGGCATCGGCGAACACGTAGAGGATACCGCCACGGGCGCGCACCTCTTCCACGTTGGACTTGAGCTTCTCCAGCAGATCGTTGTTCGGCGCCACCACAATGATGGGCATCTCGGCATCGATCAGCGCCAGCGGGCCGTGCTTCAGTTCGCCAGCGGCGTAAGCTTCGGCGTGGATGTAGGAGATCTCTTTGAGCTTGAGCGCCCCCTCCATGGCGATGGGGTACTGGCTGCCACGGCCGAGGAACAGGCTGTGCTGCTTGTCGGCAAACTCTTCGGCCAGGGTTTCGATATCCTTGGCCAGCGCCAGACTCTCTTTAATACGCAGCGGCAGGGCTTGCAGCGCCTTGACCAGTTCAGCCTCGGCGGCGGCGCTCAGGTGGCCACGGCAGTGACCGACGGAGGCCACCAGCATCAGCAGGCCAGCCAGCTGGGTGGTGAATGCCTTGGTGGAAGCCACCCCAATTTCTGCCCCCGCGCGAGTCATAAAGGCCAGATCCGATTCACGCACCAGCGAGGAGCCTGGCACGTTGCAGATAGCCAGCGAGCTCATGTAGCCGGATTCCTTGGCCAGACGCAGCGCCGCCAGGGTATCGGCAGTCTCGCCGCTCTGGGAGAGGGTCACCAGCAGGCTGTTGGGGCGCACTACCGATTTGCGATAGCGGAACTCGGAGGCGATCTCCACATCACAGGAGACGCCAGCGATCTCTTCGAACCAGTAGCGAGCCACCATGCCGGAGTGATAGGAGGTGCCGCAGGCGACGATCTGCACGTGCTCGACCTTGTCAAAGATGGCACGCGCGCCGTTGCCGAACGATTCGACCACCACGTGATCGCTGCCCAGACGCCCTTCCAGAGTGTTGGTGATCGCTTTGGGCTGCTCGTGGATCTCTTTGAGCATGTAGTGGCGATATTCGCCCTTGTCACCGGCATCGTGGGAGAGTTCGGACTCCTGCTCTTCGCGCACCACAGCGTTGCCGTTGATATCGAAGATCTGCACATCGCGACGGGTCACTTCGGCCACATCACCCTCTTCCAGGAAGATGAAACGGCGGGTCACCGGCAGCAGCGCCATCTGGTCGGAGGCGATAAAGTTCTCGCCGATACCGCGGCCGATCACCAGCGGTGAACCGGAGCGGGCCACCACCACGCGGCTGTCGTCGCGGCTGTCCATCACCACGGTACCGTAGGCACCGCGCAGCTGCTTCACCGCAGTTTGCATGGCGGCCAGCAGGCTGCCGGCGCTCTTCAGCTCGTGATGGACCAGATGGGCAATCACTTCGGTGTCAGTGTCGGAGCTGAACACATAGCCCAGCGCCTTCAACTCTTCCCGCAGCTCTTCGTGGTTCTCGATGATGCCGTTGTGCACCACCACGATATGCTCGGAGACGTGAGGGTGAGCGTTGCGTTCGGAGGGCTCGCCGTGAGTGGCCCAGCGGGTATGAGCGATGCCGGTACCGCCATGGACGGACTGCTCGTCGAGCGCCTTGGCCAGCTCGGCCACCTTGCCCAGACGGCGAACCCGCTGCAACGGCTGGTTGGCGCTGAACACGGCCACACCGGCTGAGTCATAACCGCGGTACTCCAGACGGCGCAGGCCCTCTACCAGAATTTCAGCCACATCACGTTGGGCAACAGCCCCGACGATGCCACACATACACTTCTCCTTGAGATGCAAATCGTAAAGTCAGTTGGATGGTTCAGAGCTCGATGTCAGCAAGTGACCGGGGCGCAGATAAGCGTCACCCCCTGGGCTTGAATCTGTTCTCTGGCCTCGCTGGCCAGCCCCTCGTCGGTCACCAGGGTATGGATGCTCGACCAGGGCAGCTCGAGATTGGGGATCTTGCGGCCGATCTTTTCCGATTCGACCATCACAATGACCTCCCGCGACACCTCGGCCATGACCCGCGACAGGCCCACCAGCTCGTTGAAGGTGGTGGTGCCACGCTCCGGGTCGATGCCGTCGGCACCGATAAAGAGCTGGTCGAAGTCGTAGGATCGCAGCACCTGTTCCGCCACCTGCCCCTGGAAGGATTCGGAGTGAGGGTCCCAAGTGCCACCGGTCATTAACAGGGTAGGCTCATTTTCCAGCTCGCGCAGGGCTCCGGCCACATTGAGGGAGTTGGTCATCACGATGAGGCCGCGCTTGTTGCCCAGCATGGGGATCATGGCGCTGGTGGTGCTGCCGCTGTCGATGATGACGCGGTTGTGATCACGCAGCCGCTCGGCCGCCGCACGGGCAATAGCTAACTTTCGGTTCGAAACTTGTTCAGGGTTGACCTCGACCACCATCTCATTCGGCAAGGGAACGGCACCACCGTAACGGCGCAGCAGCAGACCGCCGGTCTCCAGTACCGCCAGATCTTTACGGATAGTCACTTCGGAGGTAGAAAAGTGTTTGGCGAGGGCGTCGACACTCACTTCACCCTGCTCTTGTACCAGGGTCACTATGGTGTGTCGGCGTTGTTGAGTATTACGTTTGGTCATCTTTAAGTTTCGATTCGAAAGAACATCGAAATATTAGCCCCTTTTTCGGAAAAATAAAACAGCAAATAGGATCCGATTTGGTTCGATGCCAGAATGGGGTGCCAATTTGCGACGAGGATGCCATGCAAAAGAGAGTCATCTGGCTGGTGGAGGATGAGGCCAGCATCGCCGACACCCTGATTTACGCCCTGCAGACCGACGGGTTCGAGGTGGAGTGGTTCATGCTGGGCCAACAGTTGCTGACACGACTGGAACAGACGCGACCCGACTTCCTGATCCTCGATGTGGGGCTGCCCGACATCAGCGGCTTCGAACTCTGCAAGCAGGTGAGGGCGCTGACCGATATCCCCCTGATGTTCCTCACCGCCCGCAGCGAGGAGATAGACCGGCTGATCGGGCTGGAGATCGGTGCCGACGACTATGTGGCCAAACCCTTCTCGCCACGGGAAGTGTGTGCCCGGGTGCGGGTCATCCTGCGCCGCAGCCAGCCCGTCGCCCCCCAGCCCAGCGCCCTGCTGGTACTGGATGAGGAGCGGGCCCGCATTCACTTTCGCGGCCAGCCGCTGGCCCTCACCCGCTACGAATATCTGCTGCTCAAGACCCTGATGCAGACGCCGGGGCGGGTCTACTCCCGCCAACAGCTGATGGATCTGGTGTGGCAGGATGCGGAGGAGAGTCTGGATCGCACCGTAGATACCCATATCAAGACCATCCGCGCCAAGCTGCGCGAACATGATCCAGAAGCCAACCTGATCCTCACCCACCGCGGGCTGGGCTACAGCCTGGAGCTGGCATGAGACTAGGGTTGCAACTGCTGTGCGGCCTGCTGCTGATCTTCGCGCTGGCCGCCTGGTTCGTGCTGGAGATCTTCGTCGAGGAGATAAAACCCGGGGTGCGCAGCGCCACCGAGGATACTCTGGTCGACATGACCCAGCTGCTGGCGCCGCTCGCCCTCGATGATCTGAAAGAGGGCAATATGATGAACGGGCGGTTGGCCAACGCCTTCGCCCGCCTCAACCAGAATCCCATCAATGCGATGATCGATGGCCACCTCAAGCAGCAGGCGGAGTACCGCATCTATGTCACTGACCAGAAGGGTATGGTGATTTACGACTCCGACGGCACGGATCTGGGCAAGGATTATTCCCGCTGGAACGATGTCTACCGCACTCTGCGCGGCCAATATGGCGCCCGCAGCACCCGCACCGACCCCGACGATGCCGCCAGCTCGACCATGTATGTGGCAGCGCCGCTGCGGGAAGGGGCCGAGATCATCGGCTCCCTCACCGTCGCCAAACCCAATCGCACCCTGATGCCAGCCATCGAGCGCGGGGAACAGGAGCTGCTGCGGGCCGGCGGCCAGATGCTGCTCATCTCGCTGCTGATCGGCAGCCTGCTGGTGTGGTGGCTCAACCGCGCCATCGGCAAGCTGGTGCACTATGCCGACTCGGTCAGCAAGGGGGAGGCGGCACCGCTGCCACGGCTGCACACCGTCGAGCTGGATCGGCTCGGCCGCTCACTGGAGACCATGCGCCACCAGCTCGATGGCAAAAGCTACATCGAAGCCTATGTGCACAGCCTGACCCACGAGCTGAAGAGCCCGCTGGCCGCCATTCGCGGGGCAGGGGAAATTTTGGCCGAAACGCCGCCCCCCGAAGTTGCCAAACGCTTTATCGGCAACATCAATCTGGAAAGCGCGCGCATGCAGCAGCTGATCGAGCGAATGCTGCAACTGGCGCGGCTGGAGTCGGGCCAGGGGCTGGATCGCCAGTCGGTGGAACCGGCAAAACTGGGCAAGCGCACCCTCGACGCCCGCCAGATCATCGCCCAGCGCCGTCAGGTCGAGTTGGTGGCCGAGCTGGCCAGCGCGCCGAAACAGAAGTGGGATCCGCTGCTGGTGGAGCAGGCCATCGGCAACCTGCTGGATAACGCCATCGACTTCTCTCCTGCCTACGGGCTGGTCACCCTGAGCGGCAGCCAGCAGGAAGAGGGCTACTGTTTTCGGGTCACCGACAGCGGCCCCGGCATTCCCGACTACGCCCTGCCGCGCATCTTCGAGCGCTTCTACTCCTTGCCGCGCCCGGACAAGGGCAAGAGCAGTGGTCTGGGGCTCAGCTTCGCCCATGAGGTGGCCCACCAGCATGGCGGCCGTCTGACCCTGAGCAACCGGCCAGAGGGAGGCGCGCTGGCGGAACTCTGGCTGCCATTCACCTAGTCCCCCCGCAACTTCACATTCCCCACACAAAGCGGCATTAGACTGCCGCTTTCTCTCATCCATTTGCTCAAGGAAATGCTATGTCCCGCCTGCTTCTCTCCAGCCTGCTGGCTGCCGGTCTGCTCGCAGCCCTGCCAGCCTCCGCCGCCAGCGGCTGCTTTCTCTATGCTGACGGCAACGGCCAGACCCTCTCCAGCGAAGGGGACTGCTCCAGCCAGCTGCCGCCCGCGTCCACCTTCAAGATCCCGCTGGCGCTGATAGGTTACGACAGTGGCTATCTGGTTGATGAAGAGCATCCGGCACTGCCTTACAAGCCGAGCTATGACGGCTGGCTACCCGCCTGGCGCGAAACCACTACCCCGCGCCGCTGGGAAACCTACTCGGTGGTCTGGTTCTCCCAGCAGATCACCGAATGGCTGGGGATGGAGCGCTTCCAGCAATACGTCGACCGCTTCGACTACGGCAACCGGGATCTCTCCGGCAATCCGGGCAAGCATGACGGTCTGACCCAGGCCTGGCTCAGCTCCAGCCTCGCCATCAGTCCGGAGGAGCAGGCTCGCTTTCTCGGCAAGATGCTGAGCGGCAAGCTGCCGGTCTCGGCGCAGACCCTGCAGTACACCGCCAATATCCTCAAGGTGAGCGAGATCGACGGCTGGCAGATCCACGGCAAGACCGGCATGGGCTACCCGAAGAAGCTGGATGGCAGCCTCAACCGCGATCAGCAGATCGGCTGGTTCGTCGGCTGGGCCAGCAAACCGGGCAAACAACTGATCTTCGTCCATACCGTGGTGCAAAAACCCGGCAAGCAGTTCGCCTCCATCAAGGCAAAAGAGGAGGTGCTGGCCGCCCTGCCTGCACAACTTAAAAAGCAGTGAGCTCGCTTCCCGCCAGATAAACCCCGATAACCACGGTCAGCCCACCAGCGATGGGCTGACCGCCATTCGTAAACGAGACAAACATGAAATTATTTCTATTGCTGCTCTGACTTCCGGCCAGCATGGCGCTGGCTGCCTGTGATCTCTCCGACCGCCTGACACGGCAGGGAGAAGTCATCCATGATCGGCTAAACCACCTCGAATGGCAGGCGTGCAGCCTGGGCAGCCAGTGGCAGAAAGGGAAAGGTTGTGTGGGCACACCTGCACTGCTGACGCTGCTTGAAGCCAAAGATGAAGCTGCCCGCCTTGGCGAGGGGTGGCGACTCCCCACCATCGAGGAGCTCTTCACCCTGCTCGACGAAGATTGCCGGGCGCCGATGACAGACCCGCGCTTCTTCTCCGATATCCATGACAACGGGGAAAATTCAGCCCCCTACTGGACCTCCAGCTCCATTGAGGAGATGCCGGAACTGGTCTATTACATCGACTTTATGCACGGACTCATCGACGGCCACACCGATCGCTTCGCCCAAGCCGCCCGACTGGTGCGCTCCCGCCCCTGAACAATCCCACGGCGTCTGATGGCGCCGTTTAGCAGCAGTTCACCGCCACTTCACACAAGCCCATCACCACTTCACGCCAGACTGACAGACTCACTCCATCCAACAAGGAGACGTGTCATGGTCAAACAGATATTCACCCACAAGATATTTCTGCTGCTGTTGCTCAGCCTGCTGTTGATGGTGCCAGTGCAATCCATCATGGAGCTGAACCGGGAGCGTCAGGCTTACCGCAGTCAGGCCATTCACAGCATCATGGCCAGCAGCAGCGGCCCGCAACGGCTGATGGGGCCCATTATCGTACAGCCCTATACCCGTTCGGTGACGGTCGAGCAGGATGGCAAGCGCTTCGTCCGTCAGGAGCAGACCTATCGCTACCTGCTGCCGGAACAGCTCGACGTGCAGGCCACCATGGAGGTGACCCCGCGCAAGCTCGGCATCTATCAGGCGCAGGTCTATCAGACCCGGCTCTCCCTCTCCGGCCGTTTGCCGACAGCCGCTCAACTACAAGAGAGCGCGCCGCTCGCCGGGGATGACGAGCTGGTGGCGGGCAAACCCTACCTGAGCCTGGTGCTCTCCGATGCCCGCGGTATCAACAGCGTCCCCGAACTGCAACTCGGCACACAGCGGATCCCGTTTGCCCCCGGCGCCCGCCTCGGTGATGCGCTCGCGGGTATCCATGCCCCGATCGACAGCCTGCCGCAGCAGGATGGCACCTTCCATCTGGAGCTCAATCTACAGGGGATGAACACCCTCGACATAGTCCCGCTGGGCAAGGAGAGCACCCTGCAGCTGGCGGGCAACTGGCCCCACCCCAACTTTATCGGTGACTTTCTGCCGGGCAGTCGCACCCTGAGCCCACAAGGGTTTGAGGCCAACTGGCAAACCAGCTGGTTCGCCAGCGACATGGAGACCCGCTTCAACCGGATGATGAACGGTGGCGATAGTCATCTCTCCACCTTCAGCGTCAGTCTGGTGCAGCCGGTGGATCACTATCAGCTCAACGAGCGGGCAGCCAAGTATGCCCTGCTCTTCATCGGTCTTACCTTTATCAGCTTTTTCATGTTCGAGCTGCTCAAGGGGCTGCGGGTTCACCCGATCCAGTACGCGCTGGTGGGCATGGGGCTGGCCATCTTCTATCTGGTGCTACTGGCCCTGACCGAGCACCTCGGCTTTGGCTGGGCCTATCTGGTGGCCTCGCTGGCCAGCGTGCTGCTCAACGGCTTCTACCTCAGCCATGTGCTGGGCGGCCGGAAGCAGGGGATAGGCTTTGCTGCGCTGCTCGGGCTGGTCTATGCCATTCTCTACAGCCTGCTGCAGGCCGAAGAGATAGCTCTGCTGCTCGGCGCCCTGCTGCTGTTCGCCACCCTGGCGCTGATCATGCTGCTGACCCGCAAGCTCGACTGGTATCAGGTGATGGACTACAGCGCACCCGCGACCACATGGGCGGCCCCCCAGCCATCGACCAGTGACACCAGCCATAAGTCATAAGCCAAAAAAACCGGCGCCATCAGGCGCCGGTTCTATTTTATTGATCGGGCATCACTTCTTCTTGACCGGGCGAGCCCAGTTTTTGATGTGACGCTGGGGCACCCGGGTGATCACCAGCTCGTTCTCAGCCACATCCTTGGTGATGGTAGAACCCGCCCCCAAGGTCGCACCCTTGCCGATGCGCACTGGCGCCACCAGCTGGGTATCAGAACCGACGAACACGTCATCCTCGATGATGGTCTGGAACTTGTTCACGCCGTCGTAATTGCAGGTGATGGTACCGGCACCGATATTCACCCCAGCTCCGATCTCGGCATCACCCAGATAGGTCAGATGACCGCACTTGGAACCAACCCCAAGACGGGCCTTCTTCATCTCGACGAAGTTGCCAACGTGCGCATCCTGCTCCAGAACCGCCCCCGGACGCAAGCGGGTAAACGGACCCACTGAGCACTGATCTGCCACCTGTGCCCCCTCGATAACCGAGTAGGGTTTCACCTCAGTATGATCGCCAATGACACAATCTTTCAGTACGCAACCGGCTCCGATACGAACGTGATTGCCGAGAGTCACCTTGCCCTCAATGATGACGTTTGCATCAATAACAACCTCTTCACCAATTTCCAAAACCCCACGCAAATCAAAGCGTGCGGGGTCGATCATGGTTGCACCAGCGATCATCAGCTTCTCGGCCTGCATCTGCTGATAGCTGCGCTCAAGTTGGGCCAATTGCACCCGATTGTTGGCCCCTTCAACTTCAGCGGCACGCTCTGGATGCACAGCGGCAATCGGGCAATTATCGACGTGAGCCATGGCGATCACATCGGTCAGATAGAATTCGCCCTGGGCATTCTTGTTGTCGAGACGAGACAACCATTGACGCAACTGGCCCCCATTGGCCACCAGCACGCCGGTGTTCACCTCTCGGATCGCCAGCTGTTCGGCGTTGGCATCCTTCTGCTCGACGATGCCGACTACCTGACCATTTTCACGGACGATACGGCCATAACCGGTGGGGTTGTCCAGTACCACGGTCAGCAGTGCCATCCCGTTTTCAGCCTTGGCAGCAAGCAGTCGCTGCAGGGTCTCTGGCTGGATCAGCGGGGTATCGCCGTACAGCACCAGCACATCGTCTTCATCCTTCCAGAACGGGATGGCCTGGGCGACGGCGTGACCGGTCCCCAGCTGTTGCGCCTGCAGCACCCAGTTCACATCGGCCGCCACGATCCGCTCTTTCAGCAGCTCGGCACCGTGGCCATAGACCAGATGCAGCTGCTCGGCACCGACCTGACGTGCAGTATCGATCACATGGGAAACCATAGGTTTGTTGGCTACCGGGTGGAGTACCTTGGGCAGGGAAGAGCGCATGCGGGTACCTTTACCCGCAGCCAGGATCACGACGTTGAGGGACATAAATTGACCTTTGGAACATGAGAAATACTCGGCGGAGTCTATCCAACGGGTAAAAAAAAAGCGACCCGAAGGTCGCTTTTTACATCACCGTTATTAGCGGTAATTCTTTTTGACGATATCGATAACTCGCAGTTGAGCCATCGCCTTGGCCAGCTCGGTGGCGGCCTGGGCGTAGTCGATATCACCATGGGAGCTGTGGATCCGCTCTTCGGCTGCGCGCTTGGCTTCCTGGGCTTTCGCCTCATCCAAGTCGTCAGCACGAATCGCGGTGTCCGCCAGCACGGTCACGGATTCAGGTTGTACTTCCAGCATACCGCCGGAGATGTACAGCACCTCTTCAGTTCCGTTCTGCTTCACCAAGCGGACCAGACCCGGCTTGATGGCAGTCAGCAACGGAGCATGACCGTGGCGGAGACCCAACTCACCTTCGGAGCCTGATACCTGAGCGGATTGCACGCGACCGGAAAACAGTTTTCCTTCGGCGCTCACCACGTCCAGGTGAAAGGAGATCATCTCTGCCATGGGCCCTCCTGTCGAGGCTTACAGTTTCTTGGATTTCTCGACGACTTCGTCGATACCGCCAACCATGTAGAACGCCTGCTCGGGCAGATCGTCATACTCGCCTTTCAGGATGCCCTGGAAACCACGGATGGTCTCTTTCAGCGGCACGTATTTACCCGGAGAACCGGTAAACACTTCTGCTACGAAGAACGGCTGGGACAGGAAACGCTCGATCTTACGGGCACGGGCTACGGTCAGTTTGTCTTCTTCTGACAGTTCATCCATACCCAGGATGGCGATGATGTCCTTCAGCTCTTTGTAGCGCTGCAGTACGGTCTGAACGCCACGAGCGGTCTCGTAGTGCTCTTTGCCAACCACCAGCGGATCCAGCTGACGAGAGGTAGAGTCCAGCGGGTCAACGGCCGGGTAGATACCCAGTGCCGCGATTTGACGGGACAGTACCACGGTCGCATCCAGGTGGGCGAAGGTGGTCGCCGGAGACGGGTCAGTCAAGTCATCCGCAGGCACGTAAACGGCCTGTACGGAGGTGATGGAACCGGTCTTGGTGGAGGTGATACGTTCTTGCAGAACACCCATCTCCTCGGCCAGGGTCGGCTGGTAACCTACTGCGGAAGGCATACGGCCCAGCAGTGCGGATACTTCAGTACCGGCCAGGGTGTAACGGTAGATGTTATCTACGAAGAACAGTACGTCACGACCTTCGTCACGGAACTTCTCGGCCATGGTCAGGCCGGTCAGCGCAACGCGCAGACGGTTTCCGGGCGGCTCGTTCATCTGACCGTAAACCAGAGATACTTTGTCCAGTACGTTGGACTCCATCATCTCGTGGTAGAAGTCGTTACCCTCACGGGTACGCTCACCTACACCGGCGAACACAGAGTAACCACTGTGCTCGATCGCGATGTTACGGATCAGCTCCATCATGTTTACGGTTTTGCCTACACCGGCACCACCGAACAGACCCACTTTACCACCCTTGGCGAACGGACATACCAGGTCGATAACCTTGATGCCGGTCTCCAGCAGCTCGGTGCTGTTGGACTGATCTTCGTAGCTGGGGGCTTCACGGTGGATTGACCAGCTCTCTTCTTCACCGATCGGGCCTTTCTCGTCGATTGGCTCGCCCAGTACGTTCATGATCCGACCCAGAGTCGCAGTACCGACCGGAACCTGGATGGATTTACCGCTATTCATTACTTCCAACCCACGACGCAGACCGTCGGAGGAACCCATGGTGATGCAACGAACGACGCCGCCACCGATCTGTTGCTGAACTTCCAGCACCAGACCCTGGCCTTGACCTTCGCTAACGACCTTCAGTGCATCGTACACCTGGGGCACGGCATTCTGCGGGAACTCGATGTCCACTACAGCGCCGATGATTTGGACGATGAAACCGTTACTCATGTCAAATCCTCTAAACCTTTGATAACCCTTGCCTTACACCGCAGCAGCACCGGATACGATCTCTGTCAGCTCCTGGGTAATACTGGCCTGACGGGCCTTGTTGTATACCAGTTGCAGATCGTTAATCAGGTTACCGGCGTTGTCAGTCGCGGCTTGCATGGCAACCATTCGGGCTGCCTGTTCACTGGCCAAGTTTTCCACTACACCCTGGTAAACCTGAGATTCGACATAGCGAACCAGCAGGGTATCCAGCAGCTTCTTGGGATCCGGCTCATAGAGGTAATCCCAGTGGTGTTTCTTGGCGAGCTTGCTGTCTTCAGTTACGGGCAAAGGCAGCAGTTGATCGACCCGTGGTTGCTGCACCATGGTGTTGACGAACTTGTTGTACACCAGATACAGCTTGTCAATCTCACCGTTGTCGTAAGCCTTCAGCATGACCTTGACTGAACCAATCAGGTCATTGACGCTCGGATTATCGCCCAGTCCTGCGACGTGAGCTTTCACCTTGGCGCCGTGCCGTTCAAAGAAGTTGGAGGCTTTGTTGCCGATCAGAGCCAGGTCAACCTTGGCACCTTTCGCGCTCCATTGCTTCATATCATTGAGGGCAGCCTTGAACAGGTTGATGTTCAGACCACCACACAGGCCACGGTCGGTGGAGACGACGATGTAACCCACTCGCTTGACCTCACGTTCGATGAGGTAGGGGTGCTTGTATTCCAGGTTCCCCTGAGCGATATGGCCGATCACCTTGCGCATGGTTTCAGCGTACGGACGGCTGGCAGACATGCGATCCTGCGCACGGCGCATCTTGCTTGCTGCCACCATTTCCATAGCGCTGGTGATCTTCTGAGTGTTTTTCACACTCCCGATCTTGTTACGTATCTCTTTTGCGCCGGCCATCTCTTCTCTCCATCAGGTGGCAGCTTGCGCTGCCACACACGCTTACCAGGTCTGGGTTGCCTTGAAGTTGTCCAGCAACGCAGTCAGCTTGCCAACGATCGCGTCGTTGTAGTCAGCCTTGGCATTGATTTCAGCCATCAGCTCGGCATGCTGGGTATCGGCGAAAGAGAGCAGAGCGGCTTCGAAATCGAGGATCTTGTTCAGCTCGACATCGGAGAGATAGCCTTTTTCCGCGGCGAACAGCACCAGAGACTGGTGAGCAACGCTCATCGGAGAGTACTGCTTCTGCTTCATCAGCTCGGTCACTTTCTGACCGTGGTCCAGCTGCTTGCGAGTCGCATCGTCCAGGTCGGAAGAGAACTGGGCAAACGCAGCAAGTTCGCGGTACTGAGCCAGCGCGGTACGGATACCACCGGACAGCTTCTTGACGATCTTGGTCTGGGCGGCACCACCCACACGGGATACGGAGATACCCGGATCAACCGCAGGACGAATACCGGCGTTGAAAGACTGGGAAGTCAGGAAGATCTGACCATCGGTGATGGAGATCACGTTGGTCGGAACGAACGCGGATACGTCACCAGCCTGGGTTTCGATGATCGGCAGCGCGGTCAAAGAACCGGTTTTGCCCTTCACTTCACCCTTGGTGAACTTCTCTACGTACTCGTCGTTGACGCGAGCAGCACGCTCCAGCAGACGGGAGTGCAGATAGAATACGTCGCCCGGGAATGCTTCACGTCCTGGTGGACGGCGCAGCAGCAGGGAGATCTGACGATATGCAACGGCCTGCTTGGACAGGTCATCATAAATGATCAGGGCATCTTCACCGCGGTCACGGAAGTACTCACCCATGGAGCAACCGGAGTACGGAGCCAGATACTGCAGGGCAGCAGCTTCGGAAGCAGAGGCAACCACCACGATGGTGTTGGCCAGAGCACCGTGCTCTTCCAGCTTGCGCACCACGTTGGCGATGGTGGAGGCCTTCTGGCCAATCGCAACGTAGACACACTTAATGCCGGAGTCTTTCTGGTTGATGATGGTGTCGATCGCGATGGCAGTTTTACCTACCTGGCGGTCACCGATGATCAGCTCACGCTGGCCACGACCGATAGGGATCATGGCATCGATGGCTTTCAGACCGGTCTGGACAGGCTGGTCAACAGACTTACGCTCGATAACGCCCGGGGCAATCACTTCTACCGGAGAGAAGCCATCGTGCTCGACCGGACCTTTACCGTCGATAGGCTGACCCAGGGTGTTGACCACCCGGCCCAACAGACCACGACCAACCGGCACTTCCAGAATGCGGCCAGTACCTTTTACTTTCATCCCTTCGGCCAGATCGGCATAGGGACCCATCACTACGGCACCAACGGAGTCACGCTCCAGGTTCAATGCCAGAGCGTAGCGGTTGCCCGGCAGCTCGATCATCTCACCCTGCATGGCATCGGCCAGGCCGTGGATACGAATGATACCGTCACTCACGGAGACGATGGTACCTTCGTTACGCGCTTCGCTCTTTACATCAAACTGCGCAATGCGCTGCTTGATCAGCTCGGCGATTTCAGTGGAATTCAGTTGCATGCTCTAATACCCCAATCAAGATTGCAGCGCGTCAGCCATGCGATCCAGCTTGCCGCGGACAGTTCCGTCGATAACCAGATCACCGGCCTTGATGAGCACCCCGGCCATCAAGGACGCGTCGATGCTGCAATTCAGCTTCACTTTGCGCGCGAGACGTTGTTCCAGAGAAGCCTGAATATTGGCTTTCTGCTGGTCGGTCAGTGCAATCGCCGAAATCACGTCAGCCTGAACTTCTTTGTCCAGTTCAGACTTGAACACCACAAATTCGGCAACGACCGCCGGCAGCACACCCAAGCGACCATTCTCTGCCATTACCCGGATCAGGTTCTGGCCATGCTCGTCGAGTTGCTCCCCGCAGATGCTGACAAACAGTTTTGCCAGCTCGTCGGCAGCCACAGAGCCGTTAACCAGGGAGTGGATGGTCTCGTTCTTCACTACTTCCGCAGCGAAGCTGAGCATCCCCAGCCACTGATCAACCGCCTTGTGCTCAACGGCAAACTCGAAAGCAGCCTTGGCGTAGGGGCGAGCGATTGTAGTCAGTTCAGACATAGCCCCGTTCCCGTTACAGTTCAGCTACCAGTTTGTCGACGATGTCGCTGTTGGCAGCCTGGTCGATTTGGCGCGCCAGGATCTTCTCTGCACCCGCAATGGCAAGAGCAGCAACCTGCTTGCGCAGTTCCTCTTTGGCACGATGACGTTCAGCTTCAATCTCGGCACGGCCTTGAGCCAGGATTTTTTCCCGCTCAGCCTGAGCACCGACAGTTGCCTCATCAATGATCTGGGCCTTGCGTTTGTTGGCCTGTTCAATGATTTCAGCAGCCTGCAGCTTGGCTTCTTTCAGCTGATCGACGGCGTTGGCCTTGGCCAAATCCAGATCTTTCTTGGCTCGTTCGGCAGAAGAGAGACCGTCAGCAATAGCTTTCTGACGGGCTTCGATGGCAGCCATCAGCGGCGGCCATACATACTTCATGCAAAACACAACGAAGAAGAAAAAAGCAATTGCTTGGCCGAGGAGGGTGGCGTTGATATTCACAGCCGATGTCCTCTTTAGTTAGTTAATGGGTTATGCCTGGAGAGTCGTAACGACTTAGCCAGCAACCGCAAACATCACGTACAGACCCAGACCAACGGCGATCATCGGGATCGCATCCACCAGACCCATTACGATGAAGAACTGGGTACGCAGAACAGGGATCAGATCCGGTTGACGAGCAGCACCTTCCAGGAACTTGCCACCCAGGATACCGATACCGATGGAAGCGCCGATAGCAGCCAGACCCATCATCATTGCAGCAGCGATGTACAGCAGGTCCATGTTCAAGTTTTCCATGAGGATCTCCAGTTATTTAGATGTAATTGATTGTATAAAAAGGATTATTTGAGTTGCATCAACCATGGTCTTCCTGCGCCATCGACAGATAGACGATGGTCAGAACCATGAAAATGAATGCCTGCAAAGTGATGATCAGGATGTGGAAAATTGCCCAAGGCACGGACAGGATCCACTGTGACCACCAGGGTAACAAACCCGCAATCAGGATAAAGATCAGTTCGCCAGCATACATGTTGCCGAACAGTCGAAGACCCAGAGAAACAGGTTTGGAAATCAGCGTAACAGTTTCCAGGATGAGGTTAACCGGGATGGCCGCCGGGTGGTTGAAAGGCTGAAGCGTCAGCTCCTTCACAAACCCGCCGATACCCTTGACCTTGATGCTGTAGTACAGGATCAAGAAGAACACGCCCAAAGCCATGGACATGGTGATGTTAACGTCAGCAGAGGGAACCACACGCAGATAGGGAATACCCATCAATTGTGCAGCGTGAGGGATAAAGTCAACAGGGATCAGATCCATGAAGTTCATCAGGAAGATCCACACAAACACGGTCAGCCCCAAAGGTGCGATGACCTTGTTGCGACCGTGAAAGATGTCTTTGACGTTACCATTCACAAACTCGACCAGCATCTCCACAAAGCACTGCAGCTTACCCGGCACCCCGCTGGTAGCGTTAACGGCTACTTTGCGGAACAGCAGGATAAACAGGGCGCCTAGCACGACGGAAAATACCATTGAGTCGATATTGACCGTCCAGAACCCGGACCCGACTTGAAGGTGGGTCAGGTGGTGGGAGATATATCCCTGAGGAGTCAGGACTTCTCCGGTTGCAGACATGAGTTTTCCTAATAGTGGTTGTTAAGCGTGAATGAAACCATCCACTGTACAACGAGGGCGAGGATATAAGTGGCGAAAAACGAGACGGTAACGACCTCGACTCCCGCACCAAACATCAGGGCGAATAGACCTGTTGTAGAAATGAGCTTAATCCCTGCCCCACCATAAAAGTCCCGCAAAACCAGGCCCACACTCTCGGTTGTCACCTTGCGGCGCAGCACCCAGACAGTAAACAAGGCTTGAGGAACCCAGTACATCCCCCCTCCGTAGAGGGCGGAATAACCGGCGCTGGCACCAGTCAGGTAAAACCAGACGGCACTCATCGCCAGGATCAGGATGAGCTGACAAACGAGCATAACCAAGGCCAGTGTCAAACCTTCCAAGGCTATTTTCTGCTTCACCAACCTACCCCTGAACATTACAGAACTGTAAAAAATCGGGATCCGAAGACCCCATGTTAACAGCTCTTAAAGCCGGTCAAATTATACCCTTGAGGGCAGCTATTGCAATATGACAAAAATCCTTAATTTTTGCGGCTTTCCGCGGCAAATCAGGGTTATGGTCATATCAAAAGGAATGGATGTTTTATTACTACAAAAAGCGTAAAAATCACGATTCCGACACGCCAAAATAGCCCAATATACGGTCCAAATCGGACAAATTCTCGTAACTTATTACTAACTTCCCGCTATCCCGCTTGCCAGGCTGAAGTTGCACCTGATTGCCAATTTTTTCTGCCAGTTGGCGCTCCAGGTAGCCGATCTGTGGATCACGGGCCGGTTCGACCCTGGCTTTTGCCGGTTCGAGCGCTTTTTGCACCAGCTTCTCGGTATCGCGCACGGTCAGCCCTTTCTGGGCAACCAGCTTGGCCAGTTCGGACTGGGCCTGGCCGCTCAGAGCCAGCAGGGCACGGGCATGGCCCATGTCGAGGTCGCCATGCTCGACGAAACGCTTCACGTCATCGTTGAGCTGGTTGAGACGCAACAGGTTGGTCACCGTGGTACGGGACTTGCCCACCGCCTCGGCCACCTGCTGGTGGGTGAGTTCGAATTCGGTCAGCAGTCTTTGTAAAGCGACCGCCTCTTCGATGGCATTGAGGTCTTCCCGCTGAATATTCTCTATCAGCGCGATGGCGACGGCAGCCTCGTCGGGTACATCCTTGACGATACAGGGCACCACCTCAAGCCGCGCCAGCTGGGACGCGCGCCAGCGCCGCTCACCGGCAATGATTTCGAAGGATTGTTCGCCGAGAGGGCGTACCACGATGGGCTGGATCACCCCCTGGGCGCGGATGGAGTTGGCAAGCTCTTCCAGTGCATCCTGGGACATGTCTTTGCGGGGCTGGTACTTGCCGGACTGCAACCACTCCACCGGCAGCTTGCGCAGCTCGCCCTGATTGGTGGGGGCCATGGCCTCTTCAGTACGTTGATCGCTCATCACCTGTTTCTGGCGGGCAGCCGTGCTGGTACT
Source organism: Aeromonas sp. FDAARGOS 1416 (assembly GCF_019048085.1). Lineage (NCBI taxonomy): Bacteria > Pseudomonadati > Pseudomonadota > Gammaproteobacteria > Aeromonadales > Aeromonadaceae > Aeromonas > Aeromonas sp. FDAARGOS 1416. Next base: position 3,741,088 of record NZ_CP077301.1, on the reverse strand, counting down.
GAGCAGGGCATCCAGCCCCTTGCCCAGTCCACGTTTTTTCGGAGTCATATGCTCTCTCGGTCTGCGATGGTCGCCTGACGTTCCTGCTCCTGGCGGCGCAGGATCTCGCCAGCCAGTGCCAGGTAGGCCTTGGCGCCCACCGATGATTTGTCATAGTGCATGGCCGGGGCACCGAAACTCGGGGCCTCAGCCAGTCTAACGTTGCGGGGAATGATGGTGCGGTAGACTTTGTCACCAAAGTGCTGTTTTAGCTGATCGGACACATCATTGGCCAGCCGGTTGCGGTGATCGAACATGGTGCGCAGCACCCCTTCGATCTTGAGATCCGGATTGACCACAGCGGCCAGCTTGCTGATGGTGTCGACCAGGGCGGTGAGCCCCTCCAGCGCGTAATATTCGCACTGCATGGGCACCAACACGGAGTCGGCGGCGGCCATGGCGTTCACGGTCAGCATGTTGAGAGAGGGCGGGCAGTCGATGAAGACGTAGTCGTATTTGTCCCGCACCGAAGCCAGCGCATTGCGCAGGCGGATTTCGCGGGCGAAAAATTCCATCAGACGGATTTCGGCCGCGGTCACGTCGGCGTTGGCGGCAATCAGGTGATAGCCCCCGGTGGTTTCGGGGATGATCACTTCGCTGATGGGGGCATCCTCGATCAGCAGCTCATAGGCGGTGCGCTCGACATCATACTTGTCGACACCACTGCCCATGGTGGCATTGCCCTGCGGATCCAGATCGATCACCAGCACCTTACGCCGGGTGGCAGCCATGGAGGCGGCCAGATTCACACAGGTGGTGGTTTTACCCACTCCACCCTTCTGGTTGGCTATGGCGATGACTTTTCCCACACGATCCCCTAAATGAAACTGCGACCCTATTCGGGCTGGATATGTTTGAATTCCAGCAGATGACGTTCGCCTTCCAGCTCCGGCACCCGCAACTCATGACAGGCTACCAGACGGATATTGGCAGGCAACTGGGCCAGCTCCTGCTCGGGATATTGTCCCTTGAGCGCCAGGAAGCAGCCCTGTTCTGACGGCAGGTGGTGACACCAGCTCAGCATGTCCTCCAGCGAGGCAAATGCCCGACTCAGTACACCATCAAACCCCACTTCGGGTTGATACTCTTCAACCCGGGATTTGACCGGCGTCACATTGGTCAGATCCAGCTCCTGGATCACCTGACGGATGAAGTTGATCCGCTTGCCCAGACTGTCGAGCAGGACGAACTGCTTGTCCGGATTGATGATCGCCAGCGGCAATCCCGGCAGGCCGGGACCTGTCCCCACGTCGATGAAGCGCTCACCGTGCAAGTGGGGGCTTACCACCAGGCTATCGAGGATATGCTTGACCAGCATGGCGTCCGGATCTCGCACCGAGGTGAGATTGTAAGCCTTGTTCCACTTGTGCAGCAACTCGACCAACTGCACCAGTTGGCTCTTTTGGGTATCGGTGATAACAATTCCGGCCTGCATGAGCAGGCCGTTCAATCTTTCCAGCATATTTTCCAACGGTAAGAATCCTCAGGCGGTTTTACGCAGCAGGCCGTGTTTTTTCAGGTGAACCAGCAAGATGGAGATGGCCGCCGGGGTGATGCCGGAGATGCGGGAAGCCTGACCGATGGTCTGCGGTTTGGCATCGTTCAGCTTGGCTTTCACCTCGTTGGAGAGGCCGTTCACCTCGCGATAGTCCAGATCCAGCGGCAGCAGAGTGTTTTCGTTGCGCAGCTGCTTTTCCACTTCATCGTGCTGACGTTCGATGTAACCGGCATATTTGATCTGGATCTCAACCTGTTCGGCCGCGGCAGGATCGGTCACGGAAGGACCGACCCCTTCGATGGCCATCAGCGCATCATAGGTCACCTCGGGACGACGCAACAGCTCTTCCAGACTCTGTTCGCGGGTCAGCGGGGTGTTGACCAGGGCGTTGACCGCTTCCAGTGACGGATGTTGCGGGTGGATCCAGGTTGAACGCATGCGCTGACGCTCCAGCTCGACCTGTTCCATCTTGGCGTTGAATTTGCTCCAGCGCTCGTCATCGACCAGACCCAGCTCGCGACCAATGGCTGTCAGGCGGATATCGGCGTTGTCTTCACGCAGCAGCAGGCGATATTCGGCGCGGCTGGTGAACATGCGGTAAGGCTCGCGGGTCCCCAGAGTGGAGAGATCGTCCATCATCACGCCCATGTAGGCCTGATCCCGACGCGGGTTCCAGGGATCCTTGTCCTGGGCACGCAGCGCGGCGTTCAGACCGGCCATCAGGCCTTGTGCCGCCGCCTCTTCGTAACCGGTCGTGCCGTTGATCTGGCCGGCGAAGAACAGGTTTGGAATGCACTTGCTCTCCATGTTGGCCTTGAGATCCCGCGGATCGAAGAAATCATATTCGATGGCATAGCCGGGGCGGGTGATGTGGGCGTTCTCGAAGCCGCGCACGGAACGGACGATCTGCACCTGCACGTCAAACGGCAGGCTGGTGGAGATCCCGTTCGGATAGAGTTCGTGGGTGGTCAGGCCTTCCGGTTCGACGAAGATCTGGTGCGCCGTCTTGTCGGCGAAACGGGTGATCTTGTCTTCGATCGACGGGCAGTAGCGCGGGCCGATCCCTTCGATCACCCCGGCGTACATGGGGCTGCGATCCAGGTTATTGCGGATCACCTCGTGGGTACGCTCGTTGGTGTGGGTGACGTAGCAGGGCACCTGACGGGGATGCTGACTGGCATTGCCGATAAACGAGAAGACCGGACGCGGATCGTCGCCGTGCTGTTCCTGCATGACGGAGAAATCGACACTGCGGGCATCGATGCGCGGAGGGGTGCCCGTCTTGAGACGATCGATGCGCAGCGGCAGTTCGCGCAGGCGCTGGGCCAATGCGATCGAGGGAGGATCCCCGGCACGGCCGCCCTTGTAGTTTTCCATCCCGATGTGGATCAAACCGTTCAGGAAGGTACCGACCGTCAGCACCACTGTCTTGCCACTGATGCGAATCCCGCTCTGGGTGACCACACCGGCAACACGATCCCCGTCCATGATCAGATCGTCACAGGCCTGCTGGAAGATCTTCAGGTTCGGGTAGTTCTCCAGCATCTGGCGAACGACAGCCTTGTAGAGCAGGCGATCCGCCTGGGCACGAGTGGCTCGCACTGCCGGGCCCTTGGAGGAGTTGAGGGTGCGGAACTGGATCCCGCCAAGATCGATGGCACGCGCCATAATCCCGCCGAGTGCGTCAACTTCCCTGACCAGGTGTCCCTTGCCGATCCCGCCGATCGCCGGATTACAGGACATGTGTCCCAGCGTATCGATATTGTGGGTCAGCAACAGGGTATTCATGCCCATACGGGCTGCCGCTGTTGCTGCTTCGGTTCCGGCATGACCGCCACCGACGACGATCACATCAAATTGTTCATGGTATTGCATTGGGATCACCTTGATCTGCACGCCTGAAGATCTTTATTTGCCTGGGCTAAAGGGCGGAACATTCTATCTGTTTCGCGTCCTGAGGGGAACGTCTACTTAACGTTCAGTATGAAGGGAGGATCCACTAATTAGATCTTAAGGATCTTTAGATCGATCTTTTACTGGATCTCTTATTAGGAGCCGCCCTTTTTGTTGATAAGCACTTTTTGATCATAAAGATCATTAATTTAAGAACGATCCTAGCTTGTGGAAAAGCTTGGATCCTGGCCCGGTGAACGAGGGGATAACCAGAACTTTTATACACAGAGGTCTGTCGGTCTGGATCTAATACATGGATAACTATAGGTTTTGCAGAGCTTTACACCGTAGTTATGCACATTACCCCTGGGCGTTGTGGGTAACCTTGTAGAACAACTCCCCCGGATCAATCTGTTAATAACATGGTGGATAGTCGATCTGGGGATAAGTGGGGAGATCAAGCTTTTTTTCAGGATCTCCCGCACGCTGATCAGGCGATCATCGTCATCCAGTCGCGGATCCACACTTCTGCGGCATCTTCGGGGATCTCGTGTTGGGTCACATCGATGTCGAGCCGCTCGCCGATCCGGCTGGCACCGCACTCGGCCAGCAGCCGATCCAGCGTCTTGCCACCCTGGCAAAAGGTGTCATAACTGCTGTCACCAAGGGCGATCACGCCATATTTCAATGAATTAAGATCCGGATGCTGCTCGGCAAGATCCATGGCGAAGGGTTGCAGGTTGTCGGGCACATCCCCGGCACCATGGGTGGAAGTGACCACCAGCAGGATGGATCCCGCATCATCCAGCACCTCTGCCAGCTTGGCCGGGTTGTGGATCCGGGTCTGGTGGCCAGCCTGTTCCAGCAGGTTGGCGACGTGGTCTGCGACATATTCGGCGGCGCCCAGCATGGAGCCGACGACGAGATTGAGTTTGGCCATGGAATGGATCCTGATTTCAGACAAAGAAACGGAAAGCCGGATTCTACCGCCAAAGGGTGTGGATAAATATGGATAAAGCTTGGGGATAATGGATCCAGTCAGATAATGCCACCGGATCCATCCCGTCGATCTTTTTTCTGCTTCTTTATATTCCTCTCCATTTTCTTCTCCGCTAATGGTTCTCCTGATGACGCCCATCCCCCGCGAAATCCTGCCAACGATGCAGCTAGATAACAATGTAGGTGCAAATGATTAGCAATTATTGAATCGATTCGATCACGGCTCCTGTAGTAGGATTGCGCTGCTTTATTCGCCCATGGAACAGGGTGATGTCGTGACAAACGACCACAAATAACAATTAAAACAACATAACTCATTGATAAACGAGACTTTAATATGATTGCGCAAAAATACACTACAGGACCCGGCAAGAAGGGCGCCTTCGGCGTGCTTTCGCTCTCCGGTTTGCTCGTCTCTCTGCCGCTGATGGCCGAACAAACCACCGCTGAGCTGCCCAAAGCCAGCGAAACCATGGTGGTGACCGGTACGGCCATGAAGGTTGAAGTGCCGATGGCCGAGACCCCTCGCGCCGTCTCCGTGGTTAATCGCGAGGAGCTGGATCAGCACGCCGTGTTGCAGCTGGATGAAGCGATTCGCTACCGTTCCGGTGTATTGACCGGCCTCTATGGCTCCGACAACAACACCGACTGGTTCAAGGTGCGTGGCTTCGATGCTGCTTCCTATCTCGATGGAAGCATCCTGTTTGGCTCTGGTTACTATCTTTGGACGCCGGAACCGTTCGGCCTGGAGAGTCTGGAAGTGCTGAAGGGGCCCGCTTCAATGCTCTACGGCGTAGCGCCTCCGGGCGGGGTGATCAATGCCATCAGCAAGCGACCGACCACCACGCCGCAAGGGCTGGTGGATCTGCAGCTTGGCAGCCGGGATCATCGTCAGGTCGGGGTGGACGTCTCTGATGCGCTCTCCGACAACAGCCGCTACCGCATGGTTGCTCTCTATAAAGAGCGTGATGGGGTGCTTACCGGTACTTACAACGATCGGGTTTATCTGGCGCCGAGCGTCGCCTTCGATCTTTCGGATCGTACCAGCCTGACCCTGCTGGCCAGTTTCCTGCACGACGAAGGAGTCCCGACCAACGGCTTCTTCCCGGTCTATGGCACCCTGAATACTTCAGGTGGCCAGATTGATCCCTCCACCAACCTGAGCCAGCCGGATTACGATCGCAACCGCAATACCCAGCTCTCCACCGGTTATGAGTTGGCCCACCAGCTCAACCAGAGCTGGGAGTTCAAGCAGAAGGTTCGGTTCAACTATAACGATCTGCTGCTGCGCCAGACCTATATCTATCCTTGGGCTGCCTGGCCCGCGACTCCCGATGAAAATATGCCGGTTCGTGGCCGTGGCATGATCTATCGGGATGGCAATACCAAGAGTGCCACTATGGATAATCAGATGGTGGGCTACTGGAACACCGACAGCACCGAGCAGACCCTGCTGCTTGGGGTGGATCTGCAGCGTCATGTCAACAAGGGGATGGAAGCGGATTCATGGATGGGGACCATAGATACCCAGAATCCGGATTACAGCGGCTTCCCTGGATTTGATGAGTCAACGGCCACTTATCAGAAAACAACCATGGCCCAAGAGGGGATTTATGCCCAGCATCAGATCCGTTGGGACGATCGCTGGTTGCTGACAGGAGGTGGTCGCTTTGACTATGTCGAGACCCATAACATCAGCAAAACATATGATAGAGATGAAAAGCAGTACGATCATGCGCTATCCCTTTCCGGCAGCTTGATGTATCTGGCCGACAACGGCATCTCGCCATATCTTGCTTATTCTGAGTCGTTCTTGATGTTGCCCGGGATCGATCCGAATACCAAAACTTCATATAAATCCCGTGAGGGAAAATTGTATGAAGCAGGCGTCAAATATGCGCCTGCCTTCCTCGACGGTTACATCAATCTGGCGCTGTTCGATCTGGAGCAAAGTAACGCTCTGGTTTCCAGTGGCTCAGGCCAGCAGACCCAAGCTGGCGAGATGACCTCTCAGGGGGTTGAGCTGGAAGGGAGCGTGCAGGTGACAGATGCGCTGCGTCTGACCGCTGCTTATACCTACACCGATGCCAAAACCAACGACACCGGCAGTGGCGATCGCCGTGCCAGCCTGATCCCGCGCCACCAGGCCTCCTTCTGGGGTAACTACAAGGTGCTGCAAGGGGTGGCTTCGGGTCTGGAGCTGGGGACCGGTGTGCGTTATATCGGTTCCAGCGTGGGTATTGGCGCCGTGAATGCGGACTACACCCCCATCTACGGCTCTGCCGAGGTGCCAGCCCATACCGTTTGGGATGCGATGATCGGGTATGACTTTGCCAAGAATTGGCGTGCCCAGCTCAACGTCAACAACCTGCTGGGTGAAACCTACGTGGCCAGTTGTGACTACTACTGCTACTACGGTGAGCCGCGCAGCGTAGTGGGCAGCATCAACTACCGCTGGTAATCGAAGTCGGGCGGGAACCGGATTCCCGCCCTTCTTTTCACCCGCAGTTGTTCTGATCTCTCTGGAATACCGGTCCGTTATGGAACTCTTGTCTCTGGTTTATCGCCAATATCGTTGGCCCTTTATCGCCATTACCCTGCTCAGTCTGCTCAGTGCCGTCAGCGGGATTGGTGTCATTGCCTTTATCAATCAGTCTCTTATCGAATCTATAGGTGATCCGCTGCCGATCCTCGGTCAGCTGGTCGGCCTGATTGTGTTGCTGCTGGTGATCACGCTCGGATCTCAGCTGGCCCTGACCACCCTCGGTCACCATTTTGTCTACCGGTTGCGTGGCCGTCTGCTCAAGCAACTGCTGGATACCGATGTCGCCCGCATCCGCCAGATTGGTCAGGGGCCGCTGCTGGCCTCTCTCTCCAGCGATATCGGCCAGATCACCATCGCCTTCGTGCGCCTGCCTGAGCTGGTGCAGGGGCTGGTACTCACGCTGGGCTCTGCCCTTTACCTTGGCTGGCTCTCTCCTGCATTGCTCGGGGTGACTGCGCTCTGGGTCACCGTCACCATGGTGGTGGGCTGGTTGCTGGTGAACCGTGTTTATCGCCATCTCTCCCACATGCGTCAGGCCGAAGATCGGCTCTATCAGAACTATCAGGCCATCATTGCGGGCAGCAAGGAGCTGGCGCTCAACCGCGAGCGGGCTCATTTCGTTTACCACCAGCTCTATGAGCAGAATGCCCGTGACTACCGCCAGCAGATCATCCGCGCCGACACCTATCACCTGAGCGCGGTGAACTGGTCGAATATCATGATGCTGGGGGCCATCGGTCTGGTCTTCTTTCTGGCCAACGGCCTTGGCTGGGCCAACACCAATGTGGCCGCCACCTTCGCCCTGACCCTGCTGTTCCTGCGCACCCCGCTGTTGCAGGGGATTGGCGCCCTGCCGACCCTGCTTGCCGCTCAGGTGGCGTTCGACAAGATCGCCGCCCTCAATCTGGCCGAGCCGGATGCGGACTTCCCGCTGCCGCCCGCCATCCGACCCTGGCAGCGTATCGAGCTGGAGCAGGTGAGCTTTCACTATCAGGGGGAGGGCGGCTTTGCCGTTGGCCCCATCGATCTGGTCATCGAAAAGGGGGAGCAGATCTTCATCATCGGTGGCAATGGCTCCGGCAAGTCGACCCTGGCCATGCTGTTGACCGGCCTTTACCAGCCGGTATCGGGCCGGATCCTGCTGGATGGTGAGCCGATCACCGATCGCAACGGCTATCTGGAGCTCTTCTCCGCCATCTTCACCGACTATCACCTGTTCCAGCACCTGCTGGGGCCGGAACCCAAGGATGAGCTGGTGGCCGAGTGGCTGGAGCGGTTGCAGATGGGCAGCAAGCTCACCATCGAGGATGGCTTTATCGCCGATATCAATCTCTCCCAAGGGCAGCGCAAGCGGGTCGCCCTGCTGCTGGCGCTGGCCGAGCAGCGCGAAGTGATGCTGTTTGACGAGTGGGCTGCGGATCAGGATCCCCAGTTCCGTCGCATCTTCTATCAGGCGCTGCTGCCGCGCCTCAAGGAGATGGGCAAGACGGTGATTGCCATCAGTCACGATGATCACTACTTCCCGCTGGCAGATCGCCTGCTGGAGATGCGTCAGGGTCAGCTCACCGAACTGACCGGGGCGCGCCGTGCCGCAGTGAGCCGTGATGCGATCGCTCACCTGGATTGCGAGGTGCCGGCTTGATGCTGGCACCGATGAGACTGGCGGCAAGCCAGCACAGGAATTGCTTATGTTCGAGATGAAATCAGCCAGCTTCACGGTCAATGACCGCACGCTGCTGCACCCCACCGACCTGCGTTTCGAGCAGGGACAGGTCTATGGCCTCATCGGCCACAATGGGTCGGGCAAATCGACCCTGCTCAAGCTGCTGGCTCGCCAGCAACATCTCAGCGACGGCGAGATCCGGTTCGATGGCAAGCCGCTGCCCGACTGGGGCTACCGGGAGTTTGCCCGTCAGGTGGCCTATCTGCCCCAGCATCTGCCTAGCGCCGAGAATCTGCTCGGGCGGGAGCTGGTGGAGATGGGCCGCTACCCCTGGCGCGGCCTGCTGGGCCGGATGGGGGCGGAGGATCACCGTCAGGTCGAGCGTGCCATCGCTCTGACTCATACAGAACGCTTTGCCGATCGGCTGGTGGATACCCTCTCCGGCGGCGAGCGGGGGCGGGTCTGGCTGGCGATGCTGCTGGCCCAGGAGAGCCGCTTTATCCTACTGGACGAGCCGCTGGCCGCGCTGGACGTGGCCCATCAGGTGGAGGTGCTGACGCTCGTCAAGCAGTTGAGCCGTCAGCTCAACCTTGGGGTCATCATCGTCATTCACGACATCAATATGGCCTCCCGCTTCTGTGATCGGTTGGTGGCGCTCCATTCCGGCCGCCTGCTTACCCACGGCGAACCTGAGGGGATCATGACCAGCGAGACCCTGCACGCCATCTATGGCATCCCGATGGAGGTCATTCGCCACCCGGCCCATGCCCATCCCATCGCCATCGTCTGACCGGGGGCATACTTGAACCTTTTATTGAAGATGGTCCCTTGCATCGTTAGCCTGCTGCTGGCGCTCCCGTTGCAGGCTGCACAATCATCCGCAACAAACGAGGCCACCAGCGCGCCACCCCGTATCGCCACCGTCGACTGGACCATAGCCGAAACACTGCTGGCACTCGGGGTGACACCGCTGGCGGTGGGGGATGCAGGTCCCTATCAGGCATGGGTCCGCGAGCCACGGCTACCTGCCGGAGTGGTGGATATCGGCCTGCGCACCCAGCCCAACCGTGAGCTGCTGGCGGAGCTCAGACCCGATCGCATCCTCATCTCGCCGCTGGCGGCCCCGCTGGCGCCAACTCTTTCCCGCATTGCACCGGTGAGCACCATCGCCCTCTATGATGGGCAAACCGATCTGTGGCAGCGGCTGCACGAGGTGACCCTGACCCTCGCCCGTATAGTGGGCAAAACCGCCGAGGGCGAACGGCTGCTGGCCGGGCTGGATCGGGATCTCGCCAGCATGCAGGCCGGATTGCCTGCGGATCTGCCGCCCCTGCTGGTGGTGCAGTTTATCGATGAACGCCATGTGCGGGTGTTTGGTCGCCACAGCCTGTTCGATGCGGTGATGACGCGGCTTGGGCTGCGTAATGGCTGGCAGGATCAGACCAATGACTGGGGTTTCTCGGTGGTCAGCATCGAGCAGTTTATGACCTTGCCAACCGCGCGGCTGGTGGTGGTCGATCCCATTCCGGTCGGGGTGAGCGAACGGCTGCAGGAGCCTGGTCTGTGGCAGCATCTGCCGCTGGTTCGGCAGGCGCCTGTGCTGCATCTGCCTGCGGTCTGGAGTTTTGGCGGCGTACTTGCCGCCCGCCGTTTTGCCGGTCTGCTCAGCGATGCATTGCTGCAAGATGCCGAGCGTATGGAGGCTAGCCGATGAAGCGACTGCTCACATCGCCGCTGCTGCGGCCGGTCTCGATCCTGCTGGGGTTGACCCTCTTGCTCGCGTATTGGGAGCTGGCTCGCCAGCTGCCCGGTGCGCTCTGGTGGCAGAGCCTGTTCGCCCCCAATCTGGATGATGTCAGCCAAGCAGTGGTGCATTTCAGCTGGCTACCCCGCTTGGCTGTCACCCTGTTGGCCGGGGCGGCTCTCGGGCTGGCGGGCACCCTGATGCAGCAGGTGCTGCGCAACCCGCTCGCGTCACCGACCACCTTGGGGGTGGCCTCCGGCGCCCAGCTGGCGCTGATGATGGTGACCCTGTTTGCCCCCTCCTGGCTGCTGCTGGGGCGGGAGTGGATCGCCATGGCCGGCGGTGGCCTTGCGATGGCGCTGGTGTTCGCCCTAGCCTTGCGTCGTCAGCTCAATCCGGTGGTCATCGTCTTTGCCGGGCTGGTGATCAACCTCTATCTGGCGGCCATCAGCATCGGACTCTTGCTGTTCTTTCAGGAGGAGCTGAAAGGTTTGCTGGTGTGGGGCAGTGGCTCTCTGGTACAGAACAGCTGGAGCGGGGTGAGTTACCTGTTGCCCCGCCTGCTGGCAGCCGCTGCGCTGGCTGCGGTGCTGGTACGCCCGCTGGCGGTGCTGGAGCTGGATGATGCCAGCGCCCGCAGTCTGGGGGTCTCCCTGCAGCATCTGCGTTTTGCCGGACTGGGGCTGGCGGTGTTTGTCACCGCTTGCGTGGTGAGCGTGGTGGGGCTGATCGGCTTTATCGGGCTGGCAGCGCCCGCCATGGTGCGGCTGCTCGGGATCCGTCAGCTCGGCCAGCGGCTATTGTGGGCACCGATCCTCGGCGCCCTGCTGCTGGCGGCGACCGATCTGCTGCTGCAGAGTCTGAGCCGCTTCTGGCCAGTCTTGATCCCCACCGGCGCCATGACCGCCCTGCTGGGTGCGCCGCTGCTGCTCTGGTTGATCCCGCGCCTTGGCATCAAGTCGGGTACGCCGAAGGCTAACGCCGGCCTGCTGGTGGCTCGCCATCCGGCTCCGGCTCGCCTTATTGGCCTGTTGCTGGTCGGGCTGATGCTGGCTGTGGTCGCCTCCCTGCTGGTTGGACAGGGGATGACGGGCTGGAGTTGGCCAAGCTGGCTCCGCTGGCAGGCCCAACTGGAGTGGCGGTTGCCGCGCACTCTGGCGGCGGGGGCGGCTGGCGTGCTACTGGCGCTGGCGGGCACTCTGTTGCAGCGGGTTAGCAACAATCCTATGGCGAGCCCTGAGCTGCTGGGGGTGAGCGGCGGCACCTTTATGGGGGTGATAGCCACGGCGCTGTTGCTGCCTGCATTGCCCCTGCCGTTGATGCTGGCCGGTGGCCTGCTCGGTGCCTTCGGCTGCCTGTTGTTGCTGGTGGTGGTCAATCGCAAACACGGCTTCCAGCCGGAGCGGATCCTGCTCTCAGGTATTGCCATCACGGCGTTGTTTGAGCCGCTGCAGGCTATCGCGCTGGCCAACGGCGACATGCGGGTGCAGCAACTGCTCTCCTGGATGTCTGGTTCCACCTATTACGTCACCTTGCCGGTGGCCTATGGGCTGGTGGGGCTGGCGCTGTTGATGCTGGCCGCCTGCCTGCTTGTCAGCCGCTGGCTCGATCTGATGCCAATGGGGGCGGCGGTAGCCACCGCACTCGGCATTCGCCTCAACCGCGCCCAGCTCGCCATCCTGCTGCTGGTGGCCGTGCTCACCGCCAGTGCCACCTTAGTGGTGGGGCCGCTCTCCTTCGTCGGTCTGTTGGCGCCACATATGGCCAAGCTGATGGGGCTGGTGCGGGCACGCTGGCACCTGCTTGGGGCCGCTACTTCCGGTGCCCTGTTGATGGTGTCGGCTGACTGGGTCGGCCAGCAGATCCTTTTCCCGCAGGAGGTGCCGGTCGGGTTGGTCTCCACCCTGTTAGGGGGCGCTTACTTCATGTGGTGTTTGCGCCGCCTCTAGGTTTGCGGACAAAAAACGCACAACAAAAAGCCCGGGATGAACCCGGGCTTTTTGTTGCCTGCTGTGCGGAGAGTTACTTGCCGATGCAGAAGCTGGAGAAGATACGGCCCAGCAGATCGTCGGAGCTGAATTCGCCGGTGATCTCGGAGAGGGACTCCTGCGCCAGGCGCAGCTCTTCGGCTACCAGCTCGCCAGCCACGAACACTTCCAGTTGCTCCTTGGCCACCAGCAGGCGCTCGGCGGCGCGCTCCAGCGCATCCAGATGGCGGCGGCGGGCCATAAAGCCCCCTTCGGTGTTGCCCTGGAAGCCCATGCAGGCTTTCAGGTGCTCGCGCAGGGCGGGCAGCCCCAGCTCGGTCTTGGCGGAGATGCGGTAGACGGCGTGGCCCTGCTCCTGGCTCGGTGCCAGATCCTCGCCGGTCAGGTCGGCCTTGTTGCGAATGACGGTGAGGCCGATGTTTTTTGGCAACCGATCAACAAATTCCGGCCAGATCTCTCGCGGGTCAACCGCATCCGTGGTGGTGCCATCCACCATAAACAGCACCCGATCGGCCTGTTCAATCTCGGCCCAGGCGCGTTCGATACCGATCTGCTCCACCTTGTCCTGAGTGTCGCGCAGACCGGCGGTGTCGATGATGTGCAGCGGCATGCCATCGAGATGGATGTGTTCGCGCAGCACGTCGCGGGTGGTGCCAGCAATCTCGGTGACGATGGCCGACTCGCGGCCCGCGAGGGCATTGAGCAGGCTCGATTTGCCGGCGTTGGGACGACCGGCGATCACCACCTTCATCCCTTCCCGCAGCAGAGCGCCCTGTTTGGCTTCCCCGCGCACGTCGTCCAGCTCGGACATGATGGCGTAGAGGTCGCCCGCCACCTTGCCATCGGAGAGGAAGTCGATCTCCTCGTCCGGGAAGTCGATGGCCGCTTCCACATAGATGCGCAGCCGGGTCAGGTTTTCCACCAGCTGCTGGATCTTGCTGGAGAACTGCCCCTGCAGGGAGTGCATGGCGCTGCGGGCAGCCTGTTCGCTGGAGGCTTCAATAAGGTCAGCGATAGCTTCGGCCTGGGCCAGATCCAGCTTGTCGTTGATGAAGGCGCGCTCGCTGAACTCGCCGGGGCGGGCAGGGCGGATGCCATCGATTTTCAGAATGCGGCGGATCAGCATGTCCATGATGACGGGGCCGCCGTGGCCCTGCAGCTCCAGCACATCCTCGCCGGTGAAGCTGTTGGGGGCTTTGAACAGCAGGGCGATGCCCTGATCCAGTACCTGGCCTTGCTCATCCTTGAACGGCAGATATTCGGCGTAGCGCACCCGCGGGAGCTTGCCGAGCACTATCCCGGCGACCTGTTCGGCGGCGGGGCCGGAGACCCGGACTATGCCGACGCCACCACGGCCTGGCGCGGTGGCCTGGGCCACGATCGTATCTGTTGTCATCTTGCTTGGCTCGTTTGTTCGCTGATAGGAAAACGTAGTGGGAGACATTGTAATAAAAAAGGCGGCCCGAAGGCCGCCTCTTTTGTCATCACGGGAAGATTAGCTGCGTGAATGCAGTCCTTTCTTCTCCAGCTGACGATAGATGATGGTCTGCTGGATGATGGAGATGACGTTGCTCACCAGCCAGTAGAGAGTCAGGCCAGCCGGGAACCAGAGGAACATGAAAGTGAAGATGATCGGCATGAACTGCATCACTTTCTGCTGCATCGGGTCGGTTACGGTGGTCGGGCTCATCTTCTGCAGATACCACATGGAAGCACCCATGAGGATTGGCAGCACGAAGAAGGGGTCCTTCACTGACAGGTCAGTGATCCACAGGGCAAACGGCGCGTGACGCAGTTCAACGGACTCCATCAGTGCCCAGTAAAGGGCGATGAAGATCGGCATCTGAACCAGGATCGGCAGGCAGCCACCCAGCGGGTTGACCTTCTCCTTCTTGTACAGCTCCATCATGCCCTGAGACATCTTCTGGCGGTCATCGCCGAAGCGCTCGCGCAGGGCCGCAATCTTGGGTTGCAGCATGCGCATCTTGGCCATGGAGGTGTACTGGGCCTTGGTCAGCGGGAACATGATGCCGCGCACCAGCAGGGTCAGCATGATGATGGCCAGACCCCAGTTCTGGACGAAACCGTGGAACACGGTCAGCAGCCAGTGCAGCGGTTGGGCGATGAACCACAGCCAGCCGTAGTCGACGGTCAGGTCGAGATGGTTAGCCACCTTGGCCATCTGGTCTTGCAGCTTGGGGCCAACCCACAGTTTGCTGGTCACTTCGGCCTGTTGACCGGCAGCCACGTCAACCATCGGCGCCTTGTAACCGATGATGGCCTGGCCTTTACCCGGGATCACGCGGCTGTAGAAGCTGTTGGTATCGTCGGCATTCGGAGCCCAGGCAGAAACGAAGTAGTGTTGCAGCATGGCGACCCAACCACCCTTGGTGGTCTTGTTCAGGTCGGCATCCTTCATCTCGTCGAAGGTGTACTTCTTGTAGCGGGTATCTTCAGTGGAGAAGGCACCACCACGGTAAGCGCTGGCTACCATGGCATGACCTTCCTGATCCTTCGGTGTGGCTACGGTCTGCTTCAGCTGACCATAGAACTGCACCTGAACCGGCTCGGCAGATTTGTTGTCGATCTTGTAATCAACGCCAACGGCATAGTCGCCACGCTTGAGGATGAACTCCTTGGTGAAGACCACGCCCTTGCTGTCGGTCCAGGTCATCGGAACGACGACTTGATCCTGACCATCGGCCAGCTGATAGCTGGTCTGGGCGGCTTCATAGGTAGGACGACCTTCGGCCTGACTGTCCGGACCGTTGCGACCCACCAGACCGCTCTGGGCGATATAGAGGTGCTCAGGCTTGCTGGTCAGCAGCACGAACGGTTGGTCCTTGCCCTCTTCCAGTTTGTGAGACAGCAGTTCGGCAGACACGATGTCGCCACCCTGGGTGTCCAGGGTCAGCTTGAGCACGTCAGAGGAGACGGTGATCAGCTTGCGTGCGGCAGTCGCGTTGGCTTGCTCGGAAACCTGAGGAATATCACCGGTCTGACCGGCTTCAGGTACGAAATGTTCGGTTTGGGCCACGGTAGTCGGGGCCGGCTTCGGAGCCTTGTCGGACTCCCACTGTTGCCAGAGCAGAAAGCTCACGAACAGCAAACCGATCAGGAGTAGATTGCGTTGTGATTCCATAGTTTTCAGTTTCTTCGCTTTGGTTGCGGAACCGGGTCATAACCACCCTCGGATAAGGGATGGCATTTTAATAGACGTTTGCTGGCTAACCAAACGCCTTTTATGAAACCGTGAAGTCGGATGGCTTCTATCGCAAATTGGGAACAAGTTGGAGTAAAACGGCAGCGCGGCCCGAGCAGAGGGCTAATGATTAGCTGATACAGGCGTATCAGTTTGATAGCTACCCATTGCAACGGCGTGACAGGGTGCGCCATAGCTTTTCCAGTAACTTGAACAGTTCCTCGTTATCCATCTCTTTCACACCGGCCTTGGCGATCACTACGATGTCGATAGCGGGCAGCTGATGTTGTTTGAGGCGGAAACTTTCCCGAACCACCCGTTTGACACGATTACGCCAAACGGCACGCTTGAGTGCTTTTTTGGGCACAGCGAGACCAAGACGAGGGTGTTCGAGCGAATTGGGAGAAGCGAGAAGGGTAATCTGCGGAGAGGCGGCCCGGACAGGCTCGGCGAAAACGCGTTTGAAGTGTTCGGGAGTTAACAGACGTAACTCCCGAGAGAAGGTGTGCTGGGTAGGCATTAGACTACCAGGCGGGCACGACCCTTGGCACGACGAGCGGCCAGAACTTTACGACCGTTGGCAGTTGCCATGCGGGCGCGGAAACCGTGAGAGCGCTTGCGCTTCAGGTTGGACGGTTGAAAAGTACGTTTCATGATTCGATTCCGTATTTCTGTACAGTTTTGATTGTCACACTTAGCCGACGCGCCAGCTATAGCGTGTGACGACTAGCAAAAGAGGCCGAATTCTAAACAGAGTTCGGCTTTTAGTCAATCCGCCGTTCCCTCTCATCCTGCCATGGCCTTGAAAAGGCCACTGCCGAGCGTGAGGATCCAGAGGATCAAGGGCTCCGGATTATACTGGCAACCCGGGGTTAAACAAGGGATCCCTCAATAAAAAAGGCGGCCAGGCCGCCAAAGAGAGAGCTATTTAAGGACTTTCCGCAAAAACTCCCGGGTACGGGGATCCTTGGGATCGACCAATATCTGATCCGGCGGGCCCTGCTCGACGATCCGCCCCCCTTCCATGAAGATCACCCGATCGGCAACATCACGAGCAAATTCAATCTCATGAGTTACCACCACCATGGTCTGGTGCTGGCGGGCCAACTCCTTCATCAACCCCAAAACCTCGTCGACCCACTCGGGATCGAGGGCCGAGGTGGGCTCATCAAACAGGATCACCTTGGAGTGGGCCGCCATGGCGCGACCAATGCCGACCCGCTGCTGTTGCCCGCCTGAGAGCGACGCCGGATAGGCATCCTGCTTGTCGGCAAGACCAATGTCCTTGAGGATGCCGAGCGCTGTGGCGCGGGCCTCGGCTTTTGGCTGCTTCCAGACGGTGATCAGCCCTTCGGCGATGTTGTCGAGCGCTGTTTTGTTGGCAAAAAGGGCGTAGTTCTGGAACACGAAGGAGGCCCGTTTGCGCAGCTCGATCGCCTGCTGTTCGCTGGCCTTGGCCAGATTCAGCTCGAGATCGTCGATGGCAAGGGTGCCCGCATCCGGGGTCTCCAGCAGGTTCAGGCAGCGCAACAGGGTCGACTTGCCGGTGCCGGAGGGACCGATGATGACGACAATTTCCCCCTTTTTGACCTCCAGATCGATACCGTTGAGCACCTGATTGCCGTGATATGCCTTGGAGAGGCCGGTTAGCTTGATCATGAACGCCCTCCTTTAATAGGCACGGTTGAGACGAACTTCCAGCAGATGCTGCAAGCGGGTAAAGAAGATCACCACTACCCAGTAGATCAGCGCCACCGCCATAAAGCTCTCGAAGAACTTGAAGGAGGAGGAGGCTTCCATCTGCGCTTTGCCCATGATCTCGGCCACCCCCAGGGTGAACGCCAGCGAGGTGCTCTTGATCATGTCGATGAAGTAGTTCATCAGCGACGGGGTGGCGATACGGGCCGCCTGCGGCAGGATGATCCGCTGCATCGCCTGATAACGGCTCATGCCGATACTGAGCGCGGCTTCCATCTGGCTTTTGTGAATGCCGAGGATGGCTGCGCGGATCGACTCGGCCATGTAGGCGGCGAAGTGCAGGGTCAGACCGACGATGGCGGCGGTAAAGGCATCCATCCCCACGAAGATCGGGAACAGTTGCGGCAGTCCGTAGTAGAGCAGGAACAGCTGAACGAGTAGCGGTGTACCCCGAAAGAACGAGATATAGAGCATTGCCAGCCAGTGAATCGCGGGGACGCGAAACACCCGTACTATCGCCAGGGCCAGCGAGAGTACGAGTGCCAGCACGAATCCCCACAGGGCCATCTCCATCGTGGTGCCCAGGTATTTGAGCAGGATGGGAAACAGCCCCAGCGTGTATTCGAGGTCAAATTCCATCATTTATTTGTCGGTGATGTCGGAAGCGAACCATTTCTCGGAGATCTGACGCAGGGAGCCATCCTTGCGCATGGCGGTCAGGGCCTCGTCGACCTTCTTCAGCAGCGCCTGTTTCTCCGGGGTCTTCAGGAAGGGCAGTGCGTTCTCGATTGTCTCGAACGGTGCGCCAGCCTGTTGCAGCGGCAGCTTGGACTCTTTGATCAGCTGGGCGGTGGAGACGCGGTCCATCACGAAGGCATCGATGCGACCCAGGGCGACATCCTGCTCGAAGGCGGAGTCATAGGTGCGGATGTCGATCTTCTTGTTCGGGTCGTTCTTGCGCAGCAGCTCTTCAAAGTTGGAACCCAGGTTCACGGCCACCTTCTTGCCTTCCAGATCCTTGATGCCGTGGATGGTGCTGTTGCCCTTGCGTACCACAATCTGGGCGCCGTCATAGACGTAAGGCTGGGAGAAGTCGTACTTCGCCTTGCGCTCGTCGGTGATGGTGATCTGGTTGGAGATGGTATCGATGCGGCCGGTTTCCAGCATGCCGAACAGGCCGGAGAAGCTGGCGGTCACGAATTCGACCTTGTAGCCGGTGCGCTCGCCGATCTGGTTCCACATATCCACTTCAAACCCTTGCAGCTTGTCCTGCTTGACGAAGGTGAACGGGAAATATTTGCCAGACATGCCGACCTTGATGGTCTCCTGGGCGATGGCCTGACCGGACAGTGTGGCGAGCAGGATGGCTGCGCCGGAAATCAGTTTGATGGATGTTTTCATGGTGTTTCTCTCTCTCAATGTCTTGTATTTGTAGTTGTAATAACTGGTTTGGCCCTGATGTTATTGGAATAAAATTTAAAAAATAAATGACATTTGGTTATATGAAATAACAGGAGAGAAGCACGGGATCGACCAATCCGGACGGTGGATCAAGCTGTGGGTAACTTTGGGGATGAAATCCGATCCAAAGGCGCTGGATCCTTGAAAGTCAAGGATCTTATTTGCTGGATCCACCGGGCGATGGCTGGAGATCCGGCGGCTAAAAACGTAGAATAGCCGGTCTTTAGTTAATCAATCGACAGGAGTTTAGAGTGACTGCTTCGCTATGGCAGCAGTGCCTTAACCGGCTGCAAGATGAGTTGCCCTCGGCAGAATTCAGCATGTGGATCCGGCCGCTTCAAGCGGAGTTGAGTGACAATACTCTGACCCTGTATGCACCGAATCGCTTTGTTCTGGACTGGGTACGAGACAAGTATCTCATCCGGGTTAACGGCATCATCAACGAACTCTGCGGGGTCGACGGCCCCGCCCTGCGTTTTGATATAGGCAATCGTCCCCATCCTGTTGCTGTCGCCAGAGCGCCGGTACAGGGTGCCGCGCCTGTGAATAACTTGCAGAAGAGCTGGGAAAGCAAGGCTGAAGCCAAGCCCGAGCCGAACCACAAGAGCAACACCAACGTGAACTATACCTTCGAGAATTTCGTCGAGGGTAAGTCCAACCAGTTGGCGCGTGCGGCGGCCCGTCAGGTAGCGGACAATCCGGGTGGTGCTTACAATCCGCTGTTCCTCTATGGCGGCACCGGCCTGGGTAAAACCCACCTGTTGCACGCCGTTGGCAATGCCATCAAGGAGAGTAAAAAAGATGCCAAAGTCATCTATATGCACTCCGAGCGGTTTGTTCAGGACATGGTGAAAGCGCTGCAAAACAACGCCATTGAAGAGTTCAAGCGTTACTACCGCAGCGTCGATGCCCTGCTCATCGATGACATCCAGTTTTTCGCCAACAAGGAGCGCTCCCAGGAGGAGTTCTTCCATACCTTCAATGCCTTGCTGGAAGGTAACCAGCAGATCATCCTGACCTCGGATCGCTATCCGAAGGAGATCAACGGTGTCGAGGATCGCCTCAAGTCCCGCTTCGGCTGGGGCCTGACCGTGGCGATCGAACCGCCGGAGCTGGAGACCCGCGTCGCGATCCTGATGCGCAAGGCAGACGAGAACCAGATCCATCTGCCGGACGAAGTGGCCTTCTTCATTGCCAAACGTCTGCGATCCAACGTCCGTGAACTGGAAGGCGCCCTCAACCGGGTGATCGCCAACGCCAACTTCACCGGCCGTGCCATCAACATCGATTTCGTGCGCGAAGCGCTGCGCGACCTGTTGGCACTGCAGGAGAAGCTGGTCACCATCGACAATATCCAGAAGACGGTGGCGGAGTACTACAAGATCAAGCTGGCGGATCTGCTCTCCAAGCGCCGTTCCCGCTCTGTTGCCCGTCCGCGCCAGCTGGCGATGGCACTGGCCAAGGAGCTGACCAACCACAGTTTGCCGGAGATAGGTGATGCCTTTGGTGGCCGTGACCACACTACCGTTCTTCATGCCTGCCGCAAGATCGAGCAGCTGAAGGAGGAGAGTCACGACATCAAGGAGGACTATTCCAACCTGATCCGTACCCTTTCTTCCTGATAACGGAATCGAGTGGACAGATGCAGCGCGAATATTCCAACCTGATCCGAATCTTTTCCTCCTAATCACAACGGAGAGCACAGATGCAGCTCGAAATTAGCCGTGAGGCCCTGTTACGTCCTCTGCAACTGGTGTCCGGCGCCCTCGGCGGCCGACCGACCCTGCCGATCCTCGGCAACGTGCTGCTTGATGTCAGCAACGGTCTGCTGTCACTGACCGGTACCGATCTCGAAGTAGAGATGATCGGTCAGGTCTATCTGAACGGGGCCAGCGAAGATGGCCGCACCACAGTACCGGCGCGCAAGCTGCTGGATATCTGCCGTGGTCTGCCGGAAGGCGCCGAGATCCGTCTCAATACCGAAGGCGAGCGCCTGATCATCCGGTCCGGTCGCTCCCGCTTCAACCTCTCGACCCTGCCGGCGACCGAGTATCCGAACATCGAGGATTGGGAATCCGTGCTCGAGTTCGATATCAGCCAGCTGGAGCTGAAGAAGCTGATCGATGCGACCCAGTTCTCCATGGCCAGCCAGGACGTGCGTTACTACCTGAACGGCATGCTGTTCGAGAGCGAAGGTCACGGTCTGCGCACCGTGGCGACCGACGGTCACCGTCTGGCCACCTGCCGCCGCGAGGTAGTAGGGGAATCGCTGCCCGATCATCAGGTTATCCTGCCGCGCAAGGGGGTACTGGAGCTGGTGCGTCTGCTGGAAGCAGAAGACAAGCCGGTACGTCTGCAGATCGGCCGCAGCAACCTGCGTGCTGCGCTGGACGGCTTCATCTTCACCTCCAAGCTGGTGGATGGCCGCTTCCCGGACTGGCGCCGCGTCATTCCGCGCAACAGCGACAAGGCCCTGATCGCCGGCCGTGAGGATCTGCGTCAGGCGTTTGCCCGCGCCGCCATCCTCTCCAACGAGAAATTCCGTGGGGTGCGTCTCAATCTGCAGGAAAACCTGCTGCGCATCACCGCCAACAACCCGGAACAGGAAGAAGCCGAAGAGCTGCTTGACGTACAATATGCCGCTGGCGAGATGGAGATCGGCTTTAACGTCTCTTATGTGCTGGACGTGCTGAATACGTTAAAATGTGACCAAATTCGGATTAGCCTGAGCGATTCCATCAGCAGTGCCATTATTGAGGATTTTGAACATCAGGATGCTCAGTACGTGGTGATGCCGATGCGGATCTAGTCGTGTCCCTGGTCAAACTCCAGCTCAGCGACTTTCGCAATATCCAGCAAGCCAGTCTCAAGCTGTCGCCCGGCCTCAACATTCTGGTCGGGTGCAATGGCAGCGGCAAGACCAGCGTGCTGGAAGCCATTCACTACCTTGGTCTGGGGCGCTCCTTTCGCACTCATTTGACCGGGCGGGTTATCCGCCAGGGGGAGAGGGCATTTACCCTGTTTGCCCAGTGCGAGCTGGAGGGGCGTCAGGTTCCGATCGGTCTTGCCAAAGACAAGAGTGGCGAGACCCAGCTCAAGATTGCCGGGGCGCAGGCCCAGCGGCTGGCCGATTTGGCGGAGCTGTTGCCGGTGCAGTTGATCCATCCCGATGGCTTCAACCTGCTGACGGGCGGTCCTCAGGCTCGCCGCGCCTGGCTCGATTGGGGTGTCTTCCATCAGGAGCCGACCTTCTTTGCTCTGTGGGGGCGAGTGCGGCGGCTGCTGAAACAGCGCAATGCGCTGCTGCGCCAGAGCACCCAGTACCGCCAGCTGGCGTTCTGGGATCAGGAATTGGTGCGGCTGGGTTGTGAGCTGGCCGAGTTTCGCGCCAGTTATTGTCAGGCCATTACGCCCCTGATCAAGGAGATGACGGCGGATTTTCTGCCGGAATTCGATATCAGTCTCGGCTTTTACCGGGGCTGGGAGAAAGATACTCCCCTCAGCGATCTGCTGGAGGCGGGGTTTGAGCGGGATCGGGCGCTGGGCTATACCGGTGTCGGTCCACAGAAAGCCGATGTGCGCCTCAAGGCGAACGGGGTGCCCGCTCAGGATATTTTGTCCCGGGGTCAGCTGAAGTTGCTGGTCTGCGCCATGCGACTGGCCCAAGGGCTCTATTTGAATCAACATAGCAGCCGTGGCTGTATTTTTTTAATTGACGATTTTGCCTCTGAACTGGATGTCGACAAGCGCCGCTTGCTGGCCGCAAGGCTGAAGCAGTGTGCGTCCCAGGTGTTTATCACCGCCATCGACACCGGTCAGCTCGCAGACATGATGGATGCGAATGACTGCAAGTTGTTCCACGTGGAACAGGGTAAAATCTCCGAAACGTTAGAGAAGGCAGAGAGTAAGCTATGAGTGAAAATACTTACGACTCCTCGAATATCAAGGTGCTGAAGGGCCTGGATGCGGTCCGCAAGCGCCCGGGGATGTATATCGGCGATACGGATGATGGCTCGGGTCTGCACCACATGGTGTTCGAGGTCGTCGATAACTCCATTGACGAGGCGCTCGCTGGCTACTGCTCCGATATTCAGGTCAAGATCCATTCCGATGGCTCCGTCTCCGTGCGCGATAACGGCCGTGGTATTCCGGTCGATATTCATCCGGAAGAGGGCCGCTCCGCTGCCGAAGTCATCATGACCGTGCTGCACGCAGGCGGTAAGTTTGATGACAACTCCTACAAGGTATCCGGCGGCCTGCACGGCGTGGGTGTCTCCGTCGTTAACGCCCTCTCTGACAAGCTGTTGCTGACCATTCGTCGTAACGGTCACGTCTACGAGCAGACCTATCATCTGGGTGAGCCGCAGGCGCCGCTCAAGCAGATTGGCGACAGCACCGGCACCGGTACCGAAGTTCGCTTCTGGCCGAGCCCTGCCATTTTCAGCGATACCCTGTTCCATTACGAGATCCTGGCCAAGCGCCTGCGCGAGCTCTCCTTCCTCAACTCCGGTGTCTCCATCCGTCTGCAAGACGAGCGTGATGGCCGCGAGGCGCATTTCTGCTACGAGGGTGGCATCAAGGCATTCGTTGAATACCTGAACCAGAACAAGACCCCGATCCACCCGAAGGTGTTCCATTTCACCACCGAGCAGGATGGTATTGGCGTTGAAGTGGCGATGCAGTGGAACGACGCTTATCAGGAAGGGGTCTACTGCTTCACCAACAACATCCCGCAGCGGGATGGTGGTACTCACCTCGTTGGCTTCCGTACCGCGCTGACCCGTACTCTGAACTCCTATATGGACAAAGAGGACTACAGCAAGAAGGCCAAGTCTGCCGCCAGTGGCGACGACGTGCGTGAAGGTCTGATTGCCGTTATCTCCGTCAAGGTGCCGGATCCCAAGTTCTCCTCCCAGACCAAGGACAAGCTGGTCTCTTCCGAAGTGAAGACCGCCGTTGAGCAGGCGATGGGTGAGAAGCTGGCCGACTTCCTGCTGGAAAACCCGGGCGATGCCAAGATCGTGGTCAACAAGATCATCGATGCGGCCCGTGCCCGTGAAGCGGCCCGCAAAGCCCGCGAACTGACCCGCCGCAAAGGCGCGCTGGATATCGCCGGTCTGCCCGGCAAGCTGGCTGACTGTCAGGAAAAAGACCCGGCTCTCTCCGAACTCTACATAGTGGAAGGGGACTCTGCTGGCGGTTCCGCCAAGCAGGGTCGCAACCGTAAAAACCAGGCCATCCTGCCGCTCAAGGGTAAAATCCTGAACGTAGAGAAGGCCCGTTTCGACAAGATGATCTCCTCGCAAGAGGTGGGCACCCTGATTACCGCACTGGGTTGCGGTATCGGTCGCGACGAGTACAACCCGGACAAGCTGCGTTATCACAACATCATCATCATGACCGATGCGGACGTCGATGGTGCGCACATCCGAACCCTGCTGCTGACCTTCTTCTATCGTCAGATGCCGGAAATCATCGAACGTGGCTACGTCTATATCGCCCAGCCGCCGCTCTACAAAGTGAAGAAGGGCAAGCAGGAGCAGTATCTGAAAGACGAAGACGCGCTGCTGCAGTACCAGACCGCCATGGCGCTGGATGGTGCCACTCTGCACGTTAACGAGTCTGCCCCGGCTATCGGTGGCGAGGCACTGGAGCGCCTGGTCAACCAGCACCGCTCGGTGACTCACCTGATCACCCGCATGTCTCGTCGTGCGCCGGAAGCCGTGCTGACCCAGCTGATCTATCAGCCGGAGTTGAACGAAGCGCTGCTGAACAGCGAGAGCGATCTGCTGGCCTGGTGTCAGGGTATGGAAGCCGTGCTCAACGAGAGCAACCACGGTATCCAGTACCAGATCCAGGTTCGTCGTGACGAAGAGCGCAGCCTGTACGTGCCGCACGCCGTGGTACGTCAGCACGGTGTCGATCGCGAATATCCGCTCAGCTACGACTTCCTGCAATCCTCCGAGTACCGTCAGCTGGTCTCGCTGGGCAAGGAGATCGCCAACCTGATCGAGGAAGGCGGTTACATCAAGCGTGGCGAGAAGGTCAAGCCGGTCTCCAGCTTCGTCGAAGCGGTCGAGTGGCTGATGGGCGAAGGCAAGCGCGGCATCTACATCCAGCGCTACAAAGGGCTGGGCGAGATGAACCCGGACCAGCTGTGGGAAACCACCATGGATCCGGAAGCCCGTCGCATGCTGCGCGTCACCATCGACGACGCCGTCGGTGCTGACCAGCTCTTCTCCACCCTGATGGGTGATGCCGTTGAGCCACGTCGTGACTTTATCGAGACCAACGCCCTGCGCGTAGCCAACCTCGACGTTTAATCGACACTGTCAGCTCGATATAAAAATAGCCGCTCCCTGTGAGCGGCTTTTTGTTTTTGGGCGGAGTAGGTGGCACGTTCCACGTGAAACATCGTGCTTTGGTATCAGGGGTTTTGGCCACGAAAAGATCGTCGCCACTCGCTGGGGGAGATGGCAAAGCGGGCGCGGAAGTGATTGCGCAGGGAGGTGGCACTCTTGAAGCCGACCAGCTCGGCGATGCGGTCGATGGAATGGCCGCTTACCTCCAGCAGCTCCTGACTGCGCCTGAGCCGCTCTGCCAGCAGCCATTCACCCACCGAGAGGCCAGTTGCCTGATGAAAACGGCGGGTAAAAGTGCGCCGACTCATCAGGGTATGGGCCGCCAGAGAGTCCAGGGTGTGAGGCTCGGCCAGATGGGCACGCAGGTGATCGAGCAACTGGTTCATCCGGACATCGCGGGTGGAGGCGGGCACCGGCTGCTCGATAAACTGGGCCTGACCCCCTTCCCGGTGGGGCGGGATCACCAGCCGCCGCGCCACCTTGTTGGCGATGGCCGAGCCGTGGTACTGGCGTACCAGATAGAGGCAGCAGTCCAGCCCGGCGGCAGTGCCTGCCGAGGTGACCAGCCCTTCGTCATCCACATAGAGGGCGTTGGTATCGAGCTGCACGCAGGGAAAGCGGTGGCAGAAATCCTGCTCGTACTCCCAGTGGGTCGATGCTTTGCGACCATTAAGTAGTCCGGCGTAGGCGAGCACATAGGTGCCAAGACAGAGCCCGACCAGCCGGGCACCTCTGGCTCTGGCGGCAATCAGGGCATCGAGCAGCGCTGCGGGTGGCTGTGCTGCCGGGTCGTGCCAGAAGGGGATGACGATGATCTCAGCCTCGGCCAGTACCTCCAGCCCATGGGGAGCCTGAATGGTGAAGCCTTGCGCCGAGTGTGCATGATGGTTGCCATCACCGCAGCAGATCTTGAGCTCGAACAGCGGCTGGCCCGGCAGGATGTCGCCGAAGATGAGACAGGGGACGGCGCAGTGAAAAGGGCTGAAGTGATCGAAGGTCACCACGGCAACGATCGGGGTGGGCATTATGTTGGCTCCTCTCTGTGCGCAGACCACTCATCATAAGCGTCTGGCAGTGAAAGCCGAAGGGCCATGTCTGGCATGGCCCTCCTGCGGGTCACAGTGATATCGCCTCTCCATCTTCTGGCACCCGTACCCGATCCATCATGCCCCGTTCCGCCAGATAGTCGTGCAGCTCCTGGCGTGACAGCACGGCGTGGTTGACCGCCTCCATATGGCTGGCGATCAGCGTGGCTTGCGGTGCGGCCTGATAAACGGCGGCGACATCCTCCTTGCCCATGATGATGGAACCGAGTCCGGGCACCTGTGCATCGCCGCAGTTGAGGATGATGACCTCGGGTTGATGCTGTTGCAGGGCTTGCTCGACCGAGGGATGCCAGATGGTATCACCTACCAGATAGAGGCTCTGTTCATCGGGATGGGAGAAGATCACGCCGCACACTTCTCCCATGCGCTCGCCCAGTACCGCCATCAACTGGTCGCTGCCGTGCTGGCCACCGGTCTGTTGCAGGCGAATGCCGGCAAACTCGGGCTGGTCGCTCAGCAGCCGCACATCCTCAAAGCCACTGGCACGAATGGCATCGGCATCTTTCTGATGTTGCACCAAGAGCGGCAGATGCTTGGGGATCAGGGCTCTGGCGGCGTCATCCCAGTGGTCGGGGTGGTCGTGAGTGACGATCACGGCGTCCACATTGACCAGCTCATCGAGCGGTAGCGGCAGCTCGACCAGCGGATTGCGCAGCTGGCTGTTGGAGGTGCCCTCAAAGCCGGGGAAAGCCCCTTTAGCCGAGAGCATGGGGTCGATCAGAAAGCGGGTGCCGGCATAGTCGAGCAGCAAGGTGGCGTTGCGAACCTGGGTAATCTTCATGGGATGGCTCCATGTTGGCTGGTGGATATGCAACCAATTATGGGGTGCGGAGCGCATTGCCATCAGTGGCCCACGGGTCGATTATCATCACTATCGGGCCAACTGGTTGATGTTCCAAAGGTCGGCGAGGCCATTTAAAAAATTTGAAAAAATCCCCTTGAAAGGAAAAAGTGAGCCCCTATATAGGTAACAAGGCCGGAACGCTCGACAGAGGTTTCGACCAGGTGCCCGTCCATAAGGAGGGCAAACAATCCGTTATCGCTCACAAGAGGGTAATACTATGCGTTCTATCGACTTTTCTCCGCTCTATCGTTCTGCCATCGGTTTCGATCGTCTGGCCAATCTCATCGAATCTGCGGCCAGCAATGGCAAT
This sequence comes from Aeromonas sp. FDAARGOS 1416, assembly GCF_019048085.1. NCBI lineage: Bacteria > Pseudomonadati > Pseudomonadota > Gammaproteobacteria > Aeromonadales > Aeromonadaceae > Aeromonas > Aeromonas sp. FDAARGOS 1416. Next base: position 3,713,736 of record NZ_CP077301.1, on the reverse strand, counting down.
GCCGGTTATCCCCCCTACAACATCGAGCAGCTGGGTGACAACGACTACCGCATCAGCATGGCGGTGGCGGGCTTTACTCAGGAAGAGCTGGAGCTGAGCTTCCAGGAAAATCTGCTGACGGTGAAGGGCAACAAGCAGGCCGACACCGGGCGCAACTATCTCTATCAGGGGATCGCCGAGCGTGGTTTCGAGCGCCGCTTCCAGCTGGCCGACTATGTGAGGGTGAAAGGGGCCGACCTGAAAAACGGCTTGCTGCACATCGAGCTGGTGCGTGAAGTGCCCGAGGCGATGAAGCCACGCAAGATTGAGATTAACGGCTGATAGCCTGAATTCACTGAAATTTTAAAATTTCCCGGGTGCCGATAACGGGCCTGTGGAGAGTTGAACCTGTTGCTTATTAGAAGGATAGGATTATGCGTAACCTCGATTTTTCTCATCTCTATTCCAACGCCGTCGGCTTCGAGCGGATGGCCCGTGAGCTGGAAGGTCTGTTCGAGCAGAAGACCGCCGCTTACCCCCCGTACAACATTGAAAAGCGCGATCAGGATGGCTATCGCATCACGGTCGCCGTAGCTGGCTTCGAGCGCGAAGAGCTGGAGCTGGAGACCGAAAACGGCACCCTCAAGGTGAAGGGGCGCAAAGGGGCTGCGGCCGGTGAGCGTCAGTTCCTCCATCAGGGAATTGCCGAGCGTGACTTCGAGCTCGCCTTCAAGCTGAGCCAGCACGTGGAAGTGCAGGGCGCCAAGCTGGAGCATGGTCTGTTGACCATCGATCTGGCTCGCGAGCTGCCGGAGGCGCTCAAGCCCAGAGCCATCCCCATCGGCAAACCCGAGCAGCTGGCGCTGCCCGGCTAAGCAAACCGGATCGCGATAAATAACAAAGGCCTGCATCTGCAGGCCTTTCTGTTTTTGTATCGCCGGATTGGATTAACCAGCGTAGAGGGTGTTGATCTCGTCGGCCAGAATGGCGATGCCGCGACGCACCAGCTCCTCGCTCTGGGAGTAGTTGAGGCGGATGCACTCCTGGCTGTGGCGCCACTCGGGGTCATCGATACCGGGGAAGAAGTAGTGACCCGGTACGATCAGCAGGTTTTTCGCCTTCAGTCGCTCATAGAGCTCCTGACAGTGGATCGGCAAGCCTTCAAACCAGAGCCATAGGAAGAGGGCGCCTTCCGGCTTGTGAATGTGGAAGCGCGGGTCGGGGATCGCTTCACGCAGCAGCTGCACCGCCAGCTCCGCCTTCTGCTGATAGAAGGGTTTCACCACCTGTTCGCTGAGGGCAATGATATCGCCGCTCTCGATCATCGGGATGGTGATGGCAGGCCCCAGACTGCCCGGTGCCAGATTGATGATGCCGCTCAGGTTGGTGATGGCCTGAATGATCTTCTCGTCGGCGATGACTATGCCGCAACGGGTGCCCGGCAAGCCCAGCTTGGAGAGACTCATGCAGAGGATGGTGTTGGCGTTCCAGAACGGCTTGGCTTCGCTGAAGATGATGCCCGGGAAGGGGACGCCGTAGGCGTTGTCGATCAGCAGCGGAATTCCCTTGTCGCGGGCGATCTGATCGAGATGTTCGATCTCTTCGTCGGTCAACACGTTGCCAGTGGGATTGGTCGGGCGGGAGACGCAGATCACCCCGATATCGTCACCCACCTGCAGGCTCTCGAAGTCCACATGGTACTTGAACTGGCCGTCGGGCAGCTTCTCGATGGTGGGCTTGTAGGCCACGAAGTAGTCGTCGGCCAGCGCCGAGTCGGCATAGCCGATGTATTCGGGGGCGAGCGGGAACAGCACCTTCTTCTTGCGGCCATCAGCAAATTCACCGGCCAGCAGGTTGAACAGGTAGAAGAAGGCATTCTGGCTGCCGTTGGTCAGGGCGATATTGCGGGCCGAGATATCCCAGCCCAGCTCTTTGCTGAGCAGGGCCGCCAGCGCCTTGGTGAACCTGTCCTTGCCCTGGGGGCCATCGTAGTTGGCCATCGCCTTCACCAGTTCGCCGTTGTCGAGCAGGGTTTTGGCCTCGGCCTGAAAGCGCTCCAGCATGGCGGGGATGGGGGCCGGATTGCCACCACCCAGCATGATGGCGTCCGGATTGGTCAGCCCCTGATTGAGGTCATCCATGAGTTGGGTAATGCCGGCGTGGCGAGTGAACTTCTCGCCGAACAAGGAAAATTCCATTCAGTGACAGATCCAGATTTGAGTTACGGGGATGTAGCACCATAGCTCAGTTTAAAAGCGGGTGTCGATCAAAAAGATGGGACGTTCCACGTGGAACATGGTGCAAAAATCAAGCGTGGTTAAAAGCGCCAACTTTTGGTTTAAAAATGACCGAGCGGGATGCATTTTGCGACTCAATTTGGTATCGAGATATAGTTAATTTAAACAAAATCATCATGTTATGAATTGCGTGAGGATTGGCACAACTATTGGAATAGCTATCTGGTCATCTCAACCATACCGGAGCAAACCAGATGAAAAGCCTGATCGCCACCCTGATTGTGAGTGTCCTGAGCCTGAACGTGATGGCCAACGAAAACCCGCGGCCCGAGCTGGAGAGTGTCCAGCTGGAGCAGGATGTGCAGAGCGAGTTGCAACAGGCATCCCATGCCGTGGTGCAGGATGCGTTGCACAATCTCAAGCCGCTGGCGCTGGATACCATGGTGGTGGAAGCGAGCCAGGCTGTGGCGACTCACCCCGAGAGCTGAGATAGCGCAGGGGGGTCTGTCCCGTATGTTGTTTGAAGAAGCTGATGAAGGCGCTGTCGCTGGAGAATTCCAGCGCAGCGGCAATCCGGCTGATGGACTCGCTTTCTGCCAGCAGCTCCATGGCGCGCAACAGCCGCCACTGCTGACGCCACGCCTGATAGCTCATGCCGGTCTCCCGCATGAAGATACGGCCAATGGTCTTGTCACTGGCACCCACCCGCTCGGCCAGACGGTTGAGCCGATCGGGCAGGGCATCCCCCCGTTTCAACTGCTGTAGCCAGCCGCCCAGTCTGGGATCGGTCGGCAGCGGCAACTGCCACGACTCCCGTGGCGCCAGCCCCAACTCCTCCATAAACAGTGCCACCGTTCGTTGCTGCTGCTCTTGCGGTTTGTCCCACGGCCAGAGCGCCATCCGCTCGATCAGTTCGTGCAGCAGCGGATTGACCGCCAGCACCTCCACCGTGCCGGGCAACTCGGGGTGCGGCTGGAAGTAGAGGGAGCGGTAGGCCACCACACCGCGCATCAGTACCCGGTGGGCGGTGCCCGCTGGCAGCCAGGCGGCGCGGGTGGGCGGCAGCAGGCAGACCCGACCTTCCAGCTCCATGGTCATGCAGCCGGATTGGGCGAACAGCAGCTGATGGCGTTGATGTTGATGCAGGCCCGAGTCGTGCCAGCCGAGGGCGGAGGCAATGCCGATCACGCTGCCGGTCAGCTGGTCAGGGTCAAAAGGGTGATCGGGAAGAATAAAGGCCATATGTCCGATTTTTGATGTTTATAGTCCTGCTTATTGTAATCAGACAATTGGCATCTCTCTAGAATGGCGACCTCTTGTGAAGGAGGTTTGTCATGAACAACAAGTTGCCACCGCTCTGGCTGGTGGTGGGATTGATGATGTTTCCCCAGATTGTGGAGACCATCTATAGCCCGGTCCTGACCCACATCGCTACCCAGTTTCAGGTGAGCGAAGGGCAGGCATCCCAGACCCTGTCGGTCTATTTTCTGGCGTTTGCGGTGGGCGTGGTCTGCTGGGGACGGCTCTGCGATCTGATAGGGCGGCGTCCCGCCATGCTGGCGGGTCTGCTCACCTATGGCGTCGGCACCTTGCTGGCGCTGCTGGCCAACCAGTTTGAAACCCTGCTGCTGGCCCGGGTTATCTCGGCTTTTGGCGCCGCGGTGGGATCCGTGGTGACCCAGACCATGCTGCGCGACAGTTATCAGGGCAGCGATCTGGCGCGGGTCTTCTCGGTGATGGGCATAGCGCTCTCACTCAGCCCGGTGCTGGGGTTGCTCAGTGGCGGGCAGCTGGCGAGCGGGTTTGGCTATCTCGGGGTGTTCAGCGGTCTGCTGATTCTGGCGGCTCTCTTGCTGTTGGTTGCCTGCTGGCAACTGCCGGAAACCCGTCCGGCCACCACACGGCAAGTCGCACTCTGGCCGCTGGCGTGCCGGATGATGAAGGATGGCGGGCTCTGGCGCAGTGCCATGCTGGTCGCCCTGTTCAACACCATGCTGTTTGGTTACTACAGTCTGGCGCCGTTCCTGTTTGCCGGATTGGGATTGAGCACCAGCGAGTTTGGTTATTCGGGGATCTTGCTGGCGCTGGCGACCCTGCTTGGCAGCCTGCTCAACAAGCATCTGCTGGGGAGGGGGTGGCTGCCGTCCTCTCTGATCAGACTGGCTTGCGTTTTGGCACTGGTCACCGGGCTGCTGGTCTGGACGACTCAGGCCAGCCTCTGGTTCCTGCTGCCCATGATGGGAATCGTGGTGGCCTTCGGACTGGCGATCCCCAACGTGCTGAGTCAGGCGCTGCTGGCCTATCGCGAGGTAGCAGGTAGTGCAGGCGCCCTGTTCGGGCTTGGTTACTACCTGCTGCTCAGTCTGGGATTGGCGGTGGCGGCCGGATTGCAGGATCTCGGCCTGTTGCTGAGTGGCTGTGGCTTGCTGGTGCTGCTTTGCAGCTGGCGTCGTTCCACGTGAAACGTCAGTTGCCGATAAAGCGGTAGCCGATACCAGATTCGGTCTCGATAAGCGTCGGTTGCTGGGGGTTATCCCCCAGTTTTTTGCGCAGGCTTGCGATAACGATGCGCAGGTAGTGGGTGTCCTCTTTGTGGCTCGGCCCCCAGATGTCGTTGAGCAGCTGGGTCTGCATCACCAGCTTGCCGGGGTGGCATACCAGCGCTTGCAGCAGGGCGAACTCCTTGCGGGAGAGGGGGATCTCCTCCTCCTTCATGGTCACCTTGTGGCTGCTGATATCCAGCGTCAGGCCGCATTGGGGGAAGTGGCGCCGCTCGCCACTGCTGACGCCAGCACGCTGGCGCAAGAGCACGCGAATGCGGGCCATCATCTCGCCGATGCCGAACGGCTTGCTCATGTAGTCGTTGGCGCCGGCATCCAGCAAGCGCACCTTCTCCTGCTCCGAATCACGGGCCGACAACACCAGCACCGGGTTGGGGTGGTGTTCGCGAATGGCCTGCAATACCTGAATACCATCGCCATCAGGCAGGCCGAGATCGAGGATCACCAGATCGGGGTTGAGATGGCGGTATTGCTCCAGCCCCTCGGTGACGCTGACCGCTTCGCTCACCTGATGCCCCTCGGCAATCAGGCTGATCCGCAGAAAGCGACGGATCGCCGCTTCATCATCTATGACCAGAATGTGCGCCATCAAACCTCCGGTGAATTGAGCGCGAGCGGCAGGGATATGCGCATGCAGGTGCCGTTGCCATTGGGGCCGGAGAAGGCCCAAATCTTGCCGCCGTGGGCCTCTATCATAGCGCGGGAAATGGCGAGGCCAAGCCCGGTGCCACGGCTGCCGCAATCACCCACCGGCTGGGTGTAGAAGAGGTTGAAGATCTTCTCCCGATCCGATTCGGCGATACCGACCCCGATATCGATGATGTCGATGATGAGGTCGGGCTCGGCCACCATCACCTTGAACTCGATGGGGGTGCCTGCCGGCGAGTAGCGGGAGGCGTTGTCGAGGATGTTGACCAGCACCTGCTCGATCAGGGCGCCATGGACATAGAGCTGGGGTACATGCTGATCGAAATGGACCAGCAGCTTGTGCTGGCGCCAGGAGGAGTCGAGTCGCTTGCGGGCGCTCTCCACCAGATCCGCCAGATCGACCCAGTCCCGTTTCAGCTGGAAGTCGGGGGAGCCGATGCGGGTCATATCCAGCAGATTCTGCACATAGCTGTGCAGGCGGCGCGCCTCCTCCTGCACCGAGTGAAGCAGTTCGTCACGGTCTTCGGCGGGGATCCGGTCACCATATTCCAGCAGGGTGCTGCCGGCACCCATGATGGTAGCCAGCGGCGTCTTCAAGTCGTGGGAGACCGAGGAGAGCAGAGCGGCCCGCATCCGGTCTGTTTCCGCCTGCAGCTGGCTGTCGGCCAGCCGCTCGTTGAGGTCGATCCGCGCCAGCGCGGCGCGAATGTCGGTGAGCAGCGCCTGCAGCTGATGTTCGGCAGAGGAGGAGAGCGGATTGGCCAGCGTTATACCGATCACCAGGTCATCGCTGAGGTGGTGATACTGCGCCTCGGCGGCATTGAGGGTGGCGGTGTGGGCACCGGCGCTCTGCTTCTGGGCCAGACACCAGTCGATGGCCGCCTTGTCGGTCTGGCCGGGTCTGTGCTTCTCGTTGCCGAGGCGGTCGTGAAAATCCTTGTCGATCACTACGGTCGGCTGGCCCAGCGCCAGCGAGATCGCTTGTGCCCCTTGTCTCAGGACCTCCTCCGGGCTGTTGGCGGTCGCCAGCCCCTGACTGAGGGAGAGCAGGGCATTGCCCAGCTGCTGGGTCTCGCGCAGGCCGATCAGCTGCTGGCGCTGGCGGGAGGCGAGGCGCCCCGCCGTCATGCCGACGATAAGCAGCACGAACAGGGTGAGCAGATCGCTGTGGTTGGCGACGCTCAGGGAGAAGTAGGGGGCGGTGAAGAGCAGATTGTGGGCGATAAAGCCCAGCACCGCCGCCAGCGTGGCGGGTACTAGGCTGGTGGTGAGGGCCGTCGCCAGCACCCCCAGCACGAAGATGAGCGGCAACGCTGCGGGTGGTAGCCAGTAGGAGAGCCCCCAGGCGGCAGCCGAGGTGATCCCCATGATGGTCACCGCCAGCAGGCTGTGGTGAATATCCTTCGGGGTCGGGATGCGCATCCCCACTTCGGGCTTCTGCTTCTCGGTATCGACCAACGTGATTTCGAGCCCCTGAGCCTGCTTGAGCAGGTGTTGCACCAGCGAGCGACGCCACGGTGCCTTGTGGGGTTTGCCGAGCAGCAGCTGGGAGACCTGCTGCTGTTCGGCGGTCTCCAGCAGGGTGTTGGCGACCGCCGGACTGGAGAGGGTCAGCACCTTGGCACCGAGGTGGGAGGCGAGCGCCAGCGCCTGCTCCACATCGGCCGAGCGGCGGCCATTGCTGTCGACATGCACTACCAGCCAGGGGAGTTGGCGGCGCTGGGCAAAGCGGTGGCCGTAGCGCACCAGCGCCGAGCCGTGCAGGTCACCGAGGCAAACCATCAGCTTGCCCCGTAGCGGCAAGGTGCTCTTGCCTGCAGCCTGCCACTGCAGTTGCAGATCGCCCTCCACATGGCTGGCGGCGGTCTGCATCGCCAGCTCCCGCAATGCGGTGAGGTTGTTGAGGGAGAAGAAGGATTGCAGGGCAGCCTTGGCCTGATGGGGCACATAGACCTTGCCCTCCTTGAGGCGGCCGAGCAGCTCCTTGGGGGGCAGGTCGATCAGCACCAGACTGTCGGCTTCCAGCAGCACCTGATCGGGCAGGGTCTCTTTCACCCTGACCCCGGTCAGCTGCCACACCAGATCGTTGAGACTCTCCAGATGCTGCACGTTGAGGGTGGTGTAGACGTCGATCCCGGCGTTGAGCAGCTCCTCTACATCCTGCCAACGCTTCTCGTGGCGGCTGCCGGGGGCGTTGCTGTGTGCCAGTTCGTCCACCACGGCGATGGCCGGTTTGCGGGCGAGCAGGCCGTCGAGATCCATCTCCTCCAGTCGCTGCTGGCGGTGCATGTGGATCTTGCGCGGCATGATGGCGAGCTTGTCGAGCAGAGCCAGGGTCTCCTGCCGGCCGTGGGTCTCCACCACGCCGATCAGGATGTCTACCCCCTCTTTGGCCTGCTCCCGCACCGCCTGCAGCATGGCGTAGGTCTTGCCGACGCCGGGAGCGGCCCCGAGAAACACCTTCAGCTTGCCCTTGTGCTCCTGTTCCAGGCTCGCCAGCAGGGCGTCGGCCCTTACCTCATCACGCATCCCCATGCTCCTGCATCAAACTTGTCAGCAGGGCGTCAGCGCTTGCTACATCAGCCATTGTTATCCCTATCGAGCCAACCGCCCGTTGCGAAAATCGAGGTCATCACCAAACCGGAATGGGCACCATCAGGCGCCCTTTTGATGATCCAGTTGCAGATTCAGCTGGAGAATGTTGACCACCTGCGGGCCAAGGATACCAGCTTGTGTGGCCGACTTGACCTGCTCCGTCAGTTGGGCGGGATCCAGTCCACGTTCTTTGGCGACGCGGTCGACCTGAGCCAGTACCGCATCCAGCGGCAGGTGGGGATCGAGGCCGGAGGCGGAGCGGGTCAGCATGGCGGGGGAGCTGGTTCCCGGCTGTGCCTTGGCGGCCTGTTCAGCAAACTCTGCCCGCAGCGGTGAGCTCATCCCCAGATTGCTGGCGCTGCCGCCTATGGTGTTGAAATCGCTGGCGGAGGGACGGGGATGGAAGTAGTCAGCCCGCTCGAATTTCTGCCCCAGCAGGGCGCTGCCGATCAGTTGCTGCTTGCTGTCGGTCAGCTGGCTGCCGTTGGCCTGCCAGGGGAACAGCAGTTGGGCCAGCCCGGTCACCGCCAGCGGATAACCCACGCCCAGCAGCAGGGTCAGGGTCAACAGGGTTCTGATTGCTATCATGATTCTCTTGCTCCAAAAGGATGGTTGGGGATGCGGGTCTGACCCGCATCCCGGTTATGTCGTTACACCAGACCCAGGCCGGTAATGACCAGATCGATCAGCTTGATGCCGATAAACGGCACCAGCAGGCCGCCGACACCGTAGATCAGCAGGTTGCGGCGCAGCAGGCTGGCGGCCGAGCCTTTCAGGTCGACACCATGCAGTGCCAGCGGCACCAGCGCCACAATGATCAGGGCGTTGAAGATGATGGCCGACAGGATGGCGCTCTGCGGGCTGCCCAGCTGCATCAGGTTCAGTGCCCCCAGTTGCGGGTAGGCGGCGATGAACAGGGCTGGCAGGATGGCAAAGTACTTGGCCACGTCGTTGGCGATGGAGAAGGTGGTCAGGGCGCCACGGGTCACCAGCAGCTGTTTGCCGACCAGCACCACATCCAGCAGCTTGGTGGGGTTGGAGTCGAGATCCACCAGATTGCCCGCCTCCTTGGCGGCCTGGGTACCCTCGTTCATGGCCAGACCCACATCAGCCTGTGCCAGTGCCGGTGCATCGTTGGCACCGTCGCCGCACATGGCGACCAGACGACCATCGGCCTGCTCCTGCCGGATATAGGCGAGCTTCTTCTCCGGCGTCGCTTCGGCGATGAAGTCATCCACCCCGGCTTCGGCGGCGATGGCTGCGGCGGTTTTCGGGTTGTCGCCGGTGATCATCACGGTACGGATCCCCATATGGCGCAGGATCTGGAAGCGAGCCTTGATACCGGGCTTGATGATGTCCTTGAGGTAGACCACCCCCAGCAGTTTCTCCTGAGTACAGACCAGCAGCGGAGTCCCACCCTGACGGGCGATGCTGTCGACTGACTTGAGCACCAGCTCAGGTACCGCCTTGCGGTCGAGGCTGAGGTAGTTCAGCACGGCATCTACCGCACCCTTGCGATATTGATGACCGTTGCGATCCAGTCCGCTCAGCCGGGTTTCGGCGCTGAAGGGGATCACCTTGTCGCTCTCCAGCTGACTCGGCTTGGCCATGCTCTTGCTGGCCAGAGTCAGGATGGATTTGCCCTCCGGGGTGTTGTCACCCAGCGAGGCCAGCATGGCCGCTTGTGCCAGCAGGGCCGGGTCGACGCCGGGGGCCGGGATCAACTCGTCGGCCATCCGGTTGCCGAAGGTGATGGTGCCGGTCTTGTCCAACAGCAGGGTGCGCACGTCACCGGCCGCTTCCACGGCACGGCCAGACTTGGCGATGACGTTCAGCTTCACCAGTCGATCCATACCGGCAATGCCGATGGCGGAGAGCAGGCCGCCGATGGTGGTCGGGATCAGGGTGATGAAGAGAGCGATCAGGTAGAGACGCGGTACCTGGGTGCCGTTGTAGTCGAGGAACCAGGGCAGGGTGGCGACCACCAGCAGGAAGATCAGGGTCAGACCCACCAACAGGGCATCGAGTGCCATCTCGTTGGGGGTCTTCTGGCGCTTGGCCCCTTCCACCAGTGCGATCATCCGATCCAGCGTGCTCTCGCCCGGATTGTTGCTGACGCGCACCCAGATCTCGTCGGAGACGACCGTCGTGTTGCCGGTCACGCCGCTGCGGTCGGTACCCGACTCGCGGATGACGGGGGCGGATTCGCCGGTGATGGCCGCCTCGTTGACCGAGGCGATACCGGCGATCACTTCACCGTCGGCCGGGATCATCTCGCCGCTGCGTACCAGCACCAGATCCCCCTTCATTAGGCTGGTGGCGGGTACCCATTCGCCCTGACCATCTTTGGCATTCGCCACCCGACGGGCCTTGAGCTGGCTCATGCCTGCCTTCAGGCTGTCGGCTCGCGCCTTGCCGCGCCCCTCGGCCAGGGTTTCCGCGAAGTTGGCAAACCAGAGGGTCAGCCAGAGCCAGGCGGTCAACTGCCAGGCCAGTGAGGGAGCAACGCCGGAGAAAGGCTGCCCCATCAGGGACTCCACGGTCGCCATGACTGCGGCCAGCCAGAGGGTGAACAGGATAGGGCTGCCAAACAGCGCCTTGGGATTGAAGCGATAGAGGGCCTCAACCATTGCCTGGATGATCTGTGATTTCTGTTTTTTGCCCTTCACCAACATGGTGTCAGTGCTCATTGCAGTGGACTTGCTCATTGGAAAGCTCCCAGCATCAGATAGTTGGCCATTGGCATCCGGATGGTGATCGACAGGGTCAGGTTCATCAGAATGCTCCTCCGATCAGACTCAGATGTTCGGCCACCGGGCCCAGTGCCAGCACCGGCAGGAAGGAGAGGCCACCTATCAGCAGGACGGTGATGATCAGCAGGGTAACGAACAGCGGGCCGCTGATGGGGAAGTCCCCTTCGCTCGTCTCCTGACGAGGCGCGCGGGCCAGCTGACCGGCGATGGCCAGTACCGGAATGATGTAGCCGAAGCGACCGAGCAGCATGGCCAGACCGATGGCGATGCACTGCCAGTTGTCACCGGCGGCAAAACCGGCGAAGGCGGAGCCGTTGTTGCCGGCAGCCGAGGCGTAGGCATAGATGAGGCGCGACAGACCGTGCGGGCCATCATGGCCGATGATGGTGCTGGCATCCGGCATCAGCAGGGTGACACCACCGATCACCAAAACACCGACCGGCATGACCAGCATGCTGGCGACCACCCACTTCATCTCGGTGATACCGAGCCGTTTGCCCAGATAGGTCGGGGTACGTCCCACCATCAGGCCGCACAGGAACACGGTCAGCAGTACGAACAGCATCATGCCGTAGATACCGGAGCCGACCCCGCCGAAGATGACCTCACCCAGCAGCATGTTGATCATGCCCACCATGCCGCCGAGCGGAGTAAAGCTGTCGTGCATGGCGTTGACGGCACCGTTGGAGGCGGCAGTGGTCGCCACTTCCCAGATGCTGGAGAGCACAGGGCCGAAGCGGCTCTCCTTGCCTTCCCAGTTGCCAGCCATGTTGCTGGCGTCAGTGGTGAGCTGGGCGAGGGCGGGATCCGGTTTCAGCTCTTGGGAGAGGGAGACGAAGAGCCCCAGCACCAGCATGAGGGTCATGGCACCGAGAATGGCGCGGCTGTGGGCCATGTCCTTCACATAGCGGCCCAGAGTAAAGACCATGGCGGCAGCGATGGTGAGCAGGGCGACCATCTCCAGCCAGTTGGAGAGGGCTGTCGGGTTCTCGAACGGATGCGCCGAGTTGATGCCGAAGAAGCCGCCGCCGTTGGAGCCCAGCTGCTTGATGGCGATCTGCGAGGCCGCCGGGCCGAGGGGCAGCAGCTGCTCCTGACCTTCCACACCGTGGAACGGTAGATAGGCGGAGAGGCTTTGCGGCACCCCTTGCCATACCAGCACCAGCGCCATGATCAGCGCGATGGGCAGCAGCACATAGAGGCAGAAACGCACGAGATCCTGCCAGAAATTGCCAAGGTTGATAGTCTGCTGGCGGGCGATACCGCGGAACAGGGCAATGGCGACGGCGGCGCCCGTCCCTGCGGAGACGAAGTTCTGGGTGGTCAGGCCTACCATCTGGCTGAAGTAGGAGAGGCTGGCCTCACCGGAATAGGCTTGCCAGTTGGTGTTGGTCATAAAGCTGACCGCGGTGTTGAATGCCAGTTGCCAGCTCAGACCCGGCAGTTGTTGCGGGTTGAGGGGCAGCAACCCCTGCGCCATCAGGATCAGGAACAGTAGACCGAAACCGGCGCCGTTGAAGGCCAGCAGGCTGAGGGCGTAGGACTTCCAGTCCTGCTCCCGTCCATCGGTGCCACAGCAAGCCAGGGTGGCACGCTCAAGCGGGGCGAGCCAGCGACTCTTGCCTTCAAATACCCGATACAGGTAGTTGCCAAGCAGAGGCGCCGGCAGCAGCACCAGCAGCACGAAGGCCACCGGATAGATTATTTCTTGCCACATGTTCTAGTTCCTCACTCGTGAGTGCGCGTGAGTGCGCGCATCAGATAGGCCATCAAGGCGAGGACGAGCAGCAGATATAGCCAATTCATATCGACTCCATTGAGATAATTAGCTGCGAGAGCCGATGTAAGACCATATCGACTCTGTTGGTGTCATTGACGCTGAAAAGGGTATGTAAAACAGGCGTAAAGGCGCCATAAAGCGCCATGTGGCAGGCGTAAAATCGGCGTAAAGAACGACGGATTTGCGAGAGAAAAAGCGAGGAGGGATCAAAAAAACCCGGCCTGAGCCGGGTTTGGGTGAAGGGGCTACATGGCTGTAGACGCCGGCTGCTCGTGACAGGCCAACTTCATCTGCCCTTAGCGCATAGTGACGAACTCTTCCGCGCTGGTCGGATGGATAGCCACGCAGTTGTCGAAGTCCGCCTTGGTGGCACCCATCTTCATGGCGACGCCAAAGCCTTGCAGGATCTCGTCCATCGCAAAACCGATGCCATGCAGACCGACCACCTTCTCTTCCGGGCCGACGCAGACCAGTTTCATCCGGGTAGGCTGGCGATGCTGGGTCAGTGCCGAGTACATGGCGGTGAACTGGCTGCGGTAGACCTTCACCTGGTCCTCGCCGTATTCGGCGATGGCTTCCGGTTCGGTCATGCCGATGGTGCCGATGGGCGGGTGACTGAACACCACGGTCGGCACCAGATCGTAGTTGAGGTGTTCGTTCGGCTTGTTGTTGAACAGCCGTTCGGAGAGGCGACGGCCCGCCGCGACTGCTACCGGCGTGAGCTGGATGCGACCCGTGTTGTCACCCACCGCATAGATGTTGGCGACTGAAGTGTTCTGGAACTTGTCGGTCGGGATAAAGCCCTTCTCGTCCAGCGTGATGCCTGCGGCGGCCAGATTGAGGTTGTCGGTAGCCGGTACCCGGCCGATGGCCCAGATCAGGCAGTCAACGGTGAGGTGACGACCATCTTCCAGTTGCAGGGTCAGGCTGTTGTCAGCGTTTTTGAGCACGGCTTTGGGAATGGCGTGGGTGTGCAGCTTGGGCCCTTCCTGCGCCATGATTTCTACCAGTGTCTCGTGGATCATGGGGTCGAAGTTGCGCAGCGGCGCGTGCTTGCGCACCACCAGATGGGTCTCTGAGCCGAGTGCCTGCATCACGCCAGCGATCTCGACTGCGATGTAGCCCGCACCCACTACGGCAACCCGCTTGGGTTGGCTTTGCAGGTCAAAGAAACCGTCGGAGTCGATACCCAGCTCGGCACCCGGGATCGCCGGAATTTCCGGGCGGCCACCGGTGGCGATCAGAATGTGATCGGCCGTGTAGTGCTCGCCATTGACCTCGATGGTGTTGCTGCTGACGAAGCGGGCGAAGCCCTTGATGACGGTGATCTGGTTCTTGCCCAGCACGTTCTGATAGGACTGGTGAATGCGGCCGATGTAGGCCTGGCGGGACTCGACCAGCTTGGCCCAGTTGAAGTGGTTGAGGGTGGTGTCAAAGCCGTAGTCGGCGCCATATTTCAGGGCATCGGCGATCTGGCCTGCATACCACATGGCCTTCTTCGGTACGCAGCCTACGTTGACGCAGGTTCCACCCAACTCTTTGGCTTCAATCAGGGCAACTTTCTTACCGTACATGGCAGCCCGGTTGGCAGACGCAATACCGCCGCTGCCGCCGCCGATGGCGATATAGTCAAAATGCTGTGCCATTGCGAGGTTCTCCGCTCATTAAGAATGCAATCACAGCATGATGGGGATAAAGCGGCTGGCTCACAAGAGCCAGCGCTCAGTTATGTTGGATCGGCAGGCGAATATGGAACTGGGCGCCCTGGCGCGGTTCGCTGGCACAGCTGATACGGCCTTTCAGCAGTTGCACCACCAGGTTGTAGATGATGTGTGTGCCCAGACCGCTGCCACCCTGACCCCGCTTGGAGGTGACGAAGGGATCGAAGATTCGCGGCAATATTTCGGGCGGGATCCCGCGGCCATTGTCCGAATAGTCGATAAACAGCTCCTCTCCCTGCTGTTCCACCTTGATGGTGATCTTCTTCGGTTTATCCCAGCTGTCGAACCCGTGGTTGATGGAGTTGAGGATCAGGTTCGAGTAGATCTGGGTAAAACTGCCCGGGAAGGAGAAGATCGACAGCTTGGGATCGCACTGGATATCCACTTCGCACTGGCTCTTCTTCAGTTTGTGGCCAAGCGAGACCACTACCTGATGGAGGTTGTCGGCGAGGCTGAAGTTGTAGCGTGCTTCCGATGACTGGTCGACCGCTACCTGTTTGAAGCTGGCGATCAGCTCGGAGGCGCGCCGCAGGTTGCTCTGCAGCAGCTGCATCGATTCGTCGAGGTTGACGGTGAACTCGTTGAGGTAGGTGCGCGACAGCTGCTTGGAGTCGATATGGGACTTGAAGTCGGCGACCCGCTCCTGCAGGTAGGAGGAGGCGGTCACGCTGATGCCGATCGGAGTGTTGATCTCGTGTGCCACCCCGGCCACCAGCGAGCCGAGGGAGGCCATCTTCTCCGACTCCACCAGGGTCTGCTGGGCCTGTTTCAGGTCGTCGTACGCTTTGCCGAGCTGGTTGTTGGCTTCACTCAGGCTGCGGGTACGTTCCACCACCTTGCCTTCCAGCTGTTCGTTGAGCTGGATTATCTCCCGCTCGACCTTTTTCAGCTGGGTGATGTCGTAGCCGAAGCCGATCTGGTACTTGAGGTTGGGACCATCGTAGAAGGGTACGAAGGTCCATTGCAGTACCAGCTCATGGGCCTGCTGGTCATGCATGATGACCTCTTTGTCGGCCAGTGAACCTTCCGCCGCCAGAATATCGTTCAGCTCTTCCCGTTGCGCCGGGCTGACAAAGAGATCCAGCCAGTTGTGCTGCAACAGCTCCTGCTGGTGGTAGCCGGTCAGCAGGATGGCTGCCGGGTTGATGCTGGCGATGGTCAAATCCGGTTCCATGCAGCAGATGACCATGTTGGCGGAGTTGATCAGGGTGGCGGAGAAGTCCCGTTCCTTTTGCAGTTGTTCGACCGCCCGATGGCGGGCAACCAGCTCGTCACGCAGTCGGGTACGCATCTGGTTGAGGGTGGATACCAGGGTATCCAGCTCATCGGGTTTCTTGCGTGGCTGCGGGCGGCCTTCCAGCTCCAGCGCCATGTCGAGCCGATCGAGGTTGAACTTCTGGGCGTAGTTGGCGATGCGGTTGATGTGCCTGACCACCAGATAGTAAATGATGATCAGGATGCAAAATGAGACCACCAGGGTCTTGATGGTCTGGCTGACCATGATCAGCACCGATTTTTCGATGAGGCGCTGGTAGATCTGCTCGAGAGAGGCGGCAACGAACAGCTTGCCGACAATCTCTCCCTGATAGGTGAGGTTGAATTCTCGGGAGATATCATAGCTTTCCCGCTCGACCCCCTGGGTCAGCAGCGGGACTTCGGAGTTGCCGAGCATCTCCTTGACCATCACGAACTGCATGTTGGGCAGGTTCATGATCCCTTCAATTTGCACTTTGACCTGCTCTTCATCCAGGTTCCACAAGCTGGCGGCGATGGGTTGCAGGAACGAGGCCTCGATCTGGCCGATGCTGTCTTCGATGACGGCGACATCCTTGCGGTAATCCCACGCGAGTTGCAGCGCCGTAATGATCATCGCCAATACGGTACTGCAGACCAGAATGTAGGAGAGCAGGCGATATGAGAGTCCGTTGCGGCCTACGGCCCTGGCGGTCTTGGTGAAGAGTCCTGACATGGCGTCCTTGCGGTCTGGATGTGGTGTTTTTTAGTTTAACTGCTTCATGCACTTATGTCGTCTTTCCTGCGAAGCATAAAAAAGGCCCCGTATCGGGGCCTTCGCATGTGATTGATGATTAATGTCCGCCGTTTGCTTTGGGCGGAATGGTTTCATCGAATACCGGCAAGGGTTTGTGCTCGGAAGCCAGATAGGTGTAGATCACTGGCAGCACGAACAGGGTGAACAGGGTACCGATGGCAAGACCGGCCACGATGACGATACCGATACTGAAACGCTGTGCCGCACCGGCGCCTGCGGCGTAGAGCAGCGGGATCAGACCGGCAATCATGGCGGCCGTGGTCATCAGGATCGGACGCAGACGCACCTTGGCGGCCTGCATAACGGCTTCCATCCGGTTCATGCCGCGCAGCAGCTGCTCTTCCTTCGCTACTTCACAGATCAGGATACCGTGCTTGGTAATCAGACCCACCAGGGTGATGAGGCCCACCTGGGAGTAGATGTTCATGGTCGCCATACCCCATGCAAGGGCAATCAAGGCCCCGCTGATGGCGAGCGGTACAGAGACCATGATGACCAGCGGGTCACGCACCGACTCGAACTGGATTGCCAGCACCAGGAAGATGATGGCCAGTGCCAGCGCGAAGGTGGCATAGAGCGCATTGCCTTCGGTGACGAACTGACGGGCTTCACCCATGAAGTCGTAACGATAGCCTTGCGGCAGCTTCTCGTCGGCGGTGGTCTGGAACCAGTTGATCGCATCACCCATGGCCACGCCCGGAGCCGGAACGGCGCCTATGGTGGCGGAGTTCAGCTGGTTGAAGTGGGGCAGGGCGCGGGGCTCGCCAACCACTTCAATGCTGATCAGGCTGCCGAGCGGGATCGACTTGCCGTCGGCGGCCCGCACGTAGTAGCCCTTGATGGACTCCGGATTGAGACGGTATTTGCGCTCGACCTGCGGGATCACCTCGTAGGAGCGGCCATCCAGGTCGATACGGTTGACGTAACCGTCCGCCATCATGGTGCCCATGGTGATTCCGATATCCTGCATGGTGATGCCGTAGGCACCCGCCTTGTCCTTGTCGATGCGGATCTTCATGGTGGCGGAGTCGTAGTTCAGATCAAGATCCGAATAGACGAACTGACCGTTACTCTGCGCCGCTGCCAGAATTTCACCGGCCACCAGGAACAGGCTTTCGAAGCTGTTCGGGGTGGTGATGACGAACTGGATCGGCAGACCACTCGATGCACCCGGCAGTTCCGGGAACTGGAAGGTGGTGATGGCCATACCCGGGATGTCTTTCACCAGATTGGCGACCCGATCCAGCACCTCTTTCTGGCTCGCTTCACGCTGGCTCCAGGGCACCATGGAGGCGATACCGAACGCCTGGTTGGCGTTGAACACCCCTGAGAAGACCTGGGAGAAGGCTATTTCGGGCTGGTCGTCCAGGATCTTGTTCACATCCGCCATGGTGTTTTCGATGTAGTCCAGGTTGGCGTTAGACGGTGCGGTACCCAGCACGGCCATTACCCCCTTGTCCTCTGACGGTGCCAGTTCGCTCGGGATGAACTTGAACAGCAGCGGCAGGCTGGCGAAGACTATGACGGCGAACACCACGATGACGGGGCGCTTTTTCATCACGGCGTGCAGCATGCTGTCGTAGCGATCGGTCATCCGCTCCAGCAGGTGGTGGACTGTGCTCTCGAACTTGCCCGGCTGCTCGTTGGCCTTGAGCATCTTGGAACACATCATCGGTGACAGAGTCAGGGCGATGATGCCCGAGACGAACACGGCGCCAGCCAGCGTCAGGGCAAACTCCTTGAACAGAGAGCCGGTGATGCCCCCCATCAGGGCGATAGGCGCGTATACCGCCGCCAGAGTAACCGTCATGGCGATAACCGGCACCGCAATTTCACGGGTACCGATAATGGCGGCCCGGAAGGGTTCTTCCCCCTCCTTGATATGACGGTCGACGTTCTCCAGCACCACGATGGCGTCATCCACCACCAGACCGATCGCCAGCACCATCGCCAGCAGGGTCATCAGGTTTATCGAGAAGCCGAACATATCCATCATCATCACTACGCCGATAAGACTGAGCGGAATGGTGATGATCGGGATGATGACCGCGCGGAACGAACCGAGGAACAGGGTGATGACCACCAGAACGATGGCGGCTGCCTCCAGGATGGTTTTGATAACCTCGTGGATGGACTCGTTGATCGCCACGGTGGAGTCATACATCACGTTGAGACGCATGGTGCTCGGCATATTGCGCTCAAGGCTCGGCAGCAACGCCAGCACATCGTGGGCGATGTTGATGGGGTTGGCTGTCGGCGCGGCGTTGACCGCCATGACCACTGCTTCGCGGCCGTTGGCGCTGGCGCGATAGATGTCGTGGCTCTTCTCGAGGGTCACCTTGGCAATGTCGGAAAGGCGGATCACCTTGCCGTCACGGGTAGCAACGACCAGACGCTTCAGCTCGTCGACATCCTTGACCTGGGTCTCGGCGTTGCCGTTGAACAGGGTGAAGTAACCGGTCGCCTGACCTGTCGCGGACTGATAGTTGTTGCTGTTGAGCACCGTCATCACGTCACTGGCCGTCAGGTTGAAGGCCGCCATCTTGGCCGGATCCAGCCATACCCGCAGGGCAAACTCGACACCGCCGTAGAGGTCAACCTTGGAGACCCCGCCCACGGTAAAGAGCTGCGGCTTGATAACCCGCTCCAGATAGTCGGTGATCTGGCTGGAGTTGAGCTCCGGGCTGGTAAAACCGAGGTAGAGTACCGCCGTGGTTGAACCGGTGGAGGAGGTGACCGACGGGTCTTCCGCCTCTTTCGGCAACTGGGAGCGCACCGAGTTCACCTTCGCCAGGATGTCGGACAACGCGGCGTTGGGGTCGGTGTTGAGCTTCATGTACGCAGTGATGGTTGAGCTGCCCAGCTGGCTGGAGGAGGTCATGAAGTCGATGTTGTCGGCTTGCGCGACCGCCTGTTCCAGCGGTTGGGTGATGAACCCCTGGATCAGATCAGAACTGGCGCCATAGTAGCCAGTGCTGACAGTGATCACCGTGTTGGTCACCTCGGGGTATTCCCGTACCTGCATCTTGAAGATGGCCTGAAAGCCCAGCAAGGCGATCAGGAAGCTGAGCGAGATCGCCAGCACAGGCCGTTTTATAAATATGTCAGTAAATCGCATCGCAGATCTCCGCGCTTACAGCATCGGGGTTTGTGCCGGAACGGCCAGGGCATCGTTCTCGACCACATGCACCTTGGTGTCGTTGCTCAGGCGAACCTGACCCGACAGTACGATCTGGTCACCGGCCTGGATGCCGGAGAGCACATGCACATCGTTGCCACGGCGCTCACCGGCCTTGACCACCACCTGCTTGGCTCGCAGCACTTTCACCTTGTTACCCTCTTTGTCGGTCTCTTCGCCCTCTTTGAGCACGTAGACGTTCTGACCGTAAAGGGTGAAGGAGATGGCGGTCTGCGGGATCACGATCTGATCTTTCACCGTCGGCAGAATGATGCTGGCGCGGGCGAACATACCGGAACGGAGCTGACCGTCGTTGTTCGGTATGTCTGCCTGTACCTGGATCAGGCCGCTCTGGAAGTTGACCGCAGGTTCGATGGCGGTGATATGGCCGTCAAACTGGGTTTGTGGATAAGCATCCACATTGATCTTGATGGTCTGGCCCAGCTTGATTTTGGAGATATCGGTCTGGGGCACGGTGAAGCGCAGGCGCATCACGCTGGTATCCTCCAGGCGCACGATATCTGTGCCCGGCTGCAGATACTGACCGAGGAACACATTGCGCAGGCCGACCACGCCGCTAAAGGGCGCACGGACTTCACGACGGGCAATGCTCGCCTTCAGACTCTCGATATCCGCTTCCAGTGAGCGATAGGCCGCTTCCGCCTCATCCAGCTGCTCTTTGGAGATGGAGTTGGTCTTGTAGAGGTTCTGGAAACGATCGAACTTGGCTTTTGCCGCCGGCAGTTTGGCCTGGGAGGCGCGCAGATTGGCCCGCTCCACGGTGGAGTCCAGGCTCAGCAGCAGCTGGTCAGCCTTGACCGGTTTGCCTGATTCGAAGGTGATGGCGTCAATGGTACCGGCCAGTTCGGTGGAGAGGGTCACCCCCTGATTCGGCTCGATGAAGCCGATTGCTTCGATGGTCGGTACCCAATCCTGCGCCTTGGTCACCATGGCGGTGACGGGGAACTCGGGTTCCGGCCGGTTGGCCATGTATTGGGCAATCATCTTCTGTTTGAACAAATTGAAGCCGATGACGCTGCCAAACAAGGCGATCGCTATCAGCAACATAATGGCCATCCACTTTTTCATGAACAGGCTCCTGAGGTGGAAAGATTGGGGGATAAAATGGCATTCCAGCTGGCCCGGATCGCGGTTTCCAACTGCGATTCGGTCAGCGTGATGTTGTGCACCCTGCACTGCAGGGCCAGATGCATGACACTGTCCAGACTCAACACCTGGAGTGCCCGTATCGGTAAATCAATAAACAATCCTTGTTCAACGCCCTGTTCAAAAAATCGGTCCAGAGGCTCCCAGGCAGCCAGAATGACAGGATTGGTCTCCAATTCTGCCCCTAGCGGAGAGCTCTCGTACTGCAATTTGCACCTGATAGCGTTGGGTTCGTTAACAAAAATGGCATGAATATTGAGCCATAATTGGCGAAATTGTTGAAATGAAACTTTATCGATTGCTACATTGGCCATGACCATGGGCACACACTGCAAGATAGTGTGCTGGTGCAGTTGCCGGATCAGATCATCCTTGTCGCCGAAGTAGCGATAGATGGTGCCGGTGGCAACATTGGCCTTCTTGGCGACTTCCGCAATCGACAGACCATGAAAACCCCGTTCACCCAGCACCTCATGGGCCGCGTTGAAGATGCTCTCTTTTTTATCCAGAATCATCAGTGTGACTTTCGATTGAATGAACGTTCATTCATTCTAGATGGGCATCAAATCAAGTCAAGGCAGCAAGGCGATTTGCGACTGCGATCTGCCCCTTTTCGGCTGTCAGCTGGGGAATAGTGGAAGAAAAGTGCGCAATGTGCTTGAAAAAACAACGAACAGTGTTTCGGTGGCAGAAAAGTGTAGACAAACCAGCAACCATCATTAATAATGCGCCCCGTTCGACAGCGTAGCGCCCGTAGCTCAGCTGGATAGAGCGCTGCCCTCCGGAGGCAGAGGTCACAGGTTCGAATCCTGTCGGGCGCACCATCAAAAGTGCGTCGGTTAAACGGGCGTTGTTGTGGAACGAAAACAGCTGTGGTGGCTGTAGCTCAGTTGGTAGAGTCCCGGATTGTGATTCCGGTTGTCGTGGGTTCGAGCCCCATCAGCCACCCCATTTTACAGCTTGTCAGGTACGCGAAGGTGGCGGAATTGGTAGACGCGCTAGCTTCAGGTGTTAGTGCCCCCCGGGTGTGAGGGTTCGAGTCCCTCTCTTCGCACCATACTTGCTGTATGACGAGGATGACCATCAGGTCGTCTTTGTTTTTTTGAAGTAAACTATTTTGAAAGAAATAGCCTCGGTGATTAGCGCAGTCCGGTAGCGCATCTGGTTTGGGACCAGAGGGTCAAAGGTTCGAATCCTTTATCACCGACCACATTTAGAAAAACCTCGCTTCGGCGGGGTTTTTTGCTTTCTGGCCTCCGTTGGGCCAGCATTCTCTCCCTGTTACGTCTGTTTACACTCTATTTGGGCAGCGCGCCCCGCCTTTCGGTTATGCTTCAGTCTCGAGTCACTGACAACCGGATGTCATCGGCCCATTTCAGGCATTTTTCCATGAATAACAAAATTTCCTTTGCTTGCTCTCCTGCCCTGCTGGCTGCCTTGCTGCTAGGGGGCTGTACCATCAAGCCGCCATCCACCGATGTGATGATGGGCTCCATTGCATCACAACCGCAGGAGGAGCATGCGCGCTCCCCCTTGCTGACCAGCGGTGATTTTTGCGTTGCGGTGTCCCAACAGAAGGTGTTGGCACAACCTTGCAGCGGAAAAGACGATCAACTGTTCGAGTGGGATCTGGGTGAGTTGCGCCTGCAGGATCTCTGTTTGCAAGCCAAAAACGACAGCGAGTTGATGCTGGCACCCTGTGACGGTCAGGCGCAGTGGGAGTGGCAGAAAGACAAGCTGTTCAACAGCAAGGTTGCCCGCTGCCTCGATGTGGCCGGGCGACGCCATACCCCCGGCACGCCGCTGCGGCTGGCTGAATGCTACGGCGGGGCGAACCAGAGCTTCAGCTGGCAGCGGCCCAATCCCTGGCTGGAAACCCTGAAAAAACAAAGCCTCACATGGTGAGGCTTTGCTGAATCGGATGTCGGGCTGAAGAGGATCAGGCAGCGCTGACGCTCTCCAGCTCGAACAGCTTCTCCAGATAGACGGCGACGCCATCTTCATCGGAGGTGAGGGTCTGCTCATACTCCGGCAGCGCCATTTTCAGACGGTCATGGGCGTTGCCCATCACGATGCCGCGTCCCACCATGGTCAGCATCTCGAAGTCGTTCATGCCATCGCCGAAGGCGATAGCCTCCGACATATCTAACCCGTTCTGCTCCAGCACGGCACGCACCGCATTGCCCTTATGCACCCCGGCGTGCATCACTTCGAGGCAGTCCGGCAGGGAGAAGGTGACGTTGAGCTGGTCGCCGTAGCGCTGGTTGAGGTGCGCCTCGATCTTCAGCAGTTTCTCGTGGTCGCCGATGTAGAACACCTTGTTGATCTGCTCTTTCGGTTCCTGTTTCAGGTCATCGACCAGGCGGTAGGTGAACCCTGACTCGTCGTGGAACTGCAGCAGCCAGGGCAGCTCCTCTTCCACCACCCAATCATCACCCTGATAGACATTGAGGTGGATAGAGGGGTCGCGCTCCAGCGCAATCAGTTCGGCGGCGATCTCGGTCGGCAGCGGCTGGTTGAAAATCAGTTGATCCTGTTTGTCATGGACCACGGCGCCATTGGAGGTAATGAGGTAGATGTCCATCCCCAGCGCATCGCGGAAGCTGCGAACGTCAACGTGATGACGGCCGGTGGCGACCACGAATTTCACACCTTGTTCTACCAGGCGGTGCAGGGTATCCCGGGTACGGGGAGAGATCTGGTGCTGCTTGTTGAGCAGAGTGCCATCGAGATCGGATACAACTACCTTGAACATCATTACCTCGGCATCGATTGAAAACAGGGGCAGTTTACCTTAGCCCGCACTGTCACCCCATTTATTTAGGGTTACAAAAAATAGCCAGCTCAGAAGCGGGCGAAAAAGTCGACCACCGCGGTCAGGGCGGGCTGGCGCTTGTCATCGGATTCGATAAACAGCTCGTGCCAGGCACCCTCGATGCGCAGTGGTTTGCCCCCTTCACACTTGGCAATGGTGCAGAAGCGATCCTGAGCGGCATTGTCCACCACACTGTCGTCGCCAGCCTGCAGCACCAGCAGCGGCGTCTTGATGGCGCCCGCATCGGCGATGGCGGCATCGGCACCTGTGATCCCCTGATAAATCCAGTGGGCGGTGGCGCCACCCAGCTTGATCTGCGGGTGCTGCTCGTAGATTTGGCGGAAGGCTTGATAGCGGGGCTGGCTGTGAGTCAGCTCGTTATCAGCAAAGCCGTGATCCTGATAGGCGCCCTGACCGGGGCCGTAGGGAGGCTCGCCAATCCAGCCGCCGACCGTGCCTATGGTGCTCGCCAATCCCTTGGCCAGCCACTTGGGCAGACCGCCGAGATTGATGCCCAGCATGGGGGAGGAGAGCACGGCCGCCTTGATATCATCGGGCCAGCGCTCCAGATAGCGGGCCGAGATGGCACCGCCCATGGAGTGGGCCAGCAGGAACAGCTTGGCAGGTTGGTCCGCCATGATGATCTGGTCGTGAAACTGCTTCAGATCGACCACATAATCGTCGAACTGGTCGACATATCCCTTCTGAGGGTCATTCAGCATCCGGCCGGACATCCCCTGACCGCGATGGTCGATGAGATAGAGGCTGTAGCCCTGACGCCAGAGATCCCACGCCAGCTCCTGATACTTGAGGTAGCTTTCGACCCGGCCATTGACGATGAGGATGGCGCGATCGACCTTGGCTTGCCGCAGCGCAGCATAGCGTATTGTCACCCCGTCCTTGCCCTTGAACTCCCCTTCAACCGCATGCTGGCGCCAGAAGTCGGGCAGGGTTTGCTGGTAGAGGCTGGGTACATCGGCTTCGCTGGTGAGCTGATAGGTATTGGTCACGGCAAGGGCTCCGGCAGAAAACAGGGTCAGGGCCAACAGGGAAAGAGAGAGGGGTTTCATCAGGCACACTCCTGTTGCCAATGGTGATAAAGGGCGGCGATATCCCCCGAGCAGAGCAGCGCCATGCAGGCTTGCAAGCGAGGCAGGGGCCAGTCCCACCACTGCATCTCTTGCAGCATGAGGATCTGCTCATCGCTGAAACGGCGGCGGATCGGTTGGGCCGGGTTGCCGCCGACTATGGTGTAAGGGGCCACATCTTTGGTCACCACGGCGCGGGTGGCGATGACGGCGCCATCACCTATGGTGATGCCGGGCATGATCATCGCTTCCGAGCCGATCCAGACATCGTTGCCAATCCGGGTGTCCCCCTTGCGCAGAAAGCCGCTGCGGGCCCCTTCGCCAAAGGTGCCGGGATTGAACGGGAAGGTGGAGACCCAATCCAGCCGGTGGCCCTGATTGCCCGCCAGCATGAAGGTGGCGCCCGAGCCGATGGAGCAGAACTTGCCGATGATCAGCCGGTCCACCTCGCCCCAGAGGCCGCTCTCCCAGGTGTCGCGGGTCGAGCCATCGCCGAGCAGGTAACGGACGCAGTGATCCTCGAACGGCTTACCGTGGTAGTAGCCGGAGTAGTAGCTGTAGTCGCCGGCCTCTATGTTCGGGTTGGTCAGGTGATCACGGATGATTTGCGATTCCAGCCAGCTGCCAAAAGGGTTATCCATCACTCCTCCTGCGGATCGTCCTGCTCGCTCTGCTGTGCCCACCCTTTGCGGGTCAGCTGCATCCGTTGCCACCACTCTTCGTCTGCCAGAATTTCACCGGCCGGACCGAGCTGGGGGTAGGGCATCTCTTTCTCTTTGCAGAGCTGGGCATAGATAGGATAACCCCCCTCGAACAGGATGCTGTTCTGCTCCTCCAGTGTGAGCGGGCAGCCGCGCTGATAGTAACCGGCCAGCTCGCGCTGGCGCTGCGCCTCGTAGAGGATGGCGGCGGCAGCCACCGAGACGTTGAGGGACTGCACCATGCCCACCATGGGGATGACGATATGGTGGTCGGCCAGCGCCAGCGCCTCTTCACCGATGCCGTGTTTCTCCTGACCCACCAGAATGGCGGTCGGTTTGGTGTAGTCGATAGCGCGAAAATCGACCGAGCTGTCTGAGAGGTGAGTTGCCAGGATCTGCATGCCGGAGGCTTTCAGCTCGGCAACGGCTGTGCCGATATCCGGGTGCAGTTTTACATCCACCCAGTTCTGGCTGCCGCGGGCGGTGCCCTTGCGCTTGTGGATCCAGGTTTTGGGCCAGACGGCGTGTACCCGGTGGATGCCGATGGCATCGGCGGTACGCACGATGGCGGCCAGATTGTGAGGTTTGTGGACCTCTTCCATACAGACGGTCAAATCGAGCTGACGCTGGGCCAGCATATCGGTGATGCGCTTGAAGCGTTCGGGGGTCATGGCTTGTCTCTATAAAAGCAGCAGGCGGCTTGCGCCGCCTGTGTTCAGTTCTTCTGTCGGCTCACCTTGAGCACGTTGGGCATCACGCGGATCTTGCGCATGATGTTGGCCAGGTGGATGCGGCTCTTGGTGGTGATGAGCAGGCTGACCTGATAGACCCGGCCATCCTTCTCTTCGGTGCTGATGGCGTGAATGTTGGCACCGGTGGCGGCAATCACGTTGGCCAGCTCGGCCAGCGCACCCTGATGGTTGACGATCTCGATGCTGATGCCGGTGCGGAACTCCTGTTCCTGCTCCTTGTCCACTTCCCACTGCACTGGCAGGTACTTGTCCGGCTCCTTGCTGTAGCCCTTGATGTTGCGGCAGGCTTCCTGATGGATCACCAGCCCCTTGCCCGGGCTGATGTGGGCGATGATGGCATCTCCCGGGATCGGACGGCAGCAGTTGGCGAAGGTGACCAGCATGCCGTCGGCACCCTTGATCGGCATCTTCTTGCTGCTGGTTTTGGGCTGCTCTTCCGGCGGCAGTTCATCCCCCAGCATGCGGCGCGCCACCATGACGCTCATGGCATTGCCGAGGCCCACATCGGCCAGCAGCCCCTGCAGGTTCTCATGCTTGGTATCGGCCAGCACCTGCTTGATGCGCGGCTCGGGGATGTCTTCGATATTCTTGGCGCCCAGCGCATGGTTGAGCAGGCGGCGACCCAGCACCACCGACTCTTCGGTGCGCAGGTTCTTGAGGAACTGGCGGATCTTGGAGCGAGCCTTGGTGGTTACCACGAAGTTGAGCCAGGCTGCATTGGGGCGAGCCCCCGGCGCCGTGATGATCTCCACCGTCTGGCCCGAGTGTAGCGGGCTGCTGAGCGGGTAGGGGTGGCGGTCGACCCGCGAACCGACGCAGGCGTGGCCGATGTCGGTGTGCACCGTATAGGCAAAGTCCACCGGCGTGGCGCCAGCGGGCAGCTCCATGATGCGTCCTTCCGGCGTGAACACGTAGATCTCGTCGGGGAAGAGGTCGGTTTTGACCCCTTCGATAAATTCAAAGGAGCTGCCGGCGCTCTGCTGCAATTCCAGCAGGCTCTGCATCCAGCGCTGGGCGCGGATCTGGGCCGTGGTGCCCGAGCTGTCGCCATCCTGCTTGTAGGCCCAGTGGGCGGCAACCCCTTTGTCGGCCATCTGATCCATGAACTCGGTGCGAATTTGCACCTCCACCGGCACCCCGTGCGGCCCCACCAGCGAGGTGTGCAGCGACTGGTAGCCGTTGGTCTTGGGGATGGCGATGTAATCTTTGAAGCGGCCGGGGCGAGGCTTGTAGAGGCTGTGCATCTGTCCCAGTACCCGGTAACAGGTATCTATGTCCTTCACTTTGACCCGAAAGGCGTAGATATCCATTACCTCATGAAATTGCAGCTCTTTTTTCTCCATCTTGTTGTAGATGGAGAAGAGGTTCTTCTCGCGGCCACTGACCTGATGCTCGATCCCCGCTTCTTTCAGGCGACCGCTGATTTCGCTCTGGATGGAGTCGATGATCTCGCGGCGATTGCCACGGGCGCGGCGCACCGATTCGCGCAGCACGCGGGATCGCATCGGATAGAGCGCCTCGAAGCCCAGCTCTTCCAGCTCGTTCTTCATGGTGTGAATACCGAGGCGGTTGGCGATGGGGGCGAAGATTTCGAGGGTTTCCCGGGCGATGCGGCGGCGTTTGTCAGGGCGCAGGGAACCCAGAGTGCGCATATTGTGGGTGCGGTCGGCCAGCTTGATCAGAATGACCCGGATATCCTGGGTCATTGCCATCACCATCTTGCGGAAGTTCTCGGCCTGCGCCTCTTTGCGATCGCGAAACTTCAGCTTGTCGAGCTTGGAGACCCCGGCCACCAGCTCGGCAACGGCATTGCCAAACTGTTCAGCCAGATCGGCCTTGGTGACAGAGGTATCTTCGATGACGTCGTGCAGTACGGCGGCCATCAGGGTTTCATGATCGAGGCGCATGTCACCCAGGATTCGGGCAACGGCGACGGGGTGGGTGATATAGGGTTCGCCACTGGAACGCATCTGACCCTGGTGGGCATCACGGGCCACCACATAGGCTTGCTTGAGCTTCTCAACCTGCTCTGGTGGCAGGTAGGAACTGGCTATTTCTTTAAGGTTTTCAAATAAATACAAGACAGTCCCCGCAGCGGTGAAACGGCAATTCGTGGAATTGAGGGTATAGCCCTGAGTTTGCGAGGTTTTCGAGCGGTTGTAAATGGGGATGAACAGTCGGCACCCGGGCGGGTGCCAACCGGAGGAATAACTTAACCGCGGCCTTCGGCGATGGCAGCAACGGCAGCCAGCTCGGCGGCTTCCTGCTCTTGCTGTTCGTAGCGGTCCTGGGTGTCCATCACTTGATTGTTCACCAGACCCAGCTCGATCTCACGCAGGGCGATCACAGTCGGCTTGTCGTTCTCTTCGTCGACCAGGGGATCTTTGCCTTGTACCGCGATTTGACGAGCGCGGCGCGCGGCGACCAGCACCAGGTCAAAACGGTTACCTACCTGTTTTACAGCATCTTCTACAGTAACGCGTGCCATGCAGGACTCCAGTGTTTGGGCTTTCTGTATTTAGAAAAGCAGTGTTTAAAAATGACGCAAAAGTTTACTTGTTTTTGGCTTACTCTGCCAGTAGCTGTTGCAGCAAGTTTTTTTGAGCCTGTTGCTGGTGACGCATCTCCAGCCGTTGGCACTCAATAATGGACCTGAGCTGGAACAGCGCCTGCTCGAAGTCTTCGTTGATAATGACATAGTCATACTCGTCGTAGTGCACCATTTCGGCAATGGCTTTCGCCATCCGGCCGGCAATCACTTCGGCGCTGTCCTGACCGCGCCCAATCAGGCGGCGCTCCAGCTCTTCGCGGCTGGGGGGCAGGATGAAAATGGATTTGGTCGGCATCTGCTCGCGGATCTGGCGGGCACCTTGCCAGTCGATGTCGAGGAATACGTCGATCCCCTTGGCCAGGCAGGCTTCGATGGCGGCGCGTGAGGTGCCGTAGTAGTTGCCGAACACTTCGGCCCACTCCAGAAAATCACCACGCTCGATCAGCGCCTTGAACTCTTCCACCTGAACGAAGTGGTAGTGTACGCCGTGCTCTTCGCCCGGGCGGGTGGCGCGAGTGGTGTGGGAAACCGACAGCTGCATCTTGCCAGCTTGATTGTGGTTGGTCAGCAAGGCATTGAGCAGACTGGATTTACCAGCGCCGCTCGGAGAAGAGATGATATAGAGAGTGCCTTGTTGCGCCATATTATTACCTTTAATCGAAACCGCTGTTTTGGTTGTAGCAGAGACCGCCGTCTTGTGCCCGAAAGGGAGACAGCCAAACGCAAAACGCGGAAAATTCTTGAGTCAGGAGGATGTAAAGGCGGCGAATTTTACCAGAATACGGCGAATAAAAAAACGGCCGGAATCATATTCCAGCCGATCAAAGTATTCGTAGCTTGCTGCGGGAGCGTAACCCACATCAGCCTGCATTGTGCCTTTGGCTGAGGGCAGAGGCTATCAGGTTATCCCTGCCTGATGGCTCGGAATTCCCGAGGTGCCCTGTCACTACGGCAGTTGACGATCTGCACAGAGCCGATCGAACGCGGCGGTCACCTGCTCGCTGGTGATTTTTCGCATGGCCTCCGGGTCTTTGAGGCGGGTGCGCCAGCTCAATTCGGCCAGCGGCTTGCCGGTCTCCTGCTCGACCAGCTCCTGATAGACGCTGACCACGTAGTCGCGACAGAGATATGGGCCGGTGCGAGCGGGATTGTGATGGGCATAGAGGCCGATCACTGGCGTGCCCACTATGGTGGCCATATGGGTGGGGCCGGTATCGGGGGCCAGTAC
Source organism: Aeromonas sp. FDAARGOS 1416 (assembly GCF_019048085.1). Lineage (NCBI taxonomy): Bacteria > Pseudomonadati > Pseudomonadota > Gammaproteobacteria > Aeromonadales > Aeromonadaceae > Aeromonas > Aeromonas sp. FDAARGOS 1416. The sequence goes on along the minus strand of NZ_CP077301.1, from coordinate 3,683,932 downwards.
CAGACTCGCCTCGCGAATCAGTGCCAATAACTGCTTGAGGTTGGTCTGGCCAACCAGATCGACCGGCTTGCTCTGGCTGAGTTGCCGGATCTCGGCGGCCAGATCCCGCTCCAGCTTGGCAGGCCCGCCACATAGATAGACCTGAAAGCCCTTGTTGGCGGCGTGATCTGCCAGCACGGCATAGCCTGCGGCAGTCCAGTTCTTGAACGCCTTGCTGGCGGCTGCGCAGATAAGCAGAGTCGGTCTGCCGCCAATCTTCTCCCTTGCCCAAGCCTGATGCTCGGCGCTGATGGGCAGTTGCCAGTCCGGGGTTAGATCCTTGATGCCAAGCTCTTTGGCGAAGGCGAGGAAACCGTCCAGCACATGGGGGGAGGCAGGCGAAGGCACCTTGTGGTTGGTGAACAGCCACTGGCCGTCGTTGGCCCGTTCCCGATCAAACCCAAGTTTGACCTTGGCCTTGATGCCGAGGGTGGCGATGCTGGCTCGCATCGCTGCCTGCAGGTGGAGAAGGGTATCGAATTTGCGCCCCTTGAGGGTCTGCCAGAGATCGCGATAGCCGCGCCACCCCTTGCTCTTGTCGAAGGGGATCACCTCGACCCCGGGCAGATCAGCAAACAGGGTTGCCTCGATTTTGCCGGTGATCCAGGTGATGCGGGTTTGTGGCCACTCCCGCTGGATGACGCGCACCAGCGCCAGTGCGTGGCAGCAATCCCCGATGGCGGAGAGCCGCAGGATGCAGATGGAGGAGGGGGGCGTTTGAAATAGCGGCATGTTGTGGCGCACGGCTGGCAAAAAGGGTGGATGGCATTATGCAAACTCCCCTCTGGATTGTAAAATTGCGCACAATCGTCAGCAGGGATAGGCCGGGCCCAGCGCCATGACCTGTTTCTGCACGTCGTTGATTAAAGGCCTCTATTGCGGGCATGCCAGAGCGGCAGCCTCATCGCCAATTGAAAAATTGCGATCCATGACCCACCGAGCGGGATCTCCACGATGCGAGTACAGACCGAACACAACCAGATCTGCTGGTATGCCGAAGGGGCCTTTCGCGACCCCTCTCCCCAGTTATTCGATCCTGCCTGGTGGCAGAACAACCGTCAGGTGGTGGGAACCTCCATCGGGCGGGGGGTGACCTGGTTCGTCAAGGATGAGTCCCGCCATCTGGTGCTGCGCCACTACTATCGCGGCGGTATGGTGGGCAAGGTTGTGCGAGATCGCTTCTGGTTCGAAGGGGTCGAGTCGAGCCGCGCCATGGCCGAATACACCCTGCTGGCCAAGCTTTGTGAGCTGGGGCTGCCGGTGCCGCGTCCGTTTGGTGCCCGCATGGTCAAACAGGGCCCCTTCTATCGTGCCGATATCCTGATCGAGCGAATTCGCGGTGCCAAGGATATGGTGGCGCTGCTCAAGCAGGGGCCGGTGGCGACCGAGGTGTGGCACAAGATCGGTCAGACGGTGCGCCAGCTGCACGATGCCGGGGTCTATCACGCCGATCTCAACAGCCACAACCTGCTGCTCGATAAAGAGGGCAAGGTGTGGGTGATCGATTTTGACAAGGGGGCGATCCGCTCCCCCGGCGAATGGCAGAAGGTCAATCTGGAACGCTTGCTCCGTTCATTCAATAAAGAGTCTCAACTGCACACCAGTTTCCACTTCGTACCGGAGAACTGGCAGACCTTGATGAACGGGTATCAGGGAAAAGCGCTCTGACCCTGTTGCTCGGCGTGAACGCCAATGTTACTTATTGAGCAGGTATTCAGATCCTGTTTCGAGGCGCCCCATGGAAATGCTCAAGACACCTTTGGTCGATGTGACTGCCCGGCTTGATCCGGGTCTGCTGTCTGATGCCATGGCGCTGCTGGAGGCGGGGATCTGGAGCTGGTCAGCCCAACATGGACTGCAGCGTGATCCCTCCTGCCTGCGCCTGTTGGGATTGGGAGAGTGTTGGCCGGATGATCTTGGCTGGCTGGATCGGGTGCATCCCGACGATGTTGCCCGGCTGGAAGATGCCCTGCTCGCCTGCCAGAGCGGCCGCAGCAGCGGTCTGCGCCTCGAATACCGCATTCTGCATCATCACGGTCACTACATCCGGCTGGAAGAGCGGATGCGTCGTGATGAGCGGGGTTATCTGCTGGGGGTCGTCCGTCACCTCGATCCCGCTGCCGTGCTGGTGGAGGAGCGACATGGCACCGATCCGCTGACCGGTCTGGAGAGCCGTGGCCGTTTCGAGCAACTGCTTGAAGAGCGGCTGGCGACCGAGAGCGGCACTTTCAGTCTGCTGCAGTTTTCGGTCGATCACATGGCCAAAATCCAGCAGTTGTTTGGCGAAGCGGCTTGCGACGCCATGCTGGCCAAGCTGGCGCGTATTGTGCGCCACGAGCTGCGGCGGGAAGATCCCTTTGCCCGCTGGGATGAGGACGGTTTTATCCTGATGCTCTCCCAGACCGAGCGGATGAGTGCGCTGGAGATCGCCGAGCGGCTGCGCCTCGAGATTGCCGATGCCAGCCTGCTGTCACAGCGGCCGGTCACCGTCAGCATCGGGCTGGTGCAGAGTCAGGCTGGCGAGCAGCTCGATCATCTGCTGGCCCGGCTGGCCAGCTGTCACAGTCAGGCCAGACGGGAGCACAACACCGTCGTCGGCTGAGTGCGGTCAGGGTTGGCCGCGCTTGTCACGCTGGCAGACCCAGAGCGAGGCCAGCATCAGCAGGCCGCCGATGGTCAGCCGGGTCAGGTCGGTATCCTTGCCCCAGAGCAGCAGATTGACCAGCAAGCCGGCCGGAATGAGCGCATTGTTCATGATGGCCAGCACTCCGCTGGTGACCAGCGTCGCCCCCTTGTTCCAGAGGAAGTAGCCGAGGCCGGAGGCACCCACCCCCAGCCAGAGCAGAATGCCCCACTGCAACCCTGATGTCGGATATTGCGGCTTGCCCAGCAGCCACCAGGCGGGCAATGCGATCACCAGCGCTCCCAGATAGAAGCAGCCGAACACCGCCAGTTGCGGCGGTTGCTCCGCCTCCCTTGCCAGCAGTACCTTGTAGCCCACCTGACCCAAGGCGAAACAGAGGTTGGCCCCCTGCACCACCAGAAATCCCAGCACATAGCTTTCGGTCAGGCCGTCAAAGCGGATGACGGCAGCCCCGAGCACCGCCAGCAGGGCGCCCCACAGATAGGTGGGCTTGAAGCGCCCTTCCAGCAGATCGTGGAGCAGGGTGACGTAGATGGGGGTGAAGATGGTAAAGACCAGCACTTCCGGCACCGTCAGCAGCAGGAAGGAGTGGTAGTAGAAGAGATACATGATGCCGAGCTGGATGGCGCCCAGCGCCATCAGCTTGGCCACCAGATCGGGGCGCAGCCAGCGGCGGCGCAGGAAGGGGAGAAACACCAGACTGGCGAGGGCGATGCGGGTCAGCACCGAGAAGTAGGCATCGACCTGACCAGCGAGGTAGACCCCGATCAGGCTGAAGGAGAATGACCAGAGCAGGGTGACCCCTATCAAGTAGTTCATGTGTTTGATTTATCGTCAGTTGTCAATTTTAAGGGGGCTATGATGGCCGAGATGGAAGCGGCAATCCAGCGTTTATGGGCGCGATTGCCACAGGTCGGAGCATTTTCCTTCACCGCCAGCAATGGCGAGGGGTCGGCGACCGACTGGAGTGGTCGCGGCGAGGGGCGTGTGCAGGTGACCGATCATCATGGTGGCTGGCTATTTAACGAGCAGGGTCGCTACATCACGCCTCATGGCAGGGAACTCGCCATGCACAACAGCTTCTGGTGGCAGCGTAGCGAGCGAGGGATCCGTCTCTCCCATTTGCGTTATGAGGCGCCGGTCGAACTGTTCGAGCTGCTGCCGCAGGGGGATGGCCGCTGGCTGACCGCCGAGCCTCATCTGTGCGGGGCGGATCACTACAGCGCCGAGTTGACCGAGATAGACGGCGGTTTTCTGCTGAGCTGGCAGATCACCGGGCCGCGCAAGAACGAGCGACTCAGCTATCGCTATCTGATCTGACGCCGGCTGGCAGGTATAAAAAAACCGGCGCAGAGCGCCGGTAGCGGGGGACAAATCGGAGGTTTTTTAAAACAGTCCCAAAACAGGAGAGATAGACTCTCGTCACACATTCAGAGATGGACTTCAGGCATTCAGGGCATAGCTCAGCATGGCTTGCAGCTTGCTATCGAAGAACCAGGGCAGCAGTACCATCAGCAGGCCCAGGATCCCGGCCAGCCGCTGGCGATATTGCCAGCCGGCAATCAGTACCAGACCACCGCACAGTGTGGTCAGGATGCCTGACATAGGGAGACCTCGCGCTGCATGCGACGCTGTTGCGCCCACTGGTTCATGGCGACCGAGCCGAGGATCAGGGCCAGGGCCACGCCGGTGGTGGGGTGGATCTGCTCGCCGAGGAACAGGGCACCCAGTATCACGCCGAACAGCGGCACCAGATAGTTGCTGAAGGAGGCGAACGTCGGGCCGGCCTTCTGGATCAGCGCCATGTAGAGGAAGTAGACCAGACCGGTACAGAGGGTACCCAGCACGGTAATTGCGCTCAGGGCCTGGGTGCTCGGCAGGGTCAGGCTGCCGAGATCAACCATGAAGGGGGCGACCAGCAGCAACTGGATTGCCGAGGAGATCAGGATATTGCGGGCGACCACGACCGGATGGTCCTTGGCGAAGCGCTTGATCATCAGCAGGCCGATGGCGAAGCAGCTGGCACCCAGCAGGATGGCCATGGCACCGAGCAGACCGGCGTTCATGCCCTGGGAGAGTTTCGGCCAGAACAGGGTGAGTACACCGGCAAAGCCGATGATCACGGAAAGCAGACCGGTTTTGGTGATTCTTTCACCAGAAATAAACAGCGGTGCAGCCAGAATGGTCACAAACGGGATACAACCCATGACCACGGCAGCGATGGCGCTATCCACATACTGTTGGCCCCAGGCGACCATGATGAAGGGGATGGTGGCATCCAGCAGGGCGATCAGCATATAGGTGCGCCACGGGGTGTGCTCACTCTTGAGTCGCATGAACAGGCAGAGCAGACCCAGGGTCAGGCTGCCGCACAGGGCACGACCGGCAGCCACCAGAATGGGGGGCAACTCGGCAACGGCCTGGTGCATGAAAATGAACTGGGAACCCCACAGCAGGCCAATGGCCAGCAATAATAGATAGCTACGCATTTGAATCTCCGATGTATTAAGCCAGCGCATTCTAGGCAATCTGTTACTATGGTAAAAATGAATTGTTGGCATTTAACTATGGCTAATATCGATGGATAGCTCGCTCGCCCGTCTCGACCTCAACCTGCTCGCCGTATTCGACATGCTGATGCAGGAGCGCAATGTCACTCGTGCCGCCGAACGGCTGCATTTGTCCCAATCCACTGTCAGTCACGCCTTGGGGCGGCTGCGGGGGGCGCTGGATGACCCGCTGTTCGTGATGAGTCGGCGCGAGATGATGCCGACCGAGCGGGCCAAGGCGCTGGCCGGGCCGGTTCGCCAAGCGCTGGCGATGCTGGAGCAGGGGTTGCGGCAGGCCAAGGGGTTTGATCCCGCTACCGCACGGCGGATTTTCCGTATCGCCACCCCGGGCTCGGTGGAGCACGGGCTGGTGCCGGTACTGGTGGAGAGGCTCCATCGGCAGGCCCCTCACTGTCGGCTTGAGGTGTGCGAGCTGGCGGACAGCAACTACGAGCGGGAGTTGGAAAAGGGTGAGCTGGATTTGGTGATCGGTTTTGCCGGGGCGAATCACCTCTCACCGCGCTTGTGGCGGGAGGAGTGGTTCAACAACCCGCTGGTCTGCCTGTCGCCGCTCGGCAGCGAGTTGCCCGATGTGCTGACCCCGGTCGAGCTGGTGAGCCGTCCCCACATCCACACCTCCAGCTGGGGCCACAGTCAGGCGATGGTGGAGCTCTGGCTGGCCCGCTTCGGGGTGGAGCGGGAGTTGGGCGTGCGGTTGCCGAGCTTTATGGCGGTGCCGCCGTTGATGGCGACCGGCCGCTATCTGGTGGTGGTGCCCGAGATGATCGGGCGCCACTTCTGCCGCTATTACCCGCTGCGGATGCATCAACTCGACCCCGCCATCCCCATCGTCTACCTGATGGCGGGGCACCCGCTGACCGCCCATGACGAGGCGATCGGCTGGTTCAAGAGCCTGCTGCACCAGCTGGTGTTCGACCTCTACGGCGACGATGCGCTCGGTACTCCCGCTCAGCGGATGCTGGCGAAGTAGTCGAGCCCCATGGCGCTTTTCACCTCCGCCAATACCTCGTCGGTGATGATGCGAGCCTGCTCGGTGCCCTGATAGAGCAGTTCCAGCAGCATCTTCTTGTCGGCAATGGCCGCGGCCCGGCGCTCCCGCATCGGGGCGAGCAGGGTCTGCAGGCAGTCATTGAGCACCTGTTTGCAGCGCATGTCCCCCAGTCCGCCGCGCCGGTAGTGGGCTTTCATCTCGGCGACCAGCGCCTTGTCGGGGTGGAAAGCATCGAGATAGGCGAACACCGTATTTCCCTCCACCTGACCGGGATCGCTCACCTTGAGGTGGTTGGGGTCGGTATACATGGCGAACACCGCCTGTTTGATCTCTTCCGCCGACATGCCGAGCTCTATGGTATTGCCGAGGGATTTGGACATCTTGGCCTTGCCGTCGATGCCGGGCAGGCGGCCGGTGTCGCTCAGGATCGGCTGGCATTCGGTCAGCACCTCTTTGCCTACCAGAGAGTTGAAGCGGCGGACGATCTCGTTGGTCTGCTCCAGCATCGGCAGCTGATCTTCCCCGACCGGCACATGGCTGGCGCGAAAGGCGGTGATGTCGGCTGCCTGACTCACCGGATAAACCAGAAAACCGGCCGGCAGCGTGCGTTCGAACCCTTTCTGCTGGATCTCCGCCTTGACGGTGGGGTTGCGCTCCAGCCGCGCGACGCTGACCAGATTGAGGTAGTAGCAGGTGAGTTCGGCGAGGGCGGGCAGGGCGCTTTGCAGACAGAAGGTGGTCTTGGCTGGGTCGAGGCCGACCGCCAGATAGTCGGCCATCACCTCCAGCACGTTGTCGGTCACCTTGGCCGGATTGTGGCCGTTGTCGGTCAGCGCCTGCAGGTCGGCGATCATCACGCATTGACGGTAGTGGTGCTGGGCTTCGACGCGCTGGCGCAGGGAGCCGACATAGTGGCCGATGTGCAGTTTGCCGGTGGGACGATCGCCAGTCAGGATTACGGGGTTGTGCATGTCACTCTCTCCAGTTGGGTGAGCCGGGAGGCGACAAAGGGATAAAAACAGTTGACCGCCTCTCGGCGGTCACGGTGTTTTCTTTGGGAAATTTACAATAGAAACGCGGTGCCGCCTGTTTAGGAGCAGCACCACCAGTAGTTGTGATTGAATGAGGTCATGTTCATAGCAAATCAAACTACGCCGGTTTCATTACTTCTGCAAGGGGACGACCAGCAGATCGCAGGGCACCGTATTCATCAGCTGACGGGCGCTGGAGGTGAGCAGGCTCCAGAAGCTCTGGCGATGGCCGCACACCAGCAGGTCGATCTCGTACTCCTTGACTGCCTGATTGACCCGCTCGCTCAGATCGCCGCAGATCACCAGCTTCTTCTCGATGGGGTAGTCCACCGAAGCGAGGAAGGCCTCCAGCTTCTCTTTCGCTTCGGCGATCACCTGATCCTGCACGTTGTCGATATCGATATCGATCATCTCGGTGTAGAGATCCTTGAGGTCCACATCGACATGGATAACCGACAGCTTGGCGCCGTTGGAGCGGGCTCTGTCCACCGCCTTGTCTATCACCTTGCGGTTGTCTTCAGAGAGGTCGATCGCGGCCAGAATATGCTTGTAATAGGTTGTTCCACTCATGGGGGTTCTCCTTACCGATCCTTCAGCCCACTATACCAATCTCTGCTGAAACTAAAATGGTGCCTCAGGCACAGTTTTGGGATTTAAATGAGTTTAATGACGTGTGACACAGGGTCAGCCACTCAGTTATTAACCACCATTTGCCTATAAATTAAACAGGAGTTTGACGCCGGTCACACCCCCCGGCTTGCCGATCAGGGGGGAGAGGCATAGGATGTGCCCGTGCTTCGCAATGAACACAAAACAACAAAAAGCATCTGAATACCGCTTTGGGGAGCCACGTGCTCCCTTTTGTTTATCCGCCTCATTTCCCGCGGCTTTTCTGACTGATAACGATCCGGCATCAAGTTAATCTCTTTCGATTTGGTTATGCTGTAGCCAATTTCTTTGGAGGCCTTCCCATGATCATTCATCCCCAGATTCAAGGTTGTGTTGCCCGCAACTGTCACCCCATCGGCTGTCGCGCCGCCGTGCAGCAGCAGATTGAACGCATCAAGACTGCGGGCCCGTTCAATGGGCCCAAGCGGGTGCTGGTGCTGGGTGCCTCCTCCGGGTTTGGGCTGGCGTCGCGCATTGCGCTCGCCTTCGGCGCGGGGGCCGACACTATCGGCATCTCCTTCGAGCGGGGCCCCTCTGACAAGGGGCTGGGCAGTGCCGGTTGGTACAACAACATCTGGTTTCGCAAGGAGGCGGAGCAGGAGGGGCGTATCGCCATCAACCTGATCGGTGATGCCTTCTCCGACGGCATGCGCCAGCAGGCCATCGACACCATCCGCCAGCAGCTGGGGCAGGTGGATCTGGTGATCTATTCGCTCGCGAGCGGTATCCGGGTGCTGCCTGACGGCACGCAAGTGCGCTCCGTGCTCAAGACTACCGGCCAGCCGTTCAGCGGCTGGGGGCTGGATCTGGAGCGCGATACTCTGGTGCAGCAGTCGCTGGCGCCCGCCACGCCGGAGGAGATCCGCGATACCGTCACTGTGATGGGGGGCGAGGATTGGCAGCTCTGGATGCAGGCGTTGCAGCAGGCCGGTTGTCTGGCCCCCGGTGCGCAAACCGTGGCCTACTCCTACATCGGCCCCGAATCCACCTATCCCCTCTATCGGGATGGCACCATCGGTTATGCCAAGGAGCATCTGCACGCCACCGCCGAGACCATCAACCTGCAACTGGCCGAGATTGGCGGTCACGCCTGGGTGTCGGTCTGCAAGGCGCTGGTGACCAAGGCGAGCGCCTATATTCCGGTGCTGCCGGTTTATCTCGGCTTGTTGATGGGGGTGATGAAGGAGCGCGGTGTGCACGAAGGCTGCATCGAGCAGATGCAGCGACTGTTCGCCGCCAAGATGTACGGGCCCAATGGGGTGGTGGCCGATGGCAACCGGCTGATCCGGATGGATGACCACGAACTCGACCCGGCCATTCAGGCCGCTGTCTCGGCGCTCTGGCCCAAGGTGACGCCGGACAATTTCCACGTGCTGGGGGACTTTGCCGGGCTGCGGCAGGATTTCATGCAGCTCAACGGCTTCGAGCTGCCGGGCGTCGATTATGCTGCGCCGGTGGATGTCGCCTCCCTTGGGGAGCTGACCCCCTGAGCTGAAAGAAACGGGATCTCCCTCTCGTTGGCGGGTTGATTCGCGGCGGGAGTGTGGCGACAATCGATACCAAATCACTGAGGAGAAACAAGATGCTGGCCCAAGCCATGATCGAGAAGTTGAACGAGCAGATTAACCTGGAGTTCTACTCCTCCAATCTCTATCTGCAGATGAGCGCCTGGTGCGAAGACAAGGGCTTTGAAGGGGCGGCGACCTTCCTGCGCCAGCACGCAGTCGAGGAACGCCAGCACATGGAGCGTCTGTTCACCTATGTGAGCGAGACCGGCGCCATGCCCAAGCTGGGTGCCATCGATGCCCCTCCCCACGAGTTCAAGTCGCTGGGCGACGTGTTCCGTACCACCCTGGAGCACGAGTATCACATCACCAAGTGCATCAATGGTCTGGCCCACGTAGCCTTCACTACCCAGGACTACTCCACCTTCAATTTCCTGCAGTGGTATGTGGCCGAGCAGCATGAAGAGGAGAAGCTGTTCAAGAGCATCGTCGACCGTCTGGGTCTGGTGGGTGAAGATGGCAAGGGCCTCTACTTCATCGACAAGGAGCTGGCCGAACTGGCCAAAGGCGCCCCTGCCAGCATCATGGACAGCAACGCCTGATAGTCGTGGACACTTAGTGTTCAGCCAGTACAATAACGGCCCTTTTAAGGGCCGTTGTTTATTCTGGTGGGCAGTCACCGTTGTGATGTCAGCCAGAGGCAATCACGGTTCTGGCCAGGTGCCGTTTCTATTTTGATAAGTGAGTGATGATGAAGCAGGTCGATGTGGTGGTGATCGGGGCCGGTGCGGCCGGATTGATGTGTGCGGCGCAGGCGGGCTACCGTGGCCGCTCCGTGCTGGTGCTCGACAATGCCAAGAAGCCGGGCCGCAAGATCCTCATCAGTGGCGGTGGTCGCTGCAACTTCACCAACCATCAGGCTGGTGCTCACGCCTACCTGTCGGAGAATCCCCACTTCAGCAAGTCGGCGCTGGCCCGCTACACCCAGCAGGACTTTATCGATCTGGTGGACCGCCACGGGGTCAACTATCACGAGCGCACCCTGGGGCAGCTGTTCTGCCTCGAGAGTGCCAAGGATATCGTCGATGTGCTGCTCACCGAGTGTGACTGGGCCGGGGTGACCCTGCAGTTCCAGACCGAGATCCTCACCGTCAGCAAGCAGGACGAGGGCTTTCTGCTGACCACCAGCAAGGGTGAGATCGGCTGCCACTCGCTGGTGGTGGCGACCGGCGGTCTCTCCATGCCCAAGCTGGGCGCTACCCCGTATGGCTTCAAGCTGGCGGAGCAGTTCGGCCTCAAGGTGCTGCCGACCCGCGCCGGTCTGGTGCCCTTTACCCTCCATCAGGCGGAGAAAGAGGCGTTCGCCGATCTGGCGGGCATCAGCCTGCCGGTGGCAGTGACTGCCGAGGATGGCACCCGCTTCAAGGAGGCGATGCTGTTCACCCATCGCGGCCTCTCCGGCCCCGTCATCCTGCAGATCTCCTCCTACTGGCATGCGGGTGAGAAGATCCATATCAACCTGCTGCCGGAGCTGGATATTCCGGCCGCCCTGCGCGAGTGGGCGCAAGCGCACCCCGCGCAGGAGCTGAAAACCGTGCTGGGGCGCGAGCTGCCCAAGCGCTTCGTCGACAAGCTGGTGGAACTGGGCCAGCTGGTCAGCAAGCCAATGCGCCAGTACAACGAGCGGGAGCTTGAAGCGGTGGCCAATCTGCTGGGTGACTGGCAGATCCTGCCCAACGGCACGGAGGGGTATCGCACCGCCGAAGTGACCCTGGGTGGCGTCGATACCAACGAGCTCTCCTCCAAGACCATGGAAGCGCGCAAGGTACCGGGCCTCTACTTCATCGGCGAAGTGGTGGATGTGACCGGCTGGCTCGGTGGCTACAACTTCCAGTGGGCCTGGTCCTCCGGCTGGGTGGCCGGTCAGTACTGTTGATGTCACAGGGGCTGGTTTATCCGGCCCCGATTTATTGGTCAGGGTTATGGTGATCGGTCGGGTTGCCGCAAGGGGGCGCAGATGCTTGAGAATCAGATGATGTTGTTGGCGGTGTTCGAGCGGGCGGCGCTGATGCTGATGACCCTCTTCTTCCTGACCCGCACCCGGCCGTTCCAGCGGCTATTCCAGAAGCGGGATCACACCCCGGCCGAGCTGGTGCTGGTGGCCTCCATCTTCTGCTTGTTTGCGGTGTTCAGTACCTACACCGGCATTCCGGTGGAGGGGGCGCTGATCAACGTGCGGATCATTGCCATCATCTCCGGCGGCATCCTGTTCGGCCCCTGGGTCGGCATTCCGGCCGGGGTCATCTCCGGCCTGCACCGCTATCTCATCGACATGGATGGTCACACCTCCATCCCTTGTCTTATCGCCAGCATCATCGCCGGCCTGCTCGCCACTTGGTTGCACCTGCGATGCCGCAAGTCGCGGCTCTGGCTCTACGGCATTCTGGCGGGGATGCTCTGCGAAGGGCTGACCATGCTGCTCATCTGGCTGCTGACCGAGCCGCATGAGGTGGGGGTGGAGATCGTTAACCACATCGCCTATCCGATGATCGCCGGGGCGCTCTGTATCGGCCTCATCATCAAGCTGGTGCAGGATCTGGATGACGAGAAGGAGCTGATTGCTGCCAAGCAGGCCAAGCTGGCGCTCGATATCGCCAACAAGACGCTGCCCTTCTTCCAGAACATCGATCGCCACTCCCTCAGTCAGGTGTGCGATGTGATCCGGCGCGACATCAGCGCCGATGCGGTGGCCATCACAGATACCCATGACGTGCTGGCCTATGTCGGGGTGGGCAAGGATTACTACGAGCTGGATGAGCACCACGCCATCAGCGGCATGACCCAGCAGGCGGTGCTGCTCGACCAGATCATCATCAACAACGATCTGCGCCAGTATCACCTCTCCGATTTCCACTCGGTCATCATTATTCCGCTGCGGGAAAACGGCTCGGTGAGCGGCACCCTCAAGATCTACTATCGCCGCACCCACAGCATTACCAGCTCCCTGCGGGAGATGGCGGTCGGCCTCTCCCAGCTCATCTCCACCCAGATGGAGGTGTCGCGCATCGAGCAGCTCAAGGAGATGACCCGCAAGGCGGAGTTCACCGCGCTGCAGAGCAAGATTAACCCGCACTTCCTGTTCAATGCCCTCAACGCCATCTCATCCTTGATCCGCATTCGCCCCCAGCAGGCGCGCCAGCTGATCGCCAATCTGGCGGATTACCTGCGCTACAACCTCAACAAGGGGGATGAACTGATCGACATTCAGGAGGAGCTGCAGCAGGTGCGCGACTACGTGGCCATCGAGCAGGCCCGCTTCGGCGATAAGCTGGAGGTGGTGTTCGAGGTGGACGACGTCCACATTCAGGTACCGAGCCTGCTGTTGCAGCCGCTGGTGGAAAACGCCATCCTGCACGGCATCCAGCCCCGCAGCGCGCCGGGTCGGGTCACCATCGAGGTGAAACAGCTGGCGGGCGGCATCCGGGTGGCGGTGCGGGACACCGGCTATGGCATCAGTCAGGAGGTGATCGACGGGGTGGCCGCCGGGCGGGTGGAGAGTCGCAGCATCGGCCTGATGAACGTGCATCAGCGGGTCAAGCTGCTCTATGGCGATGGCCTGCACCTCAAGCGGCTGGAGCCGGGTACCGAAGTGAGTTTCTATCTGCCGGATCAGGAGTCGATGCCATGCTGAGTGCCATCATGGTTGAGGATAAGTGTGTGCCGCGAGAGGTGTTGTCATGCTGAAAGCGATCATAGTGGAAGACGAATGTTTGATTCGTGAGGAGCTTGCTTCTCCTGTGCTCCTTCAGGGGGCAATGTCATGTTGAAAGCCATCATAGTGGAAGACGAGTATCTGGCTCGCGAGGAGCTCATCTATCTGGTGAATCAGCACAGCCAGATCGAGATAGTGGCGAGCTTTGAGGATGGGCTGGAGGCGTTCAAATACCTGCAGGATCACGAGGTGGACGTGGTGTTTCTGGATATCCAGATCCCCTCCATCGACGGCCTGTTGCTGGCCAAGAACCTGCACAAGTCGAGTCATCCGCCCCACATCGTCTTCGTCACCGCCTACAAGGAGTTTGCGGTGGAGGCGTTCGAGCTGGAGGCGTTCGACTACATCCTCAAGCCCTACAACGAGCCCCGCATCATCAATCTGCTGCAAAAGCTCGAGCATGCGGGCAAGTCGCAACCAGCCACCACGGGGGAGGCGAGCGGTGAGGGGAGCAGCCCGCACAATCGCACCGTCAATCTGGTGAAGGGGGAGCGCATCATCGTCACCCCCTGCGAGCAGATCTACTACGCGGAAGCAGACGAGAAGCTTACTTATGTCTACACCCGCGATGACCGCTACGTGATGACCATGACCATCAGCGAGTTTGTCAGCCGGCTGCCTGCCGAGGGGTTCTTCCGTTGCCACCGCTCCTACTGCGTCAACATCAACAAGATCCGCGAAATAGTCCCCTGGTTTAACAGCACCTATCTCATCCGGCTCCATGATCTGCCGTTCGAGGTGCCGGTCAGTCGCAGCAACATCAAGGCGTTCCGTCAGCTGATGCGGCTCTGATTGTCATTCATTCCCGCCGATCTGCATTTCATGCCTTAATCGATCGGCGCGAGCTGCGTCTTGCCTATAGTGGCCTCAATTTCCTTAAGGCCATCGACCGAGACGCATCATGACCAAAGAGATGAATCGCACCCGGTACCTGACACTGATCGGTACCATCATCACCCAGTTTGCACTGGGTTCTGTCTACACCTGGAGCCTGTTCAACGCCCAGCTCTCCGACAAGCTGGACGAGCCGGTGAGTCAGGTCGCTTTCGCTTTCGGCCTGCTCAGCCTCTCGCTGGCGGTCGCCTCCTCCATGGCGGGCAAGCTGCAGGAGCGATTCGGGGTGCGCAACGTGACCTTGGGCGCCGGTGTGCTGCTCGGCATCGGCTTCTTCCTCACCGCCCACGCCAGCAATCTGGCGATGCTCTACCTCTGCGCGGGCATTCTGGTCGGTTTTGCCGACGGTACCGGTTACCTGATGACCCTCTCCAACTGCGTGAAGTGGTTCCCGGAGCGCAAGGGGCTCATCTCCGCCTGCTCCATCGGTGCCTATGGTCTCGGCAGTCTCGGTTTCAAATATATCAACCTGCTGCTGCTCTCCAGCTCCGGCCTTGAGACCACCTTCCAGCTGTGGGGCTTGATTGCGATGTCCATGGTGCTGGTGGGCGGCATGCTGATGAAGGATGCGCCCAAGCAGGCCGCCTCCGTGCAGCAGAGCGAGAGCCGTGACTTCACTCTGGCCGAGGCGATGCGCAAGCCGCAGTACTGGATGCTGGCGCTGATGTTCCTCACCGCCTGCATGAGTGGCCTCTACGTCATCGGCGTGGCCAAGGACATCGGCGAGAAGATGGTGGGTCTGCCAGCAGTGGTGGCTGCCAATGCCGTCGCCATCATCGCCATGGCCAACCTGGGTGGCCGTCTGGTGCTGGGTATCCTCTCCGACAAGATGTCCCGCATCCGGGTCATCACCATCGCCCAGCTGATTACCCTGGCGGGCATGGCGCTGCTGCTGTTCGTGCCGCTCAACGCCAACCTCTTCTTCGTGGCGGTGGCCTGCGTGGCATTCAGCTTCGGTGGCACCATCACCGTCTACCCCTCGCTGGTGAGCGACTTCTTCGGTCTCAACAACCTGACCAAGAACTACGGCGTCATCTATCTGGGCTTTGGTCTGGGCAGCATCATTGGCTCCATCGTGGCCTCCCTGTTTGGCGGCTTTATGGCGACCTTCCACCTGATCCTGGTGTTGCTGGTGGTGGCGCTGGTGCTCTCCCTCACCATCCGCCTGCCGGCACCGGTAGCGGTGGAGCGGGCCTGATAAGCCTCCCTGCCACAGCAAGCAAAAACAGAGACCCGGGCCATGCCCGGGTCTTTGCATTTCCGATGCTCGATCAGCGTGGCGCTAGCCCCAGCAGCTGGCGGGCCTGACGGCAGCGCTCCTCCACCGTTGACCACTCATCACCGGTTACCGTGATATGGCCCATCTTGCGGCCGGGGCGGGGTTCGCCTTTGCCATAGAGGTGCAGATGCAGGCGGGGCAGCGTCAGCAGGGCGGCCCAGTCTGGCGTGCCGTTTTGCCAGAGATCCCCCAGCAGGTTGATTAACAGGGCGGGGCGCACGGCGATCTGCTCCGGCAGCGGCAGATCGCACAGGGCCCGCACCTGCAACTCGAACTGGCTGCATGCGGCGTTGTCGAGGCTGGGGTGACCCGAGTTGTGGGGGCGGGGTGCCAGCTCGTTGACCAGCAGTCGCCCCTCCACCAGAAAGAACTCCACCGTCAGCACCCCGACGTAATCGAGGGCGGCAATCAGTCGCTCAGCGATCCCTTTGGCCTCGCGCTCCAGCGCCGGCACCTTGGCCGGGGAGCGGGTCTGATCGAGGATGCCACCGCTGTGCCAGTTCTGCACCAGCGGCAGGGCGCTGATGGCGCCGCTCGGACTGCGGGCCAGGGTCAGGGCAAATTCCCCCTCCAGTGCCAGCCGTTTTTCCAGCACGCAGGGCACACCACTCGCTGCCAGCGCCGTCGCCAGCTCATCCAGGTCGTTCACTTGCCACTGCCCCTTGCCGTCGTACCCCTCGCGGGCCGTCTTGAGGATGGCGGGGAAAATTTCGCTGGCCTGTGCGGGGATGGGCTCTTCCGGCAATAGCACCAGATAGGGGGCGATCGGGATGTTGGCCCCGCGCAGAAAGGCTTTCTCTTCACGGCGATCCTGACAGACCTGCACCGCGCTGGCGGCCGGGCGCACCGGCTTGTGTTTTTCGAGCAGTGCGAGGGTGGCGGCGGGCACGTTCTCGAACTCGCAGCTGATGGCCTCGCAGCGGCTGGCCAGCTCGAGCAGGGCGTTCTGGTCGCCATAGGGGGCGACAATATGGTGATCGGCTGCGGCACCGGCGATGCTGGCCGGATCGGGATCCAGCACCACCACTTTGTAGCCGAGCCGATGGGCGGCCATCACAAAGTAGCGACCGAGCTGGCCGCCGCCGAGCATGCCGAGGGTGGCGGGTGGCAGTATCATGTCGGCTCCTCCAGTTGCAGCGTCAGCACCCGATCTCGCTCGTGGGTGCGGAAGTCGTCGAGCTGCTGCCGGTAGCGGGGGGCGTCGTCATCCCGGGCGACCGAGAGCAGAGAGACCGCAAACAGGGCGGCGTTGGCGGCGCCCGCCTCGCCGATGGCGAAGGTGGCGACCGGCACTCCTTTGGGCATCTGCACAATGGAGAGTAGCGAGTCCATCCCCTTGAGATGGCGGGAGGGGATGGGCACCCCCAGCACCGGCAGCGTGGTCTTGGCGGCGACCATGCCCGGCAGGTGAGCGGCGCCACCGGCCCCGGCTATGATGGCGCGCAGGCCGCGCTCGCGGGCAGTGGCGGCATACTCGAACAGCAGATCCGGGGTGCGATGGGCCGAGACCACCTGCGCCTCGTAGGGCACGCCGTGCTCCTTGAGGATGCGGGCGGCAGCCTGCAGCACGGGCCAGTCGGAGTCGGAGCCCATTACCAGGCCGATCAGGGGAGGGGTGTTCATTTTCTCTGAATCCTTGCTGTTAAACGTTTGCTTTTGGTGAACAAAAAGAGCCGGCAAGCCGGCTCAGAATTTCTCGGGTCGTACGATTTCGACCGGTTGCAGAAAGGCGATCATGGCGTAATCGGGGTAGTAACGACTCTGCAGATGGGCCAGCAACCGCTCCGCCTGCTCCCGGCTGCAGATCGCCTCCAGCCGGATGTTGCCGCTCTCGCTCCAGCTGGCGTTGCGCTCGCCATGATCCCCCCGGCCACGGGCATCCGTGATGGTGTAGCCGCGCAGCCCCTCGCGGGTGAGGGTGCGCAGCAGGGTGGGCTCCAGATTGGCTTCCGTGATGATGGTCAGCAGGGTGCGGGTCTCGGTCTGCATGTGGCTACTCCGTGAAGTGGCGGGCCCAGCTGTGGTAGAGCGGGATCCCCAGCATGATGTTGAACGGGAAGGTGATCCCCAGCACGGCGCTGAGAGAGAGCCCCGGGTTGGCCTGGGGCACGGCGATGCGCATGGTGGCCGGCACGGCAATATAGGAGGCGCTGGCCGCCAGGGTGGCCAGCAGGGTCAGGCCGCCGAGGGAAAGCCCCATCAGCTGGCCAGCAGCCAGTCCCAGTCCCGCCGAGGCGAGCGGCATCAACAGGGCGAAACCGAGCAGGAACAGGCCATGGCGGCGCAGATCCTGACACTGACGGGCGACGATGAGGCCCATCTCCAGCAGGAACAGCGCCAGCGCCCCCTTGAACAGGTCGACAAACAGCGGTTTGAGCGGGGCAATTCCGTCCGGCCCGGCCAGATAGCCGATGGCCATACCGCCGAGAAGCAGGGTTACCCCTTTGCCGAGGAAGGTCTCGTGGGCCAGCATACGCCAGCGGGTCTCGCGACTGATGCCGCGGGCCAGCACTATGCCCACCAGAATGGCGGGGATCTCCATCACCGCGAGGAAGATGGATAGCTGGGATTCAAAGCTGATGCCTCGCTCGGTGAGCCAGTTAACACCGACCGCAAAGGTGGCGACGCTGACCGAACCATAGTGGGCGGCGGTGGCGGCGGCATCGACCCGGTTCATCTTGAGGCGCAGCACGGCAAAGCCGAGCAGGGTCTGCACCACGCCGAGCAGGATCACCAGCGCCAGTTGTGGCAGCAGAGGTTGCAGGGATTGCTGGGCCAGACCGACGCCGCCCTTGAGGCCGATGGCCAGCAGCAGAAAGAGGGAGAGGGTGTCGTAGAGGGCGGGCGGCAGCTTGAGCTCGGAGCGCACCAGACCGGCCAGCAGACCAAACAGAAAGAAGAGAACAACGACGTCCAGCATGATGGTTCGCAGGGCAGTTCAGATAATGGTTGCATGCTAGAGCCCGCAATGTTTCGATAAAATCAGATTCTCGCTGATGGTTGTTCGGTAAAAACTGATAGGGAACGGCATGCTCAACTACAAACAGCTCTACTACTTCTGGCATGTGGCACGCAGCGGCAGCGTGACGCAGGCCGCCGAACAGCTGCATCTCACGCCGCAGACCATCAGCGGTCAGGTCGCCGAGCTGGAGCAGTCCCTCGGAGTGGCGCTGTTCAACCGGGTCGGGCGGCGTCTGGTGCTGACCGCTGCCGGACGGCAGGCGCAGGAGCAGGCGGGGGCGATTTTCTCGCTCGGCGCCGAGCTGGAGCACACCCTGCGCCACGCCAGTCAAGAGTTGACAATGCAGGTGGGGATCGCCGATTCGGTACCCCGTACTCTGGCGTTCGAGCTGCTGGCCCCCGCCATGGCGCTGGCGACGCCGCTGCGGCTGGTGTGTCACGAGGAGCGAGCCGAGCAGCTGTTCAGCGAACTGGCCCGTCACAAGCTGGATATGGTGCTGATCGATCGCCCGCTCCCTCCCGACAGCGGCGTGCGCGGCTACAACCACGAACTGGGGCGAACCCCGCTGGCGCTGTTTGCCAGCCCGGAGCTGGCGGCGCGGGCGCGGGATGGCTTTCCCGCCTCGCTGGAGGGGTTGCCGCTGCTGATCCCCGGAGAGAAATCGGCTACCCACGATCGGCTGCTGGCCTGGTATCGCCAGCAGGGCACTCATCCCCATCTGGTGGGGCAGTTTGATGACTCCACTCTGATGAAGTCGTTCGGCAAGGCGGGGATGGGGATCTTCCCGGCGCCGCTGGCGATGGCTGACGAAATTGGTCGCCTCTACGGAGTGGAGCGGATTGCGACCCTCACCGACGTTACCCTCTCTTATTATCTGGTCTCGGCAGGGCGCCATCTCTCCCATCCCGGGGTACAGGCGGTGATGGAGGGGGCCCAGCAGCGGTTGGCGGCGCTGGCGGGGAATAAATAGAAATCTGGATGGCTATACATCCAGCTTTGCTCTGCCTATAATCCTCCCGCTTTGGCGCATCATGCTTAATAGGGAATCCGGTGAGAATCCGGAGCTGGCGCGCAGCGGTAAGGGGGAACGAAGCGACATCAGGGCACTGCCGTCAGGCGGGAAGCCGTCGCCGTAGGCTATCAGCCCCCGAGCCCGAAGACCTGCCAGAGTTCGTATTTCGGGCCGAGAGAAACCGGCCACGAAGTAGATACTTACGCGAACTTAAGGATCTCTCATGTCGAAGAAATTTCTGGCGGCTGCCCTGTTGCCGACGGCGGCGTTTGCCCAAACTACCATCCCCATCAATCCAACTCTGGTCATTACGGCCAACCGCGTGGAACAACCGGTCAGCTCGGTGCTGGCGCCCGTTGTGGTGATCGATCGTGCCGAGATCGAATCTCGTCAGGTGCAGAGTTTGCCTGATTTGCTGAAAACCCTGCCCGGCGTGCAGATGGCGACTCTGGGAGGCCGGGGGCACATCAGCAGCCTGTTTATCCGTGGAACCAACTCCAACCACTCTCTGGTCTTGATGAATGGTCGCCCGATTGCCGCCATGGTGGCGGGCACGCCCGATCTCAGCCAAATCCCGCTCGGCAATATCGAGCGCATCGAATATATCCGTGGCCCACGCGCGGCTGTGTATGGTTCCGATGCCATTGGCGGCGTTATCAACCTCATCACCAAAACATCCGCCAAAAATGGCAGCGAGACACATATCAAAGGCGGTGCTGGCAGCAATGGTTATGGTCAGGGCGAGCTAAGAACGGTTCAGTCATTGGGCCAAAAAACCGATATGAACATGCTGATCGGCTACGAGCGTACCGATGGTTTTGATGTTGTAGCCAATACCAAACAGCCGGATCGGGATGGTTTTGCCAGCCGTAATGGCCAAATTGGTTTGAACCACGCTTTTAATGATGCTTGGAGTGCGGACTTCAATGCTCAGGGCTATGACAATCTCACCGACACAGATGGCAGCACGGACCAGAGTCGGGTACAGGCTTTCCAATATGATGGTGGTCTCAAGTTCCAGGGTAAGGATCTGATCAGTCGACTTGAAGCCAGTTACGGTGAGAACAAGCTGAAGACTTGGCAGGAGGCTAAAGGAGAGGCTAGCGGTGAGCCTATTCATACTGGTTTAACCCGTTTCTCCTGGATCAATAGTTGGAACGGTATCGAAGGGGTTAATCTGACCGGTGGCGCAGATTGGCAGCGTGAGGAGATGAAATCAGACTCCCGCGGCTATGGAAAAACCTTCAACGCTCCTGATCGTGACAATACCGGTCTGTTTGCTGTGGGAAGCTATCGTTGGCAGGCGCTGTTATGGGAACTGTCCGGTCGGACCGATGACAACCAGCAATATGGTCGTCACAACACCTGGTCTGCCGCCAGCGGGCTGGATATCGATGAGAACCATAATGTCCGGTTGAGTTACGGTACTGGCTTCAAGGCCCCCACCTTCAACCAGCTCTATTATCCAGGGTCTGAGAATCCGACACTCAAGCCGGAAGAGAGCAAAAACCTGGAGTTGGGCCTGTCAGGTCGCTATTCGGCCTGGGATTGGTCTGTGAATCTGTATCGCAACCGCATCGACAATCTGATTTATTGCCTGACCAGCATGAGCTACACCTGCAACCCCAAAAATACCACGGCGGATATCAAAGGAGTGGAAACGGAGCTCGGCATCGACACCGGACCTGTGCATCATCGTTTGAGCTACGACTACACCAGAGCCAAAGATACGGGTAACCAGGATTTGCAGCTGCTGCGTAGAGCTGAACATAAAGGCAGCTGGATCGCAGATACCCGATTCGATGCCGCAACACTAACTGCTGAACTGCTCTATGTGGGCAAGCGCTATGACAACAACTGGGCGACTAGCCAGCGGGTGGAACTCAGTGCCTATACGCTGTTGAACCTGGCTACCAGTTACGAGGTGACTCAGCAATTTACCTTGGGTGGACGTATCGATAACGTGTTCGATCGTGATTACGCCCCCGCTTATGGTTACGCATCGCCGGGTACCGAGTTCAAAGTGACTGCCGACTACCGCTTCTGATGCTTTATTCGGTTCAT
>NZ_CP077301.1:3500000-3657500 GCF_019048085.1 Aeromonas sp. FDAARGOS 1416 | reverse complement strand
ATACCAGTAAGTACTATCCGGGAGACACACGGCGGGTGCTAACGTCCGTCGTGAAGAGGGAAACAACCCAGACCGCCGGCTAAGGTCCCAAAGTTCTGGTTAAGTGGGAAACGATGTGGGAAGGCTCAGACAGCTAGGATGTTGGCTTAGAAGCAGCCATCATTTAAAGAAAGCGTAATAGCTCACTAGTCGAGTCGGCCTGCGCGGAAGATGTAACGGGGCTCAAACCAGGCACCGAAGCCGCGGATTCACACTTATGTGTGAGTGGTAGGGGAGCGTTCTGTAAGTCTGCGAAGGTGTATCGAGAGGTATGCTGGAGATATCAGAAGTGCGAATGCTGACGTAAGTAACGATAAAGGGGGTGAAAAGCCTCCTCGCCGGAAGACCAAGGGTTCCTGTCCAACGTTAATCGGGGCAGGGTGAGTCGACCCCTAAGGCGAGGCCGAAAGGCGTAGTCGATGGGAAGCAGGTTAATATTCCTGCACGACTTGTAATTGCGATGGGGGGACGGAGAAGGCTAGGTGGGCCAGGCGACGGTTGTCCTGGTGAAAGTGCGTAGGTGGTGTTTCTAGGCAAATCCGGAGACACAACACTGAGACACGAGACGAACACACTACGGTGTGGAAGCCATTGATGCCCTGCTTCCAGGAAAAGCCTCTAAGCTTCAGATTACAAGTCATCGTACCCCAAACCGACACAGGTGGTCGGGTAGAGAATACCAAGGCGCTTGAGAGAACTCGGGTGAAGGAACTAGGCAAAATAGAACCGTAACTTCGGGAGAAGGTTCGCTCTTGACAGTGAAGTCCCTTGCGGATGGAGCAGTTGGGAGTCGCAGTGACCAGATGGCTGGGACTGTTTATCAAAAACACAGCACTCTGCAAACACGAAAGTGGACGTATAGGGTGTGACACCTGCCCGGTGCCGGAAGGTTAATTGATGGGGTTAGCGCAAGCGAAGCTCTTGATCGAAGCCCCGGTAAACGGCGGCCGTAACTATAACGGTCCTAAGGTAGCGAAATTCCTTGTCGGGTAAGTTCCGACCTGCACGAATGGTGTAACCATGGCCATGCTGTCTCCACCCGAGACTCAGTGAAATCGAATTCGCCGTGAAGATGCGGTGTACCCGCGGCTAGACGGAAAGACCCCGTGAACCTTTACTACAGCTTGGCACTGAACATTGAACCTACATGTGTAGGATAGGTGGGAGGCTTTGAAGGCGTGACGCCAGTTGCGCTGGAGCCGTCCTTGAAATACCACCCTTGTATGTTTGATGTTCTAACGCAGGGCCCTGAATCGGGCTCGCGGACAGTGCCTGGTGGGTAGTTTGACTGGGGCGGTCTCCTCCCAAAGAGTAACGGAGGAGCACGAAGGTTGGCTAATCCTGGTCGGACATCAGGAGGTTAGTGCAATGGCATAAGCCAGCTTAACTGCGAGACGGACAGGTCGAGCAGGTACGAAAGTAGGTCATAGTGATCCGGTGGTTCTGAATGGAAGGGCCATCGCTCAACGGATAAAAGGTACTCCGGGGATAACAGGCTGATACCGCCCAAGAGTTCATATCGACGGCGGTGTTTGGCACCTCGATGTCGGCTCATCACATCCTGGGGCTGAAGTCGGTCCCAAGGGTATGGCTGTTCGCCATTTAAAGTGGTACGCGAGCTGGGTTCAGAACGTCGTGAGACAGTTCGGTCCCTATCTGCCGTGGGCGTTGGATGATTGAAGGGAGTTGCTCCTAGTACGAGAGGACCGGAGTGAACGAACCTCTGGTGTTCGGGTTGTCACGCCAGTGGCACTGCCCGGTAGCTAAGTTCGGAATCGATAACCGCTGAAAGCATCTAAGCGGGAAGCGAGCCCTGAGATGAGTCATCCCTGACCCCTTGAGGGTCCTAAAGGGCCGTTGGAGACCACAACGTTGATAGGTGGGGTGTGTAAGCGCAGTGATGTGTTGAGCTAACCCATACTAATTACCCGTGAGGCTTAACCATACAACACCCAAGAAGTGTTTCGAGCCTTGTAACGAATACGAAACTACTTACATCAGCTTTCTCAGATTGAAGAATTTGCCTGGCGGCCATAGCGCCGTGGAACCACCTGATCCCATGCCGAACTCAGAAGTGAAACGCGGTAGCGCCGATGGTAGTGTGGCATTCGCCATGCGAGAGTAGGACACTGCCAGGCACCCAATTTAAGAACCCCGCTCATCGAGCGGGGTTTTTTATTGCCTGTAATTCAGCAAATAGTCTGATAATTGACCTTTTATTCTCTATTCTCAGCCGTTTTCCCAGTTTTTCCTTCCCGATTTTCTCCGGTTCTGCCATCGCGGCTGGCGGTGGTTGCCGTTATAATGGCCGCCCTCAAGCAAGGTGGTGGTATGAAAGCAGAATATCTACAGCGATTCGGGGGCATTGCCCGTCTTTATGGTCAGAATGCCCTGCGTTCCTTTAGCCAGGCGAAAGTCTGTGTGGTGGGGATCGGCGGCGTGGGCTCCTGGGCGGCGGAGGCGCTGGCCCGTGCCGGTATCAACCAGATCACCCTGATCGACATGGACGATATCTGCATCACCAACACCAATCGTCAGATCCACGCCATGCAGGGGACGATTGGTCGCCTCAAGACCGAGGTGATGGCCGAGCGCATTCGCGCCATCAATCCGGATTGCGATGTGATCGAGGTAGACGATTTCGTCACCGCCGACAATCTGGCCGAGCATATCAAGCGGGAGTTTGACTATGTGGTGGACGCCATCGACTCGGTCAAGGCCAAGGTGGCGCTGATTGCCTTCTGCAAGCGCAACAAAATCCCGGTGATTGTGGCGGGAGGTGCTGGCGGGCAGATGGATCCGACCCAAATCACCGTGGCCGATCTGGCCAAGACTATTCAAGACCCGTTGGCGGCAAAGGTGCGCTCCGACCTGCGCCGGTTGCATAACTTCAGCAAGAATCCGGCTCGCAAATTCGGAGTGGAGTGTGTCTTCTCAACCGAACAGCTGAGCTATCCGGATGGTCATGGTGGCACCTGTCAGGCCAAGGCAGCCAGCGATGGCACCATGAAGATGGATTGCGCCTCCGGCTTTGGCGCTGTGACGCCGGTGACGGCAACCTTCGGGCTGGTTGCCGCGTCCCGGGTATTGAAGAAAATTGCCGAGCGGGGTGCCCGCGCCGAGAAAGATGCCGGGAATGAAGAAGTAGGGTCGATTAGCGAAGCGTAATCGACCTCTGCACAAAGCGGATTAGACTGCCTGCTCCCGGATCGCCAGCACGATCGCTCTGAGCCCGTTACCTCGTGACGGGCTCAAGTGTTTTTCCAGCCCCAGTTCGGTGAAATACCCTTCCATATCAAAAGCCTGGATCGCCGTAGACGATTGGTGGTTGAGTGCCGCCAGCACGATGACGATAAGGCCACGCACGATGCGGGCATCGGAATCACAGGCAAAGTGCCAGCAGCCATCCTCGCTTTGTTCTCCCTTCAGCCAAGCCTGGCTTTCACACCCCTTGAGGCGGAACTCCTCCTGCTGCCATTCGCCGGGTAGCATGGGTAAAAGCTTGCCGAGCTGGATGATGAGCCGGTACTGGTTCTCCCAGCCGTTTGCTGCGGCAAACTGCTGGCGGATGGTGTCGGCGTTGGGCTCAAGGCCAATCTGGGTATAGCTTGCGAGGTCACTCATTCGGTTGTCTGCCTTAGAAGAAGTCACTGAGTTTGTGCAGGGCGGCCAGCAGGGCGTCGACATCGTCCCGATTGTTGTAGCAGGCCAAGGAGGCGCGCAGGGTACCGCCGATCCCGAGCGATTCCATCAGTGGCATGGCGCAGTGATGGCCGACTCGCAGGGCGATCCCCTGCATATCGAGCAGGGTGGCGGCATCTTGCGGGTGGATGTCATCGAGCAAGAAAGAGACAGCACCGGCGCGTTGGCCGGGTTCGCCGACCAGACGCAGCCCCGGCACCTGTTGCAGGCCAGCGACCAGATAGTCGGTCAGTGTCTGCTCATGGCTGGCGAGCCAATGCCGATCTTGCCCCATCACAAAGTCGATGGCTGCGGTGAGGCCGATAGTGCCAGCAATATGGGGGGTGCCCGCCTCGAATTTGAAGGGCAGGCTATTGAAGGTGGTGCCGCTGAAACTGACCCGGTCGATCATTTCACCACCTGCTTGCCAGGGCGGCATCCGCTCCAATAGCTCGGTGCGGCCCCACAACACACCGATGCCGGTCGGGCCATAGAGCTTGTGGCCGGAGAAGGCGTAGAAGTCGCAACCGATGGCTTGCACATCCACCTCGAGATGAGCCACCGCCTGAGCACCGTCGATCAGCGTCACGGCGCCAACCGCCTTGGCCGCTGCCACCATCTCTTTGACTGGATTGACGGTACCGAGGGCATTGGAGACGTGGGCCACGCTCACCAGCCGGGTGCGTGGCCCCAGCATTGCGTGATAGGCGGCCAGATCGAGATCGCCCCGCTCATCGAGGGGGATCACCCGGATCACCACGCCGGTACGCTGGGCGACCAGTTGCCATGGGACGATATTGGCGTGGTGCTCCAGCGTACTGAGGATAATTTCGTCCCCCGCCTTGAGCTCGCTCATCCCCCAGCTCTGGGCCACCAGATTGATCGCCTCCGTGGTGCCGCGGGTCCAGATCACCTCTTGGCTGCGGGGTGCATTGATGAAGTGGGCGACCGTCTCGCGGGCAGTTTCGAAGGCGCGGGTAGCACGGCCACTCAGCGCATGGGCGGCGCGGTGCACATTGGCGTTGTCGGCCCGATAGTAGTGAGCGATGGCATCCAGTACCGCTTGTGGTTTCTGGGTGGTGGCGGCGTTGTCCAGATAGACCAGAGGGTGGCCGTTTACCTCCTGCGCCAAGGCCGGAAACTGGCTGCGCAGTTGGTCGTGCTGTTGCTGATTCATGCTCCCCTCATCATCCGGAAAAAGTCATCATCTCGAAAGGTCGGCCATGATCCTGAAAATAGCGCCCGAACACAAGGTGCGATAAGCCGGGATGGCGGTTGCCTGCCGTGCAGCAGGTACGGCTCGTCGGGTGATTTCTGGTACAATGCCGCCCCTCATCATAAGCCAAGAGATCCGGCCCATGAAGCTCAACCCCAATCAGAACGAAGCGGTCAAGTATGTCTCCGGCCCTTGCCTGGTGCTGGCGGGTGCCGGATCGGGCAAGACCCGCGTCATCACCAACAAGATTGCCTATCTGGTGCAGCAGTGCGGCTACAGTGCGCGCAATATCGCCGCCGTCACCTTTACCAACAAGGCGGCGCGGGAGATGAAGGAGCGGGTCGGCCAGACTTTGGGCCGCAAGGAGGCGCGGGGGCTGATGGTCTCCACCTTCCATACTCTGGGGCTCGATATCATTCGTCGGGAGCACAAGAGCCTGAATCTCAAGGCGAACTTTTCCCTGTTCGATGACACCGACCAGCTGGCGCTGCTGAAAGAATTGACTGAAGACGAGCTCGACAACGACAAGGACAAGCTCTCGGCCCTTATCAGCCAAATCTCCAACTGGAAGAACGACCTCATCCTGCCCGCCCGCGCCATGCGTATCGCCCGCGGGCCGGAAGAGGTGCTGATGGCCCAGCTCTACGAGCGCTATCACCGCCAGATGGTGGCCTATAACGCGCTGGATTTTGATGACCTCATCGTGATGCCGACCCTGCTGCTCAAGAGCAATCAGGAGGTGCGCGAGCGTTGGCAGAACAAGATCCGCTATCTGCTGGTCGATGAGTACCAAGATACCAACACCAGCCAGTACGAGCTGGTGAAGCAGATCGTCGGCGAGCGCGCCCGCTTTACCGTGGTGGGGGATGACGACCAGTCGATCTACTCCTGGCGTGGGGCCAAGCCGCAGAATCTGGTGCTGCTGAGCGAAGATTTCCCCAGCCTCAAGCTGATCAAGCTGGAGCAGAACTACCGCTCCAAGCGGCGGATCCTCAAGTGCGCGAACATTCTGATCGCCAACAACCCGCACGTCTATGACAAGGCGCTCTTCTCCGAATTGGATGAGGGGGTGAAGCTCAAGGTGTTGTTCGCCAAGAACGAGGAGCACGAGGCGGAGCGGATCGCCGCCGAGATGATGGGCCACAAGTTTATGAACCGCACCCGGTTCAAGGATTACGCCATCCTCTATCGGGGTAACCATCAGTCGCGCATCTTCGAGAAGGCGCTGATGACCAACCGGATTCCTTATCGCATCTCCGGCGGCACCTCGTTCTTCTCCCGCACCGAGATCAAGGACATCATGGCCTACCTCAAGCTGCTGGTGAATCCGGATGAGGACACCGCCTTCCTGAGGGTGGTCAACCTGCCGCGTCGCGAGATCGGCCCCACTACCCTCGAAAAACTGGGTCAGTATGCCAATCAGCGCGGCAAGAGCCTGTTTGCCGCCAGCTTCGAGCTGGGGCTCGAGCAGCACCTCTCTGGGCGGGGCCTCGTGGCCCTGCAGGCCTTCACCAACTGGCTGGTACGCCTTGGCGATCAGGCGCTGCGTGGCAATCCGGTGGAGGCGGTGCGGGACATGATCAAGGAGATCCACTACGAAGAGTGGCTCTACGAGACCTCCCCCAGCCCGAAAGCGGCCGAGATGCGGATGCAGAACGTCTCCACTCTGTATCGCTGGATCACCGAGATGCTGGAAGGGGATGAGCTGGAGGAGTCGATGACGCTGGCACAGGTGGTCACTCGCCTCACCTTGCGCGACATGATGGAGCGCAACGAAGGGGAGGATGATGCCGATCAGGTGCAGTTAATGACCCTGCATGCCTCCAAGGGGTTGGAGTTCCCCTATGTCTACATGGTGGGGATGGAGGAGGGCTTGCTGCCCCATCAGACCAGCATAGATGAAGACAACGTCGAGGAGGAGCGGCGTCTCGCCTACGTGGGGATCACCCGGGCTCAGACCGAACTGACCTTCACCCTCTGCAAGGAGCGGCGTCAGTTTGGCGAGTCGGTACGGCCAGAGCCGAGCCGCTTCCTGCTGGAGCTGCCGCAAGATGACCTTGAATGGGAAAACCAGAAGAAGGTGACTGCCGAGGAGCGCCAGCAGAAGGGGCAGGTTGGTGTTGCCAACCTGCGGGCGCTGTTCAAGAAGGATTCATCCTAAGGATTGGCCGGGGTCAGTAGCGGTACTATGTCTGCTCCCGGCATGGGCGGTGAGATATAGCGCCCTTGCCCCATCCGGCAGCCGATATCAATCAGCTTCTGCAATTGCTGCTGGTTCTCGATCCCCTCGACTACCAGGGTGTAATCGAGATCCTGACAGATATCCCGCATGGCGCGGATCAGCGCCAAATCTTTGGGCGATTGCAGCATCCGCTGGGTAAAGCTGTCATCCACCTTGATGTAATCCACCGGGAAGTGGAACAGAGCGTTGAGGGAGGAGAAGCCGGTGCCGAAATCATCGAGGCTGATCTGGATACCCTTGGCGCGCAGCTCGTGCAGCGACGCCAGTGCATCGGAATCTTGTCGCGACAGTTCCCGCTCGTTGAATTCAAAAATCAGATAGCCGGGGGCGACCCCTTCCTCTTCGATGATCCCCATCAGTCGCATGATGTGGTCATGGTTGACCAGATGCTTGCCCGACAGATTGATGGCGACCTTGAACTTGCTCTGCCCGGAGATTGGCAGCCAGTTCTTCAGTTGTTGACAGGTGTGGCGCAGGATCTGGTAATCCAGCTCCAGAATCAGGCCGCACTGCTCCGCCAGCGGAATAAAGTCGAACGCATCCTTTAGAATCCCCTCCTCGGTTAGCCAGCGCGCCATCACCTCCAGTCCGGTCAGGCGGCTATCCTGCAGCCGGATCACCGGCTGGAAGTAGGGGACAATACGCCCCTCCCGCAGGGCTCTGGCCAGCATCTCTTCCGGCGAATTCCAGTTTTGGTTGATGCAATCATCCGAGTAGCTGACGATGCGACTGCGACCATTGCGCTTAGCCTGATACATGGCCAGATCGGCCTGATGGAGCAGCTGGCTGATATCTGAGGTTTGCTCGGAGACGCTCGATACCCCAAGGCTGACGGTAATGCTCAACTCGTTGCCGAGTAGCCGGAACGGGTAGGAGAGACGGCTGATAATGCGGTTGAGTACCGGGCTGATGTCATCGTCGCTCTTGCTGCTGTCCAGATAGATGACAAATTCGTCGCCCCCCAGTCTGGCCACCAGATCGTTTTGTCGGATACAGGTTTGCAGGCGGCGACTCACCTCCTTGAGCAGCTGATCGCCAGCGCTGTGGCCCAGGGTGTCATTGATCTGCTTGAAGTGATCCACATCGATAAAAATCACCGCGAATCCCGGGGACTTGTAGCGGTTGTAGTGGGTCATGGCGTGGTTGAGGTGGTTCATCAACAGCGCGCGGTTGGGCAGTTGGGTCAGCGGGTCGTGAAGCGCATCGAATTGCAGCCGCCGTTCCAGCTCCTGATGCTGCTTGAGCTGCTTTTGCAGCCTGAGGTTGGTCTGACGCAGCTGTTGCAGCCGTTGGTTGATGGAGTCTTCGGTATTGATGTCGTTGAGCTGCTGGCGGATCCGTCTCAGCTCCAGCAGCAGGGTGAGTTGGCCACGCAGAAAGTCGAGAAACAGCTTGTCGTCGGTCTCCAGCGGTTGAGCCGTGCTGATGATGAAGTGGGCGAAGTACTGTTGTTGCAGCCGCAGCGGCATGCTGTGCCAGTAGCGTGACTCCCTGCTCACCTCGATATTGCTGGTGCTGTGGCACAAGCCGCTGATGAACTCGTCTCCCTGATGGGGATGGGCGGGGTAGATCTTTTCCAGCTTCTGACTGGTTAGCCTGACCAGCAGCATGTCCTCGATGGTGAGCATCTGGCGCAGTACCGCTTCCAGCTGGGAGAAGAGCGCCTGGGCCGGCAGGGTATTGGCGAGCCGCATGATGCGGCTGATGCTCTCGATTTTCTTTTTCCAGTTCGGGTCTTTGCGGATCAGCGGCGAAGGGAGCTCGGTGAGATGGGAGCCCGCCTGGGTTTCGGTCAGCCGTTTGGCCAGACACTCCAGCAGCAGACGCAGGGTCGGCAGGTCGGCTGGTGTGCCACGCGCCAGCAACCACTGTATCTGGCCATGCTCAATGGGGAAGACGCACCACCCTTCGGCCTCATCCAGCTGGGTGAGCTGATCGGTGATGCGGGACTGCTCACGGCCCAGCTGTTGCTTGAAGATATCGCTGACCTTGTAGGCGTAAAGCCAGTTCAGACCGGTATCGGAGAGGCCCAGCATGCCGAAATGTTGCAGCGGGCAGAGTTGGTCAATCTGCTGGATCAGGGAATCGTAATCGTCAGACGTGGCGGTTTGTGGCGCCGGGAAGTCCATAATGGCAGAGACCAACGCCAACAGAGGAGTTGAGTAGTGGGGTTCGATGGATTGGGACGACATGTGCAACTCCCGATATGTCTACCTTACAAGAGTAGTCGGAAGCCGATAGATTGAAAGGGCCGCAATTGCGGCCCTTTCAAATACTTACAGCTTGTCGATCATGTAGTGGATGGCGTTTTCAATCTCTTCATCACTACAGTTCGCACAGGTGCCGCGCGGAGGCATCATGCCGGACTTGCCGGTAAAGCCTTCAATGGCATGTTTCTTGAGAGTATCAATGCCCTGGGCGATGCGAGGATCCCAGGCTGCCTTGTCACCCCGTTTGGGGGCACCAGCGGCGCCGGTGTCGTGACAGGCAAAGCAGGCGCCCTTGTATACCGTTTCGCCATCGCGGGGACCGGAAGAGGCGGCCGCCGTCGGTGCAGCACTCGCGCCGGCAATACCTTCCAGATCCTTGGCGGTATAGACCTGACCGATTGGTTTGATCCGCTCGGCAATGGCTTCCGGTGACATATCATCGGCAGCAAGCACTGCCCCAGACAAGCTGGCGGCCGTCATCCCGACAGCCAGCAAATAGCTCAGTTTTTTCAACACGCTCATATACTCCCAGCAGTCTTTTATTATCCATGTAAACGACGGGATTATAACCGAATAGTTACAGCCATTTAAACGCTTGTGTGTGAAGTGTTAAACACTCTGCGTACAAAGTTTTGGGCGATATCACGGCAATTCAGGCGGTGGAGATAAAAAGAAACCCGGCATTCGCCGGGTTTCAGGTAACCAAGGGGTGAAATGGGTTATTTGTCCCAGCTCAGGATCACCTTGCCGGAGTGGCCGGAGCGCATCGCATCGAACCCCTGCTGGAAGTCGTCGATGTGGAATCTGTGGGTAATGATGGGGGAGAGATCCAGCCCGGACTGGATCAGGCTGGCCATTTTGTACCAGGTCTCGAACATCTCGCGGCCATAGATCCCTTTGATAAACAGCCCCTTGAAGATCACCTTGTTCCAGTCGATGGCCATGGTGGAGGGGGGGATGCCGAGCATGGCGATCTTGCCGCCGTGGTTCATCTTGTCGAGCATCTCCTGGAAGGCGCTCGGGACGCCGGACATCTCCAGCCCCACATCGAACCCTTCGGTCATGCCCAGCTCGCTCATCACGTCGGCCAGCTTCTCTTTGCTGACGTTGACCGCGCGGGTGGCGCCCATCTTGCGGGCCAGCTCCAGCCGGTATTCGTTGACGTCGGTGATCACCACGTGGCGCGCACCCACGTGACGGCAGACGGCGGCAGCCATGATACCGATGGGGCCTGCACCTGTGATGAGCACATCCTCACCCACCAGATCGAAGGAGAGGGCGGTGTGCACCGCATTGCCGAACGGGTCGAAGATGGCAGCCAGCTCGTCCGGGATGTTGTCCGGCAGCTTGAAGGCGTTGAACGCGGGGATCACCAGATACTCGGCGAAGGCACCCGGACGGTTGACGCCAACGCCAATGGTGTTGCGGCACAGATGAGTGCGCCCTGCGCGGCAGTTGCGGCAGTGACCACAGGTGATATGTCCTTCACCGGAGACCCGATCGCCGATGGCGAAGCCGCGCACCTCCTGACCGATGGCGACCACTTCGCCGACATATTCGTGGCCGACCACCATGGGTACCGGAATGGTCTTCTGGGACCACTCGTCCCAGTTGTAGATGTGGATATCGGTGCCGCATATGGCGGTTTTGCGGATCTTGATCAGCAGGTCGTTGTGGCCGAGCTCGGGGGCCGCGACATCCGTCATCCAGATGCCGACCTCTTTGTGCAGTTTGGAGAGTGCTTTCATGGCTGTTCCTTCAATATGAATGCAGAAAAAAGGGGCTGCAGCCCCTTGATTCAAATCAGATAACGCCGAGTTCACGGCCGATGCGGATAAAGGCGTCGATCGCCTTGTCCAGCTGCTCGCGGGTGTGGGCGGCAGACATCTGGGTGCGAATGCGGGCCTGACCCTTGGGCACGACCGGGAAGGAGAAGCCCACCACATAGATGCCGGCTGCCAGCATGCGGCTTGCCATTTCGGAGGCCAGTTTGGCATCCCCCAGCATCACCGGAATGATGGCGTGGTCGGCACCAGCCAGAGTGAAGCCAGCGGCGCTCATCCGTTCGCGGAAGTAACGGCTGTTCTCTTTCAGGCGGGCGCGCAGGTCGTGACCCTCGGCCAGCATGTCGATCACCTTGATGGTGGCGGCAACGATGGAGGGGGCCAGCGAGTTGGAGAAGAGGTAAGGGCGGGAGCGCTGACGCAGCCAGTCGATCACCTCTTTCTTGCCGGAGGTATAGCCGCCGGATGCGCCGCCAAGCGCCTTGCCCAGAGTGCCGGTGATGATGTCGACCCGATCCATCACGCCGCAATATTCATGGGTGCCGCGACCGTTTTCGCCGATAAAGCCGACGGCGTGGGAGTCATCCACCATCACCAGCGCATCGTATTTGTCTGCCAGATCGCAGATGGATTTGAGGTCGGCGATGACCCCATCCATGGAGAAGACACCGTCGGTGGCGATCAGTTTGAAGCGGGCGCCATCGGCGTCAGCCTGCTTGAGCTGGGCTTCCAGCTCGGCCATGTCGTTGTTGGCGTAGCGATAGCGCTTGGCCTTGCACAGCCGCACGCCGTCGATGATGGAGGCGTGGTTGAGGGCATCGGAGATGATGGCATCTTCGGCGCCGAACAGGGTCTCAAAAAGACCGCCATTGGCATCGAAACAGGAGGAGTAGAGGATGGTGTCTTCGGTGCCGAGGAAGGCAGACATCTTCTGCTCCAGCGCTTTATGCTGGTCCTGGGTGCCACAGATGAAGCGCACCGAGGCCATGCCGAAGCCGTGGCTGTCGAGTCCCTGATGGGCGGCGGCGATCAGATCCGGGTGGTTGGCCAGCCCAAGATAGTTGTTGGCACAGAAGTTCAGTACCTGCTCACCGCCGACGGCGATGCTGGCCTGTTGGGCGGAGGTGATGATGCGCTCCTGCTTGTACAACCCTTCAGCTTGCACCTGGTTCAGTTGCTCGGTCAGGTGACGATAGAATCCGTTAGACATCCTCGATCCTTATTGGCTATTTCAGCTGCGTATCAACAGAGGGCGACATTTTACTGCAATCTGTTGCGGTAAATTCAAATGATTGTGCTGATATTCAACAAATGTGAAACAGATCTCACCCAGCTGGTTGGGCCAGCTGACGGTAGTGAAGTTCCAGCTGCTGGATCTGTCCGGCCACCTGGGGTTGCACATAGGGGCGCAGCAGGAACAGCACCTTCAACACGCCTTGATAGAGCAGCGGTTTGGTGATGCGGGTGTTGGGAGCCTGAGCGATCTGGAACGGGATCCAGCAGGTCACCACCATCTTGATGGTCTGGCCCAGATCCGGCAGGTCTTCATCGCTGACATCGATGATGCCCCCTTCGCGCAGGCTTCTGAGCAGCGCGACCACGGAGGAGCGCATCTGCTCCTGGGCCTTGAGGTACTTCTGTTGCAGCGGTTCGTCACGGCTCAGGATGTCCGGCAGGTTGGCGTAGAAGAAGCGGAACTGCCACATCAGATAGAAGATGGCATCGAGATAGCCCATCAGATCCTGCAGGGTGATTTCACGGTTGCGGGTCGGCACGAAGCTCTCGCTAAGGTGACGGGCATACTGGTCGAAGATGGAGTGGATGATGTCTTCTTTATTGCGGAAGTGGTAGTAGAGGTTGCCCGGGCTGATACCCATGTGCGCCGCAATGTGGTTGGTGGTGATGTTGCGTTCACCCTGATCGTTGAACAGCTCGGTCGCGCTGTGAATGATCCTGTCTCTGGTTTTCATCACTCATTCCTCCAACAGGTTCCGCTCGGGGCAGCTTTGAACAAGGTCGAATCCCCGGACGGCCCGTGATAAACTTTTCGGCAATTTCAAATTGGCTCACTATACACAGCTTTAACAAGCCGTCACATGTAGCCATCAACGTACGAGAGGCAAACTCCATGATCGTAGTAACTGGCGGTGCTGGCTTTATCGGCAGCAATCTGGTCAAGCAGCTGAACGCTCAAGGACGGACCGATATCGTGGTCATTGATGACCTGACCGACGGCACCAAGTTCGTCAACTTGGTCGATCTGACCATCGCTGACTACATGGACAAGGACGAGTTTCAGGCGCGCATCGTCTCCGGCGACGAGTTTGAAGAGTGGGACAACGGTATCGAGGTGATCTTCCACGAAGGCGCCTGCTCTGCCACCACCGAGTGGAACGGCAAGTTCATCATGGAGGTCAACTACGAGTACTCCAAGGATCTGTTCCACTACTGCATCGAGCGTGAAATCCCGTTCATTTACGCCTCTTCTGCCGCGACCTACGGTGGCCGCAACGACAACTTCATCGAAGATCCCAAGTTTGAACAGCCGCTCAATGTCTACGGCTACTCCAAGCAGTTGTTTGACCAGTACGTGCGCCGCTGGATGCCGGAGATCAACTCTCAGGTCGTTGGCCTGAAGTACTTCAATGTCTACGGCCCGCGCGAGCAGCATAAAGGCTCCATGGCCTCCGTTGCCTTCCATCTCAACACCCAGGTGAAGAAGGGCGAGAATCCCAAGCTGTTCGAAGGTTGCGATGGCTTCCCGAACGGTGGTCAGATGCGTGACTTCATCTATATTGACGACGTCTGCAAGGTAAACCTCTGGTTCTGGCAGAACCCGCAGCACTCCGGCATCTTCAACTGTGGTACCGGCCGTGCCGAGCCGTTCCAGAACGTGGCCGAAGCAGTGATCAAGCATCATCAGAAGGGAGCCATTGAGTACATTCCCTTCCCGGATCACCTCAAGGGCCGCTACCAGAGCTTCACCCAGGCTGATATGACCAAGCTGCGCAGCGTGGGTTATGACGCCGAGTTCAAAACCGTTGCCGAAGGGGTAGCGGATTACATGGCCTGGCTCAACCGGGTCTGACTGTTCGCTATTGCGGAATGGCCGCCAATGAGGCGGCTTTTTCATTATTTCCTATGTGGTTAGCATGAAGAAAAAAGTTTTATTTATAATGGAAACATTGGGCGGAGGAGGCGCCGAAAAGGTCCTTATTGAAACGCTTAAGCGTTTGGATTTTAGTAAATACGCTATTACGCTGCTGTTATTAAGGCGTGAGGGTGTATATTTATCTCAAGTTCCGAAAAATGTAAAAGTAGAATTTCTGTTGCCGACCGAACCATCGGGGTTGTTTCAGCGTAGAATTTTTTTCTCTATTAAAAAACGCTGGTGGAATTTCGTTTTAAATAGAAAGTGGTTAGCAAATGTCATATTTAATGAACGATATGATGTTGGTATCGCATTTTTGGAAGGGAATAGCTCTCTGTTGTTATCGCATCTGAATTCTGTTGTTCGAAAGATAGCATGGGTCCATATAGACTTGTTGTGCCATCAAATTCTCTCCAGAAAAGTTGAGCGTACCGTTTATAAAAGAATGGATAACATTGTCTGTGTCTCTAAAGGTGCACAGAATGCATTATTGAAATTGTATCCTGAAGTGAAACCATATACTCAAGTGGTTTATAACCCTGTTGATATAGAAGGCATAATGCGGAAAAGTCATGAGCCTATTACGAGTGAGGGGCAAATAAAAGTTATTGCTATTGGACGACTATGCAATGCCCAAAAAGGATTCGACATCTTGCTGGCTGCTCATAAAATAAATATTGATGCAGGAGTTAAATATCACCTTACTATTTTGGGAGAAGGTGATGATAGAGCTGGTTTAGAGTCATTTATCAATATTAATAATATTGGTGATAGTGCGAAATTACTTGGATTCAAGGAAAATCCATATCCATATCTTGCTGATGGCGATCTATTCGTTATGTCCTCACATTATGAGGGGTACCCGGTTGTACTCGTAGAAGCAATGGCGTTGGGGAAGGCCATTGTATCAACAAATTGTACTGGACCTAAGGAAGCTCTCGATGGCGGGAAATATGGTGTTCTCGTTCCTGTCGGGGATGCAAATGCGCTTGCATTGGCAATACGAAAAATGATTGAAAATAAAAAAATGCTATCAACATATAGTTCCTTATCGAAAGAACGAGCCAAGATTTTCAATCTCCGAGAGAGTATGATGCAGATCGAGCAATTATTAGATGGGGAGAGCAAACTTCCTTCCAGTTGCGATATTCATTCAAGTCTTGTTAACGGAGGTCTCGGGTGAATATATTGATGGCGCTCTCCCAGCTCGAGGTAACGGGAGCTGAGGTCTATGCCACCACGGTCGGTAATGAACTGACCCGGCGTGGTCACCACGTCTTTTATGTGTCAGATACCCTGACCAAGCCGACCCTTGGCCCCGTCTTCAAGCTGAGATTCAACAAGCGCAGCATTCTGCGCCGCTTCTGGCACGTCTTTTACCTCATCTATCTCATCAAGAAGCATCATATTCAGTTGGTGCATGCTCACTCCCGCGCCTCCGGCTGGAGCAGCTATGTAGCTTGCAAGCTGACTGGCACCCCGATGATCACCACGGTGCATGGTCGCCAGCCGGTGCACGCTTCGCGCAAGGCCTTCCATGCACTCGGCTATCGTGCGGTTGCCGTTTGTGAAGATATTGCCCATCAGATAGTCGACAATCTGGGGGTGGATCCCGTGATAGTGCAGGTGCTGCGCAACGGTATCGAAACCGACAAATTCCAGCCTGTGCCAGCGCCGGACAATCCCAAGCCGGTGATCGCCATCATTGGCCGTTTGAGCGGCCCCAAAGGGGAGCTCTGTTATCGTCTGCTCGATGAAGTGCTCGACCTGGATACCTGTCGGGTGCGGATTGTCAGCGGTACCAAGGTACCGGAGCGCTTTGCCCGTTTCGAAGGCCGTGCCGAGTTTGTCGGTTATGTCGATGATGTGCCCGCTCTGCTGGCGAGTTGCGATCTGGTGATTGGTGCCGGTCGGGTAGCGATGGAAGCACTGCTCTGTGGTCGGCCCGCCTTTGCCATTGGTGAAGCCAGGGCCATTGGTCTGGTGACGGAACGAAATCTGGACGAGGCGCTGGCCAGCAATTTTGGCGATATCGGTCCCAAGGATCTGGCTATCGATTTTGCTGCCCTGAAGGGAGAAATCGAATCCGCCCTCGCAAGCAAGGTGGTGCCGGAAGTCATTCGGCAGCGCATTCAGGATGAGTATGGCTTGCAGGGGGTAGTATCCGGCCTCGAAACCATCTATCAGGATGCCGTAGTCGAAACCCTGCGCCGCGAGATGCCCGTCATCATGTACCACCGTTTTATCGAGCAGGATAGCGAGAAAGGAGTGCATGGCACCTGGATGCCGATCACCATGTTCGAGAAGCATCTGCGACTGATGAAGTGGCTAGGCTACGAAACCCTGACTTTCCGCGATTTGGCGGACAAAGGCTTTATCCACCGTCTGCAATACGGCAAGAAGTATCTGATGATCACCGCCGATGACGGCTATCAGGACAACCTGACCCGCATGCTGCCACTGCTGGAAAAATATGGTTACAAAGCTGTGGTGTACGTAGTCACCGGCGAAGGTTATAACCGTTGGGATGTGGAGCATCCGACCAATCCGGATACCAAGGTCTCATTGATGAGTGGTGAGCAGGTCAAGGCGTTGGCCGCCAGCGGTCATGTGGAAATTGGTGGGCATACCCTGACCCATCCCCGCTTGAGCAAGCTCACACCCGAACAACAAGCCCATGAAATTCAGGAGAATAAACGCCAACTGGAGGCCCTGCTTGGCCATTCGTTGCTCTCGTTTGCCTATCCTTACGGAGATATGAACGAGAGTGCCAAGGAGCAGGCTATCACCGCCGGGTATCGTTTTGCCGTTGCTACCAATAGTGGCCCCAAAGCAATGCACCAGGACCCTTTCCAGATCCGCCGGATTGCCATTTTTCCCCGCACAGATGTGTTTGGATTGTGGCGCAAGATCCGCGGGAATTATGTGTTCAGGAAATCAAATTGATATCAAAAAGTGTCATAAGCATGGAGCGATTTGCTCTTCTGATCTTTTCATTTACCCTGATTTTTGCATTCAGCGGAATGTTTTTCTTTACTGATGGAAAAACATATCTATCTAACCTCATTGTCGTGGCATCCATAATTGGCATGATTTCTTTTTACATCCATCGTTATCCGGTGGGGTTTAAAAATCGTTATATAATATGGATTTTATTATCCTATGCCATTTATCTATTGATAAATAGACAAGTTCATGGTGATCAATATGGCATTATGCGTGCCATAATTTATGTCATATTTTTTACATTTTTGATACCACGACATGTCTTTTTATTAAAGTCGGGTTGTTATGGTGTTATTTTTGGTGGGTTTGGCTTGGGGGCCATTAGTATATGGCAGTATAGTCATGGAGTAGCTAGAGTAGAGGGTTTCACAAACGCGATAATTTTTTCTCAAGCAGCTATGACATTGGCAATTCTCAATTTTTGGTTTTCAACTTATTTCTCAGAAAATCGCCTTGAAAAAGGACTTTATATCATTTCGGCACTATTTTCGCTGTGTGCACTATATCTTTCACAAAGTCGCGGTGTTTGGCTAGCATTCATAGTTGTGATTACATGTGTGTTATTATTCAAAATGAAAAGAAAACCCTTGAAATATACTTCAATCACGCTAGGGCTGTTCTTGGCATTCGGAATGCTATGTTTAAACAGCAGTATCGTGAAAAATAGAATAGATGCTGGACTTTCTGATGTTGTAAACATGGAGAATGGAAATTACAGCACATCTCTTGGGCTAAGAGCGGTAGCATGGGAAAGCGCTTGGTTGGGTTTTATCGACTCGCCATTAATAGGTGTGGGCACTGAAGGTTTTGATGCGTTAAAGCAAGAGCAAGTGAAGCAGGGTCTTGTGCCACAAGCGTTGCTAAACCCCGAACTTGCGCATGCACACAATCAGTATTTACAGACTTTAGTTGTTCGGGGTGGTATAGGATTCATTTTCTTACTGGGTATACTTATATTGCCGGCAATATTTTTTGCGAAAGAAATGGGGTTTGTGTCTGCAGGCGTCTTTATCCCTATATCATTCGCTGTCGGAGCAGTGTTTGATGTGCCTTTTGAACACCAAAGTATGATGTATTTATACTCATTAAGTCTGATTTTTATTTTATTTTGTCATGAACTCAAGCAGGATTTATCATAGCTATGATACCCGTATTTATTATTAGTTTGACCCGTAGTGCTGACAGACGGGCCATGGTAGAGCGCCAGATGTCTCATTTGGGGATTGACTTTGAGTTTTTCGACGCTGTAGATGGTAAATCATTACCATCAGATCGCTTGGCGAAAGTGGATTTCAATCTGGCAAGAGAGACTTGCGGTCATGATCTTAGCTTGGGTGAGGTCGGTTGTGCCATGAGTCATATCAATATATATGAAGTGATGGTGGAGAGAAATATCCCACGCTGTGTAATTTTAGAAGATGATATATACGTCCACATGCATTTCAAAGCTATCGTTAACGAGGTTATTAATAAAAATAGCTCTGACATTGTATTCTTGCATCATGGCAAGGCGAAACACTTCCCAATATACTCATCTTTGCCAGAGGGGTATCGTTTAGCAAAATATTTAACACCTAGTAGAAACTCACCAAGAGGAATTATATCTACAGGTGGATATATTCTTACATTGGCTGGCGCTCACAAGCTGCTGAAAATAGCTTATCCAATCAGAATGCCTGCTGATTACCTCACTGGACGGCTGCAGTGGAATAAATTGAGTGCCGCTGGTGTGGAGCCGTGCTGTCTGGATGTTGGACTATTCCAATCGACGATTGATGACAGAAATTATGGTCAGCATATAGAGTGATGGAGGTGATTGCTATGATTAAAACCTTTCAATTATGGAGGGACGTCCTTCGCCGCAAGCTGGGTATTTTACTTTTTGATCGTCATTCATCAGTGAGATCGTCATCACATGGTGCCACTGTTTTTGTTAGGTGGGATGCTAAGCTTGGTGATGCAATCGTCTCTTCCTGGGTGGCAAGGGAGATTAAAAATAAATTTCCGGAGCGGAAAGTCTATGTCATTACCAGCTCTGAAATGGCGCCATTGTTTAGAGATTTTTTTAACTTTGATTGCGTCTTTGAAATACCCAAGAGGGCTGGCTATATGGAGCTCAAAAAATTAGCCAATGAAATTGGGAATGTAGATTATCTTGTGCATTTTAGCCAAAAGATGAAGATGAAAGACCTTTATTTCATCTCCAAAGTTGGGAGCAAAAATGTAGCAGGACTCGATGATGAGCTTGACTGTATTAATATCAAGTTGGGCCAAAAAACAGCAGAGATGCACTTCGCTAAGAAATTTAAGGTGCTGCTGGAGCATATGGGGATTGCTAACCCTGATACCAGTTATATAGTACCTTCGTGTCAGGGGGCCGAGGACAGGGTTGGCTCTTGGTGGCCAAGTAATAAAACGTTGTGTTTCAATCCATATGGCAGTGGGACATCCCGTTGTTTCAGTGTTGAAAAAATTATAGCGTTAATTAACACAATGCTTGATTCATCAAATTACAACATTTGTCTCTTGTATCCACCTGGGCGTGAGAGGGACGTTGAACGAGTTTTATCTCATGTTTGTGACCCAACCAGGGTTGTTAGTGATCATGAGAAACCATCTCTGGCTGCACTCTTTGCACAGACAAGGCATTGTGCCGGTATGGTGTCTGTGGATACAGCAACGGTGCATATTGCAACAGGTTTGAATAAACCTGTTCTTGGTATTTACAATGATAATTTCGGGATGCCAGAAAATGTGGAGTGGCATCCAAATAATCTTCGCTCAAGTGTTATCTACGCAGAAACCAGGTCTGCACAACAAGACGTAAACTTTATAAACGTTGCTGAGTTTAAAACAGTATTTAATAAATGGGTGGCTGATTATCTATAGAGAGTTGGGGTTTTCCCCAACTCTTTCTCATAAAGATATAAACTGTTCGGTCACACTTTCACTAGAAAATGGTTGATAACAGTTTGAATCAATGGAAGTTCTTCTTCGATCAACACTTGTAATTGCCATGGCCAGTCCACTGATATCTTCTATCGGGATTAGAAATTTATCGAGTGGTTTCGTCAATATCTCTGCCGGTCCAGACGGGCAATCCACGCTGATCACCGGAGTGTGGCAGATAAGTGCTTCAATAAGCACTGTTGGTAGCCCTTCTGCATCTGATGTCAGGATAAGTGCTTGGGCAGCTTTGATATAGGGGTAGGGATTCTTCTGAAAATCGATGATCTTCACCTTGCTGGCAAGGTTCATCTCCTCGATCATGGCTTCAATGTGAGGGCGTCGCTCCCCTTTGCCCATCAGGATGAGTGGCGTATCAACGCCGCTTAGCTGATATGCCTGCAAGAGGCGATCGTGGCGTTTCCGCTCTTCGAAGGTGCCGACATGGATAAAATACTTGCCGAATGGCTTGCTGAAAGGCTCATTAGCCAACGCCTGAATTTTCTCGATATCAAACGGATTGTAGATAACCTGACACGATTTTGGTGTGGCTTTTACATTGTGCAAAATGTCGTCCGCGATGCCACGAGATACGCAGATCAGTTTCTTGCCATTATAGAAACGCTTGAATTTTTCATATCCTTTGGCATTGTCTTTGGCAAAGCCGGTGACATTTCCGTGGATCCAGTAATAAATATTCAGTGTATCAGGCAGGTGTCTGGTAATTTTGTCACATGAGCATGAGATAATTACGTCAGGCGAGATCTCTTTGACTTTTTTCAAGATCAGAGATGCTTGTATTTTTTCAACCGCAACATTGGATATGGCTTTAGTCAGCTTTGTGACAATGCCAAGATTAATCGGGTGAATGTTGTCAGGTAGCGTATGGTCTATTTTTTCCCGCAAGGTAAACAAAGTTACATCTGCACCGGCATCTTTTAGCAAGGATGCGGTATTGAGCAAAACCTTTTCCGCACCACCACCATACAAGTCTTCAACAATGAATAAAAACTTTTTAACTGGTGGGGTCATAACTGCTCCGCGGGTCTCATAACTGACTGGTAAATCTACTAAAAATGTGAATCGTAAACGAGCAAAATCAGGTGGCAACTGTTAAAGTCGTTAGCAATTTTTTCAATAGGTGTGGATCAATGATTGGTCTTAGTGGGCGCTACCATAACGCATTATTCGCGGCCTGTATATTTGCCGGGCTGCTGCTTTCCTGGCTGTTTTCCGATCACCAACTCCTCACCGGCGACCAGACCCAGATGCTTTACAAGGGTTACCTTGGGGCTTATGAGGGGGTCTGGCTCAGCTATGGCAATGCGGCGAGTGCGGTGGGCAATGTGCCGGGGAGCTTGTCGGCCTGGCTGATTGGCGGGCCGCTTCTGCTGTGGGATTCTCCCTATGCCCCCATGGTGTTGCTGCTGGCGATGCGGTTGGTCGGTTTCCTGCTGTTTGATGCGGTGATCCGCCAGGTGTTTGATGACAGGGTGCGTCTGCTGTTTCTGGTGCTCTGCTGGCTCAACCCCTGGTTCCAGTACGAGAGTCTGCTCTACAATCCCTCCTATCTGTTCCTTTTCTCGGCCATGCACTGCTGGTCGGCCTGGCATATGCGCGAGCGGGCCTCCTTTTGGCACATGATCGTCCACCTGCTGGCTATCGGCATGGCGATGCAGCTGCACTACTCCTGGCCGCTGCTGGCGGTAATGTCCACCTATCTGTTCTGGCGCCGCATTCTCAAGGTGAGCTGGAGCGGGGTGGTGGTGGCGACCCTGCTGATCGGTGCCTCCCTGATCCCCTACGCGATGGAAGTGATGAGCAACAGCCACATCACCCAAAACGTCGATCCCGAGGCGCGTCAGCGCTATATCGGCTGGGGGCTGGTGCATGTCTATCCGGTGCTGAAATCAGTGCTCTACTGGCTGCGTTACGGCTCCTGGCTGTTTGCCAGCAAGCTGGTCAACGATACCCAGTTCATCTGGTTGGCGGGGCACGAATACCTGCAGATGGCGGCAGTCTGGCTGTGGCGGGTGGCGATTTACGGGGTCGGCTCGGCGACTGTGCTGCTGGCGGCCAAGGCCAACTGGCAGCTGTGGCGCGAACTCAAGCCGCGTCTGCTGCGCAGCGATCGCGCGCCAGTGGATGGTGAAAGCTGGCTCGGCCTCTATGCGCTGGCGGCGGTGCTGGCTGTGCTGGTGAGTGCGGCGCTCTCGCCGATCATCTTCAACTACTGGCACCTGATGCTGATCTTCCCCTACGCCCTGTTCCCGATCCTGCTTTTGTTGGTGCGCTGGAGCCGTCGTCATCCGCAGTGGGTTGGCAAGGGGCTGCTGGCGGCAACCCTGTTCTGCACCGCTGTGAACCTGATCGCGGCGTGCGACAGCACCAAGTTCTCCTATCAGGCGGACTACAAAACCCAGGTGCTGGAGTATCTGCAAGAGATGAAGCTGCAGCCCAAGCAGTGAGTCATCCACGGCCAGCTCCCCTATCTCGGTGGGCTGGCTGTCACTATTCGAAACGGTCCATATGGGCGAAGTTTTTGGCTTCGGCAACCCAACCCTCACGCCCTTGCTTGTCCCGGATTTTTACCCACCACTGGTTCTGCGGTGACCGGCCGTATCTGATCTCTTTGCGCGCATAGTCATAATCGAGAATGTAGGTTTTGCCCTTGTACCAGAACAGGCTATTGCCTTCGCCCAGTCCGCCGAGGATATAAAGCGTTTCTCCTGCCTTCATATTCAACAGCGGCCCTTTTCCCTCCTTGCTATAGCCCAGCTTGACCGATCTGAGTATTTCGACGAT
This sequence comes from Aeromonas sp. FDAARGOS 1416, assembly GCF_019048085.1. NCBI lineage: Bacteria > Pseudomonadati > Pseudomonadota > Gammaproteobacteria > Aeromonadales > Aeromonadaceae > Aeromonas > Aeromonas sp. FDAARGOS 1416. Next base: position 3,634,420 of record NZ_CP077301.1, on the reverse strand, counting down.
CCCCGGTTGTTCGGTAATGACGACCCCGGTCAGCCCTTCCACCTGTTGGCCGCGGGGTAGCCGGAACAGCGCTTTGGCCGTCAGGGATGGCTCGGCTCTGACAATCACCTCTTGCTTGGTGGTCCATGTCTTATAGGTGCAACCTTCAAACGGGCAGCGACCCCAGTCGTAATAGGGCTGGCGCGGCTTTTCATCAGAATTTACGGTCGCAGCAAACAACGACAACAACAGCAAAAACAGTCTCATGAATCTACCTGTCCGGCGGGGCGCTCATCCGCCGGTTTGATGAATGGGGCCGCACTATATCTCAAGAGACCAAAATCCATCAAAGCAGCGGGATTATTGATTTTCACCGCAATAAAATGGGGCCCATTGGTCATGGGAGTAGGGGGCGCAAGAGGCCGAAGCGCGTCGGGAGCGGATAGCCCGCCCCTTTGCCTTGTGCCATGCTGATGGCTATCAGGGCATCGGGTCGTCACCTATGGGCATCTCTCGTTCGGGCATGCGTTTGGTATTACTGCTATCGGCACTTCTTCTCCCTCTTATGACCATCAGCCAGGCGGTGGCGATCAACGCGCCACTGCGGGGATGCGTCTTTCAGCTGGCGCCGCTGGTCACCATTGATCAGCAGGGCGATGTCTCCGGGCCGGTGATCGACTACTTTCGCCGTCATATCGAACCCGCGATCGGGCGTACCATCGAGTGGCAGGGGCTCAATGTGGCGCGGCTGCTCAGCAACCTCGAGAGCGGCGAGTGCGATCTGACCCCGCTGCTGAGTTACAGTCCCGAGCGTGCTCGTCACTTTCGCTATATCGACCCCCACCTGTTGCTGCTGCGGCCAGTGCTGGTGGTACTGGTGCCATCGCGACTTCACTCGGTTGAGCGGCAGGAAGATCTCTTCGGCACCACCATCGGCTGGTCGAGTCAGGCGATCGTGCCGCTGCTGTTGCAGCATCCGCAGATCCATATCGACACCCTCTCCCAGCTCAGCTGGGAGCATGGCAACATGCAGAAGTTGCTGCGCGGGCGGATTGATGCGGCGCTCTTCTCCAACGATATTTCCGCCAACCATTTTCGCGCCAAACTCCCTGCGGCGACCCGCCTGATCTACCTGCCGGTCACCCCGCTGCAGGTACATATCGTGCTGAACAAGTCGTTGGGGGATGGCAATCCGGAGCTGGTGCAACATATGCGTCAGATGGTGGAGCGGGTGCCGCTCGCCTCGCTGGTGGAGCCAACCCCGCGGCTGTGGGGGCGTTGAGAGGGGGTTGCGTGCAATAATCTACAAGCCCAAGGCCCGCTTCTGGTGTATCTATAAGCCATGAGTACCACCGATTCCCTCATCCGCTACTGGCAATCCCCGCACCTGCCGGGGGTCGAGCTGTCACACTCCCACCACAGGGCGTTCAGCTATGGCCGCCATGTCCATCTCGACTACCATATCGGGCTGGTGCAGCGGGGGGGCCAGAAGTTTATCCATAAGGGAAACAGCCACCATCTGGTGCGCGGGGTGCTCTCTACCGTCAACCCGGATGAGGTGCACGACGGCCTCAGCCTGTTGCCGGAAGGGTATGAGGTGCGGGTCTTTGCCATCGATCCGCAGCAGCTGGCGCTCTGGCTGCCGGATCAGCCGGAACCCTTCTTCGACAAGGGATTGCAGAGCCGCCCCGACCTCTATCAGGGCTTTGCCCAGCTGCACGGCTATCTCGACAACCCCAAGGCCGATGGCCTGCTGATCGAGAGCCAGCTGCTTGCCCTGCTGGGGGAGCTGCTGCATCTGGCCCCCGAGGTACACCAGTTGGCGGATCCCCAGTTGCGATTCCTGCGCGACTACCTGATGGCCGCCCTCGACGAGCCCCACTCACTGGAAGAGCTGGCGGGGCTGCTCGGGCTCGACCGTTTTGCCTTCCTGCGCCAGTTCAAGAAGCGCAGCGGCATGACCCCCTATGCCTGGCTGAAACGGCTGCGGCTGGAGCAGGGCAAGCGGTTGCTGGCGAGCGGGATGGCGGTGAGCGAGGTGGCGCTGGCGGTCGGCTTCTTCGATCAGAGTCACTTCCACCACGGCTTTCGCCAGGCATTCGGTCTGACACCCGCCGAATTTCGTGCCCAGATGCAATCTTTTACAAGCCGCGCCCCCCGCTGATCCGCCATGCTGACTCTCCGTCGTTAAAGCGAGAGTTGTTATGCTGACCAGTCTGTTCGTTACCCTCGGCCTGATGCACCTGATTGCACTGGCCAGCCCCGGCCCCGATTTCGCCCTGATCCTGCGCACCAGCCTGCACCGGCCGACCGCTCTTGGCGCGGCGCTGGGCATCTCGCTGGCGATCATGGTGCACGCCACCCTGAGCCTGACCGGGATCAGCATGCTGATTGCCAGCCATCCGCTGCTGTTTATGGTGATCAAGTGCTGCGGCGCCCTCTATCTGGGCTGGTTGGGGTGGGGCGCCCTGATGGCGGCTCGCCAGCAGAGCAGTACCGTGATGCAGAGCGCCGCCAACGAGCTGCGCGGCTGGGGCAGGGGCGTGCGTACTGGCCTTGCCACCAACCTGCTTAACCCCAAGGCGCTGGTGTTCTTTATCGGTCTGCTGGCCGCCATGGTGACGCCAGAGGTGGATGGAATGACCCGCAGCCTGCTGGTGGGCGAGCTCTTCATCATCTCCCTCTGCTGGTTCGGGCTGCTGGCGTGGAGCCTCTCCACCGATCGTGCCCAGCGCCTGCTGCTGCGGGTGCAGCGGCCACTCAATCTGGTGACCGGCGTGCTGTTTGCGGTGGTCAGCCTCTCCATTCTGGCGAGCATGGGGGCCGAGCTGATGGCCTGACGAGTCGGCGCATGGGCCTATACTCCAACAAGGTTTACCTGTCAGGAGTACCCGGCCATGCGTCTACTGCCTCTTTGCTGGTTGTTGGGGATGACCCCGGCGCTGGCGGCCCCGGTTCAGCTCAAATTGCTGGAGTGGGGCTATCTGCCTGCGGGTTATGAACAACAGTTTGCCGACTACGCCAAAGCCCATGGGGTGGAGGCGACGGTCAGCCGGATCGAGCCGCTGCTGACCGATTTCGACAGCGTCTACCGCGCCCTGCGCACCCGCAGCGCCGATGTGGTGCTGCCGACCAGCTACTTCTACAAGGCCCATCACCAGCCGCTGTTCAAGCTGCTGCTCCCCATCGATTTCAATCGCCTGCAGCACTACCCCGAGGTGAAGCCCGCCCTCAAGAACACCGAGTATGACAAGCAGGGGGAGCGCAACTACTCGGTGCCCTTTTCCTACGCCATGTTCAGCCTCGCCTATGACAGCAAGCAGGTGCCGCAAGCGCCCACCAGTTGGCAGGTGCTCGCCAACAGCTCGCCGCCCGGTCAGTTTGCCGAGTTCTGCGACCAGTTCGAGCCGCTGCTCTTTTCGGTACTGCTCTCGCTGGGCAAGTCGCCCGCCCTGTTTGCCAGCGGCGAGATGCTGGCCGACAAGACCTTGCAGCAAGAGGTGGAGCAGCAGCTCTCGCAGCGGCTGCGAGCCAGTCGCGGCTTCTGGTTCAATCAGGCCAACCGCTGCGAGGATCTGCGCCAGCAGACCTTTGCCACCACCTGGGGGCTGGAGCTGGTGGAGTGCAACAAGCAGAACGAGCAGCAGTGGCGGATCGCCATGGTGCAGGAGGGGGCCATCTATGCCCTCGATGCGATCTCCATCGCCCGTCATGTTGGCGATGATCCTGCACGGCTCAAGGCCGCCTACCTGCTGGTGGATTTTCTGCTGAGCGCGCCGCTGCAACGCCAGATGCTGGTGGGCACGCCCACCATTTCGGCCAGCAATATTGCCTCCCGGCCACCCCTCAGCCCGCAGGAGCAGGCGGTGCTGCCGGATCGCCCGCTGCCGGAGTTTGACGAGCGGCTGCTGGTGCCCGCGTTGCCCGCCCATATCAAGAATCGCTACAAACGGATGGTGCAGCAGGCGATCGTCGCCAGTGGCAAAGAGGGGCTGGTCAAGCAGTGCCCCTGGGATCTCGATAACTGATGGGTGTGCCTGTCGCTTCTCCGGCGGCAGGCAAGTTTGCGCAAGATGGCTGATGATCGGTCATCGCCTGTTCCAGGGCATTTCCCCGTTCAACTCACGCCGCTCGCGGGCTCGCATCGTTTGAAAAAACTGAGCGCTTTTCGCAGCCCCATTTAGCCGGATTAAACAACCAAACCCTCGCCAGATTGCCGTTCATACCCTGGCTGATCCTGTATAAAAGCACCGTAATTGTGACAACTTGGATGTGAGCTGAACAATCCTGATCTGTTGCTTGTGGGAAGGTGATGAATAGGTTATTTCTCTGTGACATTGGCGGCATCCGGCACGGGTTCTCCAGCCATGTGGTGTGAAATCCACAGCAAAAACAAACAGTAAAATGCAGGAGCAAATATGAAAAAGGTCGTGATGGTTGCCGTGGCTGCGGCCCTGCTGGGTGGCTGCGCCGTCAAGAATCAGGTATCCCACAGCTTGCAGGCGATCCCGCTGACTGCCTTCCAGCAGAGCGAGAGCAACCCCAATCAGCGCGTCTACAAGGAGCCGGGCGTTGACCTGCGCCAATACAATGAGGTGCTGCTCGATCCGCTGCAGTTTATCCGGCAGGAGAACGGCCAGTGGTATCTGCTGACCGCCAACGAACAGAACCAGATTGGCCGCTACTACCACGACAAGTTCCAGAGCGAGCTGATCAAGCAGGGCGTCAAGATCGCCACCGCCCCCGGCCCGAAAGTCATGCGGATCCAGGCCGCCGTCACCAACTTCGACCTGACCCGCCCCGACCCCAAGCTGCGTGACCTGCTGCCGGCCAAGATCGCCATCAACGTCACCCGCGAAGTGATCGGCAAGGAGCCTTACCTGCTCAAGGTGGGCAGTATGGCCCAGCTGCTCGACTCCCAGAGCGGCAAGCTGCTGGTGCGGGTGATGGATGCCCGCGAGAGCACGGATACCACCCACAAGGATGAGCCCATCACCGCCGGGGAGATGGAGAAGATGATCGACCAGTGGGCGGCCAGCCGCGCCAAACAGCTGGCGGACAATCTTGGGCGCTGATCGATTGGTGCGTCCAAGCGGGGCGCAGCGGGAGCCTTTTGGGCTGCAATAATGGCAAGATGTTGATAAGGTGGTCATTTTGCAGGCAGGAGAAAATGATATGAAACGTGTGTTGTTACCCATCCTTGTTGCTGGCCTGTTGAGTGCCTGCAGCACCTCGTCACCCACGCCTGAGTGTGCACCGATGGCGGGTGGCTGGCAGAGTCAGCCGTTGCCCAATGCTGAAGGAGAGGCTGCGCTGGCCAGCGTGCTGGCTCGCATGAACACGGCCGCCAAACTGCAGAGCATCCGCGAGGTGCGCAGCCAGGTGGTCTCCGGGGTCAACTACGACATCGAGTTCCAGCTCGACAATGGAGAGGTGTGGAACACCCGTGTCTATCGGGATCTTGCTGGCAACTACCAGATGACCCGCCCGGCTGCACAGGGTGAGCTTCCTCCCTTGCCTTGCGTCAAGGCCAAGTAATTCCTGCTTGTTGAGCCCCTCGCCAGAGGGGCTCATCTGACCAGAAAATTTCTGCTTTTCTCCCCGCATTCTGACAGTCAGGATGACCCTTCCCGTGACTGCATCCTCATGGAAAAGGAACCGCTATGAATCGCCCCCCCTGCATCAAACACTGGCGCGAGCTGCAAGAGCAGACGCCGCGCTACTACTCCGGCAGTCAGGAGCCCCTGTCGCGCGGTTGTGCCCTCGGCAAGCACTTTGGCTTCAGCCGCATCGGCATTCACCACGAGATTGTCGAACCCGGCCATCGCACCAGCTGGCCCCATGCCGAGAAGACCGAAGACGAGTTTGTCCACGTGCTGGAAGGGACGCCGGATGTCTGGCTCGATGGCGTGCTCTATCGTCTGCAACCGGGCGACTCGGTCGGCTTCAAGGCCGGTGACGGGCTGGCCCACGCCTTTATCAACAACACCGAAGAGACTGTCCGGCTGCTCTGCATCGGCGATACCGATCGGGAGGACAACCGCATCCACTACGCCGTGCATCCCGAGCGTAATATCACCCTTGGCAAGCTGCACTGGGATGATGTGCCCGAGCGCGAGTTGGGGGATCACGACGGCCTGCCCGACAAGCTGCGCGAGCGCAACGGCCCCTTCTAGGGCGCAGCTCTTCTGCGCACCAGCTATGCACCACCCGATATAAAAAAGCCTGCCGCGTGGCAGGCTTTTGCTATCTGTTTGCCGCCTGTAGCGAGCGGCGCTTATTGCAGGTTGAGCCCGCCCAGATAGTCGCGCTTGCCGAGTTCGACCCCGGCGCGGCGCAGCAGGGCGTAGGCCATGGTGAGGTGGAAGTAGAAGTTGGGAATGCCGTACTCATGGATGCAGGTATGGCCATCCATCCCCTTGCCGCCCGCCCAGTGGGGCACGTAACGGCCGCTGGCATACTGGCTGTAGTCCGCGTCCAGCTTGCCTTGCAGATAGCTGATGGTCTTGCCGATGTGGGCGCGCAGATCGGCGATGGTTTTGGGGTCATCTCCCAGCACCGGCAGCTCGCTGTGGCTGGCGGTGGCCACCACGGCGCGGGCCGAATCGCAGCAGATCAGCACCTGCTTGGCCAGCGGCAACATATCGACGATCAGCCGCTCGCCGAAGAAGTTCTCCACGTTGAACTGCTTCGCCGCGGCGTGGGCCTCGGCCTTGGCCAGGCAGTGGTCGAGGTTGGTCAGCATCTTGATGAACTGGGCGGTAATGTCGCGATTCATGAGCACTCTCCATCTTGTTGAAACAGCGGCCCGCTTGCGCGGCCACAGTGAATGAGACTGGCTAATCGGCCACCAATATACCCCAACCGCTGCCGGGTTCGAGCCCGCCACGACGAAAAGGGCAGGGCAGCGCTACTTCGCGCGACAACTGCTGGCCAAGCGGCCATGCTCGCTTTCTGAACCTATGAGTCCCATATCGCCCCTTTTTTGATCTGTGACATAAATCACCTTTTTTCAGAGGCGTAGGCTGAATGCCGTTGTCCTGGACACGCGCCTGCGTATTCGCCAGGACACAAGAAAAGGAGAATGAAATGAAGATCTATGACCGTAACCGCAATGTGCTGAACCTGGGTCAGCGCGTGATGATTGCCGCCACTGGCGCAGTCGATTTTCTGAAAGAGGCCCACACCGACAATATGACCCCCTATCAGGCGGAGCATGAGAAGTGCGTGCTGCTGGCAAACTCCGGGGAGCGCTACGCCCCCATCGAGTTGATTAGACTAGGCTGATCCCTTTCCCTGTCACCCTACTCTTTACAATTCACCCGGCCACCGCGCCCCATCTGGCGGCCGGGTTTCTGAGTTTCCCCCTTCATCCCACCAAATGCCGGAAAATTGAACCGGGTCACACCCCGACCGATTTGAGCGATTGTCAGCCACTGCAGGCTCATGCGAACCTTTAAATCCCGTTAACCCACTAAAAAATAACGACTATGTTCAGGCCAATAATGATGAGTGCCGCCCTGCTGTCGGCGGCGCTGCTTTCCGGTTGTGCTTCCGTACCCATGGCCGATGCCACCGCAGACGCCCAAGCCAAGCAGTTTGTGGCGCCCAAGGATGCGGCAAACCTCTATATCTATCGCAACGAGACCTTCGGGGCGGCCGTTAAAATGCCGGTGCTGGTGGATGGTATGGCGGTCGGCGACACAGTTGCCCACACCTATATCCTCAAGCAGGTGACGCCGGGCAGCCACACCATCACCTCCAAGTCGGAGAACGATGCCACCCTGACCCTTAGCACCGAGGCGGGTAAAAACTACTACGTCTGGCAAGAGGTCAAGATGGGCCTGCTGATGGCCCGCTCCAAGCTGAGTCAGGTCAGTGAAGAGGAGGGCAAGCAAGGGGTGATGGAGAGCAAGTTAGTTAAGTGACGTAACAGAAAGCCTGTAATTCGACTAGAAATTTTTAGCTGGAACTGAATATTTTTGATTGTAGAGGTATCCCCCGAGACTTTTTCATAACTAAAGGCATCATTTTGCTCGAAAGTTTAAGTATTGTATGATAGTCAAATGAGCTCCAGCCATGAATGGGATTTCAGATGGATCATATTGAAAGTTTAATAAAATCAGGGTTGATTACTGTTCCACCAGAAACGGTAATTTATAAAACCAGCTTAATGAATAACTCAGGCACAATGAAAAATGTTAGAGTTGTTAATGGTTGGGATGTGATTTCTGCATATAATTGCGACAAGACTTGGAGTACTTACCGATTTCGGCTTGCTGAGTTCATAGATGAACAATATTCAGAGGCGGAGCGTCAAGAAATATTGAAAACTATACAAGTAGAGGATGGCCATTGGAAGTGGCTGAATAAAGCTATTTTTCTAAATTCACCAGAATATCAATGGTATTTCATTAAAACAGATGATGATATTGAAGGGGCTTGCCTTACATATCATCCTAAAGATAGTTTTTTATCTAAAGAAAAAATATTTTACATAGAGTTTATCGCTGTTGCTCCATGGAATAGAAAAAACCCAATGGAAGAAAAGCGGTATAACAATATAGGAAGCTTACTATTACGTGCGGTAACCAATTATTCAGTCAACCACTTAGGTCTTACATATCAATTTGGCCTTCACTCTCTTCCACAAGCAGTTGGTTTTTATCAGAAGATAGGAATGGTCCATTGCCAAGAGGCTGATAAAGACCAATTATGTTACTTTGAAATTGATAAACAGCACTCAATAAACTTTGTAGGATCACTATAAAATGGATGTTGTAAAATTATTTTCAAAGGGGGGCTTTTAATGGCTGGGAAATATGCTGACCCTGACTTCAATGATTTTTATAAGCGATATTTAGAAGTCAAGAATGAGATTAATAATTTACCAAAAAACATAATCAAAAAAGATTTTTCACATGGCGACAATAAATATGAAAATTACTATACCTTAAGCAAGGCTCTCATAAGCAATGAACATTGCTTATTTAGAAAAAGTGACAAATCATCTGATGCTTTAGTTCATTACTGGCTGTCTAAAGCTGCGCAAAAAGCCGCATTGATAGCAAATGGCTCTAGATTAATGCCATTTGAGATGTTTGAACTCGACTATATATCATCACTCATAAAAAGGAGTGTAGACCCTAACTCAATTATTGATTTGCCACGAGAATTGATCAGTAAAGGAATAATTCTTATTTATGAACCTAGCTTAGAAGGAATGAAACTAGATGGCGTGGTATATAAGAATAGTACTGGTAATCCAGTAATTGCTCTTAGCTTTAGGTATTCTAGGGTTGATTCATTCTGGTTCACATTAGCTCATGAATTAGCGCATATATATCTACATTATGAAAAATTAGACAATGCTATTTATGAGGATTTTGATTGCGTCGATAATAATAATCTCATTGAGCTACAAGCAAACAAATTAGCAAAGGAACTTCTTGTCGATAAGAAGATGTGGAGGGGCTCACAGGTTAGAAGGCTACCGACTGAAGAAGGAATAGAAAAATTCGCCAAAGAATTAGGCATCCATCCAGCTATCATCGCAGGAAAAATTAGATTTGAGTCTGGAGACTACAGACTATTTTCTAAACTTGTACATAGTGTTAATTTAAGGGAGATAATTTTCAGAGATGAATAACTACATTCCATTTCTTAAATTAAAAGGCAGTGAAATAAGCGCTCTAATTGCCCTTCAGGAAAGTGAGAGAGCGCTTATCACTCCTTTTTTTGATTTCCCTCGTCGAGATGAAAAGAAAACTAGAAACCCTCTAGTAGAGCAGAAAACAAAAGAAGAGAACTTCACCTCTGCATTATCATCTACGAGCAAACGACTTCAAAAAAAACTGTCAGATTTAAATGAGTTTTACCTTGATAATTATGATCTAGAAGACTCTTTTCGACCGAATGGAAGAGGATCTTATGAGCAAATAATAGAATCTTTCGCTCCTCTTGGCATGATCCCTGTCATTGGATTAGATCGGTCTGAGGATCACATTGATTCTATATATAAAGCCAATGAAAAAAAGGCTTTCTCACATAATCGAATCGCAATTAGACTGACTAAAGATGATTTTTCATCACCATTCAAACTAATTGAGGATGAAATTTCGGAATTACATGATAATATTTTATGTTTTTTCACTAAAGTTGACTTGATATTTGATTGTAGAGTCATCGGCCAACAGGACGTGCTTGATATAGAAAATAAAATATTAGATTTTATAGCTGATATAGAGAAAGATTATAGCTTTAATGCAATAATAATCACAGGCTCTATAATTCCTGCTTCAATCGCAGACATAGTAAAGCCCAATTCTGTTGAAACTTTCTCTAGAAAAGAAATAAGTTTATATGAGAACGTTAAAGGTCGTTATAAATCCACAGCCCCCATTTTTTGTGGAGACTATACCTGTGTCAGCCCAGAATATTCAGATACGGATTTCTTTGCAGAAGATTTGCAAAATATAATGGCCGCCAAGGTAATATATCCATTCCATAAAAATGGAAAAGAGATTCAATATATAACTAGAGGCGGGCGATTGAAAAAAGACAGGACTCAATATATCACTCTGTGCAATGAAATTATATCACATCAGATGAGTTTTTTTAGAGGGCATGCATTTTCATTTGGTGATTGTTTCTTATATAACACTGCTCATGGCATAAAAAAAGAAACGGTCACTCCTGCATCTATAACAAAACCATTAATAAATCTTCATATTAAATATATGATTTCAAGATGATACTCTATCTATGAGCTGTTCAGCGATTAAGTTAGACAGCTCTTTCTTTGAGCTCGAAATGGCAATTTCTACACTAATTTTTTCTCGGGTATGGTTTTTTTTAACGTTTATTATTGATTTTTTGTTTACGATATTTAGCATTTCAACTTTCCATAAAGTTTGTAACGCAGTTACTTTTGAAAACATGGGGTTTAAAGATGCTTTTCTTTTATACGAGAAAATAACTGCACCATCTTTTATTTTAGCCTCTATTATTCCCCAGTATGACGGAGCTAAGTTAAAAGACTTGTCTAGATGATTTTGGGTTGTAATTAATGTTATTTTCCGGAATGCCAAATCATAATGTAGGGATTGCTTTTGTAGCCTTTCTATTTTGTCGCTCTCACCCTTAATTTCAAAACAATGTAAATCTCGTGACAGAACAACGATATCGGCTATTGCATTTCCATTATCTACAGATAACTCTTCAATAATTTTTTTTGGTGCTGGCCTTCTTTTATATAACCATTCAATAAATGCACTTCTAATCAACTTGTCATTTAACTTCATTAGCTTGTACCACAATATATGGTTGGTTTTTTCTCTGTATATTAGACAGAGAACAACGATGCAAGATGTACTCGCACCGTTGTGAATCAAATAATATCTAACCTCGCATACGCCGTCACCAGCCACTTGGCGCCGACCTCATCGAACTGGATCTGCACCCGGCTCTGCTGGCCGACCCCTTCGAAGTTGAGTACCACCCCTTCGCCGAATTTTGGATGGAGCACCCGCTGGCCGAGCTTGATACCGCTGGCGTCGAAGCTCTGCTGCACCTCGTTCTGGCTAAAGCGGCCGTACTGGGTGGGGCGGCTGACCTGAGTGCGCAGCCGGATCTCTTCCAGACACTCGGCGGGCATCTCGCGGATAAAGCGGCTCGGCTTGTGGAACATCTCGCGGCCGTAGATGCGGCGGCTCTCCGCATAACAGATGTAGAGCTTCTCCATGGCGCGGGTCATGCCGACGTAACAGAGGCGGCGCTCCTCTTCCAGCCTGCCCGACTCCTCGGTCGATTGCTGGCTGGGGAACATCCCTTCCTCGACGCCGACCAGCAGCACCAGCGGGAACTCCAGCCCCTTGGCGCTGTGCAGGGTCATCAGCTGCACCGCGTCGGCATATTCGTCCGCCTGATTCTCGCCCGATTCCAGCGCCGCGTGGGCGAGGAAGGCGGAGAGATCGCTCATATCTTCCAGCTCGTCCGGGCGCTGGTACTGGCGGCAGGCGGTGACCAGTTCGTCCAGGTTCTCTACCCGCGCCTGGGATTTCTCGCCTTTTTCCGCCAGATACATCGCCTTGAGGCCGGAGTTCTGGATGGCGATATCCGCCTGCTGGTGCAGTGGCAGCATGGCGACCTGCTCCTCCAGCGCGTCAATCAGTTCGACAAAGCCGCGCACCGCATTGCCGGCGCGACCGGTCAGCACCTTGTCGTTGAGCAGCGCCTTGGCCGATTGCCACAGGTTGAGCCCCTGATCGCGGGCGTTGCCGCGCAGGATCTCGAGGGTGCGATCGCCGATGCCGCGGGTCGGGGTGTTGACCACCCGCTCGAAGCTGGCGTCATCGCCACGGTTGTTGATAAGCCGCAGGTAGGCCATGGCGTCTTTAATCTCTTGCCGCTCGAAGAAGCGCAGGCCGCCGTAGATGCGGTAGGGCATGGCGTCCTGCATCAGCGCCTCTTCCAGCACCCGCGACTGGGCGTTGGAGCGATAGAGGATGGCGCAGTCGGCCAACAGGCCGCCCTTTTCCTTCCAATCCTTGAGACGGCCGACCACGAAGCGCGCTTCGTCCACCTCGTTGAAGGCGGCGTAGAGGGAGATCGGCTCACCCTCGGCCCCTTCGGTCCACAGCTCCTTGCCAAGACGCTCGGCGTTGTTGGCGATGACGCTGTTGGCCGCTTTGAGGATATTGGCGGTGGAGCGGTAGTTCTGCTCGAGGCGGATGGTCTCGGCGCCCTGATAGTCGGTCAAGAAGCGCTGGATGTTCTCAATCTTGGCGCCGCGCCAGCCGTAGATGGACTGGTCATCGTCGCCGACGATCATCACCTTGCCGCTGTTGCCCGCCAGCATCCGCAGCCAGGCGTACTGGATGCCGTTGGTATCCTGAAACTCGTCCACCAGGATGTTCTGGAAGCGGTCGCGGTAGTGCTCGAGGATGTGCGGCTTGTTGAGCCACAGCTCATGGGCGCGCAGCAAGAGTTCTGCAAAGTCCACCAGACCGGAGCGATCGCAGGTCTCCTGATAGGTCTTGTAGATCTGCTGATAGGTGCGGGTGACGGGATCGCCGTAGAGATCGATGTCGCCGGGGCGCAGCCCCTCGTCCTTCTTGCCGTTGATGTAGCCCATCACGGCGCGCGGGGCCCAGTGCTTCTCGTCGAGGTTGAGCGCCTTGAGCACCCGGCGGATCAGCCGGTACTGGTCGTCGGAGTCGAGGATCTGGAAATCCTGCGGCAAGCCCGCATCCAGATGGTGGGCCCGCAGCAGGCGGTGAGCGATACCGTGGAAGGTGCCGATCCACATGCCGCGCACGCCGTCGCCGATCACCTTCTCGACCCGGCCGCGCATCTCGGCCGCTGCCTTGTTGGTAAAGGTGACCGCGATGATGGAGAAGGGTGAACAGCGTTCCACCTGCATCAGCCAGGCGATACGGTGCACCAGCACCCGGGTCTTGCCCGAACCGGCACCGGCCAGCACCAGCAGGTTGCTGCGGGGCGCCGCAACGGCATCTCTTTGCTTGTCGTTGAGCCCGTCGAGCAGGGTTGAAACGTCCATCACCACTCCTGTTTATTTATACAGGCGGGGATTATACGGAAGTTCTGCCGATCCTGAAATGCATGATTCCCGAGGTGGCACAGGTTGCTGTTTTTGATAGTGGCGTTTTCGGAGCAGCCGTTGTTCACCTGTTGGGGTGAGCGTGAGGTCTTCTCCTGCCAGTTCATGGGTGGCTATCTGATAACTCATCTCGGCTGCGACCACGTTACCTTCGGGCAGCGTGCCATGAACTCGATAGAGGCGCAGTTTCATTTCGCTCAGATAGGCTTTTTCAAAATAGAGCGGGCAGTCGCCTAGCAGTAATACACCTTGCTCGTAGTGTGATCGCTGGTTATTGACAGCGCGCATGGAGAATAGGCTGAGCAGCGAGAGCTTTTTGGGAAGGAGTTCACGATGAAATTCGCGGGCGTAAATACGATAAACAAGCATCCCTTGCTCATCGTATACAGCGTTCGAATAGTCACGGTAGTGTTCTGTGACTCCGAGCGCCAAGGCGCCCGGAGTGAAGCTGATGAGCATTGTGGCAAGCAGTGCCACAATGCTCGGGCTGTTGAGGTTACTGAAGCGCAGCACAATCTACGACATCAGATTGGCCGTTTTCGGTACGACGGCACTCCAGGAAGACCTTGCCGAAGGTAGAGCCTTCACGGGGTCTCAGAGTGACTTCGGTATGGTAGGGAACAACCGGAGCGCGAGTGACGTGCATGATGTAGCTTGCCGTTTGATCGAACTCGTTTTGGACGAAGTCTGAGGTGTATTCAACTTTGAAACTCAGTTGCGGCATGATCCAGAAGCGATTCTCCTGAATAGCAGCAACTTCTGCTGGACTCAACCCGCAAACCGGGTTGCCCATCATCTTGGAGTACTCTTCGGAGTAGGAACCCATGTTGCCTTCGCAGGTGCCTGCGCCAACGAGTACATCGACGTCATTACGATCCAGCCCTTCGCTGAAGAAGGGGTTCAAATCCAGTTTGACGGAGATGCCGTTACCATTGGTGGAATCGACGATGACGCTCGCTTGCTGACCATTCAGGTGTTTATCCAGTGCTTCAGCCAGCTTGAGGGTGTTCTTGGCCTCTTCTGCATCGAGATGCAGAGATGTCAGGGCATTCCCCAGATTGGCAGTCAGCTTGGCGGCTTCAGCCAGTTGGGTACGAGCCAGCTTGAGACGGTCGGCCTGATTGATTACAAAAAATTGGGGGTCTTGCCAGAGCAGAGCGGGATTCACATCTGCATCAGTGTACTCTGCGGTGATCTGTGTATTCAGGAGAGAAAATTTCCAGCTACTTTGATTCCCCTGAAACCATGGATAGGCTGGATTACCGTAGATGTGCGCAATGCCAGTCTCTTCAAAATTAAGAATGGGTACAGACAGATCTTCCGTTTTGGGCTGCAGGTGGCGATCATCACCATAGTGGTATGCGGCCATGATATTCAGACCAGAAGCCATAGCGATGGCGCTGGCACGCAGGGCGCGAACCTGATCGTAGGAGAGCGTCAGCTTATCGCTATCGCCGTAGGCTGCCTTGTACTCCGGGTTAACAATATTGCCCAGACTATTGGCGGTGTCCTGCATCTTGACGGCATATTTTGCCAGCAGGTCTGCTACGTCCTTGGTATTGCCAGTGGCCTCTTTAGCGGTCAGGCGAGCATGGTTAACCACTGCATCCAGCACTTTCGCCAGCATGGTGGTATAACTCTGGCCAGCCTGTGACGGTGTAACATCGAAGCGCTTGCTGACGATTGGGTCGTTGGTCACTTCCATCATGGCGATAATCGCCAGCATGATCTGGCGATCGGCTTTGCCTTGCTCATCTGCTTCGGTGCTTAAGCGATCTTTATAGCCGCGCAGCGTATTTTCGAAGTCAGTCTGTTCCCAATGCTTGCTCTGTTCCACCAGGTCGCGCAGCACATAATCTACGGCGGCAGATTTGCCATTAGCTTTGGCCAGCGAGTCATTCATATGTGCTTCGGCTGCTTTGGTATCAACCACTTTTTTGTCGATCTGCGCCTGTTTCAGGGCTTCATTCAGGCTAGTGTTAAACTCGTTATCGCTGCCAAAACGAAGAGTGTTGCCTAGCTTGACCACATCCTCTGTTTTCAGAGTAATCCCGTTACTTGCATCACCGTCCGCATCCATAGTTTGCAGCAGTGCAGCGATACGAATGGCGCGATCTTTGTCACCCTTTTCTGCGATGGTATATGGGGTTACCAGGGTCTGGCCCTTTTTAACCTGAGTTTCCCCAAGCGGGATTGAGCCCAGTTTGAATGTACAGGTGTCACCGTCATTAAAGAGGAACTGGCCTTGCTCATTGGTTAACGCGCTGTAATTGCCGCATTTGTAGTTCAAACCTGCTACCGCACTATCAATAAAGGTGGCAGTCAACGCAGGTTTGGTGGCGTTTCCACCATTGCCACTGTTATTGCCATTATCTGTGCTGGCACCATCGCCACCACCGCCACAACCTGCCAGTGCCAAGCTGGATAACGCTGCCACAACCGATAAAGCCAGAACATTTTTTTTCATTTTTATTTCCCTGAAACAACGATGCATATGTCACCGGCACCTGGCTGAGGAAGTCAGAATGGGTGGCATGAATTGATGCAAAAGAAGCCCAATTGATGTTTTTATTAGTTTCATTTGAGATCCGTGCGGCGGGCATCATACAGGGGCTCATATGGTTTTCAACTTGATCTGGATCTCGAGTTCATATGAATTGTGAGCTTGCTCAACAAAGTGGAGGTGGGGGCTCATTGTTGGTTAGGGAATGTTGACTGGAGAGTATTAGAGAGAGGGTCTGTGAGTGTTGGTCGTTCCCAGCTGTAGCCAATCCTTGCTCGCGCGGTTTGTGGGGATTTTGCGAGCCGGATCACGGGCTTGCCGGGGGGCTGGATGAATAACAGGGGAAAACGGTTTACAGTAACTTGCTGAACAATAAGAGAAATGTCGTTTGGGTCTTTTGGTTGTTAGCATAAAAAACTGAAAAGTAGCTAAAAAACAACTGCTTATAAGGTTATTTGCTTAGAATTCAAACCGTTAACGCAAACGTTTTTCCCTTATCATTTGCTTGACCCGCATCGGGGCTGACTTAGAGTAAGCCTGCGTGCTAGATAGCCTGTTCTGACAGGCAAGCAAGTTCCCTCACTTAATAACAATCAAGGATACGATCGTGACTAAAGTGCTCAAGCTGGCCACTGTGGCCTCCCTCACTCTCGCTGCTCTCTCTGCTCAGGCTGCTTCCGAGCCAGCCGTCATTTATGACACCGCGGGCAAGTATGACAAATCATTCAACGAAGCCGTGTTCCGTAACGGCGTCGAGCTCTACAACAAGGACAAGGGCGTCAAGGTCAAAGAGTTTGAACCCCAGAACGAAGCCCAGCGCGAGCAGGGTCTGCGTCGTCTGGCCAGCCGTGGCAACGGCCCGATCGTCGCGGTCGGTTTCAACATGGGTTCTGCCGTAGAGAAAGTGGCGACCGAGTTCCCGAAAACCCAGTTCACCATCATCGACATGGTGGTCGACAAGCCGAACGTCCAGTCCGTCATCTTCAAGGAGCATGAAGGTTCCTTCCTGGTGGGCGCGCTGGCTGCCATCGCTTCCAAGAGCGGCAAGGTCGGCTTCGTGGGCGGCATGGATATCCCGCTGATCCGCAAATTCCAGTGCGGTTACGAGCAGGGTGCCAAGTTCGTCAATCCGAAGATCGAAGTGTTCCAGAACATGGCGGGCTCCACCCCTGCCGCGTTTGCTGACCCGGCCAAAGGTGCCGAGCTGGCCAAGTCCCAGTTCGCCAAGGGCGCTGACGTGGTTTACGCCGCAGCTGGCGGTACCGGTATCGGTGTCTATCAGGCAGCCAAGGACAGCGGCAAGTTCGCCATCGGTGTGGACTCCAACCAGAACCACCTGCAACCGGGCACCATGCTGACCTCCATGGTCAAGTCTGTGGGTCTGGCCGCTTACCAGACCTGGGATGACGCTGCCAAAGGCGAGTGGAAGCCGGGTATCAAGAACCTGGGTCTGGCCGAAGGCGGTGTGGATTGGGCGCTCGACAAGGACAACGAGAAGCTGATCACCCCGGAAATGAAAGCCAAGGTGGATGCCATCAAGGCTGAAATCATCGCTGGTAAGGTCAAGGTTCATGACTACATGAGCGATAACACCTGCAAATACTAATTAGATAGCTGCTACGACTCTCAACGCACCACCGGCCCGCACGGGCCGGTTTTTAGTCTTATTTCATGAAACGCAGGGCTGCATCATGGACCAGACAGATCGCTATGCCATCGAATTAAGAGGTATCGATAAGCGGTTCGGCGAAGTGTACGCCAACAAGCTGATCGACCTTAAGGTTCGCAAAGGCAGTATCCACGGCATTGTCGGCGAAAATGGCGCCGGCAAGTCCACCCTGATGAGCATCATTTATGGTTTCTACCATGCCGACAAAGGCGAGATGCTGATCGACGGGAATCCTTTCAAACCCCATGGCTCACAAGATGCGATTGCCGCAGGGGTGGGTATGGTTCACCAGCACTTCATGCTGGTCAACAACTTCACCGTATTGGAAAACGTCATCCTCGGCGCTGAGAACGGCTGGCACCTTCAGCAGAGTGTGGCGTCAGCCGAAAAGTTGCTGGGCGAACTGGCGCGAGACTATGGCCTCGACGTGCCGCTGCACGAGAAGGTCGAAGATCTGCCGGTTGGCTTGCAACAGCGGGTCGAAATTCTCAAGGCGCTTTATCGCGGCGCCCGCATCCTGATCCTCGACGAGCCGACCGGGGTACTGACCCCGCAAGAGGCGGATCACCTGTTCGAGGTACTGAAAAAGCTGCGGGATCAGGGGGCGACCATCATCCTTATCACCCACAAGCTGCGGGAGATCCTGGCCATTACCGATCAGGTCTCCATCATGCGCCGTGGCGAGATGGTGGCACACGTCGCCACCAAGGATACCGACAAGGAGCAGCTGGCCGAGCTGATGGTGGGTCGCAAGGTACGCCTCAAGGTCGACAAGGGGCCAACCCAGCCCGGTGAAGCCAAGCTGAAGATCGAAGGGCTCAGCTACTTCGACGCCAGCAAGGTAGAGCGGGTCAAATCGGTCAGCTTCGAGGTGCGCGCCGGTGAAGTGGTCGGCATCGCCGGGGTCTCCGGCAACGGTCAGTCCGAACTGCTCAGCCTGCTTGGCGGCATTCTCAAGCCGAGCAAGGGCAGCTTCACCATCAGCAGCCGCAGCGGCGTGCACAAGGTGAGCGCGGAGCACCCGGCCGATCCCGAGCTGGTGCGCAACTACGGCCTCGGCCATGTGCCGGAAGATCGCCACAAGATGGGGCTGATCAATCGCTTCGAGGCGAAAGAGGCCTTTATTCTCGGTTATCACCGTCGCCCGCAATACAACAAGGGTTGGCTGCAGAACAAAGAGGCGATCCAGCAGGATTGTCAGGCCAAGATGGAGAAGTGGGACGTGCGCCCACCCCATCCCGACCACAAGACCGCCAACTTCTCCGGTGGCAACCAGCAGAAGCTGGTGATCGCCCGTGAAGTGGAGCAGGACCCGGATGTGCTGTTGATCGGCCAGCCGACCCGCGGGGTCGACATCGGCGCCATCGAGTATATCCATCAGCAGATCATCGCCATGCGCGACAAGGGCAAGGCGGTGTTGCTGGTCTCGGTGGAGCTGGACGAGATCATGAGCCTCGCAGACCGGATTCTGGTCATTGCCGATGGTCGCATCGTCGGCGAGCTGGATGGTGCCAAGGCGGATGAGCGCACCATTGGTCTGATGATGGCGAACATAGTGCCGGACGAAGTTGCCAAGGAGGCCCACTGATGAGCCAAGTACGTATTCCTGCCTGGGTCTCCGTAGGCGTCTTGTCTGCGGTCAACATCCTGCTGGCCTTCCTGGTGTCGGCCATTCTGTTCTACTACCTCGACATCAACCCGGTCGATGCCGCCAAGATCATGTGGTACGGCGCGTTCGGCACCGGTGAAGGGGTTGGCTTTACCCTCTACTACGCAACCGGCTTTATCTTTACCGGTCTGTCGGTGGCGGTCGCCTTCCACGCCGGTCTGTTCAATATCGGTGGTGAAGGTCAGGCCTATATCGGCGGTCTCGGTGTCGGTCTGGTCTGTCTGATGCTCGGCGATGTGCTGCCGTTTGCCCTGCTGTTGCCGCTCTCCATCATTGCCGGTGGTCTGTTCGGTGCAGCATGGGCCTTTATTCCGGCCTGGCTGCAAGCCAAGCGCGGCAGCCATATCGTTATCACCACCATCATGTTCAACTTCATCGCCGCCTCCCTGATGGCCTATCTGCTGGTGGAGGTGTTCAAACCGCCCGGTTCGATGGCGACCGAGAGCAAGGTGTTTGCCGAAGCAAGCTGGCTGCCCAAGATGAGCGGGCTGGCGAACCTGTTCGGGATGGAGATCCCCAACAGCCCGCTCAATATCAGCTTCTTCTGGGCGCTGATCTGTGCGGCGCTGGTGTGGGTCTTTATCTGGCACACCCGCTGGGGTTACGAGATCCGCTCGGTCGGCGCCAGCCAAAGCGCCTCCGCCTACGCCGGTATCTCCTATCCCAAGGTTGTGATCCTGGCCATGGTCATCTCCGGCATGCTGTCGGGCTTCTTTGCCCTCAACGTGCTGCAGGGTGAGCTGCACCAGATCAAGCTCAACTTCGTGGAAGGGTTCGGCTTCACCGGTATCGCGGTGGCGCTGATGGGGCGCAACCATCCGGTCGGCGTCATCATCGCCAGCCTGTTGTTCGGTTTCCTCTATCAGGGGGGCGCCGAGCTCAGCTTCGAGTTCGGTGTCGACCGCAACATCGTAGTGGTGTTGCAGGGTCTGGTGATCCTGTTCTGTGGCGCCCTTGAGCACATGATGCGTCCGCGCATCGAGCAGCTCTATCTGGCGTTTGCCAACCGCTCAGCCGCGCAAGCTAAAGGAGTCTGATCATGTTTGAAATTCTGATCCTGATGCTGGATGCGACCATCCGTACCGCGCCGCCGCTTATTCTGGCCGCCATGGCGGGCATGTTCTGCGAGCGCTCCGGGGTGGTCAACATCGCGCTGGAAGGCAAACTGCTGGCGGCGGCGTTCGCCAGCGGTGCGGCGGCGGCGGTCTCCGGTTCCGCCTGGATAGGTCTGGGTGCCGGGGTGGGTGTCTCCATCCTGTTCGCCCTGATGCACGGCTTTGCCACCATCACCCACCGCGGTGATCAGGTGGTGAGCGGCATGGCCATCAACATTCTGGCGGCCGGTCTGACCGTCACCCTGGGCCGTTACTGGTTCGATCAGGGTGGCCAGACTCCGGCGCTCTCCGGTGATGCCCGTTTCGCACCCATCGATCTGCCCTATGCCAAGGAGCTGTGGGATGTGCCGGTGATCGGCCAGCTCTACAGCGAGCTGCTGAGCGGCCACTCCCTGCTGGAGTACGTTGCGTTCGCCTGCGTGCCGCTGGCCTGGTGGGTGATGTTCCGTACCCGCTTCGGTCTGCGTCTGCGGGCGGTGGGCGAGGCACCGGCAGCGGTCGATACCGCCGGTATCTCGGTGGTGCGGATGCGCTACACCGCGCTCCTCATCGGCGGCCTGCTGGCCGGTATCGGTGGCACCTATCTGGCGGTGGCCCAGACGGCCCAATTCATCCCCAACATGAGTGCGGGCAAGGGCTTTATGGCTCTGGCGGCGCTGGTGTTCGGCAAGTGGCGCCCCTGGAATGCCATGGCAGCCTGTCTGCTGTTCGGCTTCCTCGATGCGGTCGCCATCCGCCTGCAAGGGGTCAGCATCGGTGGCTTCGCCATTCCGGTGCAGGCTATCGAGGCACTGCCCTACATCTTGACCGTGTTCCTGCTGGCCGGTTTTATCGGCCGCGCGGTGGCACCCAAGGCACTTGGTACACCTTATGTGAAGGAGCGGGAGTAGCGCCTTTTATCGCGATATTCCCGATCACACAGATAACAGCAGGCCCACTTCGGTGGGCCTGTTTTTTTATGGGCGGGACGGGGCAGGCCAGCCGGGATCTGGATGGTGTGATAGAGGGGGATGATGGCGTGAAGGGATAAAGGGGCTGCGTGAGTTGCTCCGGGTAGCGGCTGGCTTACAGGTGCATATCCCGCTGCCAGTACCATTAAAAACCCCCTCTTATCAGGAGGGGGTTGCATTGGTTATTGCCGGATTAACCCTGAGGTTCAGGGTGCCAGCACCAGCTTGTAGACGCCAAAGCCGGGGTGTTTGGTATCGGTGGGCGGCAGGGTCTCCACATAGTTCAGCTTGCCACCGGTCAGGGATTGCGCCTCGCTGCGTGGCGAGCTGTAGATACGCAGATCCAGATTGGCGGGCAGTGGGGCCAGCTGCCAGTTGTTGTCTGCCGGGGGCTCGAAACCGGCCGGATTCTTCTCTGCCAGATCCTTGAGGTATTCGGAGAGCACTTCGCGGGTTTCGAACTGATCTTCATGGACGATCACCTTGGCGTTGATGCCCGGGAAGTTGCCACCACCGCTGGCGCGGTAGTTGTTGGTCACCACGTAGAACATCTGGGCCGGGTCGATCGCCTTGCCCTGATAGGTGAGGTTGGTGATGCGATAGCTGTCGCTCACCTTGTTGCCATCCACATCGTAACGGGCGGGTTTGGTCACATCGACCTGATAGTTCACTCCGTCGATCACGTCGAAGTTGTAGGTGCGGTACTTCTCGTTCACCAGCCACTGGGTCGCGGTGCTGGCGGCATCGATCTTGTTGAACTGGACGGCACTCTTCTCCAGCCACTCCTGTACGGTCGCGCCATTGATGGCGACCACCTGCAGGGTGTTGGGGTAGACATAGAGGTCGGCCACGTTGCGCAGGGAGATATTGCCAGCCGGTACATAGGTGAAGTCGGTCGGGCCGTTGCGACCGCCACGGAATGGCGCGGCGGCGGAGAGGATGGGCCATTTCTCCTTGAGCTGACCATCCTGTTGCAGCTTCTTGGCGTGCCACAGCTGAGCGTCGCTGACGATCTGGATGGAGGGGTCATCCTGCACCAGCGCGAAGAAGCTGTGGATTGGCTTGGTGATCTTGCTGAGGGGCTCGTCCAGCCACTGGTTGGCCTGCTCGTGCTCGGCAATGACCTGATCGACTACCGCCTGATCTTCGGTGCTGCTGGCGCTGCTGTCGATTTTGCGCAGCTGGGACTGGCTGGAGGCCACTTCCCAGCGACCCTCTTTCCAGGTCATGTGCAGGTCGATGATGCCGAGGTGGTTACCCCAGACGCCCGGCATCACGGTCGGTACGCCCGCCAGAGTGCCTTTCTCGTTGTCCACGTCGGTCATGTTGGGGTAGTCGCCCGGGAAGGTGCGATGGGCATGGCCCAGCAGTAGGGCATCGACCCCTTTCACTTTGGCCAGCGGCAGGGCGGCGTTCTCCATCATGGGTTCGCGCGGGTCACCAATGATGCCGGTGTGGGCCACGACCACGACGATGTCAGCGCCCTTGGCGCGGATTTCGGGTACATAGTGCTCGGCGGTCTCGACCATATCGGCCACCACCACCTTGCCTTCCAGATTGCGCTTGTCCCACTGGGTGATCTGGGGCGGAGTCAGCCCCAGCACCCCGACCTTGATGGTCTGGGTGTTGCCGTTGGCATCCTTCACCTGACGATCCAGCACCACATAGGGTTTGAACTTCTGCTTGCTCCAGTCGATGGTGCCCTTGCCATCACGGCTGAAGGCATCGGCCTGAAAGACGTTGGCGTTGATGTAGGGGTAGTTGGCCCCTTTCAGGGTCTCTGAGAGGAAGTCGAGACCGAAGTTGAATTCGTGGTTGCCCAGGTTGCCGACATCATAGCTCATGGTGTTGAGCGCCTTGATGGCGGGGTGGGTCTGCTTGCTCAGCCACTGCTGTTTGACCTGCTGGTCGTGGATATAGTCGGCCAGCGGGGTGCCCTGGATCAGGTCGCCGTTGTCGATCAGCAAGTTGTTGGCGTTTTCTTCGCGGGCTTTGCGGATCAGCACAGCGGTGCGGGCGAAGCCCAGCGAGGCATCCGGCTTGTTCTGGTAGTAGTCGTAGCTCAGCAGGTTGGAGTGGATATCAGAGGTTTCGATCAGCCGCAGGGTGAGATCACCGGGGGCCTGAGAATTGTTGTCATCACAGCCGGACAGCAAAAAGATAATTGCCACCGCGCTCAGTTTGAGGGTGGTTTTCATTGTTGGATTCTCTTGTTATGGGTATGCCAGCGTGGTGCATTCTATCGACAGCAAAAGAATCCGATTGTGAGCAGGCTGGCAATTCGGGCTAATTACCCTCCTGTTAATAGAGTTATGATTCTGATTTTCATCTGTTTTTTCTGGTCGCTACCCTCGCTGCTTTTCCGCCGTTAGTCACCGCCGTGCGGTCGGGGCAAGCGGCCAAGCGCTTCTGCGAGGCTGTAATGGTTGGTTACAGATCTCCATTCGACTGATAGATGACCTTTCCCTTAAATTCAGCGGCGATTGATTGCATCTAAAAAATTACAAAGCGACAGCAAGGAATAAAACCTCATGAAAATGCACAACAAAGCGCTGCTGGCCATCGCCTGCGCTGCTGCCCTGTCTGCCTGTGACAGCGAAAAAGCTGCCAACAGCATTGCCAAGCGGGTGCCACTGGCCCTGCCGGAGGCGGGTCTTTACCAAGCGAATCTGATGAGCCGCGACGGCGACAAGGCGACGCCGCGCATGATCAAGGATCTGGATGGTCTGGCGCTGGTCTACCCGAAGGGTGAAACCGTGCAGTACTGGGGTGTCTGGGTGGATCATCAGGTGGGCAAGGTCGAGACCAACAGCCAGTGGCTGGGTCAGGCTGACCAGAAAGCCGACAAAGACGGGATCTACCCGGTGCAGTTGATCCGCAACAGCGAGCGGCTCGGCACCAGCACGGCGCTCAGCTCGGTGACCAACGACCACAACCTCATCACCTTCCAGGATCAGCCGGTCATCGATCTGCAGGGCAAGGAGATCAAGCGCTGGGTTTTTGATTTCACCCGCACCGGCACCAAGTTCTCCGACAACTCCCCCATCTATTCCGGTTTCAGCGGTCATGTGGCGGTGACGGCCCTGACCACCAAAGCGGTGACCACGGCCAGCTGGAGTGCCACGGACAGCGATGGCTTCAGCAGCGACATGGTGGGCAAGGTGGATACCACCAACAACGGCGGCAAGCTGACGGTAGCGATCGAGTTCCCGGCGGCAGGTTGTACGCTGGTGGGCGAGGGGAGTGCCGCTGCAGGGTTGAGCAAGCTGACCATGACCGGGTTTGGCAAGTGCAACTTCAAGCAATCCGCTGCCGCCACGCCGATCGAAAACCTCTGGAATGCTGCTCTGGCCCGGGGGATGGATAACCGCGTCGCTTATGTCACCACCTATACCACGGATGCCAAAAAAGAGGCGCTGGTCATCGGCTTCCCCGACACCAATGGCTTGCTGATCACCGCTGACAAGCGATAAGCAGCTAACGGCAGGGGTGGGCAAACGCGCCTGAAACAACAAGGGAGCCAGTGGCTCCCTTGTTGTTTTCAACGCACGGTTTACAGCAGGAACAGGGTCGCCAGCCCGAGGAAGATAAAGAAGCCGCCGGTATCGGTGATGGCGGTGATCATCACGCTGGCCCCCACCGCCGGGTCGCGGCCGAGGCGGGTCATGGTCATGGGGATGATGACCCCCATCAGGGCGGCCACCAGCAGGTTGAGCATCATGGCCAGGGTCATCACGGCGCCGAGCGCCGCATCCTGATAGAGCAGATAGGTGGCGATGCCCATGGTGCCGCCCCACACCAGCCCGTTGATAAAGGCGACGCCAAGTTCCCGCAGCAGCAGGAAGGAGAGGTTGCCTGCCTGAATGTGCTGCAGCGCCAGCGCCCGCACTATCATGGTGATGGTCTGGTTGCCGGTGTTGCCGCCGATCCCGGCGACGATGGGCATCAGGGCCGCCAGCGCCACCAGCTGGGAGATGGTGTGCTCGAACAGGCCGATCACCCGCGAGGCGACAAAGGCGGTGCAGAGGTTGATGGCAAGCCAGGCCCAGCGGGTCTTGACCGCCTTGGAGACGGGCGCGAATACGTCTTCATCCTCGCTGATACCCCCCATCCGGCGCAGGTCGGTATCACTCTCCTCATAGACCAGATCTACCACCTCTTCGACGGTGAGGCGGCCCATCAGCTTGCCCTTGCCATCCACCACGGCGGCGGAGAGAAGGTCATCCCGTTCGAAGGTGCGGGCCGCCGCTTCGTCGTTATCCTCCGGATCGAAGGTGACCGGATCCCGCTCCATCACATCGCTCACCAGAGTGGCGGGCTTGTGCAGCAGTACAGTGGTGAGGGCCAGCTCCCCCAGTAGGTGGTTGCGCCGATCGATGACGAACAGCTTGTCGGTGTTGGCGGGGATCTTGCCGCGCAGCCGCAGATAGCGCTGCACCGTGGCCAGACTCACCTCGGGGCGGATGGTGATGATCTCGAAGTCCATCATGGCGCCGACGGTGTGCTTGCCGTAGCGGATCACCTCCCGCACCCGATCCCGCTCGGCGGGGGCCATGTAGGTGAGCAGCCGCCCCATCAGGTTGCGTGGCAGGTACTGGCCCAGATAGATCTGGTCGTCGATATCCAGGGTGCGCAGGGCGTGCAGCAGCTCCTTGTCACTCATCCCGCTGATCAGGCTGTCCCACACCGTCTCCGACGCTTCGACCAGAATCTGGCCGCGCTTCTCCTCCTCCACCAGCGCCCACAGGGCATGACGCTCATCGGGCGGCAGCGATTCCAGCGCATCGGCGACGTCGGCGGCGGGCAACCCGTTGACCAGCGCAGTGAGTTCGCTGGTCTGATCGCGTTGCTCGGCATCCTGCACCACCTGCGGATCGAGCAGGCTGTCGGTGAGGGCATCATCGCGCAGCAGCAGGGTGAGAATGCGGGATCTGTCATCCGCGCGCTGCCGGGCGCTGTTTTTGATGGGAAGAGACATGAAGAGGTTCCTGAGCTGGTGGCCATAAGGCCGAATAGCCATAGGATAACAGACCTACCCCCTCTTGTTATGGGGAAGGACGGCCAGTGCAGCGGGCAGAAAAAACGCCTCGTGGAGGAGGCGTCTTGCTATGGAGTTGAGCGGTTCGCTTACAGGATCTTCAACCCCGCAGATTATGATCAGTCTGTTACAGAATAAAGCGGCTCAGATCTTCATCCTCGACAAGCGCACCGAGGTGGGCGTTGACGTAGTCGGTGTCGATGACAAAGGTCTCGCCGGACTTCTCGGAGGCGTCGTAGGAGATGTCTTCCATCAGGCGTTCCATCACGGTGTGCAGACGACGGGCACCGATGTTCTCGGTACGCTCGTTGACCTGCCAGGCCGCTTCGGCCAGACGGCGGATGCCATCCTTGGTGAACTCGATGTTGACCCCTTCGGTGGCCATCAGCGCCTTGTACTGGTCGGTCAGGGAGGCATTCGGTTCGGTCAGGATGCGCTCGAA
The DNA here is from genome assembly GCF_019048085.1 of Aeromonas sp. FDAARGOS 1416. Classification (NCBI taxonomy): domain Bacteria; kingdom Pseudomonadati; phylum Pseudomonadota; class Gammaproteobacteria; order Aeromonadales; family Aeromonadaceae; genus Aeromonas; species Aeromonas sp. FDAARGOS 1416. The sequence goes on along the minus strand of NZ_CP077301.1, from coordinate 3,607,434 downwards.
GTCATCGGTGGTCAGCGCGGTCAGCTCGACCCGGATCGGCAGACGGCCCTGCAGCTCGGGGATGAGGTCAGACGGCTTGGCGATCTGGAAGGCGCCGGAGGCGACAAACAGGATGTGGTCGGTCTTGACCATGCCGTGCTTGGTGTTGACGGTGCAACCTTCAACCAGCGGAAGCAGGTCGCGCTGTACCCCTTCACGGGAGACATCGGGGCCCGAGCTCTCGCCGCGCTTGCAGATCTTGTCGATCTCGTCGAGGAAGACGATGCCGTTGTTCTCGACCGCGGCGATCGCTTTCTGCTTCAGCTCTTCCGGATTGACCAGACGGGCCGCTTCCTCTTCGATCAGCGCCTTCATGGCCTCTTTGACCTTGATCTTGCGCTTCTTCTTCTGGTTCTGGCCCAGGTTCTGGAACAGCCCCTGCAGCTGGTTGGCCATCTCTTCCATGCCCGGCGGGGTCATGATTTCGACACCCATCGGGGAGGCGGAGAGCTCCAGCTCGATCTCCTTGTCATCCAGCTGACCTTCCCGCAGTTTCTTGCGGAAGATCTGGCGGGTGTTGGAGTTATCGGCTTTCTCTTCTTCACCCCAGGTGTTGCGCGGGTTGGGCAGCAGGGCGTCGAGGATGCGCTCTTCGGCGGCTTCCTCGGCGCGGTATTTCATCTTCTCCATCTCGGTCTCGCGCACCAGTTTGATGGCGGCATCGGTCAGATCGCGGATGATGCTGTCCACTTCTTTGCCGACATAGCCCACTTCGGTGAACTTGGTCGCTTCCACCTTGATGAAGGGGGCGTTGGCCAGCTTGGCCAGACGACGGGCGATCTCGGTCTTGCCGACACCGGTCGGGCCGATCATCAGGATGTTTTTCGGGGTCACTTCATGGCGCATCTCTTCGTTGAGTTGCATCCGGCGCCAGCGGTTGCGCAGGGCAACGGCAACGGCGCGCTTGGCATCGGCCTGACCAATGATGTGACGATCCAGCTCGTGGACGATTTCTCTCGGGGTCATCTCGGACATGATGGTGTTCCTGTATCCGGGGCGGGCAGTGCCCACCCCTTGGGAAATTGGGTTTGGCTGGCGGCCTTATTTGGCGGCGTAGTCCAGCACTTCGATGGTGTGGTTGCCGTTGGTGAAGACGCAGATGTCGCCCGCAATCTTGAGGGACTTCTCGACAATGGTCCTGGCATCCAGCTCGGTGTTTTCCAGCAGCGCGATGGCGGCAGACTGGGCGAAGTTGCCGCCGCTGCCGATGGCGATGAGATCGTGCTCCGGCTGCACCACGTCACCGTTGCCGGTGATGATGAAGGATTTGTGTTCGTCGGCCACGGCCAGCAGCGCTTCGAGGCGGCGCAGGGCGCGATCGGTGCGCCAATCTTTGGCCAGCGCCACGGCGGCGCGCTCCAGATTACCCTGATGGGCCTGCAGTTTTGCTTCGAAACGTTCGAGCAGGGTGAAGGCGTCGGCGGTACCGCCAGCGAAACCGGCCAGCACCTTGCCGTTGTAGAGACGATGAACCTTGCGGGCGTTGCCCTTCATGACGGTGTTGCCAAGAGAGACCTGGCCATCGCCACCGATGACGACCTGACCGTTGCGGCGAACTGAAACTATGGTAGTCACTTTACTTACCTCGCTTGAGCCGAATGACGGCCTGACTGTGCATGGCAAGAAAGATGGGGATGGCAAACGGGCTTTTCAACCCTGCCTTTGGTCGGGATAAACGGGGTAGTAAAGAGCGTGGGTGCGAGTGACACCAAAAGAACAGGGCCGGGTGTTGCCACCCGGCCCTGCGTCATCGGTAAGCGTATTACCCTTTCTTGGGAATGCAGCCGCTGATGCCGGAGCTCTGCAGCTTGCTGTTGGCCGCGTCGGCGGCCGCCTTGCCGTTGAAGGGGCCCACCATCACCTTGTAGACGGTGCCGTTGGCGCCATTGATCACCTGCAGGCTGGAAGAGAGGCCGGCGGTGAAGGCGATACGTGCCTTGAGCGACTCTGCGGAATCCTGCGAGCGCAGGGCGGCGCACTGCATCATGTAGCGACCGCTGTCGGCGGCTGCGGTCTGGGCTGGCGGAGTGGCCGCTTTGGCCTTGGCCGCTTCGGCCCGCTCCCGTTCCAGCTCGGCACGGATCTCCCGCTCCATCCGTTCCCGTTCAGCCTTGCGGTCGATCACCTGCTCTTGCGCACTGGCAACCGGTGCACCCGAGGTGGAAGGGGTGGTCGCCGGATTGGGCTGATAGGGCTTGGGCTGGCCGATGGGCGTTCCCGGTTGGGGAATGTCGGTCGGCACCGGCTGCGGCAGCTTCTCCGGCTGCAGGGTCATGGTATCTGCCGGTGGTGGCGGCAGCACACCCGGCTGGGGCGGTGGCTCGATAACATCGACCTGCTTGTTCTCAAGCCGTTCGATGTAGCTCCACTTCTCCTGAGGCAGCCCGTTATTCTGCGCTTTTGGCTTGTTGGCCTTTACCTGCTCCTCAATGGTGGGGGCGTCGTTGCCCTTGCCATTGATCATGTAAAGGAAGCCACCAAAGCCAGCCAGCAGTGCCACGACCAGCAGCACTGGAATAACAGGAAAGCGGCGAGGGGCCGCTTTCTTGGTATTGCGGCCACCCGCCCGACGTCGCGGGCGGCTGCCGACATAATCCCGGGTTGCCATCTATTACATGCGCTCCAGGGTATGGATGCCCAGTACGCCGAGGCCCAGTTTCAGTACCTTGGCGGTGGCGGCGCACAGCAGCAGACGGCTCTGACGGGTTGCTTCGTCCACGCCATCCTTGTTGATCGGGCAGGCTTCATAGAAGGTCATGAAGTTGCCGGACAACTCGTACAGGTAGGTACAGAGCAGGTGCGGCATGCCTTTGTCGGCCACGCCGTTGACCGCGTCGGAGAACTGGATCAGCTTCTGGGCCAGCACCTCTTCGGCCTCTTCGTTCAGGGCCACGTTGCCGGTCAGCGTCTCGGCATCGATGTTGGCCTTGCGGAAGATGGACTGGATACGGGTGTAGGCGTACTGCAGGTAAGGGGCAGTGTTGCCTTCAAAGGAGAGCATCAGATCCCAGTCGAAGATATAGTCGGTGGTGCGGTTCTTGGAGAGATCCGCATACTTGACCGCGCCCATGGCGATGGCGTTGACCACATTGGCCTTCTCTTCGGCAGAGAGGTCGCTGTTGCGGCTCTCCAGCAGGGCGGCGGCGCGCTCTTCCGCTTCGTTCAGCAGATCAACCAGCTTGACGGTGCCACCGGAGCGGGTCTTGTAGGGACGGCCATCCTTGCCCAGCATCATGCCGAAGGCGTGGTGCTCAAGCGGCACTGATTCCGGCACATAGCCCGCCTTGCGGGTGATGGTCCAGGCCTGCATCAGGTGCTGGTGCTGACGGGAGTCGATGAAGTACATGACACGGTCGGCGCCCAGGGTCTCGTAACGGTATTTGGCACAGGCGATATCGGTGGTGGTGTAGAGGAAACCGCCATCGCTCTTCTGGATGATGACGCCCATGGCCTCGCCATCCTTGTTCTTGAACTCGTCCAGGAAGACAACGGTGGCGCCTTCGCTCTCGACCGCCAGCCCCTTGGCTTTCAGGTCGGCCACGATCTCCGGCAGCATGTCGTTGTACATGGACTCGCCCATGATGTCCTTGTTGGTCAGGGAGACATTCAGGCGGTCGTAGTTGATCTGGTTCTGTTCCATGGTCATGTCGACCAGCTTCTTCCACATGGTACGGCAGTACTCGTCGCCGCCCTGCAGCTTGACCACGTAGTTACGGGCGCGCTCGGCGAAGGCTTCGTCTTCGTCGTAGCAACGCTTGGCCTGGGTGTAGAAGGCTTCCAGATCCTTGAGTGCCATGTCGCTGGCGTGCTCGTTGGACATCTTTTCCAGATAGGCGATCAGCATGCCGAACTGGGTGCCCCAGTCACCGATGTGGTTGGCACGGATCACTTTGTGGCCGAGGAATTCCAGCGCGCGCGCAGCTACATCACCGAGTACGGTGGAGCGGATGTGGTGCACCGCCATCTCTTTGGCCACGTTGGGGGCGGAGTAGTCCACCACCACGGTTTGTGGCGCGGGCAACCGTACGTTGGCGTTGGCAGAGGTCACCATGGCCTCGACCTGACCGGCCAGCCAGCGCTGGTCGAAGAAGAAGTTGATGAAGCCGGGACCGGCGATCTCGACCTTGGCGATCAGGTCGGAGGCAGGCAGATGCTCGATGATGGCAGCCGCCAGCTCACGGGGATTCTTGCGGGCCGGTTTGGCCAGCAGCATGGCCAGGTTGGTAGCCAGGTCGCCGTGAGCTTTTTCCTTGCATCGGTCTACTTGCACGCGGGCTTCCAGGTCCGCCGGCAGGACGCCTGCTGACTTGAGATTGGCTACCGTTTGTTCAAGTAGATGATGAATATGCTCTTTCATAACTGACCACCAAGGTTGCGCGTCGAAAAATGACTGATATATAAGGGCGTGAATTTTACCCGCATCGGCCCGAGAAAACTATAGGGATGACCCGCCGCTCGCTGTCGGGCGGATATTTCACTGCGTTTGGCGCCATATTCCAGAATATTGGGCGGAAATTACGGTGCTTATCCATTTCTACTGCATATCGAAGCGGCTTGTCCAGGCTATTTTCCCCTGATTGTTAAGGGTTTTTCCTTTCCGCTGACGGGAATGATCTCCTCCCTCTGGCCCGGCGTATCAACAGAGGTTCCCAACCGAGGAGTTTGCGATGCGACTGGCACTGTTTCCCCTATCAGCCCACCTGCTGCCCGGCGGCATCATGCCGCTGCGGATCTTCGAGCCCAGATACCTGCGGATGGTGGCCGAAGCGGGGGAGGCGGGCTTTGCCCTCTGCATGGTGGATCCGCGCCAGCCCGACGCCCTGCGCAACATGCTGCCCATCGCCACCCGGGTCACCATCATCGATTTCGACCGGCTGCCGGACGGCATGCTGGGGATCACAGTGCAGGGGATGGAGCGGGTGCAGATAGAGGATCTGTGGCAGGAGCCCGATGGCCTGCGTATCGGCGAGGTGACGCCGCTGACGGCCTGGCCGCCCCGCCGGCTCCATCCCGATCAGCAGCCGCTGGTCGAGGCGCTGCGGGAGGTGTTTGCCGACTATCCCGACTACGCCGCCCTCTATCCCGCCCCCCGCTGGGACGATGGCAACTGGGTGGCCCAGCGCTGGCTGGAGGTGCTGCCGATCCCCCCTGAACAGAAACAACTGCTGCTGGCCTCCGCCGACAATCAGCCCGCCATCGCCCTGCTCAAGGGGGTGCTGGTGGCCAGCCACTGATTTTTTCCTGACCCGCTGATCCGCCACTGCCGCAGCGCCGTACAAGTCATCACCACAGCATGTTCGACAGCACACCAAAGGGATGGCGCAATGGCATATACTGGCCAACCACACTCGACCATACGCAGGACCTCGCCCGTGATGGATAACCCGGATGGCGACCTCAAATCTCTGCTGATCAGGGTGGCAGAGCAGGCCGACAAGGCTGCTTTTGCCCGCCTGTTCCAACACTTTGCGCCGCGCATTCGCAGCTACGGCCTGCGCCACCTCGGCAGCGAAGCCAACGCCATGGAGCTGGTGCAGGAGACCATGCTGCTTGTGTGGCAGAAGGCGCGCCTCTACCACCCCGAGAAGGGGGCACCGACCACCTGGATCTACACCGTGATGCGCAACCAGTGCTTCGACATGCTGCGCCGTCGTCGCGCCAGCAAGGAGGATCTCTGTGCCGAGGAGCTGTGGCCCGTGCTGGAGTTTCAGGCGGAAGAGGAGCACCTGAGCGGGGGTGAGGATGCGGTGCTGACTCGTCAGATGGCCCACTATCTGGGCACCCTGCCTGAGCCGCAACAGCAGGTGGTGCGTGGCATCTATCTGCAGGAGTTCTCCCAGCAGGAGCTGGCGGAGCGCCTTGGCGTGCCGCTCGGTACTATCAAGTCCCGTCTCCGGCTGGCGCTACAGAAACTGAAAGAGCAAGTGGAGCAAGGCCATGATTAAAGCCCATCCGACCGACCCTATGCTGCGCGCCTTCGCCGCCGACGAGCTCCCTCTGCCGCTGGCGGTGGGGCTCTCCGCCCACTGTGAACTCTGCCCCGATTGTGCTGCCCGACTAAAGACATTCGAAGAGGAGCTGGCGCAGCAATATCTTGCTTCGCCAGCAGAGCCCGAGCTGGCCTCCCGCGATGAAGTGGGACTGGACGCCGGATTCGACGCCATGCTGGCGGATATTCTGGCGCAGCCGCTGGCAGAGCCCCTCTCCGAGCCAACACATGACCAGCCCCGAGCCCAGCTCGGCGAGCTGGAGGTAGCCGGTCACGCCTACCGTTTGCCACGGGTGCTGGCCCGCTATCGTTCGCCCAAGTGGCGCCATATCGGGGCCATTCGTCAGCAGAGTCTGCCGCTGGACGAGATGGGGGCGCGCGCCAGCCTGCTCCATATCGAAGCGGGCGGTCGTATCCCCGAGCACACCCATCAGGGCTATGAGCTGACCCTGCTGCTGGCTGGCAATATTCAGGATGGCGATACCCTTTACAAGGCGGGAGATTTCATCTGGCGCGATGCCAGCCACTCCCACAGCCCGCATACGCCGGACGGTTGCCTCTGCTACACGGTGCAGGATGCGCCAGTGCAGTTCACCAAGGGGCTGTCACGGCTGCTGAATGGCATCAGCCAGCACCTTTACTAAGCACTATGACGCCATAGAAAAAGGGACCAGATTGGTCCCTTTTGTCATTTCATTGCTGGTTGCCGGTCAGGCAACAAACACCAGATAGACGGCGAATGCCACGATAAAGCGGTAGATGGCGAACGGGATAAAGTCGATGCGGCGGATCAATGTCAGGAAGGTCTTGATCGCAAACATCGCTACCACGAAGGCGGTGATAAAGCCCACAGCAAACATCGGGAAGTCGGCCATCGAGAGGAAATCGCGGCTCTTGTAGAGATCAAGCCCGCTGGCCGCCACCATCATGGGCACTGCCATGATGAAGGAGAACTCGGCGGCGGCGTGACGGCTGATCCCCATCAGCATGCCACCACTGATGGTGGCGCCGGAGCGGGAGAAGCCGGGCCACAGGGCGAGACACTGGAACAGACCGATGCCGAACGCCTGCTTGTAGCTGATGTCATCCAGGGTTTCAGCTGTGACGGCCGGGCGGAACTTCTCGGCGATGATGAGCAGGATGCCCCCCGCGACCAGCGCGTACATGACGGTCTGTGGGCCAAACAGGTTGGCCTTGATCCAGCTGTGGATGGCCAGACCGACCACGATGGCGGGCATCATGCCGAGGATGACATGCACCAGCGACAGGGTCGCGTGATCCCGGGACGGCTTCTGGCCAAAGTGGATGCCAATCAGGCCAAACAGGCGGCGCCAGAAGACGGCGACCACGGCGAGGATGGAGCCAAGCTGGATCACCACTTCGAAAGTGGCAGCCTTGGGCCCTTCAAAGCCCAGCAGATGGCCGACGATAATCATGTGGCCGGTGGAGGAGACGGGGAGGAACTCGGTCAGCCCCTCGACGACGCCCAGAATAAAGGCGACCAGCAGGCTATAAGTGTCAGTCATCGAACAAACAATCCTTAACTTCGTTGATGTAAAAACGCCCCGAAAGGGTCTCGGGGCGGCATATCTTGCTCGATTGTGACTGCTGAGGCTATGTAAAAATCATGAAACCTTTAAGTCAGTCGCGGATAAAGCGGTAGCGGGTCTGGTGGTGATAACGCCCGCCCGGCAGCAGCCAGGGGTTGCCCAGCTCGGGGCGATTGGGGCTGTCCGGCAGCTGTTGCGCCTCAAGACAGAAGCCGTCGTGATCCCGGTGTGACAGGCCGCTGCGGTTCGGGGTATTGGCCAACCAGTTGCCGGTATAGAACTGCAGCGAGGGCTGGTTGGTGTAGACCTCCATCGCCAGCTGTCTGTCACCCGATACCACGCGAGCGGCCCATTCTGATGTCGGGCCGTTGAGCACAAAGGCGTGATCGTACCCCTTGGCCTGTTGTTGCTGGGGATGGTTCAGCCAATCCTGGCCAATCAGGCGCTCGCGGCGCAGATCGAATGGCCCCTCCACCGGAGTGATGGTGATCGGCAAACCGTTCGGGTCGGTCGGCAGGAAGTGGTCGGCATTGATGCTGATGAGGTGGTCACGGACATCGCCGCCATCAGTTTGCCCATCGAGATTGAAGTAGGCGTGGCTGGTGAGGCTGACCGGGGTTGTGGCATTCGTGCTGGCCACAAAATCGACCACCAGATCGCTCTGCTCCAGCCGGTACTCCAGGGTGACCCGCAGATTGCCGGGAAATCCCTGATCCCCCGCCCGGGAGAGCAACGCCAGCTTGACCCGATCCGCCTCCAGCTCCCTGATTTGCCAGCGCTGGCGATGAAAGCCAGCCTGCCCGCCGTGCAGACAGTTGGGTGCCTGATTGGCATCCAGCGGCCAGCGCTGTCCATCACGCACCAGCTCGGCACCGCCGATGCGGTTGGCAAAGCGTCCTGCCACCGCGCCCAGCCACACCTGCTGGGTGGGATAGGCGTCGTCGGCACAGCCCAGCAGCACTTCACGCCGTTTGCCCGCTACCGGCAGGGTGAGGGAGGTGAGGGTTGCGCCGAAGTCGAGGCCGCGCAGGCGCAGCCCCTCCTCGTTTTCCAGTTCGAATGGCGTCATGGCGCTGCTCATAGCTTGCCTGCACCGGCGCTGGCAGAGCAGACGTAGCAGTCGGCCTTGAGGCCCGAGATGGCCGGATACTCTGCCTCGACGGCAGCGATCACCTCGGCCACCTTCTCCGGGCGCAGCAGGGCGACCACGCAGCCGCCGAAGCCGCCACCTGTCATCCGCACGCCGCCATCTGTGCCGATCCTGGCCTTGATGATCTCCACCAGACCGTCGATGGCGGGCACTGTGATCTCGAAGTCATCGCGCATGGCGGCGTGCGACTCGGCCATCAGCTTGCCGAGGCGGGTCAGGTCGTGGCTGGCCAGCGCATCGGCGGCCGCCAGGGTGCGGGCGTTTTCCCCTACGATGTGGCGGGCACGGCGGTAGCAGGCCTCATCCAGCCCGGCCTTGCCCGCTTCCAGTCCGGCCAGATCGAGATCGCGCAGCGCCTTGACCCCGTAGTGACGGGCGGCCTCTTCACACTGCTGGCGACGAGTGTTGTATTCGCTGTCCACCAGACCGCGGCGTACATTGGAGTTGACGATCAGCACCGCCAGATCGCTGGGCATGGGGATGAGGCGAGTCTCCAGCGAGCGACAGTCGAGCAGCAGGGCGTGGTCTGTTTTGCCGCTGGCGGAGATCATCTGATCCATGATGCCGCAGTTGCAGCCGACGAACTTGTTCTCCGCCTGCTGACCGTTGAGGGCGATCTCGGCCTGGCTGATGTCGAGCCCCAGCGCCTCCTTGAAGGCCTGACCGATGGCCACTTCCAGCGAGGCAGAGGAGGAGAGCCCCGCCCCCTGCGGCACGTTGCCGGAGACCACCAGATCGAGGCCGCGCAGGGCATAACCGCGCTCCTGCAGATACTTCACCACGCCGCGGATGTAGTCGCTCCAACGCTGGCTGGGGTGGTGCTCGATGGGCTGGTCGAGGTCGAACTGGTCGCGCTGGTTGTCGTAGTCGGCGGCGATCACCTGCACTTGCCGGTCATCGCGCAGGCCGATGGCAACGCAGGTCTCGTAGTCGATGGCGCAGGGCAGCACGAAGCCGTCGTTGTAGTCGGTATGTTCACCGATGAGGTTGACGCGGCCGGGGGCGCGCACCAGCAGATCGGGCGCTTTGGCAAATTGCTCGGCAAAAACGGTGCTGACGCGTTGGCTGGGGGTCATAAGGCCTCCTCATTGGTGTGGCTGGTCTGGGTGTAGTGAACGGGGCTCAGGGCACGCAGCCGCTCGGCAGCCTGCTCGGGGGTAAGGTCGCGCTGGGTTTCGGCCAGCATCTCGAAGCCAACCATGAATTTGCGCACGGTGGCGGAACGCAGCAGCGGCGGATAGAAGTGGGCATGCAGTTGCCACGCCTCGGGGCAATCCGATTTGGGCGGCGCAAAGTGCCAGCCCATGGAGTAGGGGAAGCTGCACTCGAACAGGTTGTCGTAGCGGCTGGTGAGCTCCTTGAGCGCCACCGCCAAATCCTGTTGCTGGGCCTTGGTCAGGTTGAGCATGGAGGGGACGTGCGCCTTGGGCAGCAGCAGGGTTTCGAACGGCCAGGCGGCCCAGAAGGGGACGACTGCAAGCCAGTGCTCGGTCTCTACCACGATGCGAGAGCGATCCGCCAGCTCCCGCTCCACATACTCCAGCAGCATGGGGCGGCCATGCTCCGCCAGCCAGTCGCGCTGGTGCTGCTCTTCGCGGGCGATCTCGTTGGGCAGGAAGTTGCTGCCCCAGATCTGGCCGTGGGGGTGCGGGTTGGAGCAGCCCATGACTGCCCCTTTGTTTTCAAAGACCTGCACCCACTGCCACTGGGCCGACAGCTCGGCGACCTGATCCATCCAGGTGGTGATCACCCCCTCGATGGCGGGCAGCGGCAGCTCGGGCAGGGTCTTGCCGTGGTCCGGCGAGAAGCAGATGACCCGGCTGGTGCCGCGGGCGGCTTCCAGCTTCAGCAGGGGATCGCTGGCGCTATTGGCGGCCGGGGTATCCTGCATCAGGGCGGCGAAGTCGTTGGTAAAAACGAAGGTGCCCTTGTAGTCGGGGTTGATGTCGCCGGTGACCCGGGTGTTGCCCGCGCAGAGGAAACAGTCGGGATCGTGGGCCTGTTTGGGGGCCTGACTCACCTTCTCCACCTGTCCCTGCCAGGGGCGTTTGGCCCGGTGGGGGGAGACCAGCACATACTGGCCGGTCAGCGGGTTGAAGCGGCGATGGGGATGATCGACGGGGTTGAACATCATCTCTCCTGAATAAGGTATTGAAAAATAGGGTCGTCTATTAACAGGGAGCAGGCAGGCCTACTCTTCGTAACCGTTCGGATTGGCGGATTGCCAGCGCCAGCTGTCGGCGCACATGGCGTCGATGTTGCGGGTCGCCCGCCAGCCCAGCTCGCGCTCGGCCTTGGCCGGATCGGCCCAGCAGGCGGCGATGTCGCCCGGGCGGCGCGGTTCGATGCGAAACGGCAGCGGCTTGCCACAGGCAGCAGAGAAAGCGGCGACCAGCTGCAACACGCTCTGGCCCTGGCCGGTGCCCAGGTTGTAGGTGTGCACGCCACCCTTGTCGGCGCAGTGTTGCAGTGCCTTGACGTGCCCCTCGGCGAGATCCATCACGTGGATGTAGTCGCGCACGCCGGTGCCATCAACAGTTGGGTAATCGTTTCCAAAGACCGACAGGCAGTCGCGACGGCCGATGGCGACCTGGGTGATATAGGGCATCAGATTGTTGGGAATGCCTTGCGGGTCTTCACCCATGGTGCCCGATTCGTGGGCGCCGACCGGATTGAAGTAGCGCAGCAGGGTCATGCTCCAGTGGGGTTCGGCCAGCTGCAGATCTTCGAGGATCTCCTCGATGATCAGCTTGGATCGCCCGTAAGGGTTGGTGGCGCTGCGAGGGAAATCCTCGCGGATCGGCAGGCTGGCGGGATCGCCGTAGACGGTGGCCGAAGAGCTGAACACCAGATTGTGCACGCCAGCCCGCTTCATCGCCTGTAGCAGAGTGAGGGTGCCGCCGAGGTTGTTTTCGTAGTAATCCAGTGGAATGCGGGTCGATTCACCGACCGCCTTGAGGGCGGCAAAGTGGATCACCGCGTCGATCTGCTGCTCGGCGAAGATCCGGTCCAGCAGAGCCCCATCGCGAATATCCCCTTGATAGAACAAGGGTTGCAGGCCGCTGATGGCGGCGACTCGGGCCAGCACGCTGCGCTTGCTGTTGCCGAGGTTGTCGACCACCACGGGATTCATGTCTGCCGCTTGCAGGGCCAGACAGGTGTGGCTGCCGATATATCCGCAACCGCCGGTGACCAGAACGTTCATCTTGCTCTCCACTGAAAAAGTGTCTGGAAGCAGTCTAGCCGAGGGTGTGGCGACCAAACTGTGAGCTTGCTTGCAAAACAGTGTAAACGATTACACTGTTTTTATGGTCATCCTGACGGCAGATATGCGTTTCACCCCTGTTTTCAATGGGTTTGCTGGGTATAATGGCGCTCTATTGCACAGTGAAAGAAGTGAAAACAGCATGAGCACCATCAAGGATGTCGCCCGTTTGGCCAATGTGTCGGTGGCAACGGTTTCACGGGTGATGAACAACTCCCCCAAGGCCAGTGCCGCGTCTCGCGAAGTGGTGCAGAAGGCCATGGCCGAACTGGGCTACACCCCCAACGCCAACGCGCGGGCACTGGTGAGCCAGACTTGCGACACCATGGGGGTGGTGGTCGGTGATGTAGCCGATCCCTTCTTCGGTGCACTGGTGAAGGGGGTCTCCGGCGTGGCCGTCGAGCAGAACCTTCACCTGCTGATGGGTAACGGTTTTCACAAGGCGCGTCAGGAGCGTGAAGCGATCGAGCTGCTGATCGGCAAGCGTTGCGAGGCGCTGGTGGTGCACAGCAAGGCGCTGAGCGACGAGGAACTTTACGATTACGCCATGCGGGTGCCCGGTATGGTACTGATCAACCGCGATATTCCGGCCCTCAGGGGACGCTGCATCGCTCTCAACAACCGGCTGGGGGCGGCTACGGCGACTCGCCACCTGATCGAACTGGGTCACCGCCATATCGCCTTTATCAGCTCGGATCACGCCATCGAGGATGCCACCTTGCGTCTGCAGGGGTATCAGGATGGGCTGATGGAAGCCGGTCTGGCAGCCGATCCCGAGCTTATCGAGAGTGGCACCCCGAACGAGGAGGGGGGCGAGCGCGCCATGCTCAACCTGTTGGCCAAGGGGCTCAAGGTGACCGCCGTGGTGGCCTATAACGATGCCATGGCGGCGGGCGCCATCTCGGTGCTGGCGGACAACGGCCTGCGAGTGCCGGAGGAGGTTTCGGTGGTGGGCTTCGATGACATCATCTATGCCAGATACCTGAGGCCCAAGCTCTCCACCATGCGCTATCCCATCGAGTTGATGGCGGCCCAGGCGGCCAAGCTGGCCATTCAGCTGGCGGCGGGGGAGAGTGACGCGACCCAGAGCAGGATCTATACCCCCACCCTGATCAATCGCCACTCGGTGGCACCGGTTCGGGCTGGATAGCCCCCTTTTACGGCCCTGTTCGGGGCCGTTTCTTGCATAGTTATTGTTTTACCTGTTTTTAATCATTTTTACTCCGCTTTACTTAACAAAATCAGTGTAATCGTTTACATCTGTGTGAGCGAGATCGCCGTTCCCTGCGTCATACTTCTCTAGACTGAATACGTTTTCCAATCAGCAGGGAGAGAGTGAATGCTCAGGGAGATAGTGGCGCGTCAGGATTGGCAGACTCAGGCTATTACGTCGGTAAATCGGCTGGCAGCCCATGCCCCCATGTTCAGCTGGCGCAGCGAAGCGGATGCCAGGGGTGATCTGGCCTCTTCCTCCCGTCTCTTGCTCGATGGCGAGTGGCGCTTCTCCTTCTTTGCCGCTCCCGAATTGGTGCCCGAGAGCTGGCTGGCGCAGGATCTGGTGGATGCTTGCCCCATTACAGTGCCGGGTAACTGGCAGCTGGATGCCGCCTATCCGGCTGCGCGGCCGCTCACCGATGGCCCCATCTACACCAATATCAAATACCCCTTTCCCTGCGATCCGCCCCGGGTGCCAGCAGAGAACCCCACCGGTTGCTACTCCCGCGAGTTCGATCTGCCCGCCGGCTGGCTGGCAAGCGGTCAGAGCCGGATCATCTTCGACGGGGTAAGCAGTGCCTTCCACCTCTTCTGCAACGGCCGCTGGGTAGGTTACTCCCAGGACAGCCGGCTGCCCGCCGAATTCGATCTGACCCCATATCTGCAGAGCGGTCGCAACCGGTTGGCGGTGCTGGTGCTGCGCTGGTCCGACGGCTCCTATCTGGAAGATCAGGATATGTGGTGGCTGTCGGGGATCTTCCGCTCCGTCAGCCTGTTGCACAAACCGTCCCGCCATCTGATGGATATGCGGGTGACGCCTGAGCTGGATGCCTGCTATCGGGGTGGCCGTCTCAAGATTGCCCTGCAGGTGGCCAATGGGGCTGGCCTGTCAGTGGAGGCCAATCTCTATGACGGCGTTGAGCGCGTTGCGACCCTGCGTCAGCCGATCGGCACGCAAGCGATTGACGAAAAAGGGGCTTACGACGATCGTGCCGAGCTGTGGCTCGACGTGGTTGCGCCGCGCAAGTGGAGCGCCGAGACGCCCCATCTCTATCGCCTGACCCTGACCCTGCTGGACGAGCAGGGTCAGGCCATCGAGAGCGAAGCGTGCGATGTGGGCTTTAGGGTGGTGGAGATCCGTGGTGGCCTGCTGCGGGTCAACGGTCAGCCGCTGCTTGTTCGCGGTGCCAACCGTCATGAACACCATCCCGCCAAGGGTTATGCCATCGATCGCGCCACCATGGAGCGGGATCTGCTGCTGATGAAGCGGCACAACTTCAATGCGGTGCGCTGTTCCCACTATCCCAACCACCCCGACTTCTATCGCCTCTGCGATCGACTCGGTCTCTATGTGGTGGACGAGGCGAATCTGGAGACCCACGGCATGACCCCCATGGGGCGGCTGGCGCGGGATCCCGCCTGGAGCAATGCCTTTCTGGAGCGGGCGACCCGCATGGTGGCACGGGATTTCAACCACCCCTCCATCATCATCTGGTCGCTCGGCAACGAGTCGGGTTACGGCCCGGCCCATGATGCCATGTATGGCTGGATCAAGCGCAGCGACCCGAGCCGTCCGGTGCAGTACGAGGGGGGAGGGGCCGATACCCCGGCTACCGACATCATCTGCCCCATGTATGCCAGAACCCATCAGGATCAACCCTTTCCTGCGGTGCCCAAGTGGGCGCTGGCCAAGTGGATCGGCCTGCCCGGCGAGCATCGGCCGTTGATCCTCTGCGAATATGCCCACGCCATGGGCAACAGCCTGGGGGGCTACGCCCACTACTGGCAGGCGTTTCGCGATCATCCACGCCTGCAAGGCGGGTTTGTCTGGGATTGGGTCGATCAGGGGCTCGACAAATACACCGCCGATGGTCGCCACTACTGGGGCTACGGCGGCGACTTCGGTGATGTGCAAAACGATCGCCAGTTCTGCTGCAACGGTCTGCTGTTCCCGGATCGCACCCCCCATCCTGCCCTGTTCGAGGCAAAGCGTGCCCAGCAGCCGTTCCGCTTCACCCTGCTCGAGCACACCCCGCTGCGGGTGCGGATCGAGAGCGAATACCTGTTCCGGGAAACCGACAACGAGCGGCTTTGCTGGCAGCTGTGCGAGAACGGCCATGTGCAGCAGCAGGGGGAGGTTTCCCTTGAGCTGGCGCCACAGGGAGTGGTCGAGTTGACCCTGAGCGAGAGGCTGCCTCCCTTTGCGGCAGGCTCACTGGCCTGGCTCGATCTGGCCATCGTTCAGCCGCAGGCCACCCCTTGGTCGCAGGCGGGTCACAAGGTCGCCCGTCAGCAGTTCACCCTGCCGAGCCCCCTTGCCCTGCCAGCGCCGGTCGCTGCCGCTACCCTGAGCGAGCAGCCGGATGGCTGGCGGATCACTGCCTCAAACAGCCAGTGGTGGCTCGACAAGCAGAGCGGTCGCATCACCAGTTGGCAAAAATCGGGGCAGGAGCAGTTGCTGGCGCCGATCATGGATCACTTCTATCGCGCACCGCTCGACAACGACATTGGCACCAGCGAAGCGGATCACGCCGACCCCAACTCCTGGATTGCTCGCTGGCAGGGCTGTGGCCTCGGTCAGTGGCAGCACCGCTGTCTGGGGATCGCGGTCGTCGGAGGGGATATCCGGGTCAGCCATGGTTACTTCCACCACGATGAGCTGCTGCTGGTGAGTCACTGGCATCACCACTTTACCGACGATGGCGCCATGAGCCTGGAGATAGAAACCGAGCTGGCACAGGTGCTGCCGTCGCTGCCGCGGATCGGTCTGCTGCTTCATCTGGCCGAGGTACCGGCGCGAGCCGAATGGTTGGGACGCGGCCCGCACGAGAACTATCCGGATCGCCTGCTGGGCGCCGATCTGGGGCGCTGGAGTCTGCCGCTGGAGGCGATGCATACCCCTTACATTTTCCCGAGTGACAACGGCTTGCGCTGTGATACCCGCCAGTTGCAGCTGGGCAGCACGACGGTGAACGGCAGCTTCCATTTCAGTGCCAGCCGCTTCAGTCAGCAGCAGCTGGCCGCCGCCCGTCACCAGAGCGATCTGGTGGCCGAAGAGGGGCTGTGGGTTTGCCTCGATGGCGCCCATATGGGGGTGGGCGGGGATGACTCCTGGAGCCAGAGCGTGCGTCCCGAGTATCAACTGCTTGAGCGCCGTTACCGTTGGGGCTGCACTCTCCGTTAAGCCAGCTATGGAGGCGACTGTCGAGCCAGTGCGCCATTTTGACAACAGACCAGTAACGACTAGCCTCAATGCAGTGGGAAAGATTGAGTCTCAAATCTGATTTTTATTTATATGTATTTGAAAAATAAATATAAAGTTTCAATGTAACAGAGTGTAAACGTTTTCATTTTGTCGTCATGATCACAGAAGAAATGACAACAAACTGATTACATTGATTGGCGCTTGCTCAATTGCTCGCCACCCTACAACACAGATAGACACATCGGAGCACACATAATGAAAAAACTGACCACAGTTGCCGCCCTGCTGATGGGCATGATGGCTGGAGCCAATGCCCAGGCTGACACCCGTATCGGGGTAACCGTCTACAAGTACGACGACAACTTCATGGCGGTCGTGCGCAAGGCCATCGAGAAGGAGGCGGCAGCCACTCCGGGGGTGGAACTGCTGATGAACGACTCCCAGAACGACCAGTCCAAGCAGAACGACCAGATCGACGTGCTGCTGGCCAAAGGGGTGAAGGCGCTGGCCATCAACCTGGTTGACCCGGCTGCGGCACCGGTGGTGATTGAGAAAGCCCGTGGCGAAGATATCCCGGTGGTCTTCTACAACAAGGAGCCGAGCGCTACCGATCTGGCCAGCTACGACAAGGCCTACTACGTGGGCACCGACTCCAAGGAGTCAGGGATCATCCAGGGTCAGCTGATTGCCAAACACTGGAAAGCCCATCCGGAGTGGGACCTGAACAAGGATGGCGTGATCCAGTTCGTGCTGCTGAAAGGGGAGCCGGGCCACCCGGATGCCGAAGCGCGCACCTCCTACGTGGTCAAGACCCTGAACGATGGCAGCGTCAAGACCGAGCAACTGCACATGGATACCGGTATGTGGGATACCGCTATGGCGAAAGACAAGATGGATGCCTGGATCTCCGGCCCCAACGCCAACAAGATCGAAGTGGTCATCGCCAACAACGACGGCATGGCAATGGGTGCAGTCGAGTCACTGAAAGCCCAGGGCAAGACTGCCATTCCGGTATTCGGCGTCGATGCGCTGCCGGAAGCGCTGGCCATGGTCAAGAGCGGTGTCATGGCGGGTACCGTGCTGAACGATGCGGCCAACCAGGCCAAGGCCACCTTCGAGCTGACCAAGAACCTGGCTGAAGGCAAACCGGCCGGTGAAGGCACCAAGTGGAATATCGTCGACAAGGTAGTGCGTGTTGCCTACGTCGGTGTGGATAAAGACAACCTGTCCCAATTCGAGTAATTCCCTCCTCCAGGGCAAGGGAGATCCCCTTGCCCTTTTTTCAACCAGATGTGATGGCTGATATGACAACACAGCAACAATCAGAATGGCTGTTGGAGATGATTGACGTCAGTAAGAGCTTTCCCGGCGTCAAGGCACTCGATAATGTCAATTTACGGGTCCGTCCTCATTCTGTGCATGCGTTGATGGGCGAGAACGGAGCGGGAAAATCCACACTGCTCAAGTGCCTGTTCGGCATTTACGAGAAGGATCAGGGCAAGATCTTCTTCAAGGGGCAGGAGATCAACTTCACCTCCTCCAAAGAGGCGCTGGAAAATGGCGTCTCCATGGTGCATCAGGAGCTCAACCTGGTGCTGCAGCGTACCGTGATGGACAACATGTGGCTCGGCCGCTACCCCACCAAGGGGTGGTTTATCGACCACGGCAAGATGTATGACGACACCAAGCGCATCTTCGATGAGCTGGATATCGACATCGACCCCAAGGTGAAGGTCGCGACCCTGTCGGTCTCCCAGATGCAGATGATCGAGATCGCCAAGGCGTTCTCCTACGACGCCAAGATCGTCATCATGGACGAACCCACCTCCTCCCTGACCGAGAAAGAGGTGAACCACCTCTTCAAGATCATCAACAAGTTGAAGGAGAAGGGGTGCGGCATCGTCTACATCTCTCACAAGATGGAGGAGATCTTCCAGCTCTGTGACGAGATCACCATATTGCGGGATGGCCAGTGGGTGGCAACCCAGCCGCTCAAGGGCATGACCATGGATCAGATCATCGGGATGATGGTCGGCCGTGAACTGACCCAGCGTTTCCCGGAAAAAACCAACCAGCCGAAAGAGGTGATCCTCGAGATCGAACACCTGACGGCGAAGAACCAGCCCTCCATTCAGGATGTGACCTTCAACCTGCACAAGGGGGAGATCCTCGGCATCGCCGGACTGGTGGGGGCCAAGCGCACCGATATCGTCGAGACCCTGTTCGGTATTCGCGATCGCAGCCAGGGCAGCATCAAGCTGCACGGCAAAGAGGTGGCCAACCACAACGCCCACGAAGCGATCCGCAACGGCTTTGCGCTGGTGACGGAAGAGCGCCGCTCCACCGGTATCTACTCCCGGCTCGATATCGCCTTCAACTCCCTGATCGCCAACATGGACAGCTACAAGGGCTCCATGGGGCTGCTCAGCGACAACAAGATGAAGAGCGATACCCAGTGGGTGATCGACTCCATGCGGGTCAAGACGCCGACCCAGCAGACCCAGATCGGTTCCCTCTCCGGGGGCAACCAGCAGAAGGTGATCATCGGTCGCTGGCTGCTGACCCAGCCGGAGATCCTGATGCTCGACGAGCCCACCCGCGGCATCGACGTCGGGGCCAAGTTCGAGATCTACCAGCTCATCCTGGAGCTGGCGAAGAAGGACAAGGGGATCATCATCATCTCGTCAGAGATGCCGGAATTGCTGGGGATCACCGACCGCATCATGGTGATGAGCAATGGCCGGGTCGCCGGGATCGTCAATACCAAAGAAACTGACCAGAGCGAGATACTGCGCCTGGCATCTCTGTACCTCTAGAGACAGGAAGACATTTATGGAGTCGGCTAAAAATTTCAATCTGATGCAGGCGCTCAAGGAAAACGCCATCTATCTGGTGCTGCTGGTGCTGCTCATGGTCATCGTGATCCAGGAGCCCTCCTTCCTGAGCCTCACCAACTTCAGCAACATCCTGACCCAGTCCTCGGTGCGGGTCATCATAGCGCTGGGGGTGGCGGGCATCATCATCACCCAGGGGACGGATCTCTCGGCCGGTCGTCAGGTTGGTCTGGCGGCACTCATAGCGGCAACCATGTTGCAGGCGCTGACCAACGTCAACAAGGTGTTCCCGACGCTGGGAGAGGTGCCCATTCCTGCGGTGATCCTGCTGGTGTGTGTGGTGGGTGCCCTGATTGGTCTGGTCAACGGTCTGATCGTGGCCTACCTGAACGTTACCCCGTTCATTACCACCCTGGGCACCATGATCATCGTCTACGGTATCAACTCCCTCTACTTTGACTCGGTCGGGGCCTCGCCGGTGGCCGGGTTTGACCCTCGCTTCTCCAGCTTCGCCCAAGGGTTTATCCGGATAGGAGGATTCAAGCTCTCCTATCTTACCTTCTACGCGGCCATCGCCAGCGTCTTTGTCTGGGTGCTGTGGAACAAGACCCGCTTTGGCAAAAACATCTTCGCCATCGGTGGCAACCCCGAGGCAGCCAAGGTCTCCGGCGTCAACGTGGCGGTCAATCTGGTGATGATCTATGCGCTGGCAGGGGTCTTCTACGCCTTCGGCGGCATGCTGGAAGCGGGCCGGATCGGTAGCGCCACCAACAACCTCGGCTTCATGTACGAGCTGGATGCCATCGCGGCGTGCGTGGTGGGCGGGGTGTCGTTTGCCGGCGGGGTGGGAACGGTCGCGGGTGTGATTACCGGCGTACTTATCTTCACCCTGATCAACTATGGCTTGACCTATATCGGCGTCAGCCCTTACTGGCAGTTCATCATCAAGGGCGGCATCATCATTCTGGCGGTGGCCCTGGACTCCATGAAGTACGCCAAGAAGAAATAACGATTGGCAGGGAGGGTTGGCGTTGCCAGCCCTCTCTTCTGGAGGGAACCCATGCCATTCAAGGTCAAGATTTACCTCTTGCTGCTATTGGCCATTCTGGTCACCATCGGCACCGCCGGGCTCAGCGTGAATCACTTCATCAGTGGTTACATTCGTACTCAGGCCACCCACAACATCACCGAGCAGATCACTCTGGTCAAAGAGAAGCTGGCCAGCGACATCAATCAGAAGATCCTGTTGGCCGCCAACCTCAACTTCGGGGTGACCAACGTCAAGAAGACCCTGCAAGAGACCGGCTTTCACAACATCGTCAAGGTGATCGGCGACATGGCCTTCGACGTGAGCGGGGTCATCAACGACAACGCCAAGGTCGATGCCCTGCGCAAGCTGATCCCCGCCGCCAACCACCAGATCACCGTCAGCCCGCTGCAACAGGTGGATGGCAAGCCGGTCATCACTATTCTGGTGCCGCGCGGTGCCGATTCCGCCTATCTCTACTACCTCGACATGAGCGAGTTCAAAAGCCTGCTGGAGAAGATGAGTGGCGATGGCCGCTACTTCTCGTTGGCCGACAGTCAGGGCAACAGCCTCTATGACAGCAAGCCGCAAGGGGAGAGTGAAGCGCGCCCCAACCAGCTGGATATTCGCGGCAGCAGCTGGACCCTGACCGGCTACATCGACCTCGATTACATCCGTGCCATGACCCGGGCCCTCAACGGCCAGATCATCATGGCGCTGTTCGGTGTGGCGATCGTGGTGATGGTGCTGGCGATGCTGGCGCTCAATGTGGCCTATCGCCCCATCCTCTCGCTGCGGGATCTGGTGCTGGAGCTCTCCCGCGGCAGCGGCGATCTCACCCGCCGGCTGGCGGTGACCAGCAAGGATGACCTTGGCCAAATCTCGGCCGGCATCAACCGCTTTATCGAGCGGTTGCAGGAGATGATGGGGGAGGTGCGACAGGCGAGCGGCCAGCTCAACAGCGGTATCGAGGGGTTGGCCAGCCAGACCGGCGCCGCCCAGTCCCTGTTGGCGGACCACGTGCGTGAGACCGAGCAGGTGGTGACCGCCATCAACGAGATGAGCCGCACCGCGGTCTCCGTCTCCGAGAGTGCGGCCAGCACCGCCCAGCTCACCGGCCAGAGCCAGCAGCTGGCGAGCCAGTCCCGTCAGGTGGTGGATCAGGCGATGGCCAGCGTGATGGCGCTGGTAGACGAAGTGGAAGCCACTGCCCGCTCCATCGAAGCGATGCAGCAGGATGTGCAGCAGATTGGCTCCGTGCTCGGGGTGATCGGCAGCATTGCCGAACAGACCAACCTGCTGGCGCTCAATGCCGCCATCGAGGCGGCCCGCGCCGGTGAACAGGGGCGCGGTTTTGCGGTGGTGGCAGACGAGGTGCGTTCCCTCGCAGCCCGTACCCAGCAGAGCACAGCCGAGATCCAGACCATGCTGGCCAGTCTGCAGCGGGGCACCCGAACTGTGGTGGATGCCATGGGCAACACCAAGCAGAGCTGTCAGGGGGCTGCCGAGAACACCACCAGGGTCAACGAGTCGCTGGATCTGATGGCCGGAGAAGTGGTGGAGATCAACGATCTCATCAGCCATATCGCCACGGCGGCGGAGCAGCAGAGCGCGGTGGCCGAAGAGATCAATCGCAACATGAGCGCCATCGCTGAAGTGATCCGCCAGCTGACCCACAACGGGGAGGCAACGGTCGCCAGCTCCGTGGCGATGCAGCAGACCTACGACCGGCTGCGGGAGATCGTGGGTCACTTCCGGCTGGAGTGAGGCCGATGTTCAGCCAATAACAAAACAGGGCCATCCGGCCCTGTTGTTGTTTTCCTGTCTGCCTGAATCAACCGGCCTTGCGGCGCAGATAGACCCCGGCTTCCATGTGATGGGTCCAGGGGAACTGGTCGAACAGGGCGAAACGGGCGATTTCGTGGGTTTCGCCCAGCACGGCCATGTTGGCCTGCAGTGTCTCGGGGTTGCAGGAGATGTAGAGGATGTTGTCGTACTCCTGCACCAGCTTGACGGTGGCATCGTCGAGACCGGCGCGGGGCGGGTCGACGAAGATGGTGTTGCACTGGTAGCTCTTGAGATCGATCCCCTTGAGGCGGTTGAACTCCCGTTCACCACGCATCGCCATGGTGAACTCCTCGGCCGACATGCGCAGGATGATCAGGTTGTCGACGCCGTTGGCTGCGATGTTGAACTGGGCGGAGTCGACGCTCGGCTTGGCGATTTCGGTGGCCAGCACCTTGCGGAAGTTCTGCGCCAGCGCGATGGAGAAGTTGCCGTTGCCGCAATAGAGCTCCAGCAGGTCCCCTTCGCTCCCCTTGGTCACATCCAGCGCCCAGGCCAGCATCTGCTCGTTGATGGCGGCGTTGGGCTGGGTGAAGCTGTTCTCCACCTGCTTGTAGATGAGCTGGCGACCCGCCACGTTGAGCTGTTCGATGACGAAGTCATCCCCCAGACAGATCTTCTGCTTGTGGGCGCGGCCAATCAGTTGCAGCTCGAACCCCTTGGCGCGCAGATCGGCCTGCAGCGCTTCGGCGGCCTGTTGCCATTCGGCCTCCAGCTTGCGGTGATAGAGCAGGCTGACAATGATCTGGCCGGACTGGGTGGAGAGGTAGTCGATCTGGAACAGCTTGCGGCGCAGCACCGGGTGTGGGCGCAGCCCCTCCAGCAGCAGCGGCATCAACTGGTTGATGAGGCGGCTGGCGGTAGGGAAGTGGTCTATCTTGATGATCTCTTTGGTCGCCGGGGCATACATGCAGTGGAAGAGGTCATCCCCTTCGTGCCAGATGCGAAATTCGGCGCGCATCCGGTAGTACTCCGCCGGTGAGCTGTGCACTTCCAGCGCCGGGAGGGTGAAGCCGGCAAACAGCTCGGTGAGGCGAGCGCGCTTTTCGTCGAGTTGGGCCTGATAGTCGGCCGCGGTTCTAGGCGCCGGAGCGTTCGCGGAAGGCTGTTGGGATTGGGTCATAAATACCTCACATGCACACCGGCCGGGCCGGGTCGAAATCGGGGGAAGGCAACAGGCCACCCAAAGGGGCCCGATTTTAAAAGCCAGCCGCAGATTGTCCAGCATTTTGTGGTCAAGAAGTGTTCAGTCAGGCCGATAGCTGATCTACAGGCATGGTGGGAGGACACATTATGCAGATCGAAGGCGTGGGCGCAGCCCAACCCAAGGGAGTGGGTGTTTCTCCCAAATCGCCCCAACAGGCGGAGCAGAAACAGGTCAAGAGCGAGGAGGCTGTCTCCTTGCACAAGCCGCCCAAGTGGGCGCAGGTGCTGATCCAGCAGGCATTGCAGTTCTCGCTGGAGATCAATGGCCAGGGCTATCAGGCGCCGAAGGTGAAAGAGCCCGAGGAGATCACGCCGGAGACCCTGTTCGACTTCCAGTCGGTGGCTGACAACGTGCTGCAGTTCGTGACCGGACGGCTCGGTGCCGCGCGGGCCGATGGCAAGTCTGACGACGACCTGACCGGGATGATGGAGCAGGCCCGCAAGGGGGTCGACAAGGGCTTTGACGAGGCGAAGAAGCAGCTCGGCAAGTGGGCGACTGACAACGACGATATCAAAACCGGTATCGATCAGAGCTACAAGCTGATCCAGAAAGGGCTCGAGGAGTTCGAGAAGGAGTTCTTCGGCAAGGTCTCTCCGACCGACATGGGACAGGCCGAGATGGCCAGTCGCCAGCAGGGTTATCTGGAGATCCAGACCAAGGATGGCGACAAGGTGGTGCTGCGCTTCAACGACAGCT
Source organism: Aeromonas sp. FDAARGOS 1416 (assembly GCF_019048085.1). Classification (NCBI taxonomy): domain Bacteria; kingdom Pseudomonadati; phylum Pseudomonadota; class Gammaproteobacteria; order Aeromonadales; family Aeromonadaceae; genus Aeromonas; species Aeromonas sp. FDAARGOS 1416. Next base: position 3,583,412 of record NZ_CP077301.1, on the reverse strand, counting down.
GGCAGACCAAGTCCCAGAGCAGCGAGAGCGGCAGCCAGTTCAGCCTCAAGTCGAGCCAGAGCTTCAGCTTCTCGCTGGAGGGGGATCTCAGCAGCGACGAGATGGAGTCCATCGGTACGCTGGTCAAGGGGATCGACGAGCTGGCGGGGAGCTTCTTCTCCGGCAATTTCGAGGATCTGCTGGACAAGGCGGGCGAGCTGAAACTGGATGACAGCCAGCTGGCCTCCTACTCCCTCAAGCTCAAGCAGAGCGTCAAGCTGAGCCAGACCTATCAGGGGGCGCACTCCCTGCAGGATCTGATCAAGCCGTTTGCAGACTACCTGCCCAAGCTGGATCAGGTGCAGAAACAGGCAGATACTCTGCTGCCAGCATCCCAGCAACAGGCGCTGACCCCGGCCGTGCTGGCGGCGAGAGGGGAAGGGGAACCTGTACAGGTCGATCGCTTCACCAGCTTCAACCAGCGGATGCTGGAGGCGCTGCGGATGATCAACCAGTTCCAGCCCTCCACCGAGCCCGCCAGTAAGAACGCCTGAGCCACAGCGCGTAACGCAAGTAATTAGCTGCCGTTTGCCAGCCCTTCCCGGGGCTGGCAAACTGGCCTTTTCTCCAATCCGGTTGCCCCATGAACCCTAAGAAGCCAAGAGACAAGCGCGAGCTCTGCTACCCCTTTATCTTCGAAACCTCGCTCAAATGTGATTTTGAAATCGCCACTGACGAGCTCTGCTGTCAGGTCGGGGCCGTGCTGTCACACCTTGCGCCGGATGCGGATACCGAGCCCATGCTGGCGGATCTCGCGGCGTTGCAGCGACTTATCTACAACCTAAACGGCTCGGTACGCGGCAAGCTGGGGATCTTCGATGCAGACCTTGAGTGGCTCAAGGCCCGTTACGACCACTACAACGAGGCGAGTCGCGGCAGCGTCACCGGTTTCGTGCTGCCGCAGGGGCCGCAGCCCATTCCCACCCTCCATCTGTGCCGCTGTGGCAGCAAGAAGGTGGTGCGGCTGCTGGTCCGGTTGGAAGAGAGCGGGGTGGCCTTCGATCCAATTCTCTATCGCTTCGCCAACCTGCTGGCCAACTTCTTCTTCGTGCTCACCGTCTACCTCAAGCAGCGCTGGCAGGTGCCGGAAGTGCCCTACGTCAGCATCAACTACTGATGGTGGCTGGCTAGGGGCCAGACGTCATGATGGATTGAACGGAATAAAAAACCGGAGCCTTGGGCTCCGGTTTTGTTTTTCAGCGCGTCAGTTGCCCGCTCAGCTGGAGATCAGCACTCTCGCCGAGTTGGCAGGGATGGTGAGCTGCACCTCGCCCTGCACCACTTCGAACTTCTCGCCGTTGAAGGCATCGGTGAAGCGGCTGGCGGGGCTGGCGGTCTGCCACAGGGGCAAGCTGATGGTGCGCGGCTCGCTCGGATGGCGGTTGCAGGCCACCACCACCTGATCGCTTTGCAGGGTACGGGCGAATACATAGCTGTGGGGCCCGGCGTAGAGGGTCTGGATATCGCCACGGCGCAGGGAAGGGCGCTGGCGACGGATCTGGATCAGCCGACGATAGTGGTCGTGCAGCACGTGATCCCAGTCTGTGGTATCCCACGGGAAGCAGCGGCGGCAGTCCGGATCGTTGCCGCCGGAGAGTCCCACTTCATCGCCGTAGTAGATGGACGGCACGCCGATATAGGTGAGCAGCAGGGTGGCGGCCAGCTGCATCCGCTGCTTGTCTTCACCCAGCAGATGGAGGAAACGGGCTGTGTCGTGGCTGTCCAGCAGGTTGAACTGGGCCAGCTGGTTCTTGAACGGGATGTGGGCCCGCGCCAGCTTGAGCCAGCGATCCAGCTCTTCGGCGCTGATCTTGATGGGGTGGTAGGCGATGTCCTTACCGGCCAGGAAGGCGCGGATCGGATGGGCGAAGCCGTAGTAGTTCATGGCGCCGTCCTCCTGATCCCCTTGCAGCCACTGGCTCGCCTCGAAGAAGTGTTCGCCGAGCACATAGGCGTCCGGGTTCTCCTGCTTCACTGCCCCGCGAATGGCGCGCACGTGACTGCGATTGCCCTCGGCGGTGCCGCGCTCGCCCAGCATGTGGATGACGTCAAAGCGCCAGCCATCGATCTGGTAGGGGGCGCGCATCCAGTAACGGAGGATGGCGTCGTCTGCCCGATAGACGGCGTCCTGCACCTTCTCGCAGGAGAAGTCCAGCTTGGGCAGGCTGCGAATGCCCTTCCAGCTGACGTAATCCCCTTCCTTATCAAAGGTGTAGAAGCTGCGCCACGGGGAGTCCGGGTTGCTCTGGGCCCCCAGTGGCGGGCAGAACCAGGGGTGCTCGGTAGAGGTGTGGTTGACCACCGCATCGAGGATGATCTTCATACCGCGCTGGTGCAGGTTGCGGGTCAGCTCGGCGAACTGCTCGTTGCTGCCGAGGTGGGCATCCACCTTGAAGTAGTCCTGGGTGTCGTACTTGTGGTTGCTCGGCGAATCGAAGATGGGGTTGAGGTAGAGCGCCGTCACCCCGAGGGATTGCAGGTAGTGCAGCTTGGCATCGATGCCCGCCAGATCGCCGCCGTAAAATTCGCAGGCGCCGTGGCCCTCTTCATGGCGACTGACCGGTTCGCCCCACGCCTTGCTGATCACCGCTTTGCCGCGATATTCGTACTCGTGATGCTTGACGCTCAGCGACGGATCGCCGTTGCAGAAGCGGTCGGGGAAGATCTGATAGAACACCTGATCCTGCACCCAGGCCGGTGGCTGGTGCAGGCTGTTGAAGCGAAAATGCTGCTCCCGTGGCGGCATGGACGCGCTGACGCCCGCCCCGTGCAGCCACCACTGCTCCTCGTCGGTGAGGCACTTGAAGCTGTAGAGGTGGATATCCTGTCCCTTGATGAGCGGCAGGGTCGCCTGCCACACCTGCAGCCGATCGCGGGTGGAGACCGCCGTCATCGGGATCAGGTACTCCTCGTTATCCGGCTCGTGGCGCAGCCACACCTCGCGGATCGGCGCATCCAGCTCGCTAAAGAGGGTCAATTGCAGTGCGTCGGCGCTCTCTTTGAACCAGGGCGCCACCTGGGGATGAAACAGAAACGGATGGGTCATGATGCTTATTGAGTCAGAAGATCGGCGAGGGCATTACCCTGTTCATGCAATGTTTCGAGCTGGCCTGCCAGCGACTTGGGATCCAGTCCCAACTGGTCGGCGAGCGGTTTGGGGAAGCGGGCGATGATGGCCTGGGCAGGCACGCCCGCGTTCCAGGCGAAGGAGATAAACACGGCGAGGCGGATCAGCACCGCCTCCTTGCTGACCGGATCGTGGGAGAGCGGGTCAAGCTGTTGGGAGATGGCATCGACGAAGGCCTCGGAGAGGTTCCAGCGCCGCGCCAACTCGGCACCGAGCTGGGCATAGTCGTAGCCCAGCATCTCCCGCTGGGCCTCGACCCGGCTGCTGCCGTTCTGGATCGCCATGTTGATGAGCTCGGCCTCTTCCGGCAAGGTGCTCTGGATAAGCAGTTCGCCGATGTTGTGGATCAGGGCGCAGGTGAAGGCGGTCTCGGGATCCATCACCTTGGCCTCCTGCGCCAGGGTTTTGGCGATGGTGGCGACCTGGAAGGTCTCGGTCCAGAACTTGTTCTTGTCGAAGCTGGGCGGGGCCTTGAAGGTGCCGATGATGCCGGAAGCGACCACCACGGAGCGCAGCCGGTTGAAGCCGAGCCGGATCACCGCCTGTTCGATGGAGGTCACTTCATTGCCCCGGCGCAGGGCGGCCGAGTTGGCCATCCGCAGCACCTTGACGCTGATCACCTGATCCATGGCGATCTTGGCCGCAATCTCGTCGATGCGGGCATTCTCGTCGTTGAAGCTCTGCATCAACTCGTGCAGCAGCTTGGGAATAGTGGGGAGTTGTTTGATCTTGTCAAACAGGCGATCCATCGACATGGCTGAGGCAGCCTCCGTTGCGAACTCTGCCTCATATTGTGCCACAGCCGGACAACATGTTCCTGTTTGTGATGCGGCTTTGTGAGCGCTAGAACACCCAGTCGCGCAAGGTGTATTCCAAACGGTGCTGTTTGCCCTGCAGGATCAGGTTCTGACTGGTGCCGCTCAGGGTCGCCCCCTCGGTAAGGGTAGTCAGCACGGCCTGCTCTATGGTGTCCAGCGGCGGCATGCAGGCCATTTCGGTGCTGCCCAGACTGGTGACCCACAGTTTGTCATCTTCCAGATGGCCCTGACCGAAGTAGCGGTTGCAACCGGCGATGCCATTGACGGTGAAGTGCTCGCCGATCTCGAAATCGGGGGGATTGTCGCGGGGGGCCTTGATCGGTTCGCCATCCAGTTTGCTCAGTACCCAGTGGTGATGTTGCAGATCTTGCTGAACAAAGGCGGTCGAGCTGCAGCCAGCGAGCAGTAACAGGGGGATCAGCAAAAAGGGCAATCTGGGCATGAGGGGGCTCCGGTTGGGGGAGCGTCAAGAATACCCTTTTTGGGCAGTCGGGAGCAGGGCGGGAGAGGGGACGACCGACCGCTTCTGTCGCCCCTTGTCCCGCGCGACTGTCGCTTAATGGCAACACACGGGTGATGTTGCCATCGATTTACGCTATCTCAGGGCTCAGTTGGCGAATAGCCGCTCGGCATAACGGGCAAGACCCGCAGCCACCGAGCCGAAGTCATCGCCACCCTCAAGCGGGATGGACGGGAGCTTCTGGCGGATAAAGCTGGCGATCAGCGGCGAGCGGGCGCTACCACCGGTGACGAAGATGCGATCCGGCTGCACACCGGCGGCGGCAATCGCTTCGTCCATCAGCTCGCCAATCTTCTCCAGCAGCAGGGCCGAGGCGTTGGCCAGCTGTTCGCGGGTCAGTTCCGCTTCCAGCCCTTTTTCCAGCTCGGCCAGCGACTGGCGATTGAGTTCCTGCTCCGAGAGGGCGATCTTGCCCTGCTCGGCACGCCACACCAGCTGGTGGCTCAGCTTGTGGGCCCGCAGGCTGGCCAGACGCCCCAGCTTGCTGCCGGGCTGGCTGTCGAGCTGCAGATCCTGCAGCTGGCGGGCGGTGTCGAGGCTATAGAAGCGGCTCTGGGCGCTGACGTCGTTGATGGCGGCCGCATCCCAGAACAGCGGATGGGGCAGCGGCTTGCCGGTCTTGAGGGTCTCGTGCATGCCGAGCAGCGGCATCATCCCCTCCACCGTCAGGCGGATATCGAAGTCGTTGCCGCCGATCCGCTGGCCGCTGTGGCCGAGCAGATCGCCGCTACGATCCAGCTGATCGCGGTAGCTGGGGCCCATCCGCAGCATGGAGCAGTCGGTGGTACCGCCGCCGATATCCACCACCAGCACCACGGCGTCTTCGGTGAGGCGCGCTTCGAATTCAAACCCGGCCGCCACCGGTTCATAGAGGAACTCCACCTGCTCGAAACCGGCCAGACGGGCTGCCTCGGTCAGGATGGCGATAGCTTGCTGGTTACTCTCTTCCCCCGCCAGACCCTGGAAGTTGACCGGACGGCCGATCACCGCCTGGCGGATCGGGGCGCCGAGCTGCTGCTCCGCCTGCTGGCGGACATGGAGCATCATGGCGCAGACGATGTCTTCAAACAGGGCGATCTGGGGGGCCTTGAGGCCATAAGCGCCGAGGAAGGATTTCGGCGATTTGATGTAGTAGCCATCGTCCGGCTCTTCCAGATAGCGCTCCAGCGCGGCACCGCCGAAGCTCAGCTCGTCGATCAGTCCCTCTTCGCGCATCTGGCGGCGAACCATCTGGGCGCGGGTGACCACGGGGCCACGCAGCTTGAGGTACTCCGCCTGCTGGGCGGGTGCCAGCCCTTCGGCCAAAAGACCGGCGATAGCATCCCGGTGGGGGGCATGCAGGGTGGAGGGGAGGTAGCGGGATGCACCTAGATTCAGCAGCCTGGGGCTACCTTGTTCCATCACGGCCACGGCACAGTTGGAGGTGCCGTAATCAAATCCGATAAACATGGGCGCCAGACTCCTGAATAAAAAAGGGGGGCTAGCCTACCCGAAGGCGCCGGGTCTCACAACCCGGCGCGTGACGAAGAGAGGGCGAGCCCCTATTCCACTTCGTTGTCGCAGCGGCCCTGGCTCTCGATGGCGCGGATATTACCGAGGGTGGTATCGGCGATGGCGTGCAGCGCCTCGCGGGTCAGGAACGCCTGATGACCCGTGAACAGCACGTTGTGGCAGGCGGACAGACGGCGGAACACGTCATCGGTGATCACCTCGTTGGACTTGTCGGAGAAGAAGAGATCCTCTTCCTCTTCGTAGACGTCCAGCCCCAGCGCGCCAATTCGGGAGGTCTTGAGCGCCTCGATGGCGGCGTTGGAGTCGAGCAGGCCGCCACGGCTGGTGTTGATGATCATCACCCCGTCCTTCATCTTGGCGAACGCCTCCTTGTTCAACAGGTGGTAGTTCTCTTTGAACAGCGGGCAGTGCAGGCTGATGATGTCGGATTGGCGGAACAGGGTATCGAGATCCACGTACTCGGCCCCCAGCTCGATGGCTGCCGGATTCTGGTAAGGATCGTTGACCAGCAGGCGAACCCCGAAGCCCTTGAGGATGCGCAGGGCGGCCAGACCGATCTTGCCGGTGCCGATGACGCCAACGGTCTTGCCATGCATGTTGAAGCCGACCAGCCCTTCCAGCGAGAAGTTGGCGTCGCGGGTGCGCTGATAAGCCTTATGGATGCGGCGGTTGAGGCACATCATCATGCCGACGGCGTGTTCTGCGGTCGCCTCGGGGGAGTAGGCGGGCACCCGCACCACTTTCAGTCCCAGCTCTTTGGCGGCGGCCAGATCCACGTTGTTGTAACCGGCGCAGCGCAGGGCAATCACCTGGGTGCCGTTGGCAGCCAATTCGGTCAATACCTCGCGGTCAGCATCGTCATTGACGAACAGACACACCACCGGGAAGCCGTGAGCCAGTCGGGCCGTTTTGGCCTCCAGCCGCACATCGAAAAACTCCAGGTCGAAGCCGTACTGGCTGTTGGCCTGGTTGAAATGCTCTTTGTCATAGCTCTTGGTACTGAATACGGCGACTTTCATGGTATGTGCTCCGCAGCGTGTGTGTCGTCAAATTACAACAAAATGGGTCAACTATCACCGGGCAAACCGGCTGGTTATTGTCCCCACGGCATAATGGGAACGGCGCTGACTGCACTCTTGTACGAACCATCCACCAGTTTGGTGCTGTAGGTCAGGTAAACCAGTGCGTTGCGTTTCTTGTCGTAAAAACGCACCACTTTCTGCTCCTTGAACACCAGCGAGGTGCTGACATCGAACACCTCTTCCCCCGCCTTCAGCTTTTCGGGCAGGGTGATGGGGCCGATCTGGTGGCACGACAGGGAGGCGTGGGAGGGATCTTCCGCCAGTCCCAGCCCGCCTTTGACGCCACCTGTCTTGGGGCGCGCCAGATAGCAGGCGACGCCGTCGATGCGCGGGTCGTCGAACGCCTCCACCAGGATCTTGTGGTTGGGGCCGAAGAGCTTGAAGGCGGTGCTCACTTCACCGACCGGGTCAGCCTTGTCAGCCAGCGCCGGGCCGGCAAACAGGGCCCCCAGCAGCAGGGGCAGGGCGCGGCGCAGGGCGTTATGTCGCGTGTGGTTATGTGTCATGGTCTCTCCTGTTGGCCCGGCACTCCTCAATAGGGAATGCCCAGGCGACGATAGAGGCTGGCAAGCACCCAGGCGGGGCCTATCAGCAGAAATTGCAGGTCGGCGAGGAAGGAGGGGCGCTTGCCCTCGATCTTGTGGCCGACAAACTGGGCTATCCAGAGAATCACGAACGCCGCCACCGCGGGCCACAGCAGCGGCCCCTGCCATTGGTGGCAGATCCACAATCCCAGCGCGGTCAGCCCGGCCATCCCCGCGAACAGCGAAAACGACAGTTGCAGATAGAACAGCAGCACCGGAATGGCTGCCACTGCCGCCCAGTTGAGGGGCTCTGGCAAGGGCCCGTGTGGCAGACACCAGAGCAGCGCCAGCGAGCAGAGATAGATGCCCGGTACCGCCAGCTTGTGGATGGCGACGTTTATCGGATTGCGATGGCTCTGGCCGTACTGCGCAAACCACTCCTGGATTCCCTTCATGGCACCTCCCTGGCGCACTGTGTTCTCGCTGCCTGACCTTCGTGGTCAGGCGCTCGTGATGCTTATCCCTGCGGTGGATACTCCCAATATTGGGCCGGAATGGATTTTAGCAACGGGGTCATATCCGGATTGGGCAGGGCGATGGTGACCCGCTGATCGAGGTTGGCGCTGGCGAGCGCTTCGCGGATCTTGGGGTTGTCATTGAAGAACTTCATAAAGCTGCCATCGGCATAGGCCCGCTCCAGCCCGGTCTGAATAGCCTTGGCCAGCTTGGGGTATTCGGGGCTGACGAAGAAGAACTGGGCGAAGGGGTAGCGGATCAGCAGATGCTGCTCGATAGCGAGGTTGGGATACTGCGCCACCAGCTCGCTGCGCTCGGCGAAGATCTCCACCAGGGCGCGCGGGAAGAAGTCGATCTTGTCGCCGTCGTTGATAAGGCGAAACAGGCTGCTGTATCGGCCGGAGAAGGTCGGGATGCCCGCATTTTCCAGAATTTTGTTATCGGCCCAACCGACTCCTTGCGCCGCCTTCAGCTGTTTGAGGTCGGCCAGGGTATTGATCTGGTTGAACTTCTCTTGGGCATCCGCGTGGATGAAGGACAGCCGCAATCCTTCCAGCCCGCGAAACAGCGGAATGGGGACGGCAATCAGGGAGGATTCGAGTGTGCTGGAGGTGCCCATCCAGAAGACGTTGATGGTCTTGCCCTTGCTCAGCTGCTGCTGGAGGGTGAACTGGTTGAGGTCGAGTTCGACAGGCTGGATGCGAAAGGGTTGCCCGGAGCGGGTCAGGGCCAGTTCCAGCAGCTTGTACTGGTACTCCTGGTCAAGATTGTTGACGGGACGGCTGGGGACTTTGACCGTCAGAACCTGTGCTTGTGCCAGCAGTGGCAGGCACAAACACAGCTTGATGAGCCATTTCACTCTCTGTTCTCCTGTAGATTCCGGAAGGTGTCCGGAGTCTAACAGAACTTGTCACCATCTTGCTGCGAGGCGTTGTGCAAGGTTTGAGCGCGGGGCCCTGCCTTGCTGGCGTCTGTTGCACCAGAATGGTGACGGTTCTTCGAAGAATCAGGCGACGCGACGGAACACGTGGGTATCGTTAAATTCCTTGGTGCTCTGGCATTCGACGCAGAAACGGGATTCCGGACGGGCATGCAGCCGCTTGAGGGAGATCTCGTCACCGCAAGATTCGCAGTAACCAAAATCCCCTTCGCTGATGCGCTTCAATGCGCCTCGCAGCTTGCGCAGGTGCAGCTTGTCGTGCTCGATGCGGTTCAGCTCCAGACGGCGGGCTTCCTCGATACTGGCACGGTCAATTTCATCAGCCATCTCGTTGGTGTCGGTGGCGATGGCCTGGCTGGCCTGGGAGTTCAGGCGCTCTTCGAGCTCGACGATCTGTCGCTCGATCTGCCCCTTGTAAAAGGCCAGTTGGTCTTCAGTCATGAAATCACACATACGATTAACTACCAGTCAGTTTACTAACCCAATTATCCCTGTTTATGGGGGCTGTCTGCCTACAGACCAAGCCCTTGTATCCCGATTTGCACCTGTTTCATGCAAGAGAGTGCAAATCAGGGCGGGCCTTGTACCAAAAAAATGCAGCCAAGCAAAGCAAATAGGATAAGGATTGTGCGCCCTTGCAAAAAAATGGTCCGTTCCTGCGGGGGATTGGTCGGGATCTGGCGCCTGCTTCACCCTCTGTTGGCATCGCCTTTGCAACGATGAGAAGGGTGGGCTTCGTACGGATTTGAGTGTTTAGTATTTGGTGCCGCCTTGGTCATTATATACGCCGTTATTTATAGTTTTTTAAACACGCCCGCTTGACATTGCCCTTGATGGCGGGCTTTTATGGTGATGTTGATTACAATTTTATAACAAGGGTGTTCCATATATTAGACACCCTTGCCAATGGCAACCGTAAAGTCGGGGTTTAACATGGACAGTATCAAAGGCTGGATGGAGAGCAATCGCATCACGGAAGTGGAGTGCCTGTTCCCGGATTTCACCGGCAACGCCCGGGGCAAGATCATCCCAGCCAACAAGTTTTTGCGCGAAGGGGGCATGCGTCTGCCCGAGGTGATTTTCACCCAGACGGTGACCGGCGAATATCCGGATGACGACAGCATGATCGACCCGCTGGAGCGGGACATGCAGCTCTATCCCGACCCCAACACCATCCGTTTTGTCCCCTGGGCGCTGGAGCCGACTGCCCAGGTGATCCACGACTGTTTCGACGTCAACGGCAAGCTGATCGACATCGCGCCGCGCTCCGTGCTGCGTCGGGTTCTGTCATTTTACGAGAAGCAGGGCTGGAAGCCGGTGGTGGCGCCCGAGCTGGAATTCTATCTGGTCACCCGAAACGAAGACCCCGACTATCCGCTGGTGCCGCCGGTCGGTCGCAACGGCCGCCCTGAGACCGCCCGCCAGTCGTTCAGTATCGATGCGGTCAACGAGTTCGACCCCATCTTTGAAGACATGTATGACTACTGCGAGGCGCAGGAACTGGAAGTGGACACCCTGATCCACGAGTCGGGCGCCGCCCAGATGGAGATCAACTTCCTGCATGGTGATGCCATCGATCTGGCGGATCAGGTGTTCCTGTTCAAGCGCACCATGCGTGAAGCCGCTCACCGCCACGGCATCTATGCCACCTTCATGGCCAAGCCGATGAGTGACGAACCGGGGTCGGCCATGCACATCCACCAGAGTCTGGAAGATGTGAACGGCCACAACCTGTTCGGTACCCCGAACGGCGGCAACAGCGAACAGTTCATGCACTTCATCGCCGGTCTGCAGAAATACACCCCGGCGGTGACCGCCCTGCTGGCCCCCAACGTCAACTCCTACCGCCGCCTCACCTTTGGCGAGAGCGCGCCGCGCAACGTACAGTGGGGGGTTGAGAACCGCACTTGTGGCCTGCGGGTGCCCTTCTCCGACCCGAGCGCACGGCGGGTGGAGAACCGCTTCGCCGGTGCCGATGCTAACCCCTATCTGGCGCTGGCCGCCACTCTGGCCTGTGGCTATCTCGGCATGATGGAGAAGCTGGAGCCGCTGCCGGAGATGAAGTCGAGCGCCTATGACCTGCCCTACAGCCTGCCCCGCTCGCTGGAGGAGGCACTCAGCCATCTCGAACAGTGCGAGCCCATCAAGGAGATGCTGGGGGAGCGCTTCACCCGCGCCTTCGTCGCGGTCAAACGCAAAGAGTACGAGACCTACTTTGGGGTGATCAGTCGCTGGGAGCGGGAGTTCCTGCTGCTGAACGTTTGATCCCCCTGTAACGGGGAGGCCGGAGTCGGCCTCCCCGGTCCCTGTATCGAAGAGACCGGAACGCGAGTCAGGTGGCGGCTGCCACCTGTGAGTGGTTGTGGCCGAAAGAGCGCTGCGACCTGGATTGATTAACGATTGAATCTTGCCAAATCGAAGGCGCAGGGGAGTAACGAATGCAGCAGACACGCCGTGAGTGACTGTGGCTGCGAACGTGCCGACTCATCTGACTATTTGACGACTGAATCTTGCTAAATCGAAGGAACCGAGGAGCAACAAATGCAGCAGACAACCCGTGAGTGGCAACAACTGGATGCCAGCCACCACCTGCACCCCTTTACCGACTTTCAGGCCCTGAACAAGAAGGGCTCGCGCATCATCACCAACGCCAGCGGCGTCTATCTGGAAGACTCCGAGGGAAAACGCATTCTCGACGGCATGGCGGGCCTGTGGTGCGTCAATATGGGCTATGGCCGCCAGGAGCTGGTGGATGCCGCTACCCGCCAGATGCAGCAGTTGCCCTACTACAACCTCTTCTTCCAGACCGCTCACCCGCCGGTGATCGAGCTGGCGACCCTGCTGGCCGAGGTGACGCCAGCCCATCTCAACCACGTCTTCTTCACCGGCTCCGGCTCCGAGTGCAACGACACCGTGCTGCGGATGGTGCGCCACTACTGGGCCAGCAAGGGTCAGCCTGACAAACAGGTGATCATCAGTCGCCATAACGCCTATCACGGCTCCACCGTGGCGGGGGCGAGTCTGGGTGGCATGAAGGGGATGCATGCCCAGGGCGGACTGCCCATTCCCGGCATAGTGCACATCGATCAGCCCTACCACTTCGGTGAGGGGCAGGGGATGAGTGCCCACGAGTTCGGGCTGGAGCGGGCCCGTCAGCTGGAGCAGAAGATTCTGGAGCTGGGAGTGGACAAGGTGGCTGCCTTTATCGGCGAGCCGATCCAGGGGGCGGGTGGCGTCATCATTCCGCCCGACAGCTACTGGCCGGAGATCCAGCGCATCTGCGATCACTACGGCATCCTGCTCATCGCCGACGAGGTGATCTGCGGCTTTGGCCGTACCGGCCACTGGTTTGCCAGCGAAGGGTTTGGCATCAAGCCAGACCTGATGTGTCTGGCCAAGGGGATCACCTCCGGTTATCTGCCGCTCGGCGCCGTCATGGTGAGCGACCGGGTTGCCAAGGGGCTGGTGGAGGAGGGGGGGGAGTTCAACCACGGCTTCACCTATTCGGGTCACCCGGTCTCTTGCGCCGTTGCGGTGGCCAATATCCAGCTTATGCAGAAAGAGAGCATAGTTAAGCGAGTGCATGATACTATCGGCCCCTATTTGCAGCGCCGCTGGGCGGAGCTGGCCGATCATCCGCTGGTGGGAGAAACCCGAGGCAAAGGATTGGTCGCCGCGCTGGAAATCGTTGAGGACAAGCAGACCAACCGGCGTTTCCCGGCTCAGGCAAATGCGGGGATGACTTGCCGGGAGTTCTGCTTTAACAATGGCTTGGTGATGAGGGCGGTAGGCGATACCATGATCATATCGCCCCCCTTGGTCATCACCGAGGAACAGGTTGATGAATTGGTCGATCTGGCCAGGCGCAGTCTGGATCTGACAGCCGCAAAGCTGAAGGGTTGAGGTGGGTCGGGCAGGTTGGCATGCGCATACAATTTGCTTAGGAGACAAGGATGATGTCTTTCAAAACAGGAGTGATCGCTGCCTCTGTGGCTCTGGTCATGGCAAGTGCCGGAGCAATGGCTGAAGAGAAGGTGCTGCACGTCTACAACTGGAGCGACTACATAGCGCCGGATACCCTGGATAACTTCCAGAAGGAGACGGGGATCAAGGTGGTCTATGACGTGTTCGACAGTAACGAGGTACTGGAAGCCAAGTTGCTGGCGGGTAGTTCGGGCTACGACATCGTGGTGCCATCCAACCCCTTCCTGGCCAAGCAGATCAAGGCGGGCGTGTTCCAGAAACTGGACAAGTCCAAGCTCTCCAACTGGCAAAACATGGATGTCGACCTGCTCAAGGCGCTCGAGCCGAGCGATCCGGGCAACCAGTACTCCATCCCCTATCTGTGGGGCACCATCGGCTATGCCTACAACGCCGAGAAGGTGAAAGCCGTGCTGGGGGCTGATGCCCCGGTCAACTCCTGGGATCTGGTGTTCAAGCCGGAGAACATGGCCAAGTTGAAAGAGTGTGGCGTCTCCTTCCTCGATTCACCGACCGAAATGCTGCCGGCTGCCCTGCAATATCTGGGCTTCAAACCGGATAGCCAGAAACCGGCAGAGCTGAAGAAGGCTGAGGAGCTGTTCCTCTCCATCCGTCCCTATACCGCCTATTTCCACTCCTCCAAGTACATCTCGGATCTGGCCAACGGCAACCTCTGCGTCGCGGTCGGTTACTCCGGTGACTTGCAGCAGTCCAAGGCGCGGGCAGCCGAGGCCAAGAATGGCGTAGCGCTCACCTACACCATTCCGAAAGAGGGGGCGGGCAGCTTCTTTGACATGATCGCCATTCCTGCGGATGCCAAGAACGTCGAGGCGGCCCACACCTTCATCAACTACCTGATGAAGCCCGAGGTGATCGCCAATATCACCAACGTGGTGCAGTTCCCGAACGGCAACAAGGCGGCGACCCCGCTGGTGGATGAGGCGATCCGCACCGATCCGGGTATCTACCCTGATGCGGCGACCCTGCAGAAGATCTACACCTTCCCGGATCTGCCGGCCAAGGTGCAGCGTCTGATGACCCGCAGCTGGACCAAGATCAAGTCCGGCAAGTAAGTAACGAATGCCCCTCCCGGTCCGCAGTTCGGCCGGGAGGGTAGTGATGCCATCCATCCGGATGGGCCGCGCGAATGGATGCGCAGACGGTCAACCACTGAAACAGGAGAACTGACACCGTGAATACAACCAGATTGCTAACCGTAGCGCTGACCATGGGATTGGCGAATGTGGCCCAGGCTGCCCCTGTGCTGCACTTCTACAACTGGTCTGACTATATCGGCGAGACCACCCTCAGCGATTTCCAGCAGGCGACCGGGATCAAGACCGTCTATGACGTGTTTGACTCCAACGAGACCCTGGAAGGCAAGTTGCTGACGGGGCGGACCGGTTACGATCTGGTGGTGCCCTCCAATAATTTCCTGGCCAAGCAGATCAAGGCGGGAGCCTTCCAGAAGCTGGATAAATCCCTGCTGCCCAATCTGGCCAACCTGGACCCCGTGCTGCTCAAGCAGCTCGACAAGGTGGATCCGGGTCATCAGTACGCGGTGCCCTATCTGTGGGGGACCAACGGCATTGGCTACAACGTCGACAAAATCAAGGCGGTGCTGGGGGTCGACAAGATTGACTCCTGGGCCACCATCTTCGAACCGGAAAACATGGCGAAACTCTCTCGCTGCGGCGTCGCCTTCCTCGACTCTGCCGACGAGATGATCCCTGCTGCCCTCAACTACCTCGGACTCGATCCCAACAGTCATGCGACGGGGGATATCAAGCAGGCCGAGGCGCTGCTGCTCAAGGTGCGGCCCTATGTGGCCTACTTCCACTCCTCCAAATACATCGGCGATCTCGCCAATGGTGACATCTGCGTGGCGGCCGGTTTTTCCGGCGACATCCTGCAAGCCGCTGCCCGCGCCGATGAAGCTGGCAAGGGGGTGAAAATTGCCTACAGCATTCCGAAAGAGGGGGGCAATCTCTGGTTCGACATGATGGCGATCCCGTCCGATGCCACCAATGTCAAAGAGGCGCACGCTCTCATCAACTACGTCCTGCAGCCCGAAGTGATCGCCAAGGTCAGCGACTATGTGGGCTACGCGAATCCCAACTCAAGGGCGGGCGAGTTTATGGATGAGGCGGTGCGCAACAATGAGGAGGTATATCCCCCTCAGGCCGTGCTGGAGCGACTCTATGTGCAGGAAGCACATCCCCGCTCGGTACAGCGTCTAATCACCCGGAGTTGGACCAAGATCAAGTCCGGTACCTAACCTTGGTGCCCGTTCGGGGGCGCCAAATCGCTTTTATGAATCGGCCGCAAGGCTGGTATCACGTTGGGGAGTTTGGTAATGGCGATAGCCTCCAGTGCCTACAAGAAAGCCCTCGAGGGCAGTCAGCAGCGCAAAGAAGTGCTGGTGAAAATTGATCGGGTAAGCAAGCAGTTCGACGAAACGCTGGCGGTCGATAACGTATCTCTCAATATTCACAAGGGGGAGATTTTCGCCCTGCTCGGCGGGTCCGGTTCCGGCAAATCGACCCTGCTGCGGATGCTGGCCGGTTTCGAGCGCCCGACCGAAGGGCGGCTGTTCCTCGATGGGGTCGACATCACCGACATGCCCCCCTATGAACGCCCCATCAACATGATGTTCCAGTCCTACGCCCTGTTCCCCCATATGACGGTGGCCCAGAACATCGCCTTTGGCCTCAAGCAGGATGGCCTGCCCAAGGCCGAGATCGATGCCCGGGTGGAGGAGATGCTCAAGCTGGTGCAGATGACCCAGTATGCCCGCCGCAAACCGCATCAGCTCTCCGGTGGCCAGCGTCAGCGGGTGGCGTTGGCTCGTTCCCTGGCCAAGCGTCCCAAGTTGCTGCTGCTGGATGAACCCATGGGGGCGCTCGACAAGAAGCTGCGTTCCAAGATGCAGCTGGAGCTGGTTGAGATCATCGAGCGGGTCGGGGTGACCTGCGTCATGGTGACCCACGATCAGGAAGAGGCCATGACCATGGCGGAGCGGATCGCCATCATGCACCTCGGCTGCATCGAGCAGATCGGCAGCCCGATGGATATCTACGAGACTCCGGCCAGTCGGCTGGTGTGCGAGTTCATCGGCAACGTCAACCTGTTTGACGGCCTGCTGGTGGAGGATGAGCAGGACCACGCCACCATCGCTTGCGCCGACTTGGAACAGCCCATCTATGTGGGCCACGGCATCAGCTCCCGCGCCGAGAACAAGAAGGTGACCTACGCCCTGCGGCCGGAAAAACTGCTGATGAGTCTGCAAAAACCGGAGGAGATCGAGCACCCGGACTTCAACTGGACCAAGGGTGAGGTCTATGACATCGCCTATCTGGGCGGTCACTCGGTTTATCACATCCAGCTGCCCTCGGGCAAAATCGTTCAGGCTTTCATCGCCAATGCCGAACGCCACGGCAAGCGGCCAACCTGGGATGACCAGGTGTTCCTCTACTGGGAAGATGACAGCGGCGTGGTGCTGCAATCATGAAGTTCTTGCAACGACTGAAGCGGGTCGGGGGGCGCCGACTGGTGATTGGCATCCCCTTCTTCTGGCTGTTCCTCTTCTTCCTGCTGCCCTTCGTCATCGTGGTGAAGATCAGTTTTGCGGAAGCGGATGTGGCGATCCCGCCCTACACCGATGTGGTGAGCTGGGCCGACAATCAGCTCACCATCCTGCTCAATATGGGCAACTACCTGCTGCTGCAGGAGGATGAGCTCTATATCGCGGCCTATCTGGGCTCCCTCAAGATGGCCTTCGTCAGCACCCTGCTCTGCCTGCTGATTGGCTATCCGATGGCCTACTCCATCGCTCGGGCTAACAAGGAGACCCAGACCGTTCTGCTGCTGCTGATCATGATGCCGACCTGGACCGCCATTCTGATCCGGGTCTACGCATGGATGGGGATCCTCAGCAACAATGGTCTGCTCAACAGCGTTTTGCTGGGGATCGGGGTGATCGACGAGCCGCTGCAGATCCTCAACACCAACCTGGCGGTCTATATCGGCATCGTTTACTCCTACCTGCCCTTCATGGTGCTGCCGCTCTACGCCAATCTGGTCAAACACGATCAGAGCCTGCTGGAGGCGGCCTCCGATCTGGGGGCCCGCAACCTGACCCGTTTCTGGCAGATCACGGTGCCGCTCTCCAAAAACGGCATTATCGCCGGCTGCATGCTGGTGTTTATTCCGGTGGTGGGGGAGTTCGTTATTCCGGAAATGCTGGGCGGCCCGGAGACCCTGATGATCGGCAAGGTGCTGTGGCAGGAGTTCTTCAACAACCGCGACTGGCCGGTGGCCTCTGCGCTGGCGGTAGTGATGCTGGCGGTGCTGATCATTCCGATCATCCTCTTCAACCGTAACCAGGCCAAAGAGCTGGAGGGCAAGGCATGATGAGACGTTTCGGTTTTGCCAAACTGATGCTCTGGCTGGGGCTGCTGTTTATCTACCTGCCCATGATCATCATGGTGATCTACTCCTTCAACGCCTCCAAGCTGGTGACGGTGTGGGGTGGCTGGTCGCTCAAGTGGTACTTCGGCCTGCTCGACAACAAGCAGCTGATTGGATCCGTGTTCCGCTCGCTGGAGATCGCCTTCTACACCGCGATCGCTGCAGTGGCGCTGGGGACGGTGGCGGCCTTCGTGCTGACCCGAATTCCTCACTTCCGTGGTCGCACCCTGTTCGGCGGCATGGTGACGGCGCCGCTGGTGATGCCCGAGGTGATCACCGGTCTGTCGCTGCTGCTGCTGTTCGTGGCGATGGCCCAGCTGGTGGGCTGGCCCGCCGAGCGGGGCATGCTGACCATCTGGATCGCCCACACTACCTTCTGTACCGCCTATGTGGCGATCGTGGTGTCGGCGCGCTTGCGGGAGCTGGATCTCTCCATCGAGGAGGCGGCGATGGATCTTGGCGCCAAGCCGTGGAAGGTGTTCTTCCTGATTACCATCCCGATGATCGCCCCCTCGCTGGCGGCAGGCGGCATGATGTCGTTCGCCCTGTCGCTGGATGATCTGGTGCTGGCGAGCTTCGTCTCCGGCCCGGGCTCCACCACCCTGCCGATGGAGGTCTTCTCGGCGGTGCGGCTCGGGGTGAAACCCGAGATAAACGCGGTGGCCAGCCTGATCCTGTTGTCGGTATCGCTCTTTACCTTCGGCAGCTGGTATCTGATGGCCAGGGCGGAGAAGCGCCGTCGCGCCGAGATAGCCATGACCACCCAGATGCAGGCCGTGGTCTGACGCCATGATAAGATCCGCCTACTCTCGTCAACCTGGAGGATGAGTATGCGGATCTCCCTTTTTAGCGGTCGTGGCACCGAGCTGGTGCCCGGCCTCACCAGCGCCATTCACAAGCAACCGATCTCTGCACCAGTTCGCTGTACTTTTGCCGGTCTGGAAGGAGATGAACAGTGTGACCAGCGCCACCACGGTGGCCCGGATCGGGCGCTCCACTACTATCCTGCCGATCACTATCTCTGGTGGCAGACCTGGCAAACCGCGCTGGGCTTGCCTGCGCCACGCACACCCTGGCAACCTGCCGCCTTTGGCGAGAATCTCTCCGGTCTCGGGCTGACCGAGGTGCAAGCCTGCATTGGCGATGTCTATCGACTCGGCGAGGCGCTGATCCAGATAAGTCAGCCAAGATCCCCCTGCTTCAAGCTCAACCAGCGCTTTGGCTATGGCCAGATGTCGCAGGTGATGCAGCTGAATGGCCGTTGTGGCTGGCTGCTGCGGGTACTGGAGGAGGGCATGATCGCGCCTGACACGGCCATGGAGCTGGTAGACAGACCCTATCCCGAACTGACGGTGAAGCGCACGGCGGATATCCTGTTCAATCAGGTGCGCAATGAAGCGGATCTGCTGATGCTGCTGGAGAATCCTGCTCTCTCCCCCAACTGGCGCCAGCATGCAGCCGACTGGCTGGAGCATGGCACTGTGGCTGACTGGCAGCGCCGTCTGCTGGGGCCGGCATCCCTGCGCCTGGCCTGACGGCCGGTTGCCGGAATGTCACCAGCTGGCTGCAACTCGGTAAACGGATGAAAAGAGTGCTGAATAGTTGAGCGAACGGCACTTTTTTTCCTGCCAAATGCAAAAAAGGCTTGTGTCGGGTCTGGGCTTTCGGTAAATTCCCGTCCCGCAGACATCGGTGTGTAGCGCAGCTTGGTAGCGCACTTCGTTCGGGACGAAGGGGTCGGAGGTTCGAATCCTCTCACACCGACCAAATTTGAAAAGGCCGCTCAATAGAGCGGCCTTTTTGCATTTATCCTTCCTGTTTTCCCGATTTTCTTTAGCTGCTGACCTGTTACCTGGCCAAGTGATCTGACTTGATGTATGCAGGGTCGAAGCAAGCCCATAGACATTAAAAGGGCCACCGCTCGGTGGCCCATCGGTGGAGTCTGATCCTGACTCCGGCACTCTAGATTGTGGCAATCTCGTTATGGGTCTTGTCTATGGTGCCCTCCTTGCGCGCCAGGCGCTTACTCAGATATGCCAGTGCTGATGCCGCAAAGCCTTGAAACTGTGTTGAGGCAGCAAGGCCGCGTGCTTGGGGTACTCACTAATGAAATGTTCTATTCCCTCCATCAGTTGTGCACGTAATGAAATCACGGGCTCATGCCAGGCTTGCAGGCATAGATGGCCGGGGATCAACTGCTCCTGATAATCTTCCAGCAGCTGTTCTGGCCAGGGTTCAATACCGGAATTGCGTTGCAGCAAATAGTGGGCGGCGGGTTCACGGGCATAAATGAACTGAATTTGGGCCAGATCGCGTTGGCATAGCGTTTGACTGTTGATGTGACAGGTCAAATATTTTCCCGTTTTCAGATCCAGAAAGTGACCGCGTTGCCGACAGGGTACGATGCGATACCAAGGCAGGGGTGAGGAGAGAGAATACCCCTCAAGCTCCTGTTCCAACCAGTGGCGACACTCGGGGGTCTGCACCTCGTCGAGCATGGACTCGAGCTGTGTCAACAAGGCTCTGGATGGTTTGATGGCCAGTTTCGCACTCATCGCCTGCAATCCTCCCTCTGCACACAATCCCGACTATCAGTATGGACCTTGTTCGGCCAGAGGGGGTAAGGAATCTAATGATTAAAAGTGGATTAGCCGCATGGTTTTTATGCACTAACTTGGTTCAACCCACCAGATAGGTGCCGGTGCCGAAGGCGATGTGGGTGCCCTCTTCGTTGTGCAGTTCCATCCGGGCGACGGCCACCTTGCTGCCAGCCCGGATGATGTGGGCGGTGGCGATAAACTCGTTGCCGCGCCCCGGGCGCAGGTAATCCACCCGCAGATCTATGGTGCCGAGGCGGGCGAAGCGCTCCTTGAGATAACTGGGGGAGAACTCCTCCAGCTCGTCGATGCAGGAAGCGGCGACGATCATGCCACCCGCTACATCCAGCAGCGTGGCGGTGACGCCGCCGTGCAGGATGTTGTGGAAGGGGTTGCCGATCAGCTTGTCGTCCATCTTGATGCGCAGTTCCACCTTGTCGAAGTCGTAGTGGGTCACCTGCATGCCGATCAGCTTGTTGAACGGCATCTTCTCGGCAAACAGGTTGGCAATGCCACTGAGCGCCATCTTCTTGAGCATCTGTTTCATTCTCTGATCCCAATCCTTGTCATCAAAGCCGAGTAAAAACTCCAGCCAGTCTGCAACAGTTCCTTAACAGTCGCAATGGCAGGTTTATTGTGGGCGGCGGCTGCTTTAGAATGGCGACCCCAAAGGAGAGCCCATGACCGCGATTGCCGAAACCCTGCCAGATCCTCAGCCAGAGAGTCCGCTTGCCCTGCTGCAGGCGGTCTTCGGCTATCAGCAGTTTCGGCCGGGTCAGCTCGAAATCATCGAGCAGATCGTCGCGGGGCGCGATGCGCTGGTGCTCAAGCCCACCGGTGGTGGCAAGTCGCTCTGCTACCAGATCCCGGCACTGCTGCGGCCCGGGCTCGGGGTGGTGGTCTCTCCCCTTATTTCGCTGATGAAGGATCAGGTCGACAGCCTGCGCGCCAACGGTGTAGCGGCGGTCTACATCAACTCGGCCCTCAGTCGGGAGGAGATGATCCAGAACCTCGCCGCCATGCGTCGCGGCGAGATCAAGCTGGTCTATGTCTCCCCCGAGCGACTGTTACAGCACGAGTTTATGGATCGGCTGGCCGAGCTGCCGCTCGGGCTGTTCGCCATCGATGAGGCGCACTGTGTCTCCCAGTGGGGCCACGATTTCCGGCCTGAGTATGCGGCGCTGGGGCGACTCAAGCAGTGGTTCCCGCAGGTGCCGGTGGTAGCGCTTACGGCCACCGCCGATGAGGCGACCCGCAGCGACATGCTGCACCGCCTAGAGCTGAACGATCCCTTCATCCACACAGCCAGCTTCGATCGCCCCAATATCCGCTACAGCCTGGTGGAGAAGTTCAAGGCGGCGGAGCAGTTGCTGCGCTACGTGCAGAGCCAGAAGGGCAACTGCGGCATCGTCTACTGCTCCAGTCGAAACCGGGTGGAGGAGGTGGCCGAGCGGTTATCTCGCCACGGCTGCAAGGCCGCGCCCTATCATGCGGGGCTGCCGCTCGAGCAGCGCCAGCAGACGCAGGATGCCTTCCTCAAGGACGACATCGAGATAGTGGTGGCGACGGTGGCGTTCGGTATGGGCATCGACAAACCCAATGTGCGCTTCGTGGTGCACTACGACATCCCGAAGAACATCGAATCCTATTATCAGGAGACCGGTCGCGCTGGGCGCGATGGCACTCCCGCCGAGGCGCTGCTGCTCTACGATCCCGCCGACATCGGCCGAGTGCGCCGCCTGCTCGACAACATCGAGAACCCGCAGCAGTTGCAGGTGGAGCAGTACAAGCTCAACGTGATGACAGCCTTTGCCGAGGCGCAGACCTGTCGCCGCCAGGTGCTGCTCAACTACTTTGGCGAGTACAACGACAAGCCGTGCGGCAACTGCGATATCTGTCTCGATCCGCCCAAGAGCTATGACGGCACTGAAGATGCCCAGAAGGCGCTCTCCTGCGTCTGGCGGGTGGGCCAGAATTTCGGGGTGGGTTATGTGGTGGAGGTGCTGCGCGGGTCGCTGAACCAGCGCATCAAGGATCATGGCCACGATAAGCTGTCGACCTACGGCATCGGCAAGGATCAGAGCCACGAATACTGGATGAGCGTGATCCGCCAGCTGATCCACAAGGGGCTGCTGACCCAGAACATCACTCGCAATCTGGTGCTGCAGCTGACTGAAGCGGCCCGCCCAGTACTGCGTGGCGAGGTGAAGCTGGAACTGGCGGTACCCCGCCTGCAGCCTATCTCCAGCCGCAAGGAGAAGCGCAATGGCCTGCTCGACAACGCCAACTACGACAAACGGCTGTTCAAGGAGTTGCGCGGCCTGCGCAAGCAGATTGCCGAGGACGAAGAGGTGCCGCCCTACGTGGTGTTCAACGATGCGACCCTGGTAGAGATGGCTCAGCTGATGCCGATGACCGAAGACGAGATGCTGGCCATCAACGGTGTCGGGCACCGCAAGCTGGAGCGCTTTGGCGAAGCCTTTATGGATCTGATCATCGACTACTGCCGTCGTTAGGGTCGATTAGGCAGCCTAATCGACCACGGTAAGCGCGGCTCGGAAGAACCTGGGGTCAGACGCGAGGTTATTTCAGGCTGGCGTAGAAGGCGGCCAGATTGTCGATATCCGCATCGGTCAGCGGCGCCATGAAGGGGTCCATCAAGGGCTCTTTGCGAGTGCCATCCTTGAACGCTTTCAACTGTTTCACCAGATAGGCGGCATTCTGACCCGCCAGATGGGGATAGTTGGGGATCATCGCCTTGCCTTCCACGCCGTGACAGGCGGCACAGACCGCCGCTTTGGCTTTGCCGGCTTCAATATCGGCAGCCTTGGCCTGATGACCCCACGCCAGTGCCAGCAAGGGCAGGGCATATACCCATTTTTGCATCTTCTTCTCCTTGAATTGAAAAATGATGGTTGCCAGTGAGCACAAGCATGGCTGACGGCAGTATAAAGAGTGACACGAGCATACGCAGGGACGAATGGCACAACCATGAAGTTGATCAACACTTTTGCGACCGAGTTGCCCTGGGCCTGTGAACCCGTGGTCCCCCAGCCGCTGCAGCAGCCCCGGTTGCTTCATCTCAACCGGGCTTTGCTGGATGAGTTGGGGCTGGGAGGCGTCAGCAAGGCTGACTGGATCGCCTGTTGTGGCGAGGGAAAAGTGCTGCCAGGCATGCAGCCGGTAGCGCAGGTCTATGCGGGCCATCAGTTCGGGGGTTATAGCCCGCGGCTTGGAGATGGTCGCGCGCTGCTGCTGGGTGAGCAGCTGGCGCCGGATGGGCAGCGCTGGGATCTGCACCTGAAGGGGGCGGGTAAAACCCCGTTCTCCCGTTTTGGTGACGGCCGCGCCGTGCTGCGCTCCAGCATTCGCGAATATCTTGCCTCCGAGGCGCTCCATGCTCTCGGCATCCCGACCACCCGTGCGCTGGTATTGGTGGGGAGTCAGGAGCCCGTTTATCGCGAGCAGGTTGAGACAGGGGCGACTGTGCTGCGCACCGCCCCCAGCCATCTGCGCTTCGGTCATATCGAGTATTTCGCCTGGAGCGGGCAGGGGGAGAAGATCCCGCCGCTCATCGACTATCTGCTGCGCCACCACTTCCCAGAACTGGAGAGTGGTGCCGAACTGTTTGCCGAGGTAGTGCGCCGCACCGCGCGGTTGATTGCCAAATGGCAGGCGGCGGGCTTCTGTCACGGGGTGATGAACACCGACAACATGTCGCTGCTCGGCCTGACGCTGGATTACGGCCCCTACGGCTTTATCGATGCCTATGTGCCGGACTTTGTCTGCAACCACTCGGATCCGGCGGGCCGTTACGCGCTGGATCAGCAGCCCGCGGTCGGTTACTGGAATCTGCAAAAGCTGGCGCAGGCGCTGGCTGGCCATGTAGACGGTGATGCGCTGGCTGCAGCGTTGGCTCAGTACGAGCAGCAGCTGATGTTGCACTACTCCGAGTTGATGCGGGCCAAGCTCGGACTGGCAGTGTGGGAGGAGAATGACCCGGCGCTGTTCCGCGAGCTGTTCCGGTTGCTGGCGGCTAACAAAGTGGATTACCACCTGTTCCTGCGCCGTCTCGGTGAGGTGACGCAAGAGGGGGCGTGGCCTGCGTCTCTGCTGGCCCTGTTGTCTGGACCAGGTGTTTGGCAGGCGTGGCTGGAGCGCTATCGGGCGCGGCTAATGCGCGAAGGCAGCGAGGATGTCGTGCGCAAGGCGCAGATGGATGCCATCAATCCCAAGTATGTGCTGCGCAATGCGCTGGCCCAGCAGGTGATAGACGCCGCCGACGCAGGGGATATGCAGCCGTTCGAGCGGCTGTTCGCCGCCTTGCAGCGCCCCTTTGATGAACAACCCGAATATGAGGATCTCGCCACCCCGACTCCGGCATGGTATTGCGGTGGTGAGCTCTCCTGCAGTAGCTGAGAGACAGGGAATGAGTTGGCAAATCAAACAGGTAGATAGCAAAGCTGGCGTGGTGACGCTGGATTGTCCGGCACTCGACTGGGACACTTTTCCGCTGTTGGCGCAGGCCTTGCTGCGAGAGTGGGAGCTGCAGCCGCTCGAGCAGGATGCGGGGGCCGACCGCCATAGCTGGTTGCTGGTGTTTGAAGGGAGCCAGTTTCGGCTGGAGTACGAACACTACAGCGGCTGCTGGCTGGAGGCGGTGCGCCCGGCGGATCGGGAGGCGCTGCTCTGGCTCGCCAGACAGCACAAGGTGTGACTATCGCCCACAAGGCCTGTTCTGCCGCTGGCCAACTTGGATGAGCCTAATCGCATAAAGATTGAACTATCGGTTTGGGGGCGTATAATCTCGCCCCTCGATTATCGCCAATGGTGGCGATATGGGTTCCCTAACCCCATTAACCAAAAAGGTCACAAGATGAATCTGGCCCCCGCGCAGTACCAAACGGCGCTCGTTCGCCTATCGTTGTTCCACATTCTGATCATTGCCAGCAGCAACTATCTGGTGCAGCTGCCGATCACCGTGTTTGGCTTCCATACCACCTGGGGTGCGTTCAGCTTCCCGTTTATCTTCCTGGCGACCGACCTGACGGTGCGGATCTTCGGTGCTGGTCTGGCACGCAAGATTATCCAGACCGTGATGCTGCCAGCGCTGGCGGTCTCCTATGCGCTCTCCGTGCTCTTCTTTGAAGGGAGCTTCCAGGGCGTTGGTCATCTGGCCGAATTCAACCTGTTCGTGGCGCGTATCGCGCTGGCCAGCTTTATGGCCTATCTGGTAGGGCAGTTCATGGATGTGGTGGTGTTCAACCGCCTGCGTCTGCTCAAGCAGTGGTGGATTGCGCCAGCGGCCTCCACCCTGTTCGGTAATCTGGTTGATACCATCGCTTTCTTCAGTGTGGCCTTCTGGCGCACCACAGATCCTTTCATGGCAGAGCACTGGGTCGAGATCGCAACCGTCGATTACGTATTCAAGTTGCTGATAAGCCTTGGTTTGTTCGTGCCGCTCTACGGTGTCTTGTTGCGCTACCTCAGCCGCAAGCTGGTGGGCGAGGCCGGATTATCCAGCCTGCAAACGGCCACCCGGCAAGCCTGACCAGATTGACCACCCTTCGCGGTGGTCAATTTTTTGCACTTTCTGCAAATAGCGCTTGCCTAGTTAAATGAGAATGATTATTGTTAACTTGTTTTCCGGGAAAGACTTCATTCGTTCCAACGTGATGGACTTCTTGTGAAGGCACGACATTGCTCACATTGCTTCCAGTTAAGGGCCAGTTTATCTGGCCCTCTTTTTTTGTCATTTTTCAGCAAGTTGCAGGCATAAAAAACGGGAGCCAAGGCTCCCGTCGTCACGCTGTCTGTGGCTTACTCGATATCGAGTGCCTCGGGGGAGAGGATCACCCCTGTGGTATCGGCGTAGAGGTGGTCGTCAGGCAGGAAGGTCACGCCACCGAAGTTGACCGGCAGATCGGTCTCCCCTACATCCTTGCTGTCGGCACCGACCGGAATGGCTGCCAGTGCCTGAATACCGATATCCAGATCTTCAAGAATATCGACTTCGCGGACGCAGCCGTAGCAGACAATCCCTTCCCAATCGTTCTCGGCCGCCGTGGTGGCGATGTCGCTGTCGATCA
The DNA here is from genome assembly GCF_019048085.1 of Aeromonas sp. FDAARGOS 1416. Taxonomy (NCBI): domain Bacteria; kingdom Pseudomonadati; phylum Pseudomonadota; class Gammaproteobacteria; order Aeromonadales; family Aeromonadaceae; genus Aeromonas; species Aeromonas sp. FDAARGOS 1416. Next base: position 3,557,197 of record NZ_CP077301.1, on the reverse strand, counting down.
GAGCTCGGCGCATGGAGCCACCGCCATCGATCAGCAAGACGCGTCCAAGTCCGTTCTCTTTGACGAGTTCACGGATAAGACCATTCGATTCGAAGCATTTGACGGTGGTGATGACGCCGCCGAAAGAGGCGCGGCCGCCGAAGGAGCAGAGCATGGGTTCAAGCACATCCACCATGTCCTGATAGATGTCGCACAGTTCAGAAGTATTGTATTCCATAGTGTCAAATCCACGGCTGGAAACAGGTGCAACCAGTATAAGGAGTGGGTGTGGCATTTCAATGAATATTCCTTGCACAGATCACCTGTCGCCGCTTTTCTGCATAAGCTCAATGCAGTTCACTACCAGTTTGCGAGAGGTCCATCGTGCTTATCCGTCATAAGTTGATCCTGAATACCGTGCTGGTTGCCGTTGCCATGCTGGTACTGAGCGGCCTGTTTATCTACTCCAGCCAGGTGCACCGTCACCTGACCGAAGCCCAGCGCAATATCGACCAGCTGGAGATCGCCATGCTCAACCTGCGGCGGGCCGAGAAGGATTTTCTGATCCGCAAGGATATGACCTTCGTCGAGCGCTTCAATCAGGGGCTCTCTGACTTTCACCAGCACAACCGGGAGCTGGTGACCGATGACAATCTGGCGGCTGTCGAGGGGGAGCTGACCAGACTGGATCAGCAGATCAGCGGCTATGGCAAAGCCTTCAACGATCTGGTGGCCCAGCAGCAGAAGATTGGTCTGGGACCGGAGGAGGGGCTCTATGGCAAGCTGCGGGCGGCGGTGCATGAGGTGGAGAATGGGCTCAAGCAGCTGGATCAGCAGGTGTTGCTCATCACCATGTTGCAGCTGAGACGGGCGGAGAAAGACTTCATGCTGCGCTCCGATATCCAGTATCTGGAGCGTTTCGAGACCTTGCACAAGAGTTTTCAGGATAGTCTTGCCACTTTGCCGGAGGCGGATCGCGGCAAGCTGGAGCAGGCCAGCAAGCAGTACCGGCAGGACTTTGTGGCGCTGGTGCAGGGGATGCAGGTACTGGGACTGAAAGAGGATGAGGGGCTGCGCAACCAGATGCGGGATCTGGTGCATCAGACCGAACAGGGGTTTGCTGCCGTCGATCAGCACATTGTCGCTGAACTGGAGCGGCAGAGCGCTCGCCTCAACAGCCTGATGCTGGTCTGTGGCGGGGTGATTGTGGTGCTGATCGGCATCATGAGCGTGTTGCTGGGGCGCAGCATCGACCGTCCCATTACTCAAGTGAATGATACCGTCAACCGCATTCGTAAGGATAATGACCTGCGCCTGAAGATAGATCTGCGCGGGGCAGATGAAATGGCCCAGCTGGCAGGCAATCTCGACGTGATGCTGGGCGGGTTTCGCGATCTGATCGGCGATGTGAAGCAGAGCGTGCACACCCTGACCGAAGCGGCGGATCACCTCTCGGCCAACGTCAAGCGCACCAGTGAAGGGGCGGCGCGCCAGCTGCAGGAGACCGACATGGTGGCGACCGCTTCCACCGAGATGGGCTCCACCATCGAAGAGATCGCCCGCAACACCGAGCAGGCGGCCAACAATGCGCAGGCGACCAACAACAAGGCGATGGAAGGGCGGACTGCGGTCGAGAATACTGTCGAGCAGATCCGCTCGCTGGCGGGCAATCTGGAGAGCTCATCCCGCGAGGTGAGCCAGCTGCAAAAAGAGAGCGAGACCATCGGCTCCGTGCTTGACGTGATCCGTGGTATTGCCGAGCAGACCAACCTGCTGGCCCTCAACGCAGCCATCGAAGCAGCTCGGGCAGGGGATCAGGGACGTGGTTTTGCGGTGGTGGCCGATGAGGTGCGCAATCTGGCCATCCGTACCCAGAAATCGACCCAGGAGATCGCCGGCATCATCAGCTCGCTGCAGAAACAGACCGGCAGCATCGTCGAGGTGATGGCAACCTGCCGCGAGCAGGGCAACCGCAGCTCGGATCAGGCCAGTACAGCAGGGGAGTTGCTGGGGCAGATCACTCAGGATGTTACCAACATCATGGACATGAGCACCCAGATTGCCGCCGCCATCGAACAGCAGAGTCTGGTGGCCAACGAGGTGAACCGCAACGTCAACAACATCCGTGACATCGCCCAGGAGTCGAGCATCATGGCGGAGGAAAATGCGAGATCCAGCGAGGGTCTCAACGAGCAGGCCCAGCTGCTCAACAAGGCGGTGGCAAAATATCGGGTTTAGTGAGCGGACTGGCATCCTTGTGAGGTTTTTGCACCAGAGTGGCAATGATTTGATCGTAATGGCTGTTATTGGGGAAATTCGCTCATATAATCGCCGCCACTATGATGATTCGGAAGGATTCGATGGCAAAGTTGTTGGTGGCCGTCTTCGGGCTGCTCTGTTCCTGTCTGGTGTTGGCAGGTTCGGCGCCTCAGGCTACCCCACTCAAGCCCGGTATGGAGCCGCTACTCAGCTGGTTCAACGGGGCCTTTACGAGCCGGGAGCAGGCCAGTTACGACAGCCGCTTTACCAGTGCCGAGCTGCGCCTGATGGAGATCTGGCCTGGCTATCAGGGCTATCGCTGGGTCTATGCCGAGCAGTACCTGAGTCTGCGCTCCGTCCGTCCCTTCCGCCAGCGCATCTATCGCTTCTCCCCCGCCCCTGACGGGCGGATCCTGATGGCAGAGCTGACCATGCCCCGTGCCACCGATTTTGCCGGTGCCTGGCATGATCCCGCCCTGCTCGACAGTCTGACCCCGCAGCAGCTCTCCTTGCGCCACGGATGCGAGATCTGGTTGACCCGTACCCCCTCCGGCGAATATGCCGGTCACACCCGGGTGGGCCACTGCTCCACCGATTTTGGTGGTGCCACGACGCTGGTGCAGCATATTTGGATTGGCCCCGACAGCGTCAGACTGCTGGATCGCGCCTATGACAACGCAGGGAGCCCGCGCTGGGGTAGCCCGGGTGAGGGGTATGTCTATTTGCGTCGTTCCAAAGGGTTTGGCCAGTAGGGGAGAGTGCGTCTGGCTGCGGGAACATGAAGGATGAAAAACAGGGATCGTAAAAAAGGCGCCCGATGGGCGCCTTTTTCAGAATTCTTCAGAAGTAAAATTACTTCTTGGTGGTCATCGCACCGAAACGCTTGTTGAACTTGTCTACGCGGCCGCCGCTAGAAACTTCTTTCTGCTTGCCGGTGTAGAACGGGTGGCACTCGGAGCACACGTCCAGGTTCAGATCTTTACCGATGGTAGAGAAAGTGTTGATGACGTTACCGCAAGAGCACTTGGCGGTGATGGCTACGTAGTCAGGATGGATACCAGCTTTCATGGACAACCTCAATTAATAGGCCGTGTCGCCATCCGATCTCTTGTCGGACACCACACGATTGTTGAACACAGTTTCAAAGGCTGCGAATAATATAGGAAATGCCTGAGATCAGGCAAGTGGCTTCGCAGAAAAAATAGGCAACCCCTGGTGAATTCTTCCCAAACGCTGGATCTGGTTCGTGTCGCTGTCCCGGTACCGTTACGCCGTCACTTCGACTATCTCTCTCCCCTGCCGTTACCTGCCCCCGGTTGCCGGGTCGAGATCCCTTTCGGTCCCCAGACCCTGGTCGGGCTGGTGGTGGATCATCCGGTTGACAGTCAGGTGCCCCGCAACAAGCTCAAGCCCATCAAGCGCGTACTCGATACGACGCCGGTGCTGGGGCCGGATATTCTGGCGCTGATGAACTGGAGCGCCAGCTACTACCAGCATCCACTGGGTGAGGTGTTGCCTCACGCCCTGCCAGTGCTGGTGCGCAAGGGGGAGCCAGCCGCCTATCGCGAGCTGGAGTTCTGGTTTGCTACTGAGGCTGGCATGGCCATCGACCTTAACGAGCTCAAGCGGGCGGCCAAGCAGCAGCAGGCGCTCGCCCTGCTGCGCAAGGGGCCGCAGACCCCCTCTGCCCTCAAACAGGAGGAGATCCAGAGCGCCGCTCTCACCGCGCTGGAGAAGAAGGGGCTGCTGGAGAAGCGCTCGCTGGAGCCGAGTCACGATGGCGATTGGGCTACCCGTTTCGAGCCGGGGGAGGGGCTGCGCCTCAATGGCGAACAGGCATTGGCCGTCTCCGCCGTCACCAGCCAGAGCGACAAGTTTGGTGCCTTTCTGCTGGATGGCATCACAGGCTCCGGCAAAACCGAGGTGTATTTAAGCATCCTCGAGCCCTTGCTCAAGGCGGGCAAGCAGGCGCTGGTGATGGTGCCGGAGATCGGTCTCACCCCGCAGACCATCAACCGCTTCCGGCGCCGCTTCAACGTGCCTGTGGTAGCGATGAACTCGGCCATGAACGACAGGGAGCGCCTCGACGCCTGGCTCGCCTGTCGCGACGGCGGCGCGGCCATCCTGATCGGTACCCGCTCTGCGGTGTTCACCCCGTTTAACAACCTCGGCATCATTATCATCGACGAGGAGCACGACGGCTCCTTCAAGCAGCAGGACGGTTTTCGCTACCACGCGCGGGATCTGGCGGTGATGCGGGCTCATCGTGCCGGTATTCCGATCCTGCTTGGCTCGGCCACCCCGTCACTGGAGACGCTGCACAACGCCCGCAGCGGCAAGTATCACCACCTCACCCTGACCCGTCGCGCCGGTAACGCCCAGACCGCCCGTCAGGTGATCCTGGACATCAAGAACGTGCGGCTGCAGGCCGGACTCTCCCCCCAGCTGGAACAGCTGATGGCGGAGCATCTGGCGGCAGGCAATCAGGTAATGCTGTTTCTCAACCGCCGTGGCTATGCCCCGGCTCTGATCTGCCACCAGTGTGGCTGGAGCGCCGCCTGTGAGCGCTGTGATGCCTGGTACACCTGGCATCAGGCCGGGCGACGGCTGCACTGCCACCACTGTGACAGCGTGCGCCCGTTGCCCCACCACTGCCCCGAATGCGGCAGCAACGAGTTGATCGGATCGGGAGTGGGCACCGAGCAGCTGGAACAGTTGCTCACCACGGTTTTCCCTCAATATCCGGTGGTGCGCATCGATCGGGACAACACCCGCCGCAAGGGGGAGCTGGAGACCCATCTCGGCGACATCAAGGCGGGCAAGTACAAGATCCTGATCGGCACCCAGATGCTGGCCAAGGGCCACCACTTTCCGGACGTGACGCTAGTGGGTCTGCTGGATGTGGATGGTGCCCTGTTCAGCGCCGATTTTCGCGCCGCCGAGAAGCTGGCCCAGCTCTACACCCAGGTGGCGGGCCGTGCCGGTCGTGCCAGCAAGCACGGGCTGGTGGTGTTGCAGAGCCACCATCCGGAACATGCCCTGCTGCAGGATCTGACCCAGAATGGCTACGGCCACTTCGCCGATACGGCGTTGAAAGAGCGCCGCCTGTTGGGGCTGCCGCCGTTCAGCTATCAGGGGCTGTTCCGCGCCGAGGCCAATGGCCGTGACGAGGTGCAGCTGTTCCTCGCCCGCCTCGCCGATACCCTGCGCAGCGCCCGCTATCCCCACGTTCAGGTGCTGGGGCCCATCAGCGGCTTTATGGAGCGCAAGGCGGGCAAGTTTCGCATGCAGTTGCTGGTGCAGGGGCCGAATCGGGCACCGCTGGCCCAGCTGCTGGATTGGGCGGTGAAGGAGCTGGAAGGCTGGCCGGAAACCAAAAAGGTGCGCTGGAGTCTGGATATCGACCCCACCGAGCTGAGTTGATGGTGGCACCGGAGCCGGTCGCTGGCAGCTCTCGTCAGCGACCGGGTTTGCCATGCGGGTGCGGGGTTCAGACCCGCAGATCGATCTGCTGCACCCAGCCTCCCTTACCCTGTTCGGTGAGATAGAGGCCGGATTGGCGCAGCACCCCCTGATTGCCGCTCTCCCCCAGATGGTTGAAGGGGGTGTCGAGGGGGCGCAGCAGGATGGCGCCGATCCCCAGCTCCACCAGAGCGATAGGGGCGTGCTCGGGATGCCAGAACTGCAGGGCTGAAAACTGGCTATCCCCCTCATCCAGCACCCCGTTGCCATCCTCATCCAGGGTTGCCAGCTCGCCGAAGCCATTGCCGGAGCGGGCACCAAACAGCTCGCCGCCATCGTCTATGGTGCCGTTGCCATTGCGATCCAGCGCCACAAAGCCGCTGCCTTCACTCAAGCCCGGCAGGCTATCTTCTTTGCCATCCTGATCGATATCGAAGTTGACCCGTGCCTCGGTCAGATCGGCAATCTTGCCATCCAGACTGAGCACCAGCGGGTCTTTGAGGGCATTGAGGGTGGTGCGCCGCTGGCTCACCTCCAGCTGGCGCCAGTCGAGCACAAAGCCGAGATCGAGCTGAATAGTCTGACCATCCCGAGTCGCTACGCTGGCTGACGCCACCACGTTGAGCAGCTCCTGTTGCAGCAGGGTGTCAGTCACCTCCACCAGTTGATCCGGCTCGGCGGCTTGAGCCGCGGCGTCTCCTTGGGTCACTCCATAGCCTCCCTCTTCGGAGGGGTTGATCGGCTTGGGCAGCTCGATTTCGTGGCCCAGCATCGCCTCAATCATCAGCTTGATCAGTCGCTGGCGGTTATCCAGCCCATCATCGGGAATACCATCTTGCTCTTTGCCGACGTCCGCTGCGGGCGGGGCGGGAGGTGTTGTCGCTTGCTGGCTGGCGGCGGATTGCCTCGAGGTTTGCAGCATCAGGGCGCTGGTGAGAGTCAGGGCGCTACTGCGTTCGCCGGCCACTGCCGTGTTGTTGCCTTCCGGTGGATTGACGGCGGGTGGCACGGGCCCAAGATTGCGCACCTTGCGGCTCTGGGCCTGTTGTTGCCGGTATTGCACCTCCCCCTGGAGGTCGTAGTGATCGATGCGCATACGTTCGCCCTCGGCGCTATACATCTGGTCAGTTATCGACCAGAGAATAAGCAGGGCTTAACACCAAATCGGATTAATCAGAGAGGTGGTTAGTACTAGGTTGCAAGGTGGCGGCGTGGCAGGATGGCAAGAGACTGGACGGTGGTGCTGTAGCTGAACATTTTCAGGTAACGCGGCGCACTCTGGCTGACAAGCGGCATCGGTGAGGATAGGGAGAATTACATGGGAAATTGTCTGGTGATGGACGTGGCGGGCTATGGTGGATTCCTGTCTGGCACCCCTTGCATCAATGATGTTGAGGGCTTCACTCATGCGTAACTGTCTGGTGATGGGAGCGGCAGGATATATTGGTTCCTATCTGGTGCCTCACCTGCAAACCCTTGGCTACAGGGTGATTGCCGGGGCGCGCCGTCCCTGCCGCTTGCCTGAGGGGGTCGAGTTTCGCCTCGCCGACAGCCTCAAACCCATCACCCTGCTGCCTGCGCTGGCGAACATAGACACCGTCTTCTATCTGGTGCATGCCATGGGGGCGGGGGCCGATTTTCACCGATTGGAGCAGCAGGGGGTAAAGAACTTCGCTGCCGCCGCCCGCGCAGCCGGGGTGCGCCGCATCATCTATCTCGGGGCAATCCAGCCTGAGCAGTGCAACAGCCGCCATCTCAACTCCCGCCGCCACTGTGGCGAGCTGTTTCGCGAATCCGGTGTGCCTACGGTGGAGCTGCGCGCCGGCATCATCATCGGGCCCGGTTCGGCGGCGTTCGAGGTGATGCGGGATCTGGTGTTCAACCTGCCGATGATGGTGACGCCCAAATGGGTGCGCTCGCGTACGCCGCCGATTGCGCTGTCCAACCTGCTTCACTATCTGGGTGGGCTGGTGGAAGCCGACGAGGTGGATGGCCGCATTTTCAATGCGGTCGGCCCAGAACTGCTCAGCTATCAGCAGCAGTTGCAGAAGTTCGCCGCCCATATCGGCAAGCGCTGCCCCATCATGCCCATCCCGTTTCTGAGTCCGCGCCTCTCAGCCTGGTGGCTGCAGTTTGTTACCTCGGTGCCGCAACCGGTGGCCAAGGCGCTGGTGGGGGGCCTCAAGCACGATATCCCGGCCGACGATGGTCCGCTGCGTGCCCTGCTACCACAGACCCTGCTCAGCTTCGATGAGGCGCTGGCGGAGAGTCTGGCGCTGGAGCAGAAGCTGGGTGCCGAGCAGCAGGGGCAGGAGACTCCCCTCGGCCTGCGCTGGCGCCATCCCGAATATGGTTTTTACGATCGCACCGCCAGCGGCGAGGCCATCTGCCTCGCCTCTCCCGAGGTGGTGTGGCAGGTGTTGCAGCAGCTGGGGGGTGAACAGCGCTACTTCTACATGAACGAGCTGTGGGTGGTGCGCGAATGGATGGATCATCTGATCGGCGGCCCGGCCCGCACCCGTGGCCGCACCAATCCCGATCGCTTCGTGAAGGGGGATATGCTCGACTCCTGGCAGATCCTCGGGGTGGATGAGGGGCGCAGGCTCGATCTCTTGTTCAACATGAAGGCCCCGGGCGTCGGGCGGCTGGAGTTCAACATCCTGCCGGAGGAGTCCGGGTTGACCCGCATCCGGGTCACCGCTCACTGGCACCCGCAGGGCGCCTGGGGGTTGGCCTACTGGCTCGCCATGCTGCCATTCCACCTCTTTATCTTTCAGGGGATGACCGAGGCCATCGCCCGTCAGGCTGAGGCGAGGGCAGGTATCCCGGTGATGGATTAAACCCTCTTCACACCATTCTCGCTGATAGAGTGCCCCGTTCGGGGCATTTTTTATGCGGCGGCCATGCCCGGTTATGGCAGATAGTGGTAGGCGTCTCATGGCAAAGGCTGGCATCATGCCGCGGTCTTGTTTACCGCGGATAGATAATCAGTCAGAAAAAGAAGGGATTATGAAGAAAAAACCGTCAATTTTGGGGGGCGCCTGCATCATTGCCAGCGTCTGCGTGGGAGCCGGCATGCTCGGTCTGCCGAGTTCGGGGGCGGGGGCCTGGACCCTCTGGTCGGTGCTGGCGCTGACCGTCACCATGGTGATGATGACCCTCTCCGGCTGGATGTTGCTGGAATCCTTCCAGCACCACGATATGCGGGTCTCCTTCAATACCGTGACTCGCGAGCTGCTGGGGGAGAAGCTCAATCTCCTCAACAACCTCTCGGTCTACTTTGTTGGCGGCATTCTGCTCTACGCCTATATCACCTCCTCCGGTGCCATCCTGCAGGGGATACTGGGGATCGACAGCAAGCTCGCGTCCGTGCTGTTCGTGGCGCTCTTCTCTGCGGTGGTGTGGCACTCTACCCGCGCCGTTGACCGTATTTCGGTGGTACTGATCGCCTTTATGATCCTCAGCTTCGCCCTCGGTGTGGCCGGTCTGCTCGGCAGTATCAAGCTGCCGACCCTGCTCGATCTGGCGGGCAGCGAGAGTCGCTACGCCCCCTATGCCATGGCGATGCTGCCGGTGGCGCTCACCTCATTTGGTTATCACCACTCGGTTGCCTCCCTGCGTGCCTACTACCAGAACGAGCAGCAGGCCAGATGGGCCATTCTGGGGGGAACCCTGATCGCGCTGGCGCTCTACGTGCTCTGGCTGCTGGGGATCTTCGGCAACCTGCCCCGTCAGGATTTTGCCCCCGTGATTGCCAAGGGGGGTGATGTGAGCGTGCTGCTCTCCGCCCTCTCCGGGGTCATTGAATCGGAGAAGGTGGCCAGCGCCATCAACGGCTTCTCCATGGCGGCCATCCTCTCCTCCTTTATCGGGGTGGGGCTCGGGGTGTTCGACTATCTGGCTGATCTGTTCAAGTTCGACAACAGCCGCGCCGGTCGCTGCAAGACCTGGGCGGTCACCTTCCTGCCGCCGCTGGTGCTCTCCCTGCTCTTCCCGTTCGGCTTCCTGCTGGCCATCGGCTATGCCGGTGCCGCCGCCACCATCTGGACTTGCATCATCCCGGCACTGCTGGTGCTGCGCACCCGGGCGCGGGCCGAGCGGGGCGAAGTCACCCCCCATTTCGTCACCCCAGGCGGCAAGCTGATGGCCTGGCTGCTGATCCTGTTCGGATTGGCGACCGCGCTGTTCCACTTCCTGTCGATGGCAGATCTGTTGCCGGTCTATCTGGGCAACTGAGTCAGGCCTACAGCACTGGCAGAAAGGGTGGCAAGGCCAACTTGCCGCCCTTTTTGCGCCATTTTTACCCCACGCAGCAGGATCTATAACTAAAGTGGTAGGTGTGGGTGGAGTAAGGTGCTGAAACAACTGGTCTGATCTGGCTGGCGGTAGCATGATCTGCTGGGAATGACCCCTGCTTTCTTTTATGATCCCCGCCCTTCTGCGTGCCCCTGTCGGCACCTCATTTGCACCAACCACATCGGGGTCCCCCATGTCCGATCTGCGTCAAGAAGCACTCGATTACCACGCCCTGCCCGTACCGGGCAAAATTGCCATCGCCCTGACCAAGCCTGCCGAAACCGCCCGCGATCTGGCGCTGGCCTACAGCCCGGGTGTTGCCGAGCCGGTGCGCGAGATCGCCGCCAACCCGGCCGATGCCTATCGCTATACCGGCAAGGGCAATCTGGTGGCCGTCATCTCCAACGGCACCGCCATTCTGGGTCTGGGCAATCTGGGGCCGCTGGCCTCCAAGCCGGTGATGGAGGGAAAGGCCCTGCTGTTCAAGCGCTTTGCCGGCATCGACGCCATCGACATTGAGGTGAAGCACGAGACCAGCCAGCAGTTTATCGACACGGTGGCGGCCATCGCCGATACCTTCGGTGGCATCAATCTGGAAGATATCAAGGCACCTGAGTGTTTCGAGATTGAAGAGGCGCTGATCGCGCGCTGCGACATTCCGGTGTTCCACGATGACCAGCACGGTACCGCTATCGTCACCGCCGCCGGTCTGCTCAACGCGCTGGAGATTCAGGGCAAGCTCATCAGCGACAGCCGCATTGTGTGCATGGGGGCGGGGGCTGCCGCCACCGCCTGCATGGACCTGCTGATCAAATGTGGCGCCAGAGCGCACAACATCTTCATGCTGGATCGTCAGGGTGTTATCCACAGCGGCCGCAGCGATCTCAACAAGTACAAGCAGCGTTTCGCCAACGAGACCCCGCTGCGCACCCTGATGGATGTCATCGAAGGGGCGGATGTGTTTGTCGGTGTTTCAGGCCCCGATGTGTTGCCCGCCGAAGCGGTCGCCCTGATGGCGCCCAACCCGGTGATCTTTGCCTGCTCCAACCCGGACCCGGAGATCAAACCGGCGCTGGCCCACGGGGTGCGTAGCGACCTCATCATGGGCACCGGCCGCTCCGACTACCCGAACCAGATCAACAACGTGCTCTGCTTCCCCTTCATCTTCCGCGGTGCCCTCGACGCCCGCGCCAGCCGCATCAACGATGCCATGAAGATTGCTGCGGTCGAGGCGATCCGCGCGCTGGCCAAGGAGCCGGTGCCAGCCGAGGTGCTGACCGCCGCCGGGGTCAGCGAGCTCGCCTTCGGCAAGGATTACGTCATTCCCAAGCCGATGGATGCCCGTCTGCTGCCGCGCGTAGCCCGCGCCGTGGCGCTGGCAGCGGTGGCCTCCGGCGTTGCCCGCATCGAGCTGCCCGCGGACTACATGCTGTAATCCGGCATTGCAAACGGCCCCATAGCGGGGCCGTTTTTATTTCTGCTTCTGGCGACAGCCAGAGACGCCAGCCGGGCGACAGGTTGGGGCATATGGAGGCAAATCGGGTGCAAAGGTGGTCAAACAGCGCTCTCCTCTGACACAATATTGCCACTATGACGCTAACGAGAATCAAGATGCAGCAGCCTGTCAGCGGCCGTTTGGCCCACGCCCTCTCCTTCTTGCGCCATGATGGTCGCCACTTTGCCCAGTTTGTCTGGGGCCGTTTCCAGCAGGACAGATTGACGGTTACCGCCGGCTATCTGGCCTATGTCACCCTGCTTTCGCTGGTGCCGATGATTGCCGTGGTCTTTGGCATGATGTCCGCCTTCCCGGTGTTCCAGAGCCTCAAGCAGGCGATGGAGCAGTTCGTCTACCACAACTTCGTGCCGACCGCGGGCGACATGCTCAAGGAGTACATCGACGGCTTCGTGGCCAATGCCACCAACACAACGGCAGTGGGGATTGGGGCGCTGGTGGTGGTGGCGCTGATGCTGATCTCCGCCATCGACAAGAACCTCAACTACATCTGGCGTTCGACCCAGGGCCGCCCGCTGGCGCAGGCGTTTGCCATGTACTGGATGATCCTGACCCTGGGACCCGTGCTTATCGGGGCCAGTATCGCCATCTCCTCCTACATCTTCTCGCTACGGCTGTTTGGCGCCGAGAGCCTGTTCGGCATCGGCTATCTGCTGCTGCGCGGCTTGCCGTTCCTCTTCTCGGTGCTCACCTTCCTGCTGGTCTATACCGTGGTGCCGAACTGCAAGGTGCGGCTGATCCACGCCTTTATCGGTGCGCTGGTGGCGGCGACCCTGTTCGAGCTGGCCAAGCGCGGCTTTGCCATCTACATCACCAACTTCCCCTCCTATCAGGCCATCTACGGCGCGCTGGCCACCATCCCGATCCTGTTTGTCTGGGTCTATCTCAGCTGGCTGGTGGTGCTGCTGGGGGCTGAAACCACGGCCTGCCTCGGCGAATACGAGAAACCGGCGAGTGAGGAGCTTGGCTAAGCCATCGCCTTGGCCACCGGTTTATTGGTAGCATCGACGACCGCCCTGCGAGGGGGCGGTCGTTCTGTTTTCAAAGGAGAGGGATGTGATTGCATTGATTCAGCGGGTCAGCGAGGCCAGCGTGACTGTCGAGGGGGAGGTGACCGGCGCCATCGGTCAGGGGCTGCTGGTACTGCTCGGGGTGGAGCAGGGGGATGATGAGGCCAAGGCCGACAAACTGCTGCACAAGGTGAGCGGCTATCGGGTCTTCAGTGACGAGAACGGCAAGATGAACCTCAATGTCGGCCAGATCGGCGGCAGCCTGCTGGTGGTCTCCCAGTTTACCCTGGCGGCCGATACCAAGAGCGGGATGCGCCCGAGCTTCTCCTGCGGTGCCCACCCGAGCGAGGCCGAGCGCCTCTATGACTACTTCGTGGCGAAGGCCGCCGCTAGCGGCATCCCGACCGCAACCGGGCGTTTTGCCGCCGACATGAAGGTGGCTCTGGTCAACGACGGCCCGGTTACCTTCTGGCTACAGGTCTGAGGATGCCTGATCCCGCGGTATGACGTGGACGATCACGTTGATAAGCCCAGCGACCGGATAGGGGGTAGCCGGGCCAATCCACTGCTCGATCAGCGTCAGGGCGTGGGTTAGCTCCAGTTCGGTGCGCGGCAGCAGGTTGATGACCAGGGTGCCGGTCAGGCGGGGGGCCAGCGCCCGGTAGAGCCGCTCCTGAAACAGCAGCAGCGGGTTGCCATCCTGACTGAAGAGATCGAGCAGGATGAGGTCGTACTGCTGCTCGCTCTGCTCGAGAAAGGCGAGGGCATCGGCCTGATGGAGTGCCGGAACGGCGCGTTCATCGCTCTCCTGATACTGGAAAAACTGCTGATAAATGGTCAGCACCTCTTCGTCGAGGTCGACGCACTCGTGGCGAGCATCTGGCCAGCGTTGGCAGAGATGGCGGGTGAGATCGCCGCCACCCAGACCCAGTTCTAGGATCCGGGTGGCCTGCTCCGGCAGCAGGCAGGCGATGACCCGTTGATGGGGCAGACAGAGGGTCGCGGGGTTGGCGAGCGACATGGCGGATTGCACCACGCCATCTATCTCCAGCCAGCGGTGCTGGTCATTTTCCTGTACCGTGAGGCGGCGCTGGGGTTTGACGCTGAGGTGCAACAAGTGATCGGCTTGGTACGCTTGCAGATTGAAGTCCATGAATTTGCACGGCAAGATGGTTTCCGACCAGTGTAACTCAAGGATGAAACTATGTACCGGGTAGTCACCCCTCAGACAGTCGCCGAGCTGGATGCCTACTACCAGTTGCGCTGGGAGCTTCTGCGTAAGCCCTTCAATCTGCCCGTCGGTTCCGAGCGGGACGAATACGACACCGTCGCCATTCACCGGCTGATGCTGGCACCCGATGGCACCCCCATCGCGGTGGGCCGCCTCTTTATCGGCGGTGACGAGGCGCAGATCCGCTTTATGGCGCTGCGCCCCGAATATCGCGGGCAGGGGCTGGGCGCCAAAATGGTGGAGGATCTCGAGGAGCTGGCCCGCAGCGAGAAGGTGAAACGGCTGGTGATGAACGCCCGTCAGGAGGCGGTGGAGTTCTATCGCAAGTGCGGCTTTCTCGAAGTGGGGGGCGGCCCCGTCTCCTTCGGCCGGATTCCCCATCGCCAGATGATCAAATCCCTGAGCCCGTTGCAGACCATCCAGTACCGGCCGGAGTGGTGTCAGGATCTCACCACCCGCTGGTCGCGCGGGGTACCCATCAGCGAGAAGATGGGGATGCACATCAGCCACTACGACGGCCAGACCTTCCATCTCAAGGCCAATCTGGCGGCCAATTTCAACGTGCATGGCAGCATGTTCGCCGGAAGTGTCTACAGCCAGTGCGTGCTGGCGGGCTGGGGGCTGATCTGGCTGCAGCTTAAAGAGGAGGGGCTGGTGGGCGAGCCGGTGCTGGCCGAGAGCACCATCAAATATCATGGCCCGGTCGATGAGGAGCCCGAGGCGCGAGTGGCCCGCGAGGGGATGCCCGCCGTGCTGCAGCCGCTCAAACGGGGGGAGCCTGCCACCTTCAGCCTCAAGATCCAGCTGTTCAGCGGCAGCAAGCTGGCGGCGGAGTTCTGCGGTCACTATGTGGTGCAGCCGCCCCGCCGTCCGGGCCAGTAACCGCGTCGTTTCCCCATCAAACAACAAGGCCTCATCATGAGGCCTTGTCTGTTTTTACCCTTGCTGGCTGTCGCTTGTCTGCCCGGTTTGGGTCTGCACTTGGGCCTGGTTTTGGGCTTTCGGTGCGGGAGCCGGTCGCCAGAGCGGGGCGCTGTTGCCTTGCGGCGGATAGCGTACTCCCACTTCCCAGCCGCAGGCGTCCTGCTTCTGCGGGAAGCTCCAGGCCAGTGTGGGTTCCGTCAGCGGCCCGCGCCACTGACCGAGCAGCTCGGCGCAGCGGTTGCCATTGAGGATCCCCAGATCGAGCTGCCACTGTTCGTTGACCAGATCGATCCCCCCTTGCAGCGCCAGCAGATGAGTGATGGTGGAGGCGCCAGCCTGCTCGACTTGTAGTTGCCCCTTGTCGATCTTGCCCTGCAGCTTGATGCGGTAGAAGGGGGTGTCACCCTCCTGCATCGCCTGCCACAGCTGATCCGGCGTCAGGGTGGGCGGAGTCGCGCCCTTGAACCACTCATCCAGCAGCGGATCTATCTTTACCTTGTCCCAGAATGGCTCGTCGGCATCGAGGGCAAAGCTGCCCTGCAGGGTCTGGCGCCACTCGCCCGCCGTTTTGCCGTGTTCGGCTTGCAGGTCGGCGCTCACGTCCGCCTTGCCTGCGAACGACACAGGGGAGTGGAATATCTTGCCCCACTGCTGCAGATCCAGCTTGGTTGCCTGCAACTGCAGGCGGCTGCTCTGGCCCGGTTCGCGGCCCCACTGGCCACTCAGGCTGAGAGTGCCCTCATCCGGCAGCGAGCTGGTGAGCTTGCCCAGCTGCCAGGAGCTGGGGGTCAGCTCCCCATCCAGCTCGCCGTTGCGGGCGCTGAGGCCATCCCACACCAGCTCGAACCACTTGCTCTCGATACGGGCTCGGCCCAGCAGCGGGCCGGGCTGGTTATCGCGCAGGGCGAGATCGCTCAGATAGAGCTGCCAGCCGGTCAGCGACAGGGGCAGGGTATCGTCGAAGGAGAGCACCTTGAGCTTGTCGAACGCCAGCTTGCGGATATCGACCTGCTGCGGGCGCCAGCTCTGCCAATCCTGCCACCATCCCTGCGGCAGGCTGATATCCATGCCGCTCAGCGCCACGTCTTTCAGGGTCAGCTTCTGCTGCTGGGTATCGAGGGAGAGCTCGACATTGAACTCCCCTTCATAGGCCTTGCCCTGCAGTTCGCCGTCGATCTGTTGGGACGAGAAGGCGAGCTTGCCCTTGATCTCCTCCAGCTGGAACAGGCCACGGCCCATGTCCCCCAGGGTGCCGCTCAGATAGCCGGTGGGCTGGCTGCCCGCCTGCCAGTTGAAGGCGGTGAGCTGGCCGCTGAAGTTGTTGAAAGAGAGCTCCTGATTGATGTCGTTGAGGCTGACGCCGTCCAGCTGGCCGCGATCCAGCGACACGCTTTGCAACGGGAAGCGCTGCGGGAAGCCTTGCTGTGTCAGATCGCCCAGCTCCACCCGCATGCCGCGCGCCTTGAGATCGTGCAGTTGCAGGGTACGAGCGGGCCAGTCCAGCACCATGCTGGTCTCCAGCAGACCTTCAAACAGGTTGGTCACCAGCTTGTCGGTGCGCAGCACTTCCCCCTCCAGCCGTCCTTGCAGGCTGAGACGGGCGAAGGTGAACTGCGGAGTCTCCAGCTGGCCGATATTGAGGCTCAGGTTGGCCTGTGGCTGCCGTTTCGGGTCGATCAGCTCCCAGTCACTCAGGGTGGCGTTGAGACCGCGCAGGGTCAGCTCGGGGCTCTCCAGACTGAGGCGATCGATAGTGCTGTCACTGATGGTGAGGGAGTGCACCGGCAGGTTCGGCAGTTGGTTGGGCAGCGGCAGCTTGATGGCGGGGCGAATGAGATCGAGATGGGCGATGCGCACGTCGCGGCTCAGCCAGTCGATGCTCTCGATCTCCAGATAGATCTTGTCGAGGGAGACCGCATCGCCGTAACGCACCTGCTCAGCCAGCAGGGTGTAGGGGTGGAGCGGGTTGAACACCAGTCGCCCTATGGTGACCGGCACGCCTGTCTGCTGGCTGATCCAGCTGGCGATGGGGCCTTTGGCGCGCTCGGCGTCGAACAGGCCGAGGGCAACCCAGACAAACAGCAGCAGGAAGGCAAAGGTGTAGAGCAGGCCGCGTAGCCAGGAATTCATAAGTGCTTTCCTCCTGTTTTGGGATGTGTTGTCAGGCGTTGGAGTAGTGGTCTCGCAGGCCGAGCCAACGCCGAATCAAGGGTTGGACATGACTCGGGTGCCTATCCATAAGGAAGCGCGCCATCTTCTGTACCTGCGGAATAAGCGGCTGATCCCGCACCAGATCGGCGATCTTGAGATCGGCCAGACCGGTCTGGCGGGTGCCGAGCAGTTCCCCCGGGCCGCGCAGTTCCAGATCGCGCTGGGCGATGAGGAAGCCGTCGTTGGTCTCCCGCAGCACCCCGAGTCGGCTCTGGGCCGTCTTGGACAAGGGGGCATGATAGAGCAGCACGCAGTGCGAGGCCACCGCCCCCCGGCCAACCCGACCGCGCAGCTGGTGCAACTGCGCCAGCCCGAGCCGTTCCGGGTTCTCGATGATCATCAGGCTGGCGTTGGGCACATCCACCCCCACTTCGATGACGGTGGTGGCGACCAGCAGTTGCAGTATGCCCGCCTTGAACTCCTCCATCACCCGCTGTTTCTCCACCGGGCGCATCCGGCCGTGCACCAGCCCGATATGCAGGCCGGGCAGCAGGTTTTGCAGCTCGGCAGCGGTATCCTCGGCGGCTTGGCACTCCAGCACCTCCGACTCCTCGATCAGGGTGCAGACCCAGTAGGCCTGCTTGCCCTCGGTGCAGGCGAGTTTGACCCGCTCGATCACATCGCCGCGACGGCTGTCGGGCAGCGCTACCGTGGTGATAGGGGTACGGCCCGGCGGCAGTTCGTCGATGATCGAGGTGTCGAGGTCGGCATAGGCGGTCATCGCCAGGGTGCGGGGGATGGGGGTGGCGGTCATGATGAGCTGATGGGGATGCACCCCTTCCCGCTCCCCTTTCTCGCGCAGGGCGAGGCGCTGATGCACCCCGAATCTGTGCTGTTCATCGATGATGACCAGCGCCAGACGCTGGAACACCACCTGCTCCTGAAAGATGGCGTGGGTGCCCACCACCATCTTGACGCTGCCATCGGCGATGGCGGCCAGCGACTCTTCCCGCGCCTTGCCTTTCTGTTTGCCCGCCAGCCAGCCGACTCCAATGCCGAGCGGCTCCAGCCATTTGGCGAAGTTGATGGCGTGCTGTTCCGCCAGCAGTTCGGTCGGCGCCATCAAGCCCACCTGACAGCCGTTGCCGATGGCCTGCAGGGCGGCCAGCGCTGCGACCAGGGTCTTGCCGGAGCCTACGTCACCCTGCACCAGCCGCATCATGGGGTGGCTCTGTTGCAGATCCTTACTTATCTCGGCTACCACCCGGCTCTGGGCGCCGGTCGGCTTGAACGGCAGGGCGCCGAGCAGCTGTTCGACCAGCGCAGGCGCCGGTTTGAGGGCGCGGGCCAGCTGGGTTTGTGCCTGAGCGCGCACCTTCAAGACCGAGAGGTTGTGAGCCAGCAGCTCCTCCAGCACCAGCCGCTGCTGGGCCGGATGCTGGCCGCTTTCGAGCAGCGGCAGTGCCACCGAGGGGGGCGGACGGTGCAGCAGCTTCAGAGCAGCGGCCAGCTCAATCTGGTGGGGATAGAGGCCGGCGGGCAGCAGCTCCTCCACGCCGTAGAGGTCGAGCTGGGCCAGCGCCTGATCGGTGAGGCTGCGCAGGGTGAGCTGGCGCAGCCCTTCGGTCGTCGGGTAGACGGGGGTGAGCGCCTCTTCGGTCTGGCCGGCCTGCTCCTCGCCGAGCAGCTTGTACTCGGGATGGGCCATCTCTAGCCCGTATTTGCCGGGGCGCACCTCGCCAAAGCAGCGGATCAGGCGGCCCGCCGCCAGACTGTTTTTCTGGGCGGCGGTGAAGTTGAAGAAGCGCAGGGTGAGGGTGCCGGTACCGTCGCTGATGCGACAGACCATCATGCGGCGGCGCCCCATCACCAGTTGAGTGTCCTGGATTTCGCCCTCGACAGCGCCGTGCAGGCCGGGCGGCAGATCGCCGATGGGCCACACCTGGGTGCGGTCCTCGTAGCGCAGGGGAAGGTGGAACAGCAGATCCTGTACCGTGGCCAGCCCCAGCCGCTCGAGCTTCTCCAGCATCTTGCTGCCGACACCCTTGAGGCTATCGAGAGGAATTTTATCCAATTTCATCAATTAGATGCCCGAAAACACTGTAAATATGTCCAGATGATAGGGGTTGTTGAGGGGCCGATGCAAGCCGAGTTGCTGCTGGCTGGGCCGTCAAAGTGGGGGAAACGGCGGATATAACAAAGGCCTGCCGAAAACGGGAGGCCTTTGTGCGGCTGCCAACAGGCAAGGTGCGGGCGCATGGCGCCCGGAGTCAGATGATGCGTTTGAGCAGCAGGTGGGCCTTGACCCTGTGGATCCGTCCCAGCAGCTTGCGCACCTGTTCCGGGTAGTCCTGAATCTGCTCAACCTGATCAAAGTGGCTGATCCGCTTGGTGTTGGTCAGGATGTTCTCCCGCTCCGCGTTGAACTGGGGACGCAGCAGGTGGCGACGATCGTGTACCAGCAGGCCATTCTCCAGATCCAGCGCCCAGGCGCGCGGGTTGAGGTTGTTGCCGGTGAGCAGGGCCCACTCGTCATCCACGAAGATCCCCTTGAGATGGTAGGAGTTGCGTTCGCAACACCAGAGCATCAGGTTGAGGCGGCCGTCGTCGATGTGACGCTGGTTGCGCTCGGCAAACTTGCGCAGGTTGGTCTCGTAGAGATAGGGCAGGCCACCGATGGTGGAGAACTTCTCTTCCGGCGGAATGAAGAAGTCGTTGGCGGTCTTGTCGCCCACTACGATGGTGACTTTGCAACCGCGCTGCAGCAGATCCTCGATATCCTTGCTCAACTCCTTGGGCGGGTTGAAGTAAGGGGTGCAGATGAAGATCTCCCGCTCGGTGGCGCGCACCAGATTGCGGATCATCAGGTTGAGCTGATTGTTGCGCTTGCCCAGACCCACCATGGGGGTGACGGCCACCTCCTGGGTGTTGACCGGCATGGTGCTGAAACGGTACTGGCTCTGGCGCAGGCTCTGCTTGAAGCGGCGGATCGGCCCCTTCAGCTGCTTGGCGCTGGGGATATCGCTATGATCCAGCCGCTGCACCGCGTCGCTCTTCACGAACAGGTCATCCACATAGTTGACCATGCTGCGGGCCAGCTCCGGGCTGGTGATCTGGTGATAGCGATCGAAGCGGTAGCGATCCTGCTGATGCAGGTAGATATCGTTGAGGCTGGCGCCGGAGTAGAGCACCACATCATCGAAGATGAAGCCCTTGAGGTGGAGCACGCCGAGCAGCTCGCGCCCTTTGACCGGCACGCCGTAGATTTCGATCTGGTGCTCGTGTTCGGCAGCCATGGCCTGATACATCAGGTGGTTGCCGCCCTGCTTGCCCTTGCCGATCAGGCCGCGCTGGGCACGGTGGAAGTCGACGAACAGCTTGATGTCGAGGGCCGGATTGCGCTGCTTGGCGGCGTAGAGGGCGGAGAGGATCTCCCGGCCTGCTTCGTCATCCTGCAGATAGAGCGCGACCAGATAGATGCGCCGGGTGGCACTGGCGATAAGCGCAAGAATGCGGCGTTTGAAATCCTGGGCGCTATAGAGCACTTCAAACTGATCCGCTGCGACGGCGATCTGGGGCAGGCGCGCCAGCAGTTGTCGATAATGGGCCGATGAATGCATAGATAAACCTGAAATCACGGGGTTAAGCGTTCCACTCGGAGCGATGAATAGGCGATTCTAGCAATCTCGCCCTCTCAGCCAAAGAAAGAATCATCAGAAAGATGAAAAAGGCCTCACGAGTGAGGCCTTTTTGTCAGCATTTCGCCCTTGTCAGAGGAAGCTGTAGATGATCATCGCCATCACGCCGCCGGTGGTGCCGATGATGGTCTCCATCACGGTCCAGGTCTGCAGGGTCTGCTTCTCGGTGAGGCCGAGGTAGCGGTTCGCCAGCCAGAAACCGGAGTCGTTGACGTGGGAGAGCACGATGGCACCGCCGCCGATAGCTATGGTGACGGCAGCCAGCTGGGCACCGTTCAGGCCGAGGGGTTCCAGCATCGGCAGCACCAGACCGCAGGCGGTCAGCATGGCAACGGTGGCAGAACCCTGAATCACCCGCACCGCGGCGGCCAGAATGAAGGCCAGCGCGACGATGGGCAGACCTGAGTCGGCCAGCATGTTGCCCAGCGCGGCGCCTACGCCGGAATCAACCAGCACCTGCTTGAACACGCCACCGGCACCGGTCACCAGGATGATGACACCGGCCGGCTGGATGGCGCTGTTGCAGACGCTCATCACCTCGTCACGGGACATGCCACGGCGAATACCCAGCAGATAGAAGGCGGCCAGACAGGCGACCATGATGGCGGTGAAGGGGTGACCGATGAACTCCAGCCAGTTGTGCAGGGTGGAGCCCGCCTCGACGAAGCGACCGACAATGGTCTTGAGGCCGATCAGCAGCAGCGGCAGACCGATGAGGCCCATGGCCAGCCCGAAAGAGGGCAGGGATTTGCTGTCATCATGGACGCTGTTCTGGGCATCGGCAGGCAGCGGCACATCGACGATCTTGCTGATGAAGTCACCGAACAGCGGGCCTGCCAGGATCAGCGCCGGTACGGCGGCGATCAGGCCGAACAGGATCATGTAGCCGAAGTCGGCACCCAGCTGGGATGCCACCAGGATCGGGCCCGGCGCGGGGATAAGGAAGGCCTGGCAAGTCGCGATACCGGCCAGCAGAGCGATACCGATCTTCACCACGCTGCCGCCGCCACGACGGACGATGGCGAAGGCGACGCCGATCAGCAGCACCACGGCCACGTCAAAGAAGAGCGGTAGGGCGCAGACAAAGCCGGTCAGGGCCATGGCCCAGTTGGCGCGCTTGACGCCAAACTTGCCGAGCAGGGTGTGAGCCACCCGGTCGAGGGCACCGGTCACTTCCATCACCTTGCCAAACATGGCACCCAGCGCCACCACCACGGCGACGAAGCCGAGGGTGCCGCCCATCCCTTTCTGGATGGTGGCGGCGATGTCGGCCGGGTTCATGCCGGCGGCGAGACCCGCCACCATGGAGACCAGGATCAGGGCTACCACGGCGTGGAGCCGGGCCTTCATCACCAAGAAGAGCAGCAGCACAATCGAGCCGGCGGCTGTCATGATCAGGGAGAGGTCAGACATTGTTATGCGTTCCTTTTTCCAAGTTCAGTCGTGACACCTTGCCGATCCGTCGGCAAACCATATCTTTATGATTTATTTAGATTTATGGCAAGGGCTCAACATCATATGCCCAGGTGACTATGGGTTTGCTCAGTCTGTGGCAGACTTCACATTTTCAATCGTTACCGGTAACATGTTACCGGTAACGTGTTAGATTAGAACCCATCAACAGCTGGTTTTTTGAAAAGTGGGACAGAGGTCAAATTATGGCGGGTAAGTGCATTATCGTGATGGGTGTGTGTGGTAGCGGCAAATCCAGCGTGGGTCTGAAAGTGGCCGAAGCGCTGGGCGCCAAGTTCATCGATGGTGATGACCTGCACCCCAAGGCCAACATCCAGAAGATGGCTGGCGGCAACCCCCTCAACGATGAGGATCGTGCCCCCTGGCTGGAGCGGATCCGCGACGCCGCCTACAGTCTCGAGCAGAAGAACGAGACCGGCATCATTGTCTGTTCCGCCCTCAAAAAGAAGTACCGCGACCAGATCCGCGAAGGCAACGAGTCGGTCAGCTTCATCTTCCTCGATGGCAGCCAGCCGCTGATCCTCGAGCGGATGCGTGCCCGCAAGGGCCACTTCATGCGTGAAAGCATGGTACAAAGTCAGTTCGATACTCTGGAGCGCCCGGATGGCGAAGCCGGTGTATTCCACATTGATATAGACGGCACCTTCGAACAGGTGGTTGACCGCGCCGTCACAGCATTGGAGCAAGCCCAATGATTCATCAGGTAATTTCCGACGTCACCGCCCGCATCCGCGAGCGCAGTGTCGCCCGTCGTCAGGCATTTCTGGCCCGCATCCAGCGTCAGGCAGAGCAGGGCAAGACCCGCGCCGCGCTGGCCTGCGGCAACCTGGCCCACGCCGTGGCCGCCTGCAGCAGTGACGAGAAGGGTCGCATTCTCGATATGACCCGCGCCAACGTCGGCATCGTCACCGCCTACAACGATATGCTGAGCGCCCATCAGCCCTATCAGGGCTATCCGGACATCATCAAGGGCGCGCTGGCCGAACTTGGCCACAGCGCCCAGGTCGCCGGCGGCGTGCCCGCCATGTGCGACGGCGTGACTCAGGGTCAGCCGGGGATGGACATGTCCCTCTTCTCCCGCGACCTGATCGCCCAGGCGACCGCGCTCTCTCTTTCTCACAACACCTTCGATGCGACCCTGCTGCTCGGCATTTGCGACAAGATCGCTCCGGGCCAGATCATGGGGGCCCTCTCCCACGCTCACCTGCCGACAGCATTTGTTCCTGCCGGCCCCATGGCGAGCGGTATCAGCAACGACGAGAAGGTGAAAGTTCGTCAGAAGTACGCCGCCGGTGAAGTGGGTCGCGATGCCCTGCTGGAGATGGAGTGCGGCGCCTACCACGCGGCGGGCACCTGCACCTTCTACGGCACCGCCAACACCAACCAGCTGGTGTTCGAGGCCATGGGCCTGATGCTGCCGGGCTCCGCCTTTGTGCATCCGCATAGCGAGCTGCGCCGCGCCCTGACCATTGAGGCGGCCCGCCGTATCAGCGCCATGATCCCGGGCTCTCCCGCCTATCGCCCGTTGAGCGAGGTGCTGGACGAGCGTTCGCTGGTCAACGGTCTGGTGGCCCTGCTCGCCTCCGGCGGCAGCACCAACCACAGCATCCACATGGTGGCGCTGGCCCGCGCCGCCGGTCTGGTACTGACCTGGGATGACATCAGCGATCTCTCCGATGTGGTGCCGCTGCTGGTTCGCATGTACCCGAACGGCCCGGCCGACGTCAACGCCTTCGAGCAGGCGGGCGGTGTGCCCGGCCTGATGCGCCGTCTGGCGCAAGAGGGGCTGATCCACATGGACGCTACTCCGGTCTTTGGCGAGATGCAGGATTACCTCAGCCGTCCGGCACTGGTCGATGGCCAACTGGTGTGGCAGCCGGTGGGCGAGAGCGGCGATGCGAGCGTGTTGTCGCCTTCCGGCAGCGTGTTCCAGGCCACCGGCGGCACCAAGCTGCTGGCGGGTAATCTGGGCCGCGCCGTGGTCAAGGTCTCCGCCGTGGCTCCGGAGTATCGGGTCATCGAAGCGCCTGCGCGGGTCTTCTCCTCCCAGCATGCGGTGGAAGCGGCCTACAAGGCGGGTGATCTCAATCAGGACGCCGTGATCGTGGTGCGCCACAATGGCCCGGCCGCCAACGGCATGCCGGAGCTGCACAAGCTGATGCCGGTGCTCGGCAACCTCCAGAAGGCGGGTTACAAGGTGGCGCTGGTCACCGATGGCCGTCTCTCCGGCGCCTCCGGCAAGATCCCGGCCGCCATCCACGTCACTCCGGAAGCGCTGCACGGCGGGGCCATCGGCCTGCTTGCTGACGGCGACCTGCTGCGGGTTGACGCCGTAAACGGCAGCCTCGATTGTCTGACCGATTTGAGTGGCCGCACCCAGGCCGAGATTGACCTCACTCTGGAACAAGAGGGGTGGGGTCGTGAACTGTTCAGCGTGATGCGTCGCGCGGTATCGAGCGCCGAGTGTGGCGCCACCATCTTTGACTAAGGAAGAGCTATGCAGAACTGGAAAGTGACCCCGGCCGAGGTGTTTGCCGCCTCCCCGCTGGTACCCGTGATGGTTATCAACGAGCTGGATCAGGCCCTGCCGATGGCCAAGGCGCTGCTCGACGGCGGCATCTCTGTCTTCGAAATCACCCTGCGCACCCCGGTGGCGCTCGATGCCATCGCCCTCATCGCCAAGGCGATGCCGGATGCCATGGTCGGTGCCGGTACCGTGCTCAACTGCGAGCAGTTTGACGCCGCCGTCGCCGCCGGTGCCCGTTTCGTCATCTCCCCGGGGATGACCCCGGCCCTGCTGGCCCACGCGGCCAAGAGCACTGCACCGCTGATCCCGGGCGTTGCTACTCCGTCTGAAGTGATGCAGGCGCTGGAAGCAGGCTATGACCACCTGAAGTTCTTCCCGGCCGAAGCGAACGGCGGCACCAAGGCGCTCTCCGCCATTGCCGCGCCGCTGCCCCAGGTGAAGTTTTGCCCGACCGGCGGTATCGGCCCGAAAAACGTGGCCGACTATCTGGCGCTCAAGTGCGTGGCCACTGTCGGCGGCTCCTGGATGCTGCCGGCCGATGCGGTCAAGAGCGGCAACTGGGAAGAGGTGACTCGCCTCTCCCGCGAAGCGGTTGAGCTGGTTAAACGCTAAGCGTCAGTTGTGCAGAAAACCAAACAGGCCACCCTCGGGTGGCCTGTTTGTTATCGGCGTGGCTTCAGTGTGTGCGGGAAGGGATTACCCCAGACTCTCCCCGACATAGAGGGAGAAGCCGATATCCTTGCGGGTGTCGGGTTGGGATTGGCCGCTGAGACGTGCCAGCAGCATGGTGGCCGCCTCCCGACCGATCGCTTCCCGCGGGGTGGCGATACTGGCCAGTTTGGGGGTCATGGCGTGGCCGATGTCGAGAGCGTTGCAACCGGCGATGGCGATCTGCTGGGGCACCGGGATCCACTTGGCCTGACACTGCAGCAGAGCACCCACCGCCAGGTCATCGTTGGTGCAGAACAGGCCGTCGAGGTCGGGATAGCGCACCAGCGCCTGATCCAGCAGCTCGCCCCCCAGAGTGAAGCTGGAGGATTGTTCGGTCAGCAGATGCTGGCCGGTGAGGCCGAAGTCGGTCATCGCCTGATAGTACCCCTCCATCCGCAGCTGGGTGCGCACGTCGAGCCGTGCCCCCATATAGACCACCTTGCGTCGGCCCCGGCGCAGCATCTCTGTTACCATGGCCCGGGCGGCGGCTCTATGGTCCATACCGACCACCATGTCGATGGGGGTTTGCGGCAGATCCATGGTCTCCACCACCGGAATGCCGGCGGTGGCGATCATCTTGCGGGTGCGTTCGGTGTGCTGGCTGTCGGAGAGGATCAGCCCATCCACGTGATAGGAGAGCAGGGACGCGACCTGCTCCTCCTCCCGCTCCGGGCTGTAGCCGTAGTGGGCCAGCAAGGTCTGGTAACCGGCCGGTCGGGTTACCGACTCGATGCCATGGATCACCGCCGAGAATACCTGGTTGGAAAGTGAGGGGATCAAGATGCCGATCGCCTTGCTGGTCGCGTTGGAGAGAATGTCCGGCGCCCGGTTGGGGATATAACCCAGCTCTTCCACCACAGCTGCGATCCGCTCGCGGGTCCCCTCCGCTACGGTCTGCGGGTCGCGCAGATAGCGGCTGACAGTCATCTTGGTCACGCCGGTCTGGTCGGCGATATCTTGCAGGGTGGGGCGGCGCTTGCGGGTGGGGCTCATAGGGGTGTCCAGCGTGGATGTTACATGTAACATTACCGTTTTTGGCGGATAAAGTCAGCATATGAAGCCGTTTTTGCAGGAGTTTTCCGATGATCAGAGGCAAGCAGTTCGTGGATGTCCGGTTCGAGCAACAGGATGTGGAGGGGGAGCAGTTCTCGGAGTGCCGCTTTATCGGCTGCAATTTCTCCTGGCTGGATTTGAGCGATAGCCGCTTCATCGACTGCAGCTTCTACGATCGGGAGAGTGAACGGGGCTGCCTGTTGCAGGGTTGTGATCTGCGCGAGGCCAGCTTCCTGCGCTGCGATCTCACCATGGCCGATTGCAGCCGCAGCCAGTGTCTGGGGTTGGAGATGCGCGACTGTCAGGCGGTCGGCATCAACTTCGGCCACGCCAGCTTCGCCAACCAGATCACCGCCAAAAGCTACTTCTGCGAGGCCCATCTGACCGGCAACAACTTCAGCTATGCCAGCTTCGAGGGCTGCCTGCTGGAGAAGTGCGAGCTGACCGGCAACCGCTGGCAGGGGGCCAACCTGTTTGGTGCCTCGCTGGCGGGTTCCGATCTCAGCTGCTCCGAGTTTGGCCAGATCGACTGGAGCAGCTTCAAGCTGCAGGGCTGCGATCTGCGCCAGTGCGACCTGCCGGGGCTGGATCTGCGCTGGGTCGATCTGCAAGGGGTGCAGATCAACGAGGATCAGCAGCAGACCTTGCTGGAGCAGATCGGTCTGGTTGTCTTCCCCTGAGCCGAGCGGAAAATTAGGTAATTTTTCATCAAATGGGCCGACAGTGGGGAGGGCGCTCCTGAAACGACAAAAGCCTGCATGATGCAGGCTTTTGCTAGTGAGCGTGTGATGGCTTGTCGGCCGGGTTAACTCAACCCTTGGCCAGCCATTTGGTCGGGTTGATCGCCTCGCCCTGATAGCGAATTTCGAAGTAGAGGCCCGGTCTGTCCTGACCGCCACTGTCACCGACCAGTGCCACCGGTTCACCCTGTTCCACATTCTGGCCAACCTGACGCAGCAGCGACTGATTGTGACCGTAGAGGCTCATATAGCCTTTACCGTGGTCGATCACCAGCAGCATACCGAAGCCGTCGAGCCAGTCGGCGTAGACCACTTGTCCCGGTGCAACCGCCTTGACCTGGGTCCCTTCGCTGGCGCCGATCAGGGTGCCTTTCCACTTGAGCTGGGCGGTACGGGGCGAGCCATAGGAGATGAGGATCGGTCCCTGCACCGGCCAGCGCAGGCTGCCATTGGTCTTGAGGCCGCTATAGTGACCGGCACTGCTGATGCCCGAGCCGCGATCCGGTTTGCTGCTGGCCAACTCTTCGACCGGTTCTGCCGGTTTGACGGTTTTGTTCTGCTGGGCGGCGAGTCGTTGTTGCTCGGCGCGGCGCTGTTCGGCCAGCTTGCGCTGACGCTCCTGCTCCGCTTTCAGCTTGGCCAGCCGTTCCCGCTCGGCCCGTTCGCGGCGCTCCTGCTCTTCCCGCTTGCGACGCAGCTCTTCCAGTCGGGCCTTCAGCGCTTTCTCCGCCTTGACCAGCTGGGTCAGCTTCTGCTCGTCATCCTGTACCGACTGCTGCAACTGGTTGCGCACCTTGGCCCGGCTCTGCTGGCTGGCCAGCAGGGTCTGGTGGTGCTCCTGCTGTTCGGCCAGCAGGGTCTGCAGTCTGGTTTCGGTCTCTTTGGTTGCCTGCTGGTTTTTCGCCAGCTTGTCACGGGTGGCGCGCAGGGCGTCGATGGCCTCGATGCGGGCCTTGTTGAGGTAGTCGTAGTAGTCGAGGGAGCGGCTCAGTTTGGCCGGATCCTGCTGATTGAGCAGCAGTTTGAGGTAGTCGTGGTTACCCGCCTGAAAGGCGCTCTCCGCCTGTTTGGCCAGCAACTGCTTTTGATGTTTGGCTTGAACTTCCAGCGCGAGCTTGTCTTTTTGCAGGGTCGCCAGCGTCTGCTGGTTCTGCTTCAACTGCTGTCTGGTCTGGTTGAGTTTGGCGGCGGCGGCCGAGATGGCCTGCTCGTCAGCCTTGAGCTGGGTATTGAGCTTGGCAAGCTCCTGCTTGCTGAGCTTGATGGTCTTCTGTTGCTCTTTGATCTGGGACTGCATGGTCCCCAGCTGCTGATTGGCGGCCAAAGCCGGTTTGCTGGCGCCAATCGACAGGCAAAAAAACAGCGCGCCGGCCAACAGGCCGACGCGACTGGTTTTCTGTGAAATAACTTCGCATCCCCGCATGGGGAAGGATTATTTCAGAATCATCAGGGGCTTGCCAGTCATTTCCGGCGGCACCGGCAGACCCATCAGGGTCAGCATGGTGGGGGCCAGATCGGACAGTTTGCCACCTTCAACTACCTCGGCTTTGCGACCGAAATAGATGAGCGGAACCGGCAGATTGGTGTGGGCGGTGTGGGCCTGACCAGTCTCTTCGTCCAGCATCTTCTCGGCGTTACCGTGGTCGGCAGTGATCAGGCACTCGCCACCCACTTCGGCCAGGGCGTCGGTGACGCGACCGATGCAGTGGTCAACGGCTTCACACGCTTTGACGGCGGCATCGAATACACCGGTGTGACCAACCATGTCGCCATTCGGGTAGTTACAGATGATGACGTCGTACTTGCCGCTCTTGATGGCCGCAACCAGCTTGTCGGTCAGCTCTTCGGAGCTCATCTCTGGCTGCAGGTCATAGGTCGCCACTTTCGGACTGGCCACGATCTCGCGATCTTCGCCGGTGAAGCAGGACTCCTCGCCACCGTTGAAGAAGAAGGTGACGTGAGCGTACTTCTCGGTTTCGGAGATCCGCAGCTGGGTCTTGCCCTGCTTGGCCAGCCACTCACCCAGGGTGTTGACCAGAGCGGTCGGCGGGTAGGCACAGGCAGTTTTGATGTCGGCCGCGTATTCGGTCAGCATCACGAAGTTCAGCTTCGGCTCGACTGCACGGGCGAAGCCGGTGAAGTCGGTGTCAACGAAGGCGCGGGTGATTTCACGGGCACGGTCGGCACGGAAGTTCATGAAAATCAGCGCATCGCCATCTTCCATCGGTGCAGCTTCGCCGATGCGGGTGGCTTTGACGAACTCGTCGTTCTCGTCGCGAGCATAGGCGGCAGCCAGCGCTTCGGTGGCGCTATTGGCGGTGAACTCGCCCTTGCCCTGGGTCATCAGGTCATAGGCTTGCTGCACGCGATCCCAGCGGTTGTCACGGTCCATGGCGAAGTAACGACCGATCATGGAGGCGAAACGACCCTTGCCGAGCTTGGCGAACAGGGCGTCGAACAGCTCGATGGAGGACTGGGCGGAGCGCGGCGGAACGTCACGGCCATCCAGGAAGGCGTGCAGGTAGATCTTCTCGGCGCCACGCTTGGCCGCCATTTCGATCATGCCCATGATGTGCTCTTCGTGGCTGTGTACGCCACCCGGGGACATCAGGCCCATGATGTGAACGGCTTTGCCGTTGGTCACGGCAGCGTCAACAGCCTTGGCCAGCTCGACGTTCTGGAAGAATTCGCCGTCCTGGATGTCTTTGGAGATGCGGGTCAGCTCCTGATAGACGATGCGACCGGCACCGATGTTGACGTGGCCCACTTCGGAGTTGCCCATCTGGCCATCCGGCAGACCGACGTCCAGGCCGGAGCCGGAGATCAGGGTGCTGGTGTAGTCACGGGCCAGACGATCGAGGTTGGGAGTCTTGGCTGCAGCGACGGCGTTGTGCTCTTGCTTGGTGCTGTAGCCCCAACCGTCCATGATGACCAGAACCAAAGGTTTCTTAGCTGTTGACATAAGACTATGTCCTCTCGGATTGGAAAAAATGCGGGAAATGAAACTAGCGTAATATTACTACATCTGCCGAAATAGTCACCTGATAGCCAAGGGGCGCTCCTGCGGCCCCGCAAGCCATGCCTTTCCTGCCATGCTCGCAGCCCAATGAGGATGGGAGCCTGCTCGCGCTTTGCCGCCAAGATGGCTGATCTTATCAATACCCCCATGTATACTCGGGCCCTTGTCTTGGTCCCTGGATAGTAGAAGATGCAAGAGTATTTGGATTTTGCGGCCCGTAACCCGCTGCTGACCGCAGCCTGGTTGGGTCTGGCTGGCACCCTGGTTTACACCACTGTGCGTGCCCGTTTGTCTCCGGTAAAAACCGTCAACAATCACACCGCGACCCTGCTGATCAACCGCGAGAATGCCACCGTGGTGGATATTCGCAGTCAGGAAGAGTACGCCAAGGGCCATCTGGCCGGTGCCCAGCACCTGCCGCTGACCCAGATCCAGAGCAATAATCTGGGCCCGGTTGAAAAGCATAAAGATGCCCCCATCATAGTGGTGTGCGAGTCGGGAATGACTGCGGGCGGCGCGGGCCGTCAGCTGAGCAAAGCTGGCTTCAAGCAGGTTTATGTGCTCGGCGGTGGCATGGCCCAATGGCGTGCAGAAAATCTGCCGGTAACCAAGAAACGCTGATTTAAGCAGGGCCTGAGCCCACTTATCCATATAACAAGGAATCAAACGAAATGGCTGACGAGATCAACAACCAGGAAGTACAACCGGAATTCCACATCCAGCGTGTTTACACCAAGGATGTCTCTTTCGAAGCGCCGAACACCCCGCACATCTTCCAGAAAGAGTGGCAGCCGGACGTCAAGCTGGATATGGATACCAAGACCAACATCCTGGCTGAGAACGTGTACGAGGTTGTCCTGACCCTGACCGTAACTTGCAAACTGGAAACCGAAACCGCCTTCCTGTGCGAAGTACAGCAAGCCGGTATCTTCACCATCGGTAACCTGCCGGAGCCGCAACTGGCTCACTGCCTGGCTGCCTTCTGCCCGAACATCCTGTTCCCGTATGCCCGCGAAGCCGTGGCCAACATGGTGAGCAAGGGTTCCTTCCCGCAGCTGAACCTGGCACCGGTCAACTTCGATGCCCTGTTTGCCCAGCACATGGCGCAAGCACAGGCCCAGCAGGCGACTGCGGAAGCCTGATAATGGCTGACCAGATCGCTATCTCGGTCTTGGGGGCGGGGTCTTATGGCTCCGCCCTTGCCATTTCTCTGGCGCGCAATGGTCATCCGACCCTGTTGTGGGGTCACGACCCCGCTCATGTCGCCGAGTTGGAACAAGACCGCTGCAACAAGGCATTTTTGCCTGATGTCCCTTTTCCCGCCGATTTGCAGCTGACTGCGGATCTGCAACGTGCGGTACAAGCGGCTCCCGTGCTGCTGCTGGTCGTGCCGAGCCATGTATTTGGCGATGTGCTGATCCGGATCAAACCCTTCCTGCGCCCCGATACCCGTATCGCCTGGGCCACCAAGGGTCTGGAGCCGGACAGTGGCCGTCTGCTGCAGGACGTGGCCCGTGAAGTGCTGGGTGACGAGATACCGCTGGCGGTGATCTCCGGTCCCACCTTCGCCAAGGAGCTGGCTGCCGGTCTGCCGACCGCCATCTCGGTCGCCTCGACTCACGATGAGTTCGCCGACGATCTCTCCCATCTGCTGCACTGTGGCCGCTCGTTCCGGGTCTATACCAATCCGGACTTCGTCGGTCTGCAGCTGGGCGGGGCGGTGAAGAACGTCATCGCCATCGGTGCCGGTCTTTCCGATGGGCTAGGGTTTGGCGCGAATGCCAGAACCGCGCTCATCACCCGGGGTCTGGTGGAGATGCAGCGTCTGGGTGCGGCGCTGGGTGCCGATGCCAAAACCTTTATGGGGATGGCGGGGCTCGGGGATCTGGTGCTCACATGTACCGACAACCAGTCGCGCAACCGTCGCTTCGGGCTGGCCCTCGGGGCTGGCAAGGATGTGAACACCGCCATGACCGAGATCGGTCAGGTGGTGGAGGGGTATCGCAACACCAAAGAGGTGCATCTGCTGGCGGCCCGCTGCGGCGTCGAGATGCCCATCTGCGAGCAGATCTTCAAGGTGCTCTACGAGGGTAAGAACCCGAAAGAGGCGGCCATCGCCCTGCTGTCGCGAGACAAGAAGGACGAGTAATCTGCCGATTGCCCATGCAAAAGGCCCCGCCAGATGGCGGGGCCTTTTCTTTGCTGCAAGGGCTGCAAATCAGTAGTAGGAGTGGTCGCCGCGCTGGTGCTCGGTGGCGTCTTTCACACCGTTGAGTTCGCCCGGGAACTTCTCCAGCAGCTGCTTCTCGATCCCCTCTTTCAGGGTGTAATCGACCATGGAGCAACCGTTGCAACCACCGCCAAACTGCAGGATGGCCAGTTTGTCTTCAGTCAGCTCGACCAGGGTGACCTTGCCACCGTGACCGGCCAGCATGGGGTTCACTTCGGACATCAGCACGTACTCGATGCGCTCGATCAGTGGCGCGTCATCGGCCACTTTACGCATCTTGGCGTTCGGTGCCTTCAGGGTGAGCTGGGAGCCCATCTGATCGGTCACGAAGTCGATGGTGGCATCCACCAGGAAGGGGGCGCTCAGGGGATCGACCATGCAGTCGAAGCCGCTGAAGGGCAGGTGTTGATCTTCCGGGTCCACGGCATCGGGCGGGCAATACGATACGCCACACTCGGCATTCTGGGTTCCCGGATTGACCACAAACACCCGGATATTGGTGCCATCAGGCTGTTTTTCCAGCAGTTTACGGAAATGGGCCTGGGCGGCGTCGGAAATGCTGATCATCACTATCCTCATAAACCTGAGTGTACGACTAGGGTATTCATGATAACGCGGTTAGCAAGGCTTGGGTAGCATGCCGATGGCTACTTGAGATGCCTCTGGGTGCGGCAGATGGCCCAGACCTCCACCTTTGTGACTCCGCTCTCATGAAGCAGGCGGGTGAGCTGGCCGGCGGTGGCGCCTGTGGTCACAACGTCATCGAGCAGGGCGACATGATGGTATTGGTGGGAGCGGATCCGGAATGCCCCGCGCAGATTGCGCCGCCGCTGCCCGGCGCTCAGGGTTGTTTGTTGCGGGGTCGCCTTGATGCGCTGCAACAGGGTGTTGTCGCAGGGAATGTCGGTGAACTCGCCAAGGGCTTGCGCGATCTCCTCCGCCTGATTGAACCCGCGCCGCCACTGCCGCCACCAGTGCAGGGGAACCGGAATGATCGCCTCCGGCGGCTCGCTGCCATCCAGATGATCGGCCAAGAGGCGTGCCAGTAGCGGCGCCAGCAGGATCTGGCCGGAATATTTAAGCCGGGGGATCAGCATGGGGTAGGGGATTTGGTAGTCGCCGATCACCTGCAACCGCTCCCAGGGGGGAGGTCTGCGCTGGCAGCGACCACAGACCGGTATGCTCTCTTCTATATATTTAGTCAGCGGTGCGGCGCAGAGGCGGCATCTCGGCTGTGACTGGTGCAGCGCCTGCCGACACCAGCTGCAGAGCAGGGGCTCGCTGTCGCAAGGTTGATGACAGAGGAGGCAACTCCCTTGCCAGTCACCGTGGCTGCCGAGCAGCGGGCTTGCTTTAGCGAGCAGTCGCTTTAACATGCTGACCCCAAGAGCATGAACAGGGATCTTGAGTCTAGATGAGCATATCGGTAGAGCAGTTTGGCCAGGGGCCCGATCTGGTGCTGTTGCACGGTTGGGGGATGAATGGTGCGGTCTGGCATGGTATTGCCCAACAGCTGGCGTCCCACTATCGGGTTCATCTGGTGGATTTGCCCGGTTTTGGCAACAGCCCGCTGGATGACGAGGTGGATTACAGCCTGCCCTGGCTTGCCGAGCAGGTGGCCGCCATCTTGCCGCAGAAGTGTCATCTGCTTGGCTGGTCGCTCGGCGGTCTGGTGGCAAGCCAGTTGGCGCTGACGCATCCCGATCGGCTGCACTCCCTGATCACCGTGGCCAGCTCCCCCTGTTTCATGGCCCGTGATGAGTGGCCGGGGATCGCTCCCAAGGTACTGACCGGCTTCAACCAGATGCTGGCGGGGGATTTTCGCCAGACCATAGAGCGCTTTCTGGCGATCCAGGCAATGGGCAGCGAACATGCCCGAGATGATATCCGTCAGTTGCGCCACTGGCTGGCCGAGCGCCCGGCGCCCCAGTTTGCCGCACTTGAGGCCGGGCTGACGCTGTTGGCCGACATTGACCTGCGCGAACCGCTGCGGGAGCTGGATCTGCCCTGGTTGCGGATCTATGGCCGACTGGATTCATTGGTACCCAAGGCGGCCATTCCCCTGCTGGATGATCTCTACCCTGCCAGCCGCAGCGTGACCCTCAATAAGGCCTCACACGCACCTTTTATCTCCCACCCTGACGAATTCATTGAAATCGTTCGAGATTTTGTTGGCTAAAAAACAGCCGGCAAGCTTCATTAATCCTTTGGTCTGGCGGATAATTAAGCTGTGACCAGAGGAGTAACACCATGCGTATTGATTCTGCTTTCAACAGCGGGGTACAGGGATTTCAGCGAGCAGAGCAGATTGCCGACAAGGCATCCAATCAGATCGCCCGCCTCAACACCCCCAGCGGGGATCAGGTGCAAGTGACCGATGAGCTTGTCAATCTCAAGGTGGCCGAGCAGCAGGCTGGCGCTTCCGCCAAGGTAGTGCAGACCGCCAGCGAGATGATGGGAACCCTGATCGACATCCGGGTGTGAGATGAACATCAATGTCAGTCTGCCCCCTCTTATCCCGACACAGCTGCAACCCCAGGTGGAAGCGGCGAGGACGGATAATCGCCGGGCAGAACTGATCCCGCAGGCCCGTGCGGGCCAAGCCTCCGTTGCCGAATCTGAAGTCGGCTCCCAGAAAGAGAAATCCAAAGCCGCTCAGGCCTCCAGCAATCAGACCTCCCAGAACAGCCGTGAAACCGGGCAATTAGCCCCGACGACACTGCCAGATAATCGCTTTGTCGAGGCCACCGGCGAGGATGGGCAGCGCAAGCAGCAAGATCCCAAACAGCAGGAGCAGCAACAGCGGCAAGAGCAGCAGGTTCAGGATCTTGTCGAGCGTGACAAGGAGGTTCGAACCCACGAGCAGGCGCACCAGTCAGCGGGTGGTGAGTACGCCAGCTCGCCCACCTATCAGTTTACGCAAGGGCCGGATGGCAAGCGTTATGCAACGGGTGGCGAAGTCCAGATCGATACCAGTATCGTACCCGGTGACCCTGCCGCTACCATCGCCAAGATGCAGCAGATCCGCACTGCAGCGCTGGCGCCTGCCGAGCCTTCTGCGCAGGATTTGGCCGTTGCGCGCAGCGCCGCCGCGAGTGAGGCCAAGGCCCGCAAAGAGCTGATGGCCGAGCAGAGCGCGAAATCGGGCGGTGTGCTGAGCGCCTATATGGACAAGCGCAACAGCGTCATCGCGAGCCACTATCAACAGGCTGTCAGCCCGGCCTCTACCCAGTCCCTCAGTCTGCATATCTGAATCACCCTCGCCAAACTTTCAGCTGCTTTGCCTGTTTTGCAACTAACCTGAAGATCAGGCCCATTCCAATTTCACAGGAGCTGTCATGCATTTCGATGAAGTCAAAGCGGAAGATTTCACCACCTTCTCCCGTGTACCGCCCCCCCACCTGCAGATGGAGCAATTTCTGATGCAGCTCGGAGGAGGAGGAACTGAAGGAACCAGTTTCAAGAAGAAAGTGATGCTGGCGGCTGGCTGGAGTCACACCGGCGTCGTCTCTTACGGCAAGTATCCACAAGAGGCCTGCAAGGCATTCAACCGACTGCGGGAGGTGCTGGCCCAGCATGGAGAGCCCGAGAGTATTCTTGCTGCCCTGACGCAGTGATCCTGAGCTTCTGTCTAGTCCTGAAATAGGTTTACACATTTTCAACTAGCATTTCTCTACTCAGCACCCCCTATGTACCGCATCGGGGGTTCTGTATTTCAACGCATGATGCGGCCGCTCCGCGTTGTAAATATCTACTGCTTCACGCACCATCTCCCGCGCTTGCGCCAAATCCTGCGGGCTTTGCAACAATAACTCTCCTTTCAAAATCCCGTTCACCCGCTCCGCCAACGCATTCTGATAACAGTCATACCCATCCGTCATCGAGCATTTCACCCCGTACCGTTCATGTAATGATTGATACAGTCCCGAGCAATACTGCACGCCGCGGTCTGAGTGATGGATTAGCTCCCCGCCGCCACGCCGTTGCTTCAGCGCTTTCTTGAACGCCATCGCCACCGATTCGGCATGCATCCCTTCGTGCACGTGATGGCCCACTATCTTGCGTGAGTACGCATCCGTCACCAGGCTCAGGTACAGCGGTCCGCTCCTGGCTGGCAGATAGGTGATATCTGCAACCCAGACCTGCTCCGGGGCCACCGGCGTAACCTGCTCTGGCCCCGCCTTGAGCAAGTTGGGATGACGGTAGAAACGGTGAAAACTGTGGGTGGTCTTGTGATACGCCCGTCTGGGTGGCACCAGCAGGCGGTGCTCGGTCAATATCCGAAACAGCCTGTCCCGCCCGACCTTGAGCCCGTCATCATCCTGACCCTGCAGCAGATAATGCAGCTTGCGAGTGCCCACCCGCGGTTGTCGCAGTCGAACCTGACGCACGAAGCGCACCACCTGCAATCCCTGTGCATGGCGCTCGTCGGCGACCCGATTGCGCTTGTAGTAAGCCTGCCGGCTTATCCCGAGAAACAGGCAAGCCCTGACAATGGTCAGCCTCTCGACTTGCCGCTGCGAGAGGACTTGCCGGGTCGCTTTTTTACGATGGAGACGCCGTAGTCATTCTTCAGTACATCGACGACGGCCTCAAAGAACTGGGCTTTCTGACTCATCAGCGCCAGCTGTTGCTCGAGTTCCTTGATGCGCTGTTCGGGTGTCTGGTTGTCGGGGTCAGGCATGGTGATGCTCCTGCCGGCACGCACAGAAGCCCCCTGGCTCCAATCTTGCCGACTAGGTTTACGCAACCATACCAGAACGGTGGAGCGGCCCTGAATGCCATAACGCACCTGAGCCTGTTTGTAGGTGAGCTCGCCTTTTTCAATCTGCTCGACCAGTGCCAGTTTAAAAGTCAGCGAGTAATCGCGCTGTGTTCGTTTCACACCTTGTCCCATCGAGTTCTCCATTTATTGGGAGGAAAGGTGTAAACCATATTCAGGACGGGACATCGCGTGTAAAAAAGCCCCTTGCGGGGCTTTTTGCATTCAGAGGCGTTCCGGAAGGTTTCGTTACTTTTTCGCTTTGGAAAGCGCCGCCGCGAAGGCGTTGCCCATGGCACCACCCATAGGGGCGCTTTGCCGCGGCTCATTTCTTGGTTTGGCGTTGCCGGCACTGCTGTTGCGCGCTTCAGCTAGCTGCCCTGCCTTTTCGTCGAGGCGCATGGTCAGGCTGATCCGTTTGCGCGGGGCGTCCACTTCCAACACCTTGACCCGCACAATGTCGCCCGCCTTGACCACCTCACGGGGATCCTTGACGAAACGGTCGGTCAGGGAGGAGATGTGCACCAGCCCGTCCTGATGAACACCGATATCGACGAAGGCGCCGAAGTTGGTGACGTTGGTGACCACCCCTTCCAGTACCATCTCTGGCACCAGGTCGCTGATCTGCTCCACACCTTCCTTGAAGGTCGCGGTTTTGAACTCGGGGCGCGGGTCGCGGCCTGGCTTGTCCAGCTCGCCGATGATGTCGGTGACGGTAGGTACGCCAAATTGCTCATCGGTGTAATCGGCCGGTTTCAGGCTGCGCAGCAGGCTGCTGTTGCCGAGCAGGCTCTCCACGGTCTGCTCCAGCTTGGCGAGGATCCGCTCCACCACCGGATAGGACTCCGGGTGCACCGCCGAGCTGTCGAGGGGATTGCTGCTGCCGCGAATGCGCAGGAAGCCAGCGCACTGTTCGAAGGCTTTGGGGCCGAGTCGGCTCACTTTCAGCAACTGCTGGCGGCTCTTGAAGGCTCCGTGCTCATCCCGGTAGGCGACGATGTTCTGGGCCAACGTCTGGGAGAGGCCGGAAACCCGATTGAGCAGGGCGACCGAGGCGGTGTTCACATCGACCCCGACCGCGTTCACGCAATCCTCGACCACGGCATCCAGTCGGCGGGCCAGCTGGCTCTGGCCGACGTCGTGCTGATACTGACCTACCCCGATACTCTTGGGGTCGATCTTGACCAACTCGGCCAACGGGTCTTGCAGGCGGCGGGCGATGGAGACGGCGCCACGGATCGAGACGTCGAGATCCGGGAACTCCTGGGAGGCGAGTTCGGAAGCGGAGTAGACAGAGGCTCCCGCTTCGCTCACCACTATCTTCTGCGCTTTGGCGGCGGGGTAGCGCTCGAACAGATCGCTGACCAGCCGGTCGGTCTCCCGCGAGGCGGTGCCGTTGCCGATGCTGATGAGCTCGACCTTGTGTTTCTGACACAGCTCGCTCAGGGTCTTGAGGCTCTGATCAATCTGGCGTTTTGGTTCGAACGGATAGATGGTGGCGTGATCGACCAGCTTGCCGGTTGCATCCACCACGGCCACCTTGACCCCGGTGCGGATGCCCGGATCCAGCCCCATGGTGCAGCGCATGCCGGCCGGGGCCGCCATCAGCAGATCCTTAAGGTTCATGGCGAACACCTTGATCGCCTCCTCCTCTGCCGACTCGCGGATGCGGCCGATCAGCTCGGTCTCCATCTGAAGCGACAACTTGATCTTCCAGGTCCAGCTCACCACCCCTTGCAGCCATTTGTCGGCCGGGCGGTTCTGCAGATTGAGCTTGAGGTGGTGGGCAATGATCCCTTCGCAGGGGCTGGCACTCTCATCGTCACCGGTGACCAGCGCCAAATTGAGGATCCCCTCATTGCGACCGCGCAACATGGCCAGTACCCGGTGGGAGGGGGCCTTGTGCAGTGGTTCGTCGTGTTCGAAATAGTCCTTGAACTTGGCCCCTTCCTGCTCCTTGCCTGCCACCACGCGGGCGCGCAGGGTGGCATTTTGCCACAGGTAGTCGCGCAACTTCTCCAGCAGGTCGGCCTGCTCGGCGAAGCGCTCCATCAGGATATAGCGGGCGCCGTCGAGGGCAGCCTTGCTGTCGGCAATGCCCTGTTCGGGATTGAGGAAGGTGGCTGCAGCTTGCTCGGGATCCTGCATCGGGTCGCTGAGCAGCAGGTTGGCAAGCGGCTCCAACCCGGCTTCGATCGCCATCTGCCCCTTGGTGCGGCGCTTGGGCTTGTAGGGGAGGTAGAGATCTTCCAGTCGGGTCTTGCTGTCGGCGCCATTCAATTCGCGCATCAGCTCGGGGGTCAGTTTGCCCTGCTCTTCGATGGAGCGAATGATCACCTGACGGCGATCTTCCAGTTCACGCAGATAGCCGAGGCGGCTCTCCAGAGTACGCAGCTGGCTATCGTCCAGACCGCCGGTCACCTCTTTACGGTAACGGGCGATAAAGGGCACGGTCGAGCCTTCATCCAGCAGGCGCACTGCGGCCTGCACCTGCTCCGGGCGAGCATTGAGCTCACTGGCAATCTGTCTCTCTATGGTTTGCATCATGATGTTGTTGAGGGCCTCTGTGGTCGAGTCCGCGCCATCAGGCGCCAAGTGTGAGCACTATATGGGGTCGTGTTGCGGGATGCCACCCTGCTCCGGGGTCTGCACCAGTCAGACTGATAAAGTCGCAGGGGGGCGTTTATCTTGCCATTGCACCTGTGACTCAGGATGTGGCTGTGGCAAGCAGCACGCCAGCAGTCCGATTATTTGGGGTAGCTGATCTCGTTGATATACCAGCAGACGTCACCAACTGGCGTACGGACGATGGCCTCATCACCGACCTCTTTCTTGAGCAGGGCGCGGGCCATGGGGGAGTCGATGGAGATGTAATCCTTGCGCTCGAAGATCTCGTCATAGCCGACGATGCGAAAGCGCTTGGTCTCGCCCTCATCGTTTTCCACCTCGACCCAGGCGCCGAAGAAGACCTTGCCCTCCTGCGCGGGGGCATAGTCGACGATCCCCAGCTCTTCGAGGCATTTGCGCAGGTAGCGCACCCGCCGATCGATCTCCCGCAGCCGCTTCTTGTTGTACTGGTAGTCGGCATTTTCGCTGCGATCCCCCAGACTGGCGGCCCATGCCACCTTCCTGGTGACCTCGGGGCGCTCCTGGCGCCAGAGGAAATCGAGCTCTTCTTTCAGCTTGTTGTAGCCTTCGCGGGTGATCAGCTTTGTCTTCATGGTGATGCGGACCTGTCAAAGAGGGGTATTCATCGCTAACTGCTCGGGAATATTAGCTTTTGTCCTCTTGCTGTCGAGGGAAATCGTGATGGCTCGGCTGGCGCCATTCAGGGAGTCGCTGGCCAGCGCAGTGACTTGATGGCCGTCACGCTCTCGGGACGGGTAATAACCGGTAACATATTTGTGCTTTGCTCCCGCTATATCCCCCCCTAGTATTGGGGGCAGCTAAAGAATGAAGAGGCAAAGCAATGAGTCAGCAGCAATACAAGGTCCTGGTCGTGGACGATGACCTGAAATTACGTTCCCTGTTGGAGCGCTATCTCACCGAGCAGGGATTCGTAGTGCGCGGCGTGGCCAATGGCGAGCAGGCCGATCGCTTGCTGACTCGTGAAAACTTCAGCCTGATGGTGCTCGACCTGATGTTGCCGGGGGAGGATGGGCTCTCCATCTGCCGCCGTCTGCGGGAAGCGGGTAACCAGATCCCGGTGCTGATGCTCACCGCCAAGGGGGATGAAGTGGATCGCATCGTCGGGCTCGAGATGGGGGCCGATGACTATCTGCCCAAGCCGTTCAACCCCCGCGAACTGCTGGCGCGGATCCGTGCCGTGCTGCGCCGTCATACCGTCGAGTTGCCCGGGGCCCCCTCGGCTGCAGAGAAGGTGGTCAACTTCGGGGCCTTCCAGCTCAATCTCGCGACCCGCGAGCTGAGCCGGGATGGCGAGCCTATGGCGCTCACCAGCGGTGAGTTTGCGGTGCTCAAGGTGCTGGTCAGCCATCCGCGTGAACCGCTCTCCCGCGACAAGCTGATGAATCTGGCCCGTGGCCGCGAATACACCGCCACCGAGCGCAGCATCGACGTGCAGGTCTCTCGTCTGCGCCGCCTGCTGGAGCAGGATCCGGCCCAGCCCCGCTACCTGCAGACCGTCTGGGGTCTGGGGTATGTGTTCGTGCCAGATGGTGACGGTGCATGAAAAAGGTCGGCAGCATGTTCTCGCGCATGCTCTGGTTTCTGGCCGCCGTTCTGGTGGTCTATCAAGCAGTCTCCTACGTCACCTTCTACAACTATCTGCTGGCGCCAACCGTCAAGCAGATCAGTCACTTGCTGGCCAATCAGGTCAAGCTGATCTTTCCGGTTAACACTGAACAACTGGCGCTGAGCGAAGATGCCGAGGCGCTGGTCTATGTGACGACCGGTACCGACATCTATACCCAGAGCGAGGCGGTGCAGCATGGCTTTAACGATGCCAAGCCGTACCCCTATCTGGAGGAGAACATCAGTCGCGAACTGGGTGGCCCGGCCAAGGTGCGGGTCGAGATCCAGGATCACTACATCATCTGGATCCAGCCGCCGCAGGCCAGCAAAATCTGGGTGCGGATCCCGCTGACCGAGATTGAAGATGACGATATCGAACCCCTCATCATCTATCTGAGCGTGCTGCTGGTGATCACTCTGTTTGCGGCCTGGCGCTTTGCCCGGCAGCTGGTGCGCCCGCTCGAGGATCTCGAAGCTGGTGCCGTTGCTGTTGCCAGGGGTCATTTCCCCGAGGCGCTGGGGGAGCTGGGCTCAAGGGAGGTGCGGCGGCTGACCCGCACCTTCAACCATATGTCGCACTCCATCAAGAGCCTGATCGAAGAGCGTAACCTGATGATGGCGGGGGTTTCCCACGATCTGCGTACCCCGCTGACCCGCATCCGGCTGGCGACCGAGATGATGTCCTCCGGTGACGAGTACCTCAAGGAGAGCATCAACGCCGACATTGATGAGTCCAATGCCATCATCGATCAGTTCATCGATTACATCCGCCCGGATGAAGGTCAGGATCTGGAGCCGATCGACCTGACCCAGCTGGTGCACGATACCTTGCTGATCTACTCGGAGCAGGGGCTGGAGGTCGATCTGGCGCTGCCGCAAGAGGCGGTGCGGGTGGCCTGCAATCCGGTCAGTATCCGGCGAGTGTTGAACAACCTCTCAAGCAACTCGCAGCGTTACGGGGCGAGCCGCTTGCATGCCGAGCTCAAGGACGATGGGCACTGGGTGCGCCTGCGCCTATCCGATGATGGCCCCGGCATTCCGGAGCAGGACTATTCCCGGGTGCTCAAGCCGTTTACTCAGGGGAATGTGGCGCGGACCGTTGGCGGCAGTGGCCTGGGGTTGGCCATCGTGGCCAAGATAGTCGCCCAGCACCACGGTACTATCCGGTTGGGGAGCTCGGAGCTCGGCGGCTTGCTGGTCGAGATGCGGCTGCCAAAACATCAGCCACAGGAGTGGATGGATTGAGAGAAGGGCGTATCCGTGGATACGCCCTTCTGCATGGTCAGCTCTTTGTCTCGGCTGATGCACGATAGCGTTTGCCGTACTTGAGCTGCTGGATCAGCAGGGCTGCAACGATGAGCGCCAACCCGATGGGGGTGGCCGGATGGATGGCTTCGCCGATCAACAGGTAGAGCAGCACCAGTGAGGCAAACGGCGAGATAAAGATGAGGTTGCTGATGGGGGCCGTGTTGGTGGCATGGCGCAGCGCCATCAGCCAGAGCACGAAACCGAAGCCCATTTCGAACAGTCCCACATAGATGGCTCCAGCCCATCCCTGCCAGGCGGTCATGGCAAAATCGGAGAGCAACCAGGTTGCAACGACGATAAAAGGCAGGCTGATCATAAAGCCGAGCAACAGGCTGACAATGGGATCCCCCTGATTGCGGGTGTTGAGGATCCAGTAGCTTGCCCAGATGAGGGTCGAGACCAGCGCCAGCGTCACGCCGAGGGAACTGTCGAACTGGAGGCCGAATACATCCCCTCTGGTGGCGATCACCAGTGCGCCAAAATACCCCAGCACGATGGCGACGCCATCACGCCGACGCAGCTTCTGGCCGAGGAAGGGGACGGCCAGCAGACTGAGGGTAATGGCCCAGGTGTAGTTGAGGGTCTGTGCCTGCTGGGCAGGCAGCAGGTCATAGGCCTTGAACAGCAACAGGTAATAGAGAAAGGGGTTCAGCACACCCAGAGTCAAGTAGTAGAAAGGGCGGGCCTTGATGTAGCTCCCCAGCAGCGGCAGTTTGCCCTGTTTGGCGACGACGGCTGTCAGCGTGAGAGTTGAGGTGAAGGCGGCCACAAGCAACAGTTGCACAGGTTCGAAATAGGCGAGGGAGATCTTGAAGGCTGTGGCGACCGTCGACCAGAGGGCAACGGCGCAAAGGCCATACTGATAGGCTTTCTTTTGATCTTTGAGCATGGGATGTCGTTCCACTGACGGAGGCAAGCGCACAGTCTACCAGTCTGCTTGTAACATTGTCGTTACCTGGGTGTTGGTAGCAGAGTGCGTTGCCGCAGGCGAGATCCATCTGTTACATAAAACTGCGCATAATCTGTTCGCTCTCCCTTGCGCAAATTTGAAAAATCCGTATAATCCCCTCCGCTTACCCATGAGGTAAGCCAGACGACATGTCTGTTGCTGAGTTTCCTGTTTACAGGAGCCAGCCATACAGTCCTCCCGATATGGGAGGAAACGTGAAAAATCGCACCTCTGGCGGGAGAAATCTCGGTCGGGCGGTGTTGATTTATGTTCTTTTATCTATTGGAGCTCTGTCAATGCAGAACCAAAGAATCCGTATCCGCCTGAAGGCTTTTGATCATCGCCTGATTGATCAATCCACTGCGGAAATCGTTGAAACTGCTAAGCGCACTGGCGCGCAGGTTCGCGGTCCTATTCCGCTGCCGACTCGCAAAGAGCGCTTCACCGTCCTGATCTCCCCGCACGTCAACAAAGATGCGCGTGATCAGTACGAGATCCGCACTCACAAGCGTCTGGTAGACATCGTTGAGCCGACTGACAAGACCGTAGACGCCCTGATGCGTCTGGATCTGGCAGCTGGTGTAGACGTCCAGATCAGCCTGGGTTAATTACGGAAAGAGGTTGATAACAATGACAATCGGTCTTGTAGGTCGCAAAGTGGGTATGACTCGCATCTTCACTGAAGATGGCGTTTCTA
The DNA here is from genome assembly GCF_019048085.1 of Aeromonas sp. FDAARGOS 1416. Lineage (NCBI taxonomy): Bacteria > Pseudomonadati > Pseudomonadota > Gammaproteobacteria > Aeromonadales > Aeromonadaceae > Aeromonas > Aeromonas sp. FDAARGOS 1416. The sequence goes on along the minus strand of NZ_CP077301.1, from coordinate 3,512,951 downwards.
TCCCGGTGACTGTTATCGAAGTTGAAGCTAACCGTGTAACTCAGGTCAAATCTGTAGAAACCGACGGCTACAACGCTATTCAGGTTACCACTGGCGCCAAGAAAGCCAGCCGTGTGACCAAGCCGGAAGCTGGCCACTTCGCCAAAGCTGGTGTAGAAGCCGGTCGCGGTCTGTGGGAATTCCGCCTGAACAACGGTGAAACTTTCACTGTTGGTAGCGAGCTGAAAGTAGATCTTCTCGCTGACGTTAAGCTGGTAGACGTTACCGGCACATCCAAAGGTAAGGGCTTTGCTGGTACTGTTAAGCGCCACAACTTCCGCACCCAGGATATGACCCACGGTAACTCCTTGTCTCACCGCGTTCCGGGTTCTATCGGTCAGAACCAGACTCCGGGTCGTGTATTCAAGGGCAAAAAGATGGCTGGTCACATGGGTGCTGAGCGTGTAACGACTCAGAACCTGGAACTGGTTCGTGTTGACGCTGAACGCAACCTGCTGCTCATCAAAGGTGCAGTACCGGGTGCAACCAACGGCAACGTGATCGTCAAACCTGCCGTCAAAGCGTAACGTCTGAGGAGATAGTAATGGAATTGGTAATGAAAGACGCCAAGAGCGCTCTTGAAGTTTCCGAGACTACCTTCGGGCGCGAATTCAACGAAGCTCTGGTTCACCAGGTCGTCGTTGCATATGCCGCTGGTGCCCGTCAGGGTACTCGTGCGCAGCTGACTCGCTCTGAAGTGTCTGGTGGCGGCAAAAAGCCGTGGCGTCAGAAGGGTACTGGTCGTGCCCGTGCTGGCTCCATCCGTTCGCCCATCTGGCGTTCCGGTGGTGTGACTTTTGCTGCTAAGCCGCAAGATCACAGCCAGAAAGTAAACAAGAAGATGTACCGCGGCGCTATCCGTAGCATTCTGTCCGAGCTGGTACGTCAAGAGCGCCTGATCGTTGTTGAGAAGTTCGGCATCGAAGCTCCGAAGACCAAAGAACTGATCGCCAAGCTGAAAGAAATGGAACTGACTGACGTTCTGATCGTGACTGCTGAAGTCGATGAGAACCTGTTCCTGGCTGCTCGCAACCTGTACAAAGTTGACGTGCGTGACGTTGCCGGTATCGACCCGGTCAGCCTGATCGCTTTCGACAAGGTTCTGATGACTGCTGATGCAGTTAAGCAAATCGAGGAGATGCTGGCATGATCCGTGAAGAGCGTCTGCTGAAAGTTCTGAAGGCTCCGCACATCTCTGAAAAGAGCACCATGGTTGCAGAAAAGCAGAACACTATCGTGTTCAAAGTTGCTGTTGATGCTACCAAGGCGGAAGTCAAAGCTGCAGTTGCGAAACTGTTCGAGGTCGAAGTTGAGACCGTCCGTACCCTGAACATGAAGGGTAAGACCAAGCGCGCAGGTGCACGCGTAGGCCGTCGTTCCGATTGGAAAAAGGCTTATGTGACCCTGAAAGCTGGTCAGGACATCGACTTCATGGGCGCAGCCGAGTAAGAGGAGTTCTCAAAAATGGCAATCGTTAAGTGCAAGCCTACTTCTCCGGGCCGCCGCCACGTCGTCAAGATCGTCAATCAAGAGCTGTACAAGGGCAAGCCCTTCGCCGCTCTGCTGGACAGCAAAAGCAAGTCCGGTGGTCGTAACAACAACGGCCGTATCACTACCCGTCATATCGGTGGTGGTCACAAGCAGCACTACCGTATCGTCGACTTCAAGCGCGACAAAGACGGTATCCCGGCTAAAGTAGAGCGCCTGGAATACGATCCGAACCGTACCGCTAACATCGCTCTGGTGTTGTATGCAGACGGTGAGCGTCGTTACATCTTGGCTCCGAAAGGCCTGAAAGCTGGTGACGCGATCGCTTCTGGTGCTGATGCAGCCATCAAGGTAGGTAACGCCCTGCCGATGCGCAACATCCCGGTTGGTTCTACCGTTCACGCTGTAGAGATGAAGCCTGGTAAAGGTGCCCAGCTGGCTCGTTCCGCTGGTACTTTCATCCAGATCCTGGCTCGTGAAGGTAACTATGTAACTCTGCGTCTGCGTTCCGGCGAAGTACGTAAAGTTCTGGCCGAGTGCCGCGCTACCATCGGTGAAGTCGGTAACTCCGAGCACATGTTGCGTCAACTGGGTAAAGCCGGTGCAAACCGCTGGCGTGGTATTCGTCCGACCGTTCGCGGTATGGCGATGAACCCGGTTGACCACCCGCACGGTGGTGGTGAGGGTCGTAACAAGGGCATGCAGCCTGTGTCCCCATGGGGCCAGAAGGCTAAAGGCTTCAAGACCCGTAAGAACAAGCGTACCGACAAGTACATCGTACGTCGTCGTAACAAGTAATTGTTAACATAGAGGAATCACCATGCCACGTTCTCTCAAGAAGGGTCCATTTATTGACCTGCACTTGCTGAAGAAGGTAGAGAAAGCGGTGGAAAGCGGGGATAAAAAGCCGGTTAAAACCTGGTCCCGTCGTTCAATGATCATCCCGAACATGATCGGTTTGACCATCGCTGTCCATAATGGTCGTCAGCACGTTCCGGTTTTCGTTACCGAAGAAATGATCGGTCACAAACTGGGTGAATTCGCACCGACTCGTACTTATCGCGGCCATGCTGCTGATAAGAAGGCTAAGAAGCGCTAAGGGATAAATGATGGAAGCTATCGCTAAACACCGTTATGCCCGTACTTCTGCCCAGAAAGCTCGTCTGGTAGCCGATCAAGTACGTGGTCTGTCCGTAGACAAGGCTCTGAATATCCTGACCTTCAGCCCGAAAAAGGCTGCAGTGCTGGTTAAGAAAGTGCTGGAATCTGCCATTGCAAACGCTGAGCACAACGAAGGCGCCGATATCGACGCGCTGCGTGTTGCTACTATCATGGTCGACGAAGGTCCCTCCATGAAGCGCATCCGTCCGCGTGCCAAAGGTCGTGCGGATCGTATCCTCAAGCGTACCGCTCACATCACTGTAGTGGTATCCGACGCTAAGGCTGGGAGATAAGCAATGGGTCAGAAAGTACATCCTAATGGCATTCGCCTGGGTATTACCAAGCCTTGGAATTCTACCTGGTTCGCGAACACCAAAGACTTCGCTGACAACCTGTACAGCGATTTTCAAGTACGCCAGTTCCTGACCAAGGAACTGAAAAACGCGTCCTTGTCCAAGATCACCATTGAGCGTCCGGCCAAGAGCATCCGTGTGACCATTCACACCGCTCGTCCGGGTGTTGTCATCGGTAAGAAAGGCGAAGACGTTGAGAAGCTGCGCAAAGCTGTAGCCACTATTGCTGGCGTGCCTGCTCAGATCAACATTTCCGAAGTCCGCAAGCCGGAGCTGGATGGCAAACTCGTTGCCGACAGCATCACTTCCCAGCTGGAGCGTCGTGTAATGTTCCGTCGTGCTATGAAGCGCGCCGTACAGAACGCAATGCGCCTGGGTGCCAAGGGCATCAAAGTGGAAGTTTCCGGTCGTCTGGGCGGCGCTGAAATCGCGCGTACCGAATGGTACCGTGAAGGTCGTGTGCCGTTGCACACCCTGCGTGCCGACATCGACTACGCAACTTCTGAAGCCCACACCACTTACGGTGTGATCGGCGTTAAAGTTTGGATCTTCAAGGGCGAAGTTCTGGGCGGTCTGGCTGCTGTTAACGCTGCCGCTGCTCAAGAGCAAGCTCCTGCAAAGCCCAAGCGTGACAACAAGCGCCGCGCTGCTAAGTAAGGAGATTCGGTAAATGTTGCAACCTAAGCGTACTAAATTCCGCAAGACCCACAAGGGTCGTAACCGCGGTCTGGCCACCTCTGGTAACGAAGTATCCTTCGGTACCTTTGGCCTGAAGGCGACATCCCGTGGTCAACTGACTGCTCGTCAAATCGAAGCAGCCCGTCGTGCCATGACCCGTCACGTTAAGCGTCAAGGTAAGATCTGGATCCGTGTGTTCCCGGACAAGCCCATCACCGAAAAGCCCCTCGAAGTTCGTATGGGTAAAGGTAAGGGTAACGTGGAATACTGGGTTTGCCCGATCCAGCCTGGCAAGGTTCTGTACGAGATGGACGGTGTACCTGAGGCTCTGGCGCGTGAAGCGTTTGCCCTGGCCGCAGCTAAGCTGTCTGTTCAGACCACTTTCGTAATTAAGACGGTGATGTGATGAAAGCCCAAGATCTGCGTCAAAAGAGCGTCGAAGAACTGAACCAGGAGCTGCTGGGCCTGCTGCGTGAGCAATTCAACATGCGCATGCAAGCGTCCACCGGCCAGCTGGCTCAGACTCACACTCTGAAACAAGTGCGTCGTGACGTCGCACGTATCAAGACTGTACTGACTGAGAAGGCAGGTGCGTAATGACTGACAAGATCCGTACTCTGCAAGGTCGTGTAATCAGCGACAAGATGGACAAGTCCATCACTGTTGCTATCGAGCGCAAGGTAAAGCACCCGATCTACGGTAAGATCATCAAGCGCACTACCAAGCTGCACGTGCATGACGAAAACAACGAGTGCAAAGCTGGCGACCTCGTGGAAATCCGCGAATGCCGCCCGCTGTCCAAGACCAAGTCCTGGACCCTGGTTGCCGTTGTAGAAAAGGCCTAATCGGTACTTTGTAGTCCAAGCGGCCCCTTTCAGGGGCCGTTTGTTTTTTAGGCTACCTTTTCTGAAAATCCTGTGTTATAGTTTCGCGCCTTTTGAAGGCAGCCAGATCCCATTAGGGATAAGAAGTAAACAAAGCGGAGCACTAAGATGATCCAGATGCAAAGTATGCTGGGTGTTGCCGACAACTCCGGCGCTCGCAGTGTAATGTGTATTAAGGTTCTGGGTGGCTCGCACCGCCGTTACGCCGGCATCGGCGACATCATCAAGGTTTCCATCAAGGAAGCCATTCCTCGCGGTAAAGTGAAGAAAGGTGATGTGTATAACGCGGTGGTCGTACGCACCCGTAAAGGCGTTCGTCGTCCGGACGGCTCTGTCATCCGTTTCGACAACAATGCGGCTGTGTTGCTTAACAACAACCAACAGCCAATCGGTACTCGTATTTTTGGCCCGGTGACCCGTGAACTGCGTAATGAGAAGTTCATGAAGATTGTGTCCCTGGCACCCGAAGTACTGTAAGGAGTCGAACGATGGCAGCTAAAATCCGTCGCGAAGACGAAGTGATTGTTCTTACCGGCAAAGACAAGGGCAAGCGTGGCAAAGTCACTCAAGTCCTGATTGCAAAAGGTAAGGTAATCGTGGAAGGCATCAACCAGGTGAAGAAACACCAGAAGCCGGTACCCGCACTGGGTCAGGCTGGCGGTATCGTCACCAAAGAAGCCCCCATCGATGTATCAAACGTAGCGCTGTTCAACTCTGCCACTGGCAAAGCTGACCGCGTTGGTTTCCGGATTGAAGACGGCAAAAAAGTCCGTTTCTTCAAATCCACCGGCGAACTTGTGAAGTAATTGGAGTTTAACGATGGCGAAACTGCATGATTACTACAAATCCGATGTAGTAAATGAACTGTCCAAGCAGTTCGGTTACAAGACTATCATGCAAGTCCCTCGGATCGAGAAAATCACCCTGAACATGGGTGTTGGTGAAGCGATCTCTGACAAGAAATTGCTGGAAAATGCTGCTGCCGATATGGCTGCCATTTCCGGTCAGAAGCCGCTGATCACCAAAGCTCGCAAATCTGTTGCGGGCTTCAAGATTCGTGAAGGCTACCCGATAGGTTGTAAAGTAACCCTGCGTGGCGAGCGTATGTGGGAGTTCCTGGAACGGCTGATCTGCATCTCCGTACCGCGTATCCGTGACTTCCGTGGCCTGAACGCTAAAGCGTTCGATGGTCGTGGTAACTACTCCATGGGCGTGCGTGAGCAGATCATCTTCCCGGAAATCGACTATGACAAAGTCGATCGCGTCCGTGGTTTGGATATCACCATTACCACTTCCGCGAATACCGATGAAGAAGGCCGTGCTCTGCTGGCTGCCTTTAACTTCCCATTCCGCAAGTAAGGTTAGGGTTATGGCTAAAACATCCATGAAAGCGCGCGAAGCAAAGCGTGCCAAGCTGGTAGCCAAGTACGCGACCAAGCGTGCCGAGCTGAAAGCTATCATCGTTGACATGAACGCTTCTGAAGAAGCGCGTTGGGATGCTGTACTGCAACTGCAACAGCTGCCCCGTGATTCCAGTCCGTCCCGCCAGCGTAACCGTTGCAATATTACTGGTCGTCCGCACGGTTTCCTGCGCAAGTTTGGCCTGTCTCGCATCAAGGTGCGTGAGCATGCCATGAAGGGCGAAATTCCGGGCCTGAAGAAGGCTTCTTGGTAACGAATCTCGGGAGTTAGACTTATGAGCATGCAAGATCCGATCGCGGATATGCTGACCCGCATCCGTAACGGTCAGGCGGCGAGCAAAGTTGCGGTTTCCATGCCTTCTTCCAAGCTGAAAGTGGCTATTGCCAAAGTGCTGAAAGAAGAAGGTTACATCGCTGGCTACTCCGTAGCTGGTGACGTGAAGCCGGAACTGGAAATTGAACTGAAATATTTCCAGGGCAAGCCAGTTGTAGAACTGATCCAACGCGTAAGCCGTCCAGGCCTGCGTATTTACAAGCGCACTACTGATCTGCCGAAAGTTATGGGCGGTCTCGGTGTTGCTATCGTGTCCACGTCTAAAGGTGTGATGACTGACCGTGCTGCTCGCAAAGCAAGCATGGGCGGTGAGATCATCTGCTACGTCGCTTAATAGGAGGTAGGAAATGTCTCGTGTTGCTAAGGCACCCGTCACTATTCCTGCTGGCGTAGAGGTGACTCTGAACGGCCAGGAACTGACCATCAAAGGTGGTAAAGGTTCTCTGGTTCGCTCTATTCACGCCGGTGTAGAAGTGACCAAAGAAGACAATGTACTGAAGTTCGCCCCGCGCGGCAGCATCGCTGGTGCTGACGCTCAGGCCGGTACTGCCCGTGCATTGGTCAACAACATGGTAATCGGTGTTACCCAAGGCTTCGAGCGCAAGCTGCAGCTGGTTGGTGTAGGTTATAAAGCCTCCATCAAGGGCAATGCTGTTGCGCTGGCTCTGGGCTTCTCTCACCCGGTAGAGCATGCGCTGCCGGCTGGTGTGACCGCTGAGTGCCCGACTGCTACAGAAATCGTTCTGCGTGGCGTCGACAAGCAGCTGGTTGGCCAAGTCGCCGCCGATATCCGTGCTTACCGCGCTCCGGAGCCCTACAAGGGCAAGGGTGTACGCTATGCCAACGAGCAAGTGCGTACTAAAGAAGCTAAGAAGAAGTAAGGTAACACTATGGACAAGAAAGCAGCTCGTCTCCGTCGTGCTACTCGTGCTCGGAAAAAGATGCAGGAACTGGGAGCTACCCGTCTGGTTGTTCACCGTACCCCGCGTCATATCTATGCGCAGGTTATTGCAGCCAACGGTTCCGAAGTTCTGGCCTCTGCTTCCACAGTAGAGAAAGCCATCAGTGAAGCTCTGAAATACACCGGTAACGCAGATGCTGCTACCGCTGTAGGTAAGGCTATCGCTGAGCGTGCTATTGCCAAAGGCGTTCAGAACGTATCTTTCGATCGTTCCGGTTTCAAGTATCACGGTCGCATCGCTGCCCTGGCAGCTGCCGCACGTGACGCTGGTCTTCAGTTCTAAGCTAGGAGTCGAAGATGGCTAAAGTCGAATCTCAAGCCGGCGAACTGCAAGAAAAGCTCATTGCAGTAAACCGTGTTTCGAAAACTGTTAAAGGTGGTCGTATCATGTCCTTCACCGCGTTGACCGTGGTGGGTGATGGTAACGGCCGTGTAGGTTACGGTTACGGTAAAGCCCGTGAAGTTCCGGCTGCTATTCAAAAAGCAATGGAACAGGCTAAGCGTAACCTGAACAAGGTTGAGCTGAACAACGGCACTCTGCACCACCCGGTGCGTGGTGTTCACTCTGGCTCCACCGTGTTCATGAAGCCGGCCTCCCAAGGTACTGGTATCATTGCAGGCGGCGCCATGCGTGCTGTTCTGGAAGTTGCCGGTATCCACAACGTGCTGGCCAAGACCTACGGTTCCACCAACCCAATCAACGTTGTTCGCGCTACTGTAGACGCTCTGGTTCACGGTCAATCACCGGAACAGATCGCTGCCAAGCGTGGTCTGCGCGTTGAAGAAATTCTGGGGTAATGCGACATGGCTAACACTGTAAAAGTAACTCAAACTCGCAGCTCTATCGGCCGTCTGCCAAAGCACAAGGCGACTCTGCGTGGTCTGGGTCTGCGTCGCATTGGTCACACCGTTGAGCTGGAAGATACTCCTTGCGTACGCGGCATGATCAACCAGGTTTATTACATGGTTAAGGTGGAGGGCTAAGCATGCGTCTGAACACTCTGTCTCCGGCCGCTGGTTCCAAGCCTGAAAAACAACGTCGTGGTCGTGGTATCGGCTCCGGCCTGGGCAAAACTGGTGGTCGTGGTGTTAAAGGCCAAACCTCTCGTTCCGGTGGCGGTAAAGTCCGCAACGGTTTCGAAGGCGGCCAGATGCCTTTGAAAATCCGTCTGCCGAAGTTCGGTTTCTTCTCTCGCAAATCTTTGGTTTCTGCCGAAGTGCGTCTGAACGAAATCGCCCTGGTAGAAGGTGATGTGGTCGACCTGAGCACTCTGAAGCAAGCCGGTGTTGTTACTAAGAACATCGTGTTCGCTAAAGTTGTTCTGTCAGGCAACATTGACCGTGCTGTGACCGTTCGTGGTCTGTCCGTCACCAAAGGTGCACGCGCAGCCATCGAGGCCGCTGGCGGTAAAATCGAGGAATAATCAGTACAATGGCTAAGAAACCAGGATTGGATGTTAAAGCACAGGGTGGTCTGAGTGAACTGAAGAGCCGTCTGCTCTTCGTTCTCGGGGCGATTATCGTTTTCCGTGCAGGCTCTTATGTGCCGATTCCTGGTATTGACGCCGCCGTACTGGCCGAGTTGTTCCAGCAACAGAAGGGCACCATCATTGAGATGTTCAACATGTTCAGTGGTGGTGCACTCTCGCGTGCTTCTATTCTTGCGTTGGGGATCATGCCGTACATTTCGGCATCGATCATTATCCAGCTGCTGACAGTGGTTCACCCCGCTCTTGCTGAACTCAAGAAAGAAGGTGAATCCGGCCGTCGCAAGATTAGCCAATATACCCGTTGGGGCACGCTGGTTTTGGGAACTTTCCAGGCCATTGGTATTGCAACCGGTCTGCCGAATATGATGCATGGACTCGTGACTAATCCGGGTTTGGGCTTCTATTTCACAGCGGTTGTGAGTCTGGTCACCGGTACCATGTTTTTGATGTGGTTGGGTGAACAGATTACCGAGCGTGGGATTGGTAATGGTATCTCGTTGATTATTTTCACAGGTATCGTTGCTGGTCTGCCGCATGCCATTGGCGCTACGGCCGAACAGGCACGTCAAGGGGAATTGCACATCCTGCTGTTGTTGTTGCTGGGCTTGATTGTTTTCGCAGTGACTTACTTTGTGGTGTTCGTGGAGCGTGGTCAGCGTCGTATCGTCGTTAACTATGCCAAGCGTCAACAAGGCCGCCAAGTATTTGCCGCGCAAAGCACACACCTGCCGTTGAAAGTGAATATGGCTGGTGTGATTCCTGCGATTTTCGCATCCAGTATCATCCTCTTCCCGGGGACCATTACCTCTTGGTTTGGTCAGGGCGAGGGTAAAGTAGCTGATATCCTGCAACAGGTCTCTATGGTCCTGCAGCCGGGTCAACCGCTTTACGAGATGCTGTATGCAGCAGCCATTATCTTCTTCTGCTTCTTCTATACCGCGCTGGTGTTCAACCCCCGCGAGACAGCAGATAATCTGAAGAAGAGTGGAGCCTTTATCCCGGGGATTCGCCCGGGCGAGCAGACAGCACGTTACATCGATAAGGTTATGACTCGCCTGACATTGGCAGGTGCGCTCTATATAACCTTTATCTGTCTGGTACCCCAGTTCTTGATGACTGCCTGGAACGTACAGTTCTACTTCGGTGGCACTTCGCTGCTGATTATCGTGGTAGTTATCATGGACTTCATGGCTCAGGTACAAACCCATATGATGTCTCATCAATATGGTGACGTCCTGAGGAAGGCCAACCTGAAGGGCTACGGCCGCTAAAGGTCGGCGTAGTTACGGAGTTAAGCAATGAAAGTTCGTGCTTCCGTTAAGGCAATCTGCCGTAACTGCAAAATCATCAAGCGTCACGGTGTGGTGCGTGTGATTTGCAGCGAGCCAAAGCATAAACAGCGCCAAGGCTAATTTTTTACGGTTAGTACTTGCAACAAATAGTTGTGCTGGCTAATATAGCCAGCCAACTTTTGTTGTGTATTGGTTGACCGCCACGTATCCGCTCACGGGCTTTGTGGTGGTCGTAATCTACTATATGTAGGAGTGAATAGTGGCCCGTATCGCTGGCATTAACATTCCTGACCATAAGCATGCAGTCATCGCTTTGACTGCGATTTATGGCGTCGGTCGTACCCGCTCCAAGGCCATCTGTGCCGCAGCCGGTATCGCTGAGAATGTGAAAATTAAAGACCTGGACGAAGCTCAGATCGAGAGTCTGCGTGAACAAGTAGGTAAATTCACCGTTGAAGGTGACCTGCGTCGTCAGATTTCCATGAACATCAAGCGATTGATGGATCTGGGTTGCTACCGTGGTTTGCGTCACCGTCGTAGCCTGCCTGTTCGTGGTCAACGTACCAAGACCAACGCTCGTACCCGTAAGGGTCCGCGCAAGGCTATCAAGAAGTAACGGGAAGGTAGAAAATGGCTAAAACTCCGACTCGTGCTCGCAAGCGCGTTAAAAAGCAAGTGAGCGACGGTATTGCGCACGTTCATGCATCTTTCAACAACACAATCGTGACCATTACTGACCGTCAGGGCAATGCTCTGTCTTGGGCTACTTCTGGTGGTTCCGGTTTCCGTGGTTCTCGTAAGTCCACCCCGTTCGCTGCTCAGGTAGCTGCCGAGCGCGCTGGTGAGATGGCCAAAGAATATGGCGTCAAGAACCTGGAAGTCATGGTCAAAGGTCCGGGTCCCGGTCGTGAGTCTTCCATCCGCGCCCTGAACGCGGCTGGTTTCCGCATCACTAACATTACTGATGTGACTCCGATCCCGCACAACGGTTGTCGTCCTCCCAAGAAGCGCCGCGTATAACGCTGTAGCTACTTGGTCTAGGATTGTTGGAGAAAGAAGATGGCAAGATATATCGGTCCTAAGCTTAAGCTTAGCCGTCGTGAGGGCACCGACCTCTTCCTGAAGTCAGGTGTTCGTGCGATTGATTCTAAGTGCAAGATTGACACCGCCCCTGGTCAGCACGGTGCGCGTAAAGCGCGTCTGTCCGACTACGGTGTTCAGCTGCGCGAGAAACAAAAAGTTCGTCGTATCTACGGCGTATTGGAAAAACAGTTCCGCAACTACTACCGCGACGCTGCCCGTCAAAAGGGTAACACCGGTGAAAACCTGTTGCAGCTGCTGGAAGGTCGTTTGGACAACGTTGTTTACCGTATGGGCTTCGGCGCTACCCGTGCTGAATCTCGTCAACTGGTGAGCCACAAGGCCATCATGGTAAACGGTCGCGTTGTGAACATTCCTTCTTTCCAGGTTTCCCCTGAGGACGTGATCTGCGTTCGTGAGAAGGCTAAGAAGCAAGCGCGTATCAAAGCTTCCCTGGAAGTTGCTGGTCAGCGTGAGAAGCCGACTTGGGTAGAGGTTGACGCCGCTAAAATGGAAGGTGCTTTCAAGCGTCTGCCAGAGCGTTCCGACCTGTCTGCCGACATTAACGAACAGCTGATCGTCGAGCTTTACTCCAAGTAAAGCTAGCTTCTAAAGAGAGGACACAATGCTGGGTTCTGTAACAGATTTTCTTAAACCGCGGCTAGTTGACATCGAGCAAGTTAGCCCGACTCATGCGAAAGTGACTCTTGAGCCACTCGAGCGTGGCTTTGGTCACACGCTGGGCAACGCCCTGCGTCGTATTTTGCTGTCATCTATGCCCGGTTGTGCAGTTACTGAAGTCGAAATTGACGGGGTACTGCATGAGTACAGCAGCAAAGAAGGTGTACAGGAAGACATTCTTGAAATCCTGCTCAACCTGAAAGGTATCGCTGTGAAGCTGGAAGGCAAGGACGAGGTAACTCTGTCCCTGACCAAGTCTGGAACAGGCCCCGTTACCGCTGGTGATATCACTCACGGTGATGAAGTCGAGATCGTAAACCCGGAGCACGTAATCTGCCATCTGACTGGTGCCAATGCTGAAATCAGCATGCGCCTGAAAGTTCAGCGCGGTCGTGGTTATGTGCCTGCTTCTGCTCGTGTTCACAACGATGACGAAGAGCGTCCTATTGGTCGCCTGCTGCTGGACTCCGCGTTCAGCCCCATCGTTCGTATTGCCTACAATGTTGAGGCAGCACGTGTGGAACAGCGTACCGACTTGGACAAGCTGGTCATCGACATGGAGACCAATGGTACCCTGGATCCTGAAGAAGCCATCCGTCGTTCTGCCACTATCTTGGCCGAGCAACTGGAAGCCTTCGTGGATCTGCGCGATGTCAGCGTGCCCGAGAAGAAAGAAGAGAAACCCGAGTTTGATCCGATTCTGCTACGTCCTGTCGATGATTTGGAGCTGACAGTTCGTTCTGCGAACTGTCTGAAGGCAGAAGCTATCCACTATATTGGTGATCTGGTACAGCGTACCGAAGTTGAGTTGCTTAAGACTCCTAACCTCGGTAAGAAGTCCCTGACTGAGATCAAGGACGTGTTGGCCTCCCGTGGTCTGTCTCTTGGCATGCGCCTTGAGAACTGGCCGCCCGCCAGCATCGCTGACGAGTAATCCAGATTACGGGTTTCACAGATTTAGTTAGAAGGATAAGGTCATGCGCCATCGTTTGAGTGGTCGTCAACTGAACCGGAACAGCAGCCATCGTCAGGCAATGTTCCGCAACATGGCCAGCTCCCTGGTTCGTCATGAGATCATCAAGACGACTC
>NZ_CP077301.1:3227500-3495000 GCF_019048085.1 Aeromonas sp. FDAARGOS 1416 | reverse complement strand
GTGTGACACCTGCCCGGTGCCGGAAGGTTAATTGATGGGGTTAGCGCAAGCGAAGCTCTTGATCGAAGCCCCGGTAAACGGCGGCCGTAACTATAACGGTCCTAAGGTAGCGAAATTCCTTGTCGGGTAAGTTCCGACCTGCACGAATGGTGTAACCATGGCCATGCTGTCTCCACCCGAGACTCAGTGAAATCGAATTCGCCGTGAAGATGCGGTGTACCCGCGGCTAGACGGAAAGACCCCGTGAACCTTTACTACAGCTTGGCACTGAACATTGAACCTACATGTGTAGGATAGGTGGGAGGCTTTGAAGGCGTGACGCCAGTTGCGCTGGAGCCGTCCTTGAAATACCACCCTTGTATGTTTGATGTTCTAACGCAGGGCCCTGAATCGGGCTCGCGGACAGTGCCTGGTGGGTAGTTTGACTGGGGCGGTCTCCTCCCAAAGAGTAACGGAGGAGCACGAAGGTTGGCTAATCCTGGTCGGACATCAGGAGGTTAGTGCAATGGCATAAGCCAGCTTAACTGCGAGACGGACAGGTCGAGCAGGTACGAAAGTAGGTCATAGTGATCCGGTGGTTCTGAATGGAAGGGCCATCGCTCAACGGATAAAAGGTACTCCGGGGATAACAGGCTGATACCGCCCAAGAGTTCATATCGACGGCGGTGTTTGGCACCTCGATGTCGGCTCATCACATCCTGGGGCTGAAGTCGGTCCCAAGGGTATGGCTGTTCGCCATTTAAAGTGGTACGCGAGCTGGGTTCAGAACGTCGTGAGACAGTTCGGTCCCTATCTGCCGTGGGCGTTGGATGATTGAAGGGAGTTGCTCCTAGTACGAGAGGACCGGAGTGAACGAACCTCTGGTGTTCGGGTTGTCACGCCAGTGGCACTGCCCGGTAGCTAAGTTCGGAATCGATAACCGCTGAAAGCATCTAAGCGGGAAGCGAGCCCTGAGATGAGTCATCCCTGACCCCTTGAGGGTCCTAAAGGGCCGTTGGAGACCACAACGTTGATAGGTGGGGTGTGTAAGCGCGGCGACGTGTTGAGCTAACCCATACTAATTACCCGTGAGGCTTAACCATACAACACCCAAGAAGTGTTCTAAGGCTTGTAGCAAACCTAAGCGAACTACTTACATCAGCTTTCACAGATTGAAGACTTTGCCTGGCGGCCATAGCGCCGTGGAACCACCTGATCCCATGCCGAACTCAGAAGTGAAACGCGGTAGCGCCGATGGTAGTGTGGCATTCGCCATGCGAGAGTAGGACACTGCCAGGCACCTAATTAAACAGCGATGTGAAGAATCACGACGCTGGCTGCGAGGATGACACCTCATAAGAAGCGGCACATGATTTAGCGAAAGCTAACCGAATGCGGAGCGGTAGTTCAGTCGGTTAGAATACCGGCCTGTCACGCCGGGGGTCGCGGGTTCGAGTCCCGTCCGCTCCGCCACTAATTTGAAGGCCTTCCCGATTGGGAAGGCCTTTTTTATATGGGTGATTTTTGCCCATAAGACCCACAGGTTTGCACGCCGGAACCAACACAAAGCCCAGTCTCACGACCGGGTTTTGATGTTTTAGCCTGCTGGTGAGCTGCCGACATCCACCACGATGCCAATGCCTTCCCCTATTGGCGTTCTTGCTACTGTCTCCACCTCTGTATCGCAGCACATCCCATCTTGGCCATATTGTTCCGCTGCGAGCTGATAGAGCTTGAGGATTAAATCAGGCCATCTTGCAACGGTACGTCATCGCTTCCGCTTGTTTGTTTAATTCCCTTGTTTTTTTATGGATTTTTTCTATTAAAACAGTCACTTATCAATAGCGATCTGTTTTACAGCAGGAATGCCACGCGAGATAAATGATAATGATTATTGTTTGAATGATCGGGTCGAGGTCGTTACAATGCGGGCTGATTAATAAAGTGCTTTTCAAATGAGCCTTTTCTAATGCTGCGCCTGGCCGGATGCCAGGGCGTTGTAATGAGTGAAGTAAGGGAATACGTCACCTTCCTACTAAAAATGTTCAGGCTAAAACATGACAACAGTGAAACCGAACAAGCTTGCCTTGCTGATCTGCTCCCTTCTTGCGACCCAGGCCTATGCTGCCAAACAAGAGGTGATGGTCGTCACCGCTTCCGGCTTCCAGCAGAAGATTGAAGATTCTGCCGCCTCCATCTCCGTGATTACCCGTGAGCAGCTGGAGAAACGGGCATATCGCGATGTAACTGATGCCCTGAAGGATGTGCCCGGTGTTGTGGTGACCGGCGGTGGCAGCAGCAGTGATATCAGCATTCGCGGTATGGGGTCGAAATACACCCTGATGCTGGTTGATGGCAAGAAGGTGGATAGCCGCGGCACTCGCCCGAACAGCGATGGTCCGGGTATCGAGCAGGGCTGGCTGCCGCCACTGCAGGCGATTGAGCGCATTGAGGTCGTCCGTGGCCCTATGTCATCCCGTTATGGTTCCGATGCTATGGGGGGCGTGATTAACGTGATTACCCGCAAGACCACCGGTCTGGCTTGGCAGGGCTCGGTTCATGCTGATTCTACCTTCCAGGAGAACAAGGAGGCTGGCAACAGTTTCCAGACCGATGCCTATACCGCAGGTTCACTGATCGATGGCGTGTTGGGGCTGCGTTTCAATGGTCAGCTCGCACATCGTGGTGAAGACAAATTTATCCAGGGTTTTGCCGAGCAGGAGACTCGCAGTGGCACGGCTGTGCTCAGCTTCAAGCCTGATGACCATAACCGCTTCGATCTGGAAGCCAGTCGCAGTCTGCAGGATCGGGATCGCACGGCCGGCAATTCGCTGGCTACCAAGGCGAAAGACAGCCTTAACCGATACGAGCGCACCAACTATGCGCTGACCCATGATGGCCAGTATGATTTCGGCTCTTCCAGCAGCTATCTGCAGCAGGAGACCAACACCAACCCCGGCCGCAAGATGGAACTTACCAACACCATCGCCGATACCCATACCCAGTTTATTCTGGGTGATCACTACCTGAGTGTCGGTGGTCAGTATCGCTATGAGGATCTGCACGATCAGGGCAATACCCTGAAAGTGGCCAACCCTGCCGAGCAGCTGACTCGCTGGAGCTGGGCGATGTTTGTCGAGGATGAGTGGTCACTCACCGACAGCTTTGCCCTGACCGGTGGCGCCCGCATGGATCGGGATCAGAATTACGGCTCTCACTGGAGCCCGCGCCTCTACGGAGTTTGGCATCTGGATGATAGCTGGACCCTGAAAGGGGGCGTATCGACCGGTTACCGCTCCCCTGACTTGCGAATGTCGGCGGCCAACTGGGGTCAGGTCACCGGTGGTGGCAGCCTGGATGGTATGCTGGTCGGTAACCCGGACCTCAAGCCCGAGACTAGCGTGAGTGAAGAGATCGGCCTGCTGTGGAACGGTCATCAGGGCTTCAACGCCGGGGTTACCCTGTTCAACACCGACTTCAAGAACAAGATCTCCGAAGTGCGTCGCTGCACCAGCAAGAGCGATCCCGCCTGTACCCTCAATGGTCACAGTTATGACTTCATCAGTGATCGGGTCAACGTCGACAAGGCGAACATGCGCGGTGTCGAGGGGATGATGGATTGGGCCATCAATGAGGATTGGTCGGTCAGCTCCAGCTACACCTTTACCCAGTCCGAGCAGAAGAGTGGTCCACTGGCGGGTCATGCCCTCAACCAGATGCCCCGTCACATGTTCAACGGCAGTGTTGATTGGCAAACCACCGAGGATCTCAGCCTCTGGTCACGGGTCAACTTCCGTGGCGAGACCTCCGAGTACCTGAGTCGGGTCAAGATGGCGGAGGGGACTCCTTCCTACACCTTCTTTGACATGGGCCTGGTCTACAAGGCCAACAAGCATCTGGATCTGACTGCCGGGGTCTACAACCTGTTTGACAAGACGGTGGATTACAGCAGCTATGGCACTGTGCTGGATGGTCGCCGCTACAACCTGGGCGTGACCTACAACTTCTGATAGGGAACCTGTTATGCGGCCGCCATCTTCCGATGGCGGCCGTTTTTATTACGTGTCCGTCAGGGGGCTATGCCTGATAGGGGGCGGCTTGCCAGGTATTGCGCCCCCGTCCCTTGGCCTGATACATGAGGGCGTCAGCCTGCCGTAGTAGCTGGTCGGCATCAGCCTCTCTCTCTGCGGCTACCCAGACTGCCCCGGTGCTGATGGAGAGGGTCACCTCGCCGCTGCTGGTGTGCAGGGTTTGCCGGTTGCTCTCCAGGCAAATACGCTCGGCCCATTGCTCTGTCTCGGCCAATGTGGCCAGCGGCAGCAACAGGCAAAACTCCTCGCCGCCGATGCGGGCCAGTAGAGCCTCTTCGGGCAACAGGTTGGTCACAGTCGTGGCCAGCTTTTCCAGCAACAGATCCCCGATGCCATGACCAAAGCGGTCATTGGTCTCCTTGAAGTGATCCACATCGAACAGCAACAGGGCACAGGGCTCCCCGCTTGCCAGCCGCTGCTCCATGGCGGGCATGAATGCCCGTCGGTTGAGCAGGCCGGTCAGGGGGTCGGTACTGGCCTGCTTCTCCAGTCTGGCGTTGGCGCGGCTCAACTCGGTGGTACGGCTGGCAACGGCGCGGCGCAATTGCACTATGTAGGCCACCATGATCAATGCCCCAGCAAGCAGTAGCCAGGGACCGAGATGGATGGGGTAGACGGTTTCGACATGCATCCACTTGCGGATGATCCGCTCCCGATCGCTCTCTTTGAGCTTGGCGAACCCCTCTTCCAGCCGGTTTAACAGGGCAAGGTCGCCCTTTCTCACTGCAAAGCGGATCTGGTCAGTATAGAGGTGGCGAACCGGAATAAAGCGTGTGGGATCGTCCGAGGTATAGATGTAGAAGTTGGCGACCTGCAGATCGGCGATAAAGGCCTTAATGTCGCCCCGAAAGGCCGCCGCCAGCAGGGTGTCATTGTCGTCGAAGGTCTGCAGTCTGGTGCCGGGGAAGTAGCGTCTGGCGTAATACTCCTCGTAGCCACCGGCTACCACACCGACCGTTTCATGGAGCAGGTAGTAGTGGACATCGGTGCCGCGCAGTTCGCTCGAGAAGAAGAGTTGGGAGTCGAGCTGGGCGAGAGGCCGGCCGTAGTCGAACAGTTTGTCCCGCTCCGGCGACCAGAGCAGTCCGGCGTGAACATCCGCTTTCCCCTCATGGAGCAGGTCGAGAGAGCCTTGCCAGTCGACCAGCCTGAACTCGATCTTCTGGCCGGTCACCCTGGCATATTCACGCCACAAATCGATCAGCAGGCCATCCGGCTGGCCCGACTCATTGATATAGGAGAAGGGCTGCCAGGCTTTGGAGTTGGTAATGATGATCGGCTCTTCCGGGGCTTTGGCCCAGGCAGGCAGGGCAAGGGCGAGCAGCAGGAGCCCCCATCCGATACTGACTATGACTCCTGTCCTGGAAGAGGCCATCCTTGCTCCAATCCGTTGCCGTATACCGTCCCGTGGTCACCGATTATCACCACCTTTCTGATCGAAGAACAAGCGCTCAAATGATGAAGTTTGCATGATGTAAACGGCGCCATGACAAGGTCGGCGGATAGAGTGACTACTTACAGCGGCAGGCTGATCCGCGCCTCCAGCCCACCTTGTGGCCGATTGAGCAGGGTCAGTTCGCCGCCGTGCTGATGGACCAGGGTGCGGGCGATGGAGAGCCCCAACCCGACACTGCCGGACTCGGTGTTGCGCGCTTCATCGAGCCGCACGAACGGCTTGAACACATCCTCCAGCCGCGCCGGATCGATCCCCGGCCCGTTATCGCAGACCCGGATCAACAGCTCCTCCTTGCGCCGCTCCAGCGACACTTCTGCGCTGCCGGCATATTTGATGGCGTTGCCGATCAGATTCTGCAGCACCCGGCGCAGGGTGTTGGCCCGACAGGCGTAGACCTCTTTGCCCTCCGCCAGACAGGTGACCGGCTGGCCGGTATCGGCATAGTCATCGCACAGGCTGACCAGCAGGCTGACCAGATCCAGCTCGCGGGTAGCCTCCTGCTGCCCCTCCTCGCGGGCAAAGCTGAGGGTTGCCGCCAGCATCTGTTCCATCTGTTGCAGGGTCTGCTGGATGCGCTCCTTGTCCTCGCCATCGGCCAGAAACTCGGTGCGCAGCCGCAGGCTGGTGATGGGGGTGCGCAGATCGTGGGAGATGGCCGCCAGCATCCGGGTTCTGTCCTGCACGAAGCGGTCGAGTCGGGTGTGCATCCGGTTGAAGGCCTGAATCGATTCGCGGATCTCGGTCGGCCCCTCCTCTTTCAAGGGCTCGATATCCTCGCCCCGCCCTAGCCGCTCCGCATTGCCTGCCAGCTGCTTGAGCGGGCGGGTGGCACGGCGAAACAGCAGCACCATCAGCCCGATCACCAGACTGGCGACCAGCATCAGGTTGAGGGTGGTCTGCCACGACCAGCTGCCCGCCTCCTTGTCGACCAGCGAACTGAACTGCAGCCAGCCCCCCTGCGGCAGTTCGATGGAGCCGTAGAGCCGCATATCCCGCGGCGGGGGCGGTCCCTTGCGATCCCGCATCATGCGGGCATGATGTTCCCACGCCTTGCTGCGCTGGGTATCCTCCTTCAGTTCGGCACTGATCTCGACGGTGAGGCCGGGGGGATAGTTGAGGCGCGAGCGCACCAGCTGCTCGAAGCGGGGGCTGCGGTTATCCGGTTGCAGCGGCTCGTCAGAGAGGCGCAGCAGCAGAGTCTCGCTGCGGCTCGCCTTGAGGATCTCGTCATAGAGGGACGGGGGGGAGAGGGAGAGCAGCCTGACCACCGAGATGATCCGCTGCATGGCGTTGCGGCTGTTGACGAAGCCGAGCGCCTCCTCCCGATCCGTGCGGTAGATCTGGATACTGAGCAGCTGGATCAGGATCAACCCCGCCAGCGCCACCAGAATGATCTGGCCGGTCAGCCCCTTGGGCCACATCCGTGCCCACAGTCGTCGCAAGGTGCCCACTGCTTAAACCTGCGTCACGTCGGCGGAGAACATATAGCCGCCACCCCAGATGGTTTTGATCAGCTCCGGATTCTTGGGATCCCGCTCCAGCTTGCGGCGCAGGCGGCTCACCAGGGTATCGATGGCGCGATCAAAGGCTACCGCCTCGCGGCCACGGGCCAGATCCAGCAGTTGATCCCGGCTCAGCACTCGCTGCGGGCGTTCGAGAAACACCTTGAGCAGATCGAACTCGGCAGTGGAGAGGCTCAGGCCCACCCCATCCTCATCGACCAGCTCCCGGCGATTGACGTCGAGCAGCCAGCGATCGAAGCGCAGATCCCGGGTCAGGGTTTCGGCGGCGGGCTGGGTGTCGGCCTGGGTGCGGCGCATCACCGCCTTGATGCGCGCCAGCAGCTCGCGCGGATTGAAAGGCTTGGCCAGATAGTCGTCGGCCCCCATCTCCAATCCGATGATGCGGTCGGTCTCTTCCCCCATGGCAGTCAGCATGATGATGGGCAGGTTCGATTTGACCCGCAGCTCGCGGCAGAGGGTCAGACCATCTTCACCCGGCATCATCAGATCCAGCACCAGCAGGTCGAACTCCCGCTCCTCCAGCAGTCGCTTCATCTCCTTGCCATCCCGGGCGCAGCTGACCCGCAGGCCGTGCTGTTCCAGAAAGCGTTTCAAGAGATCGCGGATCTCGCTGTGATCGTCGACCACCAGAATGTGGGTGTTGCCCTGGTTCATGAATACCTCCCCTGCTTGGCGTTGGCACGAGTATACGAAAATCCGCCCGGCGGTTTGTGTCAAAGTGTGCCAGATCCGCACGATGCCACACTCTGCTACAAAAAAGGGCGATGCTGGCAAAGTTCAGACACCGATAGGGTGTTTACTTGAGGGCAAGGCAAGAGCGCCGAACCAGAATCATCCCTACAGGAGATAGACCATGAAAAAGCTGACCAAAACCCTGCTGACCGCCACCCTGATCCTTGGCCTGCCGCTGGGTGCCTATGCAGCCAGTGAAGCAGCCCCCACCGGCCAGCCCGGTGCCATGGTGGATTGCCCGATGGACGGTGGTGGCATGATGGGTGGCAAACACCACGGTGGCCGCCACGACAAGATGGCCCGCATGCAGAACATGACCCCGGAGCAGATCCAGGCCAACCTGCAGCAACGTTATGACCGCATTGAAGATCCGGCCAAGAAGGCGGAGTTCATCAAGAAGCTCAACGAGCGTGCCGCCGGTATGACCAAGCACGCCGAAGCGATGAAGCAGTTCGCCGAAGAGAACCAGTAACAGCGCCAGCTGTTATCAACCCAAGGGTGGCCTAGGCCACCCTTTTTGCGCTTACTGCGTTGAGCCGCAGCTTGGCTGAGCGCTGGTGATTGCCAATAAAAGAGGGAGAGCATGATGCTCCCCCTCTTGCTATCTGTGTCGGTGCGAGTGTGCAACCCACTTCACCGGACGAGCGAACTTAGCCCTGAGCCTTGTCGGTCAGTTCTACTTTCTTGACGGTTTCGCCTTCGAACTTGATGACCACGTTTTTCTTGGCGGCGTCGGTATCTTTCAGCAGGGTTGTGGTTGTCTCTGCCAGCAGCGGAGAGGTCTTCTTCAGGGCATCCAGATCATAGGTCCACACTTCCAGACCGGCCTCGGTCTTGGTGGTGGCAGGAGCGCCCAGCTTCTCTTTGACTGCCTGCTTGTTGGAGCCGCCTTCCTTGATATCCAGCGCCTTTTTGATGGCTTCGTTGGATGCACTGTCCATGGCACCGGATACGGCAGTGCTGGCCGCATCCTTGACGCTGCTGGTGACGCTGTCGGTCAGCGAATCCATCAGGCCGGCATTGGCAAACAGGGGCAGGGTGGTGAGGGCAACCAGCAAACTCTTTTTCATTTTCTACAGCTTCCATGGGTTCAATGAGGCGGCTATGAAATCAGCAAAGATATTGGGCGTCAAGTGAGGCATGCAATTAACATTTCTGTTAACTGGATCTCATTTCTCACCAGTCGCAAACAGTTTTGGTATCTCCCGCACCAGCCAGCTTTTGGCCTTGCCCATGGTGTCTCGCCGCCAGGCCAGCACGACCTGGATCTGATGGCGATATTCGGGGCTGATCACCTTGAGCCGTCCGGCCCGGATGTCCTCCTCAATCCAGCTCTGTGGCATGGTGCCGACGCCGATCCCTGCCAGCAGGGCATCCCGTTTCTCCGTCATGGTGCTGACGGTGAGACGCGGCTGCTTGTCGAGCAGGCGGTAGGTAAGTACCGGTTTGCGCAGGGCGGTATCGGCGACCGCGATGGCGCGGTAGCGGCGCAGGGTCTCGTCGGCCAAGGGTTCGGGCTCCTGATGCAGCGGGTGATCGGGATGGGCGACGTAGAGCATCACCTCGTCCTTGATCACCTGATGCTTGATGCCAGTCATCATGATGTCCGGGTTGATGGAGGAGATCAGCAGGTCGGCACGACCATCTTCCAGACACTCCCAGCTACCCGCCAGCACCTCGGCCCGCAGCCGCAGTCGGGTATCGGTCTGCTCGGCCAGCCTCTCTACCAAGGGGTAGAGGGCCTGCACCGGGACCAGCGCATCGACGGCGACTGTGATGTCGGTTTCCCAGCCACGGGCCAGCGCCCGGGTTTCTCCCACCAGATGCTCGGCTGCCTCCAGCAACACCCGGCCGCGCTCCAGCAGCATGCGTCCCGCCGGGGTGAACTTGGTGCGGTGGCCGCTGCGGTCAAACAGCATGGCATCCAGTTCGTCTTCCAGCTTCTGCACCGTATAGCTCAATGCCGAGGGTACCTTGCCCAGCTCGTCGGCCGCCGCCGCAAAGCTGCCGCGGCGGTCGATGGCGTCCAGCACCCGGATTGCTTCCAGGGTCAGCGCCCGCTCCTTGTTCGATTCCTTGGCCATTCCTCACCTTCAATTTTTTTGAATATGTTTGCCAGTTTATCTCGCTAACAAGTTAGGTCATGTCACTTTAATATTCAATCAACGCTTAGGCAGGAACGTCGAGCGGCCAAATATGCGGGTAGTTCCGCACTGTGACACACCAAATCGGTCTGTCTGATGTCGGTGAAAGAACAACACACTATTTGAATAACCTCTTGCATGGATGCATTGATTCTGGCCGAAAAGGCCTTGGCAATGACATATAAAACAAGAGAGTGAATGAACATGAAAAACGTAATCAAGATGCTGGCCGTTGCAGGCCTGATGACCACTGGTTTCGCCCAAGCTTCCGTACCGGCTGACTTCAATGCCATGCCCGGCGTGCTGTTTGTGAACTGGAACGCCACTGCCGCACTGGATGGTAAAGCCAATCCGATGTTGGAAGTGCGTGACGAGTCTGGCGATCTGCTGGCATCAGTCCACGCCAACCTGACTGGCACCCAGCAGGTGCGGATCCCGAGCCGTACCCAGGGCAACCTGACCGTCAGCCTGGCTGACCAGAGCAGCGAATACCGTATTCCGTTCGGTATCGGTAGCGGCAAACAGCGTTAATCAACCGTCCCGGTAGGTGAGGAGCAGACCATGATGCAATTGAGAGCCGCAGAAGCGCGGGGCAAGGCCAACTTTGGCTGGCTGGACGCGCGCCACAGTTTCTCCTTCGGTCACTACTATGACCCGGAGTGGATGGGACACTCGGTACTGCGGGTGATCAATCAGGATCTGGTTGCGCCGGGTGGCGGATTCGCCACCCACCCTCACGCCAATATGGAGATCCTCACCTGCGTGCTGCAAGGCACCATAGAGCACAAGGACAGCCTCGGCCATGCCGAGCAGATCCCGGCAGGGGATTTCCAGCTGATGAGCGCAGGCAGCGGGATCCGCCACAGCGAGTACAACCCCTCGCAGACGGATCCTCTCTCCCTGTTGCAGATCTGGATCGAGCCGAACGAGTTCGGCACGCCACCCGGGTATCAGCAGAAGAAGATCGAGTCCAGACCGGGCATGACGCTGGTGGCGTCACCGGATGGCGAGGATGGATCGCTGCGGATCCGCCAACAGGCCCGCGTATGGCGGCTGGAACTGGCCCCGGGCGAGACGCTCGAATGGGCACTGGCTGGCCGACACGGTTACCTGCAGATGATTTCAGGGGAGTTGACCGCCAACGGTCTGGCTGCCCGACCCGGCGACGGGGTACTCAGTCGTGATGAATACCGGTGGGAGCTGGTTGCGACCAGTGCCAGCCAAGCTCTGTTATTTGACCTACCCTGAAGCAGTCAGCGGTGATGTGACACAAACGAGGAATATGAAATGGACAAGATGAAAGATGTAGCGCTGCTGGCGGGTCGTGTACTGCTGGCGCTGATGTTCGTAATGGCGGGCTGGAGCAAGATCGGCGGCTATGCCGGTACCCAGGGCTATATGGAAGCGATGGGCGTGCCGGGCTTTATGTTGCCGCTGGTGATCCTGCTTGAGCTGGGTGGTGGCCTTGCCGTCGTGCTCGGTCTCTTTACCCGCAGCCTCTCCGTGCTGCTCGCCGGCTTCACCCTGATGGCTGCCTTTATTTTCCATTATCAGCCTGCCGAACAGATGCAGATGCTGATGTTTATGAAGAACGTCTCAGTGGCCGGTGGTTTCCTGGCGCTGGCGGCAGCCGGAGCAGGGGCTTTCAGTGTGGATGCCCGTCTCGGCAAAAACTGGTAATGCCCTGAAGAGTCAAGTTTTCCAATGCCTTTTGGCCGGTGCAACTGCACCGGCTTTTTTCTGTCTGCGTTTTCCGGGTAGGTGAGGTGACGGCACAAATCTGCGGCGCCCCTCATGGTTCAGCGGTTTGCCCGCCTGCTGGCCACAAGTGCCTTTTGCATCTTATCCCCCGATCCCTGACAATTCCCTCTCTTGTGAAGTGACGGAAATGGCTCGCCTTTTCCCTCGCCCCCTCTCATCCACAGGCGGGAATTGCTCATGTTTACCCTCTACCACTCCAATCAGCTGGATCTGCTCAAAGAGCTGCTGGTGAGCCGCATCCGGCAGGTCCCTCTCTCTCACCCCTTCGATCGGGAGCAGATCCTGGTGCAGAGCCCGGGCATGGCCCAGTGGCTCAAGCTGGAGCTGGCCAAGGCCTTCGGCATCGCCGCCAATATCGACTTTCCGCTGCCCGCCAGCTTTATCTGGGAGATGTTCACCCGGGTGCTGGCGGATGTACCGCGCCAGAGCCCCTACAACAAGGGCTCAATGAGCTGGCAGCTGATGACCATTCTGCCCGCCTTGCTGGATCGCCCCGCCTTTGCCTCGCTCGCCGCCTATCTGGGCGGGGGAGATGAGGAGGAGCCTGCCAAGGAGCCCGAGCAGGTGCGGTTGTGGCAGCTCTGCCAGAAGGTAGCGGATCTCTTTGACCAGTATCTGGTCTATCGGCCGGACTGGATCGCCAGTTGGGAAGAGGGGGAAGGATTGAGTCAGGAGCTGGCCGGGGTGAGCGGTCAGGATTGGCAGCCCGAGCTGTGGCGCGAGCTGGTGGCCCGCACCCTGGCGCTCTCTCCGAGCGGCTACCACCGCGCCAACCTCTACGAGGAGTTTATCCACGAGCTGGCGCGCACCGCCGATCTGCCGGGCAAGCTGCCGCAGCGGGTCTTTGTGTTCGGCATCTCGGCGCTGCCACCGCGCTATGTGGAGGCGCTGCTGGCCCTCGGCAGTCGGCCGGAGGTGGAGGTGCACCTGTTCGTCACCAACCCCTGCCGCTACTACTGGGGGGATCTGCTGGATCGCAAGACCCTGGCTCGGCTGGAGAACAAGCTCAAACCCGGCACCGATATCGAGACGTTGCAGGGCCCCGCCAACCCGCTGCTCGCCTCCATGGGCAAGCTGGGGCGTGACTACCTGCATCAACTGATGGAGCTGGAGGTGCCGCAAATCGAGGCTTTCGTCGATATCGACGAAGTTGATGGTAAAGGCAATGTCAGCCTGCTGCGCGCCATCCAGAAGGATGTGCTGGAGCTTGCCGAGCGAGGCGCAGGTCAGTTCGATCTCGACAGCAGCCATCACAAGAGCCCCATCGATCCGGCGGATGGATCCCTGCAGATCCACGTCTGCCACGGCCCGATGCGCGAACTCGAGGTGCTGCACGATCGGCTGCTGGCGCTGTTCGAGCAGGATCCGACCCTCACCCCGAAAGATGTGGTGGTGATGATGCCGGATGTGAACAGCTACGGCCCCTACATTCAGGCGGTGTTTGGCGCACGGGGCCAGATCCCGTTTGCGGTATCGGATCGGGCGGCGAGTCAGGAGAGCCCCCTGCTGCAAAGCTTCCTCGCCCTGCTCAGGCTGCCCAACGCCCGCTTCGGCGCAGGGGAGTTGCTCGCCATTCTTGAGGTGCCCGCCGTGCTGCGCCGCTTCGAGCTGGATGACGACGAGTTCAACCAGCTGCGGGTCTGGGTGCAGGAGACCGGCATCCGCTGGGGTCTGGATGACAGCTATCCCGTCCGCTTCGATCTGCCGCCCATGTCCGGCAACAGCTGGCTGTTCGGCCTGCGCCGCATGCTGCTCGGCTTTGCCATGGGGGATGGCGAGCCGGTGGCGGGCATCTTGCCCTACGCCGATATCGAGGGGCAGCAGGGACTGGCACTCGGCAAGCTCGCCTGGTTTGTCGACTCGCTGGCCGAGTTTTTGCCCCGCCTGCAACAGGCCCAGCCGCTGGCCGAGTGGAACGCCTGCCTGCTGGCGCTGCTGGAGCGCTTCTATCTGGCCGACGAGGATGAAGAGCGTCAGCTCCAGCTTATTCGCAGCCAGCTGGTCGAGTGGCAGACCCGGCTTGGCGAGGCTCGCTTCGAGCAGCCCATCACCGCCGATCTGTTGCAGGATTACCTCGGCAGCGTGCTGGGGGAATCCCGCTCCAGCCAGCGCTTCCTCGCCGGTCAGGTCAACTTCTGCACTCTGATGCCGATGCGCTCCATCCCCTTCAAGCAGGTCTGCCTGCTCGGTATGAACGACGGCGTCTACCCGCGCACCCTGGCTCCCATGGGGTTCGATCTGATGGCGGTGGCGTCGCGGCGCGGGGATCGCTCCCGTCGCGATGATGACCGCTACCTCTTCCTCGAGGCGCTGTTGAGTGCCCAGCAGGGGCTCTATATCAGCTATCAGGGCTTCAGCGCGCAGGACAACAGCGACAAGGTGCCGTCGGTCCTGCTGGCGGAGCTGATCGACTATGTGCGGCAGGGCTTTGTGCTGGCGGGGGATGAGGATCTCGATGACGAAACCTCCGGCAAGCGGCTGCTCAACCACCTGATGGTGGCGCACCCGCTCACCCCCTACAGCCGCAACTACTTCTACCCGGAGGCGGGTTCGCGCCTCTTTACCTATGCCGCCGACTGGTTGCCCGCCCTCAATCCGGTGCGCGGCGCGGCCAACTTCCAGAGCGGCGAGCTGCCTCTTCCCCCCGAATGGGGCAAGGAGCAGGGGCTGGAGCTGGCGGAGCTGCTGCGCTTCTATCGCCAGCCTACCAAGTATTTCCTCAACCGCCGCCTCAAGGTGTGGTTTGAACTGAACGAGGCCAACATCGAGGACAGCGAGCCGTTCGAGCTGGATGGCCTGCAACATTATCAGCTGAAAGATCTGCTGCTCGATGCCCATCTGGCGGAAGGTGAAAGTACCGAGCGTCGCGAGCGATTGCAGCTCACCGGCCTGCTGCCGCAAGGGTGGTTCGGCAGCCTGCTGCTGGACGATCTGGATGCCGAGATGGGCAAGCTGGCGGATCGGCTGCGGCCATGGGTTGCTGCCAGTGAGTCAGAAAAGCAGGCGGTGGAGATCGATATCTCCCTCACTCAGGGCCAGCTGCAAGGGTGGATCGACACCCAGAAGGGGCGTTTGCTGGTGGTCAAACCCGGCAGCTTCAACGGCAAGGATCTGCTGCTGGGCTGGATCCAGCACCTCTGCCTCTCATTGAGCTGCGCCCCCGGCGACACCCTGTTGTTCGATGCCAAACAGAGTCTGCGACTGCCTGTACTCGCTGCCGACGAGGCGCGTCCCAAGCTGGCGGCGCTGGTGGCGTGCTGGGCGCAGGGGATGAAGCGGCCGCTGCCCTTCTTCCCCAACACCGCCTGGGATTGGCTCAAGGCGATCGAGAAGGATCCCGACAAGCCGGAGGCGGCCGACAAGGCGGCCCTCACCCGTTTCAACGGCGGCTGGATGATCAATGGGGAGGGGCAAGATCCTTACGTTGCCCGCTGCTTCCCCGAACTCGATGACGAGGTGCTTGGTCAGTTGCAGGCGCTGGCCCGCGAACACCTGACCCCGCTGCTCAAGACCCTGGAGGAGCTGAAATAATGGCTAACCCGCTCAATACCCTGCGTTTCCCCCTCCATGGTGAACGACTGATCGAAGCCTCCGCCGGTACCGGCAAGACCTACACCATCGCCGGTCTCTACCTGCGCCTGCTGCTGGGCCACGGCCCGCTCATTGAGGAGGGTGCTGATGCCGGTCAGCCGAGCGCCCACGAGCGGCCGCTCTCGGTGACCGAAATTCTGGTGGTGACCTTTACCGAAGCAGCCACCGCCGAGCTGCGCGGGCGGATCCGCGGCCGCATTCACGAGGCGCGGCTCGCCTTTATGCGCGGCCATAGCAATGATGCCCTGCTGGCCCAATTGCTGGCAGAGGTGGTGGATCACGAGCTGGCGGCCCGTCGCCTGCTGGCTGCCGAGCGCCAGATGGACGAGGCGGCGGTCTTTACCATCCACGGCTTCTGCCAGCGGATGCTCAAGCAGAACGCCTTCGAATCGGGTGCCCTCTTTGAAACCGAATTTCTTACCGACGACAGCCAGCTCAGGCTGCAGGCGGTGAGCGACTACTGGCGATCCGAGTTCTATCCGGTGGATAAAGCCCTCGCCAGCGCCGTGCGCGCGCTCTGGCCGAGTCCCGCCGCCCTGCTGCGGGAGATGGGCAGCTGGCTCGACAACAGCGAGCTGGAGATCCACCCCGCGCTGGGGGACGAGACCCTCGCCGCCCGCCATCAGGCGGCCATGAGCCGCATCGCGGCGGTGAAGAGTGAATGGCTGGCGCAGACGGACGAGATCCGCCGCCAGACCGACGGGCAAGTAAGCCGCTACACCGGCAAGAACTACGAAGGGTGGCTTGCCAAGATAAGCGACTGGGCACAGGACGAGAGCAGTGGCTACGCCATCCCCAAGGAGCTGGAGCGCTTCGGCCAGACGGTGCTGGAGGAGAACCTCAAGAAGGGGGGCGCGGTGCCGACCCTGCCGCTGTTCAGCCAGATAGACGAGCTGCTGGCGAGCCGCCCCGGTATTCGGGATCTGATCCTGCAACGGGCTGCCAAGGTGGTGCGCAGCCGGATGCAGGCCAGCAAGCGGCAGGCCCATCAGCTCTCGTTCGATGACCTGCTCAAAGACCTCGACGGGGCGCTTGGCTCCAGCCTTGGCGAGCGGCTCTGCGAGCGGATTCGCGCCACCTACCGGGTGGCAATGATCGATGAATTTCAGGATACCGATCCCCAGCAGTACCGCATCTTCCATCGCCTCTACGGTGGCCACACCGACACGGCGCTGTTGATGATCGGTGACCCCAAGCAGGCCATCTACGGCTTTCGCGGCGCCGACATCTTTACCTACATTCAGGCGCGGCGAAATGTGAGCGCCCACTACACCCTCGGGCGCAACTGGCGCTCCAGCAGTGCGCTGGTGGGGGCGGTCAACGGCTTGTTCGATCGAGCCAAGGATCCCTTTATCTATGAAGCGGATATCCCCTTCCTGCCGGTGGAGGCGCAGGGCAAGAGCAAGGCGCTGCTGCTCGATGGCGCCACTGCCCCCGTGCTCCACTGCTGGCAGCTGACCGGCCAGCCCACCTTCAACCGGGGGGATTACCAGAGCAAGATGGCCCGCGCCACCGCCGCCGAGATCCACCGCCTGCTGACCCTCGCCCGCGAGGGCAAGGCGCTGATCGGTGACAAGGCGGTAAAGGCCGGGGATATCGCCGTGCTGGTGCGCACCGGCGCCGAGGGCAAGCTGGTGCAGCAGGAGCTGGCGCGCCTCGCCATCGCCTCCGTCTATCTGTCGAACCGCGAGAGCGTGCTGGAACAGACGGAGGCGCGGGAGATTTTGCTGATTTTGCACGCCTGCCAGAACCCGAGCGAAGAGCGCAGCCTGCGGGCGGCGCTCGCCACCGGGCTGTTTGATCTCGACGCCAAGGCGCTTGATGGGCTGGCCAGCGACGAGCGGGCGTGGGAGAGCGCGGTACAGGAGTTTATGGAGTACCGCAAGATCTGGCACCGCCGTGGCGTGCTGGCCATGTTGCGGGCCCTGCTGCACCGGCGCAATCTCGCCTCTTCGCTTTTGGCGAGCCCCTATGGCGAGCGGCGGCTGACCAACTTCCTCCATCTCGGCGAGCTGCTGCAACAGGTGAGCAGCGAGCTGGACGGGGAATATGCCCTGCTGCGCTGGCTGGGAGAGGCGGTGAGTCGCCCCAATGGGCAGGATGCGGAGCAGGTACTGCGCCTCGAATCCGAGCGGAAATTGGTGCAGATCGTCACCATCCACAAATCCAAGGGGCTGGAGTACCCGCTGGTGTTCCTGCCCTTTATCTGCAGCCACAGAACCGCCGAGACCCCGCTCTATCACGAAGCGGATGAGGCGGGCAATCGCACCATTCTCGATCTGACCGGCGCCGACTCGTCGCTCGCCGAAGCGGACAGGGAGCGCCTTGCCGAAGATTTGCGGCTGCTCTATGTGGCCCTGACCCGGGGCGTCTACGCCACCTGGCTGGGGCTGGCGCCGGTGCGGGCGGGGGCGGGCAAGTCGGAGAAGACCGATCTGCACCACACCGCCATCGGCTACCTGCTGCAAAAGGGTGAAGAGGGGGATGCGCAGACGCTGGCGACCGCCCTGACCGAGCTGGCACAGGCGCTGCCCGGGGTGGCAGTCGGTGAGCCCTCGCTCACCCGTCCGGCACCGCTGCCGCCAGAGGAGGAGCAGTTGGGTGAGCCGCAGGTGCGCCACTTTAGCGGTTCCCTTGAGCGGGACTGGTGGATCAGCTCCTACTCCGGGCTGGCGGCGCAGGGCCATGGTCACAGCAAGGGTGTTTTGGCCAATCCCGGCTTCGATGACGAGGTCGTCACCGAGGCGGCTGCGCTGGCTTCCGAGCAACCGGACGAGGCACCCCAGCCCTCCATCTTCACCTTCCCGAAAGGGGCGCGCCCCGGCACCTTGCTGCACAGCCTGTTCGAGACCATCGACTTTCAAAGCGCCGCGGGCGAGCCGCTGGCAGAGCATATTGCCACCCTGCTGGCGCAAGATGGCTTCGACGAGAGCTGGGCCACTGTGCTGCAACAGCAGGTGGAGGCGGTGCTCGATACCCCGCTGGAAACGGGCTTTGGCGAGCCGGTGCGGCTGCGGGATCTGGCCCCCGAGCGCAAGCAGGTGGAGCTGGAGTTCTTTCTGCCCATGGGGCGGGTGACAGCACCGGCGCTGACGGCCCTCTGCCAGCAGCACGACCCGCTGTCGCGGGGCAACAAGCCGCTCAGCTTTGCCACCGTGCAGGGGATGCTCAAGGGCTTTATCGACTTGGTGTTCGAGTGGCAGGGGCGCTGGTATCTGCTCGACTACAAATCGAACCACCTCGGCATGAGCCCCGCCGATTACAGCCGTCCGGCGCTGGAGCGGGCGATGGCCGAGCACCGCTACGACCTGCAATACCAGCTCTACTCGCTGGCGCTGCACCGGCTGCTCACTTTGCGCCTGCCGGGCTACGACTTCGAGCAGCACTTTGGCGGGGTCTTCTATCTGTTCCTGCGCGGCATGCCGCAGGGGGGCATTTTCCATACCCGCCCGAGCCGTGAACTGGTGCTGGGGCTGGATAAGTTGTTTCGCGAAGGCAGTGAGCTGCCAACAGCGGGATCCCAAGCATTTAACGAGGTAGAGGCATGAGCGGCACCATGATCAGCACCGCGACCAGCGCAATGATGGTTGAACGGTTGAAAACACTGGCGCTGGCTGGCCGTATCCGCCAGCTGGATCTGCAATTTGCCAGGCTGGTGGCCGACCTTGGCGGCAGCCCCGAGCTGGTGCTGGGGGCTGCGCTCACCTGCTTTGAGTTGGGGCGCGGCCATGTCTGTCTGCCGCTTGAAATGTTGACTGCCGGATCCCTGCGACCGTTCGGGCTGGATCCCCAGCAAAGCCGGGATCTGCTGGGGGATCTGGCGGATCCTGCCCGCTGGCCCGCTCTGTTTGCGGCTAGTCCCTTGGTTGGAACCGAGCAGGATGAGGGGCTAGCCCCGCGCTGGCCGCTGCGGCTGTGGCGCGGGCGGCTCTATCTCACCCGCTACCACGATTTTGAACTGGGGGTGGCCCGTCATCTGCGCGCCCTGAGTGAATGCGCCGAATGGCCGGAGATAGCCCCGGCCCTGTCGCGGCTGTTTGCCCGCGACTACGGGCTGGTGTTCGCGGCGCTGCTCAAAGCCCGCCTCGTTCCCGACTTTTCGGCCCGCCACTTTATCGAAAAGTATCTCGATCTGGTGTGCCCGAACGAGGTGGACTGGCCCGCCATCGAAGCGCTGCTGGCCAGCGCCCAGGCGGCGAGCGACTTGAGCAAGCTGGATGCGCTGGTGCCCGAGGCGCTCTGCTGCAATGGCCAGAAGCTGGCGGCGGCCACTGCGGCAGCGCGCCCCTTTGCGGTGATCTCCGGTGGTCCCGGCACCGGCAAGACCACCACGGTGGCCAAACTGCTCGCCATTCTGGTGGAGACCGGCCTGCAAGCGGGCAAGGCCCCGGCGATCCGGCTGGTGGCCCCTACCGGCAAGGCGGCGGCGCGCCTCACCGAGAGTATCGGCTCTGCCCTGCAGGCCCTCGATCTGCCCCCCGAGTGGGTGGAGGCGATCCCCACCGAAGCGGGCACCCTGCACCGGCTGCTCGGGGTCATTCCGGGGCGCAGCCAGTTCCGCCACCACGCGGGCAACCCGCTCCACCTCGACCTGCTGGTGGTGGATGAGGCCTCCATGGTCGATTTGCCGATGATGGCGCGCCTGCTCGATGCGCTGCCAAGTCACGCCCGCCTGATCCTGCTCGGCGACAAGGATCAGCTCGCCTCGGTGGAGGCGGGGGCCGTGCTCGGCGATATCTGCAGCTTTATCGAACAGGGCATCAGCCCCGCGCAGGCGGATTGGCTCTCCCGCCAGACCGGCTACCGCTTGCAGGGCACGCCCGCGGGGGCACCGGTGCGCGATAGCCTCTGTCTGCTGGCCAAGAGCTGGCGCTTTGATCAGCATTCGGGCATCGGCCAGCTGGCGCGCGCCTGCAACAGCGGCGATGCCACGGCGGTGGAATCAGTCTGGGGCATGGGCTTTGCCGATATCAGCCTGCACCCCTGGGCCGGGGAGGCCTACGATGCCCTGATTGCCCAGGGGGTGGCCGGTTACGGCAGCTATCTGAAGGCGGCCCGCGCGGGGGAGGCGCCTGCCGCCGTGTTCAAGGCATTCAACAGCTTCCAGATCCTCTGCGCCCTGCGCGATGGCCCGTTCGGGGTGCTGGGACTTAACGAGCGACTGGAACTGGCCCTGTCACGGGCTGGCCTGATTGCCCGCGATGGCGACTGGTATGCCGGTCGTCCGGTGATGGTGGTGCGCAACGATCACGGCGTCGGCCTCTACAACGGTGATATGGGGCTCTGCCTGCCCGATGAAACTGGCCGGTTAAAGGTCTGGTTTGAGCAGCCGGACGGCACCCTGCGGGCCCTGTTGCCCAGCCGCCTGCCGCCCCACGAGACGGTCTACGCCATGACAATCCACAAATCCCAGGGCTCCGAGTTTGCCCATACCGTGCTGGTGCTGCCCGACAGCCCCAGCCCGCTGCTGACCCGCGAGCTGGTCTATACCGGCATCACCCGCGCCAAGGCCCGGCTCGATCTCTATGGCGATCGCGCCCTGCTGGCCCAAGCGGTGCGGAAAAAGACCGAGCGTTATTCCGGATTGGCGGAGAGGTTGTTAGATTGAACATGAAATATATATTTTCGAAAGAGTGGAAGCTGATAGAGAAAGCAATGGCGGATGAATGCTGTCTCGAACTTCCTTTTTTGTTAAAAAATGCACTCGTTGTAGGTGAAGATCATCGTTTTTGGAGTCATTCAGGGGTTGATTACTTTGCTTTGTTAAGAGCTGTCATCAAAACTGGAGTATTTAAGAAGAGAGAAGGGGGGTCTACAGTTGCTATGCAATTGGTGCGAGTTATCACGTCTAATTACCAAGTTAGCTTAAAGAGAAAGATTGTTGAAATTTCTTTAGCAAGACGGATCACGAAAAAGTATGGTAGAGAAAAAATATTGAACAAGTACCTTCATTTGGCATATTTCGGCTGGGATATGCATGGTGTAATTAATGCAGCTGCAAAGTTAAAAATAGACTTTGAGAAATTGAGTGTTATCGATGCAGCTCAATTAATTGCAAGGTTAAAATATCCACAATCCAAAATGAAAAACTCAAAGCAAGATTTAAAAATACTACATAGAACTATACATATAACATGTAAGCTTAAAAGCAATCTTGGCGATGTTTATAGATGAAATGGTTAAACTTTTATCAAGAAAGCTACTCCCTCTTGTTTTGCTATAAGAGATTGGAATGTTCCACTAATGATTACATCATCGTTTACTATTAAATCATAATAGTGTGATGATTGTCTTCTTCGTCCGTTCTCAGTTATATGGAGGACTATCTTATCCTTACCAAAATAGTTCTTATTAATAGAGCCCTGAACAACCCCTGTCGTTCTTTTGTCCCCTTCAAAACGAATTTTCCCGTTCACAGACTCTTCATAACATTTCTCTACGGTTCCATATATGTTATTATTTTCAGACCATAAAAGAACGTCATACTCAAGAGTCATGCTTCTAAATGGGTTGTAAATAGTCTTTTCTGTATAGATTATAAGTTTCCATAAACCATTTATATTTGGTGAGGGGAATATTTTTTCTTTGGTGAAAAAGAAAAATAGAGTTAGGATTATACCACCCAATATTGTAGCTAGAATATCAGGTAGAAAAGAATTAAAAGACATTGTTTTTTACTCTTTCGTAGTTGCCAGAAAATGTTACATTGAGTCCATAAACCCCCATGTATCCATGTTCATGAATAGTAAGTTGATTGTTATTTTGGACGGTCAGGATAAATTGTTTAGGAGTGTTCATGCCATCTCCTAAAAATATATATTCGTCACCTAAACTATTTAATATAAGCTCTATCTCTCCTGTCCTCGGCGCTTCCGTATTTGTACCCCATAAAGAAATACCTTTTATTTTGATTTTGTCTTCAGTAATATTTGATATTTCTATAAGTGATAATGAATTATATCCTATGCTAGTAAACTCACCTTGCAGCACGTTACTTTCCTTGAATGATGCTCAATGTTAGCCGAGATATAATCCTATACATTTCTTACAATTAACTCCATTGTTTTATTGCAGTTTTATCTCGTATTGTTGGGGTCACGGGCTCAGCACCAACCTATCGATTGTGTAGGTTGTGGCTGAGCGTAGCGAAGCCCAACGTTTACCGCGTAATCTCTTTTTTCCTTCCCCTCATCCCCGACCCTTCTCCTCCTTTTCTAATAAACGGGGGAAGGGAGTAATGCCGTTACCGCTGTCCGATTACGCTTCGCTAATCGAACCTACGTGGCAGGTGATCATATTACCGGTGCCGCTTTATCCCCTCTCCCTCCGGGAGAGGGCAGGGTGAGGGCGGGTAGGGTGCAAAGAACGAAGTGAATTGCACCGCTGCTATTTATCTGCCAAAAGGTGTAATGCGCTGCGCTTATTACACCCTACATCGAACCAACACACGACAGGATGTCATTGCTTGAGACTTGAATTTAAAACCATCGATCTGGAGCGGGATTACGATCTCTGTGTGCAGGCACGCAGGGATGCCTACTTCTGCAGCTTTCATACCCATGATGGTTTTGCCGACTTTATCGACGGTTATCGGGAGCGGATCCGCGAAAGGTTGGGGCAAGCGCAATGGCACTACATTCATGTCTGGGCGGGTGAACAATTGGTGGGCCAGCTGGAATTTCGCAGCTTTTCCGATGAACCCGAGACTGGCTATGTGCAGCTGATTTATCTGTTCCCCGAATATCGTGGCAGCGGTCTGGCTGCCGAGTTGCAGGCATATATCCGCCAGCAGTTGCTGGGGGCGGGTTGTAAATGGGCCATTCTCTCCGTGAGTCGTACCAATGTGCGGGCCTTGAATCATTATCGGCGCTTTGGCTGGGTATTTCTGCGCCCCAATCCGAAACATCAGGAGACGGATTTTTATCGACTGACTCTGGCCGAGTGACCTCTGTGGTTGCTCCGGCGTACCCCCTCATTTATTCCCATCCCCCAAATGACTGAATCGTGAGTTAAATCCGGTAAATGGGGCGCGCTTGAGCCACACTTATGGCCACCCTGACTCAGCCTGCGCCGTGAGTGGCCGATAACCGGGGAAACGGCGGTGCGGTGGGGTTCTGGCTGACAGATCTGTTGCAATATGCCAAGGTAGCGCCTCACGACAACAGCGCGATTCCCCGTGGTGGCGCGGGGCGGAAGAACAAGGATAACTGCTATGGTGCAGGACAGTGACACGATCAGGATCTCGGATGTCAGCGAGGCCGTGGTGCATGGCATTCTGGAGGTGACCAGCGATGGCATCTGGGATTGGCATGCCAATACCGGTTTTGTCTATCGCAACCCTGGCTGGTACCGGATGCTGGGTTACGAGCCGCACTCCCTCGGCAATACCGTCTTCACCTGGGAGAACGTGATCCACCCCGACGATCTGGCGGCTGTGATGGCGAAGTTCGATCTCTGTCTGAGCGGCAGCGCCCATGAGTATCGCGCCGAGTACCGTTGCCGCTGCCGCGATGGCAGTTACCTCTGGATTGAGGATTGCGGCCGCATCATTGAGCGCAATCCCGACGGGTCTGTGGCGCGGATGATCGGCGCCCATCGCGATATCCACGCCAGCAAGTTGTTGCTGGAACAGCTGGAGCGGCGCAATCAGTCGCTGGAGCAGCAGGTTGCCGAGCGCACCGCCGAGCTGGTGCGACTCAACGAGGCGCTGCAACAGAAAGCCGAGGAGAACCGTCTGCTGGCAGAGACCGATGCCCTGACTGGCGCCGCCAGCCGTTATCGGCTGGAGCGAGCGTTGCAGCTGGAGTGCGAGCGGGCGCGCCGCTTCCATCAGCCGTTTACGGTGATCGCCATGGATGTGGACAACTTCAAGCAGATCAACGACAGCTATGGCCACAACGCCGGGGATCAGACTCTGATCAACATAGTGGCGCTGGTGCGCCGCCATATCCGCGAGATCGATCTGCTGGCCCGCTGGGGCGGTGACGAGTTTATGGTGTTGTTGCCCAACACCGGCCGCGAGGATGCGCTGGTGGTGGCGAGCAAGTTTCAGGCATTGATGGCGAGCGAGCCCATCTGCCCGCACGCGCCCGCTACCATGAGCTTCGGGCTGGCGGAGTATCAGCAGGATGAGCAGAAAGAGAGCCTGATGGTGCGCGCCGATCGGGCGCTCTATCAGGCCAAGCAGCTGGGTAAAGACCAGATCTGCTAACGCGCAGGGCACGGAAAGAAGAGCAGTAAAAAGGGCCGCAGGTTTGAAACCTGCGGCCCTTTTGCATTGTTACTGACGCGGCGCGACTTAGAAGTGGTAGCGCAGACCCAGCTTGAAGGTATCCAGAGAGTAGTGCTCGTCACCCAGGCTCAGGGCGTCGAACTGGCGCTCGTAACCGATACCGGCAGAGAAGTGGTCGTTAAAGGCGTAGTCCAGACCTACTTCCAGATTGGGGTGTACCTTGCTCTTGGTTGCGCTCTTGCTTACCTGATCGCTGAAACCGAGGAAGGTGGCGTTGCCGACAACTTCCAATTCGGTGCGGGTGTAGGCGATGCCCGGTTTGGCATAGGCGCTGAAGCCCCAGGCCAGCGGCTGGCTCAGCTTGGCGGCCAGGCTGATGCTGCGGGTTTCGATAGTGGTGTCGGCAAAGCCGCTTGCAATCGGGGAGGTTACCCAGGTCAGCTGATCCATCTGCTGGGCGTGCAAGCCACCTTCAACCGCCAGCCAGGGTTTGAAGCTGTAACCCACGATCAGGCTGCCGCCGTCGAGCTGGTCGTCGATCACTTTGGCGTCATAGGCGTCTTTGGCCGCACCATCGAGATCCATCTTGGAGGTAGTCAGATCCAGACCTGCATACCAGCCTTCGGCATGGGCGCCGCCATTCATGGCCAGAGCAAGCAGGGAGAAAGCGGCAATTTTATTAAACTTGTTCATGGATAAATAACCTTGTGTTGCGTGAACTGCGTGTGATTTATATTGCTCAATCCATGAAGCTTTTTATATTTCCGTCATTGCTCTGCTCTCACAGAGGGGCCGCAGTATAGTCAGCACATTTCTGAATAACAAGAGAGTGATTTCCCCATTCTTCTAAATATGACTGGCGGCCATCAGGGTCATTTTGTTTAATAAATGGTGTTATTAGAGTTTTAGCTTTATTGAGGTTTAAATAATTAACCGGTGAGGCAAATGACAGGCTGTGAGTTCGGTTTTGATTCTATGTAATTGATTTATATAGGCATTAAATTTTCATTCGAGCGTAGCCGTGATGAGTTGTCTAAAAATTGGCATCTCAGATGTCACTCACAGGTGTCAGGCTCTTTTTGATGTTTTTTTGAACGCCTCACAAGGTGAAACCGT
The DNA here is from genome assembly GCF_019048085.1 of Aeromonas sp. FDAARGOS 1416. Lineage (NCBI taxonomy): Bacteria > Pseudomonadati > Pseudomonadota > Gammaproteobacteria > Aeromonadales > Aeromonadaceae > Aeromonas > Aeromonas sp. FDAARGOS 1416. The sequence continues at coordinate 3,469,375 of NZ_CP077301.1, read as the reverse complement.
GAGAAAAAAATCTATCTTTTTGCCTGTTTTTTGCTCTTTTTGAGGCTTGGGATTGTTCCCATCGAGGGTTTTGGTGGTCTTTTGAGGCTGTTTTTGCGTGGGCTATGTTGCCCACCAGATAAGTGGGTGGGTTCTTATGGGTGGCTTTTCTCTTTACCCGGCAGCAGTTGTTGGGGTGGGCATGAGGCGCGATAAGCAGATATGGGGTGTGCGGTCTGATTAATTTTGTTTGCTTATATATACAAGCTATTTAAAAGATAGGTTTTTGGAGTTTTAAATAACTTTCTTATATTCATTTTTATATTTAATGAAGCTTTCCAAACAGGTCATTTAAATATATTGAATGGCAATGAAGCGCTATTAATGATCGTTTAGGATACCTTGCCAGAGAGGTCGTAGTGGCTGGCGCATCAGTGGGCGGCGGACACTTCCCCTTGCCGGGGCCCTTGACCTGACCTGCGAATTCAGGGAAAAGAAAAGGGCGGTGCTATCAGCGCCGCCCAATGCCAGGAAAGAGAAAAAACCTTACGGTTTAAAAGATAAAAATTTGGAAGCAAACAATCGATTTCTCAACCAGGAAGGGTCTTGAATTCGATACGTTTCGATTATGCGCGATGTTCTATGCAGCACTAGCAAAATGTTTGCGGGTTGAAAGATATGCACTGTCTGGTGTCAGATTTTGAGACCTCATCGTTCAACTGGTCTGTCCTGATGGGCGTTGTAGGCGATTTTTTCTCTAGGCTGTTTTTTCGGTGTCAATATCTGAGCCTTGAAGGTAAAAACAGGTCAGAAGCTGACTCGGCATAACCATGCAATGAAAGTGCGATAACAAGGAAGAGTGGCATGACCTACAGCCAGACCCTGGCCAACAATATTCTCGACACCCTGAAGAAGACCCTGACCGACAAGGGGATCCGCTATCAGACCCTGGCAGAAGCCATGGGTGTCTCCATCGCGACCGTGAAGCGGATGATGAACAAGCCCTCCCTGCCGTTCGATACTCTGCTGGAGATCTGCCATCTGGTGGGGCTCTCGTTCGAGGAGTTGCTGGATCGCACTCAGGATGCCCAGAGCCGCCGCGCCGTCTTCACCCAGGAGCAGGATGAGGCGTTTCACAACGAGCCGGGGCTCTACGCCTTTCTCGCCAATATCTTCTGGCGCGACAAGACGCTGATCGATCTCAAGCGGGAGTACGGCCTGACCGATGCCTCCTGCTACCTCTATCTGCGCAAGCTGGAGAAGCTCGGCATTTTGCAGCTCGGTATCGACAACAGTTACCACTTCCTCATCAGCGAGCGGATCAGCTTCGAGCAGCACAGCCGTTTCGCCCGTCAGCAGGCACGGCAGGCAATGTCGGTGCTGGGGGAGTATCTGGTGGAGAACATGCACAAGTCGAACAACTATATGGCGCTCTGCCAGCTGCACCTCAACGAGGGGGAGGCGATGGCGCTGATCGACCGGATGAAGGAGTACTGGCATCAGGAGATCAAGCTCAACCGCCCCGCCATCGGCCAGCAGGAGCACGCCAAGACCTACACCATGTCGCTGCAACTGGCCGACTGCGGGTACCAGAGTTTTGACGACATGATCCCCAATATCGACAACTGATCCCGGCGGATCCTGCGGGATCCGCTCTGTTGGCTGGAGTCTAATCGGCGACCCGGGTTTGTTGCAGCTTGCCTGCGAGCGGCTGCAATGCTCGCGTATCCAGACAAATGCGAATGGCATCCGGCCGCCAGTGCTCGATATCGCAATCCACCAGAGCACCCCGCTCGTCATAGTTGACCCGCACCAGCCGCAGCACGGCGCTCCCCTCCGCCAGATTGAGGGCGCGGGCGATGGCGCCACGCGCCGCCGAGGGGGTGATCTCGAGACTCGCCCCGCCCTGGCCTATGCCATAGCGCTGCTGATAGAGCTCGGTGAGGGAGCTGGCCAGCGGTGCGCTGGCGATATCGGGAAAGCGACTCGCCAGCAGGTGGTGGCTGACATGAAGCACCGGGCGACCGTCGATCAGCCGCTGGCGGCGGATCTCATAAAGTGGAGTAAAGGGTTCCAGCCCCATCCAGCGGCACAGCTCGCTGCTGGCAAGCTCGCTGCCGTGGGCCAGCACCCGGGTTTCGGCGGTGCGCTGCTGTTCGCCGATCCACTGGTGAAAGTGGGTGTGGATGGCGGGATCGTAGGTGAGGCGGGGTGGCGCCACAAACCAGCCGCGCCGCTCGGCACGGTAGATAAGGCCGTCTGCCTCGAGGCTGGAGAGCGCCTCCTTGATGGTGATGCGGGTGGTGGCGAAACGCTCGCTCAGGGCCCGTTCGGCGGGCAGCTGCTGCCCGGCCCCCAATTGGCCGCTGCCGATATAGCGGCGCAGGGTCTGGCAAATCTGTTCGCACTTGGAGGAGACGCGGCCATCGGCCATGCTCTGTTCGTTCACTCTCTGCTCGCTCAATTTCGGCTCGGTCACACTCTTGTCCCTGTTGCTTATTCAGAAGGCGGGTGGCTGGCCAATCCCTTACTGGAATAGTCCAGCCTCACTCGGGTTCAGAGTTGTAACCGCTGTGGATGACAGCGCCATGACAGGGTGATTGTCATCAAACTGCCATTAAAGCGCCCCGCCACCGTCACAATTCCCCTCTAGCATCCCTCTCGAACCTTAACTGACCTAGTCCAGAGGGATGGGATGATGAAAAGCGTGATCGCAAGTGCACTGGCCATGGTGGCCATCAGCCAACCGTTGTTTGCCACAAATAGCTATGCAGCCGAAAATATCGCGGATCTCGAAAAGGCCGCCCGCGGTGAAGGCCAGCTCCACAGCATCGGTATGCCCGACAGTTGGGCCAACTGGAAGGATACCTGGCAGCAGCTGGGCAGCATCTACGGCATCAAGCATCAGGATACCGACATGAGCTCGGCGCAGGAGATCGCCAAGTTCGCCGCCGAGAAGGCCAATGCCACCGCCGATATCGGCGACGTGGGCGGCGCCTTCGGTCCGGTTGCGGTCAAGCAGGGGGTTACCCAACCCTACAAGCCCTCCACCTGGGCCGATATTCCCAATTGGGCCAAGGATGCGGACGGTCACTGGATGCTGGCCTATACCGGCACCATCGCCTTCCTGATCAACAAGGATCTGGTCAAGGCAGCCCCCACCAGCTGGCAATCCCTGCTCGGCGGCGACTACAAGGTGACCCTGGGTGACGTGGGCGTTGCCTCCCAGGCCAACAACGGCGTGCTGGCGGCAGCCTATGCCACCGGTGGTAGCGAGAAGAATCTCAAGCCCGCCCTGGAGTTGTTCGGCCAGCTGGCCAAGCAGGGTCGTCTCTCCCTGAACGATCCCACCATCGCCAACATCGAGAAGGGCGAGGTGGAAGTGGGTGTGCTGTGGGACTTCAACGCCCTCAACTACCGCGACCAGATCGACCCCAAGAAGTTTGATGTGGTGATCCCGAGCGACGGCTCCGTCATCGCCGGTTACACCACCATCATCAACAAGTGGGCCAAGAACCCCAACGCCGCCAAACTGGCGCGGGAATACATCCTCTCCGATGCCGGTCAAATCAACCTGGCCCGTGGCTACGCCCGCCCGATCCGCAGCAACGTGACTCTGCCGGATGATGTGAAGGCCAAGCTGCTGCCAGCCGAGCAGTACGCCAATGCCAAGCCGGTGCAGGATCACGCCGCCTGGGAGCAGAGCTCCAAAGCCCTGCCGCGCCAGTGGCAAGAAACCGTCATGATCAACATGCAGTAAGGAAATCCAGTGCAACACAAGGTGATAGTGGTACTTGTGGATGGTCTGGCAGCCGAGGTAGCCCACACCATGGGCTACCTCGGTGGCATGGTGGAGGCGGGGCGGGGCCTGCATACGACCCTAAATGCTGCCCTGCCGTCTCTCTCCCGACCCCTCTACGAGTGCATCCTGACCGGCGTGCCGCCGGTGGTGAGCGGCATCACCCACAACGGGGTGAGTCGCCTCAGTCTGCATGACTCCATCTTCCATCTGGCCCGCGCCGCGGGCAAACGCACCGCAGCGGCGGCATACCATTGGGTGAGCGAACTCTACAACCGCAGCCCCTGGCTGGCTGCCCGTGATCGCTTTACTCACGACGAGCAGTTGCCCATTCAGCACGGCTGCTTCTACTGGGATGACAACTATCCCGACAGCCATCTGCTGATGGATGGGGAATGGCTGCGCAGCCAGTACGACCCCGATTTTCTGCTGATCCACCCGATGGGGGTGGACGATGCGGGCCACAAGTTTGGCCTCGATTCCCGCCAGTACCGCAATCAGGCGCGCCGGATGGACAGCCTGCTGGCCGACCTGCTGCCCCAGTGGCTGGCGGAGGGGTATCAGGTGGTGATCACCTCGGATCACGGCATGAACAACGACCTGAGCCACGGCGGCACCCTGCCGGAAGAGCGCACCGTGCCACTCTGGCTGTTTGGCGATGCCTTTATCGAGCGCTGGCCGGATGGGGTAGTGATCGCCCAGACCCAGCTCTGCGCCCTGATGGCGGATCTGCTGGGGGTTTCCCACGACAAGCCGGCAGCGCCACCGCTGCTCAAGGCCGCCTTTATGCGCGAGGTGCACTGATGATGCCTGCCACCACCGAGATCCTCGCGGATCAACCCGTGGTCACCAAGCAGAAGGTGCGCCGCCACTGGCTGCCCGCACTGGTATTGCTGCCCTTTATACTCTTGATGATCCTGTTCCAGCTCGCTCCCATGGTGTGGGTGCTGGTGGGCAGCTTTCAGACCCCAGATGGCTGGGGCCTCGACTACTACCGGGAGATTTTGAGCTCCCCCTTCTACCTGCAATCGTTCGGCAACTCATTGCGCATCGCCGGTATCGCCAGTCTGGCGGGGCTGGCTATCGGTACCCTCGGGGCAGCCGCGCTGCGCCACAGCGGCGAGCGGGTCAAGCGGGTGCTGCTGGCCTTCGTCACCATGACCGGCAACTTCAGCGGTGTGCCGCTGGCATTCGCCTTCATCATCATTCTCGGCATCAACGGTGCGGTGACCCTGCTGCTGAAATCCTGGGGCCTTATCGACGGCTTCAACCTCTACTCGGGCAGCGGCCTTATCCTCATCTACACCTACTTCCAGATCCCGCTCGCCCTGCTGCTGCTCTATCCGGCCTTCGATGCGCTGCAGGATGAGTGGCCGCAAGCGGCCGCGCTGCTCGGCGCGAGCAAGGGGCAGTATGTGTGGCACGTGGCGCTGCCGGTACTGACGCCTGCGCTGCTCGGCACCCTGATCATCCTGTTTGCCAACGCGGTGGGGGCCTATGCCTCCGCCTACGCCCTCACCACCGGCAACTTCAATCTGGTGACCATCCGGGTGGCCAGTCTGGTCTCCGGCGATATCTTCCTCGAACCCAATATGGCGGCGGCGCTGGCGGTGATCCTGATGGTGCTGCTGGGGGTGGTGACGGCCGCCAACCAGTGGCTGCTGAAAAAGAGCTATGTAAACAAGGGGCAATCCCATGCATGATTTGACGCCGCGCTGGCCCAAGTGGGTGCTGGGTGGGCTGGTCGCCACCCTGCTGCTGCCGCTGCTGGCCACGTTTCTCTACTCCATCTCCACCCGCTGGGGGGCGACCCTGCTGCCGGACGGCTTCACTCTCGACTGGTATCTCAAGCTGTGGGGCGACCCGCGTTTTCTGGCGGCCTTTGGCCGCAGCCTGCTGGTCTGCTTCGCCACCCTGCTGCTGGGGACCCTGGTACTGGTACCGACCGTGCTGGTGGTGGCCTACTACTTCCCCAAGCTGGATCCCTGGATGAACCTGCTGATCCTGCTCCCCTTCGCGGTGCCACCTGTGGTCTCGTCAGTGGGGCTGCTGCAGATCTACGCCGATGGTGTCCTGCCGATTATCGGCACGCCGTGGATCCTGATCGGCACCTGGTTCACCGTGGTGCTCCCATTTATGTACCGGGCGCTGGCCAACAGCCTGCAAGGGGTACCGCTCAGGGATTTGATGGATGCCGCCCATCTGCTGGGGGCCAGTAGTCGGCGCGCCTTCCTGCTGGTGGTGATCCCCTGCCTGCGAAAGGGATTGTTGGCGGCGCTGTTTCTGTCGCTCTCCTTCCTGCTCGGCGAGTTCGTGTTTGCCAACATGCTGGTGGGCACCCGTTACGAGACCCTGCAGGTCTACCTCTACAACATGCGCGCCACTTCTGGCCACTTCACCAGTGCGCTGGTGATGAGCTACTTCCTGCTGACCCTGCTGCTCACCTGGGCGGCCAATAGATTTCATCGGTGATCCAAGATGTTTCATTTAGAAGTCAATCAGTTGCATAAATCCTACGGCGATACGCCGGTGTTCGAGGGGATCGAATTCGGCATCCGCAAGGGGGAGCTGGTGACCCTGCTCGGTCCCTCTGGCTGCGGCAAATCGACCCTGCTGCGGGCGCTGGCCGGGCTCACTCCGGTAGATGGCGGTCAGGTGCGGGTGGCCGGTGAAGATATCACCTGGCAGGAGCCCCAGAAGCGCGGCATCGGCATGGTGTTCCAGAGCTATGCGCTCTTCCCCAACATGACGGTGTGGGACAACGTTGCCTTCGGCCTCAAGATGAAACCCCAGCCGGGGCGGGATCTCGCCGCCAGCGTGCAGGAGGCGCTTGAGCTGGTGGAGCTGACCGGCTTCGAGCGCCGCTATCCGGCCGAACTCTCCGGCGGCCAGCGCCAGCGGGTGGCACTGGCCCGGGCTCTGGTGGTGCAGCCGCGGATCCTGCTGCTGGATGAGCCGCTCTCGGCGCTGGATGCCCGCATCCGCCGCAGCCTGCGCCAGCAGATCCGCGAGATCCAGCAGCGCCTTGAGCTCACCACCATCTTCGTGACTCACGATCAGGAGGAGGCGCTCACCATGTCGGATCGGATCTTCCTGATGAACAAGGGAGCCATCGTCCAGAGCGGCACGCCGGAGGAGATCTATACCCGTCCCGCCAGCGAGTTTGTGGCGGGCTTTATCGGCAACTACAACCTGCTTGGCGCCGAGCAGGGCAAGTCGCTGTTCGGCCCCCGTTTTCAGGGCAAGCTGGCGCTGCGGCCGGAGTCCATTACCCTGCTGCCCGCAGGGATGACCAGCTGCGAACCCAGCCTGCCCGGCATCATTCGTCAGCAACAGCTGCTCGGCAACGTGATCCGCTATCAGGTGGAGTGCGAGGCGGGGCTGTTGACAGTGGATTGCCTCAACCGTTCGGCTGGCGATCTGCTGGCCATCGGCAGTGCCGTGACCCTGGCGGTGGCCCGGGATCAACTCTGTGAGGTAGCATGAGGCCGCATTTCATTTCCATTTTCACTGCGAGGAGCGCCCATGGCACTGGCACTGTTTGATCTGGACGAGACCCTGATTGCGGGGGATTCCGCCAGCCTCTGGCTGGAGTACATGGTGGCCGAGGAGCTGGCCCCCGCCAGCATGATCGCGGAGGAGCAGGCCATGATGTCCCTCTACCATCAGGGCAAGATGGATATGCACCAGTACATGGCCTTCACCCTGCAACCGCTGGCGGGCAAGACGCGCCAGTGGCTCGACTCGCTCTCTACCCGCTTTGCCGAGCAGGTGCTGCGCGAGCGCCTCTACCCCGAGGGGCTGGCACGTATCGAATGGCATCGGGAGCGGGGCGACGATCTGGTGCTCATCTCCGCCTCCGGCGAGCATCTGGTGGCCCCCATGGCGAAGATGCTGGGGATGGATCACTGCGTTGCCATTTTGCTCGATGAGGAGGAGGGGATGCTGACCGGCCAGACCCGCGGCACCCTCAGCTTTCGCGAAGGCAAGGTGGCCCGCATCAACCAGCTCTTTGCCGGCAGGGACCACCTCTGGCAGGGTAGCTTTGGCTACAGCGACTCTCACAACGATCTGCCCATGCTGCGGGCGGTGAGCCATCCCCATGCGGTCAATCCTGCCCCCGCGCTGCGTCAGCAAGCCGAGGAGCTGGGCTGGCCGGTGTGGGAGTGGCAGCGCTGAGTTGCGCGCCACACAGGCTTAACGTGCGGCAAGAAGCACGAAAAACAAAGAGAGAGGCTGGAGCCTCTCTCTGTGTTTTTGCTGACGACGTTGTGGTTGATGCTGGCGGCGGTGGCTACCCCTCGTTGGTTTGTTGCCGGGGCTCGCCAAAGGCGGGAATGTCCTCCTCGGCACTCTGGTGAGGGGTGTGGCGCAGCGGGAAGCAGATACGGTTTTTCCCCTCCCGCTTGGCCTGATAGACCCCTTTGTCGGCCTGCTCCACCAGCTCTTTGGCCGAGAGCCCGGAGCGACTAAAGGCCACCCCGCCGCTGATGGTGATGGTGAGATCGGGTTCGCGCCACTCCAGCTGCTCCACCCCGAGCCGGAACGCTTCCAGCAGTGAGGGAAGCATCGGCTGCTCTTCGCCGTAACGGAAGATCAGCACCAGCTCCTCGCCGCCATAGCGGCAGAACCAGCCCCACTCGTGGAACAGATTCATGCCCAGCTTGCTCACCCGCTTGAGCACCACATCCCCTGCCTGATGGCCATGGGTATCGTTGACCCGCTTGAAATCATCCAGATCGAACATCACCACCCCGAAGGGGGCGCCACTGTTGAGCTGCTTCTGCAGGCACTCGTCGAAGAAGCGACGGTTGTAGAGCCCGGTGAGCTTGTCCTGATGGGCTTGGAGGCGGATCTGGGCAAAGTCCTGGCTGGCGGCATCCATCTCTTCATAGACCTTGGCCAGCTCCAGCATACGGCGGCCGTTGTAGGCGATACCGCCGGAGCGGCTGGCGCGGATCAGCAGGGTGATCTCCCCCAGCATCCGGCGGAAGTAACGTGACCAGAGCAGGGCCAGCAGCAGATAGAGAATGCAGGCGACGGCAATCATCAGCTGCACGTTGATGGAGACGCTGTCGATCACCTGCTGCATGCTGGCAGTCGGCTCGACGCTGAGCAGGATCCAGCGCTGCTCGGGGATGCGGTAGTAGGAGACCATCAGGCCGCTGGCATCATCGAGGAAAAAGCCCTGCGGCTGTTGCATCCGGGCTAGCCAGTCGGGGTGGGCGAGGGGTTTGAATACCCGTCCGCGATCCGGATGGGCCAGCACCAGCCCGTCATGGTTGAGCAGGAGCTGATAGCCATTACCCAGATGGTGACTCTGCTCATGCCGACTGTTTAGCCAGCTGGCGAGGGGGGTGAGCTGGGTATCCAGCGAGAGTACGCCAACCCGCTTGCCGTCAGGATCTTTAATTACCCGAGCCAGCGCCATGGTGAGAGTGCCCAAGGTGTAGTCGTAATAAGGATCGGTCCAGACAATCTGTCCGGGATGGCTGGATGCCAGCAGATACCAGGGGCGGGTTCTGGGATCGAACTTCTCGTCGGCCTGCCAGGAGGGGTGGATCAGCATCTTGCGATGCTCGGTGCCTACATAGACGTAATCGAGCTCCATCACCTTGTGATAGGCCTGCCACTGTTGCAGGTAGCGCTCGCCGTTAAGGATCTCCGGGCCGCTGAAATCCTGATAATTTACCTGCTGATAAATGAGCGTAAACTGGCGTTTGAGGGTCGCCAGATAGGGTTCGATCAGGGTATGGAAATACTGGGTGTTGCGAGCAATCAGGTTCTGTTGCTGCTCGTGGCGCAGGGTGCGCTCCATATGCAGGTAGTAGATGCTGCCGAGCAGCAACACAGGGATAAAGAGCAAGAGGAGGCCCAGCCGCATGCGGGTGATCAAAGACCAAGTGTTCTTGGGCTTGGCGGGGGACATGAACAGATCCTTTTCGTCTCGGGTGGCACCAGCATATATGATGCTGTGCGGCTCGTCTAAAGGCAGAAAATGAGATGTTTCCGATGTTGAACCACACTCTGCTCTCAATGATTCATTATGGCAGCATAGCGGTACTGATCCTTGCCCTCTGTGTCGAGTATCTGATCTTTCGGCGCGGCCTGAACATGCTGCGAGTGCGCCGCCTGCTGCTGGCAGATGGGGTGGCAGCGCTGGCGCTCTTCTCCATCTTTGCGACCGGGTGTCTGCTGGCCCTCGAACATGCCAGCTCGGTGGCAGAGATCTTTGCCCATCCTGCCCACAGCCTCAAGATGGGGCTGTTTCTGCTGATTGTCGGCTCCCTCGTTTATCCCAGCCGCCTCTTCTATCGCTGGCGTCGTGCCCTGCGTCTGGGCAAGGCGCCGATGATCTCCATTCAGCAGCACTTCCGGGTGGTGTGGATCCTGCGGGGCAATCTGCTACTGATTGCCCTGTTGGCCGTGTTCACCAAACCCTCGCTGCTGTAACACTCGCGGTGCTCAAAAGCAGTGCGATGCAGAGCGTTGAGAGCGAGAGCGAAGACAAAGAGTGGAGACAAGAGGATAGGGAGGCGGGTATCTTGGATCGGATAACCCGTCACGCGCCGATTTAAGGAAGAATCGCCATGCGCTCCAATCTGATGTTGTTGATGGCTGCCACCATCTGGGGTATGGGCTTTGTCGCCCAGCGCCTCGGGATGGATCACATGGGGCCCTATACCTTCAATGGCCTGCGCTTTCTGCTTGGCGCCCTCTCCCTGCTGCCGCTGCTCTGGTGGCTCAAATCCCGACAACCTGTTGCCGTCGCGGGCGACCATCGCCAACTGCTGATCGGTGGTGTGCTGGCCGGGCTGGTGCTGTTCTGTGCTGCCTCCCTGCAGCAGGTGGGGCTGCTTTATACCACTGCCGCCAAGGCCGGTTTCATCACCGGGCTCTACATCATTCTGGTGCCGGTACTGGGGCTGCTGCTGCGCCACAAGAGTGGCCTCAATACCTGGATCGGCGCCATCATCGCGCTGGCCGGCCTCTATGTGTTGAGCGTCACCGACGAGTTCACCATCGGTTTTGGCGATCTGTTGCAGGTAGTTGGTGCCCTGTTCTGGGCTGTGCATCTGCTGCTGGTGGATCACTACTCCAACCGGGTTGCCCCCATCAAGCTGGCTGGAGTGCAGTTCGTAGTCTGCGGCCTGCTCAGCCTCGCCACTGCTTTTGTTATCGAAACCCCGACTGTTAGCGGCGCCGTGGCAGGTTGGCAGGCGCTGCTCTATGCCGGGCTGGTGTCGGTCGGGGTCGGTTATACCCTGCAGGTGGTGGGGCAGCGGGGCGCTCATCCGGCCCACGCCGCCATCATCCTTAGTCTGGAGACTGTCTTTGCCGCCGTGGGTGGCGTATTGTTGCTGGATGAAACGCTGGATGAGCGAGCCATTGCCGGTTGCGCCCTGATGTTGGCGGGGATGCTTATCTCCCAGATCCGCTTGAGATGGTGGTGGAAGTCGCGCCGGGACAAGGTGCCCGCGACCAAGTAAACCGCAGCCCGCTGCATAACAAAAACGCCCCGACAGTCGGGGCGTTTTGCATGATGGCGATTCGGATCAGGGGCGCTGATCCAGCTCGCGCTCCAGCTCTACCGCCTTCTGACGGGCCGGATGGGTATTGAGGCGCTGCCAGTAGGCTTGCAGGTGCGGGAAGTGGGCCAGCTGACCATTTTGCGCCAGCAGATCCACCAAGAAGGAGTTCATGATGTCGGCGCCGGAGAGGCGATCCCCCACCAGATAGTGGCGATTCGCCAGTACCTCATTGAGGTAGCCCAGCACCTTGGCACACTCCGCCTTGGCGTAGTCCGGCAGGAAGCGCATCGGGCTGCCATCCTTGCGCACGAACATGTCGAGCAGCAGCGGCAGGATACCGGAGCTCTCGGCAAAGTGGAGCCACTGCAGATATTCGGGATACTCCGGGCTATCTGGTGCCGGTGCCAGCCGATCGGCGGCGTAGCGGGCGATCAGGTACTCGGTGATGGCGCCTGATTCCGCCAGCACCCGGCCGTCGAACTCGATGACTGGCGACTTGCCGAGGGGGTGGATGGCTTTTAGCTCGGGCGGTGCCAGAAAGGTCGCGGCATCGCGCTGATACGCCTTGATCTCATAGGGCTGGCCCAGCTCTTCGAGCAGCCAGATGATGCGTTGGGAGCGGGATTTGTTCAGGTGGTGCAGGACTATCATGGAAACCTCGACGCAGTGACGGAAGGTGGTTATACGCAGCGGCACAGTGGCAGGTTCACCGCGGGCTAAAAAAGAGCGGGCTGATGCCCGCTCTCTCAACACCTGACTTATGCCTCCAGCGCCTGATCCAGATCCGCCAGTATGTCCTCGATCGCCTCGATCCCGACCGACAGCCGGATCATCTCGGGTTTCACGCCAGCCTTGGCCTGCTCCTCCTCGCTCAACTGGCGATGGGTGGTGGAGGCCGGGTGGCAGGCCAGCGACTTGGCGTCGCCGATATTGACCAGCCGCTTGAAGATCTTCAGCGCATCGTAGAAGCGCACCCCCGCCTCGTAGCCATCCTTCAGACCGAACGAGAGGATGGCCGAGGGGCGACCGGCCATGTACTTCTCTGCCAGCAGATAGTGGGGATGACCCGGCAGACCGGCATAGCTGACCCAGGCCACCTTGGGGTGATGCTTGAGGTGGTTGGCGACCCGCAGGGCGTTATCCACGTGGCGCTCCATGCGCAGGCTCAGGGTCTCCAGCCCCTGCAGCAGCAGGAAGGCGTTCATCGGCGCCAGCGCCGCGCCGGTATTGCGCAGCGGCACGGTACGCACCCGCCCGATAAAGGCAGCCGGGCCAAAGGCCTCGGTATAGACCACCCCGTGGTAGGAGGGCTCCGGTTTGGTCAGCTGGGGGAAGCGCTCGGCGTGATCCGCCCAGGGGAACTTGCCCGAGTCGACGATGACGCCACCCAGCGAGTTGCCGTGGCCGCCGACATATTTGGTCAGGCTGTGTACGACAATGTCGGCGCCGTGTTCGATGGGTTTGCAGAGTACCGGGGTGGCGACTGTGTTGTCGACGATGAGCGGCACACCACGGGCGTGGGCGGCCTTGGCCAGCGCGGCCAGATCGACGATGTTGCCCGCCGGGTTGCCGATGCTCTCGCAGTAGACCGCCTTGGTCTTGTTGTCGATGAGGGCGGCGATGGCCTCGGCGCTGTCATCCTTGGCGAAGCGCACCTCGACCCCGAAACTCGGCAGCATGTGGGCGAACAGGGTGTAGGTGCCGCCATAGAGCTGGGGGGTGGAGACGATGTTGTCACCTGCGGCGGTCAGCGCCTGAATGGCGTAGGTGATGGCGGCGGAACCCGCCGAGACCACCAGCGCGGCAATCCCCCCTTCCAGCGCGGCCATCCGCTGCTCCAGCACATCGTTGGTGGGGTTCATGATGCGGGTATAGATGTTGCCCGGCACCGCCAGATTGAACAGATCCGCCCCGTGCTGGGCGCTCTCGAACTCGTAGGCCACCGTCTGGTAGATGGGTACGGCGACCGCCTTGGTGGTGGGGTCGTTGGAAAAGCCGTGGTGCAGGGCCAGGGTCGCATCTTTCATCACACACTCCTTGTTGGATGTTGCTTGTCGCAGTTATAGATGGATAGACGTCCAATCTATCAGGCCCGTGGCCGATGTAAACAGCAAGATCCGGCAAAGCAATGTCGCCCGCAGGGGATGCGCGTCCTGAGTGGCTGGCATGGCCCGCACTCAGAGACGACGGCGATACTCCTTGTCATCGATCTGGTTCATGTCCCACTGCATCAGGCGGTTGAGCTGCTGCATGGGATCCTCGATAAGTGGCAAGGGGCGCGGCAGGATCCGCTTGAAGTAACGGCGCAAGGTCTGCTGGATCCGGTTCGGTTTGAGGGGGTTGGCGTGGCTCATGATGGTGTTCCTCTGCTATGGCTCTCACGTTCATCAGCAGTATTGCGCTAAAATGCGGAAGTAAAAACTGATGACTTATAGCAACAGGATTTCCTCTTTTATGCCGACCGGTCGCCTCTACCAGCAATTTCAACGACTCGCCCAGCTGCTTGGCAGCGACGAGCGGGAGATCAGCCTCGCCGAGGTGGCGGATTTGCTCTGCTGCACCCCGCGCAACGCCCGCCTGCTGCTGCGGCGGATGCAGGATCAGGGCTGGCTCAGCTGGTCGGCGGAAGCGGGGCGGGGGCGGCGCTCCCGACTTACCCTGCTCGATAGTCAGGAGAGCCTGACCCGGCGCCGCTTGCGGGATCTGCTCAGTCAGGGTCAGCTGGCGCAGGCGGTGCGGCTGGCCGAAGATCGCCTCGATCTGCTCACCCCGCTGCTGATCGAGCAACTCGGTCAGGCCACTCGCGAGGGGCGCCAGATCCTGCGGGTGCCATACTATCGGCCATTGCCGCAGTTGCTGCCCACCGGCCCGATGCGCCGCTCCGAAATTCACCTGAGCCGCCAGATCTTCAACGGCCTCACCCGGCGAAATGAGGAAAATGGGGAAATCGAAGGGGATCTCGCCCACCACTGGGAGTGTCTGGGCCCCTGTCACTGGCGCTTCTATCTGCGCCCGGCGGTGCGTTTTCACCACGGCCGCGAGCTGGTGGTGGAGGATGTGATGGAGAGTCTGCTGGCCCTGCGGGATCGCCCGCTGTTCGCCCATCTGGATCGGCTGGAGAGCCCCTGGCCGCGCACCCTGGATCTCTATCTCGACAGTCCGGATCCCTGGCTGCCCCACCTGCTGGCGGAGCCGGTGGCGACCATTTTGCCGCGGGAGCTCAAGGGGGAGGCGGGCTTTGCCCTGCAACCTGTGGGCACCGGTCCTTACCGGGTGGCCGCCAACGATCCCCTGCATCTTTGCCTTGCGGCGTTTGACGACTACTTCGGCCTGCGCGCCCTGCTCGACGAGATCGATATCTGGATGCTGCCGGAATTGGCGGAGCGGCTGGAGACCCACCTGCAGCTGGGGCGCGACAGCCCTGAGCTCGGCACCATGCGCGGCGAATCGGAGCTGGAGTCGGGCTGCTACTTCCTGCTGCAGGACGATCGTTCCGGATCCTTGCAGGATCCCGCCCTGCGCCAGTGGCTCGGCCAACTGCTCAATCCGGTAGCCCTGATGGGGCGGGTCGCCCCCGAGTTGCAACGGGGCTGGACCAGCGCCCTCGGCCTGCTGCCCCACTGGCGCGAAGCTCTGCCCGCGCCCTTGCCCACACCGGCGCAGTTGCCGACGACCTTGGTGCTTGCCTGCTTCAACCAGCATCTGGAGTTCAACGAGTGCGCCAACGCCATGAGCAGTCTGCTGGCCGAACAGGGGATCCGGCTCGAGGTGCGCACCCTCGATTATGGCCGCTGGGTGAGTGGCGAGGATGAAGACGTGGATCTCTGGCTCGGCACCCTCAACCTCGAACATGCCGGCCCCTTTGCCCCCTACGCCTGGTTGCAGGGCACCCCGTTGCTGCGCAAGGTGTGGGGCAGTCAGCATGAGTTGTGGCAAGGGTTGATGCAGTGGCGCGCCAGCGGTGAGGAGCCCGGCCCCCGCGCCCTGCTGGCAACTGTGCAGCAGCAGAGCTGGTTTGTGCCGCTGTTTCACCACTGGCTGGAGCTGGAGAGCCGGGTCGGCGTGCACGGGGTGCGGATGACAGCGCTCGGCTGGTTCGATTTTCGCAGCGCCTGGCTGCGGCCCGAGCCACCCCATCAGCCCGCAGAGGCGCCATAGTTCGTCCAATTTCTGTCGCGGCCGATGGGCGCTCCGCGGCCGCTTGCGTGAAAGATCCGTAAATCGGCCGCTGCTGCACAGTTTGTGTCACGCCTCTGTGCCATGCTGTTTCAGGTTATGGACAGCAGAGCAAATGAGGAAAACGATGAGCAACAATTCAGACAGTTCCGCAGGAAAATGCCCGGTCATGCACGGGGGAACCACCTCCGTCGAGACGTCCAGAATGGAGTGGTGGCCGAAGAGCCTCAACCTCGACATTCTTCACCAACACGATACCAAGACCAATCCGCTGGGGGCCGGTTTCAACTATCGGGAAGCCTTGAAGGGGCTCGATATGGCGGCCCTCAAGCAGGATGTGACCGCCCTGATGACCGACAGTCAGGAGTGGTGGCCCGCCGACTGGGGCCACTACGGCGGCCTGATGATCCGCATGGCCTGGCACTCGGCCGGGACTTATCGCATCGCCGATGGTCGCGGTGGTGGCGGCAGCGGCAACCAGCGTTTTGCCCCCCTCAACTCTTGGCCGGATAACGCCAACCTCGACAAGGCCCGTCGCCTGCTGTGGCCCATCAAGAAGAAGTACGGCAACAAGATCAGCTGGGCCGATTTGATTATTCTGGCGGGCACCGTGGCTTATGAGTCCATGGGGCTCAAGACCTTCGGCTTCGCCTTTGGCCGCGAGGATATCTGGCATCCGGAGAAGGATATCTACTGGGGATCGGAGAAAGAGTGGCTGGCGCCCAGCGGCAAGCCGGGTGGTCGTTACTCCGGCGAGCGGGATCTGGAAAACCCGCTGGCGGCGGTGATGATGGGGCTTATCTACGTCAACCCGGAAGGGGTGGATGGCCAGCCAGATCCGCTGAAAACCGCGCAAGATATGCGGGTCACCTTCGCCCGCATGGCGATGGATGACGAAGAGACGGTGGCGCTGACCGCCGGTGGCCACACCGTCGGCAAGGCCCACGGCAACGGCGACGCCAAACAGCTTGGGCCCGAGCCGGAAGGGGCCAGCCTCGAGGAGCAGGGGCTGGGCTGGATCAATCACCACAGCCGCGGCATCGGCCGCAACACTGTGACCAGTGGCATCGAAGGGGCCTGGACCACCCACCCGACCCAATGGGACAACGGCTACTTCGATCTGCTGTTCAAGTACGACTGGTGGTTGCAAAAATCACCGGCGGGGGCCCATCAGTGGGAACCGATCAATATCGCTGAAGAGGATATGCCGGTGGATGTGGAGGATCCGTCGATCCGCTGCAAACCCATGATGACGGATGCCGACATGGCGCTCAAATTCGACCCCGAGTACCGCAAGATTGCCGAGCGCTTCCGTGATGATCCGGCGGCCTTCTCCGACGCCTTTGCCCGCGCCTGGTTCAAGCTGACCCACAGGGATATGGGGCCGAAGAGCCGCTATGTCGGCCCCTATGTGCCGACAGAAGATCTGATTTGGCAGGATCCGGTGCCTGCCGGACGTACCGATTATGACGTGGCGGCGGTGAAGGCCAGGATTGCCGCCAGCGGCCTCTCCATCAGCGAGCGGGCCACTACCGCCTGGGATAGCGCCCGTACCTTCCGTGGCTCCGACAAGCGGGGCGGAGCCAACGGCGCCCGCATCCGGCTGGCGCCGCAGAAGGATTGGCCGGGCAACGAACCGGCGAAGTTGGCGAAGGTGCTGGCGGTCTATGACAAGCTGGCGGCCGAGTGTGGCGTCAGCGTCGCGGATCTCATCGTGCTGGGGGGCAACCTCGCCATCGAGCAGGCAGCCCAGGCCGCCGGGGTGACGGTGAGCGTGCCGTTTGCGCCGGGCCGGGGGGACGCCACTCAGGCTCAGACCGATGTGGCCTCGTTCGAGGTGCTGGAACCGTTGGCCGATGGCTTCCGCAACTGGCTGAAGCAGGACTATGTGGTGACGGCGGAGGAGCTGCTGCTGGATCGCGCTCAGCTGATGGGGCTCACCGCTTGCGAGATGACGGCGCTGGTCGGCGGGATGCGGGTGCTCGGCACCAACCACGGCGGTACCGGGCACGGGGTCTTTACCGACCAAGTCGGGGTGCTCAGCAACGACTTCTTCGTCAACCTGACCGACATGGGCTACCAGTGGTTGCCGAAAGCGAGCAATCTCTACGAGATCCGCGATCGCCACAGCGGCGCCCTGAAGTGGACGGCCACCCGGGTGGATCTGGTGTTCGGCTCCAACTCTGTGCTGCGCGCCTATGCCGAGGTCTATGCCCAGGATGACAACAAGGAGAAGTTTGTCTGTGACTTCATCACCGCCTGGAACAAGGTGATGAATGCGGATCGCTTCGATCTGCTTGGCTAGTCCCCGAGCCGTTTGGTTATCTGCACCAGCCCCGCACAGCCAAGATGTGCGGGGCTTTTTACTGCCCGCTTTTCTGTGCAGCCCTACAATCCGCCGCGCTGCGACACCCGCTGGCCGGTCGCGCAGGGTCGTGGGCATCCCTGTGCTTGGGCCAGCAGTATCATGTAACATGCTGATCCGCTGGTGATGCCCGGCTGCCACCCCATTGGCCACTGATGTCCAATCAACAGGACAAGGACAGAAACAAAGAGACAAGGAGTCAACTCATGCTGGAAATGCAGATCCAACCCCGCTTTCAGGAGACGGATGCCCTCGGCCATATCAACAATACGGTGCCGGCGGTCTGGTTCGAATCGGCGCGGGATCCCCTGTTCCGGATCTTCTCCCCCGATCTGGATGTGCATAACTGGCATCTGATCATCGCGGGCTACACAGTGCAGTTCAAACGGGAGCTGTTCTACGGCCAGCCGGTCACCATCAAGACCGGCGTGCGCCGCATCGGCACCAGTTCCTTTACGGTCTGGCAGGAGGCCTGGCAGGGCGGCGAACTGGCCGTCACCGCCGAAACGACCCTGATCCATTTTGACTACCGGGCCCGCCAATCCCTGCCCCTGAGCGATGCTCACCGGGAAGGGCTGCGGGCCTGGCTGACAGAGAGTTAACCACGGGCCGGATGGCCCATCACAGGAGTGTTATGTACAACTCAATGCGCAACACAGCGATCGCGCTGACCTTGGGATTCTGCTCCCTCCCTTCTCTGGCCGCTTCTCTCGCCGAGCAGTTTACCCTGATGGAGAAGGGGGCCGAGAGCGCCCTCGATACCCGCCAATTCAGCCATGACGGCGTCGATATCAAGGCCTGGATCGATGGCGCCCCGGTCATCATCGCCGTGCCCATCATGAACGAGCTGGGCAAGCTGGAAGGGGAGAGCCGCTACTACTTCAAGGGCGGCAAGCTGTTCGGGGTCAAAGAGCCCGCCGCCCAGTTTGCCTTTGATGACAGCGGCAAGCTGACCCAATGGCTGGACGAGAAGGGGCAGCCCGCCGAGTTCGTCAGCAAGATGAGCATGCAGCAGCGTCAGGAGTGGCTCACCAAGCGGGCCGCCGAGCTGAGCAAGCTGTTTGTGGTGAGCGCGGCCGAACAGAAGGCGGCCAAGGGGGGCGTCAAGCTGAAGGGGGCGGATCTCGCTCACTGGCTCTGCAACGGCAAACTGATGGATCTCGCCTATGGCGACAAGGTGATCTTCGAGCAGGATAAGCTGAAGATTGGCGAGCAGGGGATCGAAGGGGAGGTCTCCCTGCGTCAGGATAAGGGGTGGCAGGAGCTGAGCCTCAAGTGCGAGGTGCAGGGCACCCAAGTGACCCGCCTCACCTGGCAGCCGCTGCCGGGTGCCAACAAGCCGCAATAAGCGCAGTAGCAAGGGGGCCCATCACGGGCCCCCTTCTCATTCGGTGTGTGGCTCCCCCAGCTTGAGCCGGGTGAGTGCCTCGACCCGGCGCCACTGTCTGGGTTCGAACCAGCGTGCCAGCAGTTCCTGCTGCTGTTCGGCCCGGGCCTCGTTCGGCAGTTGTCTGAGCTCGGCCAGAAAGCCGCTGAGCTGCTCCTCGAACCCTTGCCGGTTCTGCTCCAGCTGGCGCATCCGATCCACCGCTTCCGGCCCCCCCGTCTCCAGCAGCAGAGCCTCCCGTTTGGCCGGGTCCATCTGCGCCAGCCCTTGCAACTCCTCAAGCAGGCGGCTGTTGGCCTCCGCCTCGCGAAACCAGCCCGGTTGCTCCGCCAGCCAGAGATCCAGCTCGCTGGCCAGCTGCGACTTGTCGCTGTCTCTTGCTTCCGCCAGCGCCCTGCGGCGCAGGGTCAGCTGCTCCATCAGCCGATCCTCGGCAAACAGCTGGGCCTGCTCGGCCGGAGTAAAGCTCTGCTGGCGCAGCTGCTCCCGCTCGTCAAACAGGATCTGCAAGCTGGCGAGGGAGATCTCGGTGGGCACCGTCAGGCTGCTCTGGGCGGAGACAAAGGTGCGATAGCGCGCCTGCAGGGCATCGGCGGCCTCCTGCTCGGGATCGTGCGGGTGGCTCTGTGCATGCTGATTGGTTTGAGCCTGTGATGAGTCTGCCGTCGGTGCCGTGGGCCAGAGCAACACCCCGCCAAGCAGCAGGGTGATGGCGCAGGGTACGACGAGCAGGGTGGCGATCTTCATAGTCCCAGCTCCTTGAGACGGTTGGCATGCTGGCGATAGAGGGTGACCGGATCGGTCTCGAACAGATGGTGGATGCCGAAGGACTGGTTCACTTCGTCCAGATGGTTCATCCGGTAGTCGGTGCCGATCACCTTGCCGAGGTGGCTGCTGCAAACCCCGACCAGTCCATCATTGGGCTCCTTGAAGAAGGCGCCGGTCAGCGCCAGCGCAGGATCCACCGGATCCAGCAGATTGGTCAGGTTGCCGCGTCCGCTCCAGGAGAAGTAGTAGACGCCGTTGGTCGCCTGCATCGGCCCCTCACCGCAATAGCGGCTGGGCAGCCCCTCCGGGTAGCGCTGGTTGAACTGGCTGGCCCCCTTGCTGGTGAGGGCATCGAGGGCGGCGACCGGATCTTGCGGCAGCTGACTCCCGCCCGAGAGCAGTGAAATCATGCCGGAGAGGGCGTGGGCCGCGGCGGCAGCCAGCTTCTCGGCGGCGCTGCCGGGGGCGGCATTGGCCCGCACCAGATCGGCAATCTCGGAGCCATAGTTGACCCCGCCGATGCTGGTGGCGGAGGCGACCAGCTCGGGGGCGACCGAGGCGACATAGCGGATGGTAGGGCCGCCATGGGAGTGGCCGATCAGGTTGACCTTCTCGGCGCCGGTGGCTGCCAGCAGCAGCTCAACCTGGGCGAGCAGTTGTTCGCCCCGTTGCTCCGAACTGGCGGTGGCCGATACCTGAGCCACGTAGACTTTGGCACCATCCCGGCTCAGGGCCTGGGGAATGCCGTAGAAATAATCGACCCCGAGCAGCTTGTCGAAGCCGAACAGGCCGTGCACCAGCACTATGGGGTAGCGGGTCTGGGTGTATCCGCTGGCGTGTGCCAGCATGGGCAGGGTGCAGAGCAGCACCAGAAGCCATCTCTTCATCATCAGCATCCTTGTTGATTCGTGAGGAACAGATTGTGTGGCGTACTCCATGTTCGCCGGTGCCAGTATGGTGGCTGCTGACGGGAGAGGCTGTGAGGGGGATCGCAACTCGGGATTCAAAAGGGATTCAGGGTGCGGGCGGGGAGGCTGAACTCCCCGCCCTGCGGCTTATTGCCACTCCACCAGGTGATACTGCTTCTTGCCCCGGCGCAGCAGCAGGTAGCGACCAAACAGCCGATCAGTAGCGCTCAGCTGTTCATCCTGCTTGATCACACCATTGAGGCTGATGGCCCCCGCCGCCAGCAGCTCGCGGGCGATGCGTTTGGAGTTCGCCAGACCGCAGCTGACCAGCAGGCTGACCAGATCGGTCTCGCCGCTGACGGTGCTGCTCGGCATGCCATCCTGCGCCAGCTGGGCCAGATCGCTCTCGCCGAGGCGGGCCACGTCGCCGCTAAACAGCAACTCGCTGATGCGCTGCACCGCCGCCAGCGCCGCCTTGCCGTGTACCAGCTCGGTCAGCTCATCGGCCAGCACCTGCTGGGCCTGCTTGCGCCCCTGCCGCTTCGCGTCTTCCGCCTCCAGTGCATCAATCTCGCTCAGCGGCATAAAGCTGTAGTAGCGCAGGAAGCGGTAGACATCTTCATCCGCGGTGCCGAGCCAGAACTGGTAGAAGGCGTAAGGGGAGGTGAGCGCCGGATCGAGCCAGACCGCGCCCCCTTCGGTCTTGCCGAACTTGGTGCCGTCTGCCTTGGTGATAAGGGGCAGGGTCATGCCGTGCACCTGCGCCTGATGGAGGCGACGGGTGAGATCCATGCCGCTGGTGATATTGCCCCACTGGTCGTTGCCGCCAATCTGCAGGGTGCAACCGAGCCGCTGGTGCAGCACCGCAAAGTCGTAGGATTGCAGCAGAGCGTAGGAGAACTCGGTGAACGAGATGCCCTGATCCGGACGGGCCAGCCGCTGGCGCACCGATTCCCGCGCCAGCATGGCATTGACCGAGAAGTGCTTGCCGATATCCCGCAGAAAATCGAGGGCGGACATCTGCCCCATCCAGTCGCCATTGTTGACCAGTTGCGGGGCCGACAGGCCCTCATCGGCGGGCAGCAGCGCCCTGATTTGGGCCGACAGGCTGGCGACCCAACCCTGCACGGTATCGGCACTGTTGAGGCTGCGCTCGGTCGCCTTGAAGCTGGGATCGCCAATAAGGCCGGTTGCCCCGCCCACCAGTGCCACCGGGGTGTGGCCCGCCAGCTGGAAGCGGCGCAGCATCAAGAGTGGCACCAGATGACCGATATGCAGGCTGCCGGCGGTGGGATCGAACCCGCAATAGACGGTGCGCGGGGTGGCAAGATGATCGGCCAGGGCCGCCGGGTCGGAATTCTGGGCCACAAGGCCGCGCTCGGTCAGCTCATCGAGCAGGTGGGGGTTGATCATGGGTGCTCCAACAACAGGGGAAAAGCCGTCATCCTCGCCGTTCTGGCCGGTGGCGGATATGTCCCCTGAGGGACAGTTTTGCCACTCTCGTGTTAGCATTCAGCCATAGCGGGGAATCGCTCCCCGTCACCGGAAACGTGCCACCATGACCCAGCCATTCACCACAGATGCCTTGACCCGCAGCATGACCGAGGTGGTCGATGCCCTGCACAGCAGCGCCTTTCCGGCGGCGCTGGTGCGGCTGATCCAGCAACAGGTGGCGTTTGATTGCGCCCTGCTGCTCGGGGTGGGGCAGCGCCCCGTCTACCTCTACGACAACCTCAATCATCAGCGGGCTCTGTTGTTTGACCGCTACCTCACCAGCCACTTCAGTCAGGATCCCTTTATGCAGGCGCTGGAGCAGGGCTTGCCTGCCGGCGTCTGGACGCTGGCGCAGGTCTCCCAAGGGCGGCTCGATCCCGAATATCGCCACCACTTCTATCAGGCCACCGGCTGGCAGGAGGAGGTGGGGCTGATCCTGCCGGTGCGGGATGGGCTGACGCTGATGCTGTTTCTGGGGCGACTCGACAAGCGCAGTACCCTCAGCCGTGACGAGCAGGCAAGGCTGGAGCAGCTGTTCCCGCTGGTGCATTCGCTCTGTCGTCAGCAGTGGCGGCAGAGCCAGCCGCTGTTGGCCCAGAGCACTGCGCTGCCAGACAGCGCCAGCCTCCGGAGTGCGGTGGAGCAGGCGATGGCGAGTGTCGGGGGGGATCTGCTCACCCGGCGCGAGCGGCAGGTGGCGGAGTTGCTGCTGCAGGGGCTGGATACGGAGGGGATTGCCGCGGAGCTCGGGATTGGCAGCGGCACGGTGAAGAATCACCGCAAGCATCTCTATGGCAAACTGCGGCTCGGCTCGCGGGCCGAGCTGTTCAATCTCTTTCTGAACCACCTCATTACGGCGCCGGTGGAGGCATCCCCCGTTTCATCGATGGGGGATACAACGAGCCCGCCATAGGGCGGGCCGGGGTTACTCGAGGCGCGGGATGGTGGGAGTGGTTTCGGGCAGGATACTGAGCAACTGGTAGCGCTTCATCAGCTGCTTGTATTCATTCCCCTGTCTGACCTTGTCCAGCGCCTGTTGCAGGCGGGCAACCTGTTGCTTGTCTGCCCTCAGGTTGAAGGCGAAGCAGTTATCCTGCTCTTCAATAATCGCGACGGTGACAAAATCCTCGCTGGGGAAACCCAGCTCTTTGGCCTGATGGCGCAGCATCACCTCGTTGCCCGCCACCAGATCGGTGCGTGCCATGATGAGTTGGCGCACCACCTGATCCATGCGCTCTACCGACATCATATTGCCCGGGCTGATCCCGCGGTTGAGCAGCAACTGCTCCCCGACATCCGCCTGCATCACACCAATCTGCAGCTTGGCGAGATCCGCTTTGCTGGCCACTTTGGGGGCATCCTGCTTGCGGCCGACCAGCGCGACCCTGGAGTGGCTGATGGGGCAGACCCAGAGGAAGTGGGGATCCCGCTCCTTGGTGTGCGCCGTGGTAAAGAGCACGGCCTCTTGCTGCTGGGTCAGCAGATACCAGCCGCGGGCCCAGGGCAGAAAGTGGATGGGTTGCTCCGGCTCCCCCATTTCGCGCCACATCAGGCGCAGCAACTCGACCGCCAACCCCACAGGCTGACCATTTTTATCCTGGCCATTGAGCGGCATGTTCTGTTCCGAATAGTAGATAAGTGCCGGAGCCGGGAGCGCGATAAACAGGGCGAGAGAAGCGAGAGCAGGGAGCAGACGACGCATGATGCACTCCTTGTGCGGGTAGTTACCTAACAGTCTATGTGGCCTTTTCCATAACGTCATGATCCGGTAGCGGGATAAAAAACAGGCCACCTTGCGGTGGCCTGTCGGTTTATTTGAGCAGGGCTTCCATCTCCGCCTCTGCCTTGGCGCGAGCCTTGGCCTCCGCCGCTCTGGCGGCATCGGCAATGCTCTCTCCGGCCGTATGGGATGCGGCACTGACGGCGTGCCGGGCTGGTTCTGCAACGGCCTTGGTCGCTTCTTGTGTCACGGTAGCTGTGGCACTGCTGACTGCCTGTTTGGCAGGAGCTGTAACAGCCTTGGTGGCTTCCTGTGTCACGGTCGCCGCGGCACTGCTGACAGCCTGTTTGGCAGGCGCGGCAACAGCCTTGGTGGCTTCTTGCGTTGCGGTTGCAGCGGCGCTGCTGACTGCCTGTTTGGCCGGAGCGGCAACGGCCTTGGTAGCTTCTTGCGTTGCGGTCGCAGCAGCGCTGCTGACGGCTTGCTTGGCAGGAGCGGCAACGGCTTTGGCCGCTTCTTGCGTTGCGGTCGCAGCGGTGCTGCTGACGGCCTGTTTGGCGGGAGCGGCCACAGCTTTGGTGGCTTCCTGCGTCACGGTGGCAGCTGCGCTGCTGGCTGCTTGCTTGGCAGGAGTGGCAACAGCCTTGGTCGCTTCTTGCGTCGCGGCCGCAGCGGCGCTACTGACGGCTTGCTTGGCAGGAACGGCAACGGCCTTGGTGGCCTCTTGCGTCACGGTGGCGGTGGTGCTGCTCACCGCCTGTTTGGCGGGGGCAGTGACTGCGGTGGTTGCAGTGCGGGTAAGTGCGGTCGTGCTTTGGCTCACCGCTTGAGTTGCCTGTCCTGTGACGTTGGCGGCTGCGCCGCTGATGGCCTGGCTGGCGCTGTTGGTCAGCGAGCCGGTGACGCCGCTGGTCACGGTGCCCAGAGCGCTGCCAAGGGAGAAGGGGGAGGCGCCACTCTGACTGGTCGCCGCCCCGGTCAGGGTATTGGCCGCCGAAGTGAGCTGGCTGGTGGGGGTCTGCCAGCCCTGCATGGCGGTTGGCCATGTCGGTGCCGTGCCCGCCAGATTTTCGCCGAAGGTCAGGGTGGTGCCATCCCCTTTTTGCAGCAATACCGACATCTGGTTGGTTTGCGAGTTCCACACCATCCCCGCCTGCTTGGCGATATCCGGCACCGGCGCATACTCGGAGACCACATAGAAAAGCGGCCCCTCCTGCTGTAACTTGTCGGCAGTCTTGAGCAACTGCATGGTGCTGTCGTAGTTGGGGCCAAGGATGGCGGTCATCCGATCTTTGATCAGGGGTTGTTCGAACAGATTGACCTCGTTCGGGTCAAAGCCGACCAGCGGCTTGAGCAGGGCCCACATCAGCTGGCTGGTGGGGCTCATCATCAGCAATGGGGCAACGCAGGCGGACAACATCAGGCTCAGGCAGGCCGCCTGAAGCAACGGCATGATACGCATTGGGATAATATCCAAATAACGATTTGATAAATAAGGTTATATTTTGTCAGGATGTGACAAATTCACCGGAAGTTTGCGCGTGGCAGCGAGAGACTGCCCGCAGGCGCTGGCAGGCTACCATATTGGTTCCACAATGCCAGCAGGCAGTATGATTGTCAGTCAAGTAAACCCCGGGACTGGTCGACTCTTCGAGATTGCCCCTATCGAAACAGGATCCCTCTCATGAAAAATGTACTGCTCTGCCTGCTGGCCTCCCTCTGGCTCGCCCCCGCTCTGGCCGCGTCCAAAACCACTGTGGTGAGCGAGTCTGCCAGTCCCGAGCTGGTGTTGCCGCTGGGCTCATTGCCCGAGCGGGTCTGCTGGTTTGCGGATCAGAAATATTCCGAAGGGGCCCGCATTCTGCAGGGAGATATCTGGCTGGAGTGCGGCCCGCAGAACGACCTCGAGAGCAATGGCGCGCTGGCCTGGCGCTCTCCTGCGGTGGTGTTGCCTGCCACCCGTGGTGCGAAAGCTCAGAAGACGATTTCCGTGGGTCAGTGAGGCTTTTCTTGATCCAGCTAAAGACATGGACGTGATCCCTGTCGCATAATGCAGCTCCTTTCTTCTCTTGGCTGGAACCTAAGAAATGGCTCGTCGCTCTTCCAATGCACAACGTCGTCGCAGTAGCTGGTGGTACAAACGCTTGTTGGCAAGGGAGCGCGAAGAGCGCGAAGCGCGTTCCGTAAGGGATTGATACTGCATTAAAAAACGGAGCCTCTGGCTCCGTTTTTGCGTTTATTACTCTTAGCAGAATAACAACGGGGGCCATCAGGCCCCCGTTTTGCTTTTGCAGATGTTGCCTGCTTGCGGCTTAGCGCTGCAAGGCGGCCAGTGCCAGTTCGACCCGTTTGGCATACTCGGGGTCGGCCTGCTCGAAGTGTTTGAGCTGGGCCGCGACGATGGCGTCATCCTCCACATTGACAAGGGATCGGGCCAGGTTGGCGGCGAGCCGTGAACGCTGCCCCTCGTCCATGATGCGGAACAGGTTGCCCGGCTGGCTGTAGTAGTCGCTGTCGTAGTCACGGAAGTCGTAGTGCAGGGCGGCCCCTTCCAGACTCAGCGCCGGTTCGTGCTGTTCGCTCGGCTGCTGGGTACCGAAACGGTTCGGCTGATAGTTGGGGCTGGCGCCGCCATTGCTGTCCGCCCGCATGGCACCGTCACGATGGGCGCCGTGATGGAACGGGCAGCGTGGGGCGTTGACCGGCAGCAGACCGTGGTTGACGCCGAGGCGATAGCGCTGGGTGTCGCCGTAGGAGAAGAGTCGCCCTTGCAGCATGCGATCCGGCGAGAAGCCGATACCGGGCACCACGTTGGCCGGGGTAAAGGCGGCCTGCTCCACATGGGCGAAGTAGTTGTCCGGGTTCTGGTTGAGCTCCAGCACGCCCACCGGGATCAGCGGGTAGTCGCTGTGCGGCCACACCTTGGTGAGGTCGAACGGGTGGATGTTGTAAGTCTGGGCTTCGGCCTCCGGCATCACCTGCACATAGACCTTCCAGCGCGGGAAGTCGCCCCGCTCGATGGCGTTGAACAGGTCCGCCTGACTGGTCTCCCGATCCTGCCCGACGGCGGTGGCGGCCTCTTCATCGGTGTAGAAGCTGTGGCCCTGCTCGGTCTTGAAGTGGAACTTGACCCAGAAGCGCTCGTTGGCGTCGTTGATAAAGCTGAAGGTGTGGCTGCCGTAGCCATTCATCTCCCGCAGGCTCTTGGGGATGCCGCGATCGCTGAACAGTATGGTGACCTGATGCAGGGATTCCGGATGGCGTGACCAGAAGTCCCAGGCGGCGGTAGCGCTGCGCAGGTTGGTGCGCGGATCCCGCTTCTGGGTGTGGATGAAGTCAGGGAATTTCAGCGGATCGCGGATGAAAAAGACCGGGGTGTTGTTACCCACCAGATCCCAGTTGCCCTGCTCGGTATAGAACTTGAGGGCGAAGCCGCGCACGTCGCGCTCGGCATCGGCGGCGCCCTTCTCACCGGCCACGGTGGAGAAGCGCAGGAATACAGGAGTCTGCTTGCCGATGGCGCTGAACAGATCGGCCTTGCTGAACTGGCTGATGTCGTGGGTCACGGTAAAGGTGCCGTAGGCGCCCGAGCCCTTAGCGTGAACCACCCGCTCGGGAATGCGCTCGCGGTCGAAGTGGGCGAGTTTCTCCATCAACCAGATGTCTTGCATCAGGATGGGGCCGCGCGGACCGGCGGTGAGGCTGTTATTGTTGTCGACGACGGGGGCGCCGTTGGCGCTGTGCAGGGTCTTGTCAGTCATGGCTTCTCTCCTTGTTGATATGGGGTCAGCCTACGGATCTGCGCCGTGCTCGGCCAATGGGCCTTTCCTCGCCCTTTGATAGGCAAGACAAATGGGTGCGGGTAGGGGATGTGTAACCGCGCCGGATATTGCATGATGGAGGTTTCGAGAAGGAGCCTCATATGCAGATTACTATCCGTCATGCCGAACCCGCCGATGCCCCCGCCTTGCGGGATCTTTACTCCATGCCCAATGCCCAGGCGGGCACTTTGCACCTGCCTATGCCACCCCTTAGCCAGTGGCAAAAACGGTTGGAGAACGGAGATGTGGTCGCCTTGGTGGCGGAGGCCGATGGGAGGCTGGTGGGTCAGATCTCATTGCATGTGGAGCCCAATCCCAGACGCAAGCATGTGGCCGGGATTGGCATGGGTGTGCGGGATGACTGGGCTGGCAAGGGGGTTGGCTCTACCCTGATGGCCGCGGCGCTGGATCTGGCCGATAACTGGCTCAACCTGCACCGGATTGAGCTGACCGTCTATACCGACAATGAGGCCGCACAGGCGCTTTATCGCAAGTTCGGTTTTACCGAGGAGGGGCGAGCCCGTGACTATGCCTTCCGCCAAGGGCGTTATGTGGATGCGCTCTATATGGCCAGAGTCGTGGGGGGCGCCAGTCGCTAACGGTATGGTCGATTATCAGGCCAGATTGCGCCCGGTGATCCGGGCGCTGGAGCAGAATCCCGATCTCTCCATTGAAACGCTGGCAAGCCGTGCCTGCTTGTCTTTCTACCATTTTCACCGAGTGTTTACGGCTGTGGCGGGGGAGACGCCCGGGGAGATGTGTCGTCGTCTGCGCATCCAGCGGGCTGCTTGGCAGCTCTGCTATTCCGATGCCAGTGTCACGGCCATTGCGTTGGGGGCGGGGCTCGCCAGCTCCCAGGCGTTTGCCAAGGTATTTCGCCGTTACTATGGTTGCACGCCGGGAGAGTTTCGCCGCGACAAGAGCAAGAATGGACACTTGATGAGCAAGGATGGACACGCACTTGTGCAGCCTAATCCTTATGCTGAGGGTCACTCATCAGCAAGGAGCAATACCATGAAAACCATCGAGATGGACGCCCGCACTCTGGCTTATATACGTGTCACCGGCCCCTATGGCGAGGGGTATGGTCCCGTTTGTAGTCAGCTGCATCAGTGGGCCAGCGCCCGCGGTCTGGAAGGTGGGGAGTGGATCTTCATCTATCACGATAACCCCGAGGTGACTCCGCCAGCCCAGTGTCGCACTGACATCGGGGTGACGGTGCCTGCGGGGACGGTGGGGATGGGAGCGGTCGAGATCCAGCTTATTCCCGCCGGTCGTTATGCCCAGTCCCGTTATCTTATTACCGACCGCAGCCAGTATGGCCCGCGTTGGCAGGAACATATCGGCGACATCGTTGCTGCCGGGCTGGAGTTTGGCAATGGTCCCTGCTTCGAGCTCTATCACAGCATGAGCGATGATCCGGTGCAGGACGATGTCAGCTTTTGCTCCAGCCTAAAGGGGTAGGGCACAACAAGACGCAAGGGATGGTACAGCGCGTCGTGCAGAAACGAGAGAGCCGGACAATGTCCGGCTCTTTTGCATCTGGCGGTTGGGCGGCGGTTAGCGCTGGAACCCCTTCTGGGCGAACTTGGGTCTGGCATTCATGATCTGCTCCACCTGCTCGTCGCTCATCTTGCCGCGCGACAGTCCCAGCACCTTGTAGGTGAGCAGCGGTCGGGCGGGTAGGGCGATCATCAGAGCGCGGATCTGGTTCTCGTCATCCTTCTCCCGGGTCGGCTTGCCGTAGGCGTAGGTGAGGACGCCGGCATCCATCAGGTTTTTGACGGCGGGCTCGGTGATCGGCAAGTTTATGACGCTTTTACGCTGCAGCACGAACTCGCGCAGCACCGCCTTCTCGTTGAAGTCGAGGAAGCCGATCATCTGGGCCAGCTGGTCCTGCTGACGGCGCGCCTGCCACTCTTCGCACGCCCACTCCCAGGCGATCAGGAAGCCCTGACTGCAGAAGTAGGAGATGGCGATCAGCATGCCGACCCCCAGCCAGGCCGCATGATCCGCAGCCCACTGGCTGACGGCCCCTTTCATCAGCCCGGCCGGAAACAGCAGAATGATGCTGCAGCAGAGCAACAACCAGACCATCAGCCAATTGAGGCGGTTCAGTTGATAAAAATGTTGGATCCACCGTTTCATTGTTCATCCTTCCCAAACTGTTGTGGATAGTGAGCTATCTACAGCAATCGGTGTGCCAACAGCGCAATGGCGGCGGAGAGGAAGGGCTGGCGAGGTTACATTCCCTTACAACTTATTGAATGAGTTGTCATTAATTTGCCTTGTGAGGCGGCGGTCGAGTTGCTAAAACGTCCACTCAGTCATTGGGGAGTAGCAACCCGCCCGCATTCCGGGCCGGGCCCATGTCAACACTCTTGGATCCTCGTATCCATGGCATGGGCGGCGATAGGCACTATCGCTCTGCAAGACCTTTGGCCTCGATATGCACGCCAGCCGGGCGAGCCATATCGGGTCCATCGGTTATTCTGCTCGCCTGGCGGTATCTATTATGTTGATTACCCTGCTGTTATTTCTCGTCTCTGCGGTCACCATCTACCTTGCCTGCGAATACTTCGTCAACGGCATCGAATGGACCGGACACCACTTCAAACTCTCGCAAAGTGCCACTGGTTCGCTGCTGGCTGCACTGGGTACGGCGCTGCCCGAATGCATCGTCACCCTGACCGCCCTGCTGATGGGTAACACGACCGCCCAGCAAGAGATTGGCATCGGTGCCGCCCTCGGCGGGCCGCTGGTGCTGGCTACCATCGGCTACGCGGCGGTCGGCCTCACCCTGCTGCTTTGCATGGGGCGTACCGAACGGGCCATCGATGGCGAGGTACAGCGCGAGATTGGCCGGGATCAGCGCTGGTTTATGGGAATCTTTCTGGTGGCCACTGTACTGGGTCTGGTCGCCTTTACCGGCAAGAGCTGGCTGGCCCCGCTCTTCCTGCTGGTCTACCTCGTCTATGTCAGGCGCGAGCTGAAGCAGAGCGACAGCCATGAGGTCGAGTTGCCTGAGCCTCTCAAGCTGGCTCCAAATGCCGGGATCCCGCCTCTTGGCAAGGTGCTGCTGCAGACGCTGGCTGCACTGGTGGTGGTAGCGCTGGCGGCCCAGCTGTTTGTCCATCAGCTGGAGAGCATGGGCGAGCTGTTTGGCCTCTCGCCGGTGCTAGCGGCCCTGCTGCTGAGCCCGGTGGCGACCGAGATGCCGGAGCTGATGAACGTGCTGATCTGGGTGCGGCAGGGCAAGAACCGGCTGGCGCTGGCCAATATCTCCGGAGCCATGATGATCCAGGGCACTATCCCCAAGGCGTTCTGTTTGCTCTTCACCCCCTGGTTGCTGGATGGCGCCATGATGGCCTCCTCGCTGGTGACGCTGCTGGCGGTGGGGTTGCTCTGGTGGGGGTTCAGAAAGGGGGCCATGACCGCCGGACGGCTGGCACTGGTCGGTCTGCTCTATCTCGGTTTTTGCGGCTGGTTGCTGGTGAGCTGAAGCGGGAAGCGCGGATATGAAAAAGCCCCCTTGGCAGGGGGCTTTGTTGTATCGGTTGGGGCGGTGCTTACAGCGCGGCGATCTCGGCCTG
This sequence comes from Aeromonas sp. FDAARGOS 1416, assembly GCF_019048085.1. Taxonomy (NCBI): domain Bacteria; kingdom Pseudomonadati; phylum Pseudomonadota; class Gammaproteobacteria; order Aeromonadales; family Aeromonadaceae; genus Aeromonas; species Aeromonas sp. FDAARGOS 1416. The sequence goes on along the minus strand of NZ_CP077301.1, from coordinate 3,437,833 downwards.
CTGGGCTTCCAGCTTGGTCAGCTGGAGACGGTAATCTTCCAGCTTCTCGCGCTCTTTGGCGATGACCGCTTCCGGCGCCTTGGCGACGAAGGCTTCGTTGCCAAGTTTGCCTTCGATACGGCCGCACTCGCCCACCAGACGGGCAACCTCTTTGGCCAGACGGGCCAATTCGGCATCCTTGTCGATGAGACCGGCCATCGGGATCATCAGCTCGGTAGCGCCGATCAGCTTCTTCACTGACAGCGGAGCGGTTTCACCGTCCGCCAGTACGCGGATGGATTCCAGACGGGCCAGCGACTTGAGGAAGGCCTCGTTGTCAGCGGCGCGCTGGGCATCCTTGGCATCGCACTGGAGCAGCACGTTCAGGGGCACGCTCGGCGCCACGTTCATCTCGGCGCGGATGTTGCGGATGCTGACGATGAACTCCTTCACCCACTCCTGATCCGCCATCGCGGCTTCGTCTACCTTGGCGGCGTCGAACTCCGGGAAGGCCTGAATCATGATGGTGTCGGCGTGTACGCCAGCCAGCGGAGCGACCGATTTCCAGATGGTCTCGGTGATGAAAGGGATGATCGGGTGTGCCAGACGCAGCAGGGTTTCCAGCACGGTCACCAGGGTATGGCGGGCAGCGCGCTGCTCGGCCTCGGAACCCTTGGTCAGCACCGGCTTGGTCAGCTCCAGATACCAGTCACAGAACTGGTTCCAGATAAATTCGTACAGCACGCCAGCCGCGATGTCGAAGCGATAGGTATCGAGGGCGGTACGGAAGTCACGGATAGCCACCTGCAGCTGGGACTGGATCCAGCGATCCGCCAGACTGAACTGCATCTCGCCGCCGTTGAAGCCACAATCCTGATCTTCGGTGTTCATCAGCACATAGCGGGAGGCGTTCCACAGCTTGTTGCAGAAGTTGTTGTAGCCGTCCAGGCGCTTCATGTCCCAGTTGATGTCACGACCGGTAGAGGCCAGCGCTGCCAGAGTGAAGCGCAGGGCGTCGGTGCCGTGGGCATCGATCCCTTCCGGGAACTGCTTGGCGGTACGCTTGGCGATCTTCTCGGCCATCTGCGGCTGCATCATGTTGCCGGTGCGCTTCTCCAGCAGATCTTCCAGCGAGATGCCGTCGATCATGTCGAGCGGGTCCAGCACGTTGCCCTTGGACTTGGACATCTTCTGGCCCTCTTCGTCACGGATAAGGCCAGTGATGTAGACGGTCTTGAACGGGACTTGCGGCTGGCCGTTTTCGTCCTTGATAAAGTGCATGGTCATCATGATCATCCGGGCAATCCAGAAGAAGATGATGTCGAAGCCGCTCATCAGCACGTCGGTCGGGTGGAAGGTCTTGAGTGCCTCGGTGTTGTTCGGCCAGCCCAGGGTGGAGAAGGTCCACAGGGCGGAGCTGAACCAGGTGTCGAGCACGTCTTCGTCCTGACGCAGGGTAGTCACGGACGGGATGCTGTGCTTGGCGCGCACTTCATCTTCGCTGCGGCCAACGTAGACGTTGCCGGCATCGTCATACCATGCCGGGATGCGGTGACCCCACCACAGTTGACGGGAGACGCACCAGTCCTGAATGTCGCGCATCCAGGAGAAGTACATGTTTTCGTACTGCTTCGGCACGAACTGGATGCGGCCATCTTCCACCGCCTCGATGGCGGTCTTGGCCATCGGTGCCACGCGCACGTACCACTGGTCGGTCAGCATCGGCTCGATGGGCACGCCACCGCGATCGCCGTAAGGCTGTTGCAGCACGTGATCCTTGATCTCGTCCAGCAGACCCAGCTCTTCCAGCTTGGCCAGAATCGCTTTACGGGCGGCGAAGCGCTCCAGACCGGCGAACTCGGCCGGCAGGGCCGCGTCATAGGCGGTGCTCGGGTTGCCGTTGGTATCGACTACTTCGGCCTCGGCACGCACGTGGGCGTCCAGAGTGAAGATGTTGATCATCGGCAGGCTGTGGCGCTTGCCCACTTCGTTATCGTTGAAGTCGTGGGCCGGGGTGATCTTCACGCAACCGGTGCCCTTCTCCATGTCGGCGTGTTCATCGGCAACGATGGGGATCAGACGGTTCACCAGCGGCAGCAGGATGTGCTGGCCGATCAGCGCCTTGTAGCGCGGGTCTTCCGGGTTCACGGCCACGGCGGTATCGCCCAGCATGGTCTCCGGACGGGTGGTGGCGACGATCAGGTAATCCTTGCCTTCGGCAGTCTTGGCGCCGTTGGCCAGCGGATAGCGCAGGTGCCACATGTGGCCCTTGATCTCGCGGTTCTCCACTTCCAGATCGGAGATGGCGGTGTTGAGTTTCGGATCCCAGTTCACCAGACGCTTGCCGCGGTACATCAGACCATCTTCGTAAAGACGGACAAACACTTCCTGCACGGCGGCGGAGAGACCCTCATCCATGGTAAAGCGCTCGCGCTCCCAATCCACGGAGTCGCCCAGACGGCGCATCTGGCGGGTGATGGTGCCACCGGACTCTTCCTTCCACTGCCAAATCTTGTCGATGAAGGCATCACGGCCGTAATCGTGGCGAGTCTTGCCCTCTTCTGCGGCGATCTTGCGCTCAACCACCATCTGGGTGGCGATACCGGCGTGGTCGGTACCTGCCTGCCACAGGGTGTTCTTGCCCTGCATGCGGTTGTAGCGGATCAGGGTATCCATCAGGGTCTGCTGGAAGGCGTGACCCATGTGCAGGCTGCCGGTGACGTTCGGCGGCGGGATCATGATGCAGAAGGAGTCTTTGCTGGTATCGCCGTGGGGCTTGAAGTAGCCCTGAGCTTCCCAGTGCTGGTAGAGCGCCTGTTCGATGGCGTTGTGATTAAAAGTCTTTTCCATGGTCTCGCCGTAATCTGGATGGATGGATTCTGGTGTTGATTCGTCGTGGATCACAGGCGGCGCAGTCAGGGCTGCGCCGGATCCGGTGCGGCAAGGACGGGCTGATCCCTCATCTCGAGGGCATGGCCTGCCTGGCGATAGTGCTTGTAGCGCTCGCGGGCTTGCTGCTTTTGTGTTTCGTCAGTGGGGACAAAATCTACCACTTGAGCGAAGTGTCCTGCAAACAAAGGTGTCTGTTTGGCCAGATTGATGAGGCGGGCGTAGCGCCGGCGTGGCGGCTGGTGGCCGATCTCCACCGGTGCCTGACCGCTTTCGCCCTGCAGCTGGTGCGGCACGAAGCGCTCCGGCGGCAGTTGCCACAGCAGTTCGTCGAGGCGCAGAGCCTGAGCCTCGTCGTTGCAGAACAGGTAGATATGGCCCGCGCCCCACGACTCGGCCGCAAGAGTGCAGGCCAGTCGCTCGACCGCAGAGGCCTGCGCGTCATCCTGTTCGCTCATCAGGTAAAAGGTCACTTGGCTCATCAGGTTGATCCCGTTTTGCGGTGACGGACTGTTGACCGCCTCATGAGGCTGACGGGGCGTTTACCGTCCGCAGCTCACTGATTCAAGAATGAAACAAGGAAGAGGCGGGCCTCTTCCTTGTGGTTCAGGGTAACGCCAACCCTTCCGATGCAGCCATCGGCAGGGGCCGGAGAGTTACTCTTTCTCTTCGATATCCACGCCAGCCCGGTTCAGCAGGAACTGGGTCAGCAGGGGCACCGGACGACCGGTAGAGCCTTTGTCCTTGCCACTCTTCCAGGCGGTCCCGGCGATATCCAGGTGGGCCCAGTTGTACTTCTTGGTGAAGCGTGACAGGAAGGCGGCTGCGGTGATGGTGCCGGCCGGACGACCGCCGATGTTGGCCATGTCGGCGAACGGGCTGTCGATCTGCTCCTGATACTCGTCAAACAGCGGCAGACGCCAGGCGCGATCACCCGCCTGCTCGGAGGCGTTGAGCAGCTCGTGGGCCAGCGGGTTGTGGTTGGCCAGCAGACCCGAGGTGTGGTGACCCAGCGCGATGACGCAGGCACCGGTCAGGGTCGCCACGTCGATCACGGTTTCCGGATCGAAGCGGTCCACATAGGTCAGCGCATCACACAGCACCAGACGACCTTCCGCATCGGTGTTGAGCACTTCGATGGTCTGGCCGGACATGGAGGTGAGGATGTCACCCGGACGATAGGCGTTGCCACCCGGCATGTTCTCGCAGCCAGCCAGTACGCCGATGACGTTGATCGGCAGTTGCAGCTGGGCCAGCGCATGCATGGTACCGAGCACGGAGGCGGCGCCACCCATGTCGTACTTCATCTCGTCCATGCCGTCGGCCGGTTTGATGGAGATGCCGCCGGAGTCAAAGGTCAGACCCTTGCCGACCAGCACGATGGGCTTGGCATCCGGATGACCCTTGTATTCGATGATGGCCATCATGGCTTCGTTGTCGGAGCCGCGAGCCACCGCCAGATAGGAGTTCATGCCGAGTTCGGCCATCTCCTGCTCGCCCACCACCTTGGTGGTGATGTTGTCGTAGGCATCGGCCAGACGACGGGCCTGGGAGGCCAGATAGGCCGGGTTGCAGACATTGGGCGGCATGTTGGCCACGTCGCGACAGACTCGCACACCCTTGGCCACGGCCAGACCGTGAGCGATGGCTTTTTCACCAATGGTCAGTTCCCGACGCGTCGGCACGTTGAATACCAGCTTGCGCAGCGGGCGACGTGGCTCGGCCTTGTTGGTCTTGAACTGATCAAAGCTGTAGAGGCCCGCCTTGGTGGTTTCTACCGCCTGGCGCACCTTCCAATAGGTATCCCGACCCTTGACGTGCAGCTCGGTGAGGAAGCAGACCGCTTCCATGGAGCCGGTTTCGTTCAGGGTGGTGATGGTCTTGTTGATGATCTGCTTGTACTGGCGTTCGTCGAGTTCCCGCTCCTTGCCGCATCCGACCAGCAGTACGCGCTCGCTGAGCACGCCCGGTACTTGATGCAGCAGCAGCATCTGGCCTGGTTTCCCTTCCAGGTCGCCACGGCGCAGCAGCGAACTGATATAGCCATCGCTGATCTTGTCCAGTTGTTCGGCAACCGGAGAGAGGCGACGAGGCTCAAATACGCCGACTACGACGCAGGCGCTCCGTTGCTTCTCTGGACTGCCACTCTTTACACTGAACTCCATGGAATCTCCTACATCCTAAAGACAAAAGGCACCTTTTATTGAATAATGCGGTGCTTGTTGGGGTATCAGAGGCGGAGCGAACAGCCACAGGCTCCGCAGTTCAAACTGGTAAAAATCCAATATACGGCCCTATTTTTCAGGCATTCGACTAAAAACACAAGTTTACTTGGGAATGACTGTGATCGTTTTCCGATATTTGTTCAGGGAAACCCTGAAAACCCAGCTGGCAGTGTTATTCGTATTGCTGCTTATCTTTGTCAGCCAACAATTTATCAAGATCCTCGGTGATGCCGCCGATGGCCAGGTGCCGACACGTCTGGTCTCTACCCTGCTGCTGCTCAACTTGCCCAATATGGCGCTGTTGATGCTGCCAATCAGCCTGTTTTTGGCCATCTTGTTCGCTCACGGACGCCTCTATGCCGAAAGCGAGATGACGGTGATGCATGCGGTTGGTTTCAGCCACCGTTTCGTGATGCGCAGCGCCATGTTGCTAGCCTTGCTGACTGCCGCAGTCGCAGCGTTCAACACCGGCTGGATCGCTCCGCAGGCCAAGGAGCGCGAGTCGCAGGTGATCGACCAGTTCAAAGCCGATCCGGGTATCTCCTTCCTGCAGCCTGGCCGCTTTATGGAGCTAGACAAGGGGCGTCTGGTTGCCTATATCCAGGATTTGAACGACAACGGCTCAAAACTGCAAAAGATCTTCGTGCTGCAGCGGGCGGAGGGGAACAATCCTCCCTCGGTGGTGGTGGCGACCGAAGGGGTGGTGACGGTCGATGAGAACGGTCTGCAGTGGCTGACCCTGATGGATGGCTCCCGCTACGAGGGGAACTTCTCCGGCAAGCAGTTCCAGATCTCCGATTTTCGCGAATATGGTCTGGTGATCCGCCAGCAAGAGATGGAGCGTTCCAACCGCAAGGCGGCGGCCAAGCCGACCATGGAACTGTTCGGTACCCAGGACAACGCCATGATGGCGGAATTGCAGTGGCGTATCTCGCTGCCCCTATCCATTCCGGTTCTGACCCTGCTGGTGGTACCGCTGGCGCGGGTCAATCCCCGTCAGGGGCGCTACGCCAAGCTGCTGCCGGCCATCATGCTCTATCTCTCCTACTTCCTGCTGCTCAGCGCCGCCCGTTCGGCCATCGACAGCGGTCGGCTGCCCTACTGGCCGGGGATGTTCCTGGTGCCGCTCGGTTACCTGCTGTTTATCGGCCTGCCCCTCAATCTGCAGGGAACCAGCTGGTGGAACGGGGTGAAAGGGCGCTATTTCAACAGAAAATCAGCATGATGCTGCAACATAGGAACTTCTGCTGATGTTTGGCATTCTCGATAGGTATATCGGTAGGGTCATCTTTATGTCGATCCTGCTGTGTGAAATCACGCTCGTTGGCCTTGCAGCGCTCATCAAGTATGTGGAGCAGCTCAAGTCGGTCGGTGACGGCAACTACGACATGATCAACGCCCTCTACTATGTGCTGCTCTCCATGCCCAAGGAGGCGGTGCTCTTCTTCCCGCTGGCCGCGCTGCTGGGTGGCCTGATTGGTCTGGGTCAGCTGGCTACCAGCTCCGAGCTGGTGGTGATGCAGGCTGCGGGTCGCTCCAAGATCAGTATCGTGATGGCGGCGCTCAAGACGGCGATCCCGCTGATGATCATGGTAGGGCTGATGGGGGAATATGTGGCCCCCGCCGCCAAGCGGATAGCTGATGACATCAAGGCGGGCGCGCTCTCCGAAGGTCGTCTGACGGTTTCCGCCTACGGGGTGTGGGCTCGCGATGGCAACAACTTCGTCAATATCAATGGTGTGCGTAATGATGGCGCCCTCACCGGCATCACCCTCTATCGCTTCACCCCCGAGCGCAAGCTGATCGACGTGGTGCAGGCGCAGGAGGGTGTGTTCGAGCGCCACCACTGGCTGCTCAAGCAGACCCAGGTTACCCGCTTCGACGACCCGGCGCAGATCCGCAGCGAACAGCATGACAACATGGAGTGGAGCTCGGAGTTGACACCCAAACAGCTGGGGGTGGTGAGTATCGACCCCGAGAACCTCTCGGTCTCCGGTCTGCTCGATTACATCGGCTATCTCGATGCCAACAAGCAGGATGCCGGTCGCTACAAGCTGGAGATGTGGCGCAAACTGCTGTCACCGCTCTCGGTGGTGGCGATGATCCTGCTGGCCTCCTCCTTCATCTTCGGCCCGCTACGCTCGGTGAGCATGGGGGCACGGATGCTGATGGGGATCATGACCGGCTTTGCCGTCTATGTGAGCGATCGGGTGTTTGGTCCCATCAGTCTGGTCTATGCGGTACCGCCGATTCTGGCGGCTATCGCGCCCAGCCTGCTGTTTGGCGGCATCTCCTTCTACATCCTAAGCCGCAAGCAGTAATCCGCACGAGGTTATGAGTGTCTAGTCCTGAAATAGGTTTACACATTTTCAACTAGCATTTCTCTACTCAGAACCCCCTATGTACCGCATCGGGGGTTCTGTATTTCAACGCATGATGCGGCCGCTCCGCGTTGTAAATATCTACTGCTTCACGCACCATCTCCCGCGCTTGCGCCAAATCCTGCGGGCTTTGCAACAATAACTCTCCTTTCAAAATCCCGTTCACCCGCTCCGCCAACGCATTCTGATAACAGTCATACCCATCCGTCATCGAGCATTTCACCCCGTACCGTTCATGTAATGATTGATACAGTCCCGAGCAATACTGCACGCCGCGGTCTGAGTGATGGATTAGCTCCCCGCCGCCACGCCGTTGCTTCAGCGCTTTCTTGAACGCCATCGCCACCGATTCGGCATGCATCCCTTCGTGCACGTGATGGCCCACTATCTTGCGTGAGTACGCATCCGTCACCAGGCTCAGGTACAGCGGTCCGCTCCTGGCTGGCAGATAGGTGATATCTGCAACCCAGACCTGCTCCGGGGCCACCGGCGTAACCTGCTCTGGCCCCGCCTTGAGCAAGTTGGGATGACGGTAGAAACGGTGAAAACTGTGGGTGGTCTTGTGATACGCCCGTCTGGGTGGCACCAGCAGGCGGTGCTCGGTCAATATCCGAAACAGCCTGTCCCGCCCGACCTTGAGCCCGTCATCATCCTGACCCTGCAGCAGATAATGCAGCTTGCGAGTGCCCACCCGCGGTTGTCGCAGTCGAACCTGACGCACGAAGCGCACCACCTGCAATCCCTGTGCATGGCGCTCGTCGGCGACCCGATTGCGCTTGTAGTAAGCCTGCCGGCTTATCCCGAGAAACAGGCAAGCCCTGACAATGGTCAGCCTCTCGACTTGCCGCTGCGAGAGGACTTGCCGGGTCGCTTTTTTACGATGGAGACGCCGTAGTCATTCTTCAGTACATCGACGACGGCCTCAAAGAACTGGGCTTTCTGACTCATCAGCGCCAGCTGCTGCTCGAGTTCCTTGATACGCTGTTCGGGCGTCTGGTTGTCGGGGTCAGGCATGGTGATGCTCCTGCCGGCGCGTACAGAAGCCCCCTGGCTCCAATCTTGCCGACCATGTTTACGCAACCATACCAGAACGGTGGAGCGGCCCTGAATGCCATAACGCACCTGAGCCTGTTTGTAGGTGAGCTCGCCTTTTTCAATCTGCTCGACCAGTGCCAGTTTAAAAGTCAGCGAGTAATCGCGCTGTGTCCGTTTCACACCTTGTCCCATCGGGTTCTCCATTTATTGGGGGGAAAGGTGTAAACCATATTCAGGACGGCACAGAGGAAATGCAAAGAGGGCACCTGTTGGTGCCCTCTTTCGTTGCTGCATTGCTTCGGTATTACTTGTTAAGCAATTCCAGATTTTCCTGCTTGCTCAGCACGATCACTTCGCACTCGGCCCAGATATCCTGAAACGCCCGCGGACGTTGGCGGTTGAACAGGCACATCAGGTTGCCCAGACCAAAGGCGGCGGTGGCGAGACGGATCAGCGCCTGGGTAACGCGGATGTGGCTGCCATCCTCGTTCTGAATGCGCAGCCGCCAGGCGCGCATGCCGACGGTTTGGCCAGCACGGGTCCAGAACCAGGTGTAGAAACCGCAGATGACGAAGGCGAGCCACAGGGTGTAGATCAGGCTCAGGTGGTGGCGGGTCAGCAACCAGACGGTATCTTCACCCGCCGGTACGCTGGCCATGCCGGTGACCAGCAACAGCTTGGCGACACCCATGCCGATGAAGCCAGCGATGATCAGCAGCGAAGTCACCACCAGCGCATCATAGATGAGGGCGCCGAGGCGACGCAGCAGACCCGCTGACGGGTATGGCTGAGTGGCGGGAGAGGGGGATTTTTGTTGGACTTTTTTAGGCTTGGCCATCGTTTTTATTCCATTAAGATGATGGCGGCATTCTATGTAACTGGCCCCGCATCGGCAAGGCGTTGAATAAATGAACAAACGGGAGTGTTCAATCGAAAAACACCTTGCATGGCATCGCGCCATTCGTATAATCCCTCGCAGTTGCCCGGGTGGCGAAATCGGTAGACGCAGCGGATTCAAAATCCGCCGGTGAATAACCGTGTCGGTTCGAGTCCGACCCCGGGCACCATCAAATTCATGACAAAAGGCCATCAGCAATGATGGCCTTTTGTTTTTTAGCGTTCCTGCACATTGGAGCGTTACTGTTGAGCTGGCAGTACTTCCCGTTACCTCTTGGTATCCCTTCTCTTTTCCCTCTCTCCGTTGTTTCCTTTTCTTGATATAGCCGCTGACGGCATCACCGCCAGCGGCCTGTTTCTATTGCGGTTTTCTTTCCAAACCTTGCTGCATCAGATCATGGTTGCTGCGTTACCCCAGCAGGGCAAACAGCAGGGTCCCGAGGCTACCAGCGAGCGTCAGCGCTATGATGGCTCTGGGTGTGCCATGCAGCTTGGTCCACATAAACAGGCTGGTGAGGGCGAGCAGCAGCAGGGCCAGGGCGGCGATATCGCCAAACAGCTGCCAGCCGAGGCCGGTACCCATGCCGCGGTGCAGCCGGTTGAGGCTGGCGGCAAAGTTGGCTTGCTGCAGGTCGGTACGTACCAGCAAGGTACCCTCGACATAGCTGGCGGCCACGCTTTGGCTGAGGGTGACGCCGCGCATTTCCCACTTGGCGGGCAGGGTGAGCGGGCCGTTCGGGGTGGGCAGGGTCTGGGCCGGGGTGATCATGGTTCGCCCGTCGGCAAAGGTATCGGGATAGCGCTGTTGCAGCAGGTTTTTCAGCTGCTCCGGGCTGGCGAGTGGCGCCTCCAGCACTATCTCTTCACTCGATTTGTCGGTGTGGGGGCCGGGGATGGGCAACACGGCACGGTGTTGCAGCCAGAGACCGGTGATGCCGTACATCAGCATCAGGGCGAGGGTAAAAAAACCGGCCCAGGCATGGAGGCGGCGTACCCATTTGTTGTTGTGAAGGGGAACTCTTCTGCGTTTCATCGTGGTTGCTTCATAAAAAACTGGCCAGCAGGGGCTGGCCAGTTGGGGTGGTTGTCACTGGATCAAAAACGGTAGGACGTAGTCAAATTAACCTGCCGTGGGGAGCCGGGCATGATCTGAGAGGCGCCGGTAGCACTTACGTAGTAGTGAGTGTCAAACAGGTTCTCCATACCGAACTGCGTTTCCCAATGTTGCCAGCGATAGCCCGCTCTGGCATCAACGCGTGCATAGCCGGGGAGCACCGTGGTATTGGCATTGTCAGCAAAGCGATCACCCACAGCGGTAACACCGCTCTCGCCGAACCAGCCGAGCTTTCCTTGCTGATAACCGGCAAACAGTTCGCCATTTAGGCGTGATACGCTGCTTGGGCGATTGCCCTTATTGATGGAGTCTTCCACCATTTCTGCATCTTGCAGAGCTATGCCGCCGCGGAGATAAACCTCGTCGTTCAGCTGAGCTCGTGTACTGAGTTCGATACCGTCGGTACGTTGCAGGCCAGTGAGGAGTATTTTGCTGGGATCGAGCGGATCTTTGGTTCGTTTGTTATACATCTCCAGCCGGTAGATGGAGAGGGTGGTTGCCAGTTTGCCATCTAGCCAGTCGCTCTTGACGCCGGTTTCATATTGACGGGTCAGTTCTGGGTCTAGCGTGTTGTTTTTATCACCGATCTGGTTAAGGCCTGTCACGCCACCACCATTGGGCATAAAGCTTTTGCTGTAAGAGAGATAGAAAGCGTGTTCTTCTATCGGATTCCATACCAATCCTGCGCGCGGGCTCAGGCTGTGGTTGGAGATTGTCTCCTCAGCCGGGTTTTTATTGTCACGACTGTTGACCTCGAATTGGTCATAACGCAGGCCTAGCAGCAGTGTCCAGTCGCCCATTGAGAGCTGATCTTGTACATAAGTCCCGATACTGCGGATTTTATGTTGCTTGTCAGAGAAGAGAGGCATCTTGCCGTCATAGGTAGGAAGGCTGTCTGGGGTGTAGATATCACCCTCAAGCATGGCTGACTTGGGGCTGTTCCACAGTTTCGGGCTGCGCTCTTGCCACCCCTGTTCAATGCCTATCAATAGAGTGTGGGCTATTTGACCGCTTTGCAGTTGACCTTCCGCCTCTAGGTTGGAGGCGAGGTTGCGGGTCTGCAAGTCTTGTTGCCAACGGGAACGTTTCACCGTCGCTTTGCTGGTTACTTCAGTGACGTATGTGTTATCGAACTGGCTCGAGAGATCGATCAGGCTCAGTTGCTGGCGCACCTGCCAGTCGTCGTTTACATCCCAAGTGAAGCGAGAGCGTGCCGACTGTGCCAGATCGTTGATGTAGTCACGCCGTAAATCGCTATAGACGGCGTCACGTGGCACATCTGCTGGGCGACCGTTAAGGCCGGGGATACCGCGGTCCGGCGTGCGGTGAGATTCATTGCGTTCGTATTGCAGGAGCCAGCTCAATCGATCAGTGATATCCCAGTTCATGGCTGGTGCCACCATAGTACGTCTGCCGTGCACGCCATTACGGAAGCTGTCGTTGTCTTCCTGAGCGACGTTGAGCCGTAGTTGCACCGCCTCGCTCGGCTCGGCGCTCAGGTCTGCGGCCATGCGTTGGTAATCGTAACTGCCCACGCGTACTGTGACGCTGGACTCCTGCCCTTTCTGCGGTTTTTTGCTGATGCGGTTGATGATGCCGCCGCTGCTACCACGTCCGTAGAGTACTGCTGCCGGGCCCTTTAGCACTTCTACCCGTTCGATATTGCCGAGATCCCGGGTGTACTGCATGTCGTCGCGGAATCCGTCGAGATAGAAATCCGTGCCTGCGCTAAAGCCGCGGATTGTGACGCCGTCGAAGCGGGTATCACCGCTTGCATCAACACCTGGAATGCCGACCAGAGCTTCGCTCAATGTGGGTTGGCCAAAGGCGGTCAGCTCGCTGACCTTGACGCTGTCGATGGTCTGGGGCACCAGCTTGGCTGGCGTATTGGTACGGGTTGCGGTGGCAACTTCCTGATGCTGGGATCGTTTGCCAACCACTGTCATGGTTTCATCGGCGGCTTGGGCAGTGAAGCCGGTGCCCAACAGTGCCAGCGAGACCAGCGTTCTGCGAAAGTGAGGGTGCTGCATATTCAATATTGACTCTTTGGATGTCGACCTGACGGCTCGAACATATTGATTTAATTATAATTAGCCTGCCCCGCCAAAGCGGGATGCCAATGATATTGATTTTCATTTGTCTGGCAAGGTGAAAATGGAGGGGGTATTGGGGACGGGTTGTGCGGTCGGGGGAGCTCGGCTGAAAAGCAGAGCCATTACAGCAAACCGCGAGAACGAAGCGAGGGAAAAGGGCGTTGCGGAAGAGAAAGAGACGAAACGTGAAGAGGTATCCGGCCCGATAGGACGGGCCGGATATCGGACTCAGCGAGTACGCAGCAGTCGGCGGGCGAGGGGCAGGGCCACCATCAGGCGATAGGCCAGCAGAGATGATCCCAGCAGCAGCGGCACCTTGGCGATCTCCCACAGGATGGATGCGCCCTGCGGGCCGAACACGAAGAGCCAGACCACCAGCATCATGTGCAGGCAGTAGATCCCGAGCACTTTGGGGGCCTGGCGCTCAAGCCAGCTGCCCTTGCCCAACTCGGGGTTGGCCAGCAGCAGGCCAAACAGGCCGATAGCCCAGGGAAGAGAGCCAAGCAGGAAGTCGTGGCGGGTGAGTGGCACCCCGGCGAAGTGCTGCAGCGCCCAGGCTTCACAGCCATAGAGCGCCACGCCCACCAGCAGCAGTCGCCAGCCGGTGCGGGCATCGGGCTGCCACTGACGCTGGCGCAGCAGGGCGCCAAGCGCCACAAACAGCAGGGAGAAGAAGGGGCCGTTACGGGTGAGCAGTGGCCACTCGGCGCCCAGCAGCGGCTTGGCATAGGAGCCCCCCAGCAGCGCCAGCAGGTAAAGGCCAAGACCCAGCCAGAGGGCGAGCGATGGTCTGCCAAGCCGATAGCAGAGTGCCAGCAGGGCCACCGCCATCACCAGGGCTGGCAGAAACCAGAGGTGGATCATGCCGCCCACCAGCCAGCCATTGAGGGGGGCGCCGAGCTGGAATTGCCACTGCCCGCGCAGGGAGGCCAGATAGCCTTGCTGCACGGCATCCAGCGGATTGAACGGCACCAGCAGGTAGACCAGACTCCATACCAGCCAGAGCAGCAGCAAGGGGTGGCAGTAGCGCCAGGCAACGGTCAGCGGCGCTTCGCGGCTCAGCCTCGGCTGCAGAAAGTAACCGGCACAGAGGAAAAACAGCGGCACGGCAAAGCGGCATAACTGGTTGATGGTGCCGCTCAGCCAGAGCCAGGATCCACTTCCCCACAGGGCGGGATTGAACGGATTGGCGAAGGGGGATACGTGAATGGTCATCACGGCCAGAATAGCCAGTACCCGCCCGCACTCGATACTGGAAATACGCATGGTGGCTCGTCGTTACAGGGGTTGTGATGGCACGCTAAAATTCTCGCTGCTAGGTTACAACCAATTGATTCTATTAGTGTGAATCACGCTGTTGGGTAGTTACATTTTGTAACGGGATGGTGGAAGGTGTTACCTGTAACGGGAGCGGGCTCCCGTTTTTTGGGCGCGCTCATGCAGATAAAAAAAGCGAGGCGGGCGCCTCGCTTGGTTGGGGATCTCGAGCTTACTGGTGAGTCAGCATGCTGCTCTGGTTGGCGGCCAGGGTGGTTCTGCCCGAGCTCTCCAGCCATGTTTTGATCCGCTTGGCGTCGGCGACCCGATCGTTGGTGGTCTCGGCATTGAGCAACACCATGATCACCGGCTCACGATTGACCTTGGTGCCCAGCACCAGACAGCGGCCCGCTTCGCGGATATAGCCGGTCTTGGAGAGGGTGAACTCCCATTGCCCTTCGCGGATCAACCGGTTGGAGTTGAGGTAGTGCAGCTGGCGTTTGTTGGTGCGCACATAGCTCTGCTCGTCGGTGGAGTACTGGCGGATCAGCGGATAGGAGGCCGCTGCGGCGGCGAGCTTGGCGAGATCCTGCGCGGTGGAGACGTTGCGCGGGTTGAGCCCTGTGCTGTCGGCGTAGCGGGTATTCCACATCCCCAGCATGCGGGCCTTGGCATTCATCGCCTCGACGAAGGCACGCTGGCCGCCGGGATAGTGGCGGGCCAGCGCTGAGGCGGCGCGGTTTTCAGAGGACATCAGGGCGATATGGAGCATTTCGGCGCGGCTGAGCCTGGAGCCGATGGCCAGTCGTGAACCGGTTCCCTTGATGCGGTCGATGTCGGCATTGGTCACGGTGAGCATTTCGTTGAGGCGCAGGTTGGCATCCAGCACCACCAGCGCCGTCATCAGCTTGGTGAGTGAGGCGATGGGCATTACCCGGTTGCCGTTGCGCTCGGAGATCACCTCGCCGGTTCTGTGGTTGGCCACCACGAAGGCAGCCGAGCTGAGGTTGGGCACATCCCGTCGCTCGAGAAAGCCGCTGCTGCTCTTGCTGCTGGCGGCAAAGGGGTTGGCATGGGCACTGTCCATAGTGGCCGGCAGCATTACTGCGCCAAGCAACAGGGGAAGAAGGGAACGCATCATCATGATCAGCTCTACCAGACGAAATACAGGGATATCTCGCTAAGTTATATGTCGTGAACTGGCGCTTCACAATCATTCTCACCTTGATATTGATAATTTACGGCGTTGAGCGCGCTCTGACGGCGAGGAGAGCGTAAAACAGGTCTCCATAGAGTCTTTTTTTACATTGAAACTATGGGCTGGCCGTGATGGCGAGCGGAAGCCAGCGCTAAAAAAATCGGGACCAGAACGGTCCCGATTGGCATGGAGCATTGCTTACCGTTTAGTGGGTATCTTCCTGCTTGATCTTGAAGCGCATGGCGATCACCACGAACAGCAGCGGGCCAATGATGGTCCAGACGCCGGTGGATATATCGCCAGAGATAAAGGGGGCGACCACGGTAAAGACGTTGCCGAAGGCGACCAGGATCAGGCTGATGATGGTAGCCAGCAGTACCGAGCCTGCGCTCTTGAAGAAGATCAGATCCTTGTCCAGCGCCGGGTTGTTGCGATAGCGATACCAGGCGTAGATGAGGAACATGTAGGGCAGGGTCATGCCGACGTTGGTCAT
The DNA here is from genome assembly GCF_019048085.1 of Aeromonas sp. FDAARGOS 1416. Lineage (NCBI taxonomy): Bacteria > Pseudomonadati > Pseudomonadota > Gammaproteobacteria > Aeromonadales > Aeromonadaceae > Aeromonas > Aeromonas sp. FDAARGOS 1416. Next base: position 3,422,272 of record NZ_CP077301.1, on the reverse strand, counting down.
GGTGATGATCAGCTCATAGAGGGCGGCGGCCCCTTCCGGGTTGATCAGGGTAAAGATGGACTTGGCGGCAATGAACAGACAGACCACCCAGGCTTGCACCTTGAGGGCTTCAATCCGTACGCCATTCTCGTTCTCGCGCTGGAAACGCTCCGGCCAGAAGTAGCTCGGGGTGCCGGTGATGAACTGGCGCAGCGGTGCGTAGGAGAGGGCGATAAAGGCACCCAGATAGCTCAGGAACATGCCCAATCCGGCAAAGCGCATGAACACCTGTCCCAGCCACTCGCCACCGAGATGGCGCCCCAGCTCCAGCATGATGATGAAGAGGGCGGAGAGAGAGGTGATCCCCTCGGCCGGGAAGTCGCTCCAGCGCATGATGGAGCCGACCGCCAGAAAGCCTATGATGTAACAGAGCACGATGAAGGCGCCGGAGAGGAAGATGCCGCGCTTGAGGTCGCGCTCGGGATCTTCCAGCTCGTCAGCCACCCCGGCCATCGCCTCGACCCCGCCGTAGGCGAAGATGGCGAACACCATAAAGCCGAGGAAGGGGATGATGTCGTTGAAAGCGGCATTTGGAGAGGCCGTCAGCGATGCCTGGGTGAAGGGCTCCTGCAGGGTCATGCCGCTCACCGCGAAGGTGAAGACTCCACCGACCAGCAGCAACACGTTGAGTGCCACCACGGAGAGACCGCCGATGGCCGCCACTTTGGCGAAGCGGGCGCTACCCAGGGTGATGAGCTTGGTGACGGTGGCAACCAGCGCGATGGCGACAACTCCCAGAATAAAGGGGCCGAAGTCGATGCCGGTGCCCAGGGTGACCGGGATGACGGTGATGTCGCGGCCAAACAGCATGAAGGAGAGGGGCACCCACATGGAGAGCGCCTTGCCAAACATCCAGATGACGTAGGAAGCGAACCACATGGTCAGACCGATAAAGGCGAATCGGGTCGAGACCGAGTGGCGCATCCAGGTAAAGATGCCGCCCGCCTCTTTACGAAAGCCGGTGCCGAATTCGATCATCATCAAAATGAACGGGATGAAGAAAAACAGACCGCCAATGACGAACATCGGAATGGCGGCATATCCCATTCGGTAAAAACCGATCCCGATATTAGTGACGCCAAATACCGATGTTAATATCATCAATATAAAGGCGCCCAACTTCAGCTTTTTTGCTGACATATTAAAAACTCCCTGATGGTGCTGGATTTAAAATAATCAAAAATTAAACAGACGAAACCGGACCCATTAATAACGCAGTAGCGCCATGCCATCCTGCTGTGGCGGGCGCGATCAGGTCATCTCTGACCGGGCTGGCTTACCCGTCAGGCGGTCAATGAATGTATGGGCGGAGCGGCATGGTCTGTGCCATGCGCGATATTGGTCAGCGTTGCCGAAAATTAACTGTGAACGATTTTATCATTAATGTTGCTGGGCAGGTAAGTTTCCCGAATGAAGCTGTGGTTGAAATAAACAGACCTGCCAGTTAATTGATACGTTGCGGATGTAAACATTTACGCCCGGGCCGACACTTATTTCCACTATTGGTATTCGGCATATTTGGCGGAGTGAATTACGCCATCCTGCCTGATAAATACGCACCAATGGCGACAGCGCTTATCCTCCCAGCCGGGTCAGCAGCACGCCGCCAGTGATAATGGCCGCCGCCGTCAGCCGCATGCGCCCGAGCGGCTCTTTCAGCAGCCAGACCGAGAGCAGCATGGCAAACAGCACACTGCTTTCGCGCAGAGCCGCGACCACGCCAATGGGGGCTTGGGTCATGGCCCAGATAACAATCCCGTAGGCGAGCAGTGACATGGCACCTCCTGCCATTCCCGCCATCGCATGGCGACGGATCTGGCGCCATGCGTTGCGTTTCTGGTGGACGAGCAACACCAGCAGCATCGCCAGCCCGGTGCAGGCAAAGAGCCAGAGGGTGTAGCGTACCGGTTCACCCCCTGCGCGTGCGCCGGCTCCATCCGAGAGGGTATAGGTCGCCGTGAACATGGCCGTGATCAGTGCTGCCCGAACCGCTTTGCTGTCAAGGCGCTGCTGCCCACCTCGCCAGGCCATCAGCAAGACCCCCATGATCAGCACGCAGGCGCCGATGATGCCGCCGTAACCGGGGTAGTCCCCCAGCAGCAGGGCACTTAACGCCATGGCGAGCAGTGGGGCACTGCCACGGGCCAGCGGATAGATCTGGCCAAAATCGCCCTGATTGTAGGCATGGCTGAGAAACAGGCAGTAACCGATATGGAGCAGGACTGAGAGGCCGAGCCAGGGCAGCTCGGCAGCAGAGGGAAGCCCCATGGGCAGCAGCGCCACGGCGGCGATAAGCCCTGAGAAGATCGCCACCAGTGACACGCCCACCAGCCGCTCTTCGCCAATTTTGACCAGCGCATTCCAGCTGGCGTGAAGCAGGGCTGCCAGCAGAACGGCAAAAAAGACGGTGGTGCTCATGGGAAAGGGCTCTCGGGCGATGGGGGTCAACAGCATACCCGCCCGGAGCCTGATTGGCTGAGATCTTTATCAAGGCTTCGGCTTTTCGGGGCTCGCCTCCTGCGTGGTGGCGTTACCCAGCTGCCCCAGCACCAGTTTGGGATGGGGATCGGTCTGTAGCGGTATATCCTGCAGTGCTGTTCCCTGCTGGTGGCGGTGGATGATCCCGGCGGCCATCTTGCCCAGCGCCTCGTAGCTGCTGATGGTGCCAACGCTGCAGCCGTGTTCAACGAACAGCTCGGCACTGCAGATGGTAGGGATGGCCGCTTCGTTGAGCGCATTCAGCAGGCGGGGGGCGATGGAGAGCAGATAGCTGTCTGCGGCCAGAAAGACGATGTCGTTTTTGGCATCCTGTTGCAGCCGCTTCAGTTCGTTGTCCAGCCGCCGTGGGTCAGGGGCCATTCGCCAAGTGACCATCTGCCACTGGTAGCGTTTCGCTTCATTGAGCAACATATCGGCCACCAGCAGGGTGTTCTGCTCACGGGGGTTGAAGGGTAGCAGCAGCCGTTTGCCGGTGGCCAGATGCTCGCTGGCGTTGGCCAGTTGCAGTGCCATCGGCACCATGTTGCTTACCCCGGCCACCATGCTGTTCTGGGCTTTGTCTTCCGAGAGGATGTCTGCCCCGACCGGGTCGGATACCACATTGAAAATCAGAGGCTTGCGGTTGGCTACCAGACTCTTTGTCATGGTGGTGGCGGTGGTGCCAAAGGTGTAGATGTAGTCGTATTCGGCCAGTTTCGGCAGCATCTGCTGGCGCAGCATGGTTGCCAGCGCTGTGCGATCCTGATCGGCGTTATAGGTGGTGATGGTGGCCTGATAGCCAAGGCGGGTCAGCTCTGCCCGAAAGCCCGCCTCGGCGGCGGTTTCACCGCGCCACAGCACCATGGCGATAGAGAGGGCGTGAGCGGGAAGAGCCAGCAGCAACAGCAGGACGAAAGGCAGCCTGACCATGATCATCTCTCCGGCGATACATCTACTGTTGAGCCTAGGCCACTTTCTCCGGTCGTGAGCGACGCTCAGCAAAAAGCGCGATGGCAAGCCATCGCGCTTTGGGGATCCGCAAAACCTCGATTAGAAGTCGTAGCGGGCAGCCAGCTGGAAGTCATCCTTGACGTTGAGCTTGCCGCTCTCCTTGCTGTCCAGATTGTTGATACGGTATTCGCCAATCACCCGCAGGTTCTTGTTGAATTTGTACTGGGCACCCAGGGTGTAGTAATCCACGTTGTCTTTCTTGATGCCAGCCTTGTCCTGTTCCTGCTTGTTCCACAGGGCCATCAGACCGAAGCCGTTCTCGAAGTTGTAGCCCAGCGCGGCTTCCCAACCGGTGTGATCAGTGCCGGTCGCCAGGAAGTCGCTGCCATCGGCATAGCTCAGGGCGGCGTAGGCGGCCTTGTTGTCGAACTTGGCGGAGATCAGCCACAGCTTGGCATCTTCTTCACCGCTCTTGTCGCGGATACCGACGTTGTACGCGGTACCCAGAGACAGGTTGAACGGGAAGGTATAGGCCACGGCAGCACCGTAGGCGGCGTCGCTATCCTTGCTGGTGGTCTCTTCGGTGTCACCACCGTCGAACTTGTAGCTGGTGTCGAGCTGGAAGCCATTGAACAGGCCGGAGTATTTCAGCACGGAACCGGCGCGGTTGGTGGCGAAGGTGTCGGTCTTGGCGCCCAGCGCGTCGTTGCCGTAGCCGTCGGAGAGGGAGACATCAGTCCAGTCGGCCAGGAAACCCGGGGCCCCCTTCTGGCGACCGAAGGTCACGGTGCCCCAGTCAGCGCCGACACCGGCGAACGCCAGACGGGTGCGCAGGTTGTCGGAGTTCTCGCTGATGGTCTTCTCGCTGTCATTGATATACATCTGTACTTCGTACTGAGCCAGAGCCTTCAGACCGCTCTGGATCTGGGTCTCGGCCTTGGCGCCGAAACGGACAAACTGGTTGGCACCCTGTTTGTCGCTGTATTCGCTTTTCGGTTTGCCGCTGGCATCCAGTTCCTTCTTGTCACCAAAGAAGTGGCCAGCGTAGATACGGCCATAGAGATCCAGCATGGAGGTGTCATTTTTGTACACTTCAACGGCTTGAGCCTGGAAGGCTGCGGTGAGAGCCAGTGCCACTACAGTCAGCTTTTTCATCTTAATCCCTTGTGGTGTTGCAAGCTTTTGTTTTGAAAACGGGGTCATGCTAGGCAGCGGGGATGACAGCGGGGTGACAGTTGGATGAAGAGTCGATGGCAATTGGGTTGCAATTGGATGAATTGGCTACATTCTTGCTCGCAGCGGCTACTTTTGTGCGCAAAGGTTTGCCCTTGTGGTAGAATGCCGCCCGTTTTCGAGCTCCATAGGTTGGATATGCGATGAGACGTGAACTGGCAATCGAGTTTTCCCGAGTGACGGAAGCGGCTGCACTGGCTGGCTACAAGTGGCTCGGACGTGGTGACAAGAATATCGCTGATGGGGCGGCCGTAGCGGCCATGCGCCACATTCTCAACCAGATCGAGATCGATGGTGAGATTGTGATCGGCGAAGGTGAAATTGATGAAGCGCCGATGCTCTATATCGGTGAGAAGGTCGGTACCGGGCATGGCGACGCGGTGGATATCGCGGTCGATCCCATCGAGGGTACCCGCATGACTGCCATGGGTCAGGCCAACGCGCTGGCCGTGCTGGCGGTGGGCGACAAGGGTTCTTTCCTGAAAGCGCCTGACATGTACATGGAAAAGCTGATCGTCGGGCCCAAGGCCAAAGGCGCCATCGACCTGGATCAGGCTCTCGAGCTGAACCTGAAGTCCGTGGCCAAGGCGCTGGGCAAGCCGCTCTCCCGTCTGACCGTCATTACTCTGGCCAAGCCGCGTCATGACAAGGCAATCAAGGAGATGCAGGGTCTGGGCGTGCGGGTGTTCGCCATTCCTGATGGTGACGTTGCCGCCTCCATCCTCACCTGTCTGCCGGACAGCGAAGTCGACATGCTGTATGGCATCGGCGGCGCACCGGAAGGGGTGATCTCCGCTGCGGTGATCCGCGCGCTGGATGGCGACATGCAGGCCCGTCTGGTGCCGCGCCACCGCGTCAAGGGCGATAGCCCGGAAGTGCGTGCGCTGGGCGAGCAGGAAATTGCCCGCTGCGAAGCGCTGGGCATCGATGTCAACAAGGTGCTCAAGCTGGAAGACATGGCGAAGAATGACAACGTCATCTTCTCCGCCACCGGCATCACCAAGGGTGATCTGCTGGATGGTATCACCAGCGATGGCGTGATGGCGACCACCGAGACCCTGCTGATTCGTGGTAAATCCCGTACCATTCGTCGTATCAAGTCGATCCATTATCTTGAGCGCAAAGACAGCGTGGTTCGCGATATCATCCTGTGATGATGGCTCGCTGAACCGGCTGTGTCTGAAGCCCGATCGCCCGTGCGGTCGGGCTTTTTGTTGTGTGCCAGCTACGTTTGTGCCGCCGCTTCGGCTATGGTGGCTCAGACCGTCCCAAAGGAGTGGAGTCTATGGAGTGTCGTAGCGGCTGCGCTGCCTGTTGCATCGCCCCCAGTATCAGCAGTGCCATTCCCGGTATGCCAGATGGCAAACCGGCTGGCGTCCCCTGTATCCAGCTCGATAGCGCCCTTGGCTGCAAGATCTTCGGTCAACCGGAGCGGCCGGCAGTGTGCGGCGGTTTTCGCCCCATGATGGATGTGTGCGGCAGCCACCGTGCCGAGGCCATCTGGCTGATCGGCGAGCTGGAGCGGCTCACCACCTGACGAGGGCAGGGCGAAGAGATAAAAAAAGAGGCCGCATCATGCGGCCTCTCGCGTTTCTGTTTGCCGGGGATCAGACTCCCGCCAGTTCCAGTGCCTGACGATAGTACTCGTTGGCCTTGTTGGTGAGGCGGCGCTTGTCCATCAGCTGGCCGAGGGCGTGGTAGGCGGCGGCGCTCGGCGCCCGCTCCACCTCCTGCTCCAGCAGCTTCTGGGCGTCGTCCAGTTGACCTGCCAGCAGATAGATCTGGGCCAGTGCGGTGTCCACCTCCGGTTGCCCCTGCTGTTTTTGCAGCAGTGCCAGCAGCGGCTGGTAGCTGTCGAGTTTCAGCTTGGGCAGGCGAGCCAGCAACTGCGGCATCGGCTGTTTTCGCAGTGCCTCCTGCCACAGGGTGGCGGCCTCGCCATCGGCGCCCAGCTGGCGCAGCAGATCGCCGTAGCAGGCCAGCAGTTCCGGCTCGAGGCGCAGCTTGCGCGGCAGATCCTGCCATACCGCCTTGAGGGGCTCGAGGCTGCCGGCAGCCTGTTGCAGACGACCACACCAGGCCTGTTGCAGCAGATCTTCTTCCTGTTTCGGGGTCAGCTTGCCCACCTTGTGCAGCGCCGGGATCAGGTCGCACAGGGCGCTCCAGTCCTGACGGGCCAGATGCACCTGACGCAGCTGATCCAGCACCATGGCGTGGCGCGGGTTGAGGGCGTAGACCGACTCTAGCATCGCCAGCGCGGTATCGTACTGGCCCTGCTCGATTTGCAATTGGGTCTGGGTCAGGGTGAGCGCCAGCTCGGCCTTGGGATTCTCCTCCTGCGCTTTTTGCAGGTATTGATCCCGGCGGGCGTCGTCACCACGGGCCTGTGCCGCCTTGGCGGCGCTCAGGTAGTTGAGCAGCGGGGTGTCGCTGTTGCTGGCCCCCTTGATCAGCAGCTTTTCAGCCTGACTGTAGTGCCCTTCGGCCATCGCCAGGGTGGCGGCGACGGTCTGTTGATTGGCCTTGCGGCGGCGGCGCGAGCCGTACCAGCCGAGGGTCTTGCGGCGCAGGCCGAATACCCGTCCCAGCAGCCACTCGACGATCAGCAGGGCGCCGTAGAACAGCACGGCCAGGATCACCGCGCTGGTGACGGAGGATTCGATGATGTAATTGCCAAGGGCAATCAGCACATAGCCCTTGTTACCGGAGGCTTGCGGGCCAAAGATCAGCCCTGCGACCATCACGGCAACCAGAATGATTATACGGATCATGGTGCCCTCCTCAGCTGCTTGCCAGAATGCGTTGCAGGCGTTCGGTCAGCACCTGCTCCAGCATGGCCTGGGTCTTGAACTGGGCCGGATAGTCTATCTGGATCTGCTCACCCTTGAGCTTGTCGATCTCGCCCTGCATGTAGCGGGTGGCACTGTTGTCGGTGTCGAAATACTGGGTCAGCCAGCGCTGGGCCTTGTCCAGGCTGTCTTCGTAGAGCGCCTGCTGCTCGCGATAGACGGAGAGCTGGGCCTGCAACAGCTTGGTTTTGAGGTTTTCACGCAGGAAGATCTCCTGCTGCGGCGAGAGCAGTGCCTCGACCGCGCCATCGCGGCGACGGATGGTGACGAAGTTCTCGGTGAACTTGACCCAGTTTTTCTTCAGGTTGCTCTCCCACTCGTCGGGATTGGTGCTGACCGCCTGATCCGGCTCGGCCTTGGCTTCCGGCATGCTGACGGTGGAGAGAGGCAGTAGCTCGATCTGGTCGGACAGTGCAGCCAGCTTGAGGGTCAGCCCCTCGCGGTCGATGCGCGGCATCCCCTTGAGCTTGGCGATATCCTCGGCCAGCGCCTTGCGGATCGGCATCAGGCTGGGGTCGTTGAGGGCGGCGATGCGCTCGTCGGCATTGCCGAGCAAGGTGATGGCGGAGACGAGGTCATGCTCCAGCCACAGCTTGCGGCCCGCCATTCGTACCAGATATTCGGATTCGGCCAGCATCCAGTCGTTGGGGCGCTTGTCATTCAGGTCTAGTACCCGGTTCTGCAGACCCTGCATCTCCCCTTGCAGCCGCTGCTGGGTTTGATCCAGCGCGGCCAGCTGCTCGGCATCCTTGCTGCTGGTCTGGTCTATCTTGCTCAGGGCGCTCGCCAGCTGCTGCTTGAGCTGGGCCAGTTCGGCCTGCTGGGCCACGGCGTTCTTGTGACCGTGCAGATAGAGACCGCCGGTCAGGCCAAGGGCCAGCAGGATGGCGACCCCTCCCAGTACGGCACCGGAGCGGCTCTTGCTGCCATTGACCACAGCGGTCGGCTGGGGTTTGACCTGGGATTCTTGTTGTTCTGTCATTCCATCTTCCTCAGTTCCAGTGCGGCCGTCAGGGCCTGGTTGGATGCACCTTGGGCAATCGTGATATGGATAAAGCCCGCGGAGTGGGCCATCTCGGCCACGCGCGGGCTGGGGACCACCAGCAGGCGGTCAAAAAGCCAGGGCCTCTGGTGGTCGGGAACCAGCTCCAGCAGCCGTTGCAGCAGTTCACCACTGGTAATGAGCAGGCTGTCCAGCCCCGCTGCCTGCCAGTGGTGGGTTAATGTATCCCCGTCCAGCTCGGGGTAGTGGCGCTCATAGGCCGCACAATAGTGCACCAGAGCACCGCGTGAGGCCAGTGTGCTGGCGATGAGATCCCGCCCGCCATTGCCCCGCAGGATCAGTACCCGTTTGCCTGCTACCTGCTGCAGGGCGGGCAGGGCGAGCAGCCCTTCGCTGCGCGGGTCATCCGGGCAGCTTGCCGTGATGCCGATGGCGGCAAACGCATCTGCGCTGGCCTGCCCCACCGCAAAGTACTCAATATGTGGCCAGGTCTGACCAGTTTGCAACAGAAAATCGTGTGCAAAATGAACGGCATGGATGCTGACGGCGATAACCGCGTCAGCACTGCGCAACAGGTCGGGCAGGAGAGGGAGTTCGCTGCCCGCCACGGTTTCCAGCAGCGGGCAGCAGAGTGGTGCATGACCGTGCTGGCGCAGCAACTGCACCAGCTCGGCGGCCTGGGCGGCCGGACGCACCACCAGCGGGATCATGTGCGGTAGACCTCGGCCAGGATCTCGTCGGCACCGGCGGCCAGCAGGCGCTGGGCCAGTTGCTCGCCGAGGGCCTCACCATCGGCCAGCGGACCGCGGATCTCGTCACGGATCACCTGGCTGCCATCCGGGCTACCCACCAGACCGCGCAGCCAGATCTGCTCGCCTTCGACCAGTGCGTAGGCTCCGATAGGCACCTGACATCCCCCTTGCAGGGCGCGGTTCATGGCGCGCTCGGTCAGTACCCGGGCGCGGGTCTCGGCGTGCTCCAGCGGCGCCAGCAGGGCGTGCAGCTCAACATCGTCGAGGCGGCATTCGATGCCGACAGCCCCCTGACCGTTGGCAGGCAGGCTCTGCTCCGGCTCGATAAAGGCGGTGATGCGGTGCGCCATCTCCAGTCGTTTCAGACCGGCGGCGGCGAGGATGATGGCGTCGTATTCACCGGCATCCAGCTTGGCGAGGCGAGTGTTGACGTTGCCGCGCAGGTCGCGGATCACCAGATCCGGGCGGGCGGCGCGCAGCTGGCACTGGCGGCGCAGGCTGGAGGTGCCGACAACGGCCCCTTGCGGCAGTTCGGCAATGGCCTTGACGCGGTTGGAAACGAAGGCATCACGGGGATCTTCCCGTTCGCAGATGGTGTGCAGGCCGAGTCCCTCGGGGAACTCCACCGGCACATCTTTCATGGAGTGAACGGCGATATCGGCCCGGCCTTCCAGCATGGCGGTCTCCAGCTCCTTGACGAACAACCCCTTGCCACCGACCTTGGCCAGCGGGGTATCGAGGATCTTGTCACCCTGAGTGCTCATGGGCACCAGTTCGACCTGCAACTGCGGGTGCAGGGCTTCGAGCCGGTCTTTGACAAAGTTGGCCTGCCACAGGGCCAGCGGGCTCTTGCGAGTGGCAATTTTCAGGGTTCGGGCTGCCATATCAATCAGTTGTTTCATTTTTAGAAGGAAATCGATATTACCACCCTTTGCCCGGGCTTTCATGGCGGAGCCGGCAAAAGCGGGGCCAAGCTCAAAAATGCATGCTGAAAATGATTTTCATTAAGCAAGTAGTGTTGATTAATTCATTGAATGTATTGGAATTTAATGATTTCCCCTGATACTTGATGTGGTCATACCAGAAATAATCTGGCGTTTAGCTGAAGGCTTGTTTACCACCGCGGTTTGCATTGTTAACATGATCACACTTTTTTGACGTATCCCCCTTTTGGTGCGTCATTTTCACTTAGGTGATAGGCAGGGCATTGCAGGAACACATCGATACGCTGGTTGCGCGTTATGACGACATTACCCGTCTCAAGACGCAACGGGCGTTAGGCCTCATGAGTCGCTATGGGCAGCAGGTATTCCAACTGCTGCCTGTCATGCTGCACTTCAATCATCCCCTGCTGCCCGGTTATGTCTCCGGTGATGTCCCTCATGGCATCTGGAGCTTCAGCGCTACCGCCGAGCAGCAAGCCTTTATCGATGACCTCTGCCGCAACGCCAACTGCCAGAGTGGTCTTGCCACCCATGATCGAGCTATTCAGGGGCTCTACTCCATGGGCAGCACCTCCTCCATCGGTCAATGCTGTCACTCCGATCTTGATATCTGGGTCTGCCACGTGGCCGGTTTGTCGCAGGAGCGGCTCGATCTGCTGGAGCTGAAGTGCCAGCAACTCTCCAAGTGGGCCGAACAGCGCGGGGTCGATCTCAACTTCTTCCTGATCCCGGAAGACAAGTTCCGCCAGACCAACGATGCCCAGATGCAGGGGGAGAGCTGCGGCAGTGCCCAGCACCTGCTGCTGCTCGACGAGTTCTACCGCAGTGCCATGCGTATCGCGGGCAAACGCTTGATCTGGTATCTGGTGCCCACCGAGTGTGATGATCACTACGATGCGTATGTGAACGAGCTGTTCGAGAGCGGCAAGCTCAAGCAGGAAGACTGGCTCGATCTCGGCAGTTTTGACCGTATTCCGGCTGAAGAGTATTTCGGTTCCGCCCTGTGGCAGCTCTACAAGGGGATCGACTCCCCCTACAAGGCGGTGCTCAAGTCGGTGCTGATGGAAGCCTACTCCCACGAGTATCCCAACACCCGTCTGCTGTCGATGATTGGTCGCGACTGGTTCCAGCACAACGAGGGGATGCACTACCGGCTCGACAACTACTGTCTGATGCTGGACAAGGTGACCAACTACCTCAAGTCCATCGGCGACATGGCGCGGCTCGATCTGGTGCGCCGCTGCTTCTACCTCAAGGTGTGCGACGGTCTCAGCCATCCCAAGGATGATCACTCCCCCGAGTGGCGTCGCGAGCAGATGAGCCAGCTGGTCTCCTACTGGGGCTGGAGTCAGGACAAACTCTATCAACTCGATCATCGCCACGAGTGGAAGATCGAAGAGGTGAAGATCGCTCACGCCGAGTTGCTGGAAGCCCTGATGCAGAGTTACCGCAACCTGATCCAGTTCGCCCGCCGCAACAACATCAGCGAGTCGATCAACCCGGAAGATATCGGCATCCTGTCGCGTAAACTATACGCCGCGTTCGAGAGCCTGCCGGGCAAGGTGCAGCGGGTGAACCTCAAGATAGCGCCAGATCTGAGCGAGCCGGATCTCAGCTTCGTGCAGGTGCCCCACGGTCGCCTCAACCGCGCCGGTTGGTATCTATACAAACATTCGCTGGAGCCGGTGGACATCATTGGTCGCGCGCCGCTCGAGTTCAACGGCTACATCAGCAAGCTGGTCTCCTGGGCCTACTTCAACGATCTGCTGACCCCCCAGTCGCGGGTGCACCTGTTCAATCAGGGGTCGGATCTGCACATCGACAATCTGCACCAGTTCTGCCGCGATCTCTCCGGCTGCTTCCCCGAGAAGTACCCGCTGGCCACCAACCTGGCCCTCAGCCGACCGTGCGAGATCCGTCAGCTCTCCATCTTCCTCAACCTGGAGATGGACCCGACCAGCCACTGGGTCGGTCAGGTGATCGAATTTGACGCCAATACAGTGGATGTCTTCTCGTTCGGTCGCAATCAGGAGTGTCTGGTCGGCTCGGTGGATCTGGTCTATCGCAACTCCTGGAGCGAGATCCGTACCCTGCACTTCCAGGGGGATGAAGCCGTGGTCGATGCCCTCACCACTATCCTCGGCAAGATGCATCAGGATGCTGCCGCCCCCGAGATGATCGAGGTGTTCTGCTACAGCCAGCACTTCCGTTCTCTGGTGCGCTCCCGCTTCCAGACGCTGGTGGCGGAGTGTATCGACCTGCGCCTTGCACGCGACAAGCAACAGCTGGTCAAGACCATGGCCCTTGGCCGCGAGAAGTACGGCATCTTCTTCGAGCGGCGCGGGGTGTCGGTGAAGAAGCTGGAGAACGCCATCGATTTTTACCGTCACATCTCCCACAACAAGCTGGATCACCTGCCGCTGCGGCTCGACAAGACCCACAGCCAGCATCTGCCGAGCATCGTCGATGCCTACGCCAGCGAAGGGTTGGTGCAGTTCTTCTTCGATACCCGGGATGCGGGCACCAACATCTACATCCTCGATGAGGCGAACCGGGTGGAGATCTACCAGCACTTTGCCGGCAACAAGGATGAGCTGGTGGCGGGGGTCAACCGCTTCTACACCTCCAATCACGAGCGGTTCAGCGATGATGGGCAGTTCATCAACTTCAACCTGCCCCAGTACTACGAGATAGTACAAGTGAATGGCGAGCTGGATGTGATCCCCTATCGCAGTCAGGGCACTCTGCGCGAACAGGTTCCGCCCGCTCGAGAAGTGGGCTGACCCGCCAGTTGGAATCGTCATAAAAAACGGCCTGCAGATGCAGGCCGTTTGCTTTATCGGAAGGGCTCACGCGCCGAGACGGGCCAGCAGCCAACTGCGAATGTCGCCCAGCTGCGGACGGCAGATCTCGTGACGCATCGGGTACTCGTGCCACTCGGGGTCGAGCCCGGCAGCTTCCAGCCGGTTCTTGGCATCCCAACCGAGCGACAGGCTCACCACATCGTCGTAGATGCCGTGCATGTAGCAGATGGGCAGGGCGCGAGCAGCCTCGCTCATCTCGCCGAGCAGCTTGTCGGGGGCAGCCAGATAGGTGGACATGCAGAGCAGGCCCGCCAGCGTTGCCTGATAGCGCAGCGCGGTGAAGGAGGCAATCACCCCGCCCTGAGAGAAGCCCGCCAGTACGATGCGCTCGGGGGCAAACCCGTCGGCCACCAGTTGATCGAGCAGGGCTGCAATCTGGTCGGCCGAGTCACGGACATGGGACTCCACGGCGCGCTCGGCGGGATCCTCGAAGCTCTTGATGTCGTACCAGCCGCGCATCTTGTAGCCCATGTTGATGGTGATGGGGCGCTCGGGGGCATCCGGCAGCAGGTGACGCACCGGTAGCTCGGCGGGCAGGTCCAGCGCGTCCACCAGCGGGGCGAGACCGGCGCCGGAATCACCCAGCCCGTGTAGCCAGATCACCGCATGACGGGCGCCCTGCGGGTGCAGGTCGATCATGGGAACACCACATCTTCGCCCGCCTGGGCGGTGCAGGATTGGCTCAGCAGCGCCTTGAGCTCGTGGCCGAAGCGGTTGTCGATCCAGGTGTCACCCTGCAGTTCGAAGTGGAAGCCGTTCTCGCGGGTGGCGACCCAAATCTGGTGCAGTGGCTCCTGCTTGTTGATGATGACCTTGGTCTTGTTCTCGAAAGAGAGGGTCAATACGCCGCCGTTGCGTTCGCAGTCGATATCCGGATACCCCTCGTCGAGCGTGTCTTCCACATATTGGAAAAAGGCGTCGGTCAGGGCGTGATACTCGTGATCCTTCATCGGTTTATCCTGTTGCTTTTAACAATGTGAGTGCGATTATAGAGGGCCAAAAATTTTTTCGCAGCGAACCATTATGATCACCCAGTTCACCAAGTGTCTGCTTGCCACTCTTCTGTCCCTCGGGTTGGCCGCGTGCGGTCTGAAGGGGCCGCTCTATATGCCGCCCCCCGAGCAGCCACAGAGCCAGAGTACACCGCAAGCAGTACCGCCTGCGACCTCCGAGGCTGCCACCGAGGCCGCGCCGCACTAATGCCGCACCCATTCTAGGAAGGAACCGCCCCCTTGGATCACTTTAACTACGACGCCGACGGCCAGCTTCAGGCCGAGCAAACCTCGCTGCAACAGCTTGCCGAGCAGTACGGTACCCCGCTTTACGTCTACTCCCGTGCGACCCTCGAGCGCCACTGGCATGCCTTCGACAAGGCCGCTGGCGATATTCCCCATCTGATCTGCTATGCGGTGAAGGCCAACTCCAACCTGGCGCTGCTCAACCTGCTGGCCCGACTGGGCTCGGGGTTTGACATCGTCTCCGGTGGCGAGCTGTCGCGGGTACTGGCGGCGGGCGGTGATCCGGCCAAGGTGGTCTTCTCCGGCGTGGCCAAGAGCGAAGCGGAGATGCGCCTCGCGCTGGATAAAGAGATCCTCTGTTTCAATCTGGAGTCGGAAGCAGAGCTGGAGCGCCTCAATCGGGTGGCGGGCAGCATGGGCAAGAAGGCTCGCGTCTCGGTTCGGGTCAATCCGGATATCGATGCCGGTACTCACCCCTATATCTCCACTGGCCTCAAGCAGAACAAGTTCGGCATTCCCATCGAGCTGGCGCCCGCCATCTATCGCAAGGCGGCCGCGATGGCGAACATCGAGATCGTCGGGGTGGATTGCCATATCGGCTCGCAACTCACTGAATTGAATCCCTTTATGGAAGCGGCTGACAAGCTGCTGCGGCTGATCGACGGTCTGGCAGCGGAAGGCATTCATATCCATCATCTGGACGTAGGCGGCGGCCTTGGGGTCAACTATGGTTCCGAGCAGCCACCTCATCCGACCGAGTATGCCGAAGCGCTGAAGCAGAAGCTGGCGGGTCGGGATTTGACCCTGCTGTTCGAGCCGGGCCGCGCCATCGTCGCCAATGCCGGTGTTCTGCTGACCCGGGTTGAGTACCTGAAACCGGGCGAGACCCGCAACTTCGCGCTGATCGATGCCGGTATGAACGACATGCTGCGCCCTTCGCTCTACGGTGCCTGGATGAACATCATCGAGGTGGATAGCCGTGCCGGCCATGCTCCCGCGATCTATGACGTGGTGGGCCCGGTGTGCGAGACCGGCGACTTCCTCGGCAAGGAGCGCACCCTGGCCATTGCCGAGGGCTCCCTGCTTGCGGTGCGTTCGGCCGGAGCCTACGGCTTTACCATGTCATCCAACTACAACACCCGTCCGCGCGCAGCCGAAGTGCTGGTGGATGGTGCCAAGGCGCACCTGATCCGCGAGCGTGAGCAGTTGGCCGATCTCTGGCGCGGTGAGCACCTGCTGCCCTGATGGCGCAGGCTGGGACAATGATTTCATAACGGTTGACGGTGAGTTTTTACAGCCCTAACAGCACAGGAATGCACGATGTGGATAGATTATTCCAGGATGCATGGGGCTTTGGACAACGACTTCATGGCGCTTGGCGACCCTTGGTTCGGTGAATTTTTACAGCCCTAACAGCACAGGAATGCACGATGTTGATAGATTTTTCCAAGATGCATGGCTTGGGCAACGACTTCATGGTGGTGGATGGCGTCACCCAGAAGGTATTTTTCAGCAATGACGTCATCAAGAAGCTGGCAGATCGCCACTTCGGGATCGGCTTTGACCAGCTGCTGCTGGTGGAGCCGCCCTATGACCCTGAACTCGACTTTCACTATCGCATTTTCAATGCCGATGGCAGCGAGGTGGAGCAGTGCGGCAACGGCGCCCGCTGTTTTGCCCGTTTCGTGCGTCTCAAGGGGCTGATCAACCGGGATCGCATCGCGGTCAGTACCGCCCGGGGTCGCATCGTGTTGCAGCTGGAGGGGGAGAACCAGGTCACGGTCAACATGGGTGTGCCCCAGTTTGAGCCGGGCAAGATCCCGTTCCGGGCCCAGAAGGCAGAGAAAACCTATCTGCTGCGGGCGCAGGAGCATACCGTGATGTGTGGCGTGGTCTCCATGGGCAATCCCCACTGCGTCATCGAGGTGCCTTCGGTCGCCGATGCACCGGTCGAGACGCTCGGTGCCATCATGGAGCGCCACGAGCGTTTTCCCGAGCGGGTCAACGTTGGATTCATGGAGATGGTCAATGCCACCGAGATCAAGCTGCGTGTATTCGAGCGGGGCTGTGGCGAGACCCTGGCCTGCGGCACCGGTGCCTGTGCGGCGGCGGTGATTGGCATCAGTCAGGGCAAGCTCAAGGAGCGGGTCACCGTCAGTCTGCCGGGCGGCAAGCTGACCATCGCCTGGAAGGGGCCAGGCCAGCCGGTCTACATGACAGGCCCCGCCGAGCATGTGTTTGACGGCCAGATAGAGGTTTAGCCGATAAAGGTTCAGGTACGGGGGGCGCTGGCCCCCTTTGCCCATGATGTCGGGGCAGCGAGCCCCATTTCTCTGATGGATCAACCAATTTATGAGCGAACTCAAACGGCAGGAGCAATCGGTGGATGAAGCCACTGTGCTGGAGTACCTGGCCCGTTATCCCGAGTTTTTCCAACGCCATGCCGCCGTGCTGGACCGGATCCGCATTCCCCATGAACGCAAAGGCTCGGTCTCGCTGGTCGAGCGCCAGCTGGAGCGTCAGCGCGAGCGGATCGAACAGCTGGAGCAGGAGATCACCGAATTGATGGGGATCGCCAGCGAGAACGAACGGATCTTCCGGGTCTATGCCGATCTCTACGGCGAGCTGTACGGTTGCCAAACTCTGTTCGAAGTGAGTGCCGTGATGGGCAAGGCCTTTGTCCAGCGGCTGCGCCTGACCGGGTTGCGACTCTGGCTCAACCCCAAGAAGTTTGCCCTGAGCGGGCCCGAGCAGCGCTTTCTGGCACAAGGCAAGCAGCTCGAATCCCTGCTGGGTCAGCGTCTGCCGGGGCAGGATTACTACTTTGGCCGCTTGAGCCAGAGCGAGAAGCAGGCACTGTTTGGCCATGATGTGCTGGTCAACTCGGTGGCCCTGATGCGGCTCGGTGATCTCGGCGTGCTGGCCTTCGCCAGCTCGGATCCCGGCCACTTTACTCCCCACAACGACACCCTGCTGCTGGGCCAACTGGGGCGCCTGCTGCAACTGCGTCTGCCCGAATTGACTCATGGCTAGAACACCGGCCAGGGCGCCAGCCAAAGCACCCGTCGTCGCACCGCCACTGCCCGCGGCACTGGCGGACGAGCTGGCGGCCTTTATCGAATACCTGAGGGTCGAGCGTCAGCTCAGCCCTCATACCCGCAATAACTATCAAGCCCATCTGGAGGCGATGACCGCCGAGCTGGTGGCCCTGGGGCTCACTGATTGGGGTCGGCTCGAGGCGAGTCAGGTACGCACTCTGGTGACCCGGATGCACAAGGGGGGCCTTGCTCCTCGTTCCCTTGCCACCAAGGTCTCGGCCCTGCGCAGCTTTTGCGACTGGCAGGTGCGGCAGGGTCGGCTGACAGCCAATCCGGCCCGTGGCATCGTCACCCCCAAACAGGGGCGGCCGCTGCCGAAAAACCTCGATGTGGACGAGATGCACCAGCTGCTCAACATCACCGACGAGCAGGATCCGCTGGCGGTGCGGGATCGCGCCATCATGGAGCTGATGTACTCTTCAGGGCTGCGTCTGGCTGAGCTGGTGGGGATCAATCTGGTGGATCTGAAGCTCGACGACCGCCAGCTCAAGGTGACCGGCAAGGGCTCGCGGGAGCGGGTGCTGCCCATCGGCCGGATGGCGGTCGAGTGGCTGCAGAAGTGGCTCAAGGTGCGCCCGCTGCTGGCCGGGGATGAGAGCGAGGCGTTGTTTGTCTCCAGCCGCAAGCAGCGGCTGTCGGCCCGCTCGGTGCAGGCCCGCCTCGATGGCTGGGGCAACAAGCAGGCGCTCAACGCCCACGTCCATCCCCACAAGCTGCGCCACAGCTTCGCCACCCATATGCTGGAGTCCTCCGGCGATCTGCGGGCAGTGCAGGAGCTGCTGGGACATGCCGACCTCTCCACCACCCAGATCTATACCCACCTCGACTTCCAGCATCTGGCCAAGGTCTACGACAGCGCCCACCCCAGGGCCAAGCGTGACCCGGATGCGCAGGACGATGAATAACGGGCCCTGAGCCCCGTTGCAGAGGAGAGTCCATGCACTTCTATCGCCGCTGGCAGCCGGTTGCTGCTATCTCGTTTGACCTCGATGACACCCTCTATGACAACGGCCCCGCCATCGTGCGGGCCGAGCAGTGGATGCTGAGCCATCTGCGCAGCGAATATCTGGCCACCGCCATGCTTGACAAGCCGCGTTGGCTGGAGCTAAAACGCGCCGTGTTGCTGGCCTGGCCCGAGCTGCGCCACGATGTCAGCCTGGCGCGCCAGCAGACCATCCGCGCCGCCATGGTCGAGGGGGGGATGGCCGACCAGCTGGCCAGCCGCGAGGCGGAGCAGGTCTTTGCTGCGTTTCTGGCAGAGCGCTCGAAGATCGAGGTGAGCGAGTCCACTCATCAGCTGCTGGCCAGACTGGCCGACCGCTATCCGCTGGTAGTCATCACCAATGGCAATCTGGATCTGGCGCAGGCAGGGCTGGATCGCTACTTCAGGCTGGTCTGCAAGGCGGGGGCAGG
Organism: Aeromonas sp. FDAARGOS 1416; assembly: GCF_019048085.1. Taxonomy (NCBI): domain Bacteria; kingdom Pseudomonadati; phylum Pseudomonadota; class Gammaproteobacteria; order Aeromonadales; family Aeromonadaceae; genus Aeromonas; species Aeromonas sp. FDAARGOS 1416. The sequence goes on along the minus strand of NZ_CP077301.1, from coordinate 3,403,410 downwards.
CGCCAGAATGAAACCGGCACCGGATATGTTTGAGCAGACCCGCAGCGCCCTCAAGCTGCCAGCGGAGCGGATCCTCCATGTGGGGGATCATCCCGAGACCGATGTGCTGGGTGCCCGTTTGCACGGCTTTCGCGCCGCCTGGCTCAACGAGCGGCAGCAACCGTGGCAACAGCTGCAACTGTTGCCGGACGTGGAGCTGACGGCACTGGAGGAGCTGGCCGAGCTGCTGCTCTGATGGCGCTGGCGGATGGCCTGGCTCAGGCGGTAATGGCTGTCAGCGAATAGCGATATATGGCAAGGGATTACGCCCGCTATTTGCGGCAAACCAACCCGAGCAGGGTGTAGCGGTCGCGCTGGTTGACGCGGCAGTAACTGATGCCGACGGGCAGCGCCTGCTGCAGGGTGATGGCGCTGTTCTGATAGTGGCAGACCAGATAGAGCGGGCGCAGGCTGCTATCGAGCTGGCTCCAGTAGTGGATCTCGTCGCTGTCGCCATTATCCGGTTTGAGTTGGGCCAGCTCGGCAGGATCTCCGTCGAACAGGGCCAGATTATCGAGCCGGTGGCTGAGGGTTTCGTCCGGTTTGCCATCGTCATTGCGGGTGAACGCCTGCCAGCCCTGCTGCGGGGTCAGCAGCTGCTGGCGAGTCTCGATGGTGGCGGGACAATCAAATTGCAGGTTGGCGGCAAGGGCCAGGGTGGTCAGTAACATGGCTGCGGTTCTCTCTTCATGTCCTCAATACTATGCCATGCTACGTCATCTTCCGCCGAACAGCTTCATCAGTTTATCAAGCAGATCAAGCTGTTGTGGTGGTTGCTTCATGGCTTCCGCCTCCCGCTCCAGCAGCGCCCGCTGCTCCTGCTGGCGGTCGCTCAGCACCCGGTAGAGGGGCTCGACCAGCGCCTCGCGCTGCATCACCAACTCCTGAAACATTGCCTGATTGATGCGATAGGTTTCGACGGTGGCCACCGCCCGTACCGTGAAGGAGCTGGGCTCGCCGGTGAGCAGGCTCAGTTCGCCAAAGAAGTCTCCCGCGTTGAGCGTACCGAGTTTCAGCTCTCGTCCCTCGACATTGACCACCATCTCGGCTTCCCCTTTGACCAGCACGAACAGCCAGCTGGAGACATCCCCCTGCTCCAGCATGATGTCGCCGCTGACGAAGGGGGCGAACTTCACCTGATCGGCCAGCTGGAGCAGCTCGTTCTCCTGCAACATGGCAAACAGCGGCAGCTTGCGCAGGGTATCGGTTCGTTCGGCTGTGTGGCGCTTGTGGCGGGCATCCAGATGCTGCTTCTCCTTGGCCATAAAGACATTGAAGATCGGCGGGGTGAGGCGGCGATCGTTGCGGCGCAGGGCGGCATCGATCAGGCTGCGCACCATGGAGTCGGTCGGATCGTCGCGAGCCAGGTCAGTGAGCCAGTAGCGCACCGCATAGCGGGCAATCCCACCTTCGACGTTCATCAACAGGCAGTCCGGTTGCGGATGCTTGGCGACGCAGGGGAGCTTGGTCTCCCGCAGGGATTTCTCGATCAGCGCGATGATCTGGGTCGGCAGGGTATCCAGGGTCAGATCGAACCAGACCCAGCGCCGCCACTGCAAGGGTTCGCCACGACGGCGCCCGAGCACGGTGAAGCGCTGTTTGAGCAGGTGGCTGTTGGGGATGACGACTGTCTCCCAGTTGCGGGTCTCGATGGTGGTGGCACGCCAGTTGATCTCCACCACCCGGCCCTGGGTGGTGTCGACTTGCAGCCAGTCACCGATGGCGATGGAGTTGTCGAGCTGAATGGAGACCCCGGCCAACAGGTTGCCAAGGGTGTCCTGCATGGCGAAGGCGATGACCGCGGTGATGACCGCCGAGGTGGTGACTATCTCCCCGAGCGCCATGCCGGAGGCGTAGAGGCGAAACAGACCCCAGCCGATATAGCCGATGGTGATGACGATATCGGCGATGATCCGCGGGATCCGCACATGGCAGAGGGGGAGCAGAAATTCGAACAGCAGGATCCCCCATATCTTGACCAGTATCAGGCCAGCCAGCAGGGTGGAGATCTCGATCAGCAATTGATGGGGCAGCGGCAGTCTGAACCAGCCCCCTTCCAGCTGGATCAGCAGGATCACCACCGCGCTAATCATCACGAAACTGAGCTCGGAGAGCAGCTCCCGTCGCTGTCCCGGACGGCGCCAGAAGTGGATCAGCATCAGGGAGAGGGTGAGCAGGGTCCAGAACGGGTGTTCGCCAATCCAGATCAGCGTCGGTAGCGCGGTGAGGTTTTCGCCAGCCATAGCAGCACCTTATTGTGGTTTTATTTCCAGCATAGCTGCTGCGGCGCGGGGAAATGGTGCGTTGGGGCGGCAATTTATTTATCCTGTGCAGAACTAGGCAAAGGAGTGCGATTGAGTGAAATTTTCAAAGAAAATCATCTGTTTGATGGCTCTGTTGCCATTGGCGGGCTGCGACCTGCTGGCCGAGAAATATCGGGTCGAATTCCGGGATGGCTCCTGGCGTGAAATAGCCATTACCCCCTTCTCCAGCGAGGCGCGCTGGCGTGAGGGGTGTGCTACCGGCGAGGTGCTGAGCGATATGAAGGTGCCCATCAAGCGGGGTGACACGGTCAATGGCCGCGAGCAGTTGCTGATTGGCGGCGAGAAGTTCGAGCTGGATGACAACAACCTCTACCGCAGCAACGGTATGGTGTTTGGCCATTCGCCTGACCATATCCAGCGCGGGCTCAAGGGGATGGATATCTGCCGCACCTTGCGCCCCGAGCGGGGTGGACTGCCCAAGCTCAAGGCGCGCGGGTTTGGCGACTGAATCGATGAGGGGTTAACTCGCTGCCATCAATGCACAACGCTGGCGGCAGGCATCGCCAAAGGCTTGAAAGATCTTGATGGAGTGGGGGTTTTCATTGGCTTTCCACTCCGGATGCCACTGCACTGCCAGCAAAAAGGGTGACAGTGCGGGAGCATGAAGTGCCTCTATCAGCCCATCTTCGGCGTGGGCCAACGGCTCCAGACCCTTCCCCAACCGGTTAATGCCCTGTCCATGCAGGGAGTTGACCGGAATCTGTTCTTCCCCCATCAGTTCGGCAAACCAGCTGCCCGGCAGCAGTTTGATCTGATGGCTCGGCCCATACTGCTCGTCGACCGGATCGTCGGCATCCTCCCGGTGATCGTCATAACCCGGCTCGTTATAGACCTTCTGATGAATGTCTCCCCCCAGCGCCACGTTGATCTCCTGCATGCCGCGGCAGATCCCGAGGATCGGCAAACCACGGGCGAGCGCTCCCTTGATGAGGGGCAGGTCGAACAAATCGCGATCCCTGTCTTGCTGTTTTTCCGGCGTGAGGTTCTCCTGGCCGTAGAGGGCCGGATCGATATTGGAACCTGCACCACTCAGATAGACCCCATCGGCGAGATCCAGATACTGCTCCAGATCGGTGGTGCCGCAGCAGGTGGGCACCAGCAGCGGGACGCAGCCGCTTATCTCCACCAGCGGCATGATGTATTTGTGGGTCATCACCTGATAGGCGTGGCCGTTGCGGGGCTGGGCGCCCATGGTCATCAGTACGACAGGTTTACGGGGAGCGGGAGGCAGGGGATTTGGCATAGGGCACCTTGATTATCCTTGGCGTTGAAGTCTCATCCTGCGCCTTGGGCAGGCCCTTGCAAACCGGCAGGGCAAGGGCATGCCTCAAGGCATGGTCATGGGATCCCGCGTCGGGCCGGGTGGCAGAATCGTTGGTCAGCCTGGGCTGCGACGGCATGGCTCCTCTCTTCAGTCTGCCAAGGCCGTTCAATATGTCAAACAAAATGAGGCCAAGTTGTTAACGGATTTGTCTTGAACTGCTCTTAAGCGGCGATTTAACGGGGCTGTTGAGATGAGCCGTTATGGCTGGGGTAGTAAAATGGTGGATATATTAAACGCGCAGGGCTGGCGGGGGATGTTGAGAGGAAAAGGCATCAATAGAAACACGCCTCCCCGAGGGGAGGCGTGTTCCGGGGATCACAGCAGGTCTTCGATCTCGCCGCGCAGATACTGGTACATCTCGCGGTAGGCGACCGGCGGCTTGTTCAGCTCCCGCTCCTTGTTGGCGGAGCGGATCAGCTGGCGCAGCTTTTGGCGATCCAGCTCGTGGAACTGGGACATCAGCTCATTGAGGGCGCTGTCACCTTCGGTGATCAGGCGTTCGCGCCACTGCTCCAGCCGATGCAGGCGTGCATTCACGGTGGAGTGACGGTTCTTGATGATGGAGAGTGCTTCGGCAATCGGCTCGATATCGCGGCTGCGCATCAGGCGGCCGATGAACTGCAGATGGCGACGGAAGGACTCATCCTTCTTCGGCTTGAGTTTGCGACCCAGCTCAACAGCTTCTGCAAGTTCTTCATCCAACGGGATTTTTTCCAGCTCGCTGTGGCTGAGGGAGACGATCTCTTCCCCCATTTTCTGCAATGCTTCGGCATCGCGCTTGAGCTGGCTCTTGCTGGGGCCCCAGTCTTCGAACTCGTTGTCGTCTTGATATTGACTCATCGGTCTCTTGATTCCTGTCATTCACGTTTGGCGGATATGTTACCAGCTTCTCCCGCTGGGCGCAGGGGTCTGATATGCTTACCCCCTTTCCTTCTTTCATACAGATGTGAGTTATGGATCAGCAAGACCAAATCCGCCAGGATCAAGCCCATCTCGAGGCCGTGGTTGCCGAAGCCCTGGAGATAGCCAAAGGACTGGGCGCCTCGCTGGCCGAAGTCTCCATCAGCAAGCAGACCGGGTTGTCGGTGAACACCCGGGGTTGTGAACTGGAAAGCATTGAATTCAATAAGGATGGCGCCCTCGGTATCGCCGTCTATCGCGATGGTTGCAAGGGATCTTCCTCGACCACCGATCTGAGCAAACCCGCTATTCGTGCCGCCGTTGAAGCGGCCATCGAGATTGCCCGCCACACCTCGGCCGATGATTGCGCAGGTCTGGCGGACACCGAGCTGCTGGCCTGGGATGCCCCCGATCTGCAACTGTGCCACCAAATCGAACTGGATCCCCAGCGCGGCATCGAACTGGCCATCGAGTGCGAGCGGCTGGCGCTTGGTCGCGATGCCCGTATCAAGCACTCCGACGGCGCCGGTTTCTCCAGCCATCTCGGCATCAAGGTCTACGGCAACAGCCATGGCTTCGTCAAAGGCTACGCGGCGTCGCGCAACTCGCTGAGCTGCGTGCTGATCGGCGAGCAGGATGGCGATATGCAGCGGGATTACGGCTACTCCTCCAGCCGTACCCTCGACGGGCTCTGGAGTCCGCAGCGCATTGCCGACGAAGCCGTTGAGCGTACCGTCTCCCGCCTCGGCGCCCGCAAGATCTCTACCCGTCACGCGCCTGTGCTGTTCCACCCAGACACTGCCTCCGGCCTGTGGGGCCATCTGGTGATGGCCATCAGTGGCGGCAACCTCTATCGCAAGTCGAGCTTCCTGCTCGACAAATTGGGCAAGCAGATCCTGCCCGAGTGGCTCACCATTCAGGAGTTCCCCCACCTGCTGGGCGGGCTTGCCAGTACCCCGTTCGATGGCGAAGGGGTGCGTACCCGCGACATGGATATCATCCGTAACGGCGAGCTGATGAGCTGGCTGCTTACCTCCTACTCCGCTCGCAAGCTGGGGTTGACCACTACGGGTCATGCCGGTGGCATCCACAACTGGCAGGTCTCCAATACTGGCCAGGATTTTCAAGGCATGCTGAAAGAGATGGGCACCGGTCTGCTGGTGACCGAGCTGATGGGGCAGGGGGTCAATATCGTCAATGGTGACTACTCCCGCGGCGCCGCCGGCTTCTGGGTCGAGAATGGCGAGATAGCCTATCCGGTCGAGGAGATCACCATCGCCGGCAATCTGGCCGAGATGTTCAGCCATATCGTGGCGGTGGGCTGTGACGAAGATGAGCGCTCCAGCCTCAAGACCGGCTCGGTGCTGGTAGAGAATATGAAGCTGGCGGGTCACTGATCACGGTTTCAACAGAACCGAAACCATGAAAAAGGCCCCCTCGCCAACGCGAGGGGGCCTTTTTATCGGCCTGCGATCAGGGGGCGATCAGCCCTTGATACGCTCGATGCGACCGCCCAGACCCTGCAGCTTCTGCTCGATGTCTTCGTAGCCACGGTCGATGTGATAGATACGGTCGACGATGGTGGAGCCTTCGGCCACGAAGCCGGCCAGCACCAGACTGGCGGAGGCGCGCAGATCGGTCGCCATCACCTGGGCACCCTTGAGCTGCTCGGTGTCACGACAGATAGCCACATTGCCCTGCAGTTCGATGTCTGCACCCATCCGTACCAGTTCGGGAACGTGCATGAAGCGGTTCTCGAAGATGGTCTCGGTGACCATGCCGGTGCCTTTGGCGACGGCGTTCAGCACAGTGAACTGTGCCTGCATGTCGGTCGGGAAGGCCGGGTAGGGGGCAGTCTTGATGGTGACCGGTTTGAGGGTGCGGCCAGTCATGTCGAGGGTGATCCAGTCTTCACCCTTCTCAATCAGGGCGCCAGCCTCTTCCAGTTTGACCAGTACCGCTTCCAGCAGGGTCGGGTCGGTCTTGCGGCAGGTGATCTTGCCGCCGGTGACCGCTGCACCCACCAGGAAGGTACCGGTTTCGATGCGGTCAGGCTGCACGCTGTAGTTGCCGCCGTGCAGACGCTCGACACCGTCGATGGTCAGGGTATCGGTGCCTGCGCCCTGGATCTTGGCGCCCAGAGTATTGAGGAAGTTGGCCAGATCGACTACTTCCGGCTCGCGTGCGGCGTTTTCGATCACGGTGCGGCCATCAGCCAGGGTGGCGGCCATCATCAGGTTTTCGGTACCGGTCACGGAGACCATATCCATCAGGATGTGGGCGCCTTTCAGGCGACCATCGACACGGGCCTTGATGTAACCATCTTCGATGGTGATCTTGGCACCCATCAGCTCCAGGCCGTGGACGTGCAGGTTGACCGGACGGGCACCGATAGCGCAACCGCCTGGCAGGGAGACGTCAGCCGCGCCGAAACGGGCGGCCAGCGGGCCCAGCGCCAGAATGGAGGCGCGCATGGTCTTCACCAGTTCGTAGGGGGCGACGTGGTTGTTCACCGCACCGGTCAGCACGGTGACGTTGCCGTTGACCTTGGTGGTCGCGCCCAGCATCTCCAGCAGCTTGATGGTGGTGCCCACATCTTTCAGGCGTGGCACGTTGGAGAGGTGTACCTCTTCATCACAGAGCAGGGTCGCGAACAGGATCGGCAGTGCGGCGTTTTTGGCGCCGGAGATGGTCACTTCGCCGTTGAGAGTACAACGACCATCGATTTTGAATTTGTCCATTTTTACTTCGTTACCAAATCAGGAGGGCAATAGGAATTTACGTTCGCGTTTCCACTCGGCGTCGGTGAACGCCTTGATGGAGAGGGCGTGAATGGCGTTGCTGGCGATCTTGTCCATCAGCGGGGCATAGATGGCCTGCTGCTTCTTGACCCGGCTCATGCCGTCAAACATGTCACCGACGGCGATCACTTGGTAGTGACTACCGTCCCCTTTGACATGGACTTCGGACAATGGCAGAGCCTCAAGGAGTATCGCTTCAATTTCAGAGACTTGCATTATGCGTCCTCAGTTGTGAGCGGGGTTGACTGAAACAGCCCGGCCACCCCGTAGAGGTTGGCCAGGGTATAGAAATCACTGGAGGCGCCCACCAGTTGCGGTGTGGCGCCTCGCGCTAATACGGCTTTGGCCCATTTGACCAGCAGGGCCAGTCCGGCGGAGTCGAGAGTGGTGACGCCGCCGAGCTCGAGCTGGTCATCCTGCCACCATTCGGCGCGGCGTTGCCACAGGTCATTGACCTGTGGCGCCTGCAGCTCACCGCTGAGGGTCATGGTTTGAGTACCAGCGGCTTGGCGTTGTGTTCGCGCAACTGGGCGATCACCGCATCGATGCCATTCTGGCGAATGAGGCCGCCCAGCTCGCTCTGCTTGGCGGAGAGCAGGCTGATCCCCTCTGCCACCATGTCGAAGGCTTTCCACTCGCCGGTCTTGTTGTTCTTGCGCAGCTTGAACTCGAGGAAGATGTCCGGCTTGCCTGCCTCTTTCACGCTGACGTTGACGGCGGTGATGTTGCCGCTGGGAGCTTTGCCCGGCTCGACCTTGACGGTCTGCTTGTCAAAATGGGCCAGCGCATCGGCGTAGGAGCTCACCATGTACTCGGTGAACACCTCGACGAAGGCATTGCGCTGCGCTTCGGTGGTCTCTTTAATCTGGTTGCCAAGCACCTTGTAGGCGGCGAAGCGGTTGTCCACATAGGGCAGCAGCTCTTCGCGGATGATCACCCGCAGGTGATCCGGATTGCTCTTCACCTGGGCCTGATCGGCTTTCAGGCGGGCAAAGGTCTGCTTGGCAGCCTGATCCACCAGCGCATTGGGGTCGGTGGCATTGACTGCGGCTTGGGCAGACAGGGAAAAGAGCATGCTGGTCATCAGACCCAGCAGCAGGGCGATTTTCTTGAACATGATTACTCCTTCTTGCTGTCTGATTTGCTGTCGGAGGATTGGCTGTAGAGGAACTTGCCAATCAGATCTTCCAGCACGATGGCGGATTTGGTGTCTTCAATCAGGTCGCCATCTTTGAGCATCTCGGTGCCCATCTCCTCATCGCTGAAGCCGGGGGCCAGACCGATGTACTGCTCGCCGAGCAGACCGGAGGTGAGGATGGAGAGGGAGCTGGTATCGGCGAACTCGCCAGCGCTCTTTTGCATCATCAGGGTGACTTCGGGCACCTGGGTTTTCGGGTCCAGTACGATGTCGCTGACCCGACCGACCACCACGCCGCCGACCTTGACCGGCGAACGGACTTTCAGGCCGCCGATATTATCGAAATGCGCGCGCAGGGTATAGGTTTCTCCTTCCGGTTTGAAGCTCAAACCGGCCACTTGCAGGGCCTGTGCCAGAATGGCACCGATGCCAGCCAGCATGAAGGTGCCGACCAGGAATTCTACTTTGCTGAACTTCATCTTTACCTTATCCAAACATGACTGCAGTGAGTATAAAATCCAGGCCGAGCACGGCGAGGGATGAGTGGACCACAGTTCGGGTCGTGGCCTGACTGATCCCGGCCGAGGTCGGCTTGGCATCATAGCCGTTAAAGAGCGCAATCCAGGTGACCACCAGGGCGAAAATCAGGCTCTTGATGGCGCCCTGCATGATGTCTTCATGCCAGTCGACGGAGGCCTGCATGGCAGACCAGAAGCCCCCTTCGTCCACGCCGAGCCAGTCCACACCGACCAGCTTGCCGCCGAAGATACCGATCAGGCTGAACATAAAGGCCAGCAGCGGCATGCTGATGACGCCAGCCCAGAAGCGGGGGGCAACCACCCGGCGCAGTGGGTCGACCGCCATCATCTCTAGGCTTGAAAGTTGCTCGGTGGCCTTCATCAGGCCGATTTCAGCGGTCAGGGCCGAACCGGCACGGCCGGCAAACAGCAGCGCCGTGACCACAGGACCCAGCTCCCGCAGCAGGGAGAGGGAGACCAGCGGCCCCAGGCTCTGCTCGGCGCCGAAATCCTTCAATACGTTGTAACCCTGCAGCGAGAGCACCATGCCGATGAACAGGCCGGAGACCAGAATGATGGCCACCGACTGTACGCCCACCACATACAACTGCTGGACAAGCAGCGGGAAGTGCTTGCGCGGCTCGGGTTTGCCCGCCAGCGCATGGAACAACATGATGGTGGCGCGACCGACGGAGCTGATAAACCGCACTCCGACCCGCCCCAGCTTGCTTATTTGACTTATCAACATCAGAGATCCTGTAGCAGATCGCCTGCCGGAAAATGAAACGGAACAGGACCATCGGGCAATCCTTTGAGGAACTGCTCGACTTCGGGATTGTGCTCCTCGCGCAGCTGATCCGGCGTACCGTGCGCCACCACCTTGCGATTGGCAATGATGTAGGCGTAATCGGCGATGCTCAGCACCTCTTTTACATCGTGGGTGACGATGACGGAGGTGATATCGAGGGCATCGTTCAGCTCCTTGATCAGCTTGACCAGCACCGCCATGGTGATGGGATCCTGCCCGACAAACGGCTCGTCATACATGATGAGGTCGGGGTCAAGGGCGATGGCCCTAGCCAGCGCCGCCCGGCGCGCCATGCCGCCGGAGAGCTCGGAGGGCATCAGTTTCGCCGCGCCGCGCAAGCCCACCGCTTGCAGCTTCATCATGACGATGGTGTGGATCAGCTCCTCCGGCAGGCCGGAGTGCTCCCGCAGCGGGAAGGCCACGTTGTCGTAGACCGTCATGCCGGTAAACAGGGCGCCACTCTGGAACAGCATGCTCATCCGCTTGCGCACTTCATAGAGGCGCGAACGGGAGAGGGTGGGGATATCTTCCCCGTCAAACAGAATGTGACCGGACTCCGGCTTGAGCTGGCCACCGATCAGCCGCAGCAGGGTGGTTTTACCGATGCCGCTCGGGCCCATGACGGCGGTTACCTTGCCACGAGGAATGGTCAGGTTGATCCCGTCATACAACAGCCGATCTCCGTGACTGAAGGTCAGATCGGAGATGGTGATCAGGTCATTGTTCAAACAATTGTCCATCCGGTGTAAATGAGGTGCGAATTTTATGGGGTAGTCTAGGTCTAAGCAACAGCAAGGAACAACTATTGAACAGGCTGCAAGCCCATTTGCACGACAGTTTTCTGTAACAAAGTGCGTCATCGAGAGCGGGACTTGCCATCCGATTCGCTTATCCGGGCAGACTTTTTTATAATCCCGCAGCTAATTTCGGCCCGGAGCTGTGTCTTTATGTCTGTAAAGCCTGAGAAAGTGTCTGAACTGTTCGATTTTCGTCGCAGTGCCCGCGCGGTGCTGGACACAGAAAAGCAAGCCATTGATGGACTCTATCAGTATCTGAACGACGCCTTCGACAAGGCGTGCGAAATGGTGCTGCGCTGTGGTGGCAAGATAGTGGTCACCGGCATGGGCAAATCGGGCCATATCGGCAGCAAGATCGCCGCCACCCTCGCCAGCACAGGCACACCGGCCTTCTTCCTTCACCCGGGAGAAGCGAGTCACGGCGATCTGGGGATGATCTCCAGTGGCGACCTTATCATCGCCATCTCCAACTCCGGTGAGAGCGATGAAATCCTGGCCCTGCTGCCGGTACTCAAGCGCCGCGGCATTCCGCTCATCTGCATGACCGGTAATCCCGCCTCCACCATGGCCAAAGAGGCCAACGTGCATCTGTGCATCAAGGTGGAGAAAGAGGCCTGCCCGTTGGGTCTGGCACCCACTTCCAGCACCACGGCAACCTTAGTCATGGGCGATGCCCTGGCGGTCGCCCTGCTGGAAGCGCGCGGTTTTACCGCCGATGACTTCGCCCTCTCTCACCCTGGCGGTTCCCTTGGCAAGCGTCTGTTGCTGCGGGTTGGCGACCTGATGCACAGTGGCGATCTGTTGCCCCGGGTGGGGATAGATGCCACCATCAGCCAGGCGCTGCTGGAAGTGAGCCGCAAGGGGCTCGGTATGACGGCGGTGGTCGATGGCAATGGCCTGCTGGCCGGGCTCTTTACCGATGGCGATTTGCGCCGCATTCTCGACCAGCAGATCGATATCCATCACACCCCCATCAGCCGCGTAATGACGGCCAACTGTGTTACCGTAGGCCCAGAGATGATGGCTGCGGAAGCCGTTAAGCTGATGGAAACGAGAAAAATCAACGGATTACTGGTCGTGGATGAAGAGAAACGCCCGCTCGGCGCCTTCAATATGCACGACCTGCTGAAAGCCGGAGTAATTTGATGCAAAACGTACCGACCCTCTATGGTCCGGTGACGCGCAGCCAGTTTGAGAAGGCGGCGCAAATCCGCCTGCTGGTGTGCGATGTGGACGGGGTGCTCTCCAACGGCCTCATCTACATGGGAAACAACGGCGAAGAGCTGAAAACCTTCTGCACCCGCGATGGTGCGGGCATGCGAGCACTGCTCAATGCCGGGATCGAGATCGCCATCATCACCGGGCGCAACTCCCGTATCGTTAGCGATCGGATGAAAAGCCTGGGGGTGGCTCATGTGGTGCAGGGGGCTGATAAAAAGCTGCCTCACTTCGAAGCGCTGCTGGCCAAGCTGGGGCTGACTGCTGAACAGGCCGCCTATATGGGCGATGACACCATCGATCTGCCGGTGATGGCCGCTTGCGGCCTGGGTATCGCGGTGGCCGATGCCCATCCGCTGGTGCTGAGTCGTGCCGATATGGTGACCCGGCTTGGCGGTGGCATGGGCGCGGTGCGCGAGGTGTGTGACCTCATTTTGCAGGCGCAGGGCCACGACGATTATCAGCCCGAGGCCTCGGTATGAGCAGACAGACCCTGTTGTTTGCCCTGCTGTTTCTGGTCGCACTGGTTGCCTGGCAGTTGGGCAAGGTTGAGCTGGTGCCTGAGAGCGCCGTCAAAATCGAAAACTATCAGCCGGATTTTGTCGCCAAAGATCTGGTGACCACCCGTTTTGATATCAACGGCAAGCGCACCGAGCGGTTGGAGTCGACCTACGCCGAGTATTATCAAATCCTCGAGCAGGCCACCTTCGATAAGCCGGTGGTCTACATGTATGGCGATCAGGGGGCCGCCGAGTGGAAGGTGACCGCCGAAACCGGCGTGCTCAACACCGGCGACAACGTCATCCTGCGGGACAAGGTGCATCTGGATGGTCTGCTGCCCACCTCTTTCATTTCCACACTGGATACTCCCTATCTGGAGCTGGATTTGGTGACACAGGATGTGCGCAGCAACCGGGAAGTGAACATTCTGGGTCGGGATTTCCAGACCCAAGGGGTTGGCCTCAAGGGCCATCTGGACCGCAAATATTTTGAGTTACTGGATCAAGGCCATGCCATCTATTTCAATGAAAAACGCTAATCTGGCCCTCGCAGCCCTGTTGTTGTGTGGTGCGGTGACCGCCAAAGAGTCCGACTTTGCCGAGAAGGTTTACGTCGATGCCGTCAAACAGGTGGCCGAGATGCAGGACAACCGCATCACCTTCGAAGAGGATGTGACCATCAATCAGGGCACCATCCGGATCAAGGCTGACAAGGTGGTTGTGACCCGTTCCGGCGAGAAAGGGGCCGAGGTGATGACTGCCTACGGCAAACCCGCCACCTTCTTCCAGATCCTGGATAACGGCAAGCCGGTCAATGCCCACGGCAACACTATCCGCTACGAGCTGAAGAACCGGCTGGTGACCATCACCGGCAACGGTCAGCTCAAGCAGGAAGATAGCCAGGTCAATGGCGATCTGATCCGCTACGACATCGTCAAACAGAAGATGATTGCCGAGAGCAAGAGCCCGAGCCAGCGGGTCAAAACCGTATTCCTGCCTGATCAGGTAGAGAATTTCGACAAGCCCGCCGACCAGAAGAAGCAGGGAAAATAAGCCATGGCAGTGTTGAAAGCAGTGGGCCTGCAGAAGAGCTACAAGCGCCGCATGGTGGTGAGTGACGTCAGTCTTGAAGTGGGCACTGGCCAGATTGTCGGCCTGCTCGGCCCCAACGGGGCGGGCAAGACCACCTCCTTCTACATGATCGTGGGGCTGGTGCAGCGCGATGCCGGTCTCATCACCATCGACGATCAGGACATCAGCCTGCAGCCCATGCATGTGCGGGCGCGTAACGGCATCGGTTACCTGCCGCAGGAGGCCTCCATCTTCCGTCGCCTGTCGGTATTCGACAACCTGATGGGAGTGATGCAGACCCGCAAGGGGTTGAGCCGTGAGGAGCGTGAGGACAAGGTTCAGCAACTGCTGGAAGAGTTCAACATCACCCACATTCGCGACAACCTGGGGCAGAGCCTCTCCGGCGGTGAGCGCCGTCGGGTCGAGATCGCCCGTGCGCTGGCGGCCGAGCCGCGTTTTATTCTGCTGGATGAACCCTTTGCAGGGGTTGACCCGATTTCTGTGATAGACATCAAGAAGATCATTCAGCATCTGAAAGATAGAGGCCTTGGCGTCTTGATTACCGACCACAACGTCAGAGAGACTCTGGACGTATGTGAGAAGGCCTATATCGTCAGCCACGGCAAGATGATTGCCGAAGGTGCACCGGCTGACATCCTTGCCGATGAGCAGGTCAAGCGCGTCTATTTGGGCGATCAATTCAGTCTATAGTAAGGGGGCATGCCTTCATTTCCTTTGACGAGTGCCTCGCTGAACATAAGGATATCCCGACGTAGATGAAGCCGACATTACAGTTGCGTCTCGGTCAGTCCCTGACCATGACGCCGCAATTACAACAAGCGATTCGTCTGCTCCAGCTCTCCACTCTGGAACTTCAGCAGGAAATTCAGCAAGCGCTCGAAAACAACCCTCTGCTGGAGCAGGAAGAGAGCGAGGCGCAAGAGACCAGTCCGGAAGCGCCGGTCGATGCCAGCCAGCTGGATTCCAGCGATGCCATGGCTCAGGAGCAGATGCCGGACGAGTTGCCGGTGGATACCACCTGGGACGAGGTTTACTCTGCCGGCACCGCCCAGAGCGCGGGCCCCATCCACGATGGGGAAGATAGCGTCTATCAGGGTGAAACCACCGAAAACCTGCAGGATTATCTGCTGTGGCAGATGCGGCTCACACCGTTCAGCGATGTGGATGCCGCCATCGCGCTCGCCATCATCGATGCCATCGACGAATCCGGTTATCTGACCGTTGCGCTGGAGGATATTCAGGCTGCCGTCACCAGCGATGACGTAGAGGTGGAACTCGATGAGGTCGAGGCGGTACTCAAGCGGGTGCAGCACTTCGATCCGGTCGGCATTGCTGCCCGCTCTGTGCAGGAGTGTTTGCTGATCCAGCTGGATCAGTATGACCCACAGACCCCCTGGCTCAACGAGGCCAAGGAGGTGATCCTCGAGCACATGGAGCTGCTCGGCAACCGGGATTACCGCACCCTCGCCCGCAAGACAAAACTCAAAGAGAGCGACCTCAAGGAGGTGCTGGATCTGATCCAGCTGCTGGAGCCGCGTCCCGGTAACGGCATCATCCAGAGCGACTCCCAGTATGTGATCCCCGACGTCTCCGTGGTCAAGAAGGGCAGCAAGTGGGTGGTCGAGCTCAATCCCGACTCCGCCCCCCGCATCCGGGTCAACGAGACCTATGCCGCCATGGCCCGCAACGCCCGAAGCAGCACCGACACCCAGTTTATTCGCTCCCATTTGCAGGAAGCCAAGTGGTTCATCAAGAGCCTGGAAAGTCGCAATGACACCCTGCTGAAAGTGGCCAGTTGCATTGTCGAGCAGCAACAGGGCTTTTTCGAGTATGGTGAAGAGGCGATGAAGCCGATGGTGCTCAATGACATCGCCGAAGCGGTAGAGATGCATGAGTCGACCATCTCCCGGGTGACGACCCAGAAGTACATGCATACCCCCCGTGGTATCTTCGAATTGAAGTTTTTTTTCTCCAGCCATGTGAACACCGAAGGAGGAGGAGAGTGCTCATCGACCGCAATTCGCGCGCTCATCAAGAAGCTGGTCACGGCAGAGAATCCTGCCAAGCCGTTAAGTGATAGCAAGATCGCGGATTTGCTGGCCGAACAGGGTATTATGGTGGCGAGACGCACGATCGCTAAGTATCGCGAATCCTTGTTTATCCCACCTTCCAATCAGCGCAAACGCCTGGTTTAGGCAAACAAAAGGATGATGTTATGCAAATTAACCTGACCGGACACCATGTCGAGATCACCGAAGCTCTGCGTGATTATGTGAATAACAAATTTGCCAAACTCGAGCGTCACTTCGACCACATCAACAATGTTCATGTGGTGCTTAGCGTGGAAAAACTGAACCAGATAGCGGAAGCCAAATTGCACGTCAGCGGTGGCGAAGTGTTTGCCAACTCTGAACATGCCGATATGTATGCTGCGATAGACACCTTGCTCGACAAGCTGGACAGGCAGATCATCAAGCACAAAGATAAGTTAAATAAAAAATAACCATGCAACTTGAACACATACTGAGTCGGGACTGCACCAAGAGTGCAGTCCCTTGTACCAGCAAGAAACGCGCCCTCGAAATCATCAGCGAGCTGGCCGCCGAACGCCTTGGCACCTCCCGTCAGGCGCTGTTCGAATGCTTGCTGGCCCGCGAAAAAATGGGTAGTACCGGGATCGGTGCCGGTATTGCGATCCCCCACGGTCGCATTGACGATGAGTTCCCGCCAACCGCGATCCTGATGACCTTTGCCGACCCTATTCCTTTCGACTCCATCGACAATCAACCGGTTGACCTGCTGTTTGCCTTGCTGGTGCCGGAAAGCGAGTGCAAGCAGCATCTCAAGACCCTTTCTCTGATGGCTTCCAAGCTGGGTGACAAGGCGGTTTGCCGCCAGTTGCGTCAGGCAACCAGCGACGAAGAGCTCTATCAGATCATGACCTCGGCCTGACAGCAGGCCAAGGATGAGACACCCGCTTTGGCGTGAGGGAACAAGATGCAGTTAATCGTGGTAAGTGGACGTTCGGGCTCCGGTAAAACGGTAGCCCTGCGAGTGCTGGAAGATCTGGGTTACTACTGTGTGGACAACCTGCCGGTCAATCTGCTGCCCCAGCTTATTGTCTCGGTGGAGAGCCAGTACGACAAGCTGGCGGTCAGCATCGATGTGCGCAACCTGCCGAGCGATCCGGAGAAACTGGAAAATCTGTTGGCACAGGTGCGCAATGAGGGGCGGGTAGAGTTCTCCAGCTTTTTCTTCGACGCTGACAATGGCACCCTGCTCAAGCGCTATGGCGAGAGCCGCCGCTTGCACCCCCTCTCACGCAACAAGCTGTCGCTGGATGAGGCAATACGTCAGGAGACCCACCTGCTGGCGCCACTCTCCTCGACCGCTGACCTGCGCATCGACACCACCACCCTCAGCATTCACGACCTGAGCGAGCTCATCAAGACCAGGGTGCTCGGCAAGAAAGAGAATGAGCTGGTGCTGGTGTTCGAGTCGTTCGGCTTCAAGTATGGCATTCCCAAGGATGCCGACTTCGTGTTCGATGCTCGCTTCCTGCCCAATCCACACTGGATTCCCGAACTCAAGCCGTTTACCGGCAAGGATGAGCCGGTTGCCAACTACCTCTCGGCGCAGGCTGACGTGATGCTGTTTACCCAGCAGATCGAAAACATGCTGGTGACCTGGTTGCCCCATCTGGAGCGCAATAATCGCAGCTACCTGACGGTCGGTATCGGTTGTACCGGTGGGCAGCACCGCTCGGTCTTTATCGCCGAGCGGTTGGCGAGTGCTTTCCGCTTGCTTGGCAAGAACGTGCAGATCCGCCACCGCACTCTCGACAAGAGTGCCCCCCAATCCTGACGGACCAATAGGACGATCCGATGACTGTTTCCGCCTCGGTTGAAGTGAAAAACAAGCTGGGTATTCATGCCAGACCGGCCATGATGCTGTTCGAACTGGTGCAGGGTTTCGATGCCCATGTGTTGCTGCGCAATGAAGATGGTGTGGAGGCTGATGCCGACAGCATTATTGGCTTGTTGATGCTCGATTCGGCTCAAGGCAGGCAGGTAGAGGTTCAGGTAGAGGGCCCCGAAGAGGAGGAGGCCCTTGCTGCCGTGGTGGAGCTGTTCACCTCCGGCTTCAACGAGGAGTAGTCACTCCTCGTTTTATGTTATGAACGGGTACGCGCCAGCGCTTTGAAGCTGGCAAAATCGCGACAAGCCAGCAGATTCCTGCTGGCTTTTTCGTTCATCAGTGCCAGAAACAGGTCGTAGAGACCCATCGCCTCCTCGTAGTCGGCCTTGCTGATGGCCAGCACGAAGATGAGCGTCGCGATTTCACCATTCCCCCAGTCAATCCCCTGCGGGGCCAGCACGGTGTAAACCAGAGTGCGGCGTGCCAGCAGACCGAGGGAGTGGGGCAGGGCGATCCCTTCTCCCAACATGGTGGATACGATCCGCTCCCGCTCCTGCAGTGAGGCTCTGAAGCCGCTCTCCACCAGATCTTCCGCCTCCAGCTGATCACAGATGCGGGCAAACAGTTCGGCCTGGGTAAGGGGTTCTGTGACCACCATGAAGTGGTCGGCATCGAAATATTTGTCGAGCATGTAGGGGCGGGTGCGGTCGATCAGCACCAGCTTGCCAAGCTGCTCCAGCTGGTATTGGGTCGGGAAGGGGGCAACGAGTACCACGGGAGCGTTTTTTTCGTTCACCTTGACGGTACTGATGACAAAGTCCTGTGCGATCTGCGCCAGACCTTCGTAATCCCGCACTGACTCCAGCGTGGTCAGCTGCAACTGGGGATACTCCCGCTTGATGCGTGCTTCCAGCACCCGGAAGGTGGCGTTGCCCGCATCGCAAAGCAATAGCGCCTGCGGGCGGCGGGTATAGCCGATATCGTAATGGCGCTCCAGCCCGACCCCGATATGGATCACCAGATAGCCGATCTCGTGGTGGGTCAATCGGTAGGGGGTTTGCTTGATCCACTCCGAAATGGCCGCCAGCGTGATGTCGTAGGCGAGGGGGTAGTACTGCTTGATGTGATCGGCCAGCGGGTTGTGGTTGCCAATCTGGTATTTGACCCGTAGCAGCATGGCGCTGATATGGGTTTGCAGGTCGGCCCGCAGCTGTTGGTCGTCTCGCAGGTCGTAAGGGTAGTGTTGATGAATGTAGGTCAGCAGATGCTCCACCAGCTGTTCGCTCTCGGCGGCCATCGCTGGGCTGAGCTGGGGAGTATCGGCAATCAGGCGCGCCTGGATTTGGATAGCGAGACTGGCGATCTCGTCCTCTACGGGGGGCGTCAGGGTGGGCAATACCGCATATATATCGCGAGATACTGCCAGCAGCGGCAGAGTCAGATCCTCGCTGGCGAAGTGGCGCAACTCGTGACCGGATGCCTGACGCAGCAGGGCAACGGCGCAGTAGATGGCGAGCTGCTGCAGGCTCTCGTCAGCGAGACGCAGCTGATGTCGGGCAAGCTGGGCATGGATGTGATTGCCCACTACCTCCATCGTCTTGCTGGGGCAGAGGTTGGGTAGCAGGGTTTGCAACTGGTTGTTGTGCAGCAACTCTTGATAGAGCAGCTGGGTCAGGCAGGCCCGGATCGCCGTCTCCTCCCCCTGAATGCGCATCCCCAGGCGGGGTTTGCTCTCAACGCTGAGCCTGAAGTGGCTGAGTTGCTCACGGACTTCCGCCATATCCCCCTGCAGTGCCGCCCGGCTCAGATACCAGGTATCAGCCAGCTCATCGAGCTTGATCCCCTGCTCTGCCGTCAATAGCAGGATCTGCAGGTGCAGCACCCGCTCCCGGCTGGTGCGTGGCAGGCCGCTATCCTGACCCTGGGCCGCCAGCAGAGCCTCGAACAGTCCCTGATTGTAGATTTTCAGCTGGTAGCCGCTGCCACGCTGGTGGATCAGGTGAGCGCCGTGTGTGGCAATCAGTTCGTTGAGGGTCGCCACATCGGTGCGCACCGTGCGGGTGGAGACATTGAGGCGGCGAGCCAGCTCCTCCTGTGGCAGTGGTTCGGCATGGAGCTGGATCAGCAATTGATGGAGCCTGGGGTGTGGCAGCTTGATCATAGGGGGTATGCAAGACTCCTGTTGCGAGATAAAGGGTCGATGTTAACAAGTGGGTCATCAACAAGCCAGGCACCGGTCAGTGATTAAACCGGCGCCCGTGGCTGCCATCAGGCCAACAGTCGTTTCACTATGGCCAGCAGAGTGCGAACATCCTCGGGGCGAGTGTGCCCGCTCGCGCTGTCGATGATGGAGCTGTAGACGTGCGGGATCACCTTCTCGACTCCGGCGTCCAGCGCAATCCGCACTATCTCCTCGAAGTTCTCCAGATCGATGCCACCGGTGGGCTCCAGCCAGAAGTTGTTGCGGGCACAAGCCTCGGCCACTGCCTGATACTCGTCGCGGCAGGCCAGCCCGCCCATGGGGAAGAACTTGACCGAGCTGCCGCCCATGTCCTTGAGCAAGGCAATGGCGGTATCGATGGGCACTATGCCATCCGGCTGCCCGGCGCTGAGTGGACCGGTGGAGATCTTTACCATGCCCGGCATGCCGGTAGGGGAGATCAGCCCATTCACCAGCGTTTGTGATTGGCCGAGCAGCGCCCGGCTGGCGCCGACACCGGTGAACACCTGATTGACGTGCTGGGGCTGCAGCTGGCAGGCCAGCTCGGCCACCATGGCGGATTGGCGTGGATCGCCGGCGCCCAGTCCGATGGAGAGGGCGTTGTCGATAAGCTTGGCGTACTCCTTCATATCGGCAACTGCGGAGGGAATATCCGGGTAGTTTTTGGAGAGCACACCGACCAGCACGTGGCCTTCGGCTGCGTCGTACACCTCGACGGCATTCTCCTTGGATCCAGCCAATACGTTGAGACAGACCCGATCACGGTAGTAGTTGGGGGTAAGGGACATCAGCGATTCTCCTGAACGAGGTTGGCAATGGCGGTGTGGATTTGGTCGAGCTGGGGCACGGTGACGCTGCGCACATCGATCTCGATGTGCCCCTCGTTGGCCTTGTAGCCGCGGCAGTAGATGGCAGGCGTGCCCTGTTGCAGACGGGTGACGACCTGCACTGTAGTCATGCCGAGCTGCTGGTGGTCGAAGGCGATATCGGTGCGGGCGATGTCGCGCCCTGCGCTGTCCCATGCCACCTTGGCGGTGACGCCGGGCAGCTGGTTGAGGCGCTCGATGAAGGGGCTCATCTTGGCAACCATGGCGGCGCCGCTCTCTTTCTCTTTGGTCAGATAGCGCTCGATGGCGTGGGTCAGGCCGAGGATCCCTTCCTTACCCACCTTCATGGCGCGGCCGATGCCGTTGGCCTGCTGCTTGACCCACTCCACGTACTGACGCTTGCCGAGCACCAGCCCGCTGGTGGGCCCTTCAATGGCCTTGGCGCCGCTGTAGATGACCAGGTCCGCACCCTGGTTGTAGTAGAGGCGCAGATCCTCTTCGGCAGCCGCATCGACGATGAGCGGGAGCCCGTGGGTCTTGGCCACCTCGGCGGCCTCTGCCACCGACAGAATGCTCTTCTGCACGCAGTGGTGGGATTTGATGTAGAGGATGGCTGCTGTGTTGGCATTGATGGCTGCTGCCAGCTGGGAAGGGGAGCACTCGTTGGCGTAACCTGCTTCCACTACCTTGCCGCCACCCAGATTGACCATGGTACCGACCGGGGCGCCGAAGTTGATGTTATGCCCCTTGGGCAGCACGATTTCACTCGGCACCTCATGGGGATGGGCATGCAGGTGCTCGAGGCGGTAGGGATCGCCGCGTACTATCATGGCGGCGACTGACTGGGCGATGCCAGCACTGGCGCAGGAGACCACCACCGCATCTTCCACATCCAGTAAACCAGCCAGATAGGCGCCGGTCTTGTTGACCAGATCCTTGACCTCGAAGTAGTGGCCCAGGCCAAAATTGACCGCATCGACCACCTCCTGCTCGGGGGTGGAGACGCCGAGAATGGTCATGCGCCCGGAGGCGTTGATCACAGGTTTGAGCTGATATTTCTCATAAACAGAAGGCATGGTGTGATTTCCCATAGTGAGTCAGAACCAGTTCGCCACCGACCAGGGCGGCGAGAGGCTGCAGTTGTTGGTCACCGCTGCGGGACTGGGCTTCGGTATCCATAAACAGGGTCGGGCCGCTGGTGACCTCGAACAGGGTCAGATCGGCATCGGCGTCTACCTCGAGCCGCCCCTTGCCGGATAGGCGCAGGGCATCGGCCGCTTGATGGGTGACACAGGCGAGCACCTGCTCCAGCGTCATGCCGATGGCGAGAAACTTCGACATCACGTGAGCCAGACTGTAGGCCGGCCCCTTGATGCGGTTCTTGCAGTAGATGTCGGAGCTGATGGTGCGGGGCAGGATCCCCTGCCGGATAGCCAGCTCCGCCACCTCGAAGCTGAAGCTGGCGCCGCCGTGGCCGATGTCGAGCAAGAGCCCCCGTTTCATTGCCTCGCGCACCGCCTGACGCAGCTCGCCAGCCGGGGTCAGAATGCGGTTCGGTTTGCCATTGAAGCAGTGGGTCAGCAGATCGCCATCCCCCAGCAGGGCAACTATCTCGTCCAGATCCGGCGGCGTGTTGCCCACGTGCACCATCAGCGGTAGCCGGCCGTGGGTCTGTTGCAGCGCCTTGGCCATGCGCAGCGGTTGCAGGCCGTTTTCTCCGACCACGCTACCGCTCATCCGCGCCTTGATACCGACGATAAAGTCGGGGTGGCGGCGAATGGCTGCCGAGGCGAGATCCATATCGAGGTCCCGGCTATCCGCCAGCTCGTTCTGGCGCAGCAGACCGATGCGGGAGATGTTGAGCAGGGCATGCACCCGGGTCTTGCAGCCCGCAGCGATCAGCTGGAAGTCATCCACATCGTCGGCTCCGGTGCTGCCGGCGTCGATGACGGTGGTGACGCCGGACTCTACGCCCACCTTGTCTGGTTCATCGTGATAGATGGGGGAGGCGGGGTAGCAGTGGGTGTGGCCATCGATCCAGCCAGCGCTCACATGCACCCGGCCGCCGAGATCCAGGGTCTGCCGCGCCGCTGCCGTCTCCGGCAGGGAGCCGATGGCGGCGATTTTGCCCTCCCTGATGGCGATATCGACGAGCTGGCCATCTCCCTGGCGCCCCGCTTTGATGATGATGTCGTACATGCTGAGAACCTCTGGCGAGCCGCCCCGCAGGGCGGCTGGTACTTACACAAGGGCGACCGGGAAGAAGGTACCCAGCAGCATGGCTCCCAGGATGGCACCGCCGGTGATGGGTTTGCCCCACACGTAGAACAGCAGGGCACCCAGCAGGGAACCGATACCGATGGGGATGGAAGCGCCCATGGCAGAGAGGATGATGAGGGGGCCGAGGAAGCGGCCAGAGCTGTTGCCAGCACCCATCATCACGTCAGCACCGTAAGTGGAGTTGCTCTGGTTGATGGTGAACTTGCGCGCCAGAATGATGACGTAGCCGATGGCCAGACCAATCCCCATGCCGGTTGCCAGCGAGGCGCCGAAGTTCTCCACCGGATAGACGATGCCGGCTCCCAGCAGCAGGGCTGGCACTCCGAGGCCGACCCCGGTCTGGATGGCACCGCCGATATCCAGGATCCCCACCAGGGATCCCTCGATGATGCGGGCGAACAGGAAGCTGGCACCAAACGCGGCTACCGCGCCGTAGGCTCCCGTGTCCATTCCTGCTTTCAGCATGGCGACGAAGGCTACCTCGTTGAAGGCACCAACCCCGTACAGATAGAACATGTGGGTACCGGCAAAGACCCCGGCCGAGAGCAGGCCGACGAAGATGGGGAATGACCAGTCGGCATACCAGAAGTTGTTTTTCAGTTTCTCATCCATGGTGTGACCCCTTATTTGCCGCTCAGCAGGTTATGGACGTTTTCCAGCCATAGGGGGACACCCATATGGAAGGATTCAATCAGTTTCATGTCGAAGCCGCGGAAGAAGCCGCTCAGCACGAACAGCAGGACGATGGCTGCCATCATCACCTTGGTGACATGGTTCCAACCGCTCTCTTCCACACCCTTGCCGATCAGGATGCCGAGCACCAGACCCGGTACCGCGTTGCCCATGATGAGCTGGGCCAGACCGCCGAAGATGGTGGCCCAGAAACCGGATTTCTTGCCCGCCTCGATGGCGGCCAGCCAGAAGATCACCGGCATAACGGTGTTGACCAGCAGGTTGGCTGCCGGTACCAGCACCTTGACCGCAGTGACCTGCAGGGCGGCCGGGACGGCAGCAGCCGTACTGTTGAGGAATGCGACCACGATGGCACCTATGATGCCGCCAGCGATGGCCATCTTTTTCGGGTCGTGCAGGGTGGTGGCGAGATCCCGGTTCTTGAACAGCAGTGCCGCCGTGGCCCAGTGCGGGATGATGCGGTGATCCACATCCTGGGTGAAGGCGCCTGCCGCCACGGTGGAGGCCCAAGCGTTGAAGAAGAAGCCCAGACCAAACGAGAAGTGGGAAGCGGGGTCCCCTTCGCAAGAGTTAAGTTCGCCCAGGGTGCGGAAGGCTCCCATGCCCTGTACGGTCGGGGCGTGGAACATCCGCGCCGCGCCGGCCCCCACCCCGACGCCAACCAGGCCGCCAATGATGAGTGACTTGATAAAAATGATTAGAAACATCCAACGTATCCTTCTTGTGGGGTTGTGCCTGCGCAGGCATCACACCTGGGTGAATGTCACCTTGGTGACATCCAGACTGGTGACCTGAACCTTGATCTCCAGCTGGACGCGGTATTCGCGGCGCTGGCGCGGCAGGAAGAAGAACAGGAACTTCTCCACCCGGACCGACTCCTCGGCTTTGAGCACCTGTACATCGACCGGCTCAATGCGCAGCAGTACCTGCTGGTTGTCCTTGAGCAGTGTGGGTTGCACCTGGCTGAGGGCGGAGGCAAACGCCTGCTGGCGGGTCGTCCCCTTGCCGTTGACGATGACCTGGGTGGTGAAGTTCTCTTTCATCAGGCGCGTCCGTGCTTCTTGGCGAAGGCTTCGACCAGCTTCTGGCCCAGCTCTTCCTTGTCCATGAAACCGAAGCCCAGCACCACGCACCCTTCGTTGATGGCGGTGACGCCCTCTTCAACAGAGCGCATGCCGTAGCGGCACTTGTAGCCGTATTTGGTCTGGGCGGTGATCGCCCCGGCGCCGCCGCTGCCGCAGAAGGAGATGCCGAGATCCGCCTGCTCCTTGTTCATCACGTCGCCGAGCTTCATGTCAGCGGCCATGCCTGGGATGATGGTCACGTTGGCTCCGGCTGCTTCCGCGCCTGCACCCACTTTCTGACCCTTGCCGAGACGGTCTCCAATCACGAGTTTGATGGCTGTCATATCGATTTCTCCTTGAGTTACGGGTTCTGCACCGAGCTGAGTTCGTTTTCTTTGGCGACTTCAAAATGGACGGACAAGAGGTGAGCCTCCTCATAAGCAAGCTGATCCAGCCAGCTGACGACCTGTTCGGCGAGACGCAGTGAGAGGGAGGAGATCTCTTCAAACAGGCTGAGGTCAACCTCCGGCAGGGGCTCGCCACTGTGGGAGCGCCACACCATGGCTTTGACGTGGGAGGCCAGCATCTGCCGTTGCACCTCGTTGGGGATGATGCCCTGTTCGGCCAGCAGGGGATAAATGCGCGCGAGGATATGATCGGTCTGGCGCAGCAACTCCGGGCTGTTCGGGGTCAGGGTCTGGTCGTGAGTCTCTGTTTGCAATGTCTGCTCTCCAAGGCTGGCAGAAGGTATGGCGTTACCCTAAGCCTGCGCGTCGATGTGGAGGAGGCAGTGTTTTTCCGATTCGAAGCGGAAATTCCTGAGGAAATGGCCCCGAAGTGATCGTTTGGATACTAAAAAGGCAAAAAGAGTGCTTATTGAAGCTTGTTTTGTGTGATCGGTAGCGCACAAATCGGGGGGCGGGGGCAGGGCAAGCGTTGCGGGAAACTGTGAGTCATCTCACGGTAAGAGACGTAGCCGAGGGGAAAGATATGGAAAAGGGCGGTTTCCCGCCCTTCTCATAACAAGGAGTGACGCTAGCTGGCCGATGCTGCGCTCGAGCTGGCCGTTCTCTGCTGATAGCGCAGGTCTTCCTCTATAGTGACCACCACTTCCAGCGGCTTGCCGGAGCGGAATACCGAGATGGTCAGCTTGGTGCCGGGGCGGCTCTCGACAATCTTGTCCATGGCGCTGCGTACGCCACTGATGGCCTCTCCGTTGATCTTGAGCAGCACATCCCCTCGCTGCAGGCCGCCTTTGGCCGCCGGGCCGTTGGGATCCAGACTCTCCACCACCAGACCACGCAGGTCGCCGAGGTTCATCATCCGCGCGACTATGGGGTTGATCTCGACACTGGAGATCCCGAGGTAGCCGCGGATCACCCGGCCGTTGGCGATCAGCTCATCCATGATCCGTTTTGCCAGCCGGTAGGGGATGGCGAAGCTGATGCCGTAGCTCTCCTGATTGCCGTTGAGGTGATAGGTGGCGGTGTTGATACCCACCAGATCGCCACGGCCGTTGACCAGCGCGCCACCCGAGTTGCCCTCGTTGATGGCGGCATCGGTCTGCAGCAGATCCTGGCGGCCATTGCTGTCGGGTCCCATGCTGGAGAGGCCGGTACGGCCGGTCGCACTGATGATGCCCTGGGTGATGGTCTGGCCGACGTTGTAAGGGTTGCCGATGGCGAGCACCACATCCCCCACTTCTGGCAGTCGCTCGGGATCCTGCGGGATCACCGGCAGGTTGTCTGACTCGATATAGAGCACGGCGAGGTCGGTGAGCTGATCGGTTCCGACCAGCTCGGCACTGAAGACCCGACCATCCTGCAACGCGACGATGATCTGGTCGGCATCGGCGATGACGTGGTAGTTGGTCAGTACATAGCCGCGCTGATTCATGATGACGCCAGAACCCAGCCCTTGCGGGCGCAGTTCCCCCTGATTGCCCTGATTGGGGGCAAAGCTGCGGGTGTAGATGTTGACGACGGCAGGGCCTGCCCGATGGGCGGCATAGGAGAAACTCAGTTCACGGGCATTGGTGATGATGCCGGGCAGTTGGGCACCACCGCGAAAATGGGGAAACAGCAGCAACAGCAGCGCTGCGACGGTCAATCCAAAACCGACAGACTTGCCCAAGTAACTGACTAAAGGGGGGATTTTCATGTCATTCTCATCCGTACAGGCTGCGCGCAGAGAATAACACTATCGATGGATAAAAATCACCCGCGGTGAAGGCCGCGGGTGATAGAGGTGTTGGCGAACAACTTGAGCGTTAGCGGATCACCAGATAGAGCGAGGAGTCGCCGCGCTGGATGTTGAGCGCCAGCACGTCAGGTTTGTTCTTGAGCGCCTTGGTCAGCTCGCCCAGGGTGTTGATGCGCAGGCGGTTGACCCCGATGATGATGTCACCCTTCTGCAGGCCGGAAGCGGCTGCCGGAGAGCGAGGATCAATATCGGCCACCGCGACACCGGAGACCGGGTCGGTAGTGGTGCTCAGCTTGGCCCCTTCCAGTGCCGGATGCAGCGCGCTGGCGCGTACTTCGCTGTCATCGGCCTGCTTCAGGGTCACTTTGGCAGTTTGTGACTTGCCATCGCGGATCAGTCCCAGCTCGACCTGCTTGCCAGCGCCCATGGTAGCGATCTTGGCACGCAGCTCGCCGAAGGAGCGAACCGGTTTGCCATCGATACTAACGATGATATCGCCTGCCTTGATGCCCGCCTTGTCGGCCGCCGAATCAGGCATGACCTGATTGACGAAGGCACCATCCTTCTTGTTGTAGCCGAAGGTTTTGGCGATGTCGGAGGTGAGCTCGGTGCCGGTAATCCCCAGCTGGCCGCGACGCACTTCACCGTACTTGACGATCTGCTCGGTCAGATCCCGCACCATGTTGGAAGGGATGGCAAAGCCGATGCCAATGTTGCCGCCGTTCGGGCCCAGAATCGCGGTGTTGATACCGATCAGCTCGCCACGCAGGTTGAGCAGGGCACCGCCGGAGTTACCGGAGTTGATAGCCGCATCGGTCTGGATGAAGTTCTCCAGATTCTCGATGTTGAGGCCGCTGCGACCCAGCGCACTGACAATACCGGATGTGACGGTCTGGCCCAGACCAAACGGGTTGCCGATGGCCAGCGCATAGTCACCTACCCGCAGCTCGTCGGAGTCGGCAAACTTGATCTGTACCAGATCCTCGGCCTTGATTTGCAGCAGAGCGATGTCGGACTGCTTGTCTTCACCGATCTTCTTGGCCGCGTACTCACGACCATCCTTCAGATTGACCTTGATCTCGTCCGCCTCGTGCACCACGTGGGCGTTGGTGATCACGTAACCCTTCTTGGCATCGACGATGACACCGGAGCCGAGCGCCTGGAACGGCTGCTCGCTCACCTGTTCATCGGGCATGTTGGGGCCGAAGAAGAACTTGAACTGTTCCGGCAGACGCTGACGGGTAATTTTTTTGCCAGAAACCGAGATATTGACCACCGCCGGGGTGACCTGTTCGAGAACAGGCGCCAGGCTTGGCATCTCCTGATTTGAACCTAACAGGGAAGGCAGTGCAGCCTGAGCAGGGGCCGCAGACATGGCGATACCGACACTGAGGGCTAGCACACTGAGCATGGAAAGAGGTTTACGCATATGAAAAACAGCTCCCAGAAAAAGTTGCATTGCAATCGTCAAGGTCAGACCACGGGACTGGCCAATTAGTTCCGCGAGGAACTAGTTTGGTTGCTTGAGCAGTCCGGAAGAGGCGCCAGCATAGTCGCGAGGCGGAACGCCCGGCTCTTCTGCCACATTGGCAGGGGTTTCTTCTACCAATGATTCGCGGAACAGCGGTTCCTGCGCCTTGGCCAGGAATTTGCTCTGCTCGGCCATGTGGCGATAGAGGGTCTGATACTGCTCGGCCAGTTGCTCCATCAGGGCGGCACTGTCGGCGAAGTGGGTGTTGATCTGGCCCTGATAACTCTCGAGCTCCTTGTGGGCCTTCTTCAGCTCCTGTTCGAGACGGCCAGCATCGCGGCTACGCACCGAAAAACGGCCGAGAACGATACCGATAATCAAGGCCGCGACAGCCAGCAGGATCCCAGTTAACAGACTCATAGATGCTCCTTGTTACAGCTAAAACAGAGTGGGTTTATGCGGTCGTCATAACCGCCATGCCTTGATGGCACTATACCGTGCGTCCTGAGGCCGTGATACCATTTTGTCCTCGATTCAGGGACTTGGAGAGGCGCTCAAGGATGACACCGCAGCAAAAATACCAGCAGGATCTGCTGCGCCCCGGCTTTGTGGCCGACCCCGCGCAGGGGATGGCCATTAGCAGGCTGGAGCGACTGTATCAGGATTTGCTACGACGCCCGACTCCGACCAGATCTCGAGGGCTGCTGGGTTGGCTGCAAAAGCCCAAGCCGCCGGAGCCCGTCCTGGGTATCTATATGTGGGGCGGAGTGGGCCGAGGCAAGACCTGGCTGATGGATACTTTTTTCGACAGCCTGCCTGGGACGCGCAAGATGCGCAGCCATTTCCACCGCTTCATGCACCGCATTCACGATGAACTGCAGGGGCTGAGCGGGCAGTCCGATCCCCTCAAGCTGGTGGCCAGCAAGCTTGCCAGCGAGACAGACATCATCTGTTTCGACGAATTTTTCGTCTCGGACATTACAGATGCCATGTTGTTGGGCACGCTGTTTCAGGAGTTGTTCGGTCACGGCGTCGTGCTGGTGGCAACCTCAAACATTCCGCCAAAGGATCTTTACCACAACGGCTTGCAGCGAGCCCGTTTTCTGCCAGCCATTGAGCTTATCGAGCGCCATTGCGAAATACTTAACGTGGACGGCGGCATCGACTATCGCCTGCGTACGCTGGAACAAGCGGAGATTTATCACTGCCCGCTGGACTTGCAGGCAAAAGCCAATCTTGACCACTATTTTCAGCAATTAACCGGTGGGCACGCTGCTTGCGAGGGGACGTTCGAGGTCAATCATCGTCAGCTGAAGTCGCTCGGGATGGGGGAAGGGGTGCTCTATATGGAATTTGAGCAACTTTGCTGTACTCCCCGCTCCCAGAACGACTATATCGAGCTGGCCAGGCTGTTCCACACCGTTCTGCTGGCCAATGTGCAGCCAATGGGCACAGGCACGGATGACGTGGCTCGCCGCTTCATTGCCATGGTCGATGAGTTTTACGAACGGCACGTCAAACTCATCATGTCGGCAGCGGTTCCCATGACAGAACTCTACGGCGAAGGGCTGCTGAATTTCGAATTCAAACGCTGTCTTTCGCGGCTTCAGGAAATGCAATCGCACGAATACCTTGCCAGAGTGCACCTTCCTTAGTCACAATACCGCGCCTGCCAGTCGGATGGGCATCTGCGGCAGGTAGGGCCGGGCGACATTTGCTGGTTTCATGGCAGTGAAATTAGCAGGTGATATTTAAGGCAACTTCACTTATAATCGCCCGGCCCACGTTACAGCTGTCGATAAGACAGCAACACTTTAAGCTTTACTTGTATTCGAAGGGGTACAGGTAGGCCATCGTTTGTTGTTTGTGGGAGAGCCCCCATAAGCAATTGGGTCTGTAACAGGTAATTGGGTTTAACTTAATGAAAACTTTCGTTGCCAAGCCAGAAACCGTAAAACGTGACTGGTACATTGTGGACGCAGAAGGTAAAACTCTGGGTCGTATCGCAACCGAGATCGCTGCTCGTCTGCGTGGTAAGCACAAAGCTGAGTACACTCCGCACGTTGACACCGGTGATTACATCATCGTTGTAAACGCTGAGAAGGTACACGTAACCGGTAAGAAATTTACCGACAAAATGTACCACGCTCACTCCGGTTTCCCGGGTGGTATCAAGTCAATCAGCTTCGACAAGCTGATTCAGCGTAAACCGGAAATGGTAATCGAAGCAGCCGTCAAAGGCATGCTGCCGAAAGGTCCTCTGGGCCGTGCCATGTTCCGTAAACTGAAAGTTTACGCAGGCGCCGAGCATGCTCATGCTGCTCAGCAACCTCAAGTACTGGATATCTAATCGGGAACTGGCAACATGGCAGAAAATCAATACTACGGTACCGGCCGTCGCAAAAGCTCCACTGCTCGCGTATTTATCAAAGCGGGTAGCGGCAAGATCGTAATCAACCAGCGCTCCCTGGAGCAGTACTTCGGCCGTCCGACTGCCCGCATGGTAGTTCGTCAGCCGCTGGAACTGGTTGAGATGACCGAGAAACTGGACCTGTACATCACCGTTAACGGTGGTGGCATCTCCGGTCAAGCTGGTGCGATCCGCCACGGTATCACTCGTGCTCTGATGCAGTACGACGAAACCCTGCGTTCCGAACTGCGTAAAGCTGGCTTTGTTACTCGTGATGCCCGTAAGGTTGAGCGTAAGAAAGTTGGTCTGCACAAAGCTCGTAAGCGTCCGCAGTACTCCAAGCGTTAATTCGCTTTTGGTACTCACTCTTTCGAGTGTCAAAAAAGCCTGGCAATCGCCAGGCTTTTTTTATTGGTAATATTACCGACATCAATGCTAACCACGCGTCACAAAAGACAAAAAATTGTTTCTTTATTGTTTTCATTGCTCACCGCTCTTTCTTGTCAAGTTGTTATCTTTTCTTTAAAATTTCCCCTGTTTTCTGTGGCAATTGTAAATCCAGCTTCCGCCGCTGTTGTCACGGGAAAAATGGGGAACAGGGACACTATAAGAATGTGCGGAGTCCACATGGGAGAGTTTTTGGATGAGCAATGCGCCAGTTGATACCGGTCGCCGCAGATTTCTTACCTGGTCAACGGTTGCCGTTGGTGGGGTAGGAGCTGCGTTTACCGCAGTGCCGTTTATAAAGTCATGGAATCCGAGCGCCAAGGCCAAAGCAGCCGGTGCGCCGGTTGAAGTCGATATCAGCAAGTTGGAACCGGGTCAGCTCATCCGTGTCGAGTGGCGAGGCAAGCCTGTCTGGGTGGTGAAACGCACCAAACAGACGCTGGATGCCTTAGCCGCGCATGATGACAAGCTGCGGGATCCCTCATCTGAAGAGCCGCAGCAGCCTGACTATGCCCATAACGGGTACAGATCGATCAAGCCCGAAATTTTTGTCGCGGTCGGTATTTGCACCCACTTGGGGTGTTCACCTTCCTATCTGCCTGACAGCTTTGGCGAGCAGGTGCAGGGCGTTACGTCCGGCTTCTTCTGCCCGTGCCATGGCTCCAAGTTCGACATGGCCGGCCGTGTGTTCCAGGGGGTGCCTGCACCGCTGAACCTGGTCATTCCGCCCTATCAATTCATTAATGACACCACCATCCAGGTCGGTGCCGATGGCAAGGAGGCCTGACCATGTTGAGTAAACTGATGGGCTGGATCGATTATCGATTCCCGCTCACGGCCATGTACAACGACCACATGGCCAAGTATCCGGCACCGAAGAACCTGAACTTCTGGTACTTCTTCGGCTCGCTGGCCATGCTGGTGCTGGTTAACCAGATCATCACCGGTATCTGGCTGACCATGAACTACAACCCCTCCGCGGAAGGTGCGTTTGCCTCCGTGGAGTACATCATGCGCGATGTGGAGTACGGCTGGCTGCTGCGTTACATGCACTCAACCGGCGCGTCTGCATTCTTCATCGTGGTTTACATGCACATGTTCCGCGGCATGATCTATGGCTCTTATCAGAAGCCTCGTGAGCTGCTGTGGATCTTCGGCATGCTGATCTTCCTGGTGCTGATGGCAGAGGCCTTTATGGGCTACTTGCTGCCCTGGGGTCAGATGTCATTCTGGGGTGCCCAGGTCATCATCTCGCTGTTTGGCGCCATTCCGGTCATCGGTGACGATCTGACCCTGTGGATCCGTGGTGACTACGTGATCTCCGGTGCGACCCTGAACCGCTTCTTCGCGCTGCATGTCATCGCGTTGCCGCTGGTGCTGGTGATGCTGGTTGCCATGCACATTCTGGCGCTGCACGAAGTGGGCTCCAACAACCCGGATGGTATCGACATCAAGAAGCACAAGGACGAGAACGGCTGGCCGCTGGATGCGGTGGCGTTCCACCCTTACTTCACCGTCAAGGATATGATCGGTGTGGCTGGCTTCCTGTTCTTCTTCTGCGCCATCATCTTCTTCAAGCCGGATATGTGGGGTTACTTCCTCGAGAAACCGAACTTTGAAGTGGCTAACGGTCTGAAAACTCCGGAGCACATTGCGCCTGTGTGGTACTTCACGCCGTTTTACGCCATTTTGCGGGCGGTGCCGGACAAGCTGCTTGGCGTCATCATGATGGGTCTCTCCATCGTGGTACTGTTCCTGCTGCCGTGGCTAGATCGCTGCAAGGTGCGCTCGGTGCGTTATCGCAGCATGCTGCACAAGCTGAACATTGCCCAGTTTGTGGTCTGCTTCATCATCCTGGGGGTGTTGGGGGTGCTGCCATCGACGCCGACGTTGACGCTGGTTGCCCAGATCTGTTCACTGGGATATTTCGGGTTCTTCGTCCTGCTGTTCTTCTATAGCAAGAATGAAAGCACCAAGCCGCTGCCGGAGAGGGTGACATTTAAATGAAAAGAATAATATTTGCAGTGCTGACCCTGCTGCCATCTCTGGTATTTGCAAGTGGCGGAGCTGTTCATCTGGACAAAGCCAATTACGATCTGAGTGACAAGGCATCGCTGCAACGCGGCGCGGCCACCTTCATGAACTATTGCGCCGGATGCCACTCCACCCAGTATCAGCGTTATAACCGGGTCGCAGAAGATCTCGGGATCCCCGAAGATTTGATGAAAGAGAACCTGATTTTCACCGGCGCAAAGGTCGGTGACCTGATGAAAAGCGCCATGTCAGAGAAGGATGCCGCCAAGTGGTTTGGTGCGCCGCCCCCCGATCTGACTCTGGTTGCTCGGGTACGCGGTGCAGACTGGATCTACACCTATCTGCGTTCCTTCTACGTGGATGAGACCCGTCCGTTCGGGGTGAACAACGCCGTGTTCCCATCCGTGGGCATGCCCCATGTGCTGGAGCCGTTGCAGGGAACCCCCCGTGCCGAGTTCGCTACTCACACGGTCGACGGAGTGGAAACCCAGCAGGTTGTCAGCATCAAATCTGATGGTAATGGTGAAATGGATGACGAAGAGTATGATCAGACGGTACTGGATCTGGTAAACTTCTTGGTCTACTCGGCTGAACCGGTACAACAGGAGCGTGAACGCATGGGCTTCTGGGTGCTTGGATTCATTGTGATCTTCTTCATCTTCACTGTGCTGTTGAAGAAGGAATTCTGGCGCGACGTTCACTAAGCGACCAGATACGGGTAATATAATGCACGGCAATGAAGACCAAGATGCTTCATTGCCGTTTCTGCTTTTTAATGACGGGAGGGTTCAATGGCTGTAGCTGCCAATAAGCGTTCGGTAATGACGCTGTTTTCCGGTGCCAACGATATGTTCAGCCATCAGGTGCGTATTGTCCTGGCGGAGAAGGGTGTTAGCGTGGATATCTGCCAGGTTGATCCAGCCAATCTGCCGGATGAGCTGGCCGAGCTGAACCCGTACAACTCTGTACCGACCCTGGTTGATCGTGAGCTGGCACTCTACACCTCGCGCATCATCATGGAGTATCTGGACGAGCGCTTCCCGCATCCGCCCCTGATGCCTGTTTACCCGGTTGCCCGTGGTAACAGCCGTCTGATGATGCACCGCATCGAGCTGGACTGGTACTCCCTGGCCGACAAGATCATGGCCGGAACCGATGCTGAAGCGGCACGCAACGAACTGCGTGACAACCTGCTGGCCATCGCGCCGATCTTCGGTGAAATGCCCTATTTCATGAGCGAAGAGTTCGGTCTGGTGGATTGCTACATGGCACCGCTGCTGTGGCGTCTGCCGAGCCTTGGCATCGACCTGACCGGTCGTGGTGCCAAAGAGCTGAAGGCCTACATGGTTCGTCTGTTCGAGCGTGAGTCCTTCCAGGCTTCCCTGACCGAAGCCGAACGCGAGATCCGTGCCGGCGTATGAGCATGGAACCGACAATGACACCGAGCCGCCCGTACTTGTTACGGGCGTTCTTTGACTGGTTGCTGGACAACGATCTGACCCCTCATCTGGTGGTCAACGTCAACATTCCCCATGTGATGGTGCCGATGCAGTTTGCTCAGGACGGACAAATTGTACTGAATATCGCGCCCCGAGCCGTGATGCAATTTCACATGGATAACGAGGCTATCAGCTTCAGTGCCCGCTTTGGCGGCGTCTCCCAGCAGGTTTACATCCCGATGGCGGCAGTGCTGGCTATCCATGCCCGGGAGAACGGCGTGGGCACCATGTTCCCGCCCGAGCCGGGTTACGATATCTGGCTGGAGCAGGCTGAAGCGCCGGTGGAGCCTGAGCCGGAACCGCCGCGTCCAAGCGGTCGTCCGACCCTGAAGGTGATCAAATAAAAAACGCAGCCGATTGGCTGCGTTTTTTTATGTGCGGTCGAGCTTAGTTCTGGGCGAATTCGAAGGCCTTGATCACGCGCTTCACGCCGGTGACATGGCGGGCGATGTTGACTGCCTGCTCTCCCTCTTGGCGAGTCACCAGACCAATCAGGAACACCTCGCCGTTCTCGGTGACCACCTTGACCTTGGTGCTGTCGAAGTTCTTGGTGCCGAACATATCGGCTTTCACCTTGGAGGTGATCCAGGAGTCATTGCTGCGGGTGGTGAAACTGACAGGTTGGCCGATGCGCAATTCGTTGTAGACGTGGCGAACCCCTTCGATGCGACTGACAATTTTGCCCGCCTCAATCTTGTAAACGTCAGAAGGTGTCTGGCCGACCAGCAGGACGCGGCCATTGTTGCTGTAGACGCTGATCTTGCTGGCTGCGCTGAGCGGTTTGTTGTCGGCCAGCAGATTGGCCGCTTTCAGCTCGATGGTCTGGTCATCCCATTGCGCGCCCAGCGTTCGGCGATCGCCAGAGGCCTTGGCAGTCCCTGCGGCGCCGCCAACAACCAGGGCTGCGCAGCCTTGCAGCAGCAGGGTGCTAACCAGCAGACCGAGCAGGATAGTGTGCTTTTTCATGGTTTCAATCTTCCTGTTGCGGGAAAAGAGTCTGGTCGATGAGATCACACAGGCAGTGCAGGGTCAACAGGTTCACTTCCAGAATGCGAGGGCGACGGGCGGAGGGAACACGGATCTCCACATCGTTCGGGCCGAGCAGACCAGCCATTTCGCCACCGTCCCCCCCGCTCAGCACCACTATGGTCATGTCACGGGAGAGGGCAGCCTCGGCGGCCTTGATCAGGCTGCGGCTGTGGCCGGAGGTGGTGATGACCACCAGAATGTCGCCAGGCTGACCCAGCGCGCGGATCTGCTTGGCGTAGACCTCTTCAAAACCGTGGTCGGTGGCGATGGCGCTGATGGTCGCCATGTCCGGGGTCAGGGCCATACCGGGCAGGGAGGGGCGCTGGGTTTCGTAGCAGTTGACCAGCTCGGAGATGAACAGTTGCGCCAGTGCGGCAGAAGGACCGTTACCGCATGCCAGCACCTTGTGGCCATTGAGCAGGCAGATGGTGATCATCTGGGCTGCAGTATGGATGGCATCCGGCAGCGCCTCGGCGGCGGCTATCTTGGTCTGGATGCTTTCGGTGTAGTTCTCTTTGATGCGGTCAGTCATAGGGTCCTCTTAAAATGCGTTCTGGATCCAGGCTGGCTGGTCGCCTTCGAACGCAATCACATCGAATCGGCAGGCCTGATTGGCCTCGTTGATGGCATGTTGCTTCAAATAGTGGCGCGCTGCCAGCATGATCTTGTGCTGTTTGCTGCGGGTGACCGAGCTGGCGGCCCCGCCATGGCTGCCGGTGGCCCGGTAGCGCACCTCAACAAACACCAGGGTCTGGCCCTGGTGCATGATGAGATCTATTTCACCGCCACGACAGCGGTAGTTGCGAGCTACCGGTTGCAGGCCCCGGGCCTGCAACCAGCGTTCAGCGACTTGTTCAAAGTGCTGTCCCTTGCTCGTTGGTGAGGGGAACAGGCTCGGCAACTGCTGGCGCATCCGTTTCCATAGTTCCTTCATTGGAGGGCTCCTCCAGTTGCTGAACGGCGTTCTCGTCGACCAGTTTGCCGTTCTGGTAAGTACCCCAGCTCAGCATACGTACGATATTGCCCTGGGCATCGACGCTCAGCTGACCGCTCATGCCGGCCTGCTGCATGCCGCCCACCTTGCGCATCTGCTGCAGGTTCTCAGCCAGACTGACGGCATCGTAGCCCATGGCAAACAGACGCAGCAGGTCACCCTGAGTCTGCGGCCAGAGCAGGGCGATCTGCTCGCGCTGTTTCTCGTAGCCGCCCAGCAGCAGCGGCATATCGGCGATATGCATGCCGTTGAGCTCGGAGGCGACCTCGGTGGCTGCGCTGTCGTAGCCACGGGAGCTGGTGTAGATGGGCAGGCTGCCCATCGGATTGACCGAGACATCCACGTAGGGCTTGATCATCCGGGTTTCCAGGCTGTTGGCCACCACATAAACGGCATCGATGCTGCGCGGTGAGGCATCAGAGAGTTGCACTACCTCGCCAGCACGGGCGGTAGAGCGGCCGCTCAGGGCATTCTTGACCATCCCCTGTACTTCGTTGCGGGCACCGAAGGTGGCAACGACCGGCTTATCCTGGCTCAGGGTGGCCCAGCTCTGCTCGAATGCCTTGATACTGCTGTAACCGATCCGCCCCTGGGCGGCGATCAGCAGCGGTTTGCGGTAGCCCTGGGTGTAGAGGTATTGGGCTGCCTGCGCGGCATCTGCGGCGGCAGAGAGGGAGAAGTAGTAGGTGGTGTCGTTGACGACCGGCTTGTCCAGCTCGTTGAGCGCCAGTACCGGCACGGTCGGATTGGCCTTGAGCAGCTCCTCGACCCTGTCTTTCAGCAGCGGGCCGATGATCATGTCTGCCCCTTCCTGAATCGCCTGCTTATAAAGGTCGCCGGTCGACTTGCTCTGGGTGTCGTAGAAGTTCAGGGTGAATTGCCCCTGATTTTCCTTATAAGACATCAGCATACCGTTACGGATGGCGGCGCCCTGTGGCTCCAGATTGCCGGAGAGGGGCAGTAGCACTGCGATCTGTTGCACCGAGGTGCTGGCAGTGGCCGCCAGATCGCCCAATCCTGCCGGCATATCCTTCTGAGCCGGATGGTTGGGGAAGTCGCGCTTCCAGCCTGCCAGTTGGCGGGCCAGCAGGTTCGGCTGGGCGCCAAACTCGTTGACCAGTGCCGCCAGTCGCAACCAGCCGGTGGTCACATCAGGGGCCGGAGCCTCTTCCAGCGCTTGCAGGGTGGAGGGGGTCATGCTTTTGAGCAACGACCAGATCTGCTGATGGTTGGTCGCCTGCTCGCTCTGATTGAGGTAGGGCTCCAGTGCAATCAACGACTTGGCTGCGCCAAACTTGTTGTTGATGTCGAGCTGCAGCACCACGCGCTGGCGATACCAGTCCTTCTGGGTATCGGCATCCAGCACCACCTCGGGTTTGCCTTCCAGCAGGATCAGCGCCTGATTGGCGTGGCCTTGCGCCAGCAACAGATGGGCTTGCAGCAGTTGCAACTGCGTCTTCTGAACGGGATCCTTGGCCTGCTTCTGCAATTGTTGGAACAGTGCCGAGGCCGGTTTGGCCTGGCCCAGCGCCAGATAGCTGCGTGCCGCCAGCATCTGCCAGGTAAAGGCCTCGGCCGGCTTGGCGGGGTCCACCTGCTCAAGATACCACTGGGCATTCTTGGTCAGATTGGAGAACGCAGAGGGCATGCCTGACTGCCCTGACGGTTGATTGGGCTCCGACGCACAGGCGGCGAGCAGTACTGCCGCGAGTATGATGCCGAAGAGTCGTGATACACTTAGCTGCTTTGTAACCCGGTTCAAGTTCATTCCCCGACCAGTGTTGAAGTTCCCCATAGTGTAAACGGGCCAATATGGCGACACAATTGTCGGGGCACTCGGAGATCCCATGAGTGACATCCCAACCCTGTATATAGTCCCCACTCCGATCGGTAATCTGGCGGACATCACCCAGCGTGCATTGGACATTTTACGCAGTGTCGATCTGGTGGCCGCCGAAGATACCCGTCATACCGGTATCCTGCTCAGCCACTACCAAATCTCGGTGCCGACCTTCGCCCTGCACGATCACAACGAGCAGCAGAAGGCCGATGTACTGATCGGCCGGATCAAAGAGGGCAAGAGTGTTGCGCTGGTCTCCGATGCCGGCACTCCGCTCATCAGCGACCCCGGTTATCACTTGGTCACCCGCTGTCGTGAAGCCGGGGTCAAGGTGGTGCCGCTGCCCGGTCCCTGTGCTGCCATCACCGCCCTGAGCGCGGCCGGTCTGCCCACCGATCGCTTCGCCTTTGAGGGCTTCCTGCCTGCCAAGAGCAAGGGGCGTGACGATCGCCTGCAAGCCGTTATTGAAGACACCCGCTCGCTGGTGTTCTACGAATCCCCACGCCGTGTGCAGGATACAGTGGAAGCGATTGCTCGCATTCTCGGCGAGCGTCAGGTGGTGGTGTGCCGCGAGCTGACCAAGACCTTCGAGTCGATCCATGGTCTGCCAGCCTCCGAGATGCTGGCCTGGCTTGGTGAGGATGACAACCGCTGCCGCGGCGAGATCGTGCTGGTCGTGGCTGGCGCCTCCAAAGAGGAAGAGGATCTGCCAGCAGAAGCGATCCGTACCCTTGGGTTGCTAGTGACCGAACTGCCACTGAAAAAAGCGGCCGCCCTGACCGCCGAGATCCACGGCGTGAAGAAGAATGCCCTCTATAAATACGGTCTCGAGCACTATTGAGTCGGTTAATAGGTCGTCAGACTGTTTTTTGACCTGAGCAATCCCTTGTATCGACAATCAGTCAGCCTGTAAACGGGGGCCAAAGCGCGATAAATGGCTGTAAACGGGAATTGCCGGTTTACCCCGTGCGTATCGCAAGGCTATAATCCGCGCCTCGGAGTTGGCTGGGCAATCGCTGCTTCGTCGTTGTGTCCCTCGGGACAGACGGGCGGAGGGGAGGAAAGTCCGGGCTTCACAGGGCAGGGTGCCAGGTAACGCCTGGGGGGCGTGAGCCTACGACCAGTGCAACAGAGAGCAGACCGCCGATGGCCCGCAAGGGATCAGGTAAGGGTGAAAGGGTGCGGTAAGAGCGCACCGCGCGACTGGCAACAGTTCGTGGCACGGTAAACTCCACCCGAAGCAAGACCAAATAGGCCCCTATTGGCGCGGCCCGCGTTGGGGGCGGGTAGGTTGCTTGAGCCAGCGAGCGATTGCTGGCCTAGAGGAATGATTGCTACCCGGGGCAACCCGGTACAGAACCCGGCTTACAGGCCGACTCCGACCTCATTCCGCGTGAACCGTCACGCTAAAATCCCGGTGCCTAACGGCACCGGGATTTTTATTATTCACGCCGAGATGCACCGCATGGCGGCTTTCTGGAATTTGTAATAAAGTTCTCACCCTTTTTGGTCGATATACGTCGGCTGGACTGTCTGTATCTATCACACTGCTGGCCTGATGAGCGACCCTGTGGCAGTAAGGCGAGATGAAATGGTTAAGGTGGATTATTAATGTCATCAAGCAGCGCAATGCTCACACCTTCCCGGCTGCTTAGCGCAGAACGGGGCAGAACCCTGCCTCATTATGATCTGTTGGGTGTCGAGCGGTTAAACCACGCCCGTTTGAAGCAGGTCAATGGCCAGTTGAGCACATTTTCCCTGCAAGCTGCGAGTTGTATGGCCCAGCTGTTTAATAGTGCTGAGTGCGAACTGAATTATGGCGAGTTCGCCTTTTCCGGTCCGGCAGAGATAGATGACGCTCATATCTGGGTCGAGGCGAGAAGTCCGCTTGAACCACAGCGCGCCGTCTATTTCTCGATCGCACCTCTGGTCATCTATCGTCTTGCGGTCCTCTTTTTCGGCGGCACCTTGCAGCAAAAAGAGGAGCATGTTCAGTCTGGCAAAGGGTTGACCGATACCGAACAGCGGCTGTTATTGCGGCTTTGCCAGTATCAGGTTGATATCTGGTGTGCTTGTCTGGGGTTGGGGGATCTGAAGTGGCAGTTGCATGTCGTGCCACGTGATTCCATCGCCCACCGTCAGCTCTGGACCACGCAGGCAATCCTGCAGGCAGGTAATTGCACTCATCACTGGCAGATGTGGTTGCTTCCCCCCGAGGAGTCCATTTCTCCGGTCAGTCATTCCCTGCCGGAAGGTCAGCTGGAACAGGCTCTGACTCATGTCCCGGTTCGTCTGCGGGTGGTGATGGGCCAATTGTCCATGACGCTGGCGGATCTTGAGTGTCTCAAGGTGGGTGATGTGCTGTCACTGGACCTGCCTGAGGTGGTGCCAGCACTGATTGGCAGCCGTCCCTGCTTCAGTGGACGAATCGCAGAACACAAAGGCAGCCTGGTCTATCAGGTTGCGACGGTTGTAGAGGAGTAAATTGAATCATGAGTGAGCACAATATGAATGATCCGCTGGATCTGGATGGACTGGATCAACTGTTTGGTGACGACATCAGCATGCCCAGCGCAGCAGACTATTTGGCCCCCACCAGTAGCAGCAAACAGCGGGATCTCTCCTTCTTTCGCCAGATCCCGGTCAAGGTGACGCTGGAAGTGGCCAGTACCGAAGTGCCGCTCGGCGATTTGATGCGCGTCGAGGAGGGGGCTGTCATTGAGCTGGACAAGCTGGCAGGTGAACCGCTGGATGTGCGGGTGAATGGCCGTCTGCTTGCCAAGGGCGAAGTCGTCGTCGTGAATGGCAAATATGGTCTGCGCCTGGTCGATGTCATCGATACCAACCTGCTGGGTGGCATGGACGACTGATGCGCTATCTGCTGCTGACGCTGCTGTTATTTTCGCTGCCCGGCTGGGGGGCGGACATGACCCTGTTCTCGGTATCGCCAGGCGCTTCAGGGGGCGAGGACTATAACATCAAGTTGCAGATCCTCTTCTTCATGACCCTGCTGGGTCTGCTCCCGACCTTGTTACTGATGATGACCAGTTTTACCCGGATCATCATCGTGCTGGCCATATTGAGACAGGCACTTGGCCTGCAGCAGAGCCCTCCCAACCGGGTGCTTATCGGCATCAGTCTGATCCTGACTGTGGTGATTATGCGTCCGGTCTGGACGGACATGTATCAGAATGCGTTTGTTCCTTATGACCAGAATGAAATAACCCTGTCAGAGGGGATCGCCAAGGCAGAAAAGCCCCTGCGCAAATTCATGCTTGCCCAGACCCGTGAACCTGATCTGGAGCAGATGCTGCGTATCTCTGGCGAACCAACTACGGTAGCCAAAGAGGATGTGCCTTTCGGGGTGCTGTTGCCCGCGTTTGTATTGAGTGAGTTGAATACCGCATTTCAGATTGGCTTTATGCTGTTCATTCCCTTTCTGGTGATCGATTTGGTGGTCGCCAGCGTCTTGATGGCGATGGGGATGATGATGCTCTCCCCGCTGATCATCTCCTTACCCTTCAAACTGATGGTGTTTGTGCTGGTCGATGGCTGGTCGATGACCGTCGGCACCTTGGCCGCCAGCTTTGGTGGGGGAGGCTGATATGACCCCTGAGCAGAGCGTTGCCCTGGTTGGTGGCGCGGTCAATCTGGTGGTGACCATGGTCTCGGTGCTGATTGTACCGGGCCTGATCGTAGGTTTGGTGGTCAGTATTTTTCAGGCGGCCACCCAGATCCAGGAGCAGACGCTCAGTTTTCTTCCCCGTTTTATCGTGACGTTGATGACCCTTATCTTTACGGGTAACTGGCTGTTGTCGCAGATCACCACTTTGTTTCAGGATCTTTTTCTTAAAATCCCCGGGTTTATCGGATGAATTCGCTGCTGTCCCTCAGTGCTGCTGACCTGACCGCATGGTTGGGACAGTGGTGGTGGCCCTTTATCCGGATCGGTATGGCATTCTGGGTGATGCCGGTCTTTGGGGATACCCGGGTGCCTGCGCAAGTTCGCCTGATGCTGGCGTTCATCATCAGCCTGCTGCTCGCCCCCATGATGAAAGATATGCCGGTTGTCGATCCTTTCAGTGCCGGTGCGCTGGTCCTGGCGGTGGAGCAGCTGCTGTTTGGTTTGCTGTTTGGTCTGTGTGTCCAGTTGCTCTATATGGTGATGACCACAGCGGGGCAGATCCTCTCCATGCAGATGGGGCTCGCGATGGCGGTGATGAATGATCCGGTCAACGGTGATTCTGCCCCAATCATCAGTCAGGTCATGATGGTGTTCTGCGCCTTGCTCTTTCTGGGGCTGAATGGCCACCTGGTGGTACTGGATATTCTGGTACAGAGCCTGCGTAGCTGGCCGCCGGGTTCATCTCTGGATCTGATCGATATGAAAGGTGTGATCGGGTTGTTTGGCTGGTCTATCGGTGCCGCCCTGTTGCTGACGTTGCCTGCCGTTGTCGCCATGTTGATGGTTAACCTGACCTTCGGGGTGATGAACCGGACCGCCCCTTCGCTCAATATCTTCTCTCTCGGTTTTCCCATGACCCTGTTGCTCGGGTTGCTCACCATGGCGCTCTCCATCAGTGGTGTGCCCTCCCGTTATCTGGATTTGGTTACCCATGTGCTTGAGCAGCTGCGAGGCTTGACCCCGGCATGAGTCAGAACAGCGCACAGGACAAAACCGAAGAGGCCTCCAGCCAGAAACGCCAGAAAGCGAGAGATGAGGGGCAGATCGCCCGCTCAAAAGAGCTCA
The DNA here is from genome assembly GCF_019048085.1 of Aeromonas sp. FDAARGOS 1416. Taxonomy (NCBI): domain Bacteria; kingdom Pseudomonadati; phylum Pseudomonadota; class Gammaproteobacteria; order Aeromonadales; family Aeromonadaceae; genus Aeromonas; species Aeromonas sp. FDAARGOS 1416. The sequence continues at coordinate 3,360,272 of NZ_CP077301.1, read as the reverse complement.
GTTCTGCCGGTTTGCTGCTGCTTGGCGGGTTGGTGATGCAGTGGATGGTGCCGGGGTTTGGCCAGTTCTTTGCCGAGTTGATGAAGCGTCCGCAGCGTTTTGACTGGCAAGGTGCCCGTGACCCGCAGATGATGATCCATTGGCTGGGGGAAGCGCTGATAAACATGCTATGGGTGCTGCTGCCCCTGTTTGGTTTTCTGGCTCTGATGCTGGTGTTGCTCAGCATAGTGCCGGGCGGTATGGCGTTGACCTGGAAAAAGCTGCTACCCAGTGGCGAGAAGATGAACCCTTTGAAGGGGCTGGGGCGCATGTTCTCCAAGAACAGCCTGATGGAGTTGCTGAAGTCACTGCTCAAGGTGACGCTGATCGGCGGCACGCTGGCGTTGATGTTAAATCATCAATGGCCTTCCTTGTTGATGATGAACCGGATGCCCCCTCAGGCGGCCCTCGAACAGGCGCTACGGATCCTCTCCCAGGCATTTATTCTGCTGGGGAGTGTACAGATGCTGATTGCCGTGCTGGATGTGCCCTATCAGCGCTGGTCGTTTAACAAGCAGCTCAGGATGACCAAACAAGAGGTCAAGGATGAGCACAAGAACAGCGAAGGGCGTCCCGAAATCAAAGCCAAAATCCGCCAGGTACAGGGAATGCTTGCCCGCGCGCGTATCGAGCAGCGGGTACCGCAGGCAGATGTGATTATCGTTAACCCGACCCATTATGCGGTGGCAATAAAATATGATGCGACTCGTGCCAATGCCCCTTTCGTGATTGCCAAAGGGGTCGACAGCATGGCCGAGCGGATCCGTCAGGTCGCCAAACAGCATGACAAAATGGTGATGAGCTTGCCCGAGTTGACGCGAGCCATCTATCACTCGACCAAGGTGGATCAGGAAGTCCCCGCAGGGCTGTACACGGCAGTTGCCTATGTATTGAACCATGTATTGCAGTTAAGGGCGTATGAGGCAGGCAAGGGGAGGAAACCGACCCCTCTTGCCCCGTTATATGTACCGCCCGAGTTACGTCAACCTGAGAGGTAAGTTGTGAACTGGCGTGTATTCACCCAATCCTATACCGCAATTCCGCTGATGTTATTGGCCATTCTGGCCATGATGATCCTGCCTCTGCCCGGTTGGCTGCTGGATGCGCTCTTTACCTTCAACATCGTGTTGGCGGTTCTGGTGTTGCTGGTATCCGTCTCGGCCCGCAGACCACTCGATTTCTCGGTATTCCCAACCGTGTTGCTGGTGGCCACCTTGATGCGACTGTCGCTGAACGTGGCCTCTACCCGGGTGGTGTTGCTGCACGGTCACGAAGGGCATGAAGCAGCCGGTAAGGTCATCCAGGCATTCGGTGAGGTCGTGATCGGTGGCAACTATGTCGTCGGTCTGGTGGTCTTCGTGATCTTGATGATCATCAACTTTGTGGTGATCACCAAGGGTGGTGAGCGGATTTCGGAAGTATCCGCCCGCTTCACTCTGGATGCTATGCCCGGCAAGCAGATGGCCATCGATGCCGATTTGAATGCCGGCACCATGGATCAGCATCAGGCCAGGGCTCGCCGTGAGGAGATCGCACGAGAAGCAGACTTCTATGGTGCAATGGATGGTGCTTCCAAGTTCGTTCGTGGTGACGCGATAGCTGGCATGTTGGTGCTGATCATCAACCTGGTGGGTGGGTTGGCCATCGGTATCTTCCAGCATGCCTTGCCCGTCGCGGAGGCCTTCCAGCGCTATGCACTGCTGACCATTGGTGATGGTCTGGTTGCCCAGATCCCGTCCCTGCTGATGTCGACTGCTGCGGCTATTATCGTGACTCGGGTCAGCGATGAGGGTGAGATGGCTGATCAGGTTGGTCAGCAGATCCTGGCATCCCCTCGCGTTATCTATACCTCTGCAACCATCATGCTGATCCTGGGTCTGGTACCCGGGATGCCGATGCTCGCATTCCTCAGTTTCGCAGCTGTACTGGCCTGGACAGGTTGGAGTGTCAGCAAGCGAGCCGTCAATGTGCCGGATCTGGATGCAGCGCAAGAGCTGACTCGTCAAATGATTCAGCCTGAACAGCAGGCACTGGAGTGGCAGGATTTGCCGCCAGTTGATACGGTCGCCATCGAGCTTGGTTATCGTCTGGTGCCTTTGGCTGAAACGGATAAAGGGGCTGAACTGCTTGCCCGGGTGCGCGGGATCCGTAAAACCCTCTCCGAGCAGTACGGTTTTCTGCTCCCCGAGATCCGGGTGCGCGACAATCTGCAATTGCAGCCGGATCAGTACCGGATCAAGCTGTCCGGCGTCGCGTTAGCGACGGGGAATGTGGATTGTCAGCGCTTGATGGCCATCAGCAGTGGTGAGACCTATGGCGCGCTAGATGGCGAGTTGACCCAGGACCCGGCCTACGGCATGAGTGCGGTCTGGATCTCCCCTGAACAGAAGGCCAAGGCCCTTAATCTTGGTTACTCGGTGGTGGATTCGGCCACCGTGATTGCCACTCACGCCAGCAAGTTGTTACGTGAACAACTTGATGCGCTGTTTGGTCACGATGAAGTTGGCAAGCTGGGCCAATACCTAGCCAGTCAGTCCCCCCGGTTGGCTGAAGAGCTGAATCTGGCGCTGACCCAGATGCAGCAATTGAGAGTTTTTCGTCAATTGCTAAAGGAGCAGGTCAGTCTTACCGATATACGAACCGTTGCCACGACGCTGCTGGATGCGAGCGAGCTGACCAAAGATCCTGTCTTGCTAGCATCCGATGTGCGCTGTGCCTTGAAGCGCCAGATTGTGCGGCAGGCCATTGGTAATCGGGATGTGCTGGCTACGTTTACGCTGGATGATCGCCTTGAGCAGACATTGCTGGCTGCAATGAATCAGTCACAACAGCAGGGCAAAATCCAGCTGGACAGCTTCCCGGTTGATCCACAACTGCTGGCCCAATTGCAGCAAAATATGCCGTTGGTGAAGGAGCAGTTGCAGCAGTTGGGACATGCCCCTGTGTTGGTTGTTATGCCGCAACTGAGACCGTTAATAGCCCGTTATGCCCGATCATTTTCAAAGGGACTCAAAGTGCTTTCTTATAATGAAATACCGGAAGAGTTACGGGTAGAGGTAATTGGTACACTTGGTTAATTGCTGTTGGATAAATGCGCTGATGGGGAAGTGTTTTTTCCGCCTTTGCTTGAATTGCCGTATGAATACTATATGATGTGGCGAAAATTGACGCAGCAATGTGTGAAAGTTAAATAACAAAAACAATATTAATTGTGTTGCTACACGCCTAGGCAATCAGGTCGGGCGTGTTATCACATTGTAAGGGCAAACTGAACTGAAAAGTCAGGACGCAAAGCCTCCGGTCTAACAGCATGAAAGCTAATGACAGCGGGGTTACCAAGGTGAATTTGGATACAATATCGTTACCATATGGATACAAGGTTGTGCTGTTTTTCAGTATCACCTTGTATTGATCCTTTGTGTCTGATGCTTCAGCTCTATTGATTGTCCTATTCACAGTCACAGGTATCAGATGTCTATGTCTTCGGGATTATCAATAAATAAAAAAATCGGGTTGTGTGGTGATGGTTCTGCTGAACCACATATATTATTGATTCAACCGTTAGTCGCTAGGAATGAGGTTGTAAATATTCTCTCCAGAGAAGGCCTTAGAGTATCAACGGTTAATTCTGTAAAACAGTCAAAGAGCATTATTGCTGACAATAATGTTCATCTTATATTGCTCGATATGGATGCCATGACCGAGCTTGGGCCACGTATTCTGCATGAGTTTGAAGGGCTCGATTGTGTCATTATGGTTAATGAGCATCAGGCCGCAATTGCTGCAGAAGCCATGTGTGCCGGAGCTATAGATTATATTGTCAAACCCTTCCGTTCCCAGCAATTGCTCGATGCTGTACGTGGTGCTTTACGCCTTCGTCAGGCGATCCCCAATCTTATCGCTGTGTCGCCCATGAGCCTGCAGGTCTTGCAACTGGCTCGACGTGCCGCCAAAACCTCCGCCACCATTCTGATTGGTGGTGAGTCAGGCACCGGTAAAGAGCGGTTGGCCCGTTATATTCATGATATGTCAGTCAGGTCTGAAAAACCGTTTGTTGCAATTAATTGCGCTGCCATTCCTGAGACAATGCTCGAATCTATTCTCTTTGGCCATAATAAAGGTGCGTTTACCGGTGCTATATCTGCCCAACCTGGCAAGTTTGAGTTGGCACAGGGGGGTACCCTGTTATTGGACGAAATATCTGAATTATCTTTGAACTTGCAAGCAAAGTTATTACGGGTTTTACAGGAGAAAGAAGTGGAGCGGCTTGGTAGTAATCAAACGATTGCGCTTGATGTTCGTATCATTGCCGCCAGCAATAAAGATCTGCGTACTTTGGTTGCTAATGGATTGTTCCGTGAAGATCTGTTTTATCGTCTTGATGTTTTGCCTATGAGCTGGCCCGCATTGCGTGATCGCCCTGACGATATTATTCCTCTGGCCAACTATTTTCTTGAGCGTTATGCACCTCAGCAGGGTTATCGCCTGAGTAAGCAGGCGTGCCAATTGCTGTTGTCTTATGAATGGCCAGGAAATGTGCGAGAGCTTGATAATGTTATGCAACGCGCATTAATTATGGCGCGCGGTTTGCATATACAGTCCGTCGATTTGATGTTGCCAAACTGTATTCTTCCCGAAGAAACAGTCGCATCAGACACGTGGCATGCTCCCGAGGGGTTGAGTGAAACCCGGCGGCATGCCGAGTTCCAATTTGTATTAGAGACCTTGCGCCGCTTTCGTGGCCATCGTACCCGCACAGCCGATGCACTGGGCATGACAACCCGGGCACTGCGCTACAAGCTTGCGGCGATGCGTGAGCAAGGCATTGATATTGAACAGCAGATTCAAGCAGAGGGATAAAGAATGGAGATTCAAATGATGCCATCGCAGGTGACGCTCCTGCAACAGATGCAGGAGATGCAGCGTGTCGCCAGTCAGACACCGTCCATCGAATCCAATAGTGATGTATCGGGAGCATCGTTTTCAGATGCTATGCACGACGTAGTCGGGCGTGTCAATGAACAGCAAAATATTGCCTCAAAATTGATGGCATCCGTCGATGCGGGACAGAGTGACGATCTGGTGGGGGCCATGGTGGCGAGTCAAAAAGCCGGCTTGAGTTTTTCAGCCTTGATGCAGGTTCGCAACAAGCTGATGACCGGTTTTGACGACATTATGCGCATGCCACTTTGAGGTAACAGATGACTGAACTGGTAACATCTCCTCAGGGGGCTGCCCCTGATTCGCTCAAAATCAGGTTGCAAGAGGGGCTACGCAATTGGCGTACCCTCTCCCGTGACAATAAATCGATCCTGACTATTGCTCTGCTGGCTGCCATTGTGGCCGGTACCATAGTCGTTATCCTTTGGACCTCCAGCAAAAACTATGTGCCCCTGTATGGCAAACAGGAGCTATACGATACCGCCAACATCATGGAGATGCTGGAGAAAGAGCAGGTACCTTTCCGTCTGGAAAAGAGCACCGGTCAGGTACTGGTTCCTGAAAATCAGCTGGCTCATGTCCGGATGGCACTCGCTGCGCGAGGGGTGCGTGCAGCCATGCCGTCGGGTCTGGAAGGGCTGGACAATGTAACCGGGTTGGGTACCAGCGAATTTATGGAAGGGGCGCGTTATCGTCATGCCCTGGAAGGGGAGCTGGCCCGCACCATCATAGCGCTCGATGCCGTGCGCAGTGCCCGTGTTCATCTGGCTATTCCGAAGCGCACGCTATTCGTTGGACGCGATGAGGAGAAACCCAGCGCGTCAGTAATGCTCGATATGCAACCGGGCCAATCCATCGAAGCGGGTCAGGTCGAAGCGATAGCCAACCTGGTGGCGGGTAGTATTTCCGGAATGAAACCTGGTGCCGTGACCGTGGTTGATCAATCCGGCCAGTTGCTCAGCGCAGAGCTGGGGGACAAGGTCGGGTTTGGCAAGCAGAGCGTCCAACAGATGGAGTATGTCCGCAAGCTGGAACAATATATCCGTCAGCGCGCCAATGACATGCTCTATCCCATGCTGGGCAGCACCAATTTCAAGGTGCAGATCGCGGCAGACGTGAACTTCAATGCCGTCGAAGAGACCCAGCAGCAGCTCGATCCGCAAGGTGTGGTGACTCAAGAGTCCAACAAGTCCGACAAGACCATCGATGCGCTGGCGATGGGGATCCCGGGGGCGTTATCCAACCGCCCGCCTGAAACGGCGGCAAAAGATGAAAAGGCTGGTGCTGACAAAGGCAATGCAAATGCCAATACCGCGACACAACAGAACGACACTCGTACCGAGCGTCAGGAAATCAGCAAGCAGTACGAAAACAGTCGCACCATAGTGCACACCCGTTACCAGCAGGGGCGGCTGGAGCGAATTAACGTCTCCATTCTGCTTAACCAGCAGATCGCACCAGAAGGAGGTTGGAGTGCCGAGCAACTGACACAGATCCGTCAGATGGTGGAGCGTGCAGTCGGTTTCGATGAGACGCGTGGCGATCAGATCAGCCTGCAGGCCTTCGATTTCAATGGTGCAGTACAAGTAGCCGCGCCCGAATCCAGTTGGTGGGAAACCCCTTACTGGCAAGACTCCCTGCGTTATCTGGTCGGCGGTTTGCTTGGCCTGACACTGGTCTTCTTCGGTATTCGTCCGCTGGTGAAACATCTGGTTCGTACCCAGCAGCAGCCGGATATGGAAATGAGTGAGACTGAGGAAGATCTGGAGCCCACCGTCGGATTGTCGATGCGCAGTGATGACCTTCAACCTCCGGTCACATTGTCCAGTGGCTTGATCCATGCAGACAATGAGATTGAACCCCAATTCACATCATTGGATTTGGACTCACTGCCAGAGCCGGGATCTGAACTTGAAGTGCAACTCAAGCATTTGCAGTTGTTGGTGGAAAAAGATACCGCCCGCGTGGCGGAGGTTTTCAAAGCGTGGGTGAGTGGCAATGAACAGCGTTAACTTGAATCAGAGTGCTGTCGATATCGATATCGACAACCTTGAGAAGGCCGCCATCTTGTTGCTGAGCATGGGGACAGAGTCAGCAGCCAAGGTGATGCAGAAGCTCTCCCGTGATGAGGTGCAGCGGTTGATATCCAAGATGGCCGCGCTCTCTGGCGTCAGTGCTATCGAAGCGAAATGGACATTGCAACAGTTCTTCAATCAATACCGTGAGCAGAGCGGTATTGGCAGTGCCTCACGGGAGTATCTGGAGCAGACGCTGGATCTGGCGTTGGGCCAACGTCTCTCCCGCAGCCTGCTCGACAGTTTGTATGGCGATGTGATGAGTCAGGATATCCAGCGTTTGCAGTGGGTGCCAGCCGATGTACTAGCTCGTTTCTTCCGTAATGAGCATCCCCAGATGCAGGCTGTGCTGCTGGCCTTCCTGCCGCCTCAGACTGCGTCCGCCGTGCTAGATGCCTTGCCCGGATCGGTACACGATGATTTGTTGGTGCGTGTCGCCAGTCTCACCAGTGTCAGTGAACATGTGCTGGGCGAGCTCAGGCTGACGCTGGATCGCTGCCTCACCTATGTGGCGGATCAATCCGGTGCCAAGGTAAACGGGGTGCGGCAGGTAGCCGATATTCTCAACCGTTATCAGGGTGACAAGGAGCAGATGCTTTCCCTGCTGCGTGAGCACGATGGTGATATGGCGTTTGAGATCGAGAAGAACATGTTCGACTTTATGACGTTACGCCGTCAGAGCGACGACACCTTGCAGCGATTGGTGCAGGAATTGCCCAGCGAATTGCTGGCACTGGCTCTCAAGAATACCGACCCTGGCTTCCGCAAAGTTATTCTGGGGGCTATGCCGAAACGGATGGCTCAGGCGCTGGACGATCAGATCCAGAACCAGGGCAGTGTCTCTTTGCGAAAGGTCGAACAGGCAAGAGAGGAGGTCATGCAATTGGTCCGCGAGTTGGTGGAGCAGGGCGAGATCGAGTTCCAACTGTTCGAAGAGCCTACCGTCAGCTAACAGGAGGCATTTATGAGCCAGTATGTGCGTAAATTGGTGCCTGGCGCGACCAGACTGTATCGCTTCCCTGCGCTCGGTCAGAGCGGGGAAGAAGCACAGAGTCAACAAGAACAGTTTGAATATGGTTACCAGCAGGGACTGGAGCAAGGCCACGACGAAGGTTATCAGGCTGGTTATCAGCAAGGGCTGACCAGCGGCCTGCAGGAAGGCGAGAGCACCGGTTTGCAACAAGGGCAAACCCGCGGGTTTGCTCAGGGCCTTTCAGAGGGGCGCGCTGCCTTCGAACAGGCGATGTTGCCGTTTGCCAAGCTGCAAGAGCAGTGGGAGTCACTGAGCCGGGCCCGAATGGCCGAGCAGAAAGAGCTGATTGCCCAGCTGGTAGCGCAGGTTGCCAAGCGGGTCATCATGGCGGAGTTTACCCTCAATCCGCAGCAGGTGATGAATCAGGTCGAGCAGGCGCTGGCTACTTTGCCGAGTGAGTCGGAAGAGCTGGTGATCTACCTCAACGAGGAAGACCGGCAGCGACTCGCCGAGCAGGGGGTGACTCGCTGCGAAGGGTGGCCATTGCAAGTCGATGCATCGCTCGGGGTAGGGGATGCCCGTATCGAAACCCGCGCTGCCGTCGTCGAGGTGAGCACCAGCTCCCGTCTGGCAACCTGCATCGAACAGCTCAACAGCTCGCTGGACGTGCCACAAGATGCATGAAGCCTTGCAGCAGGCACTGACCAGTGCGCTGGATCATCTGGATGAACTACCCGCATTTCGTCGCTTTGGCCGGTTGGTGCGAGTCACTGGTTTGACTCTGGAAGTAGTCGGCTGTCAACTGGTGATGGGGCAGCGTTGTCGTGTCAGCACGGCAAGTGGCGCCCCCTTGCTGGCCGAGGTGGTCGGTTTTAACCGGGATATCTCTTACCTGATGCCGCTGCAGCCGATGAGTGGCCTCTTCGCGGGGGCTCAGGTCGAACCGATCGATGGAGAGGAAACCGTTCGGCTTGGTCGTCATCTGCTGGGGCGGGTACTCGATGGACTGCTGCAGCCCCTCGACGGACAGCCATTACCCGACGTTGGTGACAGTGTCCCCCTGTTTGCTCTTCCCCCCAATCCACTATTGCGAACCCCGGTACGTGAACCGCTGGATGTCGGTATCCGTGCCATCAATGGCCTGCTGACGGTTGGCAAGGGTCAACGTTTGGGGCTGTTCGCCGGCTCGGGGGTCGGCAAGAGTATGTTGCTGGGCATGATGACCCGCAATACCGCAGCCCAGATTGTGGTGGTGGGACTGATCGGTGAGCGGGGCCGTGAAGTGCGCGAATTCATCGAACACAGTCTGGGGGCGGAAGGTCTGGCTCGCGCCGTGGTCATCGCGGCGCCAGCAGATCAATCTCCCCTGATGCGGTTGCGAGCGGCCCAGCTATGCCACCGGATTGCCGAGTATTTCCGTGAGCAGGGGCAGGATGTGCTGCTGCTGATGGATTCACTGACTCGCTATGCCCAGGCGCAGCGGGAAATTGCGTTGGCTATCGGTGAACCCCCCGCGACCCGGGGCTATCCGCCCTCGGTATTCAGCATGCTGACCCAGCTGGTGGAGCGAGCCGGTAACGGCACGCATCCGGATGGCAGTCTGAGTGCTTTCTACACCGTGCTGGCGGAAGGGGATGACCAACAGGATCCGGTGGTCGATGCGGCGCGCGCCATTCTCGATGGTCATATCGTGCTGACCCGCCGTCTTGCGGAAGAGGGCCACTATCCAGCCATCGATATCGGTGCCTCGGTCAGTCGGGTTATGCCACAAGTCGTGCCTGCCGAATGGCAAAAGCTGGCGGTCACCTTGCGCCAGCTGTGGGGACGCTATCAGCAGGTGCGTGAACTGCTGCCACTGGGCGGTTATCAACCCGGGGCCGATCCGCAGATGGATGAGGCTGTTCAGCGTTATCCGGGGATTGCCGCATTCCTGCAGCAAGGCTTGCATGAAGAGATGGCCTTTGAACAGGTGATGGTTGGTCTCAAGCAGGTGCTGGGGCAGGGATAAGGATTCGTTATGCTGAAGTCTTATCTGGGGTTGCAACAGGAAGAGCTGGAAAATCTTGGTGCTGAGCGTCAGCGTTTGCGGGAGCTGGCGTTGCGGGAAGAGCAGCGAGCACACAAATTGCAGGAAGTGATCTCCTCGTTGCGACCCGGTTCCGACAAGTTTCACCCTTTGCTATGGCAAAACAAGCAACAGATGGATGGCCAGTTGCGCCGTTTGCTCTCCCATCAGGTGCAGCAATCGGCGCTGGCCAGACTGGATCTGGAGCGCCACGAAGGGGAGCTGGTCCGGCAGTTCGGACGGGTCAAGGGGTTGGAGCTATTGCTGGCAAGACGTGATGATGTTGCTCGTCAGCAGCAGGAGAGGCGGGATCAGCTACAGCTGGATGAGCTGGCGAGTTTGCGTCACCTGACCTGTAAAGAGTAAGGCGGAAGGTTAATCCGTAATGCTGTCCGGGTCGCGATAACCTGAATCTTGTCCCAACAGTGAATGAATCGTCTCCATCTGGCCTGCCAGCAGACGGCCATTGAGATCATTCTGGCGTAGACACTGGTGCAGCAGCTGTTCAAGCTGTTGCCATTGATTGGCGACCGTGGTGCGCAGGGGAAGTGGCAGCTTGGCTATCAGGGTGGCCATCCCCTTCTCATCGGGTTTGAGGCCCAATGCCTGCAGCTGCTGGCAACGCAATTTTGCCTGTTGTGTCACCTTGGCCATCAGTTCGGTCTGCTGTTCGTTATGGACTTGCAGACCATCGACATCGTGGCTTGCCAGCAGTGCATGCTGGCGTAGCAACAGGGCGGTGAGTTCGGTATAGTGGCCGTAATCCTGCTGGATCCCGAGGAGCAATGCCTTGACGGTGGCCTTGGTATCCACGCTCATCGGCGATGCATATCCAGAATGGCTTGACCCAGCGCATCCAGATCGATCTCCAGCTTGCCTTCACTGATGGCTTTGCGGATCTCGTTGACCTTGTCCATGTCGATGTCGGATGTGGTGGCCAGCTGGCTGCGGGCGTTGGCGACTGACTGCGCTGTGCTGCTGATCCGGGCTTCGGATGACTGTGAAGATTTAGTTTCCGGTTTGGCCGTCACATCCGGTTTGCGGCCAGACTGGTTTTGAATATAGAGCGGGTCAGTTCGGGTAATTTTCATAACGTAACTTCCTGATGGTCTGTCTATGACAAGCGACCCAAGGCTTGTCGAACTTGAATCAAATTGCGATCTTGGTTCAAAAACGGGTTTCAACTTCCCCTATATCAGTCACCCATGCCTGTATCTGTTTGCCAGAGCTAAGATTTTTCACTCTGATCCCGTCGCCTATTGCGCCATTATCGAGGGCTTCCCCTCTGGTTGTGGCGGAGAACTCTCCCTCCCCTGCACGAATAAGTACCCCTTCTCCCTGTTTGACCGCCCAACTCTTTTGTAAATCGAGCTCACCGATGAGCTGTCCGCTTCTCAGATGTCGGTTGCTTTTATGGCCTAACAGGGAGTGATTGCTCGGGATAAACCCGCGTTGTACACGGCTGACATCCAGCTCTTTCTCTACCAGATCGCTGGCACTGATGGCCTGACCTTTTGCGATATCCCGTGCTGCAACCCAGACCGGCAACAGTAACGAGACCTCTACCCGCCCGCGCACCTGCCAGGCGGGGTCGGTGCACTCGATGAGATAGGGGCGCCGTCCCCAGGGTTGCCGATATTGGCCACCTGCTTGTAACGAGAGTGAATGTGAGGGGCAGGGAGGGAGATGCTCGACGGAAGGGGCAAGCCAGACTCGAAATTCTCCTGTGGTTACAGGCCATCCCTGCTGGGTGATGTAGCCCTCAAGACTTTTACGGGCATCCTGTTCAAGCAACTGCTCAAGCATGTCGCTTTGTGCTTGCGGCGTGCCATGGGCTGGCGCGCCTGATAGCAACCAAAGCACACCGGCCAATTTCCACACGGGAAGTCGTACTTCCTCATTTCTCGCTGTATTGAGGTTAATGAGGTGCGCTAACCGCTTGATATCAGGTCTTTTCATGATTGGCATGAGTCTTGATAAGGAAAACACCGGTCTGAGTGAACGATAAAGGATGAAGCATGAGTATCTCATTTGACAGCGCCCTCGGCGTACACCCTTATGCCCTCGATGTCAGGGCTGAGCGGGCGCGGATTTTGGCGGGGAATCTGGCCAACGTGGATACACCGGGCTATCTGGCTCGGGATGTCGATTATAAGACGATTCTGGGCCGTGTCGCCCAACAAGTTGCTGCGGGTGAAGAGAGCCAGGCTATCAGCCAGGGCGCCATGCGTGACGATATGCGTCACCCCCTCTATCGCATTCCTTATCAGGTCTCCATGGATGGTAATACCGCTGAGTTGGGCGTGGAGCAGGGCAAGTTTGCCAACAATGCCACCGATTTCCAGACCAGTCTCACTTTCCTCAATATGAAAATTACCGGGATCGCCAAGGCGATTGAGGGCCGTTAACCATGTCGTTCAACAAGATTTATGACATCGCAGGCAGTGCTATGCGTGCCCAGACCGTGCGGCTGGATACCGTAGCCTCCAACCTGGCCAACGTGGATAGCGCTGCCGCCAGTGAAGATGCTGCGTTTCGTGCCATCAAGCCGGTTTTTTCCACTCTCTATCAGAAGATTCAGGATGCCGATGGCCTCGGCGCTGCGTCGGTGCAAGTGGCGGGTATCGTGCAGTCCGACCGTCAGGTCGAGAAACGGCTGGAACCGACCAACCCGATGGCCGATCAGGATGGTTTTGTTTACTACTCCAACGTCAACGTGGTGGAAGAGATGGCCGACATGATGAGCGCCTCTCGTGGTTTTGAAACCTCGGTGGAGGTGATCAACCGCATTAACAGCATGCAACAGGGGCTGTTGCGTCTTGGTCAGGGAGTCTAAGTCATGAGTCTGCCACAGATCAGTAGCCTGGATACGGCGCGCGGTACAGCACAGACCAATACCGATCCCAAGATCGCCAGCAATGGCAGTGGTGCTGCTCAGGATGTGCAAGCCAACCAAAATGGTGGCATGCAACTGCGCAATGAATTTCTGCAGATGATGGTGGCGCAGATCCAGAACCAGGATCCCACCAACCCGCTTGATGGTGCCCAGTACGTGGCTCAGCTGGCCCAGTTCAGCATGGTTGAAGGGGTCGAAGGGCTGAAGAAGCTCCAGCTCCAGAGCAATACCAAGATGGATACCCAGCAGGTGTTAGAGAGTACCGCGTTGGTCGACAAAGAGGTCATGGTGCCTAGCAAAACCCTCAAGCAGCAGCAAGAGCACAAAATCCGCGGTCAGATCGAGTTGCAAGGTACGGCGGAACAGGTGGATCTCAAGGTATATGACCAGCATGGCGTGCTGGTAGCGAGCAAGAGCTGGGGTGACAGCAAGGCGGGTGGGCTGGATTATGAATTGCCCCCTCTTCCAGCCGGGGAGTACCGCTTTGAGGTCAAGGCCTCGGCAGGCAAGATCCTGGTGGGGGCCAAAAATTATGTGGCGAGCAAGGTGGAACGTGTTGCCTTGCCCGGTACGGGAGAAATCATGCTGCAGGTTGCCGGTGTGGGCGATGTCCCGCTCTTCAGTGCAATCCAGTTCGGCAAATCAGCGTAATCAGAGAGGAGCGACACTGTGTCTTTCAGTATCGGATTGAGCGGCCTGCGCGCCGTAAACCAGGAATTGAGTATTATCAGTAACAACGTAGCCAATGCCAGTACCGCGGGCTTCAAATCCAGCCGCGCCGAATTTGCGGCAATTTACGGTGGTGGTCAGGCTGGCGGTGTCGAGATGAACAACGTCTCCCAGAATTTTGACCGCAATGGTGATATGACTCGTACCGGTCGCGGGCTGGACCTGGCGATTTCTGGCAGTGGTTTCTTCGTGCTGAAAGATGGCAGCGGCCAGACGTCCTATACCCGTGCCGGTATGTTCCAGCGTGATAATGCCAACTACCTGACCACTGCAGGCGGTACGCGGTTGCAAGGTTATACAACGGATGACGCGGGCAAGCTGCAATCTGGTGTGGTTGGTGATATCCAGGTCAAGGCGGGCAGCCTGCCTGCCAAGCCATCCGACAAACTGGAGTTTGTGGCTAACCTGAAAGCCGATGCCAGTATCATCCCGGTTGACCCTAAATTTGATCCAAACAAGTCGAATACCTTCAGCTATTCACAGTCCAGCAAGGTTTATGATTCGCTGGGAACTGAACATACCGTCACCCAGTATTTTGTGAAAAAAGGGGCCAATGCCTGGGATGTTCATTACAGCTTTAATGGAGCAGATGTGACGCCTGCTGCCGGTGCCAAAATGATTTTTGATCCCAATGGCAAGTTGGATACTGGTGCTTCCACCATTCCTCCCTCCTTGGCCCTGAAGCCTGCGGGTGCCTCGCCGATTGAATTGCAATTGGACATGAGCCGAGTCAGCCAGTATGCCTCTGACTTTAATGCCACCCGCAACCAGTCCAATGGTTATACCGCTGGGGATTTGACCGGGGTACGTGTGGATGGAGATGGCGGTGTCTACGCGACCTTTACCAACGGTCAGAGCCTGTTGCAGGGGCAGGTCGTGATGGCGAACTTCACCAATCCCAATGGCCTGCTGCAGACCAACAATACTTCTTGGCAGCAATCTTTCAGCTCAGGGCAGCCTGTACTGGGGGCACCGGGAACCGGCACCATGGGCAAGCTGACCGCCGGGGCTTATGAGAGCTCCAACGTTGATCTGACCGGTGAACTGGTAAGCCTGATGACTTCCCAGCGTAACTATCAGGCCAACGCCAAGACCATCAGTTCGGCTGACAAGATGAGCCAGATCCTGTTCAACTCCTTCTAAGGGTAATCCGTGGAAAAGCTTATCTACACAGCCATGTCCGGGGCACAACATACCCTGATGGCTCAGCAGATCCGTGCAAATAATCTGGCCAACGTCAACACAGCAGGCTTTCGGGCTGATTTTGAGCGGGTTTCGGCTTATGCCCTGACTGGCGATGGTTACCAGAGTCGGGTGATGGCCAAGGAGGAGATGGCGGGCACCAATTTCAAGGCTGGCCCTCTGATGCAGACCGGTCGCAAGCTGGATGTGGCGATTCGTGGCGAAGGCTTTCTTGCCGTACAGACTGAGGATGGCAAAGAGGCCTATACCCGTGCTGGTAACCTGGAAGCGGATGCTGACGGGCTGTTGACCCTCAATGGTCGGCCGGTACTGGGGGAGGGGGGCGAGCTGGTGCTGCCCGCTTATCGTGACATCAGTTTCGGCAAGGATGGCACTCTGAGTATCACTCCTCCGGGGGGCGGCGCCCGGCTCGATGTGGGGCGTCTGAAACTGGTCAATCCAGAGCCAGCCGAATTGGTCAAAGGTCATGACGGTCTGTTCCGGATGCGTCAGGGAGAGGATGCAGAGGTCAGTGACCAGGTGGTGATGGCATCCGGTTTTCTGGAAGGGGCCAACGTCAATGCCGTGGATGAATTGGTGAGCAGCATGTCATTGACCCGCAACTTCGAACTGCAGGTCAAGTTGATGAAAGCAGCGGATGATCAGGCTCGTCAGGGAGCCAAATTGATTTCCGGTCAGGGTTGATTTTGACGGCATCGGGCAGATACCCGATGCCTTGCCACATCCCAGTGGATGAGGCTTGATGAATAAGGTGGAATAACAATGCACGCAGCATTATGGGTCAGTAAAACAGGTCTGTCGGCACAAGATGCCAAGATGTCCAGTATCTCCAACAACCTGGCTAACGTGAATACGGTCGGTTTCAAGCGCGATCGGGTGGCATTTGAAGATCTTTTCTATCAGGTGCAGCGCCAGCCGGGTGCTCAGCAGGATCAGCAGAATCTGGCGCCTATAGGTATTCAGATGGGTAATGGTGTGCGGGTAGTGGGTACCCAGAAGGTCTTCACCTCCGGCCAATTCCAGAATACCAATCAGGAGCTGGATATGGCGGTGGTCGGTGCCGGTTTCTTCGGCGTCGAGCGCCCGGATGGCGAGACGGCCTATACCCGCAATGGTCAATGGCATCGCAATGCCGAGGGGCAACTGGTTAACGCGGATGGTTTGCCCATGGTACCGCAGATCCAGATCCCCGATAACGCTACCAAGATCTCCATTGGTACGGATGGTACCGTCAGTGCATCTTTGCCGGGTCAGCAAGAGAGTGTCGAGCTGGGCCGTATCACCCTGACCAACTTCGCCAACCCGGCCGGTCTGGAAGCCCTCGGTGGCAACCTCTACCGTGCAACCGGCGCGTCCGGTGAGCCGATTGAAGGTGTGCCTGGTGAGGAGGCGATGGGGGCCGTCAAGCAATTCGCGCTGGAGAGTTCCAACGTGAACGTGGTCGAGGAGATGGTCGACATGATCACGACTCAGCGGGCTTACGAGATGAATGCCAAGGTGGTCTCTTCTGCCGACCAGATGCTCAAGTTTGTCACTCAGGCACTGTAATGATGAAGTCGATGCTGCGTTATATCTGGTTGGTATTGCTGTTGGGCGGCTGTGCCACCTATGAGCTGCAGGCACCCGAGCCGGGTGACGAGAAATGGGCACCATCCCGTCCCAAGGTGACCGCGACTGCGCAGGGCGAAGATGGTGGCCTCTATCGGGGCAACTACATGATGACCCTGTTTCAGGATCGGCGTGCTTACCGTGTTGGTGACATTCTCACCGTGGTGCTGGAAGAGCGTACCCAGTCGAGCAAGAAAGCCAATACCAGCATGAGCAAAAACAGCAGCATGAATGTGCCGGCCCCCTCTATTGGCGGTAAACTGCGCCCCGACTGGGGGGCCGCCCTCAGTGCCGATCGGGATTTTGATGGTGGAGCGACCTCCAGTCAGCAAAATACCCTGGCAGGTTCCATTACCGTGACCGTAGCAGAAGTGATGCCCAATGGTGTGCTGGGGATCCGCGGTGAAAAGTGGATCCGCCTCAATCAGGGGGATGAGTATATCCGCTTGGGCGGCATGGTGCGGGTCGAGGATATTGACCAGAGCAACCGTATCTCGTCCCAGCGCATTGCCGATGCCCGCATCACCTATGCCGGTCGTGGAGCCCTTGCAGACAGTAACCAGATGGGGTGGCTGGGCCGCTTCTTTAGCTCGGCGTTTGCGCCATTTTGAGGAATCACATGAACAGATGGTTTATCGCCCTGCTGTGTCTCTGCTTGCCCTGGTTTAGTCAGGCTGCCGCACCGGCCAAACGAGCCTTGCTGGATATTGCCGATGTGCAGGGGCTGAGAACCAACCAGCTGGTGGGTTATGGTCTGGTGGTCGGTCTCTCCGGGACCGGTGACAAAAGCCAGGTCAAATTTACCGGCCAATCCATGGCCAACATGCTCAAACAGTTTGGTGTGCAGCTACCGGACGATATCGATCCCAAGCTCAAGAACGTGGCAGCCGTTTCGGTTCAGGCCACGCTACCCGCCTTGGCTGGCAAGGGGCAGTTGCTCGATGTGACCGTGACTTCCATTGGTGATGCCAAGAGTCTGCGTGGCGGCTCTCTGCTGCTGACCCCCCTGCGTGGTATCGACGGTGAAGTCTATGCCGTGGCGCAGGGCAATCTGGTTGTCGCCGGGGTGAAAGCGGAAGGGCAATCAGGTTCATCGGTCACGATTAACGTGCCGACAGCTGGGATTATCCCCAATGGCGCCACCATCGAGCGAGAGGTGGTGAGCAATTTTGCCGAAAAGCCGGAAGTGACCCTCAATCTGCACCAACCCAACTTCAAGACCGCGCGCAATGTGGAGCGAGCCATCAACCATCAGCTGGGGCCGGTTGCCCGAGCGGTGAGTGCCGGGCGGGTTCAGGTTGCAGCCCCCAGGGACGAGAGCCAGCGCATCGCGTTTATGGCCCTGCTGGAGGATATCAAGGTGGATCCGGGTCAGGAGCGGCCGAAGGTGGTCTTCAACAGTCGAACCGGCACTGTGGTGATGGGGCAGGGGGTCAAGGTTCACAAGGCTGCCGTCAGTCATGGCAGTCTGACGGTGACCATTGGCGAGAGTCAGACGGTCAGTCAGCCCAACGCATTCTCCAACGGGCAGACCACCACGACCCCCAACTCCAAGATCCAGGTCGATCGGGAACGTAACAACATGTTTGTCTGGCCGGATGGTACTTCTTTGGAAGTGATCGTCAAGGCTGTCAACTCACTCGGGGCAACCCCCGATGATGTCATGGCCATCTTGCAAGCGCTCAATGAGGCTGGCGCCCTTGAGGGTGAGCTGGTGGTTATCTAAGGACTATCATGACCAGAATTAGCTCGGATCCCGGTTTTTATCAGGATCTCAATGAATTGCAGCAAATCAAAAGCAACCCGGATCAGCGTGCCGCGCTGGATGCTGCAGCCGGTCAGTTTGAAGTCAGTTTTCTGCAAACCGTGCTCAAACATATGCGCTCGGCGACGGATGCCCTGCAGGATGAGGACGACAAGATTATCAAGGGACAATCCCTCTATCGCGATATGTATGACAGCCAGTTGGCGATGAGCATGGTCAAACGTGGTGGCATCGGTCTGCGGGAGCAGATGGTCAACCAGCTGGCTCCGTCATTAAAGAATCCGGACGGGGTGGTCGCTTCAGAGCAGCAGACCCTGGCTGCATTCAGCCAGCCTCTCAACTCGGTAAAAATGAAGAAGGTTGACTGATGTCACTGCTCAATATCGGCGCCAGCGGACTAAATGCAGCCCAGATTGCATTGAACCTGACCGCCCAGAATATCGCGAACGTCAATACCATCGGGTATAGCCGTCAGGAAGCCATGATGGGCAGTCTGTCCGGTTTCGGGCGGCTGGATAATGGTGCCGGTGTCGAGGTGACAGGGGTACGCAGGGTAACGGATGACTATCTGGTAGCCCAACACTGGCGTAGCCGTGCGGCCACCGGTTCCTCTTATGCCTTTCATCAGTACATCAATACGACAGAGCAGTTGCTGGGCAGTGAGTCGATGAATATCGCAAAAGGGCTCGACAGCTTTTTTGCTTCGCTCAGTGCTGCGCTCGACAGTCCGGAAACACCGGCACAGCGCAGCCAGATTGTCAGTTCAGCAGGGGCGCTTGCTAACCGTTTTACCCAGCTTGACGAGAGCATGGTCACCCAGGAAAAGCAGATCGATGATCAGCTGAACAGTACGGTTTTCCAAGTGAACAGTTACTTGAAGCAACTGGCTGAGCTGAACATGCAGATTGGCGATCAGACAGCCAAGGCAGTTAATACCGCTGCGCTGGAAGATAGTCGCGAACAGATTGTGCGTGAGTTGTCTGCCTATATGGAGGTGCGGGTCAATCGTCAAAGCGATGGCTCGTTTGCGCTCAGTCTGCCGCAAGGACAGCCGTTGGTCTTGGGAAGCAGCAGCAGTACCCTCGCGCTTGCGGGCGATAAACTCAGCCTCGCTTTCGGTGGGCAGACGTTTGAGGTGCCTAAATTGCATGGTGGCTCTCTGGCGGGGGTAATGGATTATCGCACTACAGTGCTGCGTCCACTGCGTGGTGAGCTGGATCAGATAGCCAAAAAGCTGGCTGATGAGTTTAATGCCAAACAAGAGACCGGCTCTGATTTGAAGGGGGCGAAAGGCAAACCCCTCTTCTCATACGACCCGCTTAATCCTTCAGGTTCCCTGCGCGTTGTCGCCGGTTTTTCCGGTAGCGACCTTGCCTTTGCCAAGACCGGCGGCGGTAAGGGCGATAACCGCAACCTGCAGGAGTTGCTGACCATCAAAGATAGCCAGTACAACGCATACAGTGCGCTGCTGGGCAAGATGGCGGTGCAGAGTGGTCAGGCCAAGGCGACCATGCAGGCCGATGCCAATATGGAAAAACAGATGGCGACCAAGCTGAGCAGTGTCAGCGGTGTAAATACAGATGAAGAAGGGGTGAAGATCATGGCGTATACCAAGGCTTATCAGGCCAATGCCAAGGTGATCAGTACCTCCGAACAGCTCTTCAACTCCATTCTGAACATGTTCTGAGAGTCATAACCATGCGGATCAGTACCCATCAAATTCAGCTCAGCATGCTCGATAATTTGCAGCATGGTTTCGGCGAGTATGCCCGCCTCGATCGCCAGATCTCCACGCAAAAACGCATTCTTCAGCCCTCAGATGATCCTGTTGGCAGTGTGCAACTGCTGGGCTTGCAGAAAGAGCAGGTGGCGATGGCGCAGTACCAGAAGAATATTGCCAATGCCAAGAGCCAGCTCTCCCAGGGGGAGTTGCAGCTCGATACCATGACCAACATGCTGATGCGGTTGCGTGAGTTGACCCAGACGGCCGCTAACGGCTCCCTTTCTGAGGGGGATCGCAAGGCGGTGGCCAGTGAAGTCGCCATTATCAAGGATGGCCTGCTGGATTTGGTCAATGCCCGCAACGAAAGTGGCTCCAGCCTGTTTAGCGGCAGCAAGGTGGATGAGACCGCTTTGGTGAAGGTGACTGACCCAAAAGATACTGACTTCGGAGGTTATCGCTACAAGGGTGATCATCTGGTACGGGAGGTCGGCATTGCCAAAGGTGTCACAGTGGGGTTAAACCAGACTGCTGATCAGCTTTTTTTGCAGCCTGACGATTTTTTCAAACGACTCGACAGCATGGTGAAGGCAATTAATGACGCAGCACCTGACGCCATCGATCAAGCACGAGGCATGCTGGATCGCAGCCAGACGCTGCAAGATAATATCAGCCAGGCGGTGAGCACGATTGGTGCCCGGATCAATCTGCTGGATCAGATTGACGAGAGCCATGCCGAGAAAGGCGTCTATAGCAAGGAAGTGAGCAACCAGATAGAGTCGCTGGACTATGCCGAGGCCGCGACCCGACAGGCCCACGTCCTGATGGCATTACAGGTGCAGCAGCAAGCTTTTGCCAAGGTTAATGGTCTTAGCTTGTTCAACTACATGCCGTAACGAGCAGAGGAGTCATGATGCAGGTCCAGCAAACCCGTCTTGGAGGCGTTGCAGAGCCACAGGCAAAGCCCAGGTTGCAGGGCCGCGCAACTGCACAGGCTCACACTCTGGAAAACCGCAAGCAGACTGAGCGCCACCCCAATATTATCCGGATGGACAGATGGGCCCTGATCGGTGCTGCGCAACAGCGCATTGCCCATGCCCAGAGCGGCGAACAGGCGCTTAATCTGGTTTGGGGGGAATTGAAGCGGC
The DNA here is from genome assembly GCF_019048085.1 of Aeromonas sp. FDAARGOS 1416. NCBI lineage: Bacteria > Pseudomonadati > Pseudomonadota > Gammaproteobacteria > Aeromonadales > Aeromonadaceae > Aeromonas > Aeromonas sp. FDAARGOS 1416. The sequence goes on along the minus strand of NZ_CP077301.1, from coordinate 3,339,110 downwards.
TCGAACGCCAACTGGGTCAGCGCGAGCTGGCCAGCAGTGACGTGACCAACCGCTTAAAAATGCTGGAAGAGAAAGTCACCCAACCAAGAGGCCCTTTGACTGACGAGCTCAAGCCCAGACTTCTTGCGTCACCTCAGGAACTGCGTCCCCGCTTCAGTGCCGAGCATCTGGATTTATTAAGCGCCAAAAATAGCACTGAGCGACTGGTGTTTTCTTTCCCCCAAAGCAGTAGTGCGGTGGAGGTGACAATTCCGGCCGGAGCGCGAGAGGGTGAGGTTGTCACCATGCTCGATCGGGCGCTGCGTAAAAAGCATATCCAGGCCAGATTGAATGAACTGGGCAAGCTGGAACTCTCCGTTGCTGAACCCCATCGCCGCAAACTGGATGAGCCGGTGCTGATCCGGGGGGAGGGGATTCGTATCCCGGCAGGCAACCCGATACCGGTGCAGTTCAAGCCCAAGGCCGGAACGCTGACCCGCATGGCAGATGGGGTAGACAAAGGGGAGGTCCGTCAGGAGCGACAGCGGCTGCAAAAAGTGCTTGGCGAGATTGAGCAATCGGTACGGGAGTTGAAACAGTTTCGCCAGAAGATGGTGCTGCAACTGGACAAGGTCAAGGCTCGCAGTCAGAACCTGAAACAGGAGGAGCTGGCACAGTTGCAATCCTCTCTGGCCGCCCGCCTCTCACAAGGCGGCTATATGGGTACCATGTCCGGTCTGCTGGCGCAGGCCAATGTCACTCGTCAAGGGGTGGTTGCGTTACTCACCTGATAACGCTGACCTGCCTCGTAAAAAAACCGCACAAGCTGACTGGTGCGGTTTTTTTATCTCTGTGATGCCCTCTTGTGCCAGTGATGGCGCTGTCTGCTCGCGGGCCCACTGTTTCGCATCCAAACGGGGGGCCAAGAGAAACTGCTGTTCAGCAAAAAAAGATTTAATTTTCACGACGCTGTGGTCGTTCTTCATTGGGGTCAACCCAAACGCTGCCTGTGGCAGCATCCATTTCGAGGAAACGAAAATGAGTCTGTCAATTCATACCAACTTTGCCAACATGGTCACCCAGAACCAGCTGAACTCCACCAACAAAATGGCAAGCAATGCCATGCAGCGTCTGGGTACCGGTCTGCGCATCAACTCTGCCGCTGACGATGCCGCTGGCCTGCAAATCGCCACCCGTCTGCAATCCCAGTCAAACGGTCAGAAAATGGGCATGCGCAACGCCCAGGATGCCATCTCCATGATGCAGACCGCCGAAGGCGCCATGGACGAGATGACCAATATCGTTCAGCGCATGAAAGATCTGGCTACCCAGGCTGCCAACGGCACCAGCAGCGACAAAGATATCGCAGCCTTGAACGCCGAGTTTGGCGAACTGACCAAAGAGCTGAAAAATATCGCCAGCAACACTACCTTCGGTGGTGAAAACTTGCTTGATAAAACTAATGGCAAGTTTGCCAAGGGTGAAGTGACCTTCCAGATCGGTAACACCAGCAGCGAGACTTTGGCGTTGGATGTGAAGGAAGTGCTGGGTAAGGTAGTGGGCACTGCCGGAGGCAAAGTGACTGGGGAGGCAAACCTCAAGGCTCTTAAAGAGTATCAGAATGAGGCCAAGGCCGGCTCTGGTGCTGAGACCTTGAAGAAGGCAAAAGATGAGTTCAAAAAAGCTGAAGATACCTATAAAGCGCTTGCTGCAAAGCCAACAGAGGCAGAACAGAAAGCCTATGACACCGCCGTAGAGACTATGGCTAAGGCCCAAGAGACTTATGACGATGGCTTGAAGGCAAAGGTTAAAGAGGCCATGACTGTTGGTAGCGGTCTGGACTCTAACGTGTTGGAAGTCGGTTTGAGCGCTGCTTCAGCCCAGTATGCCATGGGCAAGATGGAAGAGTTTATGCAGGATATCACCAGCGTACGCTCCGCTTTCGGTGCCAATATCAACCGTCTGGAGCACACTGTTAACAACCTCTCCAACATGAAAGAGAACACCGATATCGCCAAGGGCCGTATCATGGACGCCGATATCGCTACCGAAAGCACCAACATGGCCAAGAACCAGATGCTGATGCAGGCTGGTATGTCCGTACTGGGCAAGTCCAACGAGATGACCGGCATGGTTACCATGCTGCTGCGTTAATCGCTATAAGGGCCGCTACCTGTGTGGCGGCCTCTTTTCTTCCCCTTGCCGGTTGAAAAGTGCTAGCGTAACAGCCTTTTTCAACAAGCAAGTCTTGCCCTGATACCGAAGGAGTTGATATATGCAGGTCGATCCCGCTTCAGCCGCGATGAACATGGTGACCAATGAGCGCAAGAATATGGACCAGCTGCTCAAGGGGCAGCTTGCCACGGTCAAGGCGCAGCAGAGTTCGCTGTCATCTATCAACTCCAAACTCTCCAGCTTTCAGACTCTGCTGAAAGACCTGAACAAGCCAGCCACGTTGCAAGCCCAGAAAGCCAGCCTCTCGCAAGAGGGTGTCATGACGGTCACCAGCAATGGCAAGGCGACCCCAGGACAGTATAACTTTCAGGTCAATCAGTTGGCTCAGTCGCATCAGTTCGGGGTGCAACTGGCAGATGAAAAGGCGCCATTGCCAACCTCCGGCAAAGTATCGTTTACCGTCGATGGCAAGGCGTTTGCTATCGATTTGGCGACCTTGCCCGCTGGAGCGACAGCCCAGAGTCTGGTTTCTGCCATCAATGATGCGGCGGATAATCCGGGGGTCAAGGCCAGCCTGGTTCGCACGGATGGCAAGGTTAACCTGGTGCTGACCAGTAAAGAGAGCGGGGCTGCCAAGGTGTTTACCCCCACCTATGATGGCGACCCGGCTTCCGCGTTCGGCAAGGCATTTATCGATGGCAAGGTGATCACCCCGGGTCAGGACTCCATCATCAAGATGGGGGTTGGCGACGGTGCGCTGGAGATCAAGTCGCCGACCAACAAGATTGAAAACGTGGTTGAAGGGCTGACGCTGGAGCTCACCAGGGTGCAAAAGCCAACCGATGGCCCGATGCAGGTGACAGTGGCTTATGACAATGAAGGCGTCACCGGTTCATTGAAGAAATTTGTTGATAGCTACAACGAGTTGCTCGAGCTGCTGAACAAAGAGACGTCCACCAATATCAAGGCAAAAGGCGTACTGGCGTCTGATGCCACGGTGCGAGGTTTGAAAGGTACGCTGGCCAATGCGGTTCGCAATCTGCCTGCAGGCATGACCCTGACTCAGCTTGGCATCAAAACGGAGAAGTCGGGCAAGCTGGTGTTTAGTGACTCTGATTTCAAAAAGTCGCTCGAGAAGGACCCTGAACTGCTGGGCAAGGCGCTGATGGGGGATGACGGTTTGCTCAAGCGGATGAGCAAGGTGCTCGATCCTTTCTCCAAGACTAACGGGGTGATAGCCACTCGCAAGAGCACATTGGAAGCCAATCAAAAGCGACTTGATGATAAAATGGAGTCGCTGAATAAACGGATGGAATCTGTTTACAAGCGTTACCTCAATCAATTCACCACCATGAACCAGATGATGCAGACCATGGGAGCACTGTAAGCTTTTTCCCTGGATGAACTGGTTTTGAACCTGCAATAGCGAGTGACCCATGTTTGAATCTGAAGATGGCTATGATGCCTATCGATTTGCCGCCACAGAAGCCAAGGCCGCGAGTGCCGATCCATATCAGCTGGTGCTGATGTTGATGGATGGCTTGCTTGATGAGATAGCCAGAGCAGAAGGGCATATCTTGGCGAAACAGTTTGAGCGCAAAGGGTTGGCCATCAACAAGTGTCTGCAGATCCTGGGTGGGCTGGACAGTGCGCTTGATATGAATAAAGGCGGCGAACTGGCGGTTAATCTGCATCGTCTTTATGACTACTGCGGTCAGAAATTGTTCGAAATCAGCGTTTCCAACAATGTTGAGGGATTTGCCGAAGTGCGCAAAATCCTGCAAGAGCTGAAAGAGGGTTGGGAAGCAATGGCGCGTCATCCTCGTTAATACGGAAGTAGTACTTCCTTCCTCTCTGTTCTTCCTCACGCCCAACATATTGAAATTTCTTGGTTCTCGGTCTGGCCCACTCCTTGCTTGTGGGCTGGTTCATCTTCTTTTTGGGGCTCGTCATGTCAGGTATTGCTCCCGTGTTGCGTGAGACCGAACTGCAGACTCGCCAGCGTCAGTTATTGGGGTTGGGTACGCTCTTGCTGCAACAAGCGCAAGCTGGCCAGTGGGAAGCCGTCAGGCTAACCGATGGACGCTTCGCGCAATTTGTCTCTCAAGTTAGCCTGGATCCCCAACTCTGGGCTGCGTTGCAACCAGCAAGAGATAAAGCCCGGGTGTTGTATCGACAAGCATTGCAGCTTTGCGAGCAGGAGACCTTGATTCGTAAACAGGAGTGGCAGCAGCTTTCTTCGATTCGTGAAGGCTTGACTGCTTACGGTGAGACAGAGCAATGGGATTGATTCAATTTAGCGGTTTTGATGCGGTGAATTCGCCGGATGTCACGGCCTTGAACCGTTTGTCCGGCCAAGCCGGCAGTGAAGGGGAGTTATATCAACCGCTGGATGAGGTGGTTGACCCTCAGGTTGCATTGCCCTTGCCCGAGTTGGTTGCCAGTGATGTTCCGGTAGACGAAGCAGAGAGCGAACAATCAGGAGCGGAAGGCGACCCGGTTGAACAGCTGCAAGCGTTTACCAATGTGCCTCCTCTCTTTGTCAGAGTAAGTGATGCCGATCTTGATGGTTTTCGTGTAAGCCGTACTTTTTCCCGAGCTGAAGGTAGCACTGGTGGGCAGCAGGTGGTGGTGGATAACAAATTGCCGCCCTCTCTTCGTGCCTTGATGGGGAGTGCGACCACGCTGCCCGAGCAAGAGGTGATGCCGCGTCGTGAGACGGTTTCTGCCGCTGCGGAACAGGCGCTCTCTACCTTGCTTGCCAAATCAAATGGGCAAACCGGTGTATTGCCCGGCCGCTTCACCTTGCCGGTTATGGCTGCCGGTTTCGATGCTGGAAATGTGCCTGATACCGCAGTGGTAGAAAACAGGCTGCCAGATGCTCGCCAGCTGGCAGTTGGCCAACTCGCTGCGACGCCGTTGCGACCTGCCGACTATCAGTGGGCACCTGTCCGGTTGTCAGACAACCAGAGCCAGTGGGGACAGCAGCTGGTTAGCCTGCTTCAGGACAAGGTTGAGCTGCAAGTCAATCAACAGGTGAAACAGGCCCACATCCGGCTGGATCCGCCAGAGCTCGGGCGATTGGAGTTGACCGTCAAGCTCGATGGTGACCGGCTCAATGTCCAGTTGAATGTGACTAACCCGGCGGTGCGCGATGCAATGATCCAGTCGATGGAGCGCTTGCGCATGAGCCTGGCTCCCCATCATGCCGGCGGGGTCGAGGTCAATGTGGGGCAAGGCGGCGAGCAGGGGCAGCAGGATCGGTGGCAACAGGAGAAGATCCTGGCTGGCCGCCGTCAGTGGTTGGATGAACCAGAGTCCCAATGGGGGACGATGCACGACTGGCTCAATACTCTGGTCTGATTTTTAACCCGTAATAACGAGAGTGGTTTTACATTATGCGGCGTGTCATGAAGTGGTTGATGGTTGTCGTCATTGCCCTGTGTCTGCTGGTTTTGCTGGCATATGGTGCCTGGTTGAAACGCGATGTGATTGAAGTCTGGCTAGGATTGGCAGAGCCAAAGCCAGAGCTAAGCAGTACTCCGCTGTTCAAGCCGATGGAGCGCTTCGTTATCAGTCTGGAAGGGGGCGAACAGTCCCATTATCTGGTGCTGGAGCTGGCACTGGTGACCTACAACCCGGAGCAGGTTGCCAAGCTGGATGAGCTGACTCCACTGATCCGCAATGCCATGGTGCAGTATTTCAGCCACCGCTCCCATGATGACGTAAAAGTCGAGCTGCAGAATATTTCCAAGCTGCAGGTCTCTTTGCGCGACAAGCTGGTCACTACGGTGCAGGGATATGGCTACAAGCCCTATCTGGACGAAGTGCTGATCACCAAGGTACTGGTACAGTAATTACCATATGACTGATTCTGCTTGGGATTCTCAACAAGAGTTTGCGGATACGCCAACGATTCCTCGTACTGGTGAACAGGCCATTCTGACTCGCTATCTGCCTCTGGTTAAGAGGGCTGCTTGTCACCTGCGTAGCCAGGTCAGCGCCTGTTTTGATCAGGAGGATATGGAACAGGTAGGGATGATGGGACTGCTGGAGGCGTGGCGTCGTTATGGTAGTGAACCTGATGCCCAGTTTGAAAGTTACGCCTTCAAACGGATTCGTGGTGCCATGCTCGATGAGCTGCGGCGTCTGGACTGGCGACCCCGCCAATTGCGACAGCAGGTACACGGCCATAATCAGGCGCAGCGTGAACTGCACAATCGTTTGGGGCGCCCCCCCTCAGAGCAAGAACTTGCTACTGCGCTCGACTGTTCGGTGGATGAGGTGCGCCAGTTGTCCTATGCCAGCCAGGCTGAAGCGCTACAGAGTCTGGAAGAGTGGCTGGAGAATGGTGGCAAGGCGCCAACAACCGAGTCTGATGATGTCGATATGGCGATGACAATCAGCAAGGTGTTGGCCACTCTGGATAAACGCGAGCAGCTATTGCTTGCCCTCTATTACCAGCAAGAGCTCAATATGAAAGAGATCGCGCTGGTGCTTGGATTAACCGAATCCCGGGTTTGTCAGCTGCACAAGCAGTGTGTGCTTCAGCTAAAGCAGCGATTGGTCGACTCCATATAGTAGTGCTTCACCTTTACTGGTGACCCTTCTTGTATCGTGCGGGAACATTCATGCAAAAACAGATTGGCATCGGCATCATTTTAGTATGCGTGCTGGGTGGCTTCATGATGGCCGGGGGAAATCTCCTCGCCTTGTGGCAGCCAGCCGAGCTCATCATTATCATCGGCGCAGCGGTAGGCTCCATGTTTCTGGGCAACTCGAAAGAGGTGATGCACGAAATGTGGCGGCAGATCAAAATGTGCTTCAAGCCTCCTAATAACGAAGAGAGCGAGGTCTATCGTGAGCTGTTGACTCTGATGCATCAACTGCTGGAGGAGACACGCAACAAAGGGATGAAGGCGCTCGACGAGCATATTGAAAATCCCCAGCAGAGCTCGGTTTTCTTGATGTACCCCCAGATTTCGGAAGATCCCCAACTGCTAGGTTTCATAATCGATAACCTGCGTCTGCTCGGGATGGGCAAGATCACACCCCATGAACTGGATACCGTGCTGGAGCAGGAGATCATGGCCATTGAAGAGGACATGCTCAAGCCTGCCCATGCTTTGCACAAGACCGGCGAGGCCTGCCCGGGCTTCGGCATTCTTGCTGCGGTGATGGGGATCATCATCACCATGCAGCAATTGGACGGCCCCCTGAGTAACATAGGCGTTCATGTAGCGGCCGCTCTGGTGGGCACCTTTATCGGGATTTTTCTCTGTTACTGCTTGCTGGAGCCTGTCAGTAACGCAATGGAAGAAATGGTCAGGCGTCGTATTAGCCTGTTGATGTGTATCAAGTCGATCCTGATTGCCCAGTTGCGTGGCAAGACACCGCTGCTGGCCGTCGATTCAGGTCGCAAGATCCTGGAGCCTGAAGTCAAACCAAGCTTCCTTGAACTGGAAGATTGGGTGAACAACAGGGCAATGTAATGCGCAATCACGAGCAGATTATCGTCAAGCGCCAGCAGCGACGTAATAGTGCCCCTAAAGGAGGGGGCGCCTGGAAGGTGGCATTTGCCGACTTCACGTTAGCTATGATGGCTTTCTTTATGGTGCTCTGGATCCTGGCGGTATCTAACCAGGAGGAGCGGGAAATTGTTGCCAGCCGTCTGCGGGACTACAGCATCATGGACAGTGAGTCCAACCCGTTTGACATACGCAATAGCCCCTATCCTGTCGATTTGGGGGGGAATCCCTCGGTGATCGATGAGCTGAACCCCAAGTTCGATCAGCAGGGGCAGCTGATGCCCAGGCATATGGATCGCCGTCAGAGCATTTTTTCAGATGGGCCTAACGGCGGGTACGAAAATCTGCTGGTTGGAAAGCTCGAAGGTGAAGGCCAGATGCAGCAATTAGCTGGATTCATCAATGATCTGGCTGAACAAATGCAAGCTAACAATAACCTCGAGATTCAGATTGTTCCCCAAGGATTGCGGATCTTGATCCGCGATGACGCTGATCGGGAAATGTATAGCCGTGGCAGTGCCCGTATCACTCCATTTTTTCGTCACCTGTTGATGGCATTGGCCCCCATTTTCCAGCGTATCGAGAATCGGGTCATGATTTCTGGCCATACCGACAGTACACCGTTTGCGGGTGACAACTACACCAACTGGGAACTCTCGTCAGACCGCGCCATGATGGCAAGGCGGGTATTGCTAGCGGGCGGCATGCCGTCTGATCGGGTCGCGCAGGTGGTCTCTATGGCTGATACCATGCTGGAAGATACCCGGAATCCGCAAAGCAGCCGTAATCGGCGCATTGAATTGCTGGTTATGACAACTCAGGCAGAAACCAATCTGGAGCAACTTTTCAGCTCACAAACACAAGCGGCAGCTAGTCATGCCAAGGAGATGATTTCTCATGGACAGCCCTGAAATCGAGTTTCCGCTGCATACCTCGCACAATGATCCGCGCCGAAAGGTACCGCGCTGGTATCTGCATGATGGATCAACGCCACTTGAGTCACAAAGTTGTGGTATTGCCGCACGGATGCTGATTTCAGGTGTGTTATTTGACAAAAGTATTGGCCGAGCCGTGATCAAGGATATCGGCCCAGGAGGCGTTGGCTTTCTTGCCCCTGCTCGCTTTACGTTACCTGATACGGTGACCCTTTCTCTGTCCCGCCAGATTGTTCTGGATTGTCGCATCACGCATCGTCGGCCTATAGGTCAGCATCTTTGTTTCTATGGCGCTTGCTGGTCATATCCGGAAGAAGTCGATTTGGGACCAATATTGAGCCAGTGGCGCCACTGCTTCATGGTGCCGCAATCAGCGGCCGCTTCTGCTGAATCCCAAGAGGATCAGGTAAGCGTTCCAGCCTGATCTCGCCTCGACTCATATCAAGCCCCCTGGCAGCTTTCAGCAACAGGGGGTCCTGCAGACTGTCCAGTGAGACCGCTTTGACAATGAAGGTCGCCCCCTTCTTCTGGTTGGCGGTGGGAGCCTTGTCCTTGCTATAGACGATCGGGCAATTGGTTATCCCTTGCGCGGTAGGGAGTTGCCAGGCCGGATTCCAGCGGCTGGCGTCATTCATTGATACTCCCTTCGCTTGAGCCCACGCAGGCAGTGAGCAGTCATCAGGATGACGGAATATTTGCAAGTCAGTGCCGCTGTCCCATGGTGGAAGCTGAAACTGATAGCTGTCAGCCATATCGAGCAGTCTTGCCAGCGCGACAAAGCGTGCGACATAAAAACGCGTTTCAGTCGGAAGCTCCAGTTCCCATATATTACGTGTCCCCGCTTTTAAAACTGCATTGAGTACCCGCCCTTCTCCTGCATTATAGGCGGCCAAGGCAAGCAGCCAGTCATTGCCAAAGAAGCGATACAACCATGCCAAATAGGAAAGGGCAGCCTCTGTTGCCAATGGCAGTGAATAGCGCCCATCAAATTCGCTAGTGATGGGAATGGCAAATCGGGTGGCGGTATCTGACATCAGTTGCCAAGGGCCTGCGGCGCCTGTAGCAGAGACCACATCCAGTCTATAACTGCTTTCCAGCAGAGGAACAAAGGCAAGTAACGGAGGAAGCTTGCGTTCGTGAACCTGTTCCGCGACCCAGCGAATAACGGGTTGTGTCTCCGCAAGACGTTGTTGGAGATAAGGGCGCTGCTTCAACAGGAATTGTTGCTGCTGGCTGACCAAGTCGACCCCTTTTCCCTGGATCGGGATTGGGAAACCTGCTTGCCAGTGATAATTGTGATAAGCATGACAAGATGTTGATATCATTAACATCCCGCACATTAGTAAAAAAATGAGCTTGGTCATGGGGTAATGGTTGAACAAGGATCGCGCAATAATAAAAACATGATATATCTCAACAGTTTTTTGAATTTAAGGTCGCTTGATCATGTGTAATCCAGGACTTAGTAAGCATGATAACACGAGTAAAAAAGAGCCGAAATTCAGGTAAAGCGATTCAGAAGTTTTTGCTGTATCTGATACTCGCCAATTTCATTCTGATGGGACTGTACATCGGGTATGCTCACGAGCTCACATTCGCCACCAATATTCTGCTGACATCCCTACTGATTATTTACAATCTGTTGCTCTGCCAGCTGGTGTCTCTGCGTGCTCGCCGTTCGAAAGATGGTTACATCATCTATCCAGTGATATGTGTCAGTATTTTGCTCTGTGCAGTGGTATTGTTCCGTTTCATCATATCGCCCAGATAGTGACCGCTCACCGACTTGCTGCTTATTAATCACTTTCTGTTTTTTCAGCAATAACTCTTGGAAAATCAACCTACTCAATCCGCAGCATGCAATTGCTGCGTCAATATGTTCCCTCTGTCCCATCTCCTTGCTTGAAAAGCCCCCTGCACGTCCTTAAACTTCAAGGTGGGGAAAAGTGGATCAAAGTGGTTTTTAGAGGGGCAATCTGCCTGCTCACTCACCTTCAGGGACTGCAATTTGTTGCGTGGCGCTCATGCCATCAGCCTGGACAGTAAAGGGCGGCTGGCAATTCCGACCAAATTCCGTGATTGGCTGCGCGATGAAAGCGACGGCCAACTGGTCTGCACCATCGATATTGCCCATCCCTGTCTGCTGCTTTATCCCCTGAATGAATGGGAAGAGGTCGAGCGCAAGCTCAAAACTCTCTCCAGCATGAATCCGCAAGAGCGCCGTTTGCAGCGTCTGCTGCTGGGACATGCAACCGAATGCGAGCTGGATGGCAATGGCCGTCTGCTGCTCAGTCAGCCACTGCGCAACCATGCGGGGCTGGACAAGAAAATCATGCTGGTGGGCCAGCTCAACAAGTTTGAGCTGTGGGATGAAGCCCGCTGGCAACAACAGGTCAATGACGACATCTTGGGTCTGCCCGGGGACGATTGGGCAAGCTCACCACGACTACAGGATTTCTCTTTATAAATGACCCAAGCCGCTGAACACATCACAGTGCTGCTGCACGAAGCCGTTGAAGGTCTGGCCATCAAGCCGGACGGTGTCTACGTCGACGGTACTTTTGGCCGTGGTGGTCATTCTCGTCTGATCCTGCAGCACCTTGGCCCAAATGGCCGCCTGATCGCCATCGACCGCGATCCCCAGGCGATCGCCGAGGCCGCCAAGATCCAGGATCCCCGTTTCGAAATCGTGCACGGTCCCTTCTCCGGCATCGCCTCCTATCTGGATGAGCGCGGTTTGCTGGGCAAAGTGGATGGCTTCCTGCTGGATCTGGGGGTTTCTTCACCCCAGCTGGATGATGCCGAGCGCGGCTTCAGCTTTATGAAAGATGGTCCGCTCGATATGCGGATGGACCCTACCTCCGGCCAGAGCGCTGCCGAGTGGCTGGCCAAGGCCGATGTGGATGACATCGCCTGGGTGCTGAAGACCTTCGGTGAGGAGCGTTTTGCCAAGAAGATCGCCCGTGCCATTGTGCACGACCGGGTGACCGAGCCTTATGTGCGTACCCGCCAACTGGCCGAGATGATTGCCCGAGTCAATCCGAGCAAGGAGAAGGGCAAGCATGCGGCAACCCGCAGCTTCCAGGCCATTCGCATCTATATCAACAGTGAGCTGGACGAGATCGAAACCGCGCTCAACGGAGCACTGGAAGTGCTGGCACCACATGGCCGTCTGTCAGTGATTAGCTTCCATTCGCTGGAAGACCGATTGGTAAAGCATTTCATCCGCAAGCACGAGAAGGGGCCGGAAGTGCCTTACGGCATTCCGTTGACCGAGGCCCAGCTGGCTGGCGGTCGCAAATTGAAGTCGGTCGGCAAGGCACTCAAGCCTTCTGATCATGAAGTATCTGAAAACAGCCGGTCACGCAGCTCGGTGCTGCGGGTTGCCGAACGGCTTGCGGAGTAAGCGATGAGCGAAGTGCGTGTTCATCTGGCCAAGGAGATCGTTGCCGATCTCTGGCGGCACAAGCTGCAGATTTTTCTGTCGGTCGCCGTGCTGGTGACCGCGTTTGCCGTGATCCTGGTGACCAACATGACCCGTGGTCTGACGGCCAAGCAGAACGATCTGATGGCGGAAGAGGATCGCCTCAATATCGAATGGCGCCACCTGTTGCTGGAACAGGGCACCCTGGCTGAACACTCCCGGGTGGCGAGTCTGGCGATGGACAAGTTGCAGATGGGTCGTCCGCTGGTGACCACCGAGAAGGTAATTACCCAACCATGAAACGCAAGGCTACAGCCAAAGCTGCCAAAGCGAATGTCAAAGCGCCATCGATCTATCCGTGGCGCTTTCGCACGCTTGCGGTGTTTATCGGCATCGCGTTTGTGGGTCTGATCCTGCGTCTGGCCTGGATCCAGGTGATCAATCCGGATCGTCTGCGTCAGGAAGGGGACATGCGTTCCCTGCGTACCACCTCTACCCAGGCGGTGCGCGGCATGATCACCGATCGCAACGGCGAGCAGCTGGCGGTTTCTGTGCCGGTCGAGGCGGTCTGGGCCGATCCCAAGACGGTGCATGAATCCGGTGCCATCAATAATGAGCGAGCCTGGCTGGCGCTCTCCGCCGTGCTCAAGCTCGACATCAATACCCTCAAACACCGCATCGCCAACCCCAGCAAGCGCTTCGTCTATCTGCAGCGTCAGGTTACTCCTGCGGTGGCGGAATATATCAAGGGGCTCAAGCTGGGTGGCGTCTACCTGCGCCCAGAAGCGCGCCGCTTCTATCCGACCGGCGAGATCAGCGCCCATCTGGTGGGGGTGACCAACATCGATGGCAGCGGTATTGAAGGGATTGAGCGCAGTTACAACGAATGGCTGACGGCGACCCCCGGCGAAATGCGGGTGCGAAAGGATCGTCAGGGGCGCGTCATCGAGCGGCTTGGCATCGTCAAAGAGGGCAAGAACGCCAACGATCTGCAGCTCAGTATCGATCAGCGGGTGCAGGCATTGGCCTACCGTGCCCTCAAGCGGGCAACCGACGAGAACAAGGCGACCTCCGGCTCCATGGTGATGCTGGATATCAAGACCGGTGAAGTACTCGCCATGGTCAACACCCCCTCCTATAACCCGAACAATCGCGGCCAGTATCAGAGCTTCCGGGTTCGCAACCGTGTGGTGACCGATACTTATGAGCCGGGTTCGACCGTCAAGCCATTGATTTTGCTCAGCGCCTTGCAGGCAGGTGTCACCAGCTGGAAAGATTTCATTCCCGGTGGGCCGCTCTTTATCGGTGCCAAGCAGATCAAGGACGTCAGTATCCACAAGGCGACCAACCTCTACGATATCCTGCGTTACTCCTCCAACATCGGTATGTCGCGCATTGCGCTGCGGATGCCGGCGCAGGAGATGATCAACACCCTCAGCATGTTCGGTTTCGGCATGGATACCGGCAGCGGGCTGATGGGCGAGAGCAGCGGCATGCTGCCCCAGCGTCGTCGCTGGTCCGATATCGAGCGTGCGACCCTCTCGTTTGGTTATGGTCTGCGAGTCACCCCGCTGCAGCTGGCTTCCGCCTACGCCACCTTGGCTAACAAGGGCAAACGGGTGCCGCTCTCCATCGTCAAGGTGACTACGCCGCCCAAGGGTGAGCAGGTTATCGATCACAACAACGCCGCTGCCATGTTGCAGGCGCTGGAGTATGTGGTCGACAACGCCATTCCAAAAGCCAAGATCCCGGGCTATCGGGTTGGCGGCAAGAGTGGTACCGCCAAGGTCGCCGTCGCCGGTGGCTATGGCAAGGATTACATGGCCTGGTTTGCCGGTTTCGCACCCGCCAGTGATCCCCGTTTCGTCATGGTGGTGGTGATCAACGAGCCAAAAGGCAGCGCCTATTATGGCGGCGCCGTGGCTACCCCACCGTTTGCAGAGGCCATGGGCGGGGTGCTGCAGCTCTTCAATATTCGTCCCGATGCGGTGCCGCCAGCGGTGCCCACCAAACTTGCCCGTACGGAGGCTTCTCTTGTCCCGCGCACTTGATGCATTACTGCGCCCCTTCGATATCCTGGCGCCGGCGCTCACCTTGACCGATATCCAGCTGGATAGTCGGCGGGTTGGCCCCGGCTCGCTCTTCGTGGCCATTCGTGGTCATCAGGTGGATGGCAGACGGTTTATCGAACAGGCGGTGGCTCAGGGAGCGACCGCTGTTGTGTTTGAGGAGGATGGTGAATTTATCCCACCATCGACTCCGGTTCCCTGTATCGGGATGCGGGATCTGCCCGCTCACCTCTCTGCTCTTGCGGGCTATTTCTACGATCAGCCAGCCCAAAAATTGGATCTGGTCGGGATCACCGGCACCAACGGCAAGAGCACTACCGCTTTGCTGGTCGCCAACTGGCGCACCCTGCTGGGTGGCAAGGCGGGTGTGATGGGCACCATCGGCAACGGCCTGTTCGGCAATCTGATCGAAGCGGAAAATACCACCGGCAGCGCCGTGCAGGTGCAAGCCAATCTGGCTGCGCTGCAAGCGCAGGGGGCGGACCTGGTGGCGATGGAGGTCTCCAGCCATGGTCTGGTGCAGCATCGTGTTGCCGCACTGCCCTTTGCCGCTGCCGTTTTCACCAACCTGAGCCGGGATCACCTCGACTACCACGGCACCATGGAAGCCTATGGCGCGGCCAAAGAGCAGTTGCTGCAGCTGGTCGATGAGTCGAATGCGGTGATCAACCGTGATGACGAGTTGGGTGCCAAGTGGCTCGAAAAATACCCGGCAGCGGTGGCCTTCAGTGTTAATGGCCCGATTGAACACCATTCTGGCCGTCAATTAACGGCGCAGCAGCTCGATTTTCACCAGCAAGGTTTTCGCGCGCAGATTAACTCCAGCTGGGGGAATGGTGTATTATCCGCCCCCTTGCTCGGGCGCTTCAACGTCAGCAATGTGCTGGCCGCGATGGGCGTGATGCTGGTGCTCGGCTATGACTTCCATGAGCTACTGGCAACGGCCTCGAAATTGCAGCCGGTAACCGGTCGCATGGAGTGTTTTGGCGGTGGCGATACGCCGCTGGCGGTGGTCGATTACGCCCACACACCGGACGCGCTGGAGAAGGCATTGCAGGCCCTGCGGGTGCATTGCACAGGGCAGCTATGGTGCTTGATTGGCTGTGGTGGCGACCGCGATCGCGGCAAGCGCCCCATGATGGCCGCCATGGCCGAGCAGTATGCGGATCGCGTGATCCTGACCGACGACAATCCCCGTACCGAGGAGCCGGCCCGGATCATGGCCGACATGGTGGCGGGTCTTCGCGATCCTGCTGCGGTGCAGGTGGAGCACGACCGGGTCAAGGCGATTGTGCTGGCCATTGGTCAGGCGAGTAAACAGGACATCATCCTGGTGGCCGGTAAGGGTCACGAGGATTATCAGATCATTGGAACCGACAAGCGGCACTACAGCGACCGGGAAACCGTCGCGGCCGCCTTGCACACATTATTGGAGTCATTCAAATGATGACCCTCAGGCTTGCCGAGCTGGCGCAGGTACTCGATGCCCGTCTGATTGGTGACGACGGCGAGATCACCGTCGTCAGTACCGACACCCGCACTCTGGGCGCGGGGGCCCTGTTCGTTGCTCTGCGCGGCGAGCGCTTCGATGCCCACGATTTTTGCGAGCAGGCTGTTCAGGCAGGGGCCTCTGCCCTGCTGGTTGAGCGTGAACTGCCGCTGGCCATCCCCCAGCTGGTGGTGACCGACACTCTGAAAGGACTGGGCCGCCTCGGCAAACTGGTGCGCGAGCGCATCAACCCGAAAGTGCTGGCCATTACCGGCAGCTGCGGCAAGACCACGGTGAAGGAGATGGCAACCGCCATCCTGCGCAACGAAGGGGAAGTGCTGGCCACCGCTGGCAACTTCAACAACGAGGTGGGCGTGCCGCTCACCCTGCTGCGCCTCGAACCGCAGCACAAGTTTGCGGTGATGGAGCTGGGTGCCAACCATCCGGGCGAGATCGCCTGGACTACCTCGCTGGCCAAACCCGATGCCGCCATCATCAACAACGTGGCGGCGGCCCATCTGGAGGGCTTCGGCTCGCTGGAAGGGGTGTTCCACGCCAAGAGCGAAATCTTTGAGGGGCTGAGTGAGGGCGGCACGGCCATCGTCAACGCCGACAACGAATTCTGGCCGAAGTGGCGGGAACGCGGCATTCAGTGCGCCTTCTCCATCGACGGTCAGAGCCAGCCGTTCCACGCGCGCAACCTTGTGCTCAACGAACAAGGTTGTGCCGAGTTCGTGATGGTGACCCCGCAGGGTGAGCTGAGCCTGACTCTGGCGATCCCGGGTCGCCACAACGTGGCCAATGCGTTGGCTGCCGCCGCGGGCTGTCTGGCCCTCGGCGCATCCCTCGCCTGTGTCAAGGCGGGGCTGGAACAGATGGCGCCGGTCAAGGGGCGCTTCTGCGTGCAGCGCTGGGGCGGTCTGACCCTGGTGGATGATACCTACAATGCCAGCGTGGAATCCGTGCTGGCGGGCATCGATGCCCTGACCGCCATGGGCGGCTTCAAGGTGCTGGTGTTCGGTGATATGCGGGAACTGGGTGAGGAGTCTGCCGAGCAACACGCCCGGGTTGGCCGTCATGCCCGCGAGCGCGGTCTGGATGCCGTGCTGACAGTGGGGGAAGAGAGTCGCCACACCGCAGATGCCGCGGCTGGCCGACATTTCGATAACAAGGCGTCGTTGTTTGAAGTGCTTGCGCAAATGATAAATACACATCAGGAAATTTCGATTCTGGTCAAGGGCGCCCGTGGCTCCCGCATGGAAGATATCGTCGAGATGGTCAAAGGCCATCAGGAGTCAGCCACATGCTAGTCTGGCTGGCCGAACTGCTCACCCCGCACTTCACCTTCTTCAACGTCTTCTCCTACCTGACGTTTCGCGCCATCCTGTCGATCATCACCGGACTGGGGGTTGCCCTCTGGATGGGGCCACGCCTGATACGTCGCCTGCAGATCCTGAAGTTTGGTCAAGTGATCCGCAACGATGGTCCCGAGTCCCACCTCAGCAAGCGGGGCACCCCGACTATGGGTGGCCTGATGATCATTGCTGCGATTTTCACGTCTGTGCTGCTCTGGTGCCGCCTCGACAACCCTTATGTCTGGCTGGTGCTGTTTGTGCTGGGTGCCTACGGTGCCATCGGCTTTGCCGACGACTACCTCAAGGTGGTGCGCAAGAATACCGACGGCCTGATTGCTCGCTGGAAGTATTTCTGGCAATCCGCGGTAGCGCTGGCGGTGGCGGTGTTCCTCTATGCGACCGCAACCCATGAGGGCCAAACCCAGCTGGTGGTGCCCTTCCTCAAGGATGTGATGCCGCAGCTTGGCCTGATGTTTATCGTGCTGACCTACTTTGTCATCGTCGGCACTTCCAATGCGGTCAACCTGACCGACGGTCTCGATGGCCTGGCCATCATGCCGACCGTGATGGTGGCGGGGGGCTTTGCCCTGATCGCCTGGGCTACCGGTAACGTCAACTTTGCCAACTACCTGCACATTCCCTACGTGCCCTATACCTCCGAGCTGGTGATCGTCTGTACCGCCATTGTCGGGGCGGGTCTGGGTTTCCTCTGGTTCAACACCTATCCGGCGCAGGTCTTCATGGGGGACGTCGGTTCCCTGGCACTGGGCGGCGCGCTCGGCACCATCGCAGTGCTGGTACGTCAGGAGTTCCTGTTGGTGATCATGGGCGGCGTCTTCGTGATGGAGACCGTTTCGGTGATCCTGCAGGTGGGGTCATACAAGCTGCGCGGCGTGCGGATCTTCCGCATGGCGCCGATCCATCACCACTACGAGAAGAAGGGCTGGCCGGAGCCGCGCGTCATCGTGCGCTTCTGGATCATCACCCTCGTGCTGGTGCTGCTGGGTCTTGCCACCCTGAAGGTGAGGTAAGGCCATGGTCATCATCATCGGATTGGGCAAAACCGGACTCTCCTGTGTCGATTACTTCCTCGGCCGTGGCGTGACGCCACTGGTGATGGATACCCGCGCCAACCCGCCCGGCAAGGATCAACTGCCGCCTGAGGTGGAGCTCATTCACGGTCTCGACGAGGAGCTGCTCAAGCAGGCGCACATGATCGTCGCGAGCCCGGGTATCGCGCTGGCGACCCCCGAACTGAAAGCAGCTGCCGAGTGTGGCGTGCAGATCGTCGGTGATATCGAGCTGTTTGTGCGCGAGACCCAGACCCCGGTCATCGCCATTACCGGCTCGAACGGCAAGAGCACCGTCACTACCCTGGTGGGCGAGATGATTGCCGAAGCCGGTCTCAATGTCGGCGTGGGCGGCAATATCGGCACGCCTGCGCTGGAGCTGCTCAAGCAGCCGATGGATCTCTGCGTGCTGGAGCTCTCCAGCTTCCAGCTGGAAACTACTCACAGTTTGCGTGCTGCCGCCTCCGTGGTGCTGAACCTCTCCGAAGATCACATGGATCGCTATCAGGGCATGGCCGACTATCGCGCCGCCAAGATGGAGATCCATCAGCACTCCAAACACATTCTGGTCAATCGTGACGATGCCCAGACCCTGCCCGATGTGGGTCAGGTGTGGCAGAGCTTTGGTCTCGATTGCAATGGCTATGGCCGTTGCCTGCTGGATGGTCGCTACTGGTTGACCCTGCACGGCGAACCGCTGCTGGCGGTGGACGAGATGAAGATCGTCGGTGCCCACAATCAGGCCAACGCCCTTGCGGCCATGGCGCTGTGCGATGCGGTCGGTATTCCCCGTGCGGCTCAGCTTACCGTGCTGCGTCGTTTCGAGGGCTTGCCCCATCGTGCCCGCTTCGTGCGCGAGGTGAACGGGGTGCGCTGGATCAACGACTCCAAAGCCACCAACGTGGGAGCCACGCTGGCTGCCGTTGCCGGTGTGCGCGAGTCGGTCAAGGGGCGCCTGCTGCTGCTGGCCGGTGGTCAGGGCAAGGGGCAGGATTTTGGCCCGATCCAGGCGCTGCTGGGCAACCAGATCGATCACATGTACTGCTTCGGTCAGGATGCCGAGGTACTGCTGGCACTGGGCGAGCAGACCGAACGGGTGGCCGACCTGGCCGCTGCGGTTGCCAAAGCGGCGGCCGATGCCAAGCCCGGTGACTGGGTGCTGCTGGCGCCAGCCTGTGCCAGCCTCGATCAGTTCAAGTCGTTCGAGGTGCGCGGCGATCGTTTCACCGAGATGGTGCTGGCACTATGAACGCCCTTCGCGCAGCAGCAGGTCTGTTCCAGCGCTGGTTGTTACCAGCGCGTCCTGCCGGTCTCTACGATCGGCAGCTGGTACTGCTGGCGCTCTCCCTGATGGCGGTCGGGGTGGTCATCGTGGCCTCGGCGTCGATCCCCGAGGGGATTGCGCTGGGGGATGACCCCTTCATGTTTGTGAAGCGTCACGCCCTGTTTCTGGTGATGGCGCTCGGTATCTCCTGGTTTGTGTTGCAGGTGCCGATGGCGCGCTGGCAACAGCACAACGGCCCCATGCTGCTGCTGGCGATCTTGATGCTGGTGCTGGTGCTGCTGGTGGGCCGCAACGTTAACGGTGCGGTGCGCTGGTTGCCGCTCGGCCCCTTCAACCTGCAACCTGCCGAGTTTGGCAAGCTGGCGCTGTTTGTCTATCTGGCCGGCTATCTGGTGCGACGCCAGAGCGAAGTGCGTGAAGCCTGGATCGGCTTCCTAAAACCGCTGGCGGTGTTCGGGGTGCTGGCGGTCTTGCTGCTGTTGCAGCCTGACTTGGGTTCCACCGTGGTGATGTTCGTTACCTCGTTCGGCATGCTGTTTCTGGCCGGTGCCCGACTGGGACAGTTTTTGACCCTGATCGGTGCGGGCCTCGGCTCTGTGGTGATGCTGATTATCGTCGAGCCCTACCGGATGCGGCGAGTGACCTCCTTTATGGATCCCTGGGCCGATCCGTTCGGCAGCGGCTACCAGTTGACCCAGTCGCTGATGGCGTTTGGTCGTGGCAGCTGGTTTGGCGAAGGGCTTGGCAACTCTATCCAGAAGATGGAGTACCTGCCGGAAGCGCACACCGACTTCGTGTTTGCGATCCTCGGTGAAGAGCTGGGTTACGTCGGGGTGCTGGGCGCCCTGTTCCTGATTTTTGCGCTGGCGGTCAAGGCGCTCAAGCTGGGGCATCGCGCGCTGGTGGCAGAGCGGCTCTATGACGGTTATCTGGCCATCGGCATCGGCATCTGGTTCAGCTTCCAGACCTTCGTTAACGTTGGCGCGGCCAGCGGCATGATGCCAACCAAGGGCTTGACCCTGCCGCTGGTGAGTTACGGTGGTTCCAGTCTCATCATCATGTCGGTGGCGGTGAGCATGTTGATTCGAATAGATTTTGAGTTGCGTCAGGCGACAGCCCAGGCGCGCGTGCGGGAGGTTTAGTGAGCAAGACTCTGTTGGTGATGGCAGGTGGTACCGGTGGGCATGTGTTCCCCGGTCTGGCCGTGGCCGATCGCCTGAAGGCCCAGGGCTGGACTGTCCACTGGCTCGGCACTGCCGACCGGATGGAGGCGGAGCTGGTGCCCGCCCACGGTTATCCCATCTCCTTCATCGATATTCAGGGGGTGCGTGGCAACGGCATCAAGCGATTGCTGGTGGCGCCCTATCGCATCGTCAAATCGATCCTGCAGGCGCGTCAGGTACTCAAGACCGTTCGTCCTGATGTGGTGCTAGGCATGGGCGGTTTTGCTTCCGGCCCGGGTGGCGTGGCGGCCTGGTTCTCCGGCATCCCGTTGCTGCTCCATGAGCAAAATGCTGCTGCAGGCATGACCAACAAGCTGCTGGCCCGTATCGCCAAGCGGGTGTTGATGGCATTTCCGGGCGCCTTCGCGCCGAGCCGTCGCACCGCCGTGGTCGGTAATCCGGTGCGTCCCGAAGTGGTCGCACTGCCGGATCCGCAATTACGCAGCGGAGCCGAGCCACTGCATCTGCTGATCGTGGGTGGCAGCCTGGGGGCGCGGGTGCTCAACGAGCAGGTACCTGCTGCGGTGGCGGCATCCGGCGTGCCCATTGAAGTGCGTCACCAGTGTGGCAAGGGCAATGCCGAGGCCGTCTCTGCTGCCTATGCCCAGCACGGCATCAATGCCGAGGTGAGCGAATTTATCAAGGATATGGCCAGCGCCTACGCCTGGGCCGACCTGGTGGTCTGCCGTGCCGGTGCCCTGACCGTTTCCGAAGTGGCTGCCGCCGGTGTGGCTGCCATTTTCGTGCCGCTGCCCCATGCGGTGGATGATCACCAGACCCGTAACGCCCTGACCCTGGTCGACGGCGGTGCGGCCGAGTTTCTGCCCCAGTCCGAGCTGAATACCGCATCGCTGGCGGCGCGCCTGACCTGGTTAGCTGGTCGCAGGGAGACCCTGTTTAACATGGCGAAAGCGGCTCGCCGCGTCGCCATCATCGATGCGGCCGAGCGGGTTGCAGATGAGTGCAAACAGCTCGCAACCGGGCAGCGTGGTAAAGATTGATGAGCAAGGTTGCAGCGGTGACACCGTGCAGCCTTGTACCTGTATGTATTGATGCCGCCGTGCAGCCGCGCTTTGACGGCACATGGCCTCCGGCAGACTAAAGAGACGATTATGACCAAGGTTGAACTGGCAAAACTGCGTACTGTGATCCCCGAAATGCGCCGCGTGCGTCGCATCCACTTTATCGGCATCGGTGGTGCCGGTATGGGCGGGATCGCCGAAGTGCTTGCCAACGAAGGGTATCAGGTAACGGGTTCTGATCTGGCTCGCAACGCCGTGACCGAGCGGTTGGCCGGACTGGGCGCCCACATCTTCGTCGGCCACAGTGCCGAACACGTTGAGGGTGCCAGCGTGGTGGTGGTCTCTACCGCCATCAAGCAGGACAACCCGGAGCTGCTGGCTGCCCGTGAACTGCGGATCCCGGTGGTGCGCCGCGCCGAGATGCTGGCCGAGCTGATGCGTTTCCGTCACGGTATCGCCATTGCCGGTACCCACGGCAAGACCACCACCACCAGTCTGGTGGCGAGCATCTATGCCGAAGCCGACCGCGACCCGACCTTCGTCATCGGTGGCCTGCTCAACAGTGCCGGTACCAATGCCCGGCTGGGCAGCAGCCGCTACCTGATCGCCGAAGCGGACGAGAGCGACGCCTCTTTCCTGCATCTGCAGCCGATGGTCTCTATCGTGACCAACATCGAAGCGGATCACATGGACACCTACGGCGGTGACTTCTCCAAGCTGAAGGCCACCTTCATCGAGTTTCTGCACAATCTGCCCTTCTACGGACTGGCGGTGGTCTGCATCGATGATCCGGTGATCCGTGGCATGTTGCCCGAGATTGCCCGCCCGACCCTGACCTACGGTCTCTTTGACGATGCCGATGTACAGGTGCTGGATTTTGTCCAGACCACCAACCACAGCTGCTTCCGTGTTCGCCGCAAAGAGGCGGGTGAGCTGCAGGTGACCCTCAATTTGCCGGGTATTCACAACGCATTAAACGCCGCAGCGGCGATAGCTGTCGCGACAGAGGACGGGGTCAGCGACGAGGCCATCATCTCTGCACTGGCCAAATTTGAAGGGGTCGGTCGTCGCTTCCAGCAGTATGGCGAGTTTGAAACCGGTCGCGGCAAGGCGATGCTGGTGGACGATTACGGTCACCACCCGAGCGAAGTGAAGGTCACGATCAATGCTGCCCGTGCCGGTTGGCCCGAGAAGCGTCTGGTGATGGTGTTCCAGCCGCACCGTTATACCCGCACCCGCGACCTCTACGAGGACTTCGCCGATGTGCTCTCCAAGGTAGACGTGCTGGTGATGCTGGAGGTTTATGCTGCCGGTGAGGAGCCGATCCCGGGCGCTGATGGACGGGCACTGTGCCGCTCCATTCGCTCGCGCGGCAACCTGGAACCCATCTTCGTCGCTACACCAGATGACGTGCCAGCCGTGCTGGCCGACCTGATCGGCGAGGGGGATTTGGTGCTGACTCAAGGCGCCGGGAACGTCGGGGCACTGGCCCGTCGTCTCGGAGAGATGAAATTGAGCATAGATAGCATGAAATCTGGCGCCTGAGGGCCCAATGAGTATTTTGACCGCCAAGCCGGGGCCTATATAATGGCGAACCGGTCTGTCAAAGGCCGGTTTAGCGCGTTACACGGGGATCGATCGGGTGGAGGCAAGGGCACAGGGGCGCACCAAGGGTGGCTTCATCGCAGGGGTAGCGTTTTTCCTGCTGGTGATATGGGGCTGCTACCGGACGGCGCTGGATGTTAAAGGTTGGCTGACAGATGCCAACCGGTTGCCCATGAGCGAGCTGTTGCTGCAGGGGCAACACCAGTATTTGCAAACCGAAGAGCTGCGGATGGCCGTGCTGGATGGCGCCGAGCTGCGCAACTTCTTCGAATTGGACGTCAACGAATTGCAGGCAAGGCTCAATGCCTTGCCATGGGTGGCCTCGGTCTCGGTACGAAAGAAGTGGCCGAACAAGATCAAGATCTACCTCACGGAACAAGATGTGGCGGCGCGCTGGAATGGCAACCGCTTCGTCAACACCAAGGGCAAGGTATTCAGTGCCCCGGATCGGGTCAAGACGCCGCTGTTGCAGCTGTCAGGGCCGGATGACCAGGCCGCCCGGGTGTTGAAAGAGAGTCGGCAGTACGAGTCGCAACTGGCTGCCAAGGGATACAAGTTGCTGGGGGTGAATCTGACCCCCCGCCATGCCTGGGAACTGACCCTGGATGGCAATATCAAGCTGTTCCTGGGACGCAATGACATTGCGCTCCGGCTGCAGCGGTTTATCGATGCCTTCCCGGTTATCGAACCCCGTGCGCAAGTCGCCTACGTGGATCTTCGATACGACACCGGAATGGCAGTTGGCTGGAAGAAGAGCGAAGAGAAAGTGCATGACCAACACCGCAGATAGGAATTTGATTGTCGGACTGGATATCGGCACAACCAAGGTGGCGGTTCTGGTCGGGGAAGTATTGCCGGACGGTGAACTGAACGTCATCGGTATGGGCAGTCACGCTTCTCGCGGAATGGAGAAGGGCGGGGTCAATGACCTCGACTCCGTGGTCAAGTCACTGCGCCGCGCGGTGGAAGAGGCCGAGATGATGGCAGATTGCCAGATCAGCTCTGTCTATCTGGGGTTGTCCGGCAAGCATATTGATTGTCGCAACGAGACCGGCATGGTGCCCATCTCCGATGAAGAGGTGACCCAGGAGGATGTGGACAACGTGATCCACACTGCCAAGTCGGTTCGCCTCTCCGATGAGCTGCGTGTGCTGCATGTGCTGCCTCAGGAGTTTGCCATCGATTATCAGGAAGGGATTAAGAATCCGGTCGGCCTCTCCGGTGTGCGGATGGCAGCCAAGGTTCACCTGATCACCTGCCACAACGACATGGCCCGCAACATTGAGAAATGTGTGGAGAAGGTCGGCTTGCGCGTGGATCAACTGATCTTCTCCGCGCTGGCCTCCAGCTATGCGGTGTTGACCGAAGACGAGAAAGAGCTGGGTGTCTGCGTGGTGGACATCGGTGGCGGCACCATGGACATGTCGCTGTTTACCGGCGGTGCCCTGCGCCACACCAAGGTGATCCCGTATGCTGGCAGCACTGTGACCAGCGACATCGCCTACGCCTTCGGTACGCCGCCGCTCGACGCGGAAGCGATCAAGGTGCGCTACGGTTGCGCCCTCGGCCGTCTGGTCAGCAAGGAAGACAATATTGAAGTACCCAGTGTCGGCGGTCGCCCGGCGCGCAGCCTGCAACGGCAGACACTGGCTGAAGTGATTGAGCCCCGTTACACCGAGTTGCTCTCCATGGTGAATGATGAGCTGGTGCGGGTACAAAGCGAGTTGAAAGCGCAGGGGGTCAAGCATCAGCTGGCAGCCGGTGTGGTCTTGACCGGCGGCGCTGCCCAGATTGAAGGCATTGTGGAGTGTGCAGAGCAGATCTTCCAGAGCCAGGTCCGGGTGGGAGAGCCCATGAACATACGTGGTTTGAGTGATTACGTGCAGGCACCGGTGTACTCGACTGCGGTCGGGTTGCTGCAGTACGGCCGAACACATCAGGCAACAGGTAGCAACAAAGAATATGCCGCCAAGGCAAGCGTCGGTGGTCTGGTCAAACGGGTCAGCAACTGGCTGCGTGGCGAGTTTTAAGAATTTTGCTGAGTCAGGCAAATAAAGCGGAGAGACAACATGTTTGAATTTATGGATAGCCACACTGACGAAGCCGTCATTAAAGTGATCGGTGTAGGTGGCGGCGGCGGCAACGCTGTCGAACACATGGTTCGTCAAAATATCGAAGGTGTCGAGTTCATTACCGTCAACACCGACGCCCAGGCACTGCGTAACTCCAGTGCCAACACCACTCTGCAGATCGGCGGTGGCATCACCAAAGGTCTGGGTGCTGGCGCCAACCCGGAAGTGGGTCGTGATGCGGCCATGGAAGATCGCGAAGCGCTGCGTGAGCTGCTGACCGGCTCCGACATGGTGTTCATCGCTGCCGGTATGGGCGGTGGTACCGGTACCGGTGCTGCGCCGATCGTGGCCGAAGTGGCCCGCGAGATGGGCATCCTGACCGTTGCTGTGGTGACCAAGCCGTTCTCCTTCGAAGGGAAGAAGCGGATGGGCTTCGCTGCGCACGGTATCGAAGAACTCTCCAAGAACGTCGACTCCCTGATCACCATCCCCAACGACAAGTTGCTGAAGGTGCTGGGTCGCGGTATCTCCCTGCTGGATGCCTTCAAGGCGGCCAACGATGTACTGCTTGGCGCGGTACAGGGCATTGCCGAGCTGATCACCCGTCCGGGCTTGATCAACGTCGACTTCGCGGACGTGCGTACTGTGATGCGTGAAATGGGTACCGCCATGATGGGTACCGGTTCCGCCTCCGGCGATGACCGCGCCGAAGAAGCGGCCGAGAAAGCCATCTCCAGCCCGCTGCTGGAAGACGTGGATCTGGCTGGTGCCCGTGGCATCCTGGTCAACATCACCGCCGGTATGGATATGACCATCGAAGAGTTCGAAACCGTGGGTAACGCGGTCAAGGCCTTCGCTTCCGAGAATGCCACTGTAGTTGTGGGTACCGTAATCGATCCGGAAATGCACGACGAACTGCGTGTGACCGTGGTTGCTACCGGTATCGGTGCCGAGCGCAAGCCGGACATCACTTTGGTCAAGAGCAGCCAGGTGCAAGAGCGCCCGGTGCGTCAGCCGCTGGTTAGCGACATGATGCAAGGCCGCGTGATGGACGAAGCCCCGGCCAAGGTGGTCAACGCCGAGCCGCAAGCTCGTCGTGAACCGGATTACCTGGATATTCCGGCGTTCCTGCGCAAGCAAGCCGACTAAGCCTCTTATGGATCTCGTTTGTTTGTTGTTCAAGGAATGTGCTAAGATGGCCTGCCAACGACCATCTGGTCCGGATTTTAAGCTGTTTAGGGTACACCCATGATTAGACAAAGAACCTTGAAAACGAGTGTACAGGCGACTGGTGTCGGCCTGCATTCGGGCCGGAAAGTCACTATGACGTTCCGTCCGGCGCCTGTGAACACAGGGATCGTTTACTTGCGTACCGACCTGAATCCTGTGGTGGAGCTGCCAGCCAATGCCGATCAGGTGCGCGATACCGTGCTCTGTACTGCTCTGGTCAACGAAGCCGGTGTCCGTGTCTCTACCATTGAGCACCTCTCTGCCGCGCTGGCTGGGATGGGGATCGACAACCTCTATGTCGAGGTTGACGCGCCCGAGATCCCGGTGATGGACGGCAGTGCGCATCCCTTTATCTACCTGCT
Organism: Aeromonas sp. FDAARGOS 1416; assembly: GCF_019048085.1. Lineage (NCBI taxonomy): Bacteria > Pseudomonadati > Pseudomonadota > Gammaproteobacteria > Aeromonadales > Aeromonadaceae > Aeromonas > Aeromonas sp. FDAARGOS 1416. Next base: position 3,312,287 of record NZ_CP077301.1, on the reverse strand, counting down.
GCAGGAAGTCGGGATCCGTGAGCAGAATGCTGCCAAGCAGTTTGTGCGGATCAAGAAGAGCATCCGGGTTGAAGACGGCGACAAGTGGGCGGAATTCCACCCCTATCGCAACGGCTTCAAGATGGATCTTGAGATCGATTTCCAGCATCCGGTCTTTGAAGGGCGCAATCAGCGTTGCGTACTGGATTTCTCCGGTGCCTCCTTCGTGAAAGAGATCAGCCGTGCCCGTACCTTCGGGTTCATGCGCGATATCGAGTACCTGCGTTCCCAGAACCTGGCGCTGGGCGGAAGCCTGGAAAACGCCGTGGTACTGGACGACTATCGGGTGCTGAACGAAGACGGTTTGCGTTATGAGGACGAGTTCGTCAAGCACAAGATGCTGGACGCGATCGGTGACCTCTATATGTGTAACCGCAGCATCATCGGTGAGTTCCGTGCCTACAAGACCGGACATGCCCTGAACAACAAGCTGCTGCGTGCCTTGCTGGCCGAGCAGGAGGCTTGGGAACTGGTGACCTTCGAGGGTGAGGGCGACAAAGCGCCTATCGCTTACTACGATAACGGTCTGGTTCTGGCCTGATAGCTGTGCAACGGAACGTCGGTCCTCTCTCCGCACCGACGTTCCGTCATTTGTTTACTCCATCCTTTAATACCGATTATCTCCCGGTTTTATTTCCCGTGCAGGCTCTTGGCCGCACCTGACCGAGCAGACTGATTTCTATGAGCATTACCCTGATCCTCCACGGCAAGCAGCGACGCAAGTTGCACCTGCCCAAACAACGTCTGGCCTGGGTCGGCGGTATTCTCTTCTCCCTGTTGGCCCTTGGTGGTGGTTGGCTCTGGCAGAGCTGGCACCAGAAAATGGAGGCGCTGGAAGTGGCGCTTGCCGTTGCCGAGCAACAGTCCGTCGACCAGAGTGGCGACGAAGCCCGTGAACAGTTGGCAATGCTGGCTGCTCAGGTAGGCACCATGCAAGGCCAGCTTGGCCGTCTCAATGCCCTCGGCGAACGATTGACCGAGCAGGCCGATCTCGATCCCGACGAGTTCAATTTCAAAGAGCTGCCCCCCATGGGCGGCCCTTCTTATGATGAAGAGCTGGAAGTGAGCCTCAACGAGCTGCAAGCCTCGATGAAGCACCTCAGCCAGCAGCTCAGCAGCCGTGAAGAGCAGCTGTCGGTACTTGAATCTTTCATCATGAATCACCATATCACCGATGCCGGTTTTATTTCCGGCACGCCAGTCAAACAGGAGCGAGTTTGGGTCTCGTCCGGGTTTGGTGGACGGGTCGATCCGTTCAACGGGCGTGCCAAGATGCACAAAGGGGTCGATTTCCGTGGCAAACCCGGAACCCCGATTCTGGCCACCGGGCCCGGCATTGTCAGCTGGGCGGGCCGTCATCCGGAATTTGGCAATATGGTGGAGATTAATCACGGCAATGGCCTGGTCACCCGCTATGCCCACAACTCCAAGTTGCTGGTCGAGGTGGGCACCCTGGTTGATCAGGGTCAGAAGATTGCCTTGATGGGACGCACCGGTCGCGCGACCGGGGTCCATCTGCATTACGAAGTGTTGAAAGATGGTCGTCAGGTCAACCCCGCACGCTTTCTCAGTGCCAGACGGGGTTAGGTTTTTTTCTTCAGGTTCCAGTGACGGAACGCTTTTATAACCAGAAATAGTTGGTACCCATGATTAGCACACTGCTTACCAAGATTATCGGCAGCCGGAACGACAGAACGCTCAAGGCTTTGCGCAAAATTGTAAAACAGATCAATGCCATGGAGCCGCAGTTCGAGGCTCTCTCCGATGCCGAGTTGCAGGCCAAAACGGCTGAATATCGTCAGCGTATCGAGCAGGGTGAGACCCTGGAGCAGTTGCTGCCGGAAGCGTTCGCGACCGTGCGTGAAGCTTCCAAGCGGGTGTTTGGCATGCGTCACTTCGACGTGCAGCTGATCGGCGGCATGGTGCTGAACTCTAACCGCATCGCGGAAATGAAAACCGGTGAAGGTAAGACTCTTACTGCGACTCTGCCAGCTTACCTGAACGCCCTGAGTGGCCGTGGTGTGCACGTGGTGACGGTGAACGACTATCTGGCCAAACGTGACGCTGAGGCAAACCGCCCGCTGTTTGCCTTCCTCGGCATGACCGTCGATTGCAACGTGCCCGGTATGGATGCGTCCCAGAAGCGTGACGCCTACGCCGCCGACATCACCTACGGTACCAACAACGAATTCGGTTTTGACTACCTGCGCGACAACATGGCGTTCTCGCCCGAGCAGCGCGTACAGCGTCCGCTCAACTACGCGCTGGTGGATGAGGTGGACTCGGTGCTTATCGATGAAGCCCGTACTCCGCTCATCATCTCCGGCCCGGCTGAAGACAGCTCAGAGCTCTATATCCGCGTCAACAAGCTGATCCCGCTGCTGGTCAAGCAGGACAAGGAAGACACCGAAGAGTACACCGGTGACGGTCACTACACGGTGGACGAGAAGAACCGTCAGGCCCTGCTGACCGAAAACGGTCAGATCTTCGTGGAAGAGCTGCTCAAGAAAGAGGGGCTGCTGGATGAGAACGACTCCCTGTTCTCCGCCTCCAACATCAGCCTGCTGCACCACGTCAACGCCGGTCTGCGCGCTCACACCCTGTTCGAGCGCAACGTCGACTACATCGTCCAGAAAGACGAGATCGTCATCGTCGACGAGCACACCGGCCGTACCATGCCGGGTCGTCGCTGGTCCGATGGCCTGCATCAGGCCGTTGAAGCGAAGGAAGGGGTGAAGATCCAGAACGAGAACCAGACGCTAGCATCCATCACCTTCCAGAACTACTTCCGTCTCTACAACAAGCTGGCGGGGATGACAGGTACTGCAGATACCGAAGCCTTTGAATTCCAGCAGATTTATGGCCTGGATACCGTGGTTATCCCGACCAACAAGCCGATGGTGCGCAAGGACATGGGCGATCTGGTCTACCTGACCGCCAATGAGAAGTATGCCGCCATCATCGAAGATATCCGTCAGTGTGTGGCCAAGGGCCAGCCTGTACTGGTTGGTACTGTCTCTATCGAGAACTCCGAGCTGCTCTCCGGCATCCTGACCAAGGAGAAGATCCCGCACAAGGTGCTGAACGCCAAGTTCCACGCCATGGAAGCGGAGATCGTCGCCCAGGCCGGTCAGACAGGTGCGGTCACCATCGCGACCAACATGGCCGGTCGTGGTACCGACATCGTGTTGGGCGGTAACTGGCAGGCAGAGATTGCCAAGCTGGAGAACCCGACCAGCGAGCAGATTGCCGAGCTGAAAGCCGCCTGGCAGGTGCGTCACGATGCGGTGCTGGCCGCCGGTGGTCTGCACATTATCGGTACCGAGCGTCACGAGTCCCGCCGTATCGATAACCAGCTGCGCGGCCGTTCCGGTCGTCAGGGTGACCCGGGCTCATCCCGTTTCTACCTCTCCATGGAAGATACCCTGATGCGGATCTTCGCCTCCGATCGCGTGACCGGCATGATGAAGAAACTGGGCATGGAAGAGGGCGAAGCCATCGAGCACCCGTGGGTCACCAAGGCGATCGAAAACGCCCAGCGCAAGGTGGAAGGTCGCAACTTCGACATCCGCAAGAGCTTGCTGGAGTTTGATGACGTTGCCAACGACCAGCGCAAGGTGGTCTACGAGCAGCGCAACGAGCTGCTGGATACCAACGACATCTCCGAGACCATCCACGTTATCCGTGACGACGTCTACGGCGCGGTGATCGACGAGTACATTCCGCCCCAGTCTCTGGAGGAGATGTGGGATGTGCCGGGTCTGGAAGCTCGCCTGAAGGCAGACTTCGCGCTGGATCTGCCGCTGCAGCAGTGGCTGGCGGAAGATGACAAGCTGTACGAAGAGAAGCTGCGCGAGCGCATTCTGGACGAAGCCACGAAGCTCTATGCCCACAAGGAAGAGCTGGTCGGCAAAGAGGTGCTGCGCAACTTCGAGAAGGCAGTGATGCTGCAAACTCTGGATGGTCTGTGGAAAGAGCATCTGGCGGCCATGGATCACCTGCGTCAGGGCATCCATCTGCGCGGTTACGCCCAGAAGAACCCCAAGCAGGAGTACAAGCGCGAATCCTTCGATCTGTTCACCCAGATGCTGGAAACCCTCAAGCGCGACGTGGTCAGCATCCTGAGCCGTGTTCAGGTGCAGGAGCGCGATGTGGAAGCGATGGAAGAGCAGCAGCGCCAGCAGGCGGAAGCCGCTCCCCGCACCTATACCCACGCCGCTGCCGAGAGCCAGCTGGCCGATGAGCAGGCCGCAGGCGAAGAGGGCCACACCACCTTCGTGCGCGACGAGCAGAAAGTTGGTCGCAACGATCCCTGCCCGTGCGGCTCCGGCAAGAAGTACAAGCACTGCCACGGTCAGTTGACCTGATCGACGCTATGCCATAACAGGCGGGCCAAGTGCCCGCCTTGTTATTGGTGGCAACAAGCGAACAGAGGTAATTGATGGAACAGAAAAAACGGATCTGGGTGGCGGTTGGCGTCATCGAGAATGAACGGGGCGATATCTTCATCGCCAGACGCTCCTCCGATCGCCATCAGGGGGATCGCTGGGAGTTTCCCGGTGGCAAGGTGGAGTCGGGCGAGGATCTGCTCACCGCACTGGATCGGGAGCTGTGGGAAGAGATCGGCATCCGGGTATTGGATTGTGCCCCCTTCATGGAACTGCAGCACGACTACCCCGAGAAGCAGGTATTGCTGGATATCTGGAAGGTGACCCGTTTCAGCGGCGAGCCGTTCGGCAAGGAGGGTCAGGAGTGTCTGTGGGTGCCGGTGGCCGAGCTGCACAACTACCACTTCCCCGATGCCAATGGCCCGATTGTAGCGCGGCTACAGGGTCTGCTGGCGTGAGCCGGTAGCAATCAACAAGCATGAAAAAAGGGCCAATCGGCCCTTTTTTCATATTGCAGAGGTGCGTGACCAGGGGCTTACAGCCACTGATCGCCCTCTTCCTGCTCCGGCAGCAGATCCGGGTTGATCTCCCCCGGGATCCGCTTCTCTTCATCGGCCCATTCGCCGAGATCGATCAGCTGGCAGCGCTTGCTGCAGAAGGGGCGGAACGGACTCTGCGGGCCCCACTCCACTTCGCTCTGACAGGTCGGACACTTTACCTTGGTGACCATAAGCCCTCCTTAGCAGCAGGCGAGCTGGAACGGCACGTCGCCAATCGGCTGTTCTGCGGTGGGCAGAAAGCGCAGGGCGAAGCGGTTCTTGTGGCCGCTCAGGGTCGGGTAGCAGAACAGATTGCCCGGCAGCTTGATGCGGATCAGCTCGGCGCTCTCGGCGGTGTCCTGGAAGAAACCGTTGCTGGCAACCTGCTCGCTGAAGCTGCCGGATTCACGCCACAGGCGCAGCAGCAGGGTGATGGCATTCATCAGCAGGTTGATATCGCTCAGCCAGCCCTGCATCTGCTGGTGACGGGTGATGGCCGGGGTGCCGAGCCAGTGATGCAGCTGTGGCACATCGAAGGCACACAGACCACCCGGGATGGAGAAGCGCTGGCGGATGGAGCCGAGCAAACGATCCTCTTTCAGGCGGGCACCCGGGCGTGGCGAGTTGAGCAGGTTGCGAGAGAGCTGGCTGCTCTCTTGCTGCATCAGTTTGATCTGCTCCAGATCGACATCGGGCAGGCTGGCCCAGTGGCTCAGACGTTGGCCGAGACGCTCCAGATCCTTGATGAGGTCGGCGCGCAGGTCACCACGCTCCAGCAACTCCTGCAGATCGAACAGCCCCTTGAAGAAGGCGATATGTGCCCAGGATTGTTCACTCTCCAGATTGTCGCGGATCTGGGAAAACAGGGACTCCAGACGAAGATAGGTCCGGCTTTTTTCATTGAGGGGGAAATCGTAAATCATGCCTAATCCTGGCCAGCCATAAACCGGCCTAGTGTACTCACACTTGGCGGCCTTGTTGAGAGGCAATTGCCAGATATGTCTCGTGCAGCGCCAAAATCCGCGTTTTAATCGCCATTTCGCTGCCATTGTAGTTTTCGATGACATCATCCGCCGCCGCGAGGCGCTCCGACCGACTCGCCTGGGCGGCGATGATGGCCTTGGCTTGCTCGGCCGATACCCCATCACGGCGACAGGTGCGCTCAATCTGGGTGGCTTCATCCACATCGATCACCAGCACCCGGTTGGCGAGGCCGGTGAGTTTGTTCTCCACCAGCAGCGGCACCACCAGCAGGCAGTAAGGAGAACTGGCTGTGGCACACTGGCGCAGCATTTCGCTGCGAATCAGCGGGTGGAGCAGGGCATTGAGCCACTCCTTGGCCTGTGGATCGCTGAAGACCCGCTCGCGCAGGGCACGACGGTCGAGTTGACCGCTCGGATCAATCACATCCGGGCCAAAATAGTCGGCGATGGCGGCAAGGGCCGGGGTGCTCGGCTCGACCACTTCGCGGGCGATCACATCGGCATCCACCACCTCGATACCCAGCGCGGCAAACTGATTGGCGATAGTGGTCTTGCCGCTGCCGATACCACCTGTGATAGCAACTACATACATGGGGGCCTCTTGCTCAAAGCAGGGTAGAGAGATACCAGCGGGTGATGGTATCGCCCCATAGCAGGGCGATCCAGCCCGCGATGGCGAGGTAGGGGCCGAAGGGGATGGGCTTGCCCTGATGATGTTTTTGCAAGGCGATCAGGCTGATGCCGATCACGGCACCGACCAGAGATGAGAGCAGCAGAATTATGGGCAGCGCCTGCCAGCCGAGCCAGGCACCCAGCGCTGCCAGCAGCTTGAAGTCGCCATAGCCCATCCCCTCCTTGCCAGTGAGCAGCTTGAAGGCCCAGTAGAGGCTCCAGAGCACCAGATAGCCCGCCATGGCACCGATCACGGCATCCGCCAGCGGCACGAAGCCGCCTGCCAGGTTGAACAGCAGCCCGCCCCACAGCAGTGGCAAGGTGAGCTGGTCGGGCAGCAACATCTTGTCGAGATCGATAAAGGTGAGGGCGACCAGTACCCAGGTCAGCAGCAGGGCGGCCAGCGTCCCCCAGCCTGGCGTTATGACCATGGCAACGGCCACCGAGAGCAGGGCGGTCAGCAGCTCTACCAGCGGATAGCGGGCCGAGATGGGGGTCTGACAGTCGCGGCAACGCCCTTTGAGCCAGAGCCAGCTCAACAGCGGGATGTTCTCCAGCGCAGTGATGGCGTGGCCACAGTGAGGGCATGCGGAGCGCGGCACCATCAGGTTGTAGCACTCTGGCGCAGTGGCCTCCTCATCAGTGGCGAAGTAGCTGCGATATTCGGCCTGCCACTCCCGTTCCAGCATGATGGGCAAGCGGTGGATGACCACGTTAAGGAAGCTGCCGATCATCAGGGAGAAGAGAAAAACCAGCGAGAAGTAGAGCCAGGGCAAGCTGTGAGCCAGCTCGAGAAGAAGTGTCATAACCAACCGTCAGTTATTGAATGAGGGGGAGGGCATGGTTGTGGTGCCATGCCCTGATGAATCAGCCTACCACGTCGCCAAGCTTGAAGATGGGCAGGTACATGGCAATAACCATACCGCCGACCAGCACCCCGAGCACCACCATGATGAGGGGTTCCAGCAGGCTGGTGAGGCCATCGACCAGATCATCCACCTCCTGTTCGAAGATGGTGGCGACCTTGGAGAGCATATCATCGATGGCACCGGACTCCTCACCGATCATCACCATCTGGATCACCATGTCGGGGAAGAGATCGACGGTGCGCATCGCCACGTTGATCTGCATACCGGCCACCACCTCGTTGCGGATGGCCATGACCGCGGTGCGATAGACATAGTTGCCGGAGGCGCCAGCCGCTGAAATCAGCGCATCTACCAGCGGAATACCGGCGGAGAAGGTGGTCGACAGGGTGCGGGCAAAGCGAGCCATAGCCGCCTTGTGCAGGATCATCCCGACCACCGGAATGGTGAGGACGAACTTGTCGGTATTGTCTTTCACCTTCTGGGAGGCCCGCCAGGCCCGCACGTAAAGGAAGATGCCAAGGGCCGTGCCACCAAAGAAGACATACCACCAGTTCTGCATAAAGCGGGAGATGCCGATAACAAACTGGGTGAACACCGGCAGCTCGGCACCAAAGCTCTTGAAGATATCCTCGAACTGCGGAATGACGAACAGCAGCAGGATGGAGGTCACCACGATGGCGACCAGAATGACCATGGTGGGGTAGAACATCGCCTTCTTGATCTTCGACTTGAGCGCTTCCGACTTTTCCCGGTAAGTGGCGATACGGTCGTAGATGGTCTCCAGTGCACCGGATTGCTCACCGGCTTCCACCAGATCGCAGTAGAGATCATCGAAATAGAGAGGATGGCGACGCAGCGCCTCCGACATGGGGGTACCAGTCTCCACATCGGCGGCAATCTGCCCCATCAGCTCGCGCATCGAGGCTTTCTCGTGACTGCGGGCGATGATCTGCAGGCTCTGCACCAGTGGTACACCGGCGGAGAGCATGGTGGTGATCTGACGGGAGACGATGGCGATATCCATCGGCTTGATCTTGGCGCCGCCCTTGGAGAAGAGCCCCTGGGATTTCTTGGCTACCTTGGTGACGTTGACCCCCTGCTTGCGCAGTTCGGTCTTGACGGTGTTGATGCTGTCGGCCTGCAGCTCGCCGGAGACCTTCTGCCCCTTGCGGTTTACCCCATGCCAGCGGAAGGCGAAGACTTTCTTGGGGGCATTGTTCTTTTTCGTTAGGGTTGCCATCTTTGCATCCTGCAATGGGGTTGGTTGTCAGAGCCGAGCTCTGCACGTTACCAACCTGGTCAAGGTGTCCGACTGGCTTGATGCCGGCGGGGTACTGATAGGGGGGGCCTTCTTGGCGCCAACCCGGTCACTTGAATATCTGATTACTCTGTTGCCGGGGCCATCATCCACTTTGTATTCGTGGGTGACAGCCCCTTTGCCAACCGAACCGGTAGAACGCTGCACCACGTGAATTAGTTGGTGGTGACCCGGTTGACCTCGGCCAGACTGGTGACCCCGAGCCGGGCCTTCTCAAGTCCGGAGGTGCGCAGGGTACGCATTCCCTCTTTTTGCGCGATAGCGGCGATCTGCAGGGAGTTGGCGCCTTGCATGATCAATTTGGCGATGTTCTCCGACATCAGCATGATTTCGTAGATGCCGACCCGTCCCTTGTAGCCGCCCGAGCACTCCTTGCAACCGACCGGTTTGAACAGTCGCAGCCCGGCAGCCAGTTGCTGCGGCGTAAAGCCCAGTTCCAGCAGTTCGGCTTCCGGCACCACTTCCGGCGCTTTGCAGTGGTCGCACAGTTTACGAGCCAGCCGCTGGGCCATGATCAGGGTTACCGAGGAGGCGATGTTGAAGGCGGGCACCCCCATGTTCATCATTCGGGTCAGGGTTTCGGCGGCGGAGTTGGTGTGCAGGGTGGATAGCACCAGGTGGCCGGTTTGCGCCGCCTTGATGGCGATTTCGGCGGTTTCGAGATCGCGGATCTCCCCCACCATCACCACATCCGGGTCTTGCCGCAAGAAGGAGCGCAGGGCGCTGGCAAAGGTGAGCCCCGCCTTGGGATTGACCTGCACCTGGTTGACGCCGGGCAAGTTGATCTCTACCGGATCTTCGGCGGTAGAGATATTTACCTCGGTGGTGTTGAGAATATTGAGGCCGGTATAGAGTGAAACCGTCTTGCCCGAACCGGTAGGGCCGGTCACCAGGATCATCCCCTGTGGTTTCGAGAGGGCGCGCAGGTACTGCGCCTTCTGCCGGTCATCAAAGCCGAGTTGCTCGATATTGAGGCGTGCCGCCGAGGAGTCGAGCAGACGGATAACGATCTTCTCCCCCCACATGGTGGGCAGGGTATTGACCCGCATATCCATCGACTTGTTGCGCGACAGCTTCAGCTTGATGCGGCCATCCTGTGGCAGCCGCCGCTCGGCGATATCGAGCCGCGCCATCACCTTGAGGCGAGCGGAGAAGCGGTTGGAGAGGTTGACCGGCGGCGTAGCGATTTCATGTAGAATGCCGTCGATGCGAAAGCGGACCCGATACTTGAACTCATAGGGCTCGAAGTGCAGGTCGGAGGCGCCGCGCTTGATGGCATCCATCAGGATCTTATTGATGTACTTGACGATGGGGGCATCGTCATCGGCGGTATTGACGCTCTCGTCCAGCCGACTGTTCTCGTCGGAGACCTCGAGATCCGAAATCTCGGACTCGTCGATATCCTCCATGCCGAGGGCGTCATTTTCGCTCTCCAGCAATTTGCCGATGGCGGCGGTGAGCTTGTTCTCCTCCACCAGCAGCGCCTCGGTATGAAGACCGAAGCTGAAGCCAAAGTCCTCCAACGCCGAGACATTGGTCGGATCCGACATGGCGATATAGAGGGTGTGGCCCTGGGTGTAGATGGGCAGGACGTGGTGTTTCTCAATCAGCTTCTGATTGAGGTACTTCTGCGGGATCTCGGCCAAGTCGAAGGCGGCAAGATCCAGCAGAGGTACCCCATACTCCAGCTCGCAAAAATCGGCGAGTGCCTTGCTGTCGAGGATCTCGTTCTCTATCAGAAATGTCACAAAGGGCTTGCGCTGAGCCTTGGCCTGGCTCAGATAGCGCTGGGAGTCCTCTTCACTGATCAGTGAAGAGGCGGCCAGGCTTAACGCCAGGCCGCTATTGGGGCTAGAGGTCATGCCTTAGCATTTGCCATCAGTCTTACATGAACCGGAGACTGTCCACCTAACTTGCTGACCAGCTGCTGTAAGAGCATTAGATATGAGAACATAGGTTGAGTTACCAACATCAGAGCCACCACTACCAGTAATAGTTATGGTGTTTGTACCACTTGCAACGGAAACGCCAGATAAGACATTTGAGGTTGTAAAAGCTCCAGATGTTGCATTAGTTCCTGCAGTGACACAATCAGCAAGTGTTAGTGTACTGGCCCCTTGAACGCAAACTTCAACGGCAGTTTTTGCTGGACCTGTGGCTGCAATTACTTCAGTAAACTTTGCTCTCTGTGTGTAGCTTTGATAAGCAGGCAGTGCTACCGCCGCCAGAATAGCCACGATCGCGACCACGATCATCAGTTCAATAAGGGTAAAACCCGATTGTTTCTTCATTTCGCTCTTCATGGAAAATATCCTTTTATCCTTGGTTCCTGGGTAGTGTCGGTAGAAAATCGTCCGAACGTCAGTATCTTATCCGAGCTGTCAGGGGTGGCAACAGAGATTGCTGCCTTTGTTAACCACTTTCATGTCATTTACCAAAAACTTGATGCGAGTCATAAAATAAGTGGCTTCTTATGACTCTTTGTTACGGGCGAAAGCGGGTCCGTCATTACACTCCTTTGCTGAGGGATCCTGCATAAAGAAAAGGCGCCCATGGCGCCTTTTGCAAGTTGTTTATCCGGTTAGGTCGAGTATTTGCTCAGGCCTGCGGGGTGAATCTCACTGCTGGATAAAGCGCATGGAGAGATCGAGCGCTCGTACATGCTTGGTGAGCGCCCCGACCGAGATAAAATCGACGCCGGTGGCGGCAAATTCGGCCAGGGTATCGAGTGTCACGTTACCGGAGACTTCGAGCTTGGCGCGGCCCTGATTGATGGCGACGGCTTCGCGCATCATGGTCACGTCGAAGTTGTCGAGCATCACGATATCGGCCTTTGCCGCCAGCGCCTGTTCGAGTTCTGCCAGCGATTCCACTTCCACCTCCACCGGTTTGCCCGGATTGAGATGGCGAGCTTCATTAATCGCCTCGGCAATGCCGCCACAGGCGAGGATATGGTTCTCTTTGATGAGGTAAGCATCGTAGAGGCCGATGCGGTGATTCTTGCCACCGCCGCAGGTGACCGCGTACTTCTGGGCGGTGCGCAGCCCCGGGATGGTCTTGCGGGTGTCGAGCAGACGGCAGTCGGTGCCCTCCAGCTCTGCCACATAGCGGGCGGTGAGGGTAGCGACGCCGGAGAGGGTCTGGACAAAGTTCAGCGCATTGCGCTCGCCAGTCAGCAGCAGGCGGGCAGGGCCATGGAGGCGAAAAAGCTCCTGATTGGGGGAGAGCACTTCCCCATCCTGCACCTTCCACTCCACCTTCACTTCGCCACCGAGCTGGGCCTTCAGTTGCAGGAAGACTTCATCCACCCAGGGTTGGCCGCAGAATACTCCTGCTTCACGGGTGATCACCCGGGCAGTGGCCATCCGATCCGCCGGGATCAGCTGGGCGGTGATATCGGCGCTGGCGTCCGGTTGGTCCAGCGTGGTGAGGGCATCGCCCAGATCTTCGAGTAGTGCGGCGCGCACGGCGCGGCTGACATCCTGTTGAAACATGCCTTATTCCTGCAAGGGTCTGAGCAGCAGTTGCCGCTCTTTTTGAACCAGCTCCAGCCGACCGAGGGCGTTCATGCCAACCAGCACTTCGTCACCGTCTGCCGCCGGATTGATAAAGATGGCCAGATCGTACAAGGTCAATGGCCCCATCGCCAGCGTTTCGATGGTGCCGTTGCCGACCCGGATCTGCCCCGCGGCGGTATTGACCTGGCTGCTGCCATGAGCGGTCAGGCCGAGCCGCTCGGCAACCTGCTGCGGGATGGTGATACGGGTGGCGCCGGTATCGAGCAGCAGTTGCACCGGCTGGCCGTTGATGGCACCCTCCAGACGATAGTGGCCGCTCTGGTCGGCCCGCAGCAACAGCTCGCCGCTGGCGGTGACGCTGGGTTGGTTGCGGGAGTGAAAATAGAGGGTCAGCAGGCCCATCAAAGAGAGCCAGGCCAGTAACCACATCCAGCGTGCCGTGTGCTGCATACCCCATCCATATCGAGCGGAAGATGACTCAGCCTAACATACCATTTCCCTTGGATTCAGTGAGTTGGTGCCGGATTGCCTATCAGGTATCTTCGTTTTCTCGCCATTTATCAGCCAACTCGAGTAGCCGATGACTCAACTCGCTTCGCAACCTTGTTTCTCTATCGATGCCGCAGGCTGGTGCCAGCAGGCGCGCCGGGTGCCTTCTCCCCATCACAACGAACGGGCAGCGCCGGATGATATCTCCCTGCTGGTGGTGCATGGCATCAGCCTGCCGCCGGGGGAGTTCGGTGGCCCCTTTATCGACGATCTCTTTATGGGGCGACTCGACCCCGAGGCTCACCCCTATTTTGCCGGTATCCATCAGCTGAGGGTCTCGGCCCACTGCCTGATCCGCCGTGATGGCGAGCTGGTGCAGTATGTGCCATTCGGCGCGCGCGCCTGGCACGCTGGTGTCTCGAGCTGGCAGGGGAGGGAGGCATGTAATGACTTCTCCATCGGCATCGAGCTGGAAGGGACCGACGAGACCCCCTATACCGAGGCTCAATACCGGGCGTTGGCGGGGCTCACCCGAGCCATTTCGGAGCGCTATCCGGCCATCACCCACGAAAAAATTGTCGGCCATTGCGACATCGCGCCAGGGCGCAAGACGGATCCCGGAGCCAGTTTCCAGTGGGATTACTACCGGCAACTACTAAACAGCTAAAGTAAATATTCAAATTTAGTTTGGATTTTAAAATCAATGGCTTGCCTATCTGGCAGGCCATTTTTGTCTCTGGTTGCGCAAATGTTATTTGTGAGCGTGGTCAAGAATATTGGTCAGACCATTTTCTATGAGCTAAATCATGTTTCCCCTGCTTTACCCCTTAAGTGGTGGTGGTGATTCTTGACTCAGATCATCTTTTGAGTGGACTTTTCAAAAGGCCTCTGCTAATTTTCGCCCCATCCATAAAATTGGTAATACCAATTTAACAAAGTAGCCTCATGCCCTATCGCAAGATTACGCAACCCAAGTTGGCCGACTCCATTGTCGCCGAGCTGGAACAGATGATTCTGGAAGGCAGCCTGCAACCGGGGCAGAAATTGCCTCCCGAGCGGGAACTCGCCATCCAGTTTCAGGTATCGCGCCCCTCCTTGCGCGAAGCCATCCAGCGACTGGAAGCGCGCGGATTGCTTTATCGCCGTCAGGGCGGCGGCACTTATGTGCAGAATGCCCTGAGCAAGGGGATCGCCGATCCTTTGTTCGAACTGCTCAGTACCCACCCGGAAGCCCAGTATGACCTGCTGGAGTTTCGCCACGCGCTGGAAGGCATCTGTGCCTACTACGCGGCCTTGCGGGGAACCGGGTCTGATTTCGAGCGCATTCGTCAGGTGCAAACCACCATCGAAGAGGCGGGCCAACTCGGTTCGCTGGTGGCCGAGTCGGCAGCCGTCACCCAGTTCTATCTGGCGGTGGCCGAGGCGTCCCACAACGTGGTGCTGCTGCACCTGCTGCGGGCCATGAGCCCGATGCTCGAACAGAACATTCTGCAGAATAACGAGATTTTGAATCGCCGCCCGGGAGTGGTAGCCAAGATACGTCGCCATCGCGCGAATCTGATCGAGGCTATTCTTTCGGGGGCTCCGGAGCGGGCCAGAACAGCTTGTCATGAGCATCTGGCCTTTATCGAGGACACCTTGTTGGATATGCAGAGGGAAGACAGCCGGATCCAGCGATCCATGCGTCGGATCCGTCAGCAGGAAAACTAATCCCACAAGGCTTTATTGTCGAATGCTTGCGCCCTTCGCCGTGCAATGCCGTGCAATCACAACAACATAGGAACCAGCCATGTCTGATATCCTGAAGAACGATGTGGACCCGATAGAAACGCTGGAGTGGCTTGCCTCTCTGGAATCCCTGCTGCGTGAAGAGGGTCCGCAACGCGCTCAGTTCATCCTTGAACAGTTGGCCGAGAAAGCCCGCGTAAGCGGTGTGGACGTGGCTGCCAAGGCAAATCGCGATTACATCAACACCATCCCGTCCAGCGACGAGCCGGACTACCCGGGTGACCTGGAGATGGAACGCCGCATTCGCGCCATCATCCGCTGGAACGCCATGATGATCGTGCTGCGCGCGTCCAAGAAAGACCTGGACCTGGGTGGTCACATGTCTTCCTTCGCTTCTTCTGCGACCATCTATGATGTCTGCTTCAACCACTTCTTCCGTGCTCGCAACGAGAAGGATGGTGGCGATCTGGTTTACTTCCAGGGTCACATCTCCCCGGGCATCTACGCCCGTGCGTTTGCTGAAGGTCGTCTGACCGAAGAGCAGCTGGACAACTTCCGTCAGGAAGTGGACGGCAAGGGTATCCCTTCCTATCCGCACCCGAAACTGATGCCGGACTTCTGGCAGTTCCCGACCGTATCCATGGGTCTGGGCCCTATCGCCGCCATCTATCAGGCTCGCTTCCTGAAGTACCTGACCGACCGTGGCATCAAGGATTGCTCCGAGCAGACCGTTTACGCCTTCCTGGGTGACGGCGAGATGGACGAGCCGGAAGCCAAAGGTGCCCTGACCGTTGCCGTGCGTGAAAAGCTCGACAACCTGGTGTTTGTGGTCAACTGCAACCTGCAGCGTCTGGATGGTCCGGTTGTCGGTAACGGCAAGGTCATCAACGAGCTGGAAGGCCTGTTTGCTGGCGCCGGTTGGGATGTCACCAAGGTGATCTGGGGTCGCAAGTGGGATGAGCTGCTGAAGAAAGACACTTCCGGCAAGCTGATCCAGCTGATGAACGAGACCGTGGACGGTGACTACCAGACCATGAAGTCCCGCGACGGTGGCTACATCCGCGAGCACTTCTTCAACCGTTATCCGGAAACTGCCGCGCTGGTCAAAGATATGACCGACGAGGAGATCTTCGCTCTGAACCGCGGTGGTCACGATCCTCGCAAACTGTTCGCTGCGTTCAACAAGGCGACCCAGACCAAGGGCAAGCCGACCGTTATTCTGGCCAAGACCATCAAGGGTTACGGCATGGGTGAAGCGGCTGAAGGCAAGAACATCGCTCACCAGGTCAAGAAGATGGAGCTGGACTCCGTGCGTCACCTGCGTGACCGCTTCAACCTGCCGGTGGCCGACGAGCAGTTGGCCGATCTGCCGTACCTGAAGATCGAAGCCGGTTCTGCCGAGCACAAATACCTGCACGACCGTCGCACCGCCCTGAAAGGCTATGTGCCGACCCGTCTGCGCGAAAGCACCACCAAGCTGGAAATCCCGGCACTGGATGCCTTCGCTCCGCTGCTGGGTGAGCAGGCGCGCGAAATCTCCACCACCATGGCATTCGTGCGTTCCCTGAACGTGATGTTGAAAGACAAGTCCATCGGCAAGCGCATCGTGCCGATCCTCGCTGACGAAGCCCGTACCTTCGGTATGGAAGGTCTGTTCCGCCAGATCGGTATCTACAGCCCGCACGGTCAGCAGTACACCCCGCAAGACCGCGACATCGTCTCCTACTACAAGGAAGACAAGCAGGGTCAGGTTCTGCAAGACGGTATCAACGAGCTGGGCGCCATGTCCTCCTGGCTGGCTGCTGCGACCTCTTACAGCACCAACGATTGCCCGATGATCCCGTTCTACATCTACTACTCCATGTTCGGCTTCCAGCGGATCGGCGACATGGCGTGGGCAGCCGGTGACCAGCAAGCCCGTGGCTTCCTGCTGGGTGCGACCTCCGGTCGTACTACCCTGAACGGCGAAGGTCTGCAGCACGAAGATGGTCATAGCCACATCCTGGCCGGCACCATCCCGAACTGCATCTCCTACGACCCGTCCTACGCCTATGAAGTGGCGGTGATCGTACAGGACGGCCTGCGCCGCATGTACGGTGAGAACCCGGAGAACGTGTTCTACTACATCACCACCCTGAACGAGAACTACGCCATGCCGGCCATGCCGGAAGGCGCCGAGGAAGGCATCCGCAAGGGTATCTACAAGCTGGAATCCGTCGCCGGTGCCAAGGCGAAAGTTCAGCTGCTCGGTTGTGGTTCCATCCTGGGTCACGTGCGCACTGCTGCCCAGATCCTGGCAAGCGAATATGGCGTGGGCTCCGACGTGTTCAGCGTCACCTCCTTCAACGAGCTGGCTCGTGACGGTCAGGACGCGGATCGCTGGAACATGCTGCACCCGACAGCCGAAGCTCGCGTACCGTACATCGCTCAGGTGCTGGGTTCCGAAGCCACCATCGCTGCGACCGACTACATGAAGTCCTTCGCCGATCAGGTTCGCGCCTTCGTTCCGACCGAGAACTACCGCGTGCTGGGTACCGACGGTTACGGCCGTTCCGACAGCCGTGCCAACCTGCGTCGTCACTTCGAAGTGAACGAGTTCTACGTGGTGGTTGCTGCCCTGACCGAGCTGGCCAAGCGCGGCGAGATCGACAAGCAGGTTGTGGCTGATGCCATCGCCAAGTACGGCATCGATGCCGACAAGGTCAACCCGCTGTACGCGTAAGTGGATCAAGGGTCGCGCCGTCATGCGGCGCGACCCTGCCAGGGTTTAAAACGGTTAACGCGAGATGTGCGTGGCGGCATCAGCCAGTCACGCGGATCGACGCAAGAGGATAAAGCACAATGTCCAAACAGATTATGGTGCCGGATATCGGCGCCGATGAAGTTGAAGTCACCGAGATCATGGTGGCCGTGGGTGACAAGGTCGAGCTGGACCAGTCCATCATCGCGGTAGAAGGCGACAAGGCCTCAATGGAAGTACCGGCGCCGTCCGCCGGTATCGTCAAAGAGATCCTGATCAAGGTGGGCGACAAGGTTGCCACCGGTTCCCAGATCATGATCTTCGAAGCCGAAGGCGCTGCTGCACCTGCAGAAGTGGCCGCTCCTGTTGCTGCAGTTCCGGCCGCCGCACCGGTCGCTGCCGCTCGCAAAGATGTCAACGTACCGGACATCGGTGGTGACGAAGTTGAAGTCACCGAGATCATGGTTGCCGTGGGCGACATGGTTGAAGCCGACCAGTCCATCATCGCCGTGGAAGGTGACAAGGCCTCCATGGAAGTGCCGGCGCCGTTCGCCGGTCGCGTGGTCGAGATCAAGGTTGCCGCTGGCGCCAAGGTTTCTACCGGCTCTCTGGTGATGGTATTTGAAGTGGCTGGCGCTGCGCCTGCTGCCGTTGCTGCACCGGCTCAAGCTGCCGCGCCCGTGGCTGCAGCCCCGGTTGCCGCTGCGGCCAAAGAGGTCAACGTACCGGATATCGGTGGCGACGAAGTGGAAGTCACCGAGATCATGGTTGCGGTGGGTGACAAGGTTGAAGCCGACCAGTCCCTGATCGCCGTGGAAGGTGACAAGGCCTCCATGGAAGTGCCTGCGCCGTTCGCCGGTGTGGTCAAAGAGATCAAGGTGAAGGCGGGTGACAAGGTCTCCACCGGTTCCCTGATCATGGTATTCGAAGTGGCTGGCGCTGCCCCTGCTGCCGCGCCGGTTGCTCAAGCTGCCGCTCCGGTCGCTGCAGCCCCTGTTGCCGCTGCTCCGGCTCCGGTTGCCCAGGCTGCTGCCGCTGCGACCGATTTCGTTGCCAACGACGCTTATGTGCACGCTTCCCCGGCAGTACGCCGTCTGGCGCGCGAGTTCGGCGTCAACCTGGCCAAGGTGAAAGCCTCCGGTCGCAAGGGCCGTATCGTCAAAGAAGACGTACAAGCCTACGTGAAGGATGCCATCAAGCGTGCCGAGTCCGCTCCTGCCTCTGCCGGCGTAGCCGGTGGCAACGGTCTGGGCGTACTGCCGTGGCCGAAGGTAGACTTCAGCAAGTTCGGTGATGTGGAAGAGGTAGAGCTGACCCGCATCCAGAAGATCTCCGGTCCGAACCTGCACCGCAACTGGGTCATGATCCCTCATGTCACCCAGTTCGACGAAGCCGATACCACCGAGCTGGAAGCGTTCCGCAAAGAGCAGAACGCGATGCTCGAGAAGCAGAAGGCTGACGTGAAGATCACCCCGCTGGTGTTCATCCTGAAAGCCGCCGCCAAGGCGCTGGAAGCTCACCCGCGCTTCTGCAGCTCCCTGTCCGAAGATGGCAGCAAGCTGATCATGAAGAAGTACATCCACATCGGTGTGGCGGTAGATACCCCCAACGGTCTGGTTGTGCCCGTGGTGCGCGATGTTAACAAGAAGGGCATCATGGAGCTGTCTCGCGATCTGGCCGAGATCTCCAAGAAGGCCCGTGCCGGCAAGCTGACCGCTGCCGACATGCAGGGCGGTTGCTTCACCATCTCCAGCCTGGGTGGCATCGGCGGTACCAGCTTTACCCCGATCGTCAACGCGCCGGAAGTGGCCATCCTCGGTGTCTCCAAGTCCGAGATGAAGCCGAAGTGGAATGGCAAAGAGTTTGCGCCGCGCCTGATGCTGCCGCTGGCTCTGAGCTACGACCACCGCGTGATCGATGGTGCCGATGGGGCTCGCTTCATCACCACCATGAACGGCGTGCTGTCCGACATTCGTCGACTGGTCCTGTAAGTGAGAGGGCGGGCCCAGAGCCTGCCCTTTTTACTTCTCATTTCATTAACATGATCGTAAACTTGCCCCGTTTTTTTCACGGCTGCAGCCACCCGTTTCGGTATAAGACTGCGCTGTCCGGGGATATAAGAACGACAAAGAGGTCATGATGAGTAAAGAAATCAAAACCCAGGTCGTAGTACTGGGTGCTGGCCCTGCCGGTTATTCCGCTGCTTTCCGTGCAGCCGATCTGGGTCTGGATACTATTATCGTCGAGCGTTACTCCACCCTGGGTGGCGTCTGCCTGAACGTGGGCTGCATCCCCTCCAAGGCGCTGCTGCACGTTGCCAAAGTGATTGAAGAAGCCAAGGCGCTGGCCGAGCATGGCATCGTCTTCGGTGCACCGCAGACCGACATCGACAAGATCCGTCTGTGGAAAGAGAAGGTTATCAACCAGCTGACCGGCGGTCTGGCTGGTATGGCCAAGATGCGTAAAGTACAGGTTGTTAACGGCTTGGGTAAATTTACCGGCCCGAACACCCTTGAAGTGGAAGGTGCCGACGGCAAGACTACCGTGACCTTCGACAACGCCATCATCGCGGCCGGTTCCCGTCCGGTGAAACTGCCGTTCATCCCCCACGATGACCCCCGCGTATGGGACTCTACCGATGCGCTGGAGCTGAAAACCGTTCCCGGCAAACTGCTGGTTATCGGTGGCGGCATCATCGGTCTGGAGATGGGTACCGTTTACTCCTCTCTGGGTTCCGAGATCGACGTGGTGGAATTTGCCGACCAGCTGGTTCCGGCTGCCGACAAAGATATCGTCAAGATCTACACCAAGCGCGTCGCCAAGAAATTCAACATCATGCTGGAGACCAAGGTCACCGCAGTTGAAGCTCGCGAAGACGGCCTGTACGTATCCTATGAAGGCAAGCACGCTCCGGCCGAGCCGGTTCGTTACGACAACGTGCTGGTTGCGGTAGGTCGTGTGCCGAACGGCAAGATGCTGGATGCCGAGAAGGCAGGTGTTGCCGTGACCGAGCGCGGTTTCATCGAGGTGGACAAGCAGCTGCGTACCAACGTGGCGCACATCCACGCCATCGGTGACATCGTTGGCCAGCCGATGCTGGCACACAAAGGTGTTCACGAAGGTCACGTTGCCGCCGAAGTTATCGCCGGCAAGAAGCACTACTTCGACCCGAAAGTGATCCCGTCCATCGCCTACACCGAGCCAGAGATGGCCTGGGTTGGTCTGACCGAGAAGGAAGCCAAGCAACAGGGCCTGAACTTCGAAGTCGCTACCTTCCCGTGGGCTGCTTCCGGTCGCGCCATCGCGTCCGACTGTTCCGACGGTATGACCAAGCTGATCTTCGACAAGGAGAGCGGCCGCGTCATCGGTGGTGCCATCGTGGGTACCAACGGCGGTGAACTGCTGGGTGAAATCGGTCTGGCCATCGAGATGGGTGCTGACGCCGAAGATATCGCGCTGACCATCCACGCTCACCCGACTCTGCACGAGTCTGTGGGCCTGGCTGCCGAAGTGTTCGAAGGCTCCATCACCGACCTGCCGAACGCCAAGGCCAAGAAGAAAAAGTAATTTTCTTCCCCGCTTGTCTAAAAAGCCGCTCGAATGAGCGGCTTTTTGTTTTCTCCTTGCTGCCCCGACTTCGACAAAGCCCAATATGCTAAAGATAGGTTTTGGCACTGACGAGAGAGGCACGATGCTAGAAGCACCCATTCCCCCCGATGAGGCATTGCGGTTGGAGACCCTGCGGCGGCTCTCTTTGCTCGATTCCGAGGCCGAGGAGCGGTTTGATCGGCTGACCCGCATGGCCAGACGGGTGTTCAATGTCCCCATCGCGCTGGTAAGTCTGGTGGATGAAGATCGCCAGTGGTTCAAATCCTGTATCGGTCTGGAGGTCCGTGAGACCGCGCGGGACATTTCGTTTTGTGGCCACGCCATCATGGGCAATGAGACCTTCATCGTGCCGGATGCTTCGCAGGATCCCCGCTTTGCCGACAATCCGCTGGTGGTGGGCGGGCCCGGCATCCGCTTCTATGCCGGACAGCCACTGCGGATCGCCAACGGCTGCAAACTGGGGACGCTCTGCATCATCGATACGGTGCCGCGGGAATTGAGTGAGGAGGATGTGGGACTGCTCAAGGATCTGGCGGCGATGGTGGTGCGGGAGCTCGAAGCGGTGCAGCTGGCCACCATTGATGAGTTGACCCTGATCTCCAATCGGCGCGGGTTCGTGATGCTGGCGGAGAAGAGCCTCTCGCTGGCCAGTCGCTTGCAGATGCCGCTGGCGCTGCTCTATCTGGATCTCAATGGCTTCAAGGGGATCAACGATCGGTGGGGGCATGCAGAAGGGGATCGGGCTCTGATCGCCTTTGCCACTCTGCTCAAGCAGGCTTTTCGGGGCGCAGACGTGTTTGCCCGCATGGGCGGCGATGAGTTTGCCGTCCTGTTGCCCAATGTGATGGAGGCGCAGGCGCAACTGGCCTATGAGCGTTTCAATGCCATGTTGGCCGAGCACAATCAGCACAGTGGTTGCAGTTATGCGCTGACCTGCAGCACCGGGATTGTCTGCTATGACGGGCACGGCTGTGTCTCCCTGGCCGAGCTGCTCACCCGCGCGGATGAGCTGATGTATCAGCGCAAACGGGATGGCAAGGGCTGACTGTGCTATATCGGATTAGCCGCCACCAAAACAACAGAGAGCGCCACGGCGCTCTCTGTTGTTGATGGCTTAGGTCAAGGCCAAGGCCAAGGTCGGGGTCAGAGTCGGAAGTTGCCAACCAACTTGTCCAGCTGACCGGAGAGCTGCTGCAGGCTGCGGCTGGACTCGGTCAGCTGGTGGGCGATATCTGCGGTCTCCATGGTGAGCTGGTTGATATCTTCCACGTTGCGGTTGATCTCGCCGACCACACTGGACTGCTCCTCGGTGGCGGTGGCGACCTGGATATTCATGTCGTTGATCTGGGTGATGTGGGCGGTGATCTGGCCGAGGGCGGCGTTGGCCTCATCGGCCTGGTTCACTACCTCCAGACTTTGGTTACGCCCCTGCGCCATGGCGCTGACCGCGCGGGCACTCTGCTCCTGCAAGCGGTTGATCATCCCCTGGATCTCGGCAGTCGAGGCGGCGGAGCGGTTGGCCAGATTGCGCACTTCATCTGCCACCACGGCGAAACCGCGACCCTGTTCACCGGCGCGAGCGGCCTCGATGGCGGCGTTCAGTGCCAGCAGGTTGGTCTGCTCCGAGATGCTGCGGATGGTTTCGAGGATGCTGCCGATGGAGTCGGTCTGGCTGGCCAGCGATTCGATAACCCCTGCCACCTGCTCAATCTCGCCTGAGAGGTCGACGATGCCGTGGCGCGCCTGCGCCACCACTACCGCGCCCGCATCGGCCTGATCGTTGGCCTGTCTGGCTACTTCGGCTGCCAGCGAGGCGTTACCGGCGATCTCGCTCACCGTGGCCCCCATTTCGTGGATGGCGGTGGCCACCTGTACGGTGCGATCGCGCTGGGCAGTACAGTTGTGCTGGGTCAGCTGTGCCTTGTTGGCCACCTCGTTGGCGGTGGCCGCGAGCTGGCGGGAGTTCTCTGCCACCTGCTCGATGGAGCCGTGGATCTTGGCGACGAAGTTGTTGAAGCCGGTGGCGACCTGACTCAGTTCGTCACGTCCTTCCACCTTGAGGCGCTGGGTGAGATCCCCATCGCCGCTGCCCAGCTCCTTGAACAGGCGGGCCAACTCGTTGAGCGGGCGGCTGACCGAGCCTGCCAGCAGCATCCCCATCAGCCCCATGGCCAGCGCAATCACCAGCGAGATCATCAGGATCTCGTTGCGGGTCTGATCCAGCTCGGCATAGATCTCGGCTTCTGGCACCTGGGCCACCAGATACCAGTCGAGCAGAGGGATATAGCTGCTGGCCAGTACCATGGGCTCGCCATTGACTTCGGCGTTGATGACGGCAAAGGGGCGTTTGGCCAGCAGGCTGCCGGTATCACCGTTGGCAATGTTGCCAAGGGTGTCACGCTCGATGCGGTTGGCCTCGGGGTGCAGCTTCACCTTGCCGCTGCCATCGACCATAAAGACGATGCCGCTCTCTTCCAGCCGGAAGTTGGAGACCATGGTCACCATGGTGTCGAGGGATTTGGCAAAGCCGGCCAGCCCGCGCCCGTTGAGCTGCTGGAAGTTGACGAACAGCTTCACCTCGCCGTTGCTCTCGCGGAAGATGCTGAGGGTCATCTCCTTCTGGCTCTTGGTGTAGTCATAGAACCAGGCGTCCTGTGTCGGGGTCAGGTTGCGCAGAAAGCCATCCTGGTTGTAGTAGGCGGCGGTCTGGCGATCGGCGAAGGAGGCGGTCACCAGACCATACTGGTTGGCCACATCCTTGAGCTGGTTGATGAGGATTGGCTCCTGCTCTTTGGGCATGCCCCGATCCACCCAGTCGAGGATGAAGCGGTCGGTGGCCAGTTGGCGGGCGGCCTGGGCGATGCCGTGGAGATCCTGTTCAATCTCCTTGCTGATCCGCTGGGTCAGGTTGGGGAGCTCCTGCTCGAACATCCGGTTTTCGATCAGTTGCTGGGCCGAGCGTTGGCTGAAGTAGCCTACCAGCAAGCAGGAGACGACCACGGCCAGGGTGACCGTGGCCAGTATTTTCTGTTTAAGAGTGAGGGTTGCCAGCATAAAGGTGCTCAAAAGGTTGAGATTGACGACGCTCATATTAGCGGCAGCGCGGCGGTACCCATGAGGCTTGCAGCCCTTTATTTGCGGATTACGTTTGCGCTCACAGGGGCGGCGACTTGCCCCTTCGCCATGCAGCACAGGCGGGATGCGGATTGACGGTTGCGCTAACTGCCGGGCCCCTTATAGTAGAGGCCATCCTTGGTGACTGACCCTCTGAATAATATGGAAAATATGATGCGCAGCTTAGGTGCGGGATGGACCCGTCTGCTTTTGGTGATGTTGGCGGCGATGCCGCTGCTGGCTGTGGCGGCACAGGGGGAGCGCCCGAAAATTGCGGTGGTGCTCAGTGGTGGCGGCGCCAAGGGCTCGGCCCATATCGGCATTCTCAAGGTGCTGGAGCAGAAGCGGATTCCGGTCGACATCATAGTCGGCACCAGCATGGGCTCTTATGTGGCGGGGATGTATGCCATGGGGCTCAGTGCCGAGGAGGTGGAGCGCACCACTTTGGCCATCGACTGGAACAAGGGGTATCAGGACAAGGTTGGCCGCGACGAGCTGTCGCTGCGCAAGAAGCAGCAGAACGAGCAGTATCAGCTGCGCACCGACATCGGGGTGAATGGTGACACCACCCAGCTGCCGGACGGTTTCTTCCAGGGCCAATCCATGGCCAGCCTGCTGCGGGGGGCCACCTCCAACCTGCCGGTGCAGGAGAGCTTCGATGATCTCCCCATTCCCTACCGCGCCATGGCGACCGACATGGAGACGGTCACCCCCTTTGTGCTGGATCACGGCAGCCTGGCCAAGGCGATGCAGGCCTCCATGTCCATTCCCGGTGCCCTCAAGCCGGTGGAGTGGGAGGGGCACATCCTGGCGGACGGCGGCAGCGTCAACAACATGCCGGTGGATGTCGCCAAGGCGATGGGGGCCGATGTGGTGATCGCGGTGGATATCGGTGCCAAGCTGCGTACCCGGGAGTCCCTCAAGTCAGGGTTGGCGATGATTGACCAGCTCACCACCTACATGACCCAGGTGGGCACCGACAAGCAGAAGGCGCTGATGGGACCGAAGGATATTCTGATCGCCCCCGAGTTTGGCGATATGGGGATCGCCGACTTTGCCCGGATGCCGGAGGGGATCAAGATCGGTGAGACGGCGGCTGACAAGGTGTCGCTGCAACTCGATAAGCTGTCGCTCACCAAGGCGCAGTACAACGCCTATCGCAACCAGAAGCTGAGCCGCCGTGCCGAGCGTAGCGGTCAGCCCGCCTACTTCATCGACAAGGTGGAGATCATCAACAAGTCGCGCCTCTCCGACGAGACGGTGCGCGCCATGCTGAAAGTGCGGCCGGACAAGGTACAGACCAATGAGAGTCTGGAAGCGGGTATTCGCCGCCTCTATGCCCTTGAGTCGTTCGATCGCATCACCTACGAGGTGGAGGAGCGTGATGGGGAGAACGTGCTGCTGGTGGATGCCAGCGAGAAGAACTGGGGGCCGGGCTACCTCAACTTCCAGTTCGGTTTCACCGATGACTTCGAGAACACCTCCAACTACAACGTCGGCATGTCCTATACCCTCACCAACGTCAACGAGTGGGGGGCCGAGTGGCTGACCGAGGCGTCGCTGGGCACGGCCAAACATATCAAGACCGACTTCTATACCCCGCTCGAACCCTCCCAGACCTTCTATGGTGAGGCGAGTCTGGCCTATGACCAGACCCTGCGCCGCCTGTTTTTCCCCAATCCGGATCCCGAGGCGGTTTCGATAAGCTATCTCGACTCCGAATACTCCTTCTTCAGCGGTGATCTGGCGGTGGGCTGGAACCGCCAGCCCTGGAGCCGGTTGTCGATGGGGCTGGAGGGACAACTGGGCACGATTGATGTGAAGAACTTCAAGGGGCTGGAGATGGATGCCACGGCGTGGGGCCCCTATGTCCGCTTTGAACACGACAATCTGGATAGCCGCTATTTCCCCTATCAGGGGATGAAATGGGACATGAAACTGGGCCACTCACACGTCAGTGTGGATGGACTCGAGTCGGCAGATGGCCGCAGTGAAGGCTGGAATTATCAACTCTCCATGATCAAGCCCTGGTCATGGGACAGGCACAGCCTCAACCTGATCCTCGAAGGGGGTGGCTCGGGCAGTGAAGAGGTGGTGCCGCTGCATATTCAGGATCTGGGCGGACTGTTCCGCCTCTCCGGTTTCCAGCGCTACCAGCTGAGCGGTCGCTACAGCCTGTTTGGTGGCCTGCGCTACATCTATCGGGTGGCAGACAATGACTTTGGTGCCCTCAAGATGCCGCTCTATCTGGGTGGATCTCTGGAGCAGGGCGGGGTCTGGAACAAGGGTGAGGATATCAGTCTGGAGAGCTCCTTCACCGCCGGTTCGCTTTATGTCGGGGTGGAGAGCTTCCTTGGTCCTGTGTTCCTCGGCTACGGCATGGCGGAGGGGGGCAATGACGTCTTCTATCTGCAATTGGGCAGTACGTTCGAATAATGCCGAAATGATGCCAATTTGTTAAATCTGGTTGAGAGCGTTCAATTAATTTTCAAAAAATACCAGTCTGTTTAATTGGTTACGATTTTGTGGTGAATAAGTAAACAGGGTTTGGATTTTAATTAGTCGTTAAAACTTATATAGTGGGGAGCACCCTACGGGGTGTCCCGCAAGGACGATCGCCGCGAGCGTGGGCGAACCCCAAAAAAAGACCAAAGAGGAATTAGTCGTGCTTGAAACATACCGTAAACACGTCGCAGAACGTGCCGCCGAGGGCGTGGTTGCCAAACCTCTGGATGCAGAGCAGGTCGCCGCCCTGGTTGAGCTGCTCAAGAACCCGCCCGCTGGCGAAGAAGACTTTCTGAAAGAGCTGTTGTCCTCCCGTATTCCCCCCGGTGTTGATGAAGCGGCCTATGTCAAAGCCGGTTTCCTCACCGCCGTCGCCAAGGGCGAAGCCCACTCTCCCATCCTGACTGCCGCCGAAGCTGTCGAGTTGCTGGGCACCATGCAGGGTGGTTACAACATTCAACCGCTGATCGACCTGCTGGATCACGCCACTCTGGCGCCGCTTGCCGCCAAGGGGCTCTCTCACACCCTGCTGATGTTTGACTCTTTCCACGACGTGGAAGAGAAGGCCAAGGCGGGCAATGTCCACGCCAAACAGGTGATGCAGTCCTGGGCTGATGCCGAGTGGTTCCTCTCCCGCCCGGAGCTGGCCGAGAAGATCACTGTCACCGTGTTCAAGGTGACCGGCGAAACCAACACCGACGACCTCTCTCCGGCACCGGACGCCTGGTCCCGCCCGGACATTCCGCTGCACGCGCTGGCGATGCTGAAAAACGCCCGTCCCGGCATTACTCCGGACAAGGATGGCGCCGTCGGCCCCATCAAGACCATCGATGCCCTGAAAGAGAAAGGCTTCCCGCTGGCCTATGTGGGTGACGTGGTCGGTACCGGCTCTTCCCGTAAATCCGCCACCAACTCGGTGCTCTGGTTTATGGGCGACGACATTCCGTTCGTGCCGAACAAGCGCGCTGGCGGTGTCTGTCTGGGTGGCAAGATTGCCCCGATCTTCTTCAACACCATGGAAGATGCTGGCGCTCTGCCTATCGAAGTGGATGTCTCCAAGCTGGAAATGGGCGATGTAATCGACATCTACCCGTTTGCCGGCAAGATCTGCAAGCACGGCACCGAGCAGGTGCTGGCGCAGTTTGAACTGAAAACCGACGTGCTGATCGACGAAGTGCGCGCTGGTGGCCGTATTCCGCTGATCATCGGTCGCGGCCTGACCGACAAGGCCCGCGAAGCGCTGGGTCTGCCGTTCTCCACCGTATTCCGTCGCCCGCAGCCGGTGGCCGATACCGGTAAAGGCTTCACCCTGGCCCAGAAGATGGTGGGCAAGGCGTGCGGCGTGAAGGGCATTCGCCCGGGCACTTACTGCGAGCCCAAGATGACCACGGTCGGCTCTCAGGACACCACGGGCCCGATGACCCGCGACGAGCTCAAAGATCTGGCCTGTCTCGGCTTCTCCGCCGATCTGACCATGCAGTCCTTCTGCCACACCGCGGCCTATCCGAAGCCCATCGACGTACAGACCCACCACACCCTGCCGGACTTCATCATGAACCGCGGTGGTGTGAGCTTGCGTCCGGGTGACGGCGTCATCCACTCCTGGCTGAACCGCATGCTGCTGCCGGATACCGTGGGTACCGGTGGTGACTCCCACACCCGTTTCCCCATCGGCATCTCCTTCCCGGCGGGCTCCGGTCTGGTGGCCTTCGCCGCCGCCACTGGCGTGATGCCGCTGGACATGCCGGAGTCCGTGCTGGTGCGCTTCAAGGGCGAGCTGCAACCGGGCATCACCCTGCGTGATCTGGTCCATGCCATCCCCTACGCCGCCATCCAGAAGGGGTTGCTGACCGTCGAGAAAGCGGGCAAGAAGAACATCTTCTCCGGCCGCATCCTCGAGATCGAAGGTCTGCCGACCCTGAAAGTGGAGCAAGCCTTCGAGCTGGCGGACGCCAGCGCCGAGCGTTCCGCTGCCGGTTGCACCATCAAGCTGGATAAAGAGCCGATCATCGAGTATCTGAAGTCCAACATCGTGATGCTGAAATGGATGCTCTCCGAAGGCTACGGCGACGTACGCACCATCACCCGTCGCATCAAGGGGATGGAAGAGTGGCTGGCCAACCCGACCCTGATGGAAGCGGACAAGGATGCCGAGTATGCCGAGATCATCGAGATCGATCTGGCCACCATCAAGGAGCCGATCCTGTGTGCGCCGAACGATCCGGACGACGCCCGTCTGCTGAGCGACGTGGCTGGCGACAAGATCGACGAGGTGTTCATCGGTTCCTGCATGACCAACATCGGTCACTTCCGTGCCGCCGGCAAACTGCTCGAGAAGTATCAGGGCGAGCTGCCGACCCGCATGTGGATTGCGCCGCCCACCAAGATGGACAAGGATCAGCTGACCGAAGAGGGTTACTACGGCATCTTTGGTCGCGTCGGTGCCCGCATCGAGATCCCGGGCTGCTCCCTCTGCATGGGCAACCAGGCGCGGGTAGCGGAAGGGGCCTCGGTGGTTTCCACCTCCACCCGTAACTTCCCGAACCGTCTGGGTAAAGGTGCCAACGTCTATCTGGCCTCAGCGGAGCTGGCCGCCGTTGCCGCCATCCTCGGCAAGATCCCAACTGTGGCGGAGTACCTGCAGTACGCCAAGGCGCTGGATGCCACTGCGGCAGATACTTACCGCTACCTCAACTTCAACGAGATCGCCTCCTACACCAAGAAGGCCGATGCGGTGATCCTGCAACAAGCCGTTTAACGGAGTTCTTGCGCGATTTGCGCGATAAGAAGCCAATAATGCCGCGTATTTACGCGGCATTATTTATTTGTGTGTTATTCACCGTCTTTTTTGAAGATTGTTTGCACGATCCTTGCTAGAGAGATCCAACCACCTGTTTGGTGGTTCGTTTTATAAACGCTTTGGGTTATGTTGTTCGGTTATGTGCGGTAATGATGAGGCATCGTTATCGAGGGAAAGTGGATATCTGTTCACTGGGTGCTTGCGTTGGCAGGCCTGACGAATTGCGGCGTGGTTCTTTATGTTTCTGTTCAGGATCGATCTCTCCCGAACCGGGTTACGCTTCGGCGGTGCCTTGCTGGTCTTTACCCTGCCGCTGCTGGTGGGAGCTTGGCTCATCCACAGCAATTATGTGCAGGAGCTGAAAGCGGAATCCAGCGCCTCGGCCCACAAGGCCAGAACCCTGATGGAGTCGATGCTGGATCATGCGGAGCAGGCCAATCGCTCTGTGCTGCCTCTGGTGAATGCTCCCTGTCACGACAACCTGCTGGTGCTGCGCAAGAAGGTCGCCATCGAGCCTTTCCTGCGTTCGGTCAATCTGGTGCGAAACGGCATCATCAATTGCACCTCGCTGTTTGGTGAGGCCAATGATGCCGATGACGGCTCCATCTACACCGGCCGCAAGCTGTTGCTGATGAGTGGCAACCGGGTGCGGCAAAATCACCCGCTGCTGGTGGTGCGCACCGAACAGGGCAAGGATGCCGCCTTGAGCGCCATCGACAGTACCCAGCTCAGCTTCATGCTCTCCATGAGCGGAAAATCCAGTGCGCTCTATCTGCAGGTGGGATCGGCCTGGCTCAATGAGTCTGGCCGCTATCTGAGCGAGGCGCCCACCCTCCATCGCGGGATCAGCCAGGCCCTCCGCTCATCCCATTATCCTTTCACCATCCATGCCGGTTATGCCATGCCGGTCTACTGGAAGTCGCTGTGGGCCGCGCGGCATGTGGCGCTGTCGTGGCTGGCTGTTTCCTCGCTTTTACTGGCCTGGCTGGTGTGGTGGGTGCTGGGGCGTCCCGGCTCGCCAACAGATGAGTTGCGACGCGCCCTGCGGGCCAGGGAGTTTGTTCCCTATCTGCAGCCGCTGATTGCCAGCCACGATGGCAAGATGATGGGCGCCGAGGTGCTGATGCGCTGGGAGCATGTCAATGAAGGGGTGATCCGGCCCGATCTCTTTATCCCGCAAGCGGAGGAGTCGGGACTGATCGTCCCCATGACCACCCATATCATGAAGCAGGTGGCGACACGGTTGAACCGCTCTCAGGAGCAGTTGCCCGACGGGTTTCATATCAGCTTCAACATCAGCGCCGCCCATTGCCACGATTTTGCCCTGCTGGCCGAGTGCCGCGCCTTTCTCGGTCACTTCCTCCCCGGCAAGGTGGTACTGGTGCTGGAGCTGACCGAGCGGGAGCTGCTGATGTCAGATCCCCAGACCCTCTCCCTGTTCCGCCAGCTGGACGAGATGGGGGTCAAACTTGCCATCGACGACTTTGGCACCGGCCACTCCAGCCTGGCTTACCTGCAGCAGTTCCATGTGGATTACCTCAAGATCGACAAATCCTTTATTGCCCGCATCGGTACCGAGTCGCTCTCGGAGCATATCGTGGACAACGTGATCGATCTGGCGACCCGGCTCGGTCTGGCGCTGGTGGCGGAAGGGGTGGAGAGTGAGCGTCAGGCTGACTACCTCAGGGCCAAAGGGGTCGATTATTTACAGGGATACCTGTTTGCCCGCCCCATGCCGCTGCGCCAGTTCTGCGAGGAGCTGCTGCCGGAAGAGGCTCAGACCCGGCAGCCAGATGGGGTGCGAGGCATCCCGAATGCGACCTGATCTATCGGTGACAGACGGGCGGCCACGCTCCCGTCTGGCAGGGTAGGGGAGTGCTCTCTCCCTATCCCCCCTCGAGTGCAGGGGCTTGTTTTTCATGCCTTGCGGCTCACTTTTCGGTAGAATCAGCGCTCATTTTGACGTCAGTAAAAGATGAGGCGCGGTATGACGGTTCAGTTCCAGGCATTTCACAGCATCAAGGCGATCGGTAATCGGGAGGTGCTGTTCAACTGGTCGAGAACCAATCCCCTCGGAGCGCTGGATCAGGTGTGGCGCCCGAAAAGCCGCGACGAGTTGCAAATGCTGCTGCGGGAACACCCCGAGCGCAAGCTGCGCCTTATCGGCTCCGGCCTCTCCTTCGAACCCATCCACAGCGTCTATGCCGAGGGCAGTCAGGCACTGCTGGTGGACTTGCACCACCTGCGCGGCCAGCTGGCGAAAACTGCCGATACCGTGACCTATCAGGCGGGGACGCCGCTCGATACCGTTTATGCCGAGCTGATCGCCATGGAGCGGATGCTTCCCGCATCCCCCGGTGTCATCGGCATCCAGACCCTGGGCGGCGCCCTCAGCACCGGCACCCACGGTCAGGGGCTGCACCAGTCTGCCCTCTGCGATGCGGTGGAGGCGATGACGGTGATGCTGGCCAATGGCGACATCATCCTGGTGGATCGCACTGATCCGCGCTTCGGCGCCTTCGTGATGGGGATGGGGATGCTCGGCATCCTGCTCGACGTCACCCTGCGCACCGTGCCAAATCGCATTATGCGCTGCACCAAGTTCACCACCGACTACCCCTTCCTGCTGGAACACAACGAGCGGCTCAACCGCGAGCACGGCTTTGTGAAGAGCTGGTGGTTTGCCTGGACCGGCGAAAGCCACATCTGGCTGGTGGATCCCGCCTCTGATGAGGAGGTAGCCCGCTATCGTGCCGGTGGCAGCGAGCCGCTGCTGCTGGATGGCGATATCGACGCCCACATGAACGCTGCTCTTAATGCCACTATCGACGCCACCTTGCAGAAGATGGCGAAAGATACCAAGGATGAGGCGTTGGCTGGCGAGCACTTCGAGACGGTGCGCCGCTTCAAGGATGCCTCCGATCTGGTGGGCAACGTCTACCAAATTCTCTGCAAGGGGATCCCGGCACCCCAGATCAACTGCGAGGTGGCGGTACCGCTTCATCGCATGAACGAGGCACTGGAGACCCTGCAGGCCTGGCAGCAGACCAACCCGGGCGTGTTGCACTACCCCTTTATCCTGCGCTGCACCGGCCCTTCCGAGGCCTGGCTCAGTGCCGCTTATGGCCAGTCGGTCTGCTGGATTGGTTTTCTGGTCTATCTGGCGGCGGACGGCACCTTCGTCAACGGCTCCATGGAGCAGATGCGCGAGCTGCAGCAACTGCTGGTGCCGCTCGGTGGCATTCCCCACTTCGGCAAGCATCTGGCGATGGATCTCTATGACTTCCCGGCCCTGCTGCCGCGCTGGAACGACTTCGTGGCGTTGAAAGCCGAGCTCGACCCCCACGGCCGCTTTGAAAACCGCTGGCTCAGCGACCTGTTTGCCAACCGGTAAGGATCTGACATGACCGATATGCAAGATACCCGTATCCCAGTGACCCTGCTGACCGGCTTTCTCGGCAGCGGCAAGACAACTCTGCTCAACCACTGGGTCAAGCAGCCGGAGCTTGGCGAGTGCGCCGTGCTGATCAACGAGTTCGGCTCGGTGGGGTTGGATCACCATCTGGTGCAACAGGTGGATGAGCAGGTGATGCTGCTCGACTCCGGCTGCATCTGCTGCTCGGTACAGGGCTCTTTGGTGGAGGCGCTGCAGGGGCTCTTTATGAAGGCCATCCAGCGCAAGATCAAACCGTTCAAGCGGCTGATTATCGAGACCACTGGCCTCGCCGATCCTGCTCCCGTGCTCTTTACCCTGCGCGAAGAGGGCTTTATCGCCCAGCGCTACCGCTTCGATGGCACAGTCACCGTGGTGGATGCCGGCCATATCGAGCAGCAGTTGGCGGCTCAATATGAAGCGGTGAAACAGGTGGCGCTGGCGGATCTGCTGGTGGTGAGCAAGGGGGATCTGGTGGACGGCGAACAGCTGGCGCGGGTCGAAGCCCAGCTGGCGGCACTCAATCCTGCGGCCCCCATCCAGCAGGTGACCAATGGCGAACTGTCGCCAGCGGTGCTGGAGAAGCTCGGCGCTTACAACGAAGCGGCCGGGCGCGATGTGCGCCAGCTGCTGGCCTGGCTGCGCACCGAATCCCCCAGGCAGGGGCTGGCGTCACCCATGCAGCCGAAGATGCAACCGTTTGCCGCCAAGGTGGGCACAGCTGCGCCCACCCACTTCGAGCACGGCAACATCGAGAGTTTCTCCCTGCGTATCGGCGAGCCGCTCAAGCCCTCCCGCCTGCTGGCCGCCATCGATGCGGTGCAGGCCCAATATGGCGATGCCCTGCTGCGGCTCAAGGGGATCTTGCAGCTGGAAGGGGAGAGCCAGCCGGTGGTGATCCACGGCGTCCACGGCCAGCTCTATCCGCTGCAGGCACTGGGTGAGTGGCCGGAGGGCAAGGCCCAGTCCCGACTGGTGTTTATCGTCAAGAGTCAGGACAAGGCCGGTATCGAGCAGCTCTTTATGGCGACCCTCAAGGCCCCCGAGCCCACTCTGGAAGAGCGGCTCAAAGCCATGCTGGGTCAGCCCGACAACTGATCTTGCGCGTTGCAGCTCTCCTGCACCGGGTCAGGACGGCGACGGTTGAACAGCACAAACGCCACCGGCACAAAGTAGAACGAGAGCAGGGTCGCCAGCGCTGTGCCACCGGCGATGGCGATGGCAAAGGGGGGCCAGAAGCCGCCGCCCCCCAGCAATAGCGGGATGAAGCCGCCCACCGTGGTGATGGTGGTTGAGACGATGTGGCGGCTGCAACCGGCCACCAGGTCACGGATCTGCGACAGATTGCCCTGTTGTGCCAGCGGGTCTGCCTTCAGCTCGGCCAGAATGACGATGGCGGCGTTGATGGCCAGCCCCATCAGTCCCAGCAGGGCGATGATCACCGTAAACCCGAAGGGGTAGCCCAGCAGCCAGACCCACAGCAGGCCGAGCCCCGCCGACTGGATCGCCACCAGGGTGACGATGCCTGCCAGCCGGAACGAGTTGAAGCTGAGCACCAGCACGGCCACCAGCAGCACGGCGACCAGGCTGACATGGGCCATCAGATTGCCCACCGATTCATCCCGCTTGGCGGCTTCCCCGCCAAACTCCAGTCGATAGCCCGGCGGCAACGCCAGCGCCTTGGCGGCCAGCCTCTCTTTGACCTGCTCCAGCACGGTTTGCGGCAGTACGCCGACCGCCAGATAGGCCTCCAGCACATTGACCCGCTCACCATCCCGACGGCTGATCTCCCCCCAACTTGGCAGCAGCTCGGGAGTGGCCAGTGCCCGCAAGGTGAGAGTGGCTGCCTCTTGCTGGCCGGTGCCGGTGAGCGACAGCGGCACATTGAGCAGCGCATCCGGATCCTGACGCAAGGGCTCGGCCAGCCGTACCCGTACCGGTATTGACTCGGTGCCTTCCAGCACAGTGCCGCCCAACCTGCCATCCAGTGCGCCCGCCAGCCGGGAGGCAACATCGGTCAGACTCATGCCTGCCAGTCGGGCGGCCTCCTCATCGACCTGCAACCAGAGTTTGGGGGCCCCTGCCTGCAAGGTGGCGCGGGTCTGCACCACGGCCGGGGTATTGGCGAGCAGACTGCGCAGCTCCTCTCCCAGACGGTGCAGCTGTTCGAGGTCGGGGCCAAACAGCCGCAGTTCGACCGGGGCATTGAAAGGCGGCCCCTGTTCCAGCTTGCGCACCAGGATCTGCGCTTCGGGAAATTTTGCATCGAGCCGCTGCTGCAGTTGTGGAATGAGCCGCTCGGCAGCATCGGCATCCTGCAGGGTGATCATCCCCTGGGCGTAATCGGCCCGCCCCTGTTTTCTGGGCACCAGGTTGTAGTAGAAGCTGGGGGCGTTGTCGCCCACCACCCAGTCCTGACGAACCAGCTCGGGGAGGCTGGCCAGCTCGACGGAGATCCCCAGTGCCAGCTCGCGGGTGCGCGCCAGGCTCGCCTGTGGGGATAGGCTGGCCTCGATGTGGATCATGTCCCGGTCGGCAGGGGGAAAGAACTGTTCGGTGAGGCGGCCCGCCACCCAGAAACCGAGCAGGGGCAGCAGACTGACCAGCAGCAGGGTACGCCAGGGTTGAGCCAGCGCCATGGCGATGCTCTGCTGGAAACGGGCGCTCACCCGGGGCAGGTGCAAGCCATCCTGATACCAGCGTCCCCCCTGGTCACTGCCAATCCAGCGGGCTGCAAGGCCAGCCACCAGGGTGTGGGCGACGAGGTAGGATCCCAGCAGCGAGCAGATCACCGCCCAGGCGATGCC
The DNA here is from genome assembly GCF_019048085.1 of Aeromonas sp. FDAARGOS 1416. Lineage (NCBI taxonomy): Bacteria > Pseudomonadati > Pseudomonadota > Gammaproteobacteria > Aeromonadales > Aeromonadaceae > Aeromonas > Aeromonas sp. FDAARGOS 1416. The sequence continues at coordinate 3,276,736 of NZ_CP077301.1, read as the reverse complement.
GCCGACAAACTCGCCCGCCGGGCCCGGCATCAGAATGATCGGCATAAAGGCGAGCATGGTGGTGAGGGTGGAGCCCAGCAGTGGCAGCCAGAGGTGGCCGATGGCTTCCAGTGCGGCGGCACTCATGGCCATGCCGTGGCGGCGCTGATACTGCACCCGATCCGCCATGACGATGGCGTTGTCCACCATGATCCCGAGTGCCACCACCAGACCGGTGACCGACATCTGGTGAATGGGCAGATTGATCAGGTTCATGCAGGCGAATGAGAACGCCACGGTAAGCGGCAGCGACAGGGCCACGATAATGGCGGCCTTGACACCCAAGGTCACCAGCAGCACGGCCACTATGATGAGAAAACCCTGCACAATGTTGATAAGCAGGGTGTCGAGCCGCTGATCGGTATAACGCTGCTGATCGAAGCTGGTGACGAGGCCGATATTATCCGGCAAGTCCTGTTGCAGCTGAGTCAGCATGGAGTCGACCCGTGCCGACCAGAGGTCGATACGGTGATCCTGTGCCATGCGCAGACCGACCACCACGGCCCGCTCACCATTGGCAAAGGCCAGCTGGCTCTCCGGCTGGTGCAGGGTACGCCGTACCTCGGCCAGATCGCCAAGGCGCAGGGTCTGGCCCTGCTCGCCAGTCCGCAGCGGGATCTGGCGGATCCGCTCCAGGGTATCGAGGGCACCGCGGATCTCCACCTGAAAGCGATTGTGGCTGCCCTGCAACTCCCCAGCGGCCACTTTGGCATCGGCACCGCTCAGCGCCTGGGCAAGCTGTTCGCCACTCATACCGCTGGCACTGAGGGCGAGGGGATCGAACCGTACCTCGATCTCCTCCTGCGGTGCCCCGACCCGCTCGACGTATTCGGTGCCCGGCAGCTGGCGAGCCCGGCGTTCCAGCTCGGCGCTGTAGCGGGCGAGACGATCCAGCTGCGGCTGGCCCGGCCCGCGCCAGACCACATTGACCAGCCGGGTGAAGGGGTAGCCCTTCTCGTCATCCAGCTTGGGGGCACTGGCGCCGGCTGGCAGCCCGGCGGCCAGATCTGCCAGCCGATCACGGACTCTGGACCAGACGGGTTCGACATCGCTGACCTCATCCTTGAGCTCCAGATTGATGATGGAGAGACCGGGGCGAGAGCTCGACTCGATCAGCTTGATCTCGCTCTGGGCCCGCAGCCGGTTCTCGATGGGCTCGCTCACCAGCGCCTCCACCCGCTCGGCGCTGGCCCCGGGGAAGTGGGTAACCACGCTGGCAAAACGGCTGGTGAGCTGGGGATCTTCGGTTCTGGGCAGGGTCTGCAATGCCGCAAGGGCGGCCGTCAGCAGCAGCGCGACCGTCAACAGCAACAGGCGGCCATTTTCGATAAACGGGCGGATCATGACTGTGGCTCCGGATGCGCCGCCTGATGATCCACGCTGGTGGTCAGGGTGACCTGCTGGCCCGGCACCAGTTTATGCAGGCCATCGGTCACCAGCTGTTCTTGTCCATTCAGGGCACCACTGATCCAGGCCCGCTCGCCATCTTGCTGCAGCAGAGTGACGTCCCGACTGACCACCCGGGGTGGCGTTTCGTCGTTGAGCAGATAGAGGGTCCAGCTGCCGCGCAATCCCTGGGTCAGCGCGGTGAGCGGCACTTCGTAGGCGCGGGTAGGCTCGCGGGTCTGATGCAACAGGGTGATCAGTTGCCCCTCTGCCAGTTGTTCGCCGCCCCGGGTCAGCTGGAAGCGGGCGGTGCGGGTGTGGGTCTGCCCGTCCACTTGTACCCCCAGATTAAGCAGGCGCCCCTCCAGTGATTGCGCACCGCTTTGCAGGGGGTAGTGTTGGCCGACGCTCAGGGACTCGGCCTGTTTCACCGGCACGCCGATATCGGCCTCCCACTGGCCGCTGCGGGTCAGAGAGAAGAGAGGCTGGCCTGCGGCCACCACGGCCCCCAATGCCTGCTCGCGGCTGACCACAATCCCGTTGAAGGGGGCGCGCAGCTGTGATTTCTCCTGTTTGACCCGGTTGGCTTCGAGGGCGGCGGCCAGCTGGTTGGCGCTTGCCTCCAGCATGCGGACTTTGCTTTGCTGTTCATCCAGCGCCTGTCGGGAGCTGAACTGCTGCTGGCGCAGGGCGGTGAGTCGTTCGAGCGTCTGCCGGGCAAGGGTCAGCTCGGCCTCGTTCTGGGCAGCCCGGGCGGCCAGCTCTTTGGCTTCCACTGCCAGCAGCCGGGTATCCAGTGTGGCGAGCAGTTCGCCAGCCGCGACCGGCTCTCCGCGTCCCTTGTGCAGGGTAGCGACCCGCCCTGCCAGCTCGAAGCCTATCTGGCTGTGCTCGGGGGCGATCACCCGGCCATTGAAGCGGTGCAGCACCGGGTAGTGATCGCTGGCTTGCAGCGGCTGGGCGATCACCCGGGTCAGGGCGGGTGTTTCTTCTGACTCTGTGACCGGGCTGCAGCCACTCAGTAACAGCGCCAGCAGGATTAAGCAAAGTGTCATGACATCATCCTCTGGTTGACATAACATCAAATCACACCGGTGAGTCTAGTTTTTCGAAACTAGACTGTCCAGTTTGATTGTGGAGGAAAAATGAACATTTCACCCCGTAGTCAGCAGAAGCGGGCTGCGATCCTCGATGCTGCCGGGCGGCTCTTCTGTCAGCACGGTCTGCATCTGGTCAGCATGGACATGGTGGCCAGTGAAGCGGGCGTCTCCAAGCAGACGGTCTACAGCCATTTTGCCAACAAGGAGTCGCTGTTTGCCGAAGCGGTGGGCAGCAAGTGCGTCAGCAGTGAGCTGATGCCGGAGGTATTGTTGCGTGGCAACAATGTGCGGGAGAGCCTGATTGCCTTTGGTCGCAGCTTTCGCAAGTTGATCCTGAGCGATGATGCCATCAATATCTTTCGCACCTGCATCAGCTGCAACGATGCCCAGCTGGCCACCCTTTTTTTCGAGGCGGGCCCGCTCTACGTGACCGAGATGCTGTCCAACTGGCTGGAGCAGCAGAAGCAGCAAGGCCTGCTTTGCCATCAAGACAGCGAACAGGCCGCCTTGCAGCTGTTGCTGATGTGGCAGGGCAAGGAGCGCATGCTCCGTGAGCTGGGTCTGTCGTTGACCCAGAGCGCTGCCGAGCAGGATGCCTGGACCCTGAGTTGTGTCGATCTCTTCCTGACCGCCGCCGCTCCCCCGCAAAAATAATGGAGGTGGCAATGAGCCACACAGTGACAGATGCTCAGCGCAAGTGGCTGCCCCTGCTGGCGGCGGTCGGTTTCTTTATGCAGGCGCTGGATGGCACCATTCTCAACACCGCCCTGCCCAGCATGGCCGAGACGTTGGGGGAGAGCCCGCTGCAGATGCAGTCGGTGATCATCGCCTACATGTTGACGGTGGCGTTGCTGATCCCGGCCTCCGGCTGGTTGGCTGACAGATTCGGCACCCGCCGCATCTATCTGGCTGCCATCTCGCTCTTTACCCTCGGCTCGCTCGCCTGCGCCGCCTCCAATTCGCTCTCCATGCTGGTGGCCGCCCGGGTGTTGCAGGGGATTGGCGGTGCGCTGCTGATGCCGGTGGGACGGTTGGCGGTGCTGCGGGTCTATGACAAGCACGAGCTGCTGCGGGTGATGTCGTTTGTCACCATTCCGGGGCTGCTCGGCCCGTTGATGGGGCCGGCACTCGGTGGCTGGCTGGTGGAAGTGGCGAGCTGGCACTGGGTATTTCTCATCAACCTGCCGGTGGGGTTGCTCGGCTTTATCGCCAGCTGGCACTTTATGCCGGAGCTGCGGCAGCAGACCGCCCGGTTCGACTGGCAGGGCTTTGTGATGTTCAGCGTCGGTATGGTGCTGGTGTCGGTCGGCTTGCAGGGTCTGGGGGAGCACAGCATCTCCACCGGTTGGGCGCTGTTTGCACTGATCTTCGGCTTGGCGGCGATGGCGAGCTACTGGCTCTATGCCGCCAATGCACAGCAGCCGCTCTTTAGCCTGAACCTGTTCAAGACCGCTACCTTTGCCATCGGCATCTGGGGCAACCTGTTTGCCCGCCTTGGCAGCGGTGCCATGCCCTTCCTCACCCCGCTGTTTCTGCAGCTGGGGCTCGGTTTCTCCCCGAGCAAGGCGGGGATGACCATGATCCCCACCGTGATTGGCGCCATGCTGACCAAGACGCTGGTGAACAAGCTGATTCCGAAGGTGGGCTATCGCCGCATTCTGATCGGCAACACCCTGTTGCTGGGGGCGATGATCGCCAGCTTCTACTTTATCGACAACCAGCTCCCCTACGGGGTCCTGCTGGGCTGGTTGGCGATCTTCGGCGCCATCAACTCGCTGCAGTTCTCCGCCATGAACACTCTCACGCTGCAAGATCTCAGCCCGACCCTGGCCAGCAGTGGCAACGGTCTGCTCTCGGTAGTGATGCAACTCTCCATGAGTTTGGGGGTGGCGATTGCCGCCAGCCTGCTCGGGCTCTTCTCGGCGGGTACCTCAGCGGCTAACGGCCAGTGGCTGGCCGGGTTCCACCTTACCTACCTCTGTGTCGGGTTGCTCTCCATGCTGGCGGCGCTGATCTTTGCCCAGCTGGCGCGTGATGGGGCTACGCCGTCGGCGAGGGCAGATAGCTGACCTCGCAGGGGAGCTGCGCCAGTACTTCGGCCAGATGCTCGGTCGCCAGCAGAAAGGTCTGCTCCGGGTGGCCCGGAGTCCAGGTGAAGGCGGTGTGGTTGAGCAGTTGCTGATCCACCAGTAGCGGAATATCGGCGCGGGGCAGGAAGGGGCAGACAGCCCCCGGCAGGCAGCCGATCTCCGCCTGCATCTCTTCGGCGGTGCAGATGGAGGGCTTGGCACCGAGTGCGGCCTTGACCGCCTTGTTGTCGAGCCGTCCGTCCCTGTGGGTCAGCAGCAGGGCGAAGCGGCCATCCTTGAACTTGAGAAACAGGGTCTTGCTGAACTCCGCCTGCCAGCCGAGGCGGGCCTTGACCTTTTCATCGGTGGCGTAGTCGAGAATGGGTTCATGCTCATAGCGCTGGTGGGGCAGTTCAGCCAGCAACTGGCAGTTGAAATGGTGAATGGTATCGAGTGGCATGGGGTTCTCCTGTAGTGGGCGCTATCCTGCCAGCCTCGCAGGGTCAGGCCCAATGACACTTTCTTATCCGTGATAAGCAACCCTGTCCGTGGAAACAACAAGGGCGCCGTGAGGCGCCCTTGCGGATCAGTGATGCTGCAATTCGCACGCTTCCCAGTGAAAGGGAATGGGGCACAGCTGCTGGGAAGCCTTGTCATAGGCTTGCCACAGCTCGCCCATGGTGCGGCCATCGACGGGGTGGCGCAGATTGGGGGCCAGTTCGGCCAGCGGCCACAGCACGAAGGCGTTAGTGAGCACTTCACCGCGCGGCAGCACCAGCGGGGTGTCACAGACCAGATCGCCATAGAGCAGCAGGTCGAGATCCAGGGTGCGCGGGGCGAACTTCTTGGCATCTGGCTCGCGGCCGTGGGCGAACTCCATGGCCCGCAGTCGCTGGCAGACGGTGGTCAGCGGCAGATCGGTCTCGGCAGCCGCCACCAGGTTGTAGAAGGGGCGGCCGTTGAAGCCGACCGCTTCGCTCTCGAATACCCGGGAGACCCGCAGCTCGCCAAATTCGGCGTGCAGGGCATCGAGCCCGGCGCGGATATGGCGATCCCGCTCGATGTTGGAGCCGAGGCTGATATAGATGGTGGTCATCAGTTGCTGCTCGCGGCCGGCGTGCGATGGCGCAGGATCTCGACGCCGACTCCGGCGGCATTGGGCACGGCGCCCGGCTTGGTAAGGGTCACCTTGACCCACTGCACCCGCTCGTCGGCGAGCACCAGCATGGCAACCTGCTCGGCCATGGTCTCGACCAGTTCGACGACTTTGCCGGTGACATGCTCGCAAATCTTGTTGGAGAGGTCGGCATAATCCAGTGCCAGATTGATGTCGTCGGTTGCTGCCGCGGGGCGGTTGTCGAACCCCATCTCGAGGTCAAAACGGAGCTTTTGGCGAATGCCCTTCTCCCACTCATATACACCGATGGTGGTCAAAACTTCGAGTCCGCGAATAAACACCTTGTCCATGACTGTACTTCTTCTTTACTCTTGATGGGCTGTGATGACAGCGCAGGGATGCTGGCCGGGCAACAGGCTTGCCGAGGCGCTCTGGGTGGGCATGGGCCCATGCCAGCGTATGTGGCCCGCATCATACCCCATTCATATCGTGGTAAAAACGACCAAGATGACGGCCCTGACGATTTTGATGATTATTCTGGCCTACCTGGGTGGTTCACTATCCAGTGCTGTGCTGGTCTCCCGTTGCACCGGTCTGCCCGACCCGCGGGATCATGGCTCCCACAATCCGGGGGCAACCAATGTGCTGCGCCTCGGTGGCCGGATGGCGGCGCTGGTGGTGCTGCTGCTTGATGTGCTCAAGGGGACTGTGCCCGTCTATCTCGCCTGGTATCTGCAGATCAAACCCGTCTACCTCGGCTTTATCGGGGTCGCCGCCTGCCTCGGCCATATGTACCCCATCTTCTTTCATTTTCGTGGTGGCAAAGGAGTCGCCACGGCACTGGGCACCATGATGCCCATCGGCTTTACCATGGGGGGCGCCGTGATTGGCACCTGGCTGCTGGTGCTGCTGGTGAGTGGCTACTCCTCGCTGGCCTCCATCATTACCGTGCTGCTGACGCCGCTGTTTACCTACCTGCTCAAACCCGAATATACCCTGCCAGTCTCGTTGCTCTCCTGCCTCATTCTGATCCGCCATCACGAGAACATCTCCCGCCTGCTCAAGGGGGAGGAACCCAGAGTCTGGGGGCGAAAACGCGCGGCCTGTGCCGAAGAAGTGGCAGAAATGGACGATGTTGCGCAAAAAAGAGACGAACGAGACAAAAAGTGAAATTTCCCGTTGACCATCCGCCTTAAAATCCGTTTAATAGCGCCCACGCCCAGATAGCTCAGTCGGTAGAGCAGGGGATTGAAAATCCCCGTGTCGGCGGTTCGATTCCGTCTCTGGGCACCAATTTTGGTGCCATGAAATAAAAAATTTGTTCATGCACAATGGTTTAAAGTGTGCCGGCTTAGCTCAGTAGGTAGAGCAACTGACTTGTAATCAGTAGGTCACCAGTTCGATTCCGGTAGCCGGCACCATTTGCCCAGATAGCTCAGTCGGTAGAGCAGGGGATTGAAAATCCCCGTGTCGGCGGTTCGATTCCGTCTCTGGGCACCAATTACAATTCCTCCTTAGTTCAGTCGGTAGAACGGCGGACTGTTAATCCGTATGTCACTGGTTCAAGTCCAGTAGGAGGAGCCAATTCAAAAAGCCCTTGTCGCAAGACAAGGGCTTTTTTCTATTTGGCGCAGCCATTTTTTAACCATAAAAACAACCACACACGCACAGATGAACCGCAGGATAGATATGGAAAATCATGTAGTTATAGAGTCAAAGGGGCGACTTGCCGCCATTCGGAACTGGATGGAACCCGTGCTGGTACTGCTTATTCTTGGCAGCCTGTTCGGTTACCTCGGCAGCCAGATGGGCCTCTCTGCCATGGTCAACACCCTCTTCAATACCGCCCACCAGCTGCTGCTCAATACCGTGCTCTTTATCATGGGGATCACGGTGCTCTCCGGTGCCCTCAGCCAACTCTTGAGCGAGTTCGGGGTGATCCGTCTGCTGGAGGTGCTGCTGGCCCCCCTGATGAAGCCGGTGTTTCGCCTGCCCGGTCGCACCGCGCTGGCGGCCCTGATGACCTTCTTCTCCGACAACCCGGCGGTGATCAGCCTCGCCAAGGACAGCCGCTTTCGCAAAGGCTTCACTCCCTGGCAGCTGGTGTCGCTCACCAACTTCGGCACCGCCTTCGGCATGGGGCTGATCGTGGTCACCTTTATGGCCACCCTGCAACTGCCGAGCGGTGAATCCACGGCCAGTGCGGCGCTGATCGGGCTGCTCGGTGCTCTGGTGGGCTCGGTGGTCTCTACCCGACTGATGCAGCGGATGATCCGCCCCTTGGTGGGGGAAGTGCTGAACGATGACGCTGTATCGTCCGACGGCCGCAAGGTCGGGGTAACCAAAGAGGCGGCTCCCGGCTGGCTGCGGATCCTCAACTCTCTGCTCGATGGCGGCAAATCTGGCGTGGAGCTGGGGATGGCGGTGATCCCCGGGGTGCTGATCATCAGTACCTTCGTGATGCTGCTCACCTTCGGCCCCGGCGACAAGGGCTATACCGGCGAAGCGTTTCAAGGGGTAGCCCTGCTGCCAGTGCTGGCCGCCAAGGTGAGCTGGCTGTTTGACCTGCTGTTCGGCTTCCAGCAGCCGGAGCTGGTTGCCTTCCCGGCTACCTCCCTCGGTGCGGTTGGTGCCGCCATGTCTCTGGTGCCCCCCTTTATCGCCAAAGGGTGGATCACCGGTAACGAGGTCGCGGTGTTTACCGCCATGGGGATGTGCTGGAGCGGCTTCTTGAGCACCCACACCGCCATGCTCGATGCCCTCGGCTATCGCCACCTCACCTCCCGCGCCATTGTCGCCCATACCATCGGCGGCCTGTGCGCCGGTGTGGCCGCTCACCAGCTCTATCTACTGCTGGGCTGAGTCGGGTTCAGACACGGATACAAAAAGAGGCTCTTCGGAGCCTCTTTTCATTTCTATTGGTCACGCCTTGTGGGCGGATCACCGCTCGATTAGTAAGCCCGCAGGTCGTTATTCGGTGCCTGATCGCTGCGGTGCTTTTGTCAGGTTTTACTCTGTTGGTGCCATCAGCAGCGCAAGTGGCTCAAAGAGTTGGCGATCAGGGGGTGAAAGGAAGGGGTCGCGGCTCGGGTGGGCGGCAAAACGCTTTGCCACCACATTGCCACTACCGCCCGTGGCGGCAGCCACTGGCCGCCTGACACCCCTTTGCGCTCGGCCATCTCCTGCGTGCTGGTTGAATAAATAGATCAGCCATTCAAGGGATTAGCCGGTGTGGTGCGTTTTATCATCGTGCTGGCCCCGCTTATGCAGACCTCTTGGCAACACCATCAAGGGTCGTTGTCGCGGAGAGTTATCATGATCAGCAGCCTGCTTCCCCTTGCCTCGATCGCCCTCAATCTGGGCAGTCAGCTGCTTGGCAGCAGTAGCAAACCCCAGCCCGTGCAGCCTGCCGTGCAGGAGGCTCGCCTTGCCCCGACCGTCCAGAGTTTGTTCCAGCGACTCGGCATCAAGGATGCCGACAGCGAGCAGAACCGCGCTGCCATCAACCACTTTATGGGTGAGCTGATGCAGACTCTGGGGCAGGAGAATGTCGGCCAATCCCTCCCGGCTGCCATCGATAGCGCCCGCAACCAGCTGGCGAGCGGCACCCAGAGCACCCGCCTCGATGCCCTGCAAAGTGAGCTCGATACCCTCAAGGATTCCCTCGGTGCCAGCCATCTCAACCTCGATCAGTTGCTCGGTGCCTTTAAACAGACCCTGCCAAATGGCAAGGGGGAGGGGGTGGGCAAGCTGCTAAATGCCAGCGCGTGAACGGGGGGTGAGTAAACAGAAACGGCAACCGAGGTTGCCGTTTTGCTTTCAACTTTGGATGACAAGCCGGTTGGCTTAACCCACCCGCTTGGCCAGCCACTGCTCTGCGGCGGTAAGGGCCGCTTCTACCTGCTCCCGGGCAACGCCGCCTTTGGCGACCCGTTTGGCGAGGGTCGCTTCCAGCTCCAGGTTGGGGTAGACGTCGAACTCGATCACCGGGCTGAAGCGCTGGAACTCGCCGATGGAGAGCTCTTCCAGCGGTTTGCCCATGCTGATGGCAAAGACCACGGTTTCGCCGACGATATGGTGCGCTTCACGGAACGGAATCCCCTTGGCTACCAGATAGTCCGCCAGCTCGGTGGCGTTGGCGTAACCCCCCTGTGCCGCCGCCATGGTGCGCTCGCCATTCACTTTCAGATCGATCAGCACCAGCGCCGCCATATCGAGGCAGTCGTGCCAGGTGTCGAGGGCATCGAACAGCCCCTCCTTGTCTTCCTGCATGTCCTTGTTGTAGGCCAGCGGCAGCGCCTTGAGGCTCATCAGCATGCCCATCTGGGCGCCGACCACTCGGCCGGTCTTGCCACGAATAAGCTCCAACGCATCCGGGTTCTTCTTCTGCGGCATCAGCGACGAGCCGGAGGTAACCGCGTCGGAGAGTTCGACAAAGCCCGCCTCGCCGGTGTTGTAGAAGATAAGGTCTTCGGCAAAGCGCGACAGGTGGGTCATGGAGAGGGACGCCACGTGCATCAGTTCCACCACGTGATCCCGATCGGAGACCGAATCCAGACTGTTGCGGGTGGCACCGGCAAAGCCCATGTCGAGCGCCAAGGCTTCGCGGTCGATGGCATAGGCGGTGCCCGCCAGCGCACCGCAGCCGAGCGGGCTGGTGTCGAGGCGTTTGAGGGCATCCTGCAGCCGGGAATAATCCCGCTCGAGCATCTCCACATAGGCCAGCGCCCAGTGAGCGAAGGTGACCGGTTGGGCCCGCTGCAGGTGGGTGTAACCGGGCAGCACGGCGGCCTGATTGGCACGGGCGGAGGCGACCAGTCCCTGCTGCAGGGCGGTGATGGAGCCGAGCAGCAGCTCGCCCTGTGCCTTGCACCAGAGTTTCAGGTCGGTGGCGACCTGATCGTTGCGCGAGCGGCCGGTGTGCAGCTTCTTGCCAAGATCGCCGACGGCGGCGATGAGCTGGCTCTCGACCCAGGAGTGGATATCTTCGGCGTCCGAGCTCAGGATCTGCTGTGGATCCTGCTGCACCGAGGCGAGCAGCACCTCCATCGCCTGTTGCAACTTGCCCTGCTCATCGGCGGTCAATACGCCCACTTTCACCAGCGCTTTGGCCCAGGCCATGGAGCCCTGAATATCCTGCTCCGCCAAGCGGTAATCGAACCGCAGCGAATCGTTGAACTGCTTGAACCGGCTATCGGCTCCCTGACTGAAGCGTCCACCCCAAAGTGCCATACTGCTCTCCTTGAATGCGTTGTCGGCGGCGCCCTGGCCGCCGAGCTTGAAATCGTGCCCTGTTTTTCTGCGAGCCTGTTATCTCACAGAAGCGGCCGAGGCGCTGCCGCTCTTGTCACACCGCCGATGATGGGTCAGGGGGCTATGCTCTCTGCCTGTAGAAGAGGGGGCCATGCCCCCTCAACGGAATCAACGGGTTATCGCGCTTGCTTAGCCGTGGGTGTGATCGCCACCGATAGCCTGATGTTGCTCCTTCATGGCGCGGATCCGGCTGGCCAGGGTGTAGAGACGGATAAAGCCTTCGGCATGGCTCTGGTCATACACTTCATCGGCGCCGAAGGTGGCGAAGTCTTCGGAGTAGAGGCTGTTCGGCGACTTCTTCTGCACCGCGGTGACCTGACCCTTGTACATCTTCAGCACCACTTCACCGTCGAGATCTTCGGCGATGGCGTTGGCCGAGGCGAGGATCGCCTTGCACAGCGGGGTGAACCAGCGACCGTCATAGACCAGATGAGAGAACTCGGCACCCAGCTTTTCCCGCCAGGCGCGGGTCGGGCGATCCAGTACCAGCTCTTCCACGGCGCGCAGCGCGGCGACCATCACGGTACCGCCCGGGGTCTCGTAGCAGCCGCGGGACTTCATTCCCACCATCCGGTTTTCGGTGATGTCGATGCGGCCCACGCCGTGCTTGCCGGCACGCTCGTTCAGGGTCATCAGGATCTGGTGCGGGCTGAGCGGCTGGTCGTCAACGGCCACCACTTCACCCTGCGCCACGGTCAGCTTGACGTACTCCGGCTGGTCCGGAGCCTGCTCGGCCGATACGGTCCACTGCCAGACCGCTTCGGACGGCTCGTTCCAGGTGCTCTCCAGCTCGCCACCCTCGGTGGAGATGTGCCAGGCGTTAGCGTCGCGGCTGTAGATCTTCTTCAGGGTCGCCTTGCAGGGGATGTTGCGGGTCTCCAGATAGGAGAGCAGATCTTCCCGGGAGCGCATGTCCCAGATCCGCCAAGGGGCGATCACTTTCAGTTGGGGGGCCAGCGCGGCGACCGCGCCTTCGAAACGCACCTGATCGTTACCCTTGCCGGTGCAGCCGTGGGAGATGGCATCGGCCCCTTCCGCCAGCGCGGCCTCGACCATCGCCTTGGCGATCACCGGACGAGCCATGGAGGTGCCCAGCAGATAGGTGCCCTCATAGACGGCGCCGGTCTTCAGGGTCGGGTAGACGTACTCTTTGACGAACTCTTCCCGCAGATCCTTGATGATGCACTTGGTGGCACCGGAGGCGATCGCCTTCTGCTCGATCCCTTCCAGATCGTCGCGCTCCTGACCCACGTCGGCCACGAAGGCGATGATTTCGGCGTCATAGTGCTCTTTCAGCCAGGGGATGATGGCCGAGGTATCCAGTCCACCCGAGTAAGCCAGTACGATCTTGTTGATTCCGCTCATGTTACTTCTCTCCGTGATGATTCGATGATGATTCAATAAAAGGGTCGTGATTCAGGTTGATTGCCGCGTTACTTGCCGCCGAGAAGGGTCAGCAACACGGCGTTCTGGATATGCATCCGGTTTTCGGCCTCGTCCATGATGAGGGAGGAGGGGCCATCCATCACCTGCGAGGTGATCTCCAGCTCCCGATGAGCCGGCTGGCAATGCAGCACATGCTGGATGCCGGTGCGGTCGAGCAGGGCCTGATTGATCTGGTAAGGCATAAAGAGGTCTTTGACCTGCTCCATCGGGGTGTTGTCGCCCATGGAGACCCAGGTATCTGTGTAGGCCACGTCGAACCCTTCGATATCAGCCACGTCATCGCTGATGTGGATGGTCGCCCCCGACTTGGCCGCCAGTGCCTGCGCCTGCAGGAAGATCTGGGTATCCGGGCCGTGGCCTTTCGGGCAGATCAGGGTGACGTCGGTGCCGAGGGTGGCCCCCAGCAGCAGCAGAGAGTGGCTGACGTTGTTGCCATCACCGAGGTAGGCAAGTTTCACCTTCGACAGGTCGTCGTAGTGCTCGGCAATGGTCATAAAGTCGGCCAGCCCCTGACAGGGGTGGTAGAGGTTGCACAGGCTGTTCACTACCGGCACTGTGCCGTGCTCTGCCAGCTCGACCAGGGTCTGGTGATCGAACACCCGGGCGACGATGGCATCACACCAGCGCGACAGGTTGGCGGCGAAATCCTTCACCGACTCCCGCTTGCCCAGCGCGCCGTTCTGCTGATCCAGATAGACGCTGTGGCCGCCCAGTTTGGCGATGCCGATGTCGAAGGTGACCCGGGTGCGCAGGGAGGGCTTCTCGAACAGGGTGACCACGCTCTTGCCGGCCAGCGCCTGGCTGTACTTCTTCGGGTCGGCCTTCACGGCCTTGCCCAGCGCAATCAGCGCTTCAATCTGGGCTTTGTTCAGATCACTGTCTTTCAGAAGATGTTGCATCGGATGTTCCTTGTTCCGGTGGAGATCAAATGGCCACTTGGGTGCCGACCGCGCCGCCAGCCAGCAGCTTGAGCAGCTGATCCGGGTAGCGCCAGCTGGCGACACAGACCGGCTTGCCGAGGGTCTCGGCGGCGTGCAGGGCCGCTTCAACCTTGACCGCCATGCCGTCGCGGATCACCCCTTTCTCCATCAGATCCAGCGCGGTCAGCTTGTCGAGCTGGGGCACCAGCTTGCCCTTGCCATCGAGGATGCCGCTTACGTCGGAGAGCATCACCAGATCGGCACCGAGCGCCTCGGCAATGGCGGTGGCCGCCTGATCCGCGTTGACGTTCATCAGCTGCCCCTCGGCGGTGATGCCGATGGAGCTCACCACTGGCAGGAAGCCCTGACCGAGGATGCCTGCTACCAGCGCCGGGTTGCCCGGCTTGCACTCGCCGACCGCGCCGAGATCCGGGTCGAGCTGGGTCACCTGACAGAGGCCGCCATCCGCCAGGCAGAGCCCCACCGCCGGAATGCCGGTGGCGATCGCCTTGGCCATCATCTGCTTGTTGGCCGTCCCGGCCAGCGCCCCGGCAATGAAGGGGATCTGCTCGAACGGGGTCACCCGCAGGCCGTTCTTCTTGGTAGAGGTGAGACCCAGCCCCTTGAGCAGGTCATCCACCAGACAGCCACCGCCGTGCACCAGCACCAGCGGACGGTGCTGATCGTCGAGAAAAGTTTTGAGGGTGGCGAACAGGGCGGTCAGCGCCTCGTCGTTCTCGATAAGGGCGCCGCCCAGCTTGATTACCAACGTCTGTTTGTCCATGTTCGAGATCCTTCCTAAGTCCTTAAATCAGGCCGGTGGCCGGTTCAAAACCAAATTTGATATTTATGCACTGCATGGCTTGCGAGGCGGCGCCCTTGAGCAGGTTGTCGATGGCGGAGACCACCACCAGCATGTTGCCCTGCTGTTGCCAGGCGATATCACAGTAAGGGGTGTTTGCCACACCGCGAATGGATGGCATCTGGCCGGTGAGGCGCACCAGCGGCTTGCCTTCGTAAGCCTTGAGGAAGGCCTGATCCACCTGGGTGGGGGTGACGCCGTCCGCCAGCTGCACATAGATGGTGGCCAGGATGCCGCGCACATAGTTGCCAAGGTGGGGCTGGAACAGCACCTCCTTGCCGAGGTGGTGGCTGATCTCCGGCTGGTGTCTGTGATTGAAGGTGCCGTAGGGATTGAGGCTCACTTCGCAGAAGCTGGTGTTGATGGCGGCCTTGCGCCCGGCGCCAGAGACCCCGGAGACTGCGTTGATGATGGGCTGCCAACCCTTGGCAATCAGGCCATCCTGCTGCAGCGGCTTGAGGGCGCACAGCGATGCGGTCGGGTAGCAACCCGGCACCGCAATCAGCTGGGCGCTGGCGATGGCATCGGCATTCCACTCCGCCAGGCCGTAGGCGGCCTGATCCAGCCACTGTTCGCTCTGGTGGGTGAAGCCATAGAAGCTGTCGTAGAAGCCCTGATCCTTGACCCGGAAGGCGCCGGAGAGATCGAACACCGGCAGCCCCTTGGCGAGAAACTTGGGTGCCAGCTCGGCGCTCACCTCGTGGGCGGTGGCCAACAGTACCAGATCGGCCTGGGTCAGGATCCGGGTCATGCCATCCTCGTCCAGCGGCAGCAGCGGTTGATCGAGGGCTCCGACCCACTGGGGATGCAGGGAAGAGAAGCGCTTGTGGGCATCCTGACTGCCGGCGGAGACATAGAGGCCGAACAGTTTGAGTTGTGGATGGTTCTGTACCAGTGCGGCCAGTTCGGCTCCCGCGTAGCCACTGGCACCGACGATAACGGTGTTAAGCATGTTGAATATTCCAAGTCAGAGTTCGAGATTCACAGCATGACGCTGCAGTGCACAAGGGGGTTCGATCGCCCCTTTGCACAAGTGCGGAGGGGCAATTCAGGCGGGTGTGTGTCGTCGGTTATAGATCAGGTGACAGAACATTAACTTTCCCTTACAACTAGAAGCCTTTGTTGATGAGCCAGATATTCAGGTAAAACTACAGAATATTCATGCACTCACTTTGCATTTGTATTTTCTAACAGAAACATTCCGGGGACGCAAGGAGGAGCTGATGGCCAATCTGGATTTTTTTTCACTTTATAAGAATATTATTGCGACTCCCTCTATCAGCAGCACGGATCCCAAGTGGGATCAGAGCAACGAGGCGGTGATCCGGTTGCTGGCCGACTGGTTCGGTCAGCTCGGTTTTCAGTGCGAGGTGACGGCGCTCCCCGACCTGCCGGGCAAGTTCAATCTGGTGGCGACGATCGGTCAGGGGGAAGGCGGTCTGCTACTGGCGGGTCACACCGATACGGTGCCGTTCGATGAGGGGGGGTGGAGCAAGGATCCCTTCAAGGTGACCGAAGAGGGCAACCGTCTCTATGGTCTCGGTACCATCGATATGAAGGGCTTCTTCGCCTTTATCGTCGAGGCGCTGAAAGATATTGACCTCACCAAGCTGACCAAGCCGCTGCGTATCCTCGCTACCGCCGACGAAGAGACCACCATGGCGGGGGCTCGCGCCATCGCCGCGGCGGCGGAGCTCAAACCCGACTACGCCGTGATTGGCGAACCGACTGGACTGGTGCCGGTGGTTGCCCATAAGGGGCATATGTCGGAGGCGATCCGCATTACCGGCAAGAGCGGTCACAGCTCGGATCCCGCCAACGGCGTCAACGCCATGGAGATCATGCACAAGGCGATGGGGCAGGTGCTGCGCTTGCAGCAGGATCTGAAAGATTGTTACGCCGACCACCGCTTTGCCGTGCCGCAGCCGACTCTGAACCTGGGTTACATTCAGGGCGGCGACAGCCCGAACCGCATCTGCGGCTGCTGCGAGCTGCATATCGACCTGCGACCCACTCCGCAGGTGGGGCCGGATGAGTTGATGGGGATGCTCAAAGAGGCGCTGTCACCCATCGAGATCCACCAGCCGGGCTGCCTGCATCTGCAACATCTGCACGAGCCTATTCCCGCCTATGCCTGCGCCGACGACTCTGTGCTGGTGCGCGAAGCTGAGAAGGCGAGCGGTCGTGCCGCCGAGTCGGTCAACTACTGCACCGAGGCGCCGTTTATCCAGCAGCTTGGCTGCGAGACCATAGTGATGGGCCCAGGTCATATCACCCAGGCGCACCAGCCAGATGAGTATCTCGACCTCTCCTTCGTCAAGCCGACAACCTCGGTGTTGCAGCACCTGATCAGACGTTTTTGCCTGTAGCGGCGGCGGTGAAAGGGGCGTAAAAACTGTAAGTAAGTTACATAACAAGCCGGTTGTGGAGTGGTGATGGAAATACATGTTCTGAATCGGCCTGTTATTTGACCTTGCGCAGACAATCTGGGTAGATTGTCACCCTAAGATGACGGAGCATATGTTGTAATCGCACAACAATAAGTGAGGTCGTCTAGCACCCCGGATGGGTGTCAGGCACCAACAAGATAAGGATGTGGAATGAACGAAAAGTACGCCGCACTACGCGCCAACGTAGGTATGCTGGGTCAGCTGCTGGGTAAATCCATCAAGGATCATCAGGGTCAGGCCTTTCTCGACAAGATCGAAACTATTCGCCAATTGGCCAAGTCCTCCCGCAAGGGCAATGAATCAGACCGGGAACGTCTGCTCGATACCCTGCGCACCCTGAGCGATGACGAACTGCTGCCAGTGGCCCGCGCCTTTAGCCAGTTCCTCAATCTGGCCAACGTGGCGGAACAGTTCCACACCATCTCCCGTCGCTGCGAAGAGCAGGTCTGCACCCCGGATCCGCTGGAGCAGATGTTCGACAAGCTGAAAGCGTCCAACCTGTCGCAAGAGGCCATCATTCAGGCCGTGCGCGAGCTGGATATCGATCTGGTGCTGACCGCTCACCCCACCGAGGTGACCCGTCGCACCCTGATCCACAAGCACGTACAGCTCAACGACTGTCTCGAGGCGCTGGAGCTCTCCGACCTGCTGCCCCGCGAGCGGGACAAGATCCTCAATCGCATCGAACAGCTCATCAATCAGGCGTGGCACACCAACGAGATCCGCGAACAGCGCCCGACTCCAGTCGACGAGGCCAAGTGGGGCTTCGCCGTGGTGGAGAACAGCCTGTGGCCTGCCATCCCAGAATTCATGCGCAATCTGGACGAGCGTTTGCAACACCATCTGGGTGTGCGGCTGCCGCTGGATGCCGCGCCGGTCAAGTTCACCTCCTGGATGGGCGGTGACCGTGACGGCAACCCCTTCGTCACCGCCAAGGTGACTGCCGAAGTGCTGGAGCTGGGCCGCTGGATGGCGGTGAGCCTGTTCTACAAAGACATCAAGGAGCTCACCTCCGAGCTCTCCATGTCCGACTGTACCGACGCTGTGCGCGCTCGCGTTGGCGATCACCCAGAGCCCTACCGTGCGCTGGTGCGCGAGCTGCGTGAAGCGCTGCGCGAAACCAAGGAGCACCTCACTGCCAAGGTGCAGGGTCAGGTGAGCGAGAGCCAGGATCTGGTCAAGACTACCGCCCAGCTGCGCGAGCCGCTGGAGCTCTGCTACCAATCATTGCACGCTTGCGGCATGGGTAATATCGCCGATGGCATGTTGCTGGACGTGCTGCGCAAGGTCGCCTGTTTCGGCATCCATCTGGTCAAGCTGGATATCCGTCAGGATGGCGAGCGTCACGGGCTGGTCTTCTCCGAGCTGACCCGCTATCTGGGTCTGGGTGACTACGCCGAGTGGAGCGAAGATGACAAGCAGGCCTTCCTGCTCAACGAACTCAACTCCCGTCGCCCGCTCATTCCTCACGACTGGGAGCCGAGCGCCGAGGTGCGCGAGACGCTGGATACCTGTCAGGTCATCGCCCAGCACGACCCCGATGCGTTCGGTATCTACATCATCTCCATGGCCGGTGCGCCGTCCGACGTGCTGTCGGTGCAACTGCTGCTCAAAGAGGCGGGCTGCAAGTTCCGCATGCCGGTCGCCCCGCTGTTTGAAACCCAGGATGACCTGATGGCAGGCACAGCCGTGATGGAGCGTCTGCTCTCGGTGGACTGGTATCGCGGCTACATTCAGGGCCGTCAGTACGTGATGATCGGTTACTCCGACTCTGCCAAGGATGCGGGCATGATGGCCGCAGGCTGGGCCCAGTACGCCGCCATGGAATCCCTGGTGGGTCTGGCCGAAGCCAACAATATTCGCCTCACCCTGTTCCATGGCCGTGGCGGTACCGTCGGTCGTGGCGGTGCGCCTGCCCATCAGGCGATCCTCTCCCAGCCGCCGGGATCCCTGCGCGGCGGTCTGCGTACCACCGAACAGGGGGAGATGATCCGCTTCAAGTTCGGTCTGCCGAAAGTGGCGATCAAGAGTCTGGAGCTCTACACCAGCGCCGTGCTGGAAGGGAACCTGCTGCCACCGCCCAAGCCGAAAGAGTGCTGGCGCGAGGTGATGGAACAGCTGGCCGCCGACTCCTGCGATCACTACCGCAGTATCGTGCGCGGTCATCCAGACTTCGTCCCTTACTTCCGTGCCGCCACCCCGGAGATGGAGCTCGGCAAGCTGCCGCTCGGCTCCCGTCCCTCCAAGCGCAAGCCCAACGGCGGCGTCGAGAGCCTGCGCGCAATTCCGTGGATCTTCGCCTGGACCCAGAACCGCCTGATGCTGCCGGCCTGGCTCGGTGCCCACAAGGCGCTGCAACAGGCCATCGACGGCGGCAAGCTGGCCGTGCTGGAAGAGATGAGCGCCCAGTGGCCCTTCTTCCGCACTCGTCTTGAGATGCTGGAGATGGTGTTCCTCAAAGCGGACGTCTGGCTCGCCGAGTACTACGACACCCGTCTGGTGCCGCAGGAGCTGTGGGGCCTTGGCAAACAGCTGCGTCAGGAGCTCGCCGAATCCATCGAGGTGGTGCTGAAACTGAGCCCGCGCGGGGATCTGCTGGAGGATCAGCCCTGGATCAAGGAGTCCATCAAGCTGCGCAATCCCTACACAGACCCGCTCAACGTGCTGCAGGCCGAGCTGCTCAACCGCTCCCGCAACCACCCGGAGACCCTGCACCCCGAGCTGGACAAGGCGCTGATGGTCACCATCGCCGGTATTGCTGCAGGGATGCGTAATACGGGTTGATTACCAGTCCAGGCCAACAGGCTTCAGCGATATCTATCAAGCCAAAGGGCGCCGACAAGGCGCCCTTTGTTTTTGGCTGTATTTCGTTGGGGGCACGCCTTGCTCCGCTCGGAAATGATCTTAGCTCGGACTCGTCTTGTGTTTCATACGGCAAGTGGCACATTTCACCTTGTTAATGGCACCCTACGTATTATCGGTGATGGGTACAGATTTCCCCTCCAACTTGCATCCTCCTTCACGCAGGCGCAGACTGTTTGGCCTTGTTTTTATGCGATTCGATTCAAGGCAACCATCATGACTCCTGCCATCAACCTGCTGAAGAAGCTCAAGATCCCCCACAAGCTCTACCCCTACGAGTGCGAAGCCCACGACGATTTCGGCAAGCATGCCGCGACCCAGCTCGGGCTGCCGGAGGCGCAGGTGTTCAAGACTCTGGTAGCCCATCACGACAAGCAGGCGGTGGTGGCCATCGTTCCCTCATCCGGCATGTGCAGTCTGAAACAGCTGGCCAAGGCGACCGGCCTCAAGAAGGTGGAGATGATGAAGCCGGCTGAGGCGGAGAAGCTGACCGGTTACAAGGTGGGCGGCATCAGCCCGCTGGCCCAGAAGAAACTGCTGCCCACTGTGCTCGACGAGTCGGCGCTGCAGTTTGACGAGATCCTGGTGAGCGGCGGCAAGCGCGGCCTCTCGGTCGGCGTGGCGCCGCAGGATATGCTGACGCTGATGAAGTGGATCGCCGCTCCCATCGGCGAAGAGTAGTGCCGGGCACAGTGTGAACCTGCCCTCCGGGCCTGTGGTGGCCCGGAGGCGATGTGACTCGTGAGGATATCTGCCCGCGTCCCCCTGTTTGTCGTGTTGCTTATCCTCGCACAGGCCGCGCCACGGTGGGCACCCACGCTCAGGGCTACACTGAAAGTACCCCTTCAGCCAAGGCGTGGTTTATGTCACCCCTGCATCTGCTGGCTGCCGCTCTTCTCTGCGTGTTGTCGCTGACCGGACAGGCGGCCACCCGGTTTACCTATATCAGCCCGGAGAGCGAGCGGGATCCGCGCACTACTTATGATCGAGAGCTGCTGCGGCTCGCCCTCGACAAGACCCGCGACCAGTTTGGCGACTATCTGCTGGAGCCTGCGCCGCCCATGACCAAGGCGCGCGAGCGGCTCAGTATGCAGCTCGACAGCTATCCCAACCTCTTTGTGATGGACAGCTACAGCAGCACCCGCGAGGATCTGGGGCTCGCCTATGTCCGTTTTCCCATCCATCTGGGCATCGTCAGCTACCGCATCTGTTTTGTCAGCCCGCAGCAAAAGGGGGCGGTGAGCAAAGTGACCGACCTCAAGGGGCTGCGCCAGTTCACCTTCGGTCAGGGCAAGGGGTGGCTGGATGTGGACATCCTGCGTTACGCCGGGATGGAGGTGGTGGAAGTGGAGGGGTACGAGAAGCTGTTCAAAATGGTGGCGCGGGGCCGCTTCGATCTCTTCTGCCGCGGGGTGAGCGAGCTGCGCAGCGAGCAGCTGACCCACAAGGAGATGACGGACCTGCTGGTGGATGACGCGCTGGTGATCTACTACCCGCTGCCCCGGGTTTTCTACACCAATCCCAACAATCGCGAGGCGTTGCAGCGGGTCGAGCGGGGGTTGCAGCTGGCGTGGCAGGATGGCTCGCTACAGGCGCTGTGGCGCAGGAGCTTTGGCCCGGCCATCGCCTTTGCCAAGCTATCCCAGCGCCGACTGTTGCGACTGGATAATCCCTTCCTCGACGGGATCAGCTTCGATTACCGCCCCTACTTCTACAATCCGCAAACCGATCGCTTCGGCGATTACTGAGGTGCCTGCCGCTGGCGGCAGAGGGCCAGCCAGGCCTCGGCGGTGCGCGACAGATAGCGCTCGCTCGGCCAGATCACCCCGAGTCGCCAGCTCAATTCGGGCTCCAGCGGCCGCAGCACCAGACCATCCGGGGTCAGCCGGTTGCAGACCGGCTCCGGCAAGAAGGCGACCCCCATGCCGCTGCGTACCATGGCGGTGAGAAAATCCCACTGGCTGCTGCGCGCCGCCACCTGCGGCACAAAGCCCGCCTCTTGACACGCCTGCTCCAGCCGCTCGCTCAGGGTAAACGCCTGGGTATAGAGCAGGAAGGGCTCCTCCTGCAGAGACTCCAGCCGCAGCGGTGCATCGCCATGCCAGCGCGGTTGATCAGGCAGCACCACCCGGATCGGGTATTGATCCAGCTCCAGCGCGCTGAGGGCGCCCCCCTCTTTGGTCGGCAGCATGGTGATGGCGAGATCCAGCTCCCCCTCCAGCACCGCCTGTTCGATGCGGCGACCGCCGTACTCCACCAGGGTCAGCTCCACCTTGGGATAGCGGCTGCGGTAGGCGCGGATCAGGTCCGCATAGACATGACCCACCATGGGGGGAATGCCGAGGGTGAGGCGACCATGTTGCAGGCTCTGCAGATCCGCCAGTTCGGCCTCCAGCTGCTGCATCTCCGCCAAGATGGTCTGGGCACGGTTGAACAGCACCTGGCCGCTGTCAGTCAGGGTGAAGCGGCGCCCTTCCCGGTTGAGCAGGGGCTGGCCCAGCTCCTCTTCGATATTGCGGATCATCTTGCTGATGGTTGGCTGGGTGACAAACAGCTTTTCAGAGGCGCGGGTGAAGCTTTTTTCCCGCACCAGTTCGACAAAATAGCGCAGGGCGCGAATATCCATGGACTCTCTCGACTCGTGTTGGCGGGTGCGGGATGAAGTATGCCTATGCGGCATGATTTTGATAATTTTAATTCATTTCTGGCAGGTTTTACTCAACTCTATACTGTGAGCCGGTTCACAGAAAGACGATGATCATGAAAGCCCTCTGCTTGCGCTGGTTACAGACTCCCTTCCAGATTGTGTTGCTGGCAGCCATCTGGCTGCTGGCCGATACCGCGGTGCGTACCCTCCATCTGCCGCTGCCCGCCAACCTCACCGGCATGCTGTTGCTGCTGGCCTGCATCCTGCTCGGGGTGGTTAAGGCCGAGTGGTTCAGCGCGGGGGCTCGCTGGCTGCTGGCCGAGATGCTGCTCTTCTTCGTCCCCGCCGTAGTCGCGGTGGTCAACTATCAGGATCTGCTGTTGCAGGAGGGGTGGCGCATCATGGTGGTGCTGCTGGTGAGCACTACCCTGGTACTCGGCACCACGGCGCTGGTGGTGGATCGGGTTTACCGCCTCGAACTGAAACTGGCCCGCCGGAGTCGCCGTCATGTCTGATACCCTGCTCGGGCTGATCTGTTTCGCCCTCACCCTGCTCTTCTACTACGCCAGCAAATGGCTCTATGGCAAGAAACGCATTCTGCCACTGATGCCGCTGCTGCTGGCACCGACCCTGCTGGTGGCCGTGGTGCTGCTGTTCCACATCCCCTATCAGGATTACATGGCGGAATCCCACTGGCTGCTCTGGCTGCTGGGCCCCGCCACCGTTGCCTTCGCGGTGCCGGTCTACGAGAACCGCCAGCTCATTCGTCGCCACTGGTTGTCGCTGTCGGTGGGGGTGGTCGCCTCAGTTATTATGGCGGTGGGGAGTACCGTGCTGCTGGCCCGTTGGCTGGATCTCTCCGACATGCTGCAACGCAGTCTGGCGATGCGCTCCATCACTACGCCGTTTGCGGTGGAGGCGACCCGCGCCATCGGCGGTCAGAGCGATCTTACCGCGCTGTTTGTGGTGCTGACTGGCGTCATCGGTATGGCGGTGGGGGAGAGCGTGCTCACCGTGCTGGCCATTCGCAGCCGTCTCGGCAAGGGGGCGGGGTTTGGTGCCTCGGCCCACGGCGCTGGTACTGCCAAGGCTTATCAGATGGGTAATGAGGAGGGAGTGGTCTCCAGCATGGTGATGATGATTGCCGGTATGGTGACCGTGCTGCTGGCGCCCCTGCTGGGCCGGATGTTCTGGTAGGCCTGGCTTCCCTTTAGAAGGCTGCTCGCCCCGGCGCTACACTCTAGTGAGCCTGTATTTCCGGGATGAGCAGTATGACCTTTCATCGCCTCGCTTCCTGCTTGCTGCTGTGCAGTCTTTCCCTCCTTGCCAGTCCCCTAAGGGCGAGCGATGTCATCACTCACATCAGCCCCGAGAGCGATCGGGACTTGCGTACCCTCTATTTTCGCGATCTGTTGCAGCTGGCGCTGGAGAAGACCCGCGACAGCTTCGGTGACTACGAGCTGCGAACCGCGCCGCCGATGAACCGTATCCGGATGCGACAGATTGTGCAGACTCAGCAATACCCCAATCTGTTTGTGGCCGACAGTCTGCGTCCGGCCGCGGAGAGCGGAGCGCTGGATTACGTCCGTTTTCCGGTGGAGCTTGGCATCCTCGGTTATCGCATCTGCTTTGTCAGTCCGCAGCAGGCCGACGCAGTGGCAAGGGTTAATACCCTGACCGACCTGCAGCAATTTCTGCACGGGCAGGGACGTGGCTGGCAGGATGCGGAGATCCTGCGTCATGGGGGATTCAAGGTGCAGGAGATCGACGGTTACGAGCGGCTGTTCAAGCTGGTGGCTCGCGGTCGCATCGATCTGTTTTGCCGCGGGGCCAACGAGCTCTTCATCGAGCAGGAGCAGCACAGTGATCTGCCCGGCCTCACCGTGGATCGGCGAGTGGCGCTGCACTATCCCTTCCTCCACCTCTTCTACACCCACAAGGATAATCAGGCCGCCATCCGCCGCCTCTCGGTCGGCCTCAAACTGGCGTGGCGGGATGGCTCGCTGCAACAGCTCTGGCTGCGCCACTTCAAACCTTCCCTTGAGCAGGCGCAGCTCCCCAGGCGCCTGCTGTTCGAGTTGGCCAATCCGCGCCTTGATAAGGTGGACTTTGATTATCGGGCCTACCACTACAACCCCGTCGACGGGACGTTCGGGCCCGGGCTGCCTTGATCCTGATGGTGTTGTTCCCGGATAAAGGGCCGGATCTGCCGATGCGCTTAAGCATGCCAAAAAGGCATGTTTTTTATTATTTAAATTCATTTTTTGAAGGTTGGTGCGCTGCATATACTGGGGGTCGCTTCACGGTTCAGGTTTGCTCCTGCCCGCTTCTGGCTTGTGCGAGTGAGCCTGAATCGTCCTGCTGCGGCGTCTTGATGTTCTGCATGAAGGCGTCCATCACTGGGCCGGGATCGATCCCGGCAGGTATTACAGCTGACGGAGCCTTGTTATGTTTAATCCCCACTCTTGCGCCCTGATTGTCGAAGGGGGCGCGATGCGCGGCATCTTTGCCAGCGGCGTGCTCGATGCGTTTGCTGAAAGCCACCACTACCCGTTCGATTTCGTCATGGGCGTCTCGGCCGGTGCCACCAATCTGGTCTCCTATCTGAGCGAGCAGCCGCGCCGCAGTCACCACATCATCACCGAGCTGGCTTGCAGCTCCCGGTTTCTCGATCCCCTGCGTTTCGTCAAAGGGGGCGATCTGGTGGACATCGGCTGGCTGTGGCAGGCCAGTCGCCATCGCTTCCCGCTCGATCTCGAGACCTTCTGCGCCCGCGACATTCCCTTCTACGCGGTGGCGACCGATGTGGCGAGCGGCAAGGCCATCTATCTGCCGGTGCGGCCCGACAACATGGATGAGGTGCTGACTGCCACCTGCGCTCTGCCGGTGGTGCAGCACGATACCCCCTGCGTCGATGGCCGCCCGATGGCCGATGGCGGGATCAGCGACTCCATTCCGGTGATCGAGGCCTATCGGCGCGGGGCGCGGCGGATGACAGTGGTGCTGTCGGAACCCTGGGGATATCGCAAGAAGCCGGCCCGTTTCTGCTGGATGGTCAAAGCCTTGCTGAAAACCCAGCCGGCACTGGCGCAAGCCATGCTGGAGCGGGATCGTGCCTACAACCGGGCACTCGATTTCATTGCCAATCCCCCTGCCGATTGCGAGATCGAGGTGATCGCGCCACCGGCCGATTTTATGGTCTCCCGTTTTACCCAGGACCCGGTCAAGCTGGAGTCCGGTTATCTGCAGGGTTACTGGCAGGGGCGCCAGAGTCTGTTGCGGGCCCGTGGAGAGGCGCGAGCGGTGGCCTGACTGGTTTGCCGGGTGCTGAATATGATGCGTTGAACATAAAAAGGGGAACCACGCGGTTCCCCTTTTGCATGCTTGCGCGGCGGCAGCTGCTTACAGCATCTGCTTGAGGCGATAGAGCAGGTCGAGGGCCTGACGGGGGGTGAGCTCGTCCGGGCGCACTGCTTCCAGCTCTTCCACCACCGGATGAGGCTGCGGGGCGAGGGCCACCGGTGCCGGGCGGCTTTCACCGGCGGCGACCGGAGTGGCGCTCTCCAGCTCGTGCAGCTTGTGGCGGGCCTGCTGGATCACTGATTTCGGCACCCCAGCCAACGCCGCCACTTGCAGACCGTAGGAGCGGCTGGCCGCCCCTTCCTGCACCGCGTGCATAAAGGCGATGGTGTCGCCGTGCTCCACCGCATCGAGGTGGACGTTGGCCAGCCCTTCCATCAGCTCCGGCAAGCGGGTCAGCTCGAAGTAGTGGGTGGCAAACAGGGTGTAGGCGCCGATCTTGCTCGCCAGCTGCTCGGCGCAGGCCCACGCCAGCGAGAGGCCGTCGTAGGTGCTGGTGCCGCGGCCAATCTCGTCCATCAGCACCAGACTGCGGGCGGTGGCGTTGTTGAGGATATTGGCGGTCTCGGTCATCTCCACCATGAAGGTGGAGCGTCCCGATGCCAGATCATCCGATGCCCCGATGCGGGTGAAGATGCGGTCGATGGGGCCGATGCGGGCGCTGTCGGCGGGGACGAAGGCGCCGATATGGGCCAGCAGCACGATCAGCGCGGTCTGGCGCATGTAGGTCGATTTACCGCCCATGTTGGGGCCGGTGATGATCAGCATCCGTCGCTCCCGCTCCAGCCGGATCGGGTTGGCGATGAAGGGGTCGGTCATCACCTGCTCCACCACCGGATGGCGGCCCGCCTCGATGATGATCTGATCTTCGTCGATGAGGGTGGGGCAGCGATAGTCGAGGGTCTCGGCCCGCTCGGCCAGGTTGGCCAGCACGTCCAGCTCCGCCAGTGCGGCGGCGGAATCCTGCAGATCGCCGAGGTGGGGCAGCAGGGCGTCGAGCAGCTCTTCGTAGAGCCGTTTCTCCAGCGCCAGCGCCTGGGACTGGGCGGTGAGTACCTTGTCCTCGTACTTCTTCAGCTCATCGATGATGTAGCGTTCGTTGTTCTTGAGGGTCTGGCGGCGGATGTAGTGGGCCGGCACCAGATGGCTGTTGGCGCGGCTCACCTCGATATAGAAGCCGTGCACCTTGTTGTAACCCACCTTGAGGGTGTTGATGCCGGTCAGCAGCTTCTCCCGCTCCTCGATGCGGGCGAGGCTGGCGGTGGCACCGTTGGCCAGATCCCGCAGCTCGTCCAGCTCCTGATTGAAGCCGTCACGGATGACGCCACCATCGCGGATCAGCACCGGCGGCACCTCCATCACCGCGCGCTCCAGCAGGTCGAGCAGCTCGGGGAAGGTGCTGGCCCGCTCGCGCAGCTGCTGCACCGCCTCGTGCTCGCTCTCCGCCAGCAGGCGCTGCAGTTCGGGCAGCTGGGCGAAAGCCTGCCGCAGCCGGGTGAGATCGCGCGGACGGGCCGAGCGCAGGGCCAGACGCGCCAGCACCCGCTCCACATCGCCGACCTGACGCAGCAATCCGCCCAACTCGTCATAGAGGTTCTGCTCGATCAGCTCCTTGATGGTGCTCTGGCGACCTTTGAGGATCACCCGATCGCGGATCGGCTGGTGGATCCAGCGCTTGAGCAGGCGGCTGCCCATCGGCGTGGCAGTGCAATCGAGCACGGCGGAGAGGGTGTTGTCATGGCCGCCGGCGAGATTCTGGGTCAGCTCCAGATTGCGGCGGGTGGCGGCATCCATGATGACCGCATGATCGGGCTGCTCGAGGCGCACGCTGCGAATGTGGGGCAGGGCGGTGCGCTGGGTGTCCTTGACGTACTGCATCAGACAACCGGCGGCGCACAGGGCGGTCTCGCTCTTGTCTACGCCAAAGCCCACCAGATCCTGGGTGCCGAACTGCTGGCAGAGCAGCTTGCGAGCGGTGCCCAGCTCAAACTCCCACTCCGGGCGGCGACGCAGGCCGCGGCGACCCTCGATATGGTGCAGGAACTCGAAGGATTCGGGATAGAGCAGTTCGGCCGGATTGGTGCGCTGCAGCTCTGCCAGCAGGGTCTCTTCTTTCTCGAACTGGTTGATGAAGAAGCGGCCGGAGCCGATGTCCATGGTGCCATAGCCGAAGCGGCGGCCATCGTGATAGACGGCGGCGATCAGGTTGTCCTGCCGCTCGCTGAGCAGCGCCTCGTCGGAGACGGTACCCGGGGTGATGATGCGAATAACCTTGCGCTCCACCGGCCCCTTGCTGGTGGCGGGATCCCCCACCTGTTCGCAGATGGCGGCCGACTCGCCGAGCTGCACCAGCTTGGCAAGATAGCCCTCGATGGCGTGATAGGGCACCCCCGCCATCGGGATGGGGCTACCCGCCGACTGGCCGCGCTTGGTCAGGGAGATATCGAGCAGCTGGGAGGCCTTGCGGGCATCGTCATAGAACAGCTCGTAGAAGTCGCCCATCCGGTAGAACAGCAGGATCTCCGGGTTCTCGGCCTTGAGGCCAAGGTACTGCTGCATCATGGGCGTGTGGGCGCTCAGATTGGCGCCGCTGGCTTGGTGTTGTGCGGTCATGTTCTGTTCCAGAAGGGGCCTCTGCGGGCCAGTGTCTGCGGTGATTAGCCTTGAGCTTGATGGCGCCATTCTACACATAAGCGCCGCGGCGGGGGAGCGGGTGTTCCGGGCGCGGTTGTTCTGCACTATTGAAGGCATGACACCGGTGCGGCACCTCACATTGCTGCAGGCAAGGGCGGTCTGCCGTGGTTGCGGGCGGCGCTAGCGGGATCGCATAATGTGCCTCTTGAGCGGATCAGAAGGAGTCGTGATGAAACTGGATGCAGAGATAGAGCACCTTGCCATCGAGCTGGGACGGGCCCTTGGCCAGCGGGGCTGGCTGGCAGCGACCGCCGAATCCTGTACCGGCGGTGGGGTGGCTACGGCTATTACCGACATCGCGGGCAGCTCCGGCTGGTTCGATCGCGGATTTGTCACCTACACCAACGAGGCCAAGCAGCAGATGTTGGGGGTGAGCAGCGATAGCCTTGAACAGCACGGTGCAGTGAGCGAAGCGGTGGTGCTGGAGATGGCCCGCGGCGCGCTGGCGTACTCGTCTGCCTCCATCAGCGTTGCTATCAGTGGCATCGCCGGCCCCGGCGGCGCCACAGAGGGCAAGCCGGTCGGCACCGTCTGGTTCGCCTGGGCCGATCGCAACGGTCGTCACCACTCCCTGCTCGCCCGCTTCGACGGGGATCGCCGACAGGTGCGCCAGCAGGCGGTGAGACAGGCCTTGTCGGGTCTGTTGGCCCTGCTCAGATAAATTGGGCTTGATACTGTATGAATAGACAGTATACTTAGCCCAACTTCACTTCTTACTCACGATTTCCAGCGGAGATTGGCATGGATCAGAACAAACAGAAGGCACTGGCGGCTGCGCTGGGTCAGATTGAAAAGCAGTTCGGCAAAGGTTCCATCATGCGTCTGGGCGACAGCAAGACCATGGATATCGAAGCCATCTCTACCGGTTCCCTCTCGCTGGACGTGGCGCTGGGCATCGGCGGTCTGCCGTGTGGCCGTATCGTCGAAATCTACGGCCCGGAATCTTCCGGTAAAACCACCCTTACCCTGCAGGTGATCGCGGAAGCCCAGAAGAAAGGCAAAACCTGTGCCTTCGTCGATGCGGAACACGCCCTCGACCCTATCTATGCTGCCAAGCTGGGCGTCAACGTCGACGACCTGCTGATCTCTCAGCCGGATACCGGTGAACAGGCGCTGGAGATCTGCGACATGCTGGTTCGCTCCAACGCGGTTGACGTTATCATCGTCGACTCCGTGGCGGCCCTGACCCCGAAAGCGGAAATCGAAGGGGAGATGGGTGACTCCCACGTTGGTCTGCAGGCCCGTCTGATGTCCCAGGCGCTGCGCAAGCTGACTGCCAACATCAAGAACGCCAACTGCCTGTGCATCTTCATCAACCAGATCCGGATGAAGATCGGCGTCATGTTCGGTAGCCCAGAGACCACTACCGGTGGTAACGCGCTCAAGTTCTACGCCTCCGTGCGTCTGGATATCCGTCGTATCGGCGCCATCAAGGAAGGCGACGAAGTGGTCGGTAACGAGACCCGCGTCAAAGTGGTCAAGAACAAGGTGGCCCCGCCCTTCAAGCAGGCCGAGTTCCAGATTTTCTATGGCGCTGGCATCTCCAAAGAGGGTGAGCTGGTGGATCTGGGCGTCAAGCACAAGCTGATCGACAAGGCCGGTGCCTGGTACAGCTACAACGGTGAGAAGATCGGTCAGGGCAAGGCCAACGTGATGAAGCTGTTCGCCGAGAACAAGGCGATGGCTGGCGAAGTGGAAGCCAAGCTGCGCGAGCTGCTGCTCTCCGGTGCCGTGCCAGTCGATGACAAGGCTGCACCGGTTGAGGCAGACGAGTTCGATGCCGAAAGCGAACAAGAGTTCGAATAAGGAACAAAGGAAGGCCGGGTATCTACCCGGCCTTGTTATTTATGATGGTTGATGAATCCGTTACCGAACCGGTCGAGCCTGCCGAGCCGACCTTTGCCGAACAGCTGGCCGCTGCCCGTGGCTATGCCATGCGCAGTCTGGCCCGCCGCGAGAGTGCCGAGTCGGAGCTGACCAGACGCCTGCGCCAGCAGGGCTATCAGGAAGAGGTGATCGAGGCGGTGGTCAACTACTGCCGCGGTTACAACTGGGTCAATGACGAGCGATATGGTGCCATGGCGGTGCGGGCCGGTGCCGCCAAGGGGCATGGCCCGCTCAAGATCCGTTTCGACCTGCGCCGCAAGGGGCTGGACGATGGCCAGATCGATGCCGCCTTCGAGCAACCCGAGCTGGACTGGTTCGAGCTTGCCTTCGATCTGTTGGAGCGACGGGCAAAAATTGCCGATCTGGCGGATTTCAAGCTGCGGATGAAGTGGCTCAAGTATCTGCTGGGGCGCGGCTTTACCCAGGATCAGGCTCGTTACGCCATCTCTGCCCTGCAGGAGCGGGAAGAGTAACGCCACTGCGTGGCAAACGTTGTTTCACCTCTCCTTATGGCAGGTTTTTCCTGCCCGTTCAGTAGCTTGCGCGCACAATCCCGAAAAAGCGGCCTTTTGTTTATCTCATCCCTCTTTATGCGCTGCTTTTTTGCCTCTCGATAGTGAAAAAAGCCACTGTGAGCAGTGGCGCTCTTTTCTGGCCCGTTTATGTGCGCTTTTTCGCCCGTGGCGGCCCTGTCCGTTTTACTTTACCCCGCAGAAAACTTACATTAATGCGGTTAAAAGTCCGTATTCGAATCAAGCAGGATTTTCCATGTATATGTCCACGTCAGAGATTCGCGCTGCGTTTCTCGAGTATTTCCGTTCCCAGGGGCACCAGGTTGTCTCCTCCAGCTCGCTGGTACCGCATAACGACCCGACCCTGTTGTTTACCAACGCGGGTATGAACCAGTTCAAGGACGTGTTCCTTGGCGCAGACAAGCGTGCCTACAATCGCGCGACGACTTCCCAGCGTTGCGTGCGTGCCGGTGGTAAGCACAACGATCTGGAAAACGTCGGCTATACCGCTCGTCACCACACCTTCTTTGAAATGCTGGGCAACTTCAGTTTCGGTGACTACTTCAAGCAGGATGCCATCAAGTTTGCATGGGGCTTCCTGACCGAGGTGCTGCAGCTGCCGAAAGATCGCCTGCTGGTGACCGTCTACGCGACTGACGATGAAGCTTTCGATATCTGGGAAAAAGAGGTTGGTGTCCCGGCCGATCGCATCGTGCGCATCGGTGACAACAAGGGGGCCCCTTACGCTTCCGACAACTTCTGGGCGATGGGCGATACCGGCCCGTGCGGTCCCTGCACTGAGATCTTCTATGACCACGGCGATCACATCTGGGGCGGCCGTCCCGGCTCACCGGAAGAGGATGGCGACCGTTTCATCGAGATCTGGAACGTGGTGTTCATGCAGTTCAACCGTCAGGCTGACGGCACCATGGAGCCGCTGCCGCGTCCGTCCGTGGATACCGGCATGGGTCTGGAGCGTATCTCTGCCATCATGCAGGGTGTCCACTCCAACTACGAAATCGACATCTTCCAGGCGCTGATCAAGAAAGCGGCCGAGATTGTCGGCACCACCGATCTGAGCAACCAGTCCCTGCGCGTCATCGCTGACCACATCCGCTCCTGCGCCTTCCTGGTGGCAGATGGCGTGATGCCGTCCAACGAAGGTCGTGGCTATGTGTTGCGTCGCATCATCCGCCGCGCCGTGCGTCACGGTCGCAAGCTGGGCGCGACCGATGTCTTCTTCTACAAACTGGCTGCCGAGCTGGCAGTGCAGATGAAGGATGTCGCTGCCGAGCTGATCGCCCAGCTGCCGCTGGTCGAGCGCGTGCTGCGCATCGAAGAGGAGCAGTTCGTCCGCACCCTGGATCGCGGTCTGCTGCTGCTGGAAGATGCTCTGGCCAACCTGGGTGATGCCAAGGTTATTCCGGGTGAGGTGGTGTTCAAGCTCTATGACACTTACGGCTTCCCGGCCGACCTGACTGCCGACGTGGTGCGCGAGCGCGAGATCGGCATCGACGAAGAGGGCTTCAAGGCCGAGATGGAGAAGCAGCGTGCTCGTGCCAAAGAGGCCTCCAGCTTCGGCGTGAACTACAACGAGATGCTCAAGCTCGACTTCGAGACCCCCTTCACCGGGTACAAGACCCTGACCGAGCGTACCCGCGTGGTCGGTATCTACAAGGGTGTGGAAGAGGTGAGCGGTCTTATCGCCGGTGACGAAGCGGTCATCGTGCTGGAAGAGACCCCCTTCTACGCCGAGTCCGGCGGCCAGATCGGCGACAGCGGTACCCTGAAAGTGGACGACGGTATCTTTGCCGTGACCGACACCCTGAAAGCGGGCAAGGCGATCATCCACAAGGGCTACATGGAGCTGGGTACCCTGGAGAAGGGCGCCGAAGTGGAAGCCGTGGTAGACGCTGACCGTCGTCAGGCCATCGCCCTGAACCACTCCGTAACTCACCTGCTGCATGCTGCCCTGCGTCAGGCTCTGGGCGAGCATGTCACCCAGAAAGGTTCTCTGGTAGGGGCCGAGCGCATGCGCTTTGACTTCTCCCACTTCGAGGGGCTGACCATGGCGACCATTCGCCGGGTCGAGGAGCTGGTCAACAACCAGATCCGCGCCAACCATGAAATCACCACCCAGCTGATGGATCTGGAAGCGGCCAAGTCCGCCGGTGCCATGGCGCTGTTTGGTGAGAAATATGAAGACGACGTGCGCGTGGTGCGCATGGGCGACTACTCCACCGAGCTGTGCGGCGGTACTCACGCCAAGCGCACCGGCGATATCGGCTTCTTCAAGATCATCGCCGAGAGCGGTATCGCAGCTGGCGTGCGCCGTATCGAAGCGGTGACCGGCAAAGCCGCCATCGACTTCATGCATCAGGTTGGCGAGCAGATCGAAGAGGCTGCCGCACTGGTGAAAGGTGATCAGTTCTGCATCGCCGACAAGGTTCGCCAGATGCTGGACAAGGCCAAGATGATGGAGCGCGAGCTGGAGCAGCTCAAGGCCAAGCTGGCCGCTCAGGCCGGTAACGACCTGCTGGGTCAGGTGATCGAGATCAACGGTCAGAAGGTGCTGGTTGCAGCGCTGGAAGGGGCCGATCCGAAATCCCTGCGCGGCATGCTGGACGAACTGAAGAACCAGATGAAGTCCGGTGTTGTACTGCTGGCCACCTGTGCCGACGGCAAGGTCAACCTGATCGCCGGCGTCACCAACGACCTGACCGGCAAGGTCAAGGCCGGTGAGCTGGTCAATCTGGTTGCCCAGCAGGTGGGTGGCAAGGGCGGTGGCCGTCCGGACATGGCACAGGCGGGTGGTACTCAGCCTGAGGCGGTGCCGGCAGCGCTGCAATCCGTTCACTCCTGGCTGGAAGAGCGCCTGTAATCGGGCGAGGTGATCTGTGGCACTCTATGTACAGAAGTACGGCGGCACCTCGGTCGGCACACTGGAGCGGATCGAGGCGGTAGCTGAGCGGGTCGAGCAGACCCGCGCCCAGGGACACGACGTGGTGGTGGTTGTCTCCGCCATGTCGGGCGAAACCAACCGGTTGCTGGGCATGGCCCAGCAACTGGATCCTGATGCCAACCGGCGGGAGATGGATGTACTGGTCTCCACCGGTGAGCAGGTCACCATAGCGCTGCTGGCGATCGCGTTGAACAAACGCGGTTGTCCTGCGGTCTCAATGACCGGTGATCAGGTACGGATTCACACCGATTCCGCCTATGGCAAGGCGCGCATCACCCACATCGACACCGAGCTGGTTCATACCGAACTGGCTGCGGGCAAGGTGGTGGTGATCGCCGGTTTCCAGGGCCGTGACGAGCATAACGCCATCACAACCTTGGGCCGCGGCGGTTCGGATACCACGGCGGTTGCCGTGGCGGCGGCCATCAAGGCCGATGAGTGCCAGATCTTTACCGATGTGGATGGGGTATACACCACGGATCCGCGCATCGAGCCCAAGGCGCGTCGTCTCGACACCATCACCTTCGAGGAGATGCTGGAGATGGCCAGTCTCGGTGCCAAGGTGTTGCAGATCCGCTCGGTGGAGTTTGCGGGCAAGTACCGCGTCCCGCTGCGGGTGCTGTCGAGCTTTATCGATGGAGAGGGAACCTTAATCACATATGGAGGTGATAGGATGGAAGCTCCCCTGGTATCCGGGATCGCTTTTAACCGCAACGAGGCCAGCCTGACCATTCTGGGCGTGCCGGACAGACCAACCGTTGCCGCGCAGATCCTGAATCCGATCAGCGACGCCAACATTGATGTCGACATGATTGTGCAGAACACCCTGGGAGATGGCACCGCCGACTTCACCTTCACGGTGAATCGTGACGACTATCGCCGCGCTCGGGCACTGCTGGAGGAGACCGCCACCGAACTTGGCGCCTCCTGCGTGCAGGGAAATGGCGAAATTGCCAAGGTTTCCATTGTCGGTGTCGGCATGTGGAACCATCCCGGTGTTGCGCGCACCATGTTCAAGGTATTGGGCGAGGAGGGGATCAACATGCAGTTGATCTCGACCTCTGAAATCAAAATCTCTGTGGTGATTGACGAGAAGTATCTGGAGCTGGCGGTGCGAGCCCTGCACGCGGCTTTCGGGTTGGATCAGGCACCGCAAGAGCAGCCCTTGGGCTAACAATCTCTGATTGATTTAGTTTCAACCATTTACCATATCGGTATCTTTGTTAGATAATGTCGCATATCGATATAAAAACAAAACAGGATACAGGAGCAAGCGAATGCTTATTTTGACTCGTCGTGTTGGGGAAACCCTGATGATTGGTGATGAAGTGACTGTCACCGTACTGGGCGTTAAAGGCAACCAGGTCCGTATCGGTGTTAACGCGCCGAAAGAGGTCTCCGTACACCGCGAAGAGATCTACCAGCGCATCCAGGCCGAGAAAGTTCCGGGCCAACCGAGCTTCTAAGCCACTTTCATGGCTGTGACAAGGCGACACCTCATGTGTCGCCTTTTGTTTTTCCGGCCCCCTGAAATTGCCCTGCAGGGCGCGAAACTGCGGGATAAGTGCTGATATTGTTTGAATATTCCACGCTTTGACCAAATGCTGAGCGAACGCACTTTTTTCTCCAAAAAAGTGTTTGACTAAAAATCCCTGTGAAGTATTATCAGCCCCGCAAACGGAGAGGTGGCCGAGAGGCTGAAGGCGCTCCCCTGCTAAGGGAGTATGCGGCTTATACCCGCATCGGGGGTTCGAATCCCCCCTTCTCCGCCATTTGCGCCCGTAGCTCAGCTGGATAGAGTACCTGGCTACGAACCAGGTGGTCAGAGGTTCGAATCCTCTCGGGCGCACCATATTACGACTCAAGCAAGAGTCATGTGTTGACCATCAGCAAGTCGACACTTTGGAAAAGGCTTACTGATAAGTAAGCTTTTTTTATCGTTTTAAAACAGGGCGCCCGTAGCTCAGCTGGATAGAGTACCTGGCTACGAACCAGGTGGTCAGAGGTTCGAATCCTCTCGGGCGCACCATTTAAAACGACACAACGATTTATGAGCGCCCGTAGCTCAGCTGGATAGAGTACCTGGCTACGAACCAGGTGGTCAGAGGTTCGAATCCTCTCGGGCGCACCATTTTTCAAGCAGTACACAAAAGTTTGTGAGCGCCCGTAGCTCAGCTGGATAGAGTACCTGGCTACGAACCAGGTGGTCAGAGGTTCGAATCCTCTCGGGCGCACCATATTTCAAGCAGTACCAAAAGTTTATGAGCGCCCGTAGCTCAGCTGGATAGAGTACCTGGCTACGAACCAGGTGGTCAGAGGTTCGAATCCTCTCGGGCGCACCATACAGACAGCCTCGACTTCGGTCGGGGCGGTTTTTTTATGGGCGATATTTAACTTTTTGGTGCGGATCCCCGTGCGCTGTTGCGGGTGGATCGCCCGTTTACCTAGCTGTTCTTGTCCTTATTTCTTCCCCTTTCTGTGATTGCGCACAGTTCTTCTGATCGTTGCCCCGCCTCACCACCCTTTGCCTCATCTATAGGCGCCTTGTATGCCTGCTGTTGTAACGGCAGATGCCGCGCAGCCATCACTAAGGGTTCGCTCATCAACATCCTGCAAGGCCTGCAGAGGCGTTCTGCGGGCAATAAAAAAGGATGCCGCAGCATCCTTTTGTGTCGAGATATTTACTCAGCTTTTCAGCCATTTGCGAATGCGGTTGGCATCGCCTATAGGGGTGCGTTTGCCCACCGAGTTGAGCAGCACGATGGCAAGCTCGCGGCTGTCCGGTTTGGCGCGCATCACCAGACAGCGCCCCGCTTCGTCAGTGAAGCCGGTCTTGGAGAGGCGTACGTCCCAATCCGGGTTTTTCACCAGCGGGTTGGTGTTGTTGAACATCAGGCTATAGGCGGGGGTGCTGAAGCGCATCTCCCGGTTCTCATCCTGAGTGAACTGACGGATCAGCGGCTGACGATAGGCGGCGGCGGCCAGCTTGCCGAGATCCTGGGCGGTGGAGACGTTGCGGGTGGAGAGGCCGGTGGAGTCGTAGAAGTGGGTATTACGCATTCCCAATTGTCTGGCCTTATTGTTCATGGCCCGCACGAAGGCGCTGCGACCGCCCGGATAGTGACGCGCCAGTGCCGAGGCCATCCGGTTTTCGGAGGACATCAGCGCCAGATGCAGGGCGTCGCGGCGGGTCACCTTGGTGCCCATGCGGATGCGGGAGTGGGTGTGTTTGACCCGATCCAGATCGTTCTTGTCGACCGTGATGGTCTGGTTGAGATTCTGTTTGGCATCCAGCACCACCAGCGCTGTCATCAGCTTGGTGAGAGAGGCGATGGGACGCACCTTGGTGGCATTCTTCTGGTAGAGTGTCTTGCCCGTTTTTACATCCACGACCAGAGCGCTGCTTGAGCGTACTTCCAGTTTGGCAGGGTTGGGTGCCGCGCTGACCGCAGGCAATCCCAGCATTCCCATCAACCCGACAACCAGCGCTGCTGCGCGAATCCGACACCACATACAACCGACTCCATTCCCATCCAAAAAAAGGCGCTAGATTCACTCATTTTTACCCCGGCTTTACAAGGGCCGAGCGGGACTATTTCTGCTATTTGCGCAAAATTGGCGATCAAAAAAGCCCTCTGGCGAGGGCTTTCGGGGCGGGCGTTGGGCGAGGGGTCAATCCCGCGGCTGCGCTGCCCTGCGTTTGCTGATCCAGCGCCAGACCAGCGCCACCATGCCACCCACCAGCAGAGCCACCGGCAGATAGATGATGATATTGAAGAACTGGGTCTGGTATTCGGCGGCCAGCTTGGTGTGGCTCAGGTAGTAACCAAACCCGACCAGCGGGCAGATCCACATGATGGAGCTGATCAGATTGACGATGAGAAAGCGCCCCTGGGGCAGCTCGGTGGCACCGACGATGTAGGGGTAGGCGGTGCGCACGAAGGCGATATAGCGCGCGGTGATCAGGGTGATGATCCCGTACTTGTCCAGCAGGTGGTAGACCTTCTGTTGGTGCCGCTCTTCCACGTGGGACATCAGCCGATGGTAGAGCTGGGTGTGGCCGAGAAAGCGCCCCTGCATGTAACCGAGCCAGGTGCCGACAAAGGTAGCCATGATCAACAGCGGGATCACCCCGAGAGACAATACATCCTGATAGATGAGCACGCCGGTGAGGATCAGCAGGCTGTCACCGGGCAGAAAGGCGGTAGGGATGAATCCGTTTTCCAGTACCAGAAACGTCAGAATCACACCACAGATCATGAAGGCCATCTTGGGATCGGAAAGTGTGTTCAGATCGTGATTCATAAAGGCGTGAGCCAGTTGGTAAAACTGCTCCATACTTGCAAACTCCGCAGGTTAGCTGGGTTGATCGGTCAAGGGCATGGCGAGCACCTTGTCGATGCGCAGGCCATCCATGTCAACTATTTCCAGTTGCCACTGTTCCAGTGCCACCAGGTCTCCGGTTTGTGGAACACGACCAAGGAGCAGCATGATAAGCCCTCCGAGGGTGTGATAGTGATGTTTTTCTTCTTCAGGCAGACGAACCAGCTCCAGACAATCCTTCAACTCCGGCAGCGGGATCAGGCCATCGAGCAGCCAGCTGCCGTCGGCGCGCCGGAAGGCCCAGTTGTCCTCGCCATCCTCCTGCTGGAAATCCCCCGCCAGCGCCTCCAGCAGATCCTGCTGGGTGACCAGTCCCTGCAACTCGCCATATTCGTCCACCACCAGCGCCATCTGTTCGCTGTGGGTGCGGAAGTGGTTGAGCAGCTCGACGCCGTTGAGGGTCTCGGGCAGTAGGCTGCCCTCCTGGGTCAGGGCAGCCAGATCGATGGGCTCCCCCTTGATATAGGCGTGCAGCACCTTGCTGACATTGATGATACCCACCAATTCTGACAGGTTGCCGTCGCAGACCGGAAAATAGCTGTGGCGATACTCCACCAGTCGCTGCAGGTTGGTCTCCAGCGGCAGCGCCAGATCCAGATAGCGGATATCGCTGCGCGGCACCATCAGGGAGGAGAGGCTGCGCTCGTCGAGACGGAAGACGTTGCGCAGCATGGTGTGTTCATGATCCTCGATCACCCCGGCTTCAGAGCCCTCCACCAGCATGGCGTGGATCTCCTCCTCGGTAACGTTGGCGCTGCCGTTCTGGTTGACCCGCAGCAGCCGCAGGCTGGCATTGGTAGAGGCCGACAGCAGCCAGACGAATGGGCGGGTCAGGGTGGCGAGCCAGTGCATGGGGCGGGCCACCAGACAGGCGATGCGCTCGGCATTGAGCTGGCCAAGGCGCTTGGGCACCAGCTCCCCCACCACGATGGAGAGGTAAGTAACCACCACCACCACGATGACGGTGGCGATCAGGCCGCTGCTCTTGGGGGATAGTCCCCACTCCTGCAACCAGAGGGAGAAGGGCTGGGCCAGCAGGGATTCGCCGTAGATACCGTTGAGCAAACCTATGCTGGTAATGCCGATTTGGACGGCAGAGAGAAAATGGGTCGGGTCTTCGCCCAGTTTGAGGGCAATGGCGGCGGAACGGTTGCCTTCAGAGGCAAGCTTGCCAAGGCGAGCCTTGCGTGCGGTGACGATGGCGATTTCTGACATGGCGAAGACGCCATTAAGCAAAATCAATCCCAGCAGGATCAATATTTCCATACAGCAACAGCACTCCTTGAGTGGATAAGATCGCTGGCAGTGTAATGAATTTGGCGGCGATGCGCTTGTGAAAGCGGGTGATCCGGCTCGCTAATTTGATGACAACGCTCTGCGGTGGCCGAAAAAGATGGCCGGAAAAGGGAAGGATGACCTCGCCAAACGACGTAATGGGTGAGGCGGGTGCTTGGCGAAGTGGCATTGCATGCAGGATGGAAAAGGGCGGGAAGTCCCGCCCTTGCTTGTCACTTGTCAGGCAACCGTTGTCAGAACTGCTGGAACCAGCGCTGGATCTGGGCCGGATCCTTGCTCTGGGTCAGGGAGAGCATCAGCAGCACCCGCGCTTTCTGCGGGTTGAGAGTGCCGGAGGCCACGAAGCCGTACTTGGCATCATCGATCTCGGCATCCAGGGTGGTGGCGCCGGTCGGCACGCGGGCGGAGCGCACGACGCGGATGCCATCCTTGCTCGCCTTGGCCAGGGTGTCGAACAGGGTGTGGTAGAGGTTGCCGTTGCCCACCCCGGCGCTGACGATGCCGTCGAACTTGGCATCCACCATCGCCTTGGCCGGCAAGTCGGTGGCGTTGGCGTAGCTGTAGACGATGCCAACTTGCGGCAGCTTGTCGAGCTTGCTCACGTCAAACGGCGTCTTGCTGGTGTGCAGACGGGCCGGGCTGCGCTGATAGTCGATCTTGCCGTTGTGGATGTAACCGAGCGGGCCAAAGTTGGGGGAGGCGAAGGTTTGCACCCCGGTGGTGTTGGTCTTGGTGACGTCGCGGGCATCCAGCACTGTGTCGTTCATCGCCACCATCACGCCACGGCCCTTGGAGGCGGGGTCGGAGGCGGTCACTACGGCGTTGTAGAGGTTGAGCGGGCCATCGGCACTCATGGCGGTGGAGGGGCGCATGGCGCCGACCAGCACCACCGGCTTGTCGCTCTTGACGGTCAGATTGAGGAAGTAGGCGGTCTCTTCCATGGTGTCGGTGCCGTGGGTAATGACGATGCCATCCACGTCATCCTTGGCCAGCAGCTCGTTGACCCGCTTGGCCAGCTTGAGCCACACCTCGTCGTTCATGTCCTGGGAGCCGATCTTGACCACCTGCTCACCCTGCACATCGGCCACGTTCTTCATCTCGGGCACGGCGGCGATCAGGGTTTCGATGGCCACCTTGCCAGCCTCGTAGTTGGACTGGGTAGCCGACTGGCCTGCCCCGGCAATGGTGCCGCCGGTTGCAAGAATATGGACGTTGGGCAGCGCCATGGCCATGGGAGAGAGGGTCAGGCCAACGACGGCGGCGAGCAGGGTCTTGCGGATCGGTAGGGTCATGCTGCAAATCCTTATGGTTGGAATAATCGCAGCAAGTTTGCCCGTTTAATAACCCCGGTCTGTGATAAAACTCACCAAAAGACAGGTGAGTACAGATTTTTAACCTGTTTTATACCTCTATAGAGATAATTTAACTCGCAGAGAAACCCTTGGCTTCAATCAGGGCGATCAGCTCGGCCTTGTTCAGCTCGCTCTCGATGACGGCCTTGCTGCTGGCAAAGTCGACGGTCGCGGTGGTAACAGTAGGCTGGGCCTGCAGGGCTTTTTGCAGGCTGGCGGCGCAGCCACCACAGGACATGCCGGAGACGGTGAGTTCGATGGTCATAAATGCTCTCCTCGGTTGATATGGCACAAGGGTACAGCTGTCGCCTGCGGCAAGGTCAAGCCGTCAGTACATAAGCCCCAGATAGTTCATCAGAGTTGCCCCCAGACTAGTGGTGAGCAGTGAGCCGAGGGTGGTGGTGGCGATGATGTTTGCGGCCAGCACGCTGTTGCCCCCCATGGCGCGGGTCATCACATAGCTGGCGGCAGCAGTCGGAGTGGCGCTGATGAGAAATAGAATACCCAGCTCCAGATGGCTGAAGCCGAGCAGGGCAGCCCCCAGAGTGAACACCGCAGGAATGAGGCAGAGCCGCATGATGCTGGCCCAGCCCGCAATGGCTGCACCACCACGCAGAGCGTCGAGGCTGAGGGAGGCGCCGGTGCAGAGCAGCGCCAGCGGCAACGTCATGTTGGCGAAGTAGCTGCCGGTGGTGAGCAGCAGTTGCGGCATCTTGATACCGAGCAGGGTAAACGGCAGCGCCGCCACAATGGCGATGATCAGCGGGTTCTTGATGATGCCGAGCAGGATGGGGCGGATACCGGTGGCGCCGCCGAGACTGCGGGTGAGGGTGATCACCGCGAGAATGTTGTAGAGCACGGTCACCGCGCCGACATAGAAGGCCGCCGCCCCCAACCCTTCGTGGCCGTAGGCGTTTTGCACATAGGCGAGCCCGATAATGGCGCTGTTGCCGCGAAAGCTCCCCTGCACGAAGATGCCGCGCAGTCGCTGCTCCCCGATAAAACGTTCGGCCAGCAGCTCCAGCACCAGATAGCTGATAACGGTGGCGAGCAGG
Organism: Aeromonas sp. FDAARGOS 1416; assembly: GCF_019048085.1. Classification (NCBI taxonomy): domain Bacteria; kingdom Pseudomonadati; phylum Pseudomonadota; class Gammaproteobacteria; order Aeromonadales; family Aeromonadaceae; genus Aeromonas; species Aeromonas sp. FDAARGOS 1416. The sequence continues at coordinate 3,235,024 of NZ_CP077301.1, read as the reverse complement.
CCATAGCCGATAAACCAGAGGCTCGGCATGGTGGCGAAGTTGGTACCCAGAATACTGAGAAAGAGCAGAGCGGGCAGGGTGACCTGAAACACCAGCCGCGAGGCGGATTCGGTAAAGGGATCCGGCAGCAGCCCCAGCCGCTTGAGCAAGATGCCGAGCAGCAGCACCACGCAGATGGGGCCTGTGATGGAGAGGGAGAAGAGCAGACTGGCCAGCAGATCCATGATGGGCATCCTGTGCTGTGCCCACACACCCTGACGGCGGGGCAAAAAGGGCATTCTAACGCCATGGGCTTGTATTCACAGGGGTTAATCACAACAATGTGGGCAATTCCACCGCCTAGCCTCCTGTGAGCCAATTCATGGACAAGAAACTGACCATCCTCGATATCGCCAGACTGAGTGGCGTCGGCAAGTCGACCGTCTCCCGGGTGCTCAATCAGGATCCCAAGGTGAAGCAGGAGACCCGCGAGCGGGTGGAGCAGATCATCGCCGAGCACGGCTTCGTGCCGAGCAAGTCGGCGCGGGCCATGCGCAGCCAGAGCCAGCAGGTGGTGGGGATCATCGTCTCGCGGCTCGACTCCGGCTCGGAGAATCAGGCGGTGCGCGGCATGCTGGAGACCCTCTACCAGCGCGGCTACGATGCTGTGCTGATGGAGAGCAAGTTCTCCCCCGCCAAGGTACAGGAGCATCTGGCGGTGCTGGAGCGGCGCGGGGTGGATGGCATTATCCTGTTCGCCTTCAATGACTTGGACTATGCCGCCATGGCGCCGCTGAAAGAGAAGCTGGTGCTGGTCGCCCGTGAATATCCCGGTTTCTCCTCGGTCTGTTTTGACGACGCCGGTGCGGTGCGCACCATGCTGGCGCAGCTGGCAAGCCGTGGCGCCCGCGACATCGCCTATCTGGGGGTGGATGCCTCGGATCTCACCACCGGCCAGCGTCGCCTCGACGCCTATCTCGCTTATTGCGCAGAACAGGGGTTGCGCCCGCGCAGCGCCCTCGGTGATCTCAGCCTGCAGAGCGGCTACCGGCTGGCGGCCGAGCTGCTTACCCCCTCCACCCAGGCGCTGGTCTGCGCCAGCGACACCCTCGCCATCGGTGCGGCAAAATACCTGCAAGAACAAGGGCGTAGCGAGGTGCTGGTGACCGGACTTGGCAACAATCCCATGCTCAGTTTCCTCTTCCCCAACGCCCTCACTCTGGATCTCGGTTACAAGGGGGCAGGGGAGCAGGCGGCGCGTCAGCTGCTCGGCCAGATTGAGCAGGATCAGCCTCCGCTGGTGACTATCGCCCCCTGCCGAACCCTGTGAGCCCCATCACTTCAGACTGAACAAAAAGTGTGCTTTTTGTGACGCTGGCCACGAATTGGGAACGTTCCCATTCCGATCTGGCCAGATTGTCGGCATGCTAAATGGGAACGATACCAAAAACGCTCCGGCCGACAGACTGGCTCAAAAGGGCGATACAGACCACTATTCAATGGCGTCACAGAGGGAAGACCCATGTCCAAGATCAACGCACAGCAGCTTGCCACCCTGATCGACAAGATCGGCGGCAAGGAGAACATCGCCACCGTCAGCCACTGCCTGACCCGGTTGCGCTTCGTCCTGAACGATCCGGCCAAGGCCGACAGCAAGGCCATCGAAACCATTCCGGCAGTGAAGGGAAGCTTCACCCAGGGCGGTCAGTTCCAGGTGGTGATCGGCAACGAGGTGGAGCAGTGGTACAAGGCGCTGACCGAACAGCTCGGCGTCAGCGGTGGCAGCAAGGAGACCGCCAAGCAGGCGGCGCGCCAGAATATGAATCCGCTGGAGCGGGGCATCTCCCATCTGGCGGAGATCTTCGTGCCGCTGCTGCCCGCCATCATCACCGGCGGTCTGATCCTGGGCTTTCGCAACGTCATCGGCGACATCAAGATGTTCGACGATGGCACTCACACCCTCACCGAGATCAGCCAGTTCTGGGCTCAGGTACACGCCTTCCTCTGGCTGCTGGGCGAGGCGATTTTCCACTTCCTGCCGGTAGGTGTCTGCTGGTCTGCAGTGAAGAAGATGGGCGGCTCCGAGATCTTGGGTATCGTGCTGGGGGTGACGCTGGTGTCGCCGCAATTGATGAACGCCTACGGCATCGGTCAGCAGACCCCGGAGGTGTGGGACTTCGGCCTGTTCGTGATCCAGAAGGTGGGTTATCAGGCCCAGGTCATTCCGGCGCTGCTGGCGGGTGTCTTCCTCGCCTGGGTTGAGACCAACCTCAAGCGGATCATTCCGGCTTACCTCTATCTGGTGATTGTGCCGTTTGTCTCGCTGCTGCTGGCAGTGATCGTGGCCCACGCCTTTATCGGCCCGTTTGGTCGCTGGATTGGTGATGGCGTCGGTTTCGCTGCCAAGGCCGCCATGACTGGCTCCTTCGCTCCCATCGGCGCTGCCCTGTTCGGTTTCCTCTATGCACCGCTGGTCATTACCGGTATCCACCACACCACCAACGCGGTGGATCTGCAGCTGATGCAGAGCATGGGTGGCACTCCGATTTGGCCGCTGATCGCTCTCTCCAACATCGCTCAGGCATCTGCCGTAGTGGGCATCATTCTGATTAGCCGCAAGGAGAACGAACGGGAGATCTCGGTGCCTGCCGCCATCTCCGCCTACCTCGGGGTGACCGAACCGGCCATGTACGGTATCAACCTCAAGTACAAGTTCCCCATGCTGTGCGCCATGGTGGGCTCCAGCCTTGCCGCCCTCATCTGCGGTTTTGCCGGTGTGATGGCCAACGGCATCGGGGTAGGGGGCCTGCCGGGCATCCTCTCCATCCAGCCGCAATACTGGGCGGTGTTCTCCATCGCCATGCTGGTTGCCATCGTGGTGCCGGTGGTGCTGACCCTGCTGGTCTACAAGCGCCAGCAAGCCGCTGGCAAGTTGGCCCAAGCCAGCGCCTGACACTGATTATCAGGGCGACCCGCGGGTCGCCCTCTCCATTTCATATTCGAGACAAGAGAAAGACCCATGAGCCAAACACCCTGGTGGCAGAGTGCCGTGATTTACCAGATTTACCCCAAGAGCTTTCAGGATTCCGCTGCCCGTGGCACCGGCGACCTCAAGGGGATCATGGCCCGCCTCGATTACCTCAAGACGCTGGGGGTCGATGCCCTCTGGCTGACCCCGGTCTACGTCTCGCCGCAGGTGGACAACGGCTACGACATCGCCGACTACTACGCCATCGACCCCGCCTACGGCACCATGGCTGATTTCGAGGCGCTGCTGGCCGCCGCCCACGCGCGCGACATCCGCATCGTGATGGATATCGTGGTCAACCACACCTCCACCGAGCACGCCTGGTTCAAGTCGGCGCTGGGGGATAAAAACAGCCCCTACCGCGACTACTACATCTGGCGCGATCCGGTGGATGGCTGCGTGCCCAACAACTGGCAATCCAAGTTTGGCGGCAGCGCCTGGGAGCTGGACTCTGCCACCGGTCAGTACTACCTGCACCTGTTTGCCCGCGAGCAGGCGGATCTCAACTGGGAAAATCCGGCGGTGCGTGCCGAGGTGAAAAATATCATCCACTTCTGGGCCAAGAAGGGGGTGGATGGGTTCCGCCTCGACGTTATCAACCTTATCTCCAAGGATCAGGCGTTCCCGAACGACGAGATTGGCGATGGCCGCCGCTTCTACACCGACGGGCCGCGCATCCACGAATTTTTGCAGGACGTGAGCCGCGACGTGTTTGCTCCTGTCGGCGCCATGACGGTGGGGGAGATGTCCTCTACTTCACTGGAGCACTGTCAGCGCTATGGCGCCCTCGATGGCTCCGAGCTCTCCATGGTGTTCAACTTCCATCACCTCAAGGTGGATTACCCCAACGGCGACAAGTGGACCAAGGCTCCGTTCGATTTCATCGAACTCAAGCGCATCTTCAACCACTGGCAGAGTGGCATGCACGGCAAGGGGTGGTCGGCGCTGTTCTGGTGCAACCACGATCAGCCGCGCATCGTCTCCCGCTTCGGTGACGAGGGCGAGCATCGGGTTGTGGCCGCCAAGATGCTGGCCAGCACGCTGCACGGTTTGCAGGGCACCCCCTACATCTATCAGGGGGAGGAGATCGGCATGACCAACCCCGGCTATCAGCGCATCGATGACTATCAGGATGTGGAGAGCCGCAACATCTTTGCCATCAAGCAGGCCGAAGGGATGAGCGAGGCCGAGATCCTCGCCATTCTCGGTGCCAAGTCCCGCGACAACTCGCGCACCCCGATGCAGTGGAGCGCTGCGGCCAACGCCGGTTTCACCAACGGGACACCCTGGCTCAAGCCAGCCGCCAACTATTCCGAGATCAATGCCGAGGCGGCGCTGGCCGACCAGCACTCGGTGTTCTGGCACTACCGGGATCTCATCGCCCTGCGCAAGGCGCACCCCATCTTCACCCAGGGGGATTATCAGGAGCTGCTGACCGGGCACCCGCAGATCTGGGCCTATGCCCGCCGCGCCAACGGTCAGACCCTGCTGGTGGTGAGCAACTTCTACGGCGAGCCGGTGGAGTTTGCCTTGCCTGCCGAGCTGCAAAGCGGGCAAGGTCGGCTGCTGCTCGGCAACTACCCGGATAGCCCGGCCCAACCGCAATCGGGTATGCTGCGCCCTTATGAATCCCTGATCTGGCTGATGGAGTAGGTAATGGAGAAGGTGGTGCGAGGTGCCGAGTGGCAGAAGATGGTGACAGGGGAGCCTTATGATGCGGGCGATCCCGAGCTGAAAGCGGCGCGCGAGCGCTGCCGCAGGCTCTATCACACCTTCAACACCAGCTGGCAGGAGAAACCGGCGCGGGATGCTTTGCTGCACGACCTGCTCGGTAGCCGCGGCCAGGAGTGCGCCATCAATCCGCCGTTCTTTTGCGACTATGGCGCCAACATCTTCGTCGGCGAGAACTTCTACGCCAACGTGGGCTGCACCATCCTCGACGTCTGTGAGGTGCACATCGGCGACAACGTGCTGCTGGCGCCCGGGGTGCAGATCTACACCGCCGCTCACCCGGTGGCGGTGGCGCCGCGCATCAGGGGTGTCGAGTTCGGCAAGCCGGTGCGGATCGGCCACAACGTCTGGATTGGCGGCAGCGTCGTCATCTGCCCCGGTGTCACTATCGGTGATAACAGTGTCATCGGCGCCGGTTCGGTGGTGACCAAAGATGTGCCCGCCAATGTGGTGGCGGCTGGCAACCCTTGCAAGGTGCTTCGGGCGATGACGGCACAGGAGCTTGAAGACGTCATCCAGCGGTGAACAGGGGCCATGAATGCAATTGCTATCTGACTGATAGAAAAGCAACTTTCAGATTGTTTTGCATTCAGTGCTTATGTTCGGGGCCGCTTGGCCGATACTGTTGAGTGCAGGAGGAACCCTATGGATATATCAAGTTCTGCAAATGCGTCGTTTGGTTCTGCTCTGATGACGGCCAGTCTGGCCAAGAAACAGCAGACCCAAGAGGGCGAAGCTGCGCTGAATCTGCTGCAAAACGCAGCGCAATCAGCACCGGTTGCACCGACATCGGCCAGCGCTTCTCTGGGAAGCAAGATCGATATTCGCGTCTGACCCTAATGAAAAAGCCCCCATCTTGCGATGGGGGCTTTTTTATCTCTGCGATTTTGGGGTCAGACCGGGAAAGGTGCCGGCGCCTCGAAGGTCATCCGCTCGCCGCTACGGGGGTGACTGATGGTCAACATGGCCGCATGCAGGTAGAGATGGGGCGCAGCCGCCAGCGCATCCGGATGGGCGTAGAGGTTGTCACCCAAGATCGGGTGCCCCAGCTCCAGCATATGGACGCGCAGCTGGTGCGAGCGACCTGTGATGGGGGTCAGCTTGATCAGGCTGTTGCCGTTCTCCACTTTCAGTTTTTCCCACAGGGTCAGGGCGTGACGTCCCTCCTCGTGATCCACCTTCTGTTTCGGGCGGTTGGGCCAGTCGACGCAGAGTGGCAGGTCAACCTGACCCGACTCTGCCTCCGGCTCACCCCACACCCAGGCGAGGTAGTGCTTCTCGGTCTCCCGCTCGCGAAATTGCCGACTCAGCTCCCGATGAGAGTTGGGGTTGAGAGGAATGACGATGACGCCAGTGGTGGACATGTCGAGGCGATGAGCTGCCGCCGCCTTGGGGTGCTGCTGTTTCACCCGATGCAGGACGCTGTCTTCATTCTCGGGGCCGCGCCCGGGGACGCTTAGCAGGCCAGTGGGCTTGTTGACCACCATGATGTCCTTGTCCTTGAACAGGATATCGAGCCAGGGTTCCAGAGGCGGTGAGTATTCAAACATAAATGTCTCGCATCAGAAGGTGGGGGCAAGCCCCCATCAGTTATGGGTAACCACGACAAAGCGGCCTTGGGTATCCAGTTTGAGCTGGGTCTGGCCGCTATCAGTCGGTACCTTGTCAGTTATGGGTGACCACGATAAAGCGGATGGCATCCAGCTTGAGCTGGGTCTGGTCGATCAGGTTGTGCAATTCTGCCTGCAGATTGCGCAGATATTCCAGCTCGCTGTCGCGCACGTTCGGGTTGACCGCCTTGAGCGCCTCCAGACGATCGAGATCCTGCTGCAGGGTTTGCGCCATCTGGGCGCGGGCCTTGTCGACAATCCCGGCCTTCAGCTCTTCGGCAATCGCCTGACCCTGGCCAATCAGACCATGGATCACCGGCTGGGACGCAGTCACCAGCTTGCTACCAAGGTGGCGGTTAACCGGCGTCAGCTGGCGGTTGAACGCATCGAACGCCACCTTCTCGCCGAGGTTGTTGCCGTTCTTGTCCATCAGCAGGCGGATCGGTGTCGGCGGCATGAAGCGGTAGAGCTGGGGATGAGCCGCAGACTCGGCGACGAAGATCAGCTCCAGCAGGATGGAACCGACCGGCAGCGCCTTGTTCTTGAGCAGAGCCACCGAGGTGGCACCGATCTCGGAACCGAGGATCAGGTCGATACCGCCGCGCATCATGGGGTGATCCCAGGAGAGGAACGACATATCGTCCCGCGACAGGGCTGTGGTGCGATCAAAGGTGATGGTCATGCCGTCTTGCGGCAGGCCCGGGAAGCTGGGCACCAGCATGTGATCGCCCGGCATCAGCACCAGCGCATTCTCGCCGCGATCATCCTGATTGACGCCGATCTCGTCGAACATTTTGAGGGCGAAGGAGATCATGCCGGTGTCGTCATCTTCGGCAGCCAGCTTCTCGACCAGCTGTTTGGCAGCTTCGCCACCGCTGGAGTGGATCTCCAGCAGACGATCGCGGCCCTGTTCCAGCTTGGCCTTGAGCGGCTCGTGCAACTCGCGGGTGCGGGTCAGCAGCGCTTCCAGGGGCGCCTGATCACCGGTATTGGCGGCCAGCAGCTCGAACAGTTCGTCACGCACGGCTTCAAATACCGGGCGGGCGGTCGGGCAGGTCTGCTCGAACGCATCGAGGCCATCGTGATACCAGAGCTGCAGGGCGCGCTGGGAGGTACCCTCCAGATAGGGAACGTGAATTTCGACGGTGTTCTGCTGACCGATGCGATCGAGACGGC
>NZ_CP077301.1:2892500-3222500 GCF_019048085.1 Aeromonas sp. FDAARGOS 1416 | reverse complement strand
AAACCGGGTGATCTAGCCATGGGCAGGTTGAAGGTTGAGTAACATCAACTGGAGGACCGAACCCACTAACGTTGCAAAGTTAGGGGATGACCTGTGGCTGGGGGTGAAAGGCCAATCAAACTCGGAGATAGCTGGTTCTCCCCGAAAGCTATTTAGGTAGCGCCTCGGACGAATACTACTGGGGGTAGAGCACTGTTTGGGCTAGGGGGTCATCCCGACTTACCAACCCCATGCAAACTCCGAATACCAGTAAGTACTATCCGGGAGACACACGGCGGGTGCTAACGTCCGTCGTGAAGAGGGAAACAACCCAGACCGCCGGCTAAGGTCCCAAAGTTCTGGTTAAGTGGGAAACGATGTGGGAAGGCTCAGACAGCTAGGATGTTGGCTTAGAAGCAGCCATCATTTAAAGAAAGCGTAATAGCTCACTAGTCGAGTCGGCCTGCGCGGAAGATGTAACGGGGCTCAAACCAGGCACCGAAGCCGCGGATTTGCACTTAGTGCAAGTGGTAGGGGAGCGTTCTGTAAGTCTGCGAAGGTGTATCGAGAGGTATGCTGGAGATATCAGAAGTGCGAATGCTGACGTAAGTAACGATAAAGGGGGTGAAAAGCCTCCTCGCCGGAAGACCAAGGGTTCCTGTCCAACGTTAATCGGGGCAGGGTGAGTCGACCCCTAAGGTGAGGCCGAAAGGCGTAATCGATGGGAAGCAGGTTAATATTCCTGCACGACTTGTAATTGCGATGGGGGGACGGAGAAGGCTAGGTGGGCCAGGCGACGGTTGTCCTGGTGAAAGTGCGTAGGTGGTGTTTCTAGGCAAATCCGGAGACACAACACTGAGACACGAGACGAACACACTACGGTGTGGAAGCCATTGATGCCCTGCTTCCAGGAAAAGCCTCTAAGCTTCAGATTACAAGTCATCGTACCCCAAACCGACACAGGTGGTCGGGTAGAGAATACCAAGGCGCTTGAGAGAACTCGGGTGAAGGAACTAGGCAAAATAGAACCGTAACTTCGGGAGAAGGTTCGCTCTTGACAGTGAAGTCCCTTGCGGATGGAGCAGTTGGGAGTCGCAGTGACCAGATGGCTGGGACTGTTTATCAAAAACACAGCACTCTGCAAACACGAAAGTGGACGTATAGGGTGTGACACCTGCCCGGTGCCGGAAGGTTAATTGATGGGGTTAGCGCAAGCGAAGCTCTTGATCGAAGCCCCGGTAAACGGCGGCCGTAACTATAACGGTCCTAAGGTAGCGAAATTCCTTGTCGGGTAAGTTCCGACCTGCACGAATGGTGTAACCATGGCCATGCTGTCTCCACCCGAGACTCAGTGAAATCGAATTCGCCGTGAAGATGCGGTGTACCCGCGGCTAGACGGAAAGACCCCGTGAACCTTTACTACAGCTTGGCACTGAACATTGAACCTACATGTGTAGGATAGGTGGGAGGCTTTGAAGGCGTGACGCCAGTTGCGCTGGAGCCGTCCTTGAAATACCACCCTTGTATGTTTGATGTTCTAACGCAGGGCCCTGAATCGGGCTCGCGGACAGTGCCTGGTGGGTAGTTTGACTGGGGCGGTCTCCTCCCAAAGAGTAACGGAGGAGCACGAAGGTTGGCTAATCCTGGTCGGACATCAGGAGGTTAGTGCAATGGCATAAGCCAGCTTAACTGCGAGACGGACAGGTCGAGCAGGTACGAAAGTAGGTCATAGTGATCCGGTGGTTCTGAATGGAAGGGCCATCGCTCAACGGATAAAAGGTACTCCGGGGATAACAGGCTGATACCGCCCAAGAGTTCATATCGACGGCGGTGTTTGGCACCTCGATGTCGGCTCATCACATCCTGGGGCTGAAGTCGGTCCCAAGGGTATGGCTGTTCGCCATTTAAAGTGGTACGCGAGCTGGGTTCAGAACGTCGTGAGACAGTTCGGTCCCTATCTGCCGTGGGCGTTGGATGATTGAAGGGAGTTGCTCCTAGTACGAGAGGACCGGAGTGAACGAACCTCTGGTGTTCGGGTTGTCACGCCAGTGGCACTGCCCGGTAGCTAAGTTCGGAATCGATAACCGCTGAAAGCATCTAAGCGGGAAGCGAGCCCTGAGATGAGTCATCCCTGACCCCTTGAGGGTCCTAAAGGGCCGTTGGAGACCACAACGTTGATAGGTGGGGTGTGTAAGTGCAGCGATGCATTGAGCTAACCCATACTAATTACCCGTGAGGCTTAACCATACAACACCCAAGAAGTGTTCTAAGGCTTGTAGCAAACGAGCGAACTACTAATTCAGTGATAACGACAAGCCACGAGCAACATCGTTATTCACGTCAGCTTTCCAAGATTGAAGAATTTGCCTGGCGGCCATAGCGCCGTGGAACCACCTGATCCCATGCCGAACTCAGAAGTGAAACGCGGTAGCGCCGATGGTAGTGTGGCATTCGCCATGCGAGAGTAGGACACTGCCAGGCACCCAATTAAACGGTGATGTGAAAACACATAGCCGGCTGCGAGGATGACACCTCATAAAGAAGCGGCAAAAGATTTAGCGCAAGCTAACCGAATGCGGAGCGGTAGTTCAGTCGGTTAGAATACCGGCCTGTCACGCCGGGGGTCGCGGGTTCGAGTCCCGTCCGCTCCGCCACTAATTTGAAGGCCTTCCCGATTGGGAAGGCCTTTTTGCTATGAGCGTTTTTGTCCATAAGACCCACAGGTTTGCATACCAGAACGAATACAAAAGCCCGGGTTCATAACCGGGCTTTTGTATTTTTAGTGCGTTAAACCGCCAGTGTTAGCATTTATCTGCAGGAAGAAAGCTAAAATCCTGGCATTTTCTCCATTTTCTATCTATATCAAGCTCTTATCTGATGGATTACTGGCCATTTTAACTGGTTTACTTTTGGCCAAACTCTGTTCATGGCGCGCGATTAGGGTTGTATCTCGCTTATAACTCGGTAGAGTAAGGGCATCTTGAGTTTGCCTGCCCCGCGCCGAGTATGTTGGGTTCCAGGTGTAACTTGGCCAGTTTTTATCAACCTTAAGTCAGTGGTATCGATATGGAACAAGTAAACAAGTCCACCTTCAGCGATGTACTGGAATATGTGCGTATGTCCCGTCGCCAGAACAAACTCAAGCGTGAAATTGCGGATAACGAGAAGAAGATCCGTGACAACCAGAAGCGCGTGCTGCTGCTCGACAACCTGAGCGACTATATCAAGCCGGGTATGAGCATTGATGATGTGCAGGCGATCATCGCCAACATGCGTGCCGACTATGAAGAGCGCGTGGATGACCACATCATCAAGAACGCCGAGCTCTCCAAAGAGCGTAAAGAGCTGAGCACCAAACTGAAGGGCATGAGCTCTCACAAATAAGCGTTGCGCTTTCGCTTAAGAGACACCGGCCACTGGCCGGTGTTTTGTTATCAGCTCGGATCTCTGCCACTCCTGCAACAATCGGCTCCCCTTTTTAGAATTGCCCTGTTACCATCACCACAAAGCGGTCAATAGTTTCAAGCCATTGACTTGAAAAGACTAAGCTTGAGTGAAACACAATAAATTGCGCAACCATGGTGGGGCTGATATGGGCGCATCAGAACAGACGGATTTGACACAAGTGGCATCTCAAGATTCATCTGTCCAGACCTCGGACGGGAACCCAAAGCGCAAGCGTCGTCCCTGGTGGCGTTGGCTGTTCTGTTTTCTCTTTTTATTGTGCCTGGGGGCGGTGATCGCTCTGGTTGGCTATGAGATGAAAACCTCGAAGCTGCAATCTCAGGAGATCTCCCGCTATGCCGCCAAGCTCACCTATCAGGTCGAGCCAGGCCAGAGCAAGCAGATCGCTTTCCCTGAGGATGGCCCGTTCGACAAGCGGCTCGGCTATGTGCAACTGCCGATGATGCAGGAGCGCCTGCTGCAGCGGGGCTATGAAGTCAGCAAGCAGGTGCATTTCTCCGACGCGCTCTATGACTACGCCAGTCGAGGCTTCTTCGTGCCCTATACCGAGAAGGTGCAGGCTGGCCTGACGTTGCACGATTGCCGCGCCGAGCCCTTCTATCAATTCAAGTATCCGACCCATCACTATCCGGATTTTGACTCCATTCCGCCGCTCGTCATCCAGTCGCTGCTGTTTATCGAGAACCGCGACTTGCTGAGCAACGAAGAGCCGTTGGCCAACCCGGCGGTCGACTGGCCCCGTTTTGCCAAGGCCGCGCTCTCTCAGGTGGGCAAGGCGCTCGATATGCAGGATCAATCTGCCGGTGGCAGTACCCTGGCGACCCAGGTGGAGAAGTATCGCCACTCGCCGGATGGCCTGACCCTGTCGCCGACCGAGAAGATCCGTCAGATGGCCTCTGCCAGCGTGCGTGCCTATCGTCTCGGGCCGGAAACCCTCGAAGCGCGCAAGCTGGTCGCCTGGGCCTACCTCAACTCGGTACCGCTCTCGGCTGCACCGGGATATGGTGAGGTGCATGGTTTGGGGGATGGTCTCTGGGTCTGGTTTGGTGCCAATGTTGATGACGTGAACCGTCTGCTGGACCCCGCCCGCAACCAGAATGCGCCGCTGGCCGAACAGGGACTTGCCCTGCGTCAGGTTGTCTCGCTGATGATTGCGCACCGCCGTCCCTCTTACTATCTGGCTCAAGGGCGAGAGGCATTGGCTACCCTGACCGACAGCTACCTGCGCCTGTTTGTGCAGGAGGGGATGATCACGCCACCTCTGATGGAGGCGGCGCTCAAGGCCAAGATTACGTTCCGTGACTTCCTGCAGTCCCCGGCTATCACCCGGGTGAACAACAACAAGGGGTTGCAGGTTGCCCGTACTCGCCTGAGCCGTCAGCTCGGGGTGCAGCTCTATGACCTCGACCGGATGGATCTGACCGCCGATACCAGCCTCAACATGCCGCTGCAGAACGAAATCTCCCGTTATCTGCAACAGCTGGCCGATCCGACGTTTGCCGCCCAGGTAGGGCTGTTCGGTGAGCGCCTGCTCTCGCCAGAGAAGACCGGCGATGTGCGCTACAGCTTCACCCTGTTCGAGAAATCGCCGGAAGGGTTCAAGGTGCGGGTACAGACCGACAACACCGATCAGCCGTTCGATATCAACGAAGGCTCCAAGCTGGAGTTGGGCTCAACCGCCAAGTTGCGGGTGCTGACTACCTATCTGGAGATCGTGGCCGAGCTGCACGACAACTATGCCGGGATGCCGGTCGAGAATCTGCGCAAGCTGGCTGCTGTCTCTCAGGACAACCTCAGCCGCTGGGCCATCTCCTATCTGATGACGGCTCAGGACAAGAGCCTGCCTGTGATGCTGGAAGCGGCGCTGGATCGCAAATACTCCGCCAGCCCCAACGAAGGGTTCTTCACCGGTGGCGGCATGCACACCTTCAACAACTTCCGCCGCGAGGATAACAATCGTATTCCGACGTTGCGTGACTCTCTGCGTGAGTCGATTAACTTGCCCTTTGTACGGCTGATGCGCGATATCGTGCGCTACAGCCTCTACAAGGAGGGCAACCGTGCCCAGTTGCTGAAGGATGACAAGGATCCCCGTCGTCAGGAGTATCTGGCCAAATTTGCCGACAAAGAGGGCCAGACCTATCTGCTGCGCTTCTGGCGCAAATATCGCGGCAAGACCCCCGAGGAGCAGCTCGATACCTTCCTCGACGGTCTCAAGCCGAGTGCGGTACGTCTGGCGGCGGTTCACCGCTACCTGATGCCGGAAGCCAGCGAAGCCGCATTTGCTGCCTTCCTGGCGGAGCGGTTGCCGCGGGAGAAGCTGAGTGCGAAACGGGTCAATCAGCTCTACGTCAGCTATGGTCCGGGCAAGTATTCACTGCCGGATCAGGGCTACATTGCCCGGGTTCACCCGCTGGAGCTGTGGCTGCTGGCCTATCTCAAGGAGTTCGACAAGGCCACCTTTGCCGACGCGGTGGCGGCCAGTCGTGACGAGCGGCAAGAGGTCTACAGCTGGCTGTTCAAGACCCGTCATCGCAGTGCCCGTGACAGCCGGATCCGCACCATGCTGGAGGTTGAAGCCTTCCTCGATATCCATCAGCGCTGGGCCAAGCTGGGTTATCCGTTTGATCATCTGGTGCCTTCGCTGGCGACCGCGTTGGGTAGCTCCGGCGATCGTCCGGCTGCACTGGCCGAGCTGATGGGGATTATCCAGAATGGCGGTATCCGCTCGCCAACCTTGCGTATCGAACACCTCTCGTTCGCCAAAGGGACGCCCTTCGAGACCGAGTTTGAGCCGCAGCACACCGAGGGTACCCGGGTGATGCCGGCAGAGGTGGCGGCCGCCTTGCGCAGTGCGCTCTCCAAGGTGGTTGAAGGGGGTACGGCAAGACGTATCGCCGGTGCTTTTACCCTGCCGGATGGCACTGTGTTGCAAATGGGGGGCAAGACCGGAACCGGGGATAACCGGATTGAAACGGTGGGTCGTTATGGCAACGTGACCAGCTCGCTGGCGCGCAACCGCACCGCGACCTTCGTTTTCTATCTGGGTGAGGATCACTTCGGTACTCTGACCGCCTATGTACCGGGTAGCCAGTCGGACAAGTTCCGCTTCACCTCGGCGCTGCCGGTACAGGTGCTCAAGGGGATGGCTCCCCTGTTGATGCCCTACCTGCAACCGGGCTCCCATACCCAGTGTCTGGCGAACCAGTGATGCGAGCGAATTACCGCTCATCAGGCAGATAACTGACCAGAAAAAACGGGGAGGCTGACAGCCTCCCCGTTTTTATTTCCTTATCGGGCGCAGCGGTGCTCGATTGCGATCAGGCGTTCAGTACGAACTGCTCGATCACCTGAGCCACGCCATCTTCATCGTTGCGGGCAGTGGTGTGCTGGGCGAGAGCCTTGATCTCGTCGGTGGCATTGCCCATCGCAACCCCGAGGCCTGCGTATTCGATCATGTGGCGATCGTTGCCCGCATCCCCGACGCAGATCACCTGATCGGCGGTCAGGCCAAGGTGCTCGGCCAGTGCGGCCACGCCGGTACCCTTGTTGCTCTGCTTGTTCATGAACTCGAGGAAGAAGGGGGCACTCTGTACCACGGTATAGCGCTCATAGAGCTCTGCAGGCAGTCGCTCGATGGCGCGGGAGAGCTGGGGCGGCTCGTCGATCATCATCACCTTCATGATCTGCTCGTCGGCAGGCAGGGTGGCGAAGTCGATCAGATTGATCGGCATGCCGATCAGGCGGGATTCGTGCTCGGTGTAGGTGCTGACACGGGGACTGATGAGGCCCTGGGTGACCGAGAAACCGTGAACGTTCACCTCCAGCTCGTCAGCCAGTTTGGCGACGGCGCTGGCGTCACTGCCGGTCAGCAGCTGGCTGCGGATGATGCGCTGATCGGCCACCTGTTGCACCAGAGCACCGTTGTAGCAGATGACGTAGTCATGCTCTGTGGTGAGGCCGAGCTCTTCCAGATAGCGGCTCATCCCTTCCAGCGGGCGGCCGGAGGCCAGCACAACGGTTACCCCTTTGGCGCGCGCGGCGCTGATGGCGGCGTGGGTGCGGGGAGTAATCTGGCCCTGCGGGTTGAGCAGGGTGCCATCCATATCCAATGCGATCAGCTTGTACATCTCTCACTACCTGAGTCTGGGTGGCCCGCCCGGTGGGGCCAAGGAAGTGGCGAGTGTAGCGAAAATCTACGGCGGGATCACGGCCGGTTCAGCGATGGGGCCGTGCCGGTTGATCTATTTGTGCCCCTCGTAAGGGGTCATCTCGAGGGTTTCATCATGGATGGTCAGACGGGTAGGGCCTCGGGTGATGGTAACCTTGCGTTTGAAGCTGGCCATCTCGACCTCGATGCCGGAGTAGAGGTGCTGGGTGGCAATGACCTCCATCTGAGCCATCAAGTTTCGCAGCTCCTCCTGGTTGGCGGTGAGCTGCTCATCGAGCTGGGCCAGTTCGGCCAGCTGATGGTCCCGGATCGGTTTGAGCTTGCGCAGGGTATCCGGATTGCGCTTGTCGCCGGGCAGTTGCAGCAACTTCATGACCAGCTCCTTGATTTTCTCCAGCTGGGCCTGACACGCCTGCTGGCGCAGCTTGAGCTGGTGTTCCTGCTCCTTGTGGGTGAAGTAGCCGCCAAGGATCTGCAGCCGGGTATGGTTGGCGGCCTCGGCCCCCAGGCTGGGGGCCATGATCAGGCGATTGGCAATGCTGGTCCCCCCCAGCAGAGTGCCTTTGCGCATGTTGCTATCGCCTACCTTGATATCTTGTCCGCTGCGGGAGTAGCAGTGGTTGAGCTGGCTCTGGATCTGGATATCCCCCCCCGCTTCCAGCTGGGCATACTGCGCGTAGCTGGCGTGGATCTCCCCCTGCGCATTGAGTTGGCAAAGGTACTCTCCCTGCTCGTTGCGGCGGCCAATGATGCCGTGGCGTACCGTGATGCTGCCCCCGGCTTCGATCCAGCCCCCTTCGATAAAGCCGCCGATGACGATGTCACCGCTGACCTTGATCTTCATGCCCGGGTTGACGTCGCCGCTGACGATTAAGCCCCCTTCAAAATCAATGTGGCCGTGGCGGGCATCCACTTGTTTGACGCTGAGCACCTCGTCCACCTTCATGCCTGCTTTCTCCTGACAGGGCAGGCCCGCCCGACCGGCAATCAGCAGGTCGGGATCGTCGGGGGAGATGAAGGTGCCCTCACCAGCACTCATCGGACTGTCTTTGCCATCCTTGGCGGGCAGGTCCTGACCGGTCACGGTAAAACCGGGTACCCCGACGGTGGCCGGATGACGGCGCATCAGCGGAGCGCCGGCCTTGACGGTGACGATGGAGCCGAGATCCCGCAGGTCGACCTTGCCATGCCCCAACTCCTGCGGTTTGAGGATCCGTTCGGCCGGGGTCTCCACCAGCCGCTCATAGCGAGTGTCCTGACCATTGACGGCAGGCTGGCCGTTGGCAATCACCAGCTTGAGCTGACTGCCGGGGGCGGCCTCCTTGGCCGACTGGATGGCAGCGGTGAGCAGTTGCTCACTCACCCCCTTTTTGATTTCGCTGATGGCGATCGCCTCTTTCAGCTGTTCCAGCGTCACATACTTGCCACCCCAGTCGGCAGTGATCTGGGCGATGGCGCTCATGCGATCCTTCTCCACTATTACGGCGAGTCGGGCATCCTGACGCTTGCCGATGGGGATGGGGTTGGCTGGGACGGGGGCGGCAGGGTTGGTGAGCAGGGTATTGAGCAGGCTGATGGCCTGTTTGATCCCCTCGGGCAGCGGCTGATAGCGGCGACAGTTGGAAGCGAGCAGCAGAGCCTGCACATCCTGTTCCGTGACAGGTTTGGTGAGACCGGCGGCAATCCGCAGGCAGACCAGTTCCATATCGCTTGATAGCAGCAACCACTCTTTGCTTAACACCGCATCTCCTTGCTGGATGAGAACGGAACGATCGGCTCGCTCCTCTACTGTCATTTAATCTCTCAATGATTAATAAAGCGAGTCGCCAACCCTGAGAGTGGGCAGTATTCAGATATTTCCTCTGAATGGTCAATGAATTGAAGTCAAATCGGTGATGGCGGCCAGATAAATGTGGGCGCTGTTTGGAAACGGAGTGAAAAGGCGGATCGCAGCGCCAGCGACATAAGGTCGCTGGCAGGGGGGGTTATCAGCTGCGTTGGGCTGTTCTGGCCAGGGTGAGGTAATCGCCGAGCACCGGCTCACCCAGCATATGGCGGCGCAGCATATCGAGGGCGGCAAAGGCGAGGATCTTGCGGCGGCTCTCCGGGTCGGGGTGGCTGACCTTGACCGTCTGACCGATGTGCATGCCATCGGCGCTGAGCAGCAGTGGCACCCCCTCTGCACCCTCTCGCCCAATGGTCAGTTGCAGGCCTGCATCGGTGGTCGGCAGTTGTGCCAGCTCATCGGCCAGTTGCGCGCTGAAGCGTGCTTCCAGCCGGGGATGGCCGTGACAAAGCGCCAGCAGGGCGCCGCCACTCTCTCCCTCCAGCAGAGTCAGCGGTTTGCCTTGCAGCAGCGCAAGGATCTGCTGCGCCGGTTCCGTATCTCCGCAGCCAACCAGCCAGGGGCGGATCGTATCCAGCAGTCGGCGCTCTGCACTCTCCATGTCAGCGGCACTGGCGCCGTGGCCGATCAGCTTCAGCTCGATAAGGGGCATGGAGGAGCGGTAACCCAGCTCGATGCCAGCTTGCCAGGGTTCGGCATCCAGCATATCGCTGAGGGCAGATTCCGAGATGCCGAAGGTGTAAAAGCGACGCAGCTCGGTGTCGATCTGCGCCCCGGCCAGCTGTTTGAGGCGCGGCAGAATTTGCTCGCGCACCATCTGCTTGAATTCGAACGGCACGCCCGGGGTCAAGAAGAGCTGGCTCTTGCCACTTCGCACCACAAAGCCGCAGGCGGTGCCGACCGGGTTGTCGAGGATCTCGCAATTCTGCGGCAGCAAGGCCTGCTTGGCATTGCTGGTTGGCATAGTACGGCCGCGGCTGGCGTAACGCGCTTCGATGGTGGCGAGCCAGTCCGGAAACAGGGTGAGCGGCTGGCCGAAAGCCTCGGCGGCAGCTTGGGCGGTGAGATCGTCGGCAGTGGGGCCGAGCCCGCCACACACCAACACCACCTCGGCGCGGCTGGCACTCTCTTGCAGCACCGTTTTCAGGTCAGCGAGGTTGTCCCCGACCGTCAGGCGACGGCGCACCTGCCAGCCCTGCTCCAGCAGCAGAGCGCTGAGCCAGGCCGCGTTGGTATCCACCACCAGACCCGTCACTATCTCGTCTCCGGTACTGATGATCTCGATACGCATGGCAGGCTCCTTGGATTAAACGGGTGGCAACGGTTGGCCTTGGGCCAACACAATCAGGCTTTGTTGTGCTCGAAGTAGTAGCTGATCCGGGTACGCGGATTGAGGTACTCGAACACGGCGGGTGGCAGCCGTTTGGGGTGGATCACCTTGGCGATCGACAGTTCGGCTTGCTGCAGGTCGATGATGGCGGCTTCCTGACGGGGAATGCGCGGATCGTAGACCAGCACCGAGGGGTAGAGCAGGCGGGAAGCGTTGACCGACATCACCAGCCCCACCTGACCGTTGGAGAGTTGCACCACGCTGCCGGGGGGATAGATCCCCATCAACCGGATCAGCATGCTGAGGTACTCCGGATTGAACTGCGCCTTGCGCTGCTTATAGAGGCCGCTCAGAGCCGAGTAGGGCACCTTGGCCTGCATGTGGCAGAGGTTATCGTACTCGTTGATCAGCGACACCACCTGGGTCAGCGGATCGAGCTGGCCACCCTTGAGCCCTTCCGGCCCGCTGCCATCGAGATATTCATGGTGATGGAGCACGATCCCCTTAGCTTCGGCCGGGAAATCCTTGGCCAGATTGAGCAGATCAAGCCCGTAGCGCGGGTGCTGGGCCATCAGGTTCTGCTCCGGCTTGGTCAGCGGCTCGGTCTTGCGCAGGATCTGGCTCGGGATCTTCAATTTACCGATGTCGTGGAACAGCGCCCCCATGCCAACCTGACGGATCTCGTCGGCCGTCATGCAACACTCCTTGGCCAACAGCATGCTGAGCACGCTGACGTTGAGGGAGTGGAAGTAGAGGTTGTTGCCATCCTCGCTGTCGGAGACCAGATGGAGCACCATCTCGTCCACCGAGAGCAGTTGCTCGGTCATGGCGTTGACCAGCTCCTGCGCCTCGCCGATGGCATTGAGGGGGCGGGACTGGATCTTGCTCATCACGCTGCGCACCTGTGCCAGCGACTGCTGGAACTGCTTCTCGCACTGCTGCAGGTTGCGGCGATAGAGTTGCAACTGCTCGATGCGGCGATCTTTCTCCTGCTGCATCTGGGCCTGGCGCTGGGCGGCGTCTGCGCTCTCTTGTTGCTGAGGCTGTACCTGATTGAGGGGCTTGGGCGGAACGTCGCTCTTGTCGGGAATGATGGTGACCAGTTTCAGGCCGAGACGGCGGATCAGCTCGATCTCTTCTTCACTTTTGATCTTGAAGCTGGAAAACAGGAACGGGTGTTCGCGCCACCCCAGTGGCAGGGATACATAGTTGCCGACTTGCAGTCGATCTACGGAAATCTTGATACCGGTCATTATCTTGGAAGCAGGAGACACACTGAGCCGTATGCTAGTCAAAGGCAGGGGTGAATACAAAAGGTATCTGATGACAGGGCAGGAGCTTTATTATAGGCTTCTGGATGTCCAGACATATTTACTGATGCAGTACAGGGAGTAAGCATGCCGATCAAGATCCCGGATCAGTTACCCGCCGCCGAAGTGCTGGGGCAGGAGAACATCTTCGTGATGACGGAATCCCGGGCCGTCACCCAGAACATCCGTCCTCTGCGGGTGCTCATCCTCAACCTGATGCCAAAGAAGATTGAGACCGAGATCCAGCTGATGCGGATGCTCTCCAACTCGCCGCTGCAGGTGGATGTGGATCTGCTGCGCATCGATGACAGGGAATCAAAGAACACGCCGCAGGCCCATCTGGAGAACTTCTATCACGACTTTGAGCAGGTGCGTGGCAATAACTACGACGGCATGATCATTACCGGGGCGCCGCTCGGGCTGGTGGAGTTCGAGGAGGTGGTCTACTGGCCGCGCATCGTCGAGATCATCGAGTGGTCCCATCAGCATGTTACCTCCACCCTGTTCCTCTGCTGGGCGGTGCAGGCGGCGCTGAAAGCCTTGTATGGCATGGAGAAGCAGACCCACGGCGAGAAGCTCTCCGGGGTTTACCGCCACCATCGCCTCGATGAGCACGAGCCGTTGCTGCGCGGTTTCGATGACGAGTTCGTCGCCCCCCACTCCCGTTACGCGGCGTTTGATGGCGATCTGATCCGTGCCTATACCGACTTGCAGATTTTTGCCGAGTCAGAAGAGGCGGGGGTCTATCTGGCGGCGACCAAGGATTGTCGTCAGGTGTTTGTCACCGGGCACCCGGAGTACGATGCCCTGACGCTGGACGGGGAGTATCAGCGGGATCTGGCGGCGGGGCTCGACCCGGCCATTCCGGTCAACTACTACCCGAATAACGATCCGGGCAAGACCCCGCGCGCCAGCTGGCGCAGCCATGGTCATCTGCTGTTTGCCAACTGGCTCAACTACTACGTCTATCAGCTCACCAGCTATCGGGTGGAAGATATCGGCAAGGTCTTTACCTACGATCAGGGAGGCAAGTAGTCAGTCGCCCTGCGCCAGCCGCTCGGCCAGCTGGTCGAGCCATTGGCGGTGGCAGGCCAGGGTAAACGCCTTGGGTCTGTGGGCCTTGATGGCGGCCATCGCCTCTTGCTGTGGCTGGCCGAGGGTCATCAGCAGCGCGGCGGCGACCAGACCGGTACGACCGCTGCCCCCTTTGCAGTGGATGACCAGATGTTTGCCATCCCCCAGCAGCTCGCGCAGCTGTGGCAGCGCCTGTTGCCAGGCCGCCTCGAAGTCGGTGTCGGGGGCCAGATCATCCTCGATGGGCAGATGGAACCAGCGCATCCCTTCGTGCTCGACCTGCTGGCCGAGCTGCGCCAGTTCGAGTCGGATCAACTCGGCGCTTGTCATCAGGGTCACCACCCCGTGGGCACCGGCCAACCGCAGTTGATCGAGCGCCAGGGTCAGCGGCACCTGCTGGGTGCCGGGGCAGGGGGTCAGCAGCAGCTGACCGTCGACACGGGGAACCTCAAGGCTCCAGAAGGGGTGATACGGGTGCATGGCGGATCCTCGCGTGGTGGCCGCAGGGCTGCGGCCGGTGAATGGCGCCAAGGATAGGCGGGGCAGGGGGGATGTCAATGGCCGTTGTGTTTGCCCCGGTTTACGGGCAGAGTCTAAAAAATTGAGCGGTTCAAGGAGTTAAGATGAGAAACCTGGATCAACTGGATTTAGATATCCTGGCCCATCTGTTTCGGGATGCGGGCATGACCAACAAGGATCTGGCCGCGCTGGTGGGCGTTGCCCCCTCCACCTGTCTGGAGCGGGTGCGCAAGTTGCAGCAGGATGGCGTGCTCAAGGGCGCACACTGCGAAGTGGATTATCAGGCCCTGGGTGGCCACATTCAGGCCATGGTCTCCCTGCAACTGGCCCGTCACAGCCGCCAGATCATCGATGCCTTCCGCGATGCCATTCTGGCGCTGCCCGAAGTGATCAGCCTGTTCCACATGGGCGGCAAGGATGATTTTCTGGTGCACCTCTGTGTTTCCGATACCGAGCACCTGCGCAACTTTGTCTTCGATCACTTCACCTCCCGCGAAGAGGTGGTGCACCTCGAAACCTCGCTGGTATTCGAGCACAAGTTCAGCCGCTCCCTGCCCTGCTTTCCCCAGCCATAACGGCCTGCGGGCTGACAGTATGAATAGATAGAAAAAACCGCCAGCTGGCGGTTTTTTCCATTCTGCTATCGACTGAATCAGCTCGGGCGGCTCAATTGGCGGCGGTGCGTTCATCCTTGGCCGTCTGATAGAGGCTCTTCTGATAGGCCATGCTGCCCCACAGGGCCAGACCGAGGGCATCCTCCTTCAAGGCGTCCGGCTGCGCCGCCAGGGTCAGCTTCTCGCTGGCATCATCGTAGACATAGCCCTCTGCCGCGCGCTCCGGTTGCAGGATCACCACATCCTTGCCGCGCATCAGGGCGAAGTTCTTGTCGTACTGCATGATGGCGCGCCCCGGCCAGTCGGCGGGCATGCGGGTCAGATCCTTGCCGAGCATGGGGTAGTCGGCACTGATCCCCATCAGGGAGAGCAGAGTCGGCGCCATATCGATCTGGCTGACGATGCGCGGATCCTTTCTCGGTGCAATACCGTCGCCCACGATAACCCCCGGAATATGGAAGCGGGGGATGGGCACCAGACTGGCGCCACTGACCCGGCTGTCGTGATCGGCGATGACCAGGAACAAGGTGTCTTTCCAGTATTCGGACTGTTTCGCCTTCTTGAAGAACTCGCCGATGGCGTAATCCGCATACTTGGCCGCGTTGTTGCGGGTCTGCTTGGGCTGCTCGAAGAGTTCGATGCGGTTGTCCGGGAATTCGAACGGATCGTGGTTGCTGGAGCTGAACACCAGACTGAAGAAGGGTTTGCCCTCCTTGTGCAGCGCCTTGAAGGTCTCGTCGGCCTTGGCCATCAGATCCTCGTCGGAGGCGCCCCAGGAGCCCTTGAACACCGGATTGTCGAAATCCTTCTGTTCGACGATGGTGGTGAAGCCGTTGCCGAGGAAGAAACTGCGCATGTTGTCGAAGTGACTCTCGCCGCCATAAATAAAGCTGGTGTCGTAACCCCGTTGTTTGAGCAGATCCGCGATGGTGAAGAAGTTGGTCTGGCTCTTGCCGAGTTTGACCACCGACTGTGCCGGGGTTGGCGTGAAGCCGGTCAGTACTGCCTCGATACCACGCACCGAGCGGGTGCCGGTGGCGTAGAGCTGCTCGAAGGCCCAGCCCTGCTGCGACAGAGCATCGATGTTGGGGGTGAGCGGCAGACCGCCGAGGGAGCCGACAAACTGGGCGCCTAGGCTCTCCTGCAACAGGATCACCAGATTCTTCGGTTTACCCCGGAAGCTCGCCTGGTTGAAGGTCTGGCTGGGCAGCAGATCAGAGTTGAAATCACTGGCCGGACGGCCACTCTCCTTGCGCATGACCTCGAGCACCTTCTGAGGGGTCATCTCGCCGTAAAACTGGCCGGCATCCTCCTCGGCGCCCATCTGTTTGATGGCAAAGAAGAGGGAGTAGGCGGAGTTGACGGTGAGCGAGTTGACCAGCGGATCCTCGGCAAAGGCGACCATGGCCGGGTTCAGGGCGCGGTGGCCGAGACTGGAGCGGGCACCGAGAAAACCTATGGCCAGAATGAGCAGGGCGAAGGCCGGACGCAGATACCAGCGGGGGAAGCTGAGGCCACGTACCAGACGGCCGCTCAGCCACCAACCGCCGGCCAGCGCGGCGCCACTGAAGAGTACAGCCAGCAGCAGCTCGGCTTTGCGCCCCGCCCACAGCATGGCGAACACCTCTTTCGGATAGATGAGGTACTCCACATAGAGACGGTTGGGGCGCACGCCATACTCGGTGACAAACGAGGGGGTGGAGATCTCGAGGAACAGCATCAGCCAGAGTCCGACGGTCAGCCAGACGCGCATCAGTTGCAGCCAGCCCCGGCCGATGGCATGGGGGCCTGCCAGCAGCAGAGTGAGCATGGCGGGGACACCCCAGACCCAGCAGAGGGTCGCAAAGTCGACCCGGATCCCTTGCAGCAGCATCTCCTGCCAGCCGGCCACGGCATCCACCCGTTCCAGTTGCCAGAGACCGAGGGCGATTCGGCTGAAAGAGAGAGAGAAAAGCGCGAGCGCGCAGAAGACGGCGAAGGGCCAGAACGGGCCGAGTCGCTGTTTTAGATTTGTCATGTTTGTTCCTGAATGAGACTCTAAACGTCTGTCCACAGACGTTTTTTTAGTTGTTGTGAGGTTATGACAGATCGAATTGGTTAAGGTTGCATTCAAGTTTGTTAAAAGTCGGCATTAACACATTTATCATCTAAAAATGTGATGTCGCGCCACTAATGAGCACAGCATAATCTGCTGGGTAAAATGTGAGCCACCGCGTGTATGGATGGGGAGCTGGTGTTTATAATTGCCGCGAATTATCTCAATCGGAGCCGAAGGGATGCCGGTCTTTATCGATGTCGAGTATGTGCGGGGATGGCGCCTGTTTTTGGTGTTATCGGATGGCACCACGGGGGTGCTGGATCTGACCCCCTGGCGAACCCAGCCGCTATTTGCAAAGCTGGAGAGCGAGCGTCACTGCGCCCGGGTCTTCATCAACCGTCACCACCAGCTGGAGTGGCCTGTTGGCTGCACGCTATCCGCTCATGAGGTCTATCACCTTATCTCTCCCATCGATGAGCGGGAAGCCTTCAGCTAATCCCCATTTTTTGTGAGCCAACGCCAGATTCCTGTTACTGGAATGTTTGCCCGTTTGCCTTTCTGAGCCAACTTGGGTAAAACCTGCGCAACATTTTGCCAACTTGCCTTCGCTTCACCTGACAGAGGCTTGCCGCTTTCGCGCCGCAGGCCTTTTTTGCGGCCTGATGGCAAACCTTTCCCTTGCTGAAAGGTTTGGTCGGTTGAATGAAAATAACAAAATAAACAAATACATAAGGAAAATGTATGGCTTGTCATATGCGCACACCTCTTGCCCTGCTGGTGGGCGGGCTCGCCTGTCACGGCGCTGCCGGTCAGGAATCGGTGCAACAGCTGGATCCCATGGTGGTGGTGGCAACCCGCCCCGCCAGCACACTTGAAGTGACGCTGGATCCCAAGAAGCCCGGTTCCCCCATGCCCGCTGCCGATGGCGCCGGTTATCTGAAGAATGTCACCGGCATGAGCATGGTGCGCAAAGGGGGGCTCGGTGGCGACCCTGTACTGCGGGGGATGGGGATGTCCCGCCTCAACGTGCAGATGGATGGCGGCATGCTGGCCGGTGGGTGTGGTGGCCGAATGGACCCGCCCACGGCCTATGTGTTTCCCCAATCCTTTGACCGGATCCGGGTGCTGAAGGGGCCGCAATCCCTGGAGCAGGGTGCCACCCTGGCGGGAACCGTGCTGTTCGAGCGGGACAGGCCCGAGTTCACCGCACCGGGTCTCAAGGCCGATGCCTCGGCCCTCTTTGGCAGCTTCGGCCGCGATGACCAGATGGTCGATATGACGGCGGGCTCGACCGACGGTTATCTGCGCGGTCAGTTCACCCACTCCGACAGCGACGATTACCGCGATGGTCACGGTAACAAGGTGCGATCTTTCTATCGCCGCGAGAACGGCACTGTCCAGTTGGGCTGGACGCCGGGGGAGCACACCTGGCTGGAACTCACCGCCGAGCGCAGCAACGCCCGCGCCGCCTATGCGGATCGCACCATGGATGGCCCCATGTTTGATCGCGAATCCTTCGGGCTGAAGCTGAAGCAGGAGCAGATCACCACTCACTGGCAGCGCAGCGAGCTGACCCTGTGGGACAACTACATAGACCACATCATGGACAACTTCAGCCTGCGGCAAAACAGCGGCATGAAGATGCTCTCCAACCCGGATCGCCGCAATACCGGCGGGCGCTGGGCCAACGACATCGCTCTGCCAGCCGACTGGTTGCTGACCGCCGGGCTCGACAGCAACCGGGATCAGCACCGCAGTCGGAGTGGGGTCGACTATGCCACCAAGGATCGCCAGCGCACCCTGCGTTTCGAGCAGCAGGGCGGCTTCGCCGAACTGGGTCGTCAGCAGGGGGCTCACAGCTACAAGGGCGGTTACCGTCAGGATAGGGTCGAGACCACCCGCTATGGCGCCGGTGAACAGACCCTCTACAGTGATACCCTGAGTCTTAACAGCGGGTTTGGCCGCTACGAATATCAGTGGTCGCCCCGTTGGTCCAGCTATCTGGCCTGGGGGCAGGCAGAGCGGGCGCCGGACTACTGGGAGCGCAGCAAGGACAGTACCCCGTTCACCCTCAACCCGGAGCGCAGTCGCCAGTGGGATGCGGGGTTGGCTTTGCGCAGTCGCGAGCTGGACCTGACCCTCTCCCTCTTTAGCGCCGACATCAAGGACTACCTGCTCTACAACAGCAAGTCGAACAAGGTGCGCAATATCGATGCCCAGACCCGGGGTGGCGAGTTGGAAGGGCGCTGGCAGTTTGCCGAGCAGTGGCGTCTCGATGGTGGTCTGGCGGTGGTCTACGGCGAAAACCGCAGCGACAACAAACCGCTGGCCCAGATGCCACCGCTCGATGGCAAGCTGGCGCTGGGCTGGCAGCCGGACGAAGCGCTGAGTTTCACCCTGCTGGGGCGCGCCGTGGCGGCGCAGGATCGGGTGGATGTGGGCTCCGGCACGGTCGCCGGTCAGGATCAGGGCGAGACCCCTGGCTTCTTCACCATGAACCTGAGCGGCGCCTGGCAGTTTGCCAAAGGGTGGCAGCTTTCGGCCGGGGTGGACAACCTGTTCGACACCTTCTACTACGAGCACCTCTCCAAGTCGGTGCACGCCAGTCAGGCGGGGTTGGGCTATGAGCAGAGCGGCCGCATCCCCGAGCCGGGTCGCTCCTACTGGCTCTCGCTCAACTACCGTTTTGCCTCGGCAGGGGTGCTCTAACCAGTTGAGTCAGATAACGTTTTCAGTCACAGACACCGCTGTGTGAGCATCGCTATCATGGTGAAAAACAGGCGTATCAGACGCCTGCTCTCACAGCGGGAACATAACAATGAAACAGGGAACGTTACGCTATGGCGGCCTGCTCGGGGCCGCCCTGTTACTTGCGGCTTGCGGCGGCAGCGGTAGTTCAGGTGGGGAGAGTTCTCCCCCCGTCGTCAATCCGCCGGTCACTCACCCTCCGGTCTCCACGGCCAGTCGTGCCTGCTATGGCGACGATCAACTCGCCTGCAACCTGCGCATCTATCAGGTAATGGTGGAGTCGTTTGCCGATGGTGACGGCAGCGCCAACTACGGCGTCGGCTATGGCCCCTCCCAGCACAACGGCGATCTGCAGGGGATCATCGATAGTCTCGACCACATCAAGAGTCTCAACGTCAACGCTATCTGGCTCACCCCGGTGTTCGACTCCTGCGCGGGGCAAGGCGGCGATAACAAGCTCGATGCCACCGGCTACTTCGCCTGCGACTTTTTCACCGTGGATCCCAACTTTGGCAGCAATGCCAAGCTCAAGCAGCTGGTGGACGGGGCGCACCAGCGCGGCCTCTATGTATTCCTCGACGGGGTGTTTGGCCACGTCAACAAGGTGGGGGTGAGCAAGCCCTCGCCAGAGGGGCGTCTGCCAGCCCTCACCAGCGGCGGTGCGGGTTATCCCGGCCAGCTGGTGGATTACAGCAAGCCGGAGAGCCTCGCCTACTTCAAGGAGGTAGCCCGCTACTGGGTCGAGCAGTACGGTATCGACGGCTGGCGCCTCGATCAGGCCTATCAGCTTGGGCTGGATGATTGGCGCGCCATTCGCAGTGAGGTGGAGCAGGCCAGCGCAGCGCGCAAGGCCGCCGGTCAGCAGTGGGGCACCCTTGGTTACATGGTGGGTGAGGTGTGGAAGGGGGCTGACGACATTCGCGCCCAGGCTTACGGCAGCAGCGACAATCCGGCACTCTCCTCGGCCTTTGACTTCCCGTTGCGCTACGGCATCGTGCAGGCGCTGGCGGTGGAGGAGTCCGGCAAGGGCGGGCAGGGGGCCAGCGTGCTTGACGCCAGCTGGAACAAGGTGGAGAACTACCCGAATCACGCCATGCCGAACCTGATGCTGGGCAACCATGATCTGGTGCGTTTTGGTGATCTGCTGGAGCGTGGCAATTTCACGTCGACCGAGTACTGGCAGCGCCACAAGGCAGCCTTCAGCTTTATGGCGGCCCGCTCCGGCCCCATCACCTTCTACTATGGCGAGGAGTTTGGCGACGAGGTACCGGGCTTTGCCGCCAAGGCTGGTGGTGACTGCGCAGCGCAGGGCTTGTGCGACGACCATGTGGCCCGCAGCGATGGCAAGGTGCCCGCTGTCACCGGCTTTGTGCCAAGTAGCGAACAAGCCGAGCTGAAAGAGTGGCTGGCCCAGCTACTGGCGATGCGTGCCGCCCACCCCGCTCTCTATCAGGGAGAGCGAGTCAAACTGGTGGCCGAGGGCAGTCTCTATGGTGACATCAAGCAGACGGCGGGGGAACAGATAGTCTACCTGCTCAACCTTTCCACCACGGCGCTCAGCTACAACCTGCCGGCGGGCAAGCTGCGCAGCGGTAGCGCGCTGGTGGATCTGCAAAGCGGCGAGAGTCTGGCCATCGGCGGCAGCAGCGTGACGGTGGAGATACCGCCCTTGAGCGGGCGTTTCCTGCGTCTGCAATAAGTCAGCCACAGCACGCTTTGATATGAGAGAGGGCCCCATCGCGGGGCCCTCTCTGTCATTGTGGGCGACAAAGTCATGGCGGGGTTATGCGGTGCTCTGCCCCCGGTTCTCCAGCCGCTGGCGGAAGGCGCGGGCGAGGCGCTCGTAGAGGTCCTGTGCCTCTCTGTCCTCAATATCGCCACGTATCCAGGGATTGTCGATGATTTCCAGCAGCACGCAGTCGCGACCCTGCTGGCGCAGGTCGACCCCGAACAGGCCGTTGCCGAGCTGATGAACGGCGCGGCGGGCGGTTTGCAGTACCCGCTCCGGCACCTCGTTAAGCGGCAGCGCCTCGATGCGGCTCATGTCGAGGGGGTGCTTGCGGCGGCGAATGCGGTTGCCGGGTTCGGGCCGGTAGCGGCGGCAGGCGAACAGCGGCGAACCGTCGAGAAAGCCGATGCGCCAGTCGAACTCGGCGGGGATCCGGCTCTGCACCAGCAGCAGGGCGGATCTACCCAGCCCCTCGTCCAGCAGGCGGGCCAGCTGCTGCTCGTCGCTGGCCATGGCGAGATCGCGCCCCTGCGCGCCGTCGGGCACCTTCACCATCAGCGGCAGGCCGAGCCGTTGCACCAGTTCGTCCACATGGTGGCGGCCGCGGCGGGTGACCACCATGGTGGGCGGCATGGGCACGCCGCTGCGCACCATCAGCTCGTAGAGGTAGAGCTTGTTGCTGCAGGCGAGGATAGCGCGGGAGCTGTCGATCACCGGCATCTTGAGCTGTTCGGCGCGATGGGCAAATTCGAAGGTGTAGTGGCCGACCGCGGTTTCGGCACGCAGCCAGAGGGTGTCGAACTCCGGCAGCCGTTCGATGGCTGACGGTGGCAGGATCTCGGCCCGGATGCCCTGGGCGGCGGCAGCCCGGATAAAACGCTCCAGCGCCAGCCCATCACTGCTGGCACGGCCGTCGTTGGGGTCGACCAGAATGGCGAGCTGATAGAGCGGCGCCGCCTGCTCCTCGTCACCGGTGCCCACCAGTGCCTGAGCGTGGTGCAGCATCAACTCTTTCTCGCTTGGGCTCAGCGCCAGCGGCGACAGGCTCTGCTGCTGGCGTACCGACCAGCCGTGGCGACCGCGCTTGAGGGTCAGCTCCTGCAGCGGCAACTGGCTCAGGCCATAGTAGTAGCGGGCCAGCCCCGCCAGCTCGCTCTGTTCACACTGGCCGAAGATGGCACGTACCCGGATCCGATCCTCGTTCTGCTGGGCCAGCCACCCTTGTGCCTTGCGCCACAGTTTGGCCGGTGGCTGCTGGGGTTGCAGTCGGCTGATGGCCTGCAGACCCGGCAGACAGTGGTGGCCGCGTGCCTGGGCCAGCAGCGAGCAGTAGTAGCCTGCGCTAAGGTGCTCCAGATTGCGGCAGAGGTTGATGATGCGGGGTCGGCCGCCGGTGGTCGGCACGCCATGTTGCAGATAGGTGCGGGCGGTCAGCAGATAATCGGCATGGCAAGGCCAGTCGCCCAGCTCTTCGACGATGACATAGGTACTCATATTTTCGGCTCCACAGATCAGACTGCCTGAACAGGCAGGATCCCCAGTGGGCTTCGATGCACCGACAAGCACGACAATGGCGCGAGGGGAAACAAGAGGTTACAGTGCCTAATATGACGCCTTGGTAACTTGTGATACAAGTCGCATTTTTGGTGCTGAGGATAAATAACCGAACAAGGACTCCCCGTGTTGACCGTACGTGCGGCCCGAACCGATGATCTGGGCGCCATCGTTAATCTGGAACGCTACTGTTTTCCTCCCGAAGTCGCCTTTGGCCGCAGCCGCTGGCACTATCTGCTGGCCCACGCCAAGGGGCGCACCCTGTTACTGCTGGACGAGAAACATCAGCTGATGGGCTATCTCTGCCTGCTGGAGCACAGAGGCTGGGATCGGCTGGTCATTCAGGCGCTGGCTATCCGCTGGACGGTGCGTCGTCTGGGCTGGGCGCGGCGCCTGCTGGAGCAGGTGATCCGCGAGGGCAAGGCCGCTGGCTGGGGGGCGATCCGGCTGGAGGTGGCGGACGCCAACGAAGAGGCGCTGGCGCTCTATCAGGGATTGGGATTTCGTCCCCAGCAGCGGCTGGCGGACTACTATGGCCGCGACCAGCACGCCCACCGGCTGGTGCTGCCGCTGGTGAGCGACGAGGAGCGTGAGCGGCGCAGAGTGGCTCGCACTCAGGCGCGCAAGCCCTCTTCACAGGCCAACTGATCATGTTGAACGAGCAGAATCGAGGAGCAGGATGAGCTGCGACAACTGTCTTGCCACCGCCATCAGGGCCAAGCTGGGGCGCTGTCCGGTCTGCGCCATCCAGACCTTCATCATCGGCCTGAGTGGCTGGCTGGTCTGGTGGTGGTGCGGCGCCGACACCTCGGTCAACGCCCTCACCGGCCTGCTGTTTGCGCTGGGTGGCTCGGGCCTGCTGCTGCTCCATCTGGTGGTATTTGTCTGGCGCAAGGCGACCGGACGTGAATTGAGCGATGAATAAGTCAGATTGGTTTCAACAACATAAATAACAATATCGGTTGAGATAATGGAGGTTCAGATGATAGCAATGGTAACGGGCGCCTCGTCCGGGTTTGGTGAGTCCATCAGCCGCCAGCTGGTGCAGGCGGGCTACAAGGTGATCGGTACCGGTCGTCGCGCCGAGCGGCTCGCTGCGCTGGCTGACGAGCTGGGCGCGCAGTTCCTGCCGCTGGCGTTCGACGTGCAGGACAAGGCGGCCACCCGCGCTGCCATCGCTGCTCTGCCAGCCGAGTGGAGCGAGGTGGATCTGCTGGTCAACAACGCCGGTCTGGCGCTGGGGCTGGAGCCGGCCCACAAGGCGGATCTGGAAGATTGGGAGCAGATGATCGCCACCAACATCAGCGGTCTGACCCTGCTCACCCGATTGCTGCTGCCGGGCATGGTGGCGCGCAATCGCGGTCACGTCATCAATATCGGTTCGATTGCGGGCACCTACCCCTATCCGGGTGGTAACGTCTACGGCGCCACCAAGGCGTTCGTGAAGCAGTTCAGCCTCAACCTGCGCGCCGATCTGGCGGGTACCGCCATCCGCGTCACCAACGTGGAGCCGGGCCTGTGCGGCGGCACCGAGTTCTCCAACGTGCGCTTCCACGGTGATGATGCCAAGGCGGCCTCCGTCTATCAGGGGGTGGAAGCGATCCAGCCGGAAGACATCGCCAATACCGTGCTCTGGGTGAGCCAGCAACCGGCCCACGTCAACATCAACAGCATCGAGATCATGCCGGTGGCGCAGACCTTCGGCCCGCTCAATATCAGCCGTCGCTGATCGCCGCATTGGCTGAAACAAAAGAGGCTCCCTTAGGAGCCTCTTTGCGTTGGCGAACCGATTACAGGCTCATGATCTTCTTGAACTCCTCCGGCGAATACTTCTTCTCGGTGCGCTTGGTGAGATCCGTCATCAGCTTGTAGCGCAGCGTTTTGGCCATCTGATAGGTCTGCTCCAACTGGCCATAGGAGTAGTCGGCGGCTAGCCCGATGGCGGTAGCCTTGTCGCTGGCATAGGCCTGCTTGAGGCTCTTGTCGAGCAGGGCTACCTCCTTGTAAAGCTTGCTGCTCTCCTTGCTCCAGACGCCGCGCAGCAGCGGCAGGTACTTGTCCGGATCGGCGCTGGCCAGCGCGGTCAGGCTGCGGAACTGCCAGTAGGCAGAGTCATCGGAGTAGCTGTCGCTGCCGGTGCGATAGGGCTGGGGGTAGGATTCCAGGGTGTTGTATAGCGGCACCATCACAGATTCGGCCAGCACGCCGTAGCTCTGCCAGATCAATCCCTGCAGCTCTTTGGGCATCTCCTTGCGCAGCTGGATGACGTGGGATTCCAGCTGGCGATCGATGCGGATCGGCCGCTCAGCCTTGCCCGCCAGCGGCGTGCCCTCATAGGTGGCGCTCAGCAGTTTGGCCACGTCCGGCACGGCGATGGGATCATCCGGCTTCATAAAGAGCGGATATTGCGCCTGCCGGGTCGGCTGCGGATGGCTGGCGGTCAGCATTTTCTGGCCGAGCCACTCCCGATCCACGTTATACGGGTCAGCGATGACCCCGAACGCCTTGGCGAAGTTGAACTCTTTCGGGTCGGCGTTATCCAGCAGTTTGTGCTCGCGTACAAACTCCAGCAGCTTGGGCGAGTGCAGCACATCGGCGCTGTCGAGATTAACGCCGTGGATGCGCAGGCCGTTGGCCACCATGGCATAGCTGTCGTCCGGCACCCGCACCGCAATCCAGTGGTGGCCGGAGCCGATCTCCATCAGCCAGGCCTCGTTCACATCCGCCAGATAGAGGCTGTTGCCCTCACCGGCGCCATATTGCTCCACATAGCTGCCGAGCAGCTCGACCCCCTCTTTGGCCGTTTTGGCCTGCGGCAGGATCAGGGTCGGGATGATGGCTTCAATCACTCCCTTCTCGATCAGCGGATCGGCTTTCTGGGCCTTGTCGTTGACCTCGGCACTGGTGGTGGCCGAAATGGCGACGTTGAACTCGTTGATGCCGCGCTCCTCGTAATACTTGCCGTCGGGGTCGCTGGCTGTGGCATCCCAGTCACGAATGGCGGAGTAGGCGAAAAACGCCTTGGGCATCGGCACTTCCAGCCCGTTACCCAGTTTCCAGACCTTGCCCTCGTTCTGCTGCGCGGGCCGGAAGGCGAGGTACTTGTTCCAGTTGTTGACGCCAAAATCCTCGTTTCTGGCGATCATCACGCTGCCATCGGCACTGGCCCCCTTGCCGACGATAAGGCCGGTACAGGCGTCGGCACTGGTGCCAAGCAGGGTGAGCAGGGTGGCGGAGAGAAGACTCAAGGTGTGTTTTTTCATCGTTATGCCCGAAAGGTTGCGGTGAGTGAGAGTCAGACGAGGGGATGAGGTGTGGGGAGGCCGCAACTCCGAACTGGCAGCGGAGTGCGCTCGGCAGATTGGTCTGCCTGTTATTGGTTTTACGAACAGATCATCCATGACACGGCTGGCTGGTTGTGATGTGCGCCAAAATTGTATGCCTCGCTGGTTGTTTGTTTTGTGATCGACGGAGCGTTCCTGCGGTTTATAGGGTGCAGCGTTTTTGAGGCAGCGGTATGTGTCGGAAATTGGGGGAAAGTAGCGGATGAGTCATGATTCTGACGCTGCGTCGGGGCTGTAACCGCAGGCAAGCTTGCCAGCGCGGGGATCTCGCCCAATCTGACAAGTTGGCCTGTAACTTGCTGGTTTTATTGTCAAAGGTGGGGCCAGACCCCATAGCGCCGCATTCAGTCGGCCCGCTTCGGCGGGTCGGCACACAGAACGGGAGTCTTCATGGATATCAAACCCTACAGCCAGCAGCTTGCCCAGAGCGCCTCCAACAACCGCGCCCTCGCCACCCTCAACAGTGCCAGTAGCGGCGGGCAGGGTGGTGGCTGGGAGGAGATGGTCAGCCTCTCCACCCAGCGCATGACCGGTCAGGCCCAGCAGGTGCTGACCTACGAACATCTGGCCAAGAACAACAAGTTGCCACCGGCGCTGGATATGAGCTCCGACAAGGGGGGCGTGGTGCAGCAGCTGGTGGACAAGGCGCTCGGGTTTGATCGCAAGAAGTTCAACGAGATCGAAGAGAAGCTCAAGACCATCGCCGACAACAAGAAGCTGACGCCGGAAGAGCGGGCGGAGCAGAGCAAGCCGCTCAACGAGCAGCGAGAGGCGATGCTCAAGGAGGCGATGGATCGCCTGACCGGCAAGAAGAGCTCATCCAAAGATGAGGTCAAAACCGCCTGATCCTGCCGCTGTTCTGAGATCTACCCGGTCGGCACCGATGGGCCAGTGTCGACCGCCGATGGGCAAGCATCTGCCACCTCTTTTGACCTCACCTCCCCACAGGCGCACAATGTCCGCGCATTGAGCCAGTCGAGGAGTCCGCCGTGTACAACTTCCAATATGCCAATCCGACCCGCATCTGTTTCGGCGAGGGGCAGATCGCCAGCCTGCCCGAACTGATCCCGCCCGGCAGCCGGCTGCTGGTGCTCTACGGCGGTGGCAGCATCAAGCAAAACGGCGTCTATGAGCAGCTGACCCGGGCGCTGGAAGGGGTGACGTGGCAGGAGTTTTCCGGCATCGGCGCCAACCCCAGATTCGAGCTGTTGATGGAGGCGGTGGCTCAGGTTAAACGCGAGCGCATCGACTTCTTGCTAGCCGTCGGCGGCGGCTCGGTAGTGGATGGCACCAAGTTTGTTGCGGCGGCCGCCTGCTACGAGGGGGATGATCCCTGGGATATCTGCGGTAAACAGGCGAGTGTACACAAGGCGCTGCCGATGGGCTGTGTGCTGACCCTGCCAGCCACCGGCTCCGAGAGCAATCCCACCTCGGTGGTGAGCCGGGGGGATGTGAAGATCTCCTTCAGAAGCCCGCTGGTGCAGCCGCAATTTGCGGTGCTCGATCCGGCGACCACCTACAGTCTGCCGCCGCGCCAGACCGGCAACGGAGTGGTGGATGCTTTCGTCCATATTGCCGAGCAGTACCTCACCTTTCCTGTGGGAGGCGAGGTACAGGATCGGCTGGCGGAAGGTTTGCTGCAGGTGCTGGTGGAGAACGGCCCCAGGGCGCTGGCGGAGCCGACCAACTATCAGGTGCGGGCCAATCTGATGTGGGCGGCCAGTCTGGCGCTCAACGGCCTTATCGGTTGCGGGGTGCCGCAGGATTGGGCCTCTCACGCCATCGGTCATCAGCTGACGGCGCTTTACGGGCTCGACCACGGCCAGAGTCTGGCCGTGGTGCTCCCTTCGCTGCTCCGTGAGCGGGCGAGCCAGAAGCAGGACAAGCTGGCCCAGTTTGCCGAGCGGGTGTGGCATTCGACCCGCGAGGACAAGGCCCTGCGCATCGAAGAGGCGATCATCCGTACCGAGCAGTTCTTCCAGAAGATGGGATTGGGTACCCGGCTGTCCGACTATGGCCTCAGCGAAAGTTGCATTCCGGCGGTCTGCTCCAACCTCAAGCGGGTGGGGCGCACCGCGCTCGGTGAGCAGCAGGATATCGACCCGGATCAGGTGGCACACATTCTCGCCCGCGCGCTATAAGCCGGCGCCGGTTTGTGTCCCTGGCTGATTCATTTTCCCAATTAAAGAGGGCCGCTTGTTGCGGCCCTTTTGCATGACGGGTTAGCCGATCACTCGGTGCGAGCCTTCAGATAACCGGCGTAATCCGGGATCTGCACGCTGAACGCCTGGCGCATATGGGGGCTGTCCATGATGAAGTCGGCGGTCGCTTCGTTGGTGGCGACCGGGATGTTCCAGACTGCCGCGAGGCGGAGCAGCGCCTTCACGTCCGGATCGTGCGGCACCGCATTGAGGGGATCCCAGAAGAAGATCAGCACGTCGATCTTCCCTTCGGCGATCAGGGCACCGAGCTGCTGGTCGCCCCCCATGGGGCCGGAGAAGAGGCAGGTGATGGGCAGTTGTGCCTGCTTGCCGAGCATGGTGCCGGTGGTGCCGGTGGCGTAAAGATGGTGGAGCTTGAGCTCCTCCTTGCGGCGCATTACCCAGTTCAGCAGAGGGGTCTTCATGTTGTCGTGAGCCACCAGTGCCACCCGTTTGTGGGGTGCCATCTCGCGTGCAATCTGTTCCATGGAAATCGTCCGTAGCATTGTTATTGGAAGAGGGCCGTATCCTAATCGAAAGCGGCGCCCGTTGCCTTGCCGGGCGCCGTAACTGTGATCACTTCGACTGTTCAATCCACTGCTTGTTCTTCTGCTCCAGCACCGAGATGGGCAACATGCCGTATTCCAGCACATGGTGGTGAAACGCCTTGAGGTCAAAGCTTCCGCCCAGCGCCTGCTCGGCCGACTCCCGCATTCGGATCAGCGCCAGCTGGCCCGCCTTGTAGGAGGTCGCCTGGCCAGTGTAGGCCATGTAGCGCGGCACCTCGGAGCTGATGTCCCCAGCACCCAGCGCCGAGTTCTCCTTCATGTAGTTGACGGCCTGATCGTGGCTCCAGCCATACCAGTGGATACCGGTATCCACTACCAGCCGCATCGCCCTGAGCATCTCCTCGTTGAGACGGCCAAAGTATTGCAACTGGTTGTTGAAGGCAGACGAGCCCTCGACCTTCACGTCTCCCACCGCCGGATCATAGAGGCCCCGTCCCTGATAGAGCCCCATGTCGTGATCCGCCAGGTATTCGGTGTAGAGCGCCCAGCCCTCCGCATAGGCGGTGTAGGAGGCGTTCGCCACATACTGCGGGAAGTCGGGATCCTTGGCGGCCAGTTCCTGAGCGATGGTGATCTGGAAGTGGTGGCCCGGCGCCGCCTCGTGGGCCAGCAGGGTGCTGATGTTCCAGCTCTGCAGACCATAGGGGTAGTAGGTGTTGAGGAAGAACTGCCCCTTGCGGCCGGTCTGCGGGTTGCCGTCCTGATACCAGGCTACCCCGCCGTATGGCGCATCTTCATAGGAGACGGGCACCACCTCGTAATCGAGCTTGGGAATGGTGCGATCGGCATCGAAGAAGTCCGGCAGCACCAGCGCAGCCTTGCTCTTGAAGGCGTTGTACTCCTGCAATGCCCGCTCGTGTTCGGCCAGTGCCTGCTGCTGCGGCCCGCTCAGGGTCGCACCGGCCGCGTTGTCCGGGTTGAGGCCGGTCGACCAGAGTGCCAGCGGGTTCTGATAGAAGAAGGCCGGTTCGTTCAGATAACGGAAGAAGGCGTAGATCTGGCCGCTCTGCTTGCTTTGGGCCACGTCTTCGTTGTCGCACTTGCCAACGGTGTGGCACACCTTGACCATGGCACCGAAGATCCGGTCTACCTCACTCAATCCCAGCTCATGTACCTGCTCCGGTGTCATATTGGTGGTGGTGTGCTTCTTCAGCAGCCAGCGATACCAGTCGCGCCCGTTGGTCATGCCACAGAAACCGTCGTCACACTCGCCACTACCCAGGCGGACTGCATAGGCGCCGCCATGCTGGTAATCCAGATAGTCGCGCAGCGCCAGATAACGGCTGTTGATGCTGTCCAGCACGGCTTTGTAGTCTGCTCGCAGTGTGGCATCGGCATCCCCCGGCAACTGCTGCCAGCCGAGGTAGGCGCCAGCGAGCATGTCGCCATCAAGCTTGCTGTTGAGCTGGGCCAGCAGCCGGTCTACCAGCTCATCAGGCAAGGTGTTGCCCTGAACACTGGCCTGCTCGAACTGGTGTTTCACCTCGGCCAGATAGGCATCATATGCCTTGAGCCAGGTGAGGTGTTCCTGGTACCAGGCCAGCGGGGTCATTGTTGTCTTTGCCCGGGTTGCCATTGCAAGTGCCGGAGCTGTGTCTGTGCGGTCGAGGTCCCGTCGCCATGCGCCATCACCCGGTTCCACTCGGTCGGCCGAGCTGTGCTCGAAATAGTCGAAGTCACCGCTGACGGTGCGAGCCGCTTTGCCGCTGGCAGGGGCTGCACCAACGTCATCTGCCAGATCCACCACGCGGTTGCGGAAGTGATGGATCGGGATCTGGGATTGGGGTAAATCGTACCCTTCAAGATTGATCTGCAAGTCCCAGCGGATCATGTCGTAGAACAGCCGATCCCGCTCACTTAACACCGTGGGATCCAGTGTATTCAGTCGTTGGAGCAGTGAACTGTCGAGTGCCTTGCGCTTGGCGATGCTGGCGGCATCGATGGCAAAACCGTAGGGGTCGAGCGCCTGGCTCTCGCGCAGGGCCTCATCCATGGTCTGCATCAGGGATGCTTTGGTGGCTGCGGGATCTGCAGGTGCGTTCGAGCTGTTGTCATTGCAGGCGGCAAGAGACAGAGCAATGGCGCAGGCTAGTGCGAGCTTGTTGGGTAGGAAGTGCATGATGTAGTCCTTTCACATGTTGTTATTGTGTGTCCCTGTGAGGGGCCCCAATAGTGCAACTACCCGGCGTCTTTTTTTGCGACCTGAATAGCAAAAATACGCTTATTTTTCATGCTGATAAGTGGTGTGAAAAGCTATGCAGCCAGACATTAAAAAACCCGCCTGAGCGGGTTTTTTAACCGTT
Organism: Aeromonas sp. FDAARGOS 1416; assembly: GCF_019048085.1. Lineage (NCBI taxonomy): Bacteria > Pseudomonadati > Pseudomonadota > Gammaproteobacteria > Aeromonadales > Aeromonadaceae > Aeromonas > Aeromonas sp. FDAARGOS 1416. The sequence continues at coordinate 3,191,706 of NZ_CP077301.1, read as the reverse complement.
TTTTCATGCCATAACTATTCAGGATGAACCGTGGTGCAGTTGCGACTGCTGGTAGTTCTCCAGCCCAATGCGATCGATAAGATCGAGCTGAGTCTCCAGCCAGTCCACATGCTCCTCCTCGTCTTCCAGGATCTCCTGGAACAGGTCGCGGCTGATGTAGTCCTGCACCGACTCGGCATAGGCGATGGCTACCTTGAGGTCGGGGATGGCATCCATCTCCAGCGAAAGGTCGCAGCGCAGCATCTCTTCGACGGTCTCGCCGATACGCAGCTTGCCCAGATCCTGCAAATTGGGCAGCCCTTCGAGAAACAGCACGCGCTTGACCAGCTCGTCGGCGTGTTTCATCTCATCGATAGACTCGTGATACTCCTTGTGCCCGAGCGCCTTGAGGCCCCAGTCATCGTAGATGCGGGCGTGCAGGAAGTATTGGTTGATGGCAATCAGCTCATTGGCCAGCACCTTGTTGAGGTGGGCAATGATCTTGGGATCTCCTTTCATCGACAGTGCTCCTTGGTTCGTGCCTGAGGCTTCGATCGTTAGAGCTTAGTCCAGAAAAGTGACAACAAGAGGTCTGGCGAGCCAGCTCGCCTGAGAAAAGGGGTGACCCTGTTGGCGGGTCGCATCAGAAAAGAGGTGTCCGGATCAGGCCACTTCGTAGTAGAGCACGGGTTGCTCCTGCTCCATCCTGTCGAGCTCGGCGGCAATGATCTCCATGGTCATGCGCACGCATTTTCCACACTGGGCGCCCACCTCGAGCGACTGCTTGAGCTGGCGGAATTCGCTTTTACCTGACTGCACCGCTTTGCGGATCTGGGTATCTGTGATGCCGCGGCACAAACAGACGTACATGATGGTCACCTCTTGTGGAATAAGATGAAATCTAAATGAGAATGGTTCGTAGTGCAAATAACAATTCGTAATAAGATCCCCTGCTTGCCACTGTGCAACCCCTTGGGGACAATGCTGGCAACCAGAGGAGATCACCATGCTCAAGAAACTGTTCAGCGCCCTGTTCGGGGGCGAGCCGACCAAGGCGCCGGAAGTCACTCCCACCGAATATGCCGGCTATCTCATCTATCCGGAGCCCATGGCAGAAGGTGGCCAGTACCGACTGGCAGGGCGCATCACCAAGGAGCTGGACGGCGTGCTGCAAACCCACCGTTTCATCCGCTCCGATCTGTTTGCCAATCCGGCCGATGCCGAGCGTTTCATGGTGCAGAAGGCCCACACCTTTATCGATCAGATGGGGGAGCGCATGTTCGAGCCCCGCAAACCGGCTGACAGCCAAGCTTCATGACACAGCAAGAGGTCACCCTGCTGCGCGAGGCGCTGGCCCGCGCCGGTGAGCGGTGCCTGATCTGGCTGGAGGGGGAGGAGGCCGAGTGCATTGCCCGCGCCCAATCCCTGCTCGGTGAGACCGTCTTCTGGCTGGGTGCCGGGCCCGAGTGTTATGCCCCGCAACCCGCTGCCAAGGCGCTGCAGCGGCTCGGTCAGGAGTGCGACACGCTGGTATTCAACGCCTTCAGCGGCTTTCACCCCGATGCCTTCGGGGCGCTGGCGGGCACTCTGCGCGCTGGTGGCTTGCTGCTGCTGCTGACCCCGCCAAGAACACAGTGGCCTGCATGGCCGGATCCTGACCGGATCCGGCTGGTGGCCCAGCCGGAGGAGGCGGGCCGGGCCGGCCACGGCTTTATCGCCCGGCTGGTGCGGTTGCTGGAAGGTGATCCTGCCCTATCTCTGGAGCCGCCGGTTTGCTCGCAACCGTGGCAACCGATTGGGCCGGAGCGCAGGCTGAGCTGCGATCAGGCACGGGCACTGCCCGCCATCCACAAGGTGTTGCAGGGCCATCGTCGTCGGCCGCTGGTGCTGAGCGCCGACCGCGGTCGTGGCAAGAGTGCGCTGCTGGGGCTGGCTGCCGCCGAGCTGCTGCGCCAGCAGCCCGCGCTGAACATAGTGGTGACGGCTCCCTCGCAGGCAACGGTAGCGACCCTGTTTGCCCACGCCGCTCGTGGGCTAGATACCACGCCGGAACAGCTGACCGGACTGAGCTACTGCTCGCCGGATCGGCTGGTGCACGAGGCGATGAATCCCGATCTGCTGCTGGTGGATGAAGCGGCCGCCATTCCGACCCCGCTGCTCGAAGCCATGTTGGCCCGCTACAGCCGCATCGTGTTTGCCACCACCGAGCACGGTTACGAGGGGACGGGGCGCGGTTTTCACCTGCGCTTCAAGCGGGTGCTCGATAGCCAGACCCCGGAGTGGCAGGAGATCCACCTCTCTGAGCCTATTCGCTGGAGTAAGCGCGATCCGCTGGAGCCGCTGATTTTCCGCCTGCTCGGCCTCAATGCCGAAGTGGCAACGCCCTTGCCGCCGACCAGCCCGAGCTGGCGTCTGGTCAATCAGGAGGCGCTGGAGAGCGACGAGACGTTGCTCAACCAGCTGTTCGGCCTGCTGGTGCTGGCTCACTACCAGACTACGCCGAGCGATCTCAGATCCCTGCTGGAGAGCCCGGATCTCGATATCCATCTGCTGGAGCAGGACGAGAGCCTGCTGGGTGTGGCCTTGGTGGCGCGGGAAGGGGAGATAGAGCCCGAGCTGGCCGAGGCGATCTGGGCCGGGCGCCGCCGTCCGCGCGGCCATCTGCTGCCCCAGTCGCTGCTGGCCCACGCCGGTTTCAAAACGGCGGGGGGGCGCAGCTACGCCCGGGTGATGCGTATCGCCATCCATCCCAAGCTGCACCGCCACGGGTTGGGGTCGCTACTGCTTGGCAGGCTTGAAGAACATTATCGTCAGGCGGGGATCGATTACCTGGGTTCTGCCTTTTCGGCTAGCGCCGACCTGCTATCTTTCTGGCGCAAGGCAGGACTGACGGTGCTGCGCATCGGCCTGCAGCGGGATGCCGCCAGCGGCTGCCACGCAGCCCTGCTGCTAAAGGCGCTGAAACCCGAACATGAGCCCGAGCTGGATCAGTGGCAGCAGCGTTTTGTACGCCAGTTGCCGACCCTGCTGGCGGGCGAGCTGAAAGGATTGGAGCCCGAGCTGGTATGGCAATGTCTGCAAGGCAGCACTGTCACCGCGGCTGAGCTTGACGAGTTCGAGCGCGATGAGGTTGAGTGCTTTGCCCTGCATCACAAGCCGTTTGAACTGAGCCAATCCAGCCTGCAGTTGTGGTTGGCGCGCCATCTGGCTGTGCTGGGTTCACTGACTCCTGAAGAGCGTTATCTGCTGATCGCAGCCATCTGGCAATATGCCGACTGGGGAAGATTGGCTGCGAGGTTGCAACTGGCGGGCAAGCCCGCCGTGATCAAGAGTTTGCGGGCGCTGCTGGCACGTCTCTTGGGTTCCCCTACCACTCGATAGGATTGCCCTGCCAGTCGAGAAAGCTCAGTTCACCATCCGGTTGCAGCCGGTTCATCAGGTTAATCAGATGGTCGGCTACCAGCTCGGGACTCTGCACATTTCCCGCCGGTACATTGGCGTGAAACGGGCGAGAGAGTTGGGTATCCACTGTGCCGGGATGGAAGGCCAGCAATTTGACGCCTGGGGCCCGCCGGGCCAGCTCGATGGCGGCACACCTGAGCAGCATGTTGAGGGCGGCCTTGGATGCGCGATAGCCATACCAGCCGCCCGCTCGGTTGTCACCAATGCTGCCGACCCGGGCGCTGAGAACGGCCAGAGTGCAAGGCTCGCGGCCAAACAGCGGTAACAACTGGCTGATCCAGCGCAGCGGCAGCAAGGCATTGGTCTGGTAGAAGCGGGTCATGGCATCGAGATTGATTGCTTCGAGTCGTTTCTCTGGCTGGATTTCCCCCTGATGCAGTATGCCATTGCAGATCACCACCCGATGCGGTCTCGGTGCCAACTCCGCGATGTGGGCTACCGCAGTTGCCATCTGCTCATCGCTGTAATCACAACATAGCCAGTGCAGACCCGGCGATGAGAGGCCAGCAGGTGCGGGCTGACGGCTGATGGCAATCACTGGCCCGACACCCGCCGCCAACCAGTGTGTCACCAGAGCCGCCCCGATCCCGCCAGAAGCGCCAATCACGACTATGCCTTCACTCATCTCAGGCTCCTTGTGAGTACATGATGGATTTCACCATCTACCTATGTTGTCCTGATTGGCAGATACGATCCCGCCAGCCTGCGGGATCAAGCGGTTAAGGCTGCAATCTTGCCGAGATCCGAGCCGCTGGGTGAATTCCATTCCTATACTGAGGGAAAACCGCAGCGGTCTGCTGCCCGCGCAACCAGAATGAGAGTCACCATGATGTCCAAAGATGGGGAAGAGCGTAAATCTATCCTGACCGAAAGTGGCACCAACGAGCTTGAGATCATCGAGTTTCACCTCAAGAAGCAGCTACCGGACGGTCGTGAAAAAACCGCTTATTACGGGATCAACGTCGCCAAGGTGCGCGAGGTGATTCGGGTGCCGGAGACAACCGATTACCCCAATGCCCAGCGTCATATGGTGGGGGTCTTCTCCCTGCGGGATCGCCTCATCCCGCTGGTGGATCTGGCGGGTTGGCTCGGCATCAAGACCAACCCGGACCCCAGCCACAAGGTGGTGATCGTCACCGACTTCAACAAGATGGCCAACGGCTTTCTGATCGATAGCGTCAGCAGGATCCACCGGGTCTCCTGGGAGGATGTGGAGTCACCCAGCCAGTTTCTGGAGGCGGGGGAGAACGACTGCGTGGTGGCCGTGGTCAGGCGCGATGGCAACCTCATCATGATCCTCGATTTCGAGAAGATCATCGCCGATATCAACCCCGAGCTCAGCATGGAGAAGTACGACGTCACTCAGGACCGCAAGGTGCTCATCGACGATCGCATGATGGCGCTACGCCAGGGCAAGACCATTCTGGTGGTGGACGACTCGGCCTTTATCCGCAAGATGATCGAAACCACCCTGCGTACCGCTGGTTACAACGTGATTACGGCCAAGGACGGCGGCGAGGGGTTGGAGATGATGACGGATTTCGATCGTCTGGCACAGGAGGAGAGAATGCCGGTGACCGGCTTTGTCAACGCGGTGATCACCGATGTGGAGATGCCGCGCATGGATGGCATGCACCTGCTCAAGCGTCTGCGGGACACCCCCTCCTACAAGGAGATGCCCATCGTGATGTTCTCCTCCCTGATGAGCGATGACAACCGCCAGAAAGCGCTGCAACTGGGGGCCAACGATACCATCACCAAGCCCGAGATAGGGCGCATGGTGGGGATGATGGATCACATGCTGCTGGGAATTGCCCCGCCTTCGCCCGCCAACAACATCTGACCTGCCGTTAACTTCCAATTAGCCGGTCGAATCCACTGACCGGTTGCCTCAAGCGGCCATTCCTTGCCAAGAAGTGGCCGCGCTGTTTTGGCTGTTTGCTGCGATCCCGACGCCCCTTGTCTCCTGGATATGATTCATGTAATGATAATTATTATCATTTGTTGGTGTGAAGCATATGACAGCAACCTGGGTGAAGGGGTGGGTCGAGTCGACCGAAGGTGGCAGCAGCATGAGTCACTGGAAACAGCAGACCCGAGAGGGCAACCGGCTGTTTGACTGCGGCGAGTATCATCAGGCGTTGGCCCATTATCAGCAGGCGCTCTGGCTGGCTGGTCAGCAGTTGGTGCAGTGGCATGACGCCGATGAGGCGGTGGCTGCGCTGGTTGTGGCTCACCACAATCTGGCGGATCTGCTGGTGGCCATGACTCTGCCCGATCGCGCCGCCGACCTGCTCTGCTATGTGCACGACTGCCTGCTGGCGACCTGTCACTCCCCCGCTTGCTCCTCTCGCCTGCGAGAGGCTGCTTTGCGCCATACCCGCACAACCCGTGCCGAGTTGCTGACGTTCGTACAGCGCCACGGCAGCCACGCCGGGATCATGCGTTCGCTCGGTCACTGCCTGTGTCAGAGCGAGCCCTCATCCCGGCTCCATTAATCCGAACAGAGGTCATCATGAGCCATACCCTGCCAGCCCTGAACTATGCCTACGACGCACTGGAACCCCATATCGATGCCTTGACCATGGAGATCCACCATAGCCGTCATCACCAGACCTATATCAATAACCTCAACGCCGCACTGGAAGGGGCGCCAGAGCTGGCTGCACTGCCGGTTGAGGATCTGCTGCGCCGCTTCGATACTCTGCCCGCCACCTTGCAAGGGGCGGTACGCAACCATGGCGGCGGCCATGCCAACCACTCCCTGTTCTGGCTGGTGATGAGCCCGCAGGGGGGCGGTGAGCCGGGCGGTGAGCTGGCGCTGGCCATCGAGCGGGAATTGGGGGGATTCGATGCCTTCAAGCAGGCTTTCACTCAGGCGGCTCTGAGCCGCTTTGGCAGCGGCTGGGCCTGGCTGGTGGTGGACAAGGCGGGCAGATTGCATGTGGAGAGCAGTGCCAACCAGGATAGTCCCCTGATGCATGGCCATACCCCGATCCTGGGGCTGGATGTGTGGGAGCACGCCTACTATCTCAAGTACCAGAACAAGCGTCCTGACTATATCGCTGCCTTCTATCAGGTGGTGGATTGGGCCGAAGTGGCCCGCCGTTATCAAGCGGCGCGAGGCTGACCTGGTCGCTGGGAATGGGTGTACAGGCTCACCGCCACAACCCGCGCTGTAATAACAAGACCCGCCAGTTGGCGGGTCGTCTGTTTATGGTGTGGCAGTGCTGACGCTGGCGGCTGAAGGGGTCATCGGCAATGTGGGCAAGGCCGCGCTGGGCATCTCGGCGGTGGTTTCTGCCGCGGGTTTGGCGGGAGTGACCGGCTCAGTGGCTGCCGCTGCGGATAAAGCTAGCGTGACTTGTTCATTCACGGCCGAGGAAGATGGAGTAGCCGACTCGGTGGCAACCGCGGCAGAGATTGCCGCTGGCTTGGCCTCATCCACCGCCGGTTTGGGTTGCTTTAGGCAGGGTTGCAGACTGCCGATGGTACTTAGTGACTGGCAAGGCACAGGCAGGCCGATGGGGACCGGTGCCCCGAGGAACTTGGGCCCCTTGTCCAGCACATAGAGGTCGAGCAGCCCCATCAGGCGGGCAAAGACTTCCCGCACCCGGGTGCGGATCCCCTGATAGGCGCTGGGATCCTCGGCATTGAAGCCGACCGCATCGATACCGAAATGGCGGGCGATGAAAATGGCCCGCTCGTTATGAAAGCCCTGGGAAACCACGGTAAAGCGCTCCTGGCCGAACACCTCTTTGGCGCGAACCACTGAGTCGAGGGTGCGGAATCCGGCGAAATCCATATAGATGGCGGAGGCGGGGATGCCCGCCTTGATCAGGGCGCGGCGCATCTGGCGTGGCTCGTTGTACTGCACGGTAGCGTTGTCACCGGAGACGATGATGAAGTCCACCTTGGCATTGTTATAGAGCTCGGCCGCCGCCTTGATGCGGTATTTGAAGTAGTGGTTGGGGCCGCCACCGGAGAGATATTTGGAGGTACCCAGCACCACCGCAACCCGGTTGTAGGGCACCTTGTCCACCTGATCGTAGGTGTAGTGACGGGCATCCGAGACGATCCACTCGCTGTAGCCCAGCAGCATGGCAATCAGGGCCAGCAGCAAAACGAGGCAGGCGAGGAGGATCTTGGCAAACTTCTTCATGCGCGGTGCGGTCAGGGTCTGAAGTTGGGAGTGGCTATCGGCATTCTATTACAACTCGGCCGCTGGCGTCAGGCTTGATAACGGGCGGGCACCTCATTCGGGCAGAGGTTGTCGCAGCAGAGGCTGGGAGAGCGGGAGGATAAAGTGAGGGGCTGCGGCGGCAGCCCCTCTGTTGGGTGAAGGTCTATCAGTGGGCGGAGTCGTTACCCTTGCAGGCGTCTGACTCCTTGTTGGCTTGCCACCAGGGCAGCAGATCCCGGGCGAGCCACGCCTGATAGGCGTCGCTGTCGTTGGCGATCAGGCGGTCCAACTCCCCTTCGAAGTCGCTCATCGCCTGCTGCCGATCCGGATTGCGCAGCGCTTGTGCCAGCGCCAGCCAGCTGGCGCCGCGACCGGTATCGTTGAGGAAGCGGTGCACGGTATAGGACCAGGAGTAGACCATCTCGCCACCCTGCTCGTAGTCAAGGTGGAGGATAGCCGCCAGTGTCGGGCGCTGGTTGGCGGGGCGGTTTGCCACGTTATCCAGACCCCGGGCAAAGCACTGGCCGTGGGCGATGTACTCTGCAATCCCCTCGGCCCACCAGGTGGTGCGGTTGAGTGGATAGTGGCCGAAGCTGCCGTACTGGTTGAAGCGGCCATCCAGATAGTGAACGTACTCGTGGCGCAGGTTCCACACCTGGAAGGCAGGGCGTTTCCACTCCGCCTCATAGGCGAAGAAGCGGGCCTGATTGCCGGGGCGAGCCGGATCCCCCTCGATATAGATGCCGCCATTGTCGGTGGAGACGCCAAATAGCGCGCTGCCGTAGCGGCCCCAGTCGGCGGAGGAGTTGAAGATCACCAGTTCCAGCGCTTCGTTGTGATCATCGGCCACCGGTTGCCAGCCAGTCTCCATCTGCTGGTGGAAGCGCTGCTCTTCATCACCCAGCTCGCGGCAGATCCCTTCGGCCTGAGCCTGAGTCAGATCCTGGGCGCGCAGACGCAGGGTGGGCGAGCAGGTGTGCTCGAACGGCAGAATATCTTCCATGCGGATCGGGGTACAAAGCCCGGCGAACTCGCCGCTGACACAGGCTTCGCTGGTGCGATCCGTGTAGGTGAGGTAGTAGCTGGAGAGGGTCAGGGATACCTCTTCCAGCATGGCGGCCGGATGTTGGCCACCCGGGATCAGCCCCTGCTGGCGCATGATGGCGATGACATCGCGATCCAGCTGTTGGCGATAGGCGATCGCCTTATCCGGGCTGGTGTGATGGAGGTAGCGCATCATCTGGTAGAGGCGGCTGTGGGCATCGAGGATGTTGTTGAAGATAAACAGATCCCGTGAGCCATCGCGCTGTTTCCAGAGGGCCAGCTCGCTCAGGCCCAGTTGCAGCAGGCTCTGGCGCAATGTCGCCTCCTGTTGCAGCACTGCTGCGCTGAAGTCAGCCTGCTGACCGTAAGAGGCGCTCTGATCGACCAGATTGAGCAGCTCGAACAGGCCATCGGCCCAGGGTTTGTGGCCATTGATCTGCGCCGCATGTTGCACCGCATAGCCGAGCGCCTGGTTGAGCTGGGCCAGCATGGGGGCGGCACTCTGGCGGAAGGCTTCCTGTCCCAGCTGCCCCTGGGCGGCCACGCTCCACGCTTCCAGCACGGTTCCGGCCTGATCCTGCGGTTCTGCGCCCAGCAGCAAGGGGTGGTTGAGCAGGTCAATCATGACGCCAGCCAGTGCGCGGGCAACCTGATCGCTCTCCTGCTTGATGCCGCCGTGGTAGTTGTGGGCGCGCACATAGTAGAGCAGCTTGTCCATTGCCGGATGGGTCGGCTGGTTGGCTGCCAGCAGGGCACGCATCCCGCGCACCACCGCCATCAGCTTGGCGTCATCGTGGCCGTAATTCGCCTGCCAGGCAGGGCTGTTCTGGCCGCTCACGTCGGCCACCAGTTTGGCGGCATCGCTGTCGAGCAGATCCACATCGGGTTGCTCTGGCTCGGAGCAGAGACGACCGTTGGCGCGACGACACTCCAGCTGCTCCTCTTTGCTGTCTAGCACGATGGGGCGATTGAGCACCCGACTCTCCTGCCACTCTTTGCTCTCTGGCAGGGGTTGCCACTCGCCGCCAGCGACAGGGTATTGGTAGCCGCTATCTTGCAGCGTTACCTGCACCTCGCTGCCAGCGGGGATCACCTGACGACAGATGCGATAGCGGATGGTGTTGCTCCCCTCCTTGCGCTCCTGCGGCTCATCACACTCCTGCTGAGGCGTGAGCTGATCCAGCTGCCACTGATAACGGCGCCAGACATGGATCTCGCTGACCTGAGCGGCAGCCTGACTGCCTGCCACCGGTTGCAGACGGAAGAAGATCTGCTCCAACCGGCCATCCCGCTCACTCGGGGTCTCTTCAAGTACCTGCAACTGCTGCCAATCCTGCGGCTGATAGTGCCACTCCGGCTCTGCGCAGCGGCCTTGTGCGTTGAGTTCGCAGCGATCCAGCTCCCTTTCGCTCTGACCCAGGATGATGGCTTGCGGCAGCGGCAGACGATCCTGTCGCTGGGCGGTCGGCGTGCCCGCCAGCTGCTCCCAGCGACCCTGCTTGAGGCCATAACCGAAGTCATAACTGCTGGCGGGAATGAGCTTGCCCGCCGGAATCCGATCTTCACAGCGCACGAAGCGGATCTGCCAGCCTGCATCTACCTTGAGCTGCGGCTCGCCACACTGCTGCTCGGCCAGTGCGACGAGATCGCTGCTCTGCCAGTCGAAGCGACGGTAGACCCTAAGCTGCTGGTAAGGAGCATTGCTGCTACGCGCCTTGAGCTCGTAGGTGATCTCGGTGATGCGAGCGGCCAGTTGCCGGCTCGATTCGCCAGTCAGCTGATACTGTCGCCAGTCATTTGGGGAGTAGTTGGCTTGCGCCGAGGATGTAGCCAAAAGCAGGGGGCCTGCCAGCAGCAGCCACCCGGTACCTGAACGGTTCATTTTTATCCCTTTGTTCTTGTTTGTGTATTGTCTTGCGAGTAATCGCAAGGCAATTTACAGGGACTCAAAAGAATATCAATGATTTTTTAAATGACATATAAATCAATGATATAGCGTTGATTTATATGCTTGCTGTTTTTGAACTCCTGCTGCCGTAGTGAGGGCTCACATGCGACTTTATTGAAGAAGTTGTTAGTTGTGTAAAGTGCGTGTCAGATCTCATTTAATCAACACGAGACATGCAGCAAATGACCAGGAAAAGCGAGATGTCCCTGTGGCTTAAGCCACATTATCTGGGCGCATGATGACTGGTGACTCAATCAGCAAAGCCAGCTATTTGTTCGTGAGGAGGCGGGATGAAAAGATATTGGCCGCCTGTATGGGTAGCACAGGCGACCTGATAAGAGTTGCTTTCAACACCACCTGCTCATCTGTTTCGCGCCAATTTCAGCGTCACTACAGATGAGTCATCAGAGATAGCTGACAGTCACGATCGCCATGTTGCTGGCATTGGTCACTTTGTAGCTGATAGTGCTGCTAATTGAGCTGATTTGACCGGCTTGCTGCAAGTGAGCCAAAGGCATGGTTTGCTTGTTCATGCCTGAATAGCAGGTCACGCTGCTGTCAGAAAAATCACATGGAGATTCATAGATAGTGCCAGTAAACGTCACTGAGCCATCAGCCGCAGAAGCTGTGGATGGCAACAAGGCGGTACCAAGCAGCAAGGAGGTGCATACAGAGAAAACTGTCTTGCGAACTAAACGGGAGGCGGTGTGTTGAGCTTTCATATCTATGTCCTTTTCGTCACAGGTGTTGTACGAAAAGGGCAACGCAATCAAAGAGTAATGCCATAAATCGGCAATAACATCACTCTTCTCAGATGGCAGCTCCGCTGTCTTAGGTATCAAAACCCTTAGACCGGTGGCTTTGCGTCCCGACCTTTCGATCGGTTTGCCCTTTACTCTATGTCTAGATGATAACACTCCACTTTGAGAAATCAATCGGCTTAAAAATCATGAGAGATGGATCACAGTTAGTCTGCATAATTAATAACGTATATTTATTTTTTATCTCAAATCATGCCTGTGAATATTGCGGACAAGTCTCTATATTAGCGCGTCATATCTATGATTAATATGTAATGTAGTAGATGTATATTTATGTGTGGGCTGCCAATAATTTGATTACCTGATTACCTGATTACCTGATTACCTGATTACCTGATTACCTGATTACCTGATTACCTGATTACCTGATTACCTGATTACCTGATTACCTGATTACCTGATTACCTGATTACCTGATTACCTGATTACCTGATTACCTGATTACCTGATTACCTGATTACCTGATTACCTGATTACCTGATTACCTGATTACCTCTTTAGGGGGCGGTTTATGAAGTGGTTGATAACTATTGTCAAAAATAGATAGATTATCTTTGTTGTGTTCTTGTTGAAATTTTGTGTGCGACTTTAAATTCATAGTCTGACAATATTGCAACAGATGCCCTTTATATGAACTTTATTTATTTCATGATATCGTTTTATGTTTCATTGTTGGTTTAAGTCGTTGTTTTTTAGGTGTTTATAAAAAAATTTATACAAATCAAAATGTATTTGATGTGCATCAAACGAGTCGTTAATTTGTTCGTCAAGCAAAAGCGGAATGCGGCTTTCTGCACAGACGACAAGGACGTATGTAGTTGTGCAGTTGAGGTGTAGCGGGAACTACCCCTGATGCGGTGTGCTGCTTTTGCTTATTTAAATAAACCTGAAGAGGCACAGTTTATTATTGGCATGACTTCTCATCGGCTTAATGAGAGACGAGCGCCAACAGTTGCTGTGCAGTATATCGCGGCATCACTTAATATCGTGACTCCAGCATGATTGGAGTGATGCAGTACAACACACGTTAATGTAGGTATAAACGAATGAAAGCTAATAAGATTCTGGTTGCTATGGGTGTTGGTTCCATGCTGATGTGCGGCTCCGCTTTTGCTGCTGGTGGTGCCGGTTCCGGTAAAGTCACTTTTAACGGTGAAATCATCAACGCCCCTTGCTCTGTAGCCCCTGAGTCTGTTGACCAGGTAGTTGAAATGGGCCAGATCAGCACCAAAGAGCTGGCCAACGGTGGTGAGTCCAGCTCCAAGCCGTTCAGCATCAAGCTGCTGAACTGTGAAATCTCTGACAAGGAAGATGCCGTCAAGGTGACCTTCAGTGGTGCCAAAGACCCGGTAGACCCCAGCCTGCTGGTGATCGGTGGTGGTGACGCCGCGGGTGCCGGTATCAAGATGACCGCTCCGGGCGGTGCTCCGATCGTACTGGGTACCCCGACTGCCGCCTTCGGCCTGGTCAACGGTGACAACGAGTTGCCCTTTAGCGCCGTGCTGAAAGGCTATGCAAGCCAAGACACCAACCCGCTGAAAGCCGGTGCTTTCACTGCAGTGACCAACTTTACTCTCTCCTACGAGTAATAGAGTGCCTTAACGTGTGACAAGGGTTGTGGTGGTGCGAGCCACCACAACTTCACACATTCTGTTTCCTCACATCGAACCCTAATCATGAAAACTTCAATGATGGCGGCCATGGTGCTGCAACTGGTGATGATGGCGGGATCAGTCCACGCCAACGAACTCACGGATGGACTAGCCGAATCGGGCTGTACGCTGGAGGTGCTGCGCAGTATTCCATTGCAGGCTCAGCAACTGGGCACGCTGAAAATCAGCGGTTGTCAGGTTGACGGGGCAACGGTGGCATCACTGCCTTTTATTTCCATGTCCGTGCGTGGTGCCATGAGCGATGAGCTGGGCATTCTCAATAACGGCCAATATCACAAGGTGTCCGGCGAGCGCTTTATTGTCTCGGATATCGTCAACAGTGATCTGGAATTCAATTTGGGGCTCATGAGCAGTCAGCTGTTTTTCCAAGACAGTACGACGCTGTTAGAACTCAATTATATGTAAGCAAACCAATTGCTTAGTGTAGATACCTCATTACGTGAGACCTTTATGCAATTCCTAGAGTGAAAATATGAGCGTTTCAACATCAGACTCTGTGAGAAAAAAACATTATTCAAAAATGACTTTTATGCTATGCGTGTCCGGCCTGATGGCGGTAGCAAATCACGCATGGGCAGAAACGGAGTTTAATATTGATGCGCTCGATCTGGATGATCGGACCAAGATCGACCTCTCCCAGTTTGCCGACGAAGGCTACATCCTGCCCGGCGACTACTACCTCGAGGTCGAGGTCAACAAGAACAAGCTGCCTCTGCAGAAAATCCCTTTCTACGAGAACGATACTGGCAAGGGAAAGGGCGGGGTGGCCTGCCTGCCGCAAGATGTGATCCCCAAGCTGGCGCTGACCGACGAGGCCATCGCCAAGATCGGTACCTGGCACGATGGCCAGTGTGCCAACCTGCTGGCGCTGGACGGCGTAGTGATCTCGAACGATATCGGTAACGGCTTGCTGCGCATTGCCATCCCTCAGGCGTGGATGAAGTACAGCGATCCCAACTGGATTCCGCCCGAACAATGGGATGAAGGGATCCCGGGGATGATGCTTGATTACAACATTAACGCCCAAGTCAACGAAGGCGATGGTTACTCCAATCGCAACATCAGCAGCTATGGTACGCTGGGGTTCAACTACGGCGCTTGGCGTCTGCGGGGTGACTATCAGGCCAGCTCTTACTGGGGCGACAATGAGCGGACATCGACCGAGTTGAACCGTATCTATGCCTATCGTCCGCTGCCGAACATGGCCGCCAAGCTGACAGTGGGTGAGCAGCAGCTCAACTCCCAGTTAATCGATGGTTTCCGCTATACCGGCGTCAACCTAGCCAATGACGAGCGCATGCTGCCGCCTAGTCTGCAGGGTTATGCGCCGGAAGTGAGCGGTATTGCCAAGACCAACGCCAAGGTCACCATCTCCCAGTCCGGCCGGATCATCTATGAAACCAACGTGCCGGCGGGCCCGTTTCGCATCCAGGGGCTGGACAGCTCGGTGCGCGGCCGTCTCGATGTACGGGTAGAGGAGCAAGATGGCAGTGTCAATTCGTTCCAGGTAGACACGGCAACTGTTCCCTACCTGACACGCCCTGGCTATGTTCGATACAACCTGGCGGTTGGTGCGCCTTCCGAACAGACGGATTCGGTGCACGATGTGCACGGCCCTGCCTTTGTGACCGGTGATTTCTCCTGGGGGGTGGCGAACTCCTGGTCGCTGTACGGCGGCAGCCTGATTGCGGGTGAATACAACTCCATGGGATTGGGTATCGGTCGTGATCTCTATGCCTTCGGCGCTATTTCCGCCGACCTGACCCAGTCCATCGCCAAGTTGCCGGGCCTGTCGACCAAGATTGGCCAGTCGGTACGGGTGAACTACGCCAAGCAGTTTGATGAATACAACAGCTCGATCACCTTTGCAGGTTATCGCTTCTCCCAACATGACTTCATGACCATGTCGCAGTTCCTCAATAACAAGGAGCGGTTGGAGAACAACACTACGACCTCGAGCGATGATTACAATACCTGGGGTGACAAGGAGCTCTACACCATCACCGCCAACAAGACCTTCTGGGCGGAGGATGCAGCCAAGGCGCTGACTGTTTATCTGGACTACACCCACAGAACCTACTGGGACCATGAGGCAGAGGATCGCTACGGCCTCACTATCAACAAGAACGTGAACATCGGCAGCTTCAAGGATGTTTCCGTCTATGTGTCGGCCTACAAGACCAAGACCGAGAACTACGAGGATGACAAGAGCGTCATGTTGACCCTCAGCGTGCCAATAGGGGACAGAAAGAGCGCGGGATACAGCGTACAGTCCTCCAACGGCAAGGTGACTCACCTGGCCACCTATCAGGATTACAGTCGACCCGATGATACCTATCAGTTGGGGGCGGGCGTGCAGAGCAATGGCCACGCCGTGGCGCGGGGTTACTACAACCACAACAGCGACATCGGAGCAGTCAGTCTCAATGCCTACAGCGTGCAGAGCGAATACACCTCGGTTGGTGCCAGCCTGCGTGGCGGTCTGACGGCGACCCAGCACGGTGCAGCCCTGCACCAGGCGACTCGTCGTGGCGGTACCCGTATGATGGTGGATACCGACAATACCTCCGGCGTCTCTTTCAACAATGGCCGAGCCGTGACCAACCGCTTTGGCGTCGCGGTGATCAGCGACATGACCGACTATCGCAAGAGCGACACCCGGGTCGATGTGGATCAGCTGAGCGACGACATCGATGCGATGAATGCCATCAAGCAGGGGACCCTGACCGAGGGCGCAATTGGGTATAATGCTTTCGAAATTGCGGAAGGGTTCAAGCTGCTGGCCAATGTCAGACTACCCGATGGCTCAGTGCCGCCGTTTGGTGCCACCGTCGTCAAGGATTCCGGCCGTGTGCTCTCGGTGGTGGATGAAGATGGCCTGGTCTATCTGACCGGGGTGAAACCGAATGAAGCGTTTGAACTCTCCTGGGGCGGGGCCCGCCAGTGCAAGATAGTGGCGCCGCAACAAGTAACCGATCTGTCGATGAAGACTCTCACTTGCAAGTAATGGGATACCGATGAAAAAGCTGCTCTCTTATATCTGTCTGGCTGCGCTTGGCATGACCTCACTCAACGTCAGTGCCGCCATTGTGCTGGATCGTACTCGTGCCGTTTATCCGGGCGGCGCAAAGTCCATCAGCCTCAACATCAAGAACGAGAACCAGAAGCTGCCCTACCTGGCGCAGGCCTGGATTGAAGATGCCCAAGGCCAGAAGATCTCTTCTCCCTTCGTGGTGCTGCCGCCGGTACAGCGGGTGGATGCCAACCAGAAGTCCATCGTGCGCATCGCCAGTGTGCCGGCCATCGATAGCTTGCCCAAGGATCGCGAGTCCATCTACTACTTCAACCTGCGCGAGATCCCGCCCAAGAGCGAGAAGAGCAACGTGATGCAGATTGCCGTGCAGTCCAAGATCAAGCTGTTCTACCGCCCCGAGGCCATTCTGCCCGAGCGTGGGGCAGTCTGGCAGGATCAGGTGCTGATCACCAAGCAGGGCAAAGCCCTCAAGGTCAACAACCCGACCCCTTACTACATCACCTACGTGGGCCTAGGTCATCCGCAGGGCAAGGAGCGGACCACTATCAAGGGTTTCTCCGCCTTTATGGTTTCTCCCAAGTCAGAGCTGACGGTCACTATCCCGGAAACCCTGGGCAACGAATTTGTGATCAGCTATGTCAATGACTACGGCGGATATATGGATATCAAATACCAGTGCGCAGGCAATGCCTGTAAAGCCGTGAAGAGCGAGTAAGCCTTATGCTACGTTCCATCTTCTGTTCAAGTCTTATGCTGTTGGCAGGAACGGCATTGGCAAATGGCTATGTGACGCCTAACCCAACCCATGATTACTATATATCGTTGGACAAGGCTGACATTCAAAACAGACCTGGTTTTACTACCAAGGCATTTGAGTGGAATTTGAGAGGGCAATACTCAGGTATCGTTACCTGCCCAGATAGAAGCATTCCACAATCTCCAGTGTACTATAAAGCAACAATGACGGATGGCTTGCCTCAAGTTGGTGATGGTTTTGTAAAACTGAATGACTTTTTGGATATGAAAGTCGAAATTTGGATAGCCGGTTGGAAGAAAAAATTTGTTACAGCCCCATTTCCGAATGAAAGTAACGATTACCCAAATTACTCTTGTACTAAAGGGAAAGAGACAAGAATAAATAATTTCGAAAGCGGTAGCCGTGGAAAGGTAACTTTTCGCGTGAGAAAACAAATAATTAATGGTGTGCAAATTTCAGATCGTCAAGTGGTAGAAATGTATGGCCGTTTGGGGTCTACCACTACAGATTTTAATAATTTGCCAATGTCTCGAATTACGATTACATCTGCAATATTATATGTTCCTGAAGAGTGTGTGATTAATGGTGGGCAGACTATTGAAGTAGAGTTTGGTGATTTGCCGGGATCAGGATTGGATGGAAATAACTTTGAAAAGACGGTTCCTCTGACATTTCAATGCCGTGGTGGTGTTTTCGAAGGGGATGCTTTGAAGATCAATCTTGGTATTTCTGGAAAACCAACCTCTTTCAGTCAAGACTATCTGCGGACAACTCGGGATGGCTATCAAGGTGGAAATGTTATTTCCGATTTAGGGATAAAATTCAAACAGCTGGATGGTTCTCAGCTGAAATTGAATACCTTCTATCCGGTTTCCATGCAGGGAAATATCGGTGACTGGGGCTTTATCGCGGCACCGGTAACCCCGGCAGGTGCAGATATTCCGGCAGGTGATTTCTATGCGACAGCCACCATCGTTGCCGAGTTCCAGTGAGGATTTGTAATATGTTGCGGACATTGTGGATAGGTTTGGCGCTTTGCCCGATGCTGGCCGTGACGGCGGCTCCTCGTGCCAGCAATGACCTGGAATTGCTTGGCAATACGGTTCATCTCCATGGCAGGATCATCGATCAGCCATGTGTGGTTTCTCCTGAATCCCTTGATCAGGAGGTCGAGATGGGGGTAGTTGACGTGAAGGAACTCTATGCCAACGGAGTCGGACAGCTAGTGCCGTTCTTCATTCGTCTGACCAATTGCAAGCCGGGTATTTTCCGCATGGCCAAGGTGACCTTTACTGGCTCGCAGGATACCGAACTCAGCGGCGGATTGGCATTCACGGCCGGGATTGCCAGGGGGGCAGGCATCCGCCTGTATGACGTGGCTCAATCACCTCTGAATTTGGGTAGTGCCTCCCGCGGCTATCTGCTAGGTGGTGCGGCAGATAATGAGCTGCAATTTTTTGCCAGAGTCGAAGGACATCCTGCGGCATTGACCGCCAAGAACATCCAGCCTGGCGACTATTCTGCTGTCGCCAATTTCATCGTTGCTTATGAATAAACTCAGAAGTCGTTGCGCTGGATGACTTTTGTATTGCCATGGCTGGGCCAGGTGATGACGCCACCTAGATAACTGGAAAGGTAAATACCTCCGGGCAATTGAATGAACTTAGCTTTTTGTTTGGGGGGCGTTAGCGCCGCGACCAGAGTGGCGACCATAGCGTTATTGGTCAGCGCCTGTTGGTCAATGAAATTGACAATGGTATTTTTTATCTCGACCGAAATATCGCCATTATCCCGCTCCAGATCCCCGACGGAATCCAGATTGAACAGCGTCTTTCCCTGATTGTCAGTGGCTATCACGGTGGCCACCACTATCTCTCTGTTCATGGTCACAATATATTTACTTTTTCTGGTCATCTCTACCCAGTTGTCCGGTGCCAGACAATTTCTGTGATATCTGACAGTGGTATCAGGATTATTGTAATAGTTGTTGGAAACATTGTCTCCCTGCTGGTTCATGGTTGTGATGACACATTGTACTTCTTCAGCCACAGGGTGACCGCTACGCAGCAGAAAGATATTCGCAGAAAGTTTTTTACTGTCATTGTCGATGGAAAAATAGCTGATGGCTTCTTTTCCGACCAGAATTGAAACTTGCTTATCAGTCTTGCGTGAAATACGTTGTATCAAGGGTGTCAGCGAATCTATTTTGACATTCAGCGTTTTTTCGGTATCGCTGGTCATATAGAGAGAGGTTTGGCTGAGATTGATAGTGCGCAGCGTATTTGCTGTCGCATAGTTATAAATGACGAGGGCCAGTGAAGTCAGCGAGACCAGCAGCAATGCAAACAGCAAAATACGCTTTGGGCTGAAATATCGGTCATATTTGCGGCGAGTATATTGCCGCCTGGCTTGAGGTTCAGGAGAAGGCGTCGGCGCATGAATTTCTTCCGCTGGTGCTGGTTCTTCAGTTTCCCCTGCGAGCTCAATTGGAGCACAAAACATATAGCCAACCCGTGGGATGGTATCGATCGCATCCATCAAGCCGAAGGATTCCAGCTTTCTTCTCAACGAGAGTATCTGCCGGTTCAAATTGGTATCGGTATTGTCCTGATTTGGCCACAAGGCATCCTGCAGTTTGCTTCTTGGAATGACAGAGCCTGCCTCATCACACAGCATTTCGAGTAGCTCCGCTTCCTTGTTGCTGAGCTTGATGTCCTTGTCCCCTTTCGAGAGCCGGAAAATTGCAGCGGAGAAAAATATATCCTCTGCAATTTTATAAATTCTGTTACTCATGTGTGACTCGCCTTACTGCCAAGGAGAGCATTTTACCACCATGCAGTCTTTGTTCAAATAATGATAAATCGTCAATTTCCTTTGTTATCAAATGGTTGTTTTTCCGCTTAAATGCATGGTGGGGTATATGGTACTACAGCCAATTAATTTGGTTCAAAAAATGTGCAAAAAAAGGCCGTTTATGTAATCGTTCTCACTTATTCAGACTGAGGAGGAGGATTTTGATACCACCAGCATTTTATTTTGAGTCATATGTGTATTTGGATGGCTCCGTGGTGTCAGTTTTTGTCGCATGAATAATTATTGCGACCTAATAATATTCTGAAATTGTTTTCGCTGTGGTTTGAGATTGCCGCCAAGATCGGGCCAGGGGAGCCAGTGGTCGGGCACCATAAAGCCGGGCAGGGTGCTGCGGATCCAGGCTGCCAGCTCGGGGTAGGGAACCGGCTCGCCGTGCCAGTCGATAAAGGCGGCGGGGCGTTGCCCCCACTCGTCGCTCGGTACCGGCACCACCAGCGCCTGGGCGACAGCGGGATGATCTACCAGTCGCTGCTCGATGGTTTCGGGCTGGATGTTTTCGCCACCCGAGATGAAGAGGTTATCGAGCCGTCCCTCTACCAGCAGCTCCCCTGCCGCAGTGAACCTCCCCTTGTCGCGAGTATGAAACCAGCCTTCGTCATCGAGCGGCAGTTCCAGCTCGCCATCTCGGTAGTAACCGGCAAACAGGGTGGCGCCGCGCACGCAGAT
The DNA here is from genome assembly GCF_019048085.1 of Aeromonas sp. FDAARGOS 1416. NCBI lineage: Bacteria > Pseudomonadati > Pseudomonadota > Gammaproteobacteria > Aeromonadales > Aeromonadaceae > Aeromonas > Aeromonas sp. FDAARGOS 1416. Next base: position 3,171,265 of record NZ_CP077301.1, on the reverse strand, counting down.
CTCCTGCTCCCTGATGCACACTTCCCGTCCCGGTAGCGGTTTGCCAACTACGCCTGTATCGCCGGGTATAGCGGTGCAGACCTGACTGCCCATCTCGGAGAGACCATAACTCACCTTGGGTTCGAGCCCCATGGCGCAGAGGCGGCTCACCAGCGGTTGCGGGATGGCGGCACCGCCGAGCAGCAACTCGCGCAGGCGGGTACGGGCGGGATCAAAACCCTCTGCCAGCAGGCGCCAGAGCTGGGTTGGCACCAACGAGAGGTGAGTGATGGGCTGGCACTCCAGCCGCTCCTTGAGGGAGCGTTCACGTTGATCCAGCACCAACGTGGCGCCCGCCAGAAAGACCCGAAACAGGATGGCGTAGCCGCCCACATGGAACAGCGGCAGGGAGAGTAGCCAGCCGCAGGCCTCATCGAGGGGAATGAGGGTGGCAGAGCCGCGTGCCGAGGCCAGGTGGTTGCAGAGCCGGTGCACCACCGCTTTCGGCGTGCCGCTGGAGCCCGAGGTGAGGATCATATTGTTAAGCTGGGTCGATTCCAGCGGCCATGTTTCCTCGCTTGCCGGCAGTTCGTGCGTGAAGTCGAGGCACAAGGGTTGCCAGTTGCCTGCCGGGATCTCCCCTGCCGACCAGAAGGCATCGGCATCGAGTTGCACCGCCAGCTCGCGCTGCTTTTCGAGAGGAAAGGCGGGGTTGAGCGGGCAGAACACCACGCCGCTGCGCACGCAGGCCCACGCCAGCAGCACATCTTCCAGCGCCCCGCGCACCACCGCTGTCAGATGATCGCCACGACGCACTCCGGCTTGTTCCAGCTGTTGGCACAGGCTGTTGAGGCGGGCATCGAGCTGGCGATAACTGAGGGGGGAGACTGCGTGGATGGCAATGCGGTTCGGGGCTGTGATTGCCCGGTGGCGTACCGGGCAAGGTGTCTGTTCGGATGAGCGGGAGGGGTCAATCACGGTAATACAGTTGCTCCAGTCGGCTAAGATCCGGTTTGCCATCCTCCCCCAGCAGATTGCCCGCCATCCAGCGGCGGGTATCCAGCCCCGGCGCCTGTTCCGGCGCCCACTCGCCTGCCAGATGAAAGAGCTGGTTCAGGCCCAGATCCGATTCGAAGCAGGAGGAGATGATCACCTTGAGCCGCAGTTCGCGGGCGCGGGCGATCAGCGCTTCGCAGTTGGCCAGCGAACCGAGCAGGGTAGGCTTGAGCACCAGCGCGCGCAGTTGCGGGATCGGCTCCCACGGCTTGCCCTGCGCCAGCAGTTCGTCCAGCGCCACCGGCATGCCGGTGCGGTTGGCGACAAAGGCGATGTCGGCAAAGTCGGCGCAGGGGTCTTCCAGATACTCGATGCGATTCGGGTCGAGGTGGCCACAGAAGGTCCACGCCTCCTCGCGAGTCCAGCCCTGGTTGGCGTCCAGCACCAGCTTGAGGGAGGGGAGGCGATCGCACAGCAGGCGGATCAGCGCCAGCTCGTCACGCATCGGGTAGCGCGCCACCTTCAGCTTGGCCTTGCCGGGCGTGCGGTGCAGCCACTCTTTCCAGTTGCGCAGCAGCTCCTGGGGGGAGCCTTGAATGAGGGGATAGGGCTCCGGCAGCGGGTTGCGCTGCTCGGGCCATGTCCGGCGCGCGCAGTCGAGGCCAAATTGCACCGACGGCAGCACGGGGTTCGGGGTGTCGCCGGCGGCCAGTGCTGCCAGCGTGGCGAGGGCTTCTGCCTCTGCCTGTTGCAGGCTCTCTTTCGAGAAGCCGGGCAGGGGGGCAATTTCCCCCCAGCCGTCGTTGATGTGCACCAACAGCCCCTCTCGCGCCACCTCCACCTTGCCGTGAAAGGTCAGTGGCTGGGTAAAAGGCAGTTGATAGCGATACAGGGCTAGTGTCATCAGGGGTTCCGCTTGTATTTGGAGAAGTCGGGGCGACGCTTTTCGTTGAAGGCGTTGCGGCCTTCCTGACCCTCTTCGGTCATGTAGAACAGCATGGTGGCATTGCCCGCCAGCTCCTGCAAGCCCGCCTGACCATCACAGTCAGCGTTGAGCGCCGCTTTCAGGCAACGCAGCGCCATCGGGCTGTTTTGCAGCATTTCGCGGCACCAGCGCACGGTTTCACGCTCCAGATCCGCCAGCGGCACAACGGTGTTGACCAGACCCATGTCGAGGGCTTGCTGGGCATCGTACATGCGGCAGAGGAACCAGATTTCGCGGGCCTTCTTCTGGCCGACGATACGAGCCATGTAAGAGGCGCCCCAACCGCCGTCGAAGGAGCCCACTTTCGGGCCGGTCTGGCCAAACTGGGCGTTGTCGGCGGCGATGGTCAGGTCACACATCATGTGCAGCACGTGGCCACCACCGACCGCGTAACCGGCCACCATGGCAACCACAGGTTTCGGGCAGGTGCGGATGTCGCGCTGGAAGTCGAGTACGTTGAGGTGGTGAGTCCCCTCGTCATCCCGGTATCCACCGTAGTCGCCACGGATCTTCTGGTCGCCGCCGGCGCAGAAGGCTTTCTCGCCAAAACCGGTCAGGATGATAGTGCCGATCTGATCGTCATAACGGGCATCGGCCAGCGCCTGCAGCATCTCTTTGACGGTGCGGGGGCGGAAGGCGTTGCGCACCTGGGGACGGTTGATGGTGATCTTGGCAATGCCATCGTTGGACTTGTGATAGAGGATGTCCTCGTAACCGGCGGAGCAATCTTGCCATTCAACAGGTGCATACAGTTCAGCTTCCGTCATTGCTTCAATCATGACTCGTCTCTTCTTGTTGGTTGACCCACTCCGCGAGGAGTCGGGCAAAGTTATCAGGCTGATGGGCGTGCAGATTATGGCCGCCATCCAGCACCAAGTGGTTGATTCTGCGATTTTGGTTCGCCAGCTGGCAAGCCAGCTGATGGAATTTGTGATCCCGCTTGCCACTCACATAAGTAACCGGCAGCTGGCTCGCCATGAGCCAAGGGGCGAGATCCGGCTGCTTGCCGAGCGAAGTGGCGCGTAGCATGGTGGCGATGCCCTGACCGTCGTTGCCAAGGCGGCGGGCGATCTGGCTGGCTCGGGCCGCATCGTCAAGATCGGCAAACACCCCTTGCCGGTACCAGTCAGCCAGCACGTCAGCCAGGGGCTCACGCTCAAAGCGCTGCGCCCACTGTTCATCGTGCTGGATGCGGGCGGCCCGCTCATTGTCTGGTAGCCCCGGGTGGCAGTTCTCCAGCAGCAGCCCCCGCAGCTCGGCGGGCTCGCGGCTGGCGTGATAGAGGGCCAGTCGCCCACCCAGCGAGTAGCCCGCCAGCAGATAGCGTTCAATGTTGCGGCTGGCCAGCTCGGTGACCAGCCACTGGTGGCTCTGCTCAAAGTCGCTGACGTTGAGAGCGCTATGCTGACCATGACCCGGCAGATCGAGGGCGATGCAGCGGATGGCGGGCAGCCGGTCGATCACCGGTTGCCAGTCGCCGCTATCCCCCAGCAGGCCGTGCAGCAGCACCAGTGTCACATTGGCATCTTTATTCGCCACGGATGGCGGCCCCCAGCGCCTTGAGATCATCGGCCACCTGCTCGCTCGGTACCCGGATCTCGATCAAGGTAACGCCATGTTGGAGGGCGGCGCGGTAATCGCGTTCGAACTCGGGCAGGGTGGTCGGCGCCCGATAGGCGAGACCAAACATGGCGGCGGCATGTTCAAAGCTGAGACCGTGGGGCAGCCGGTAGTAGCTCTCCAGCAGCTCCCCTTCGGTGGGCACCGGCAACATACGAAAGATGCTGCCGCCATCGTTGTTGAGCAGGATCACCACCAGCGGTCGGCTCGCCTTGCTGAGCAGGGCCAGGCTGTTGAGATCGTGCAGGGCGCTGAGATCGCCAAGCAGCAGGGTGGTGGGCTCATCGCTGCCTTGCTCGACCGATTGGGCAAACCCGTAGGCGGTGGCGATCAGGCCGTCGATGCCGGAGGCACCTCGGTTGGTCATCACCCGGCTCGGCCCCTTGCCCGTTTCGCCGAGCATATCCATCAGTCGAGCAGGCATGCTGTTGCCGACAAACAGTTGGCCTTCGATCAGGCGGTTGAGGCGATGGCAGACCCCGAGCTCGGAGAAGTGCTCGCAGGCAGCGGCGATCTGCTGACTGGCATTGTGTTGCAGCTTGGCCAATGTGTGCCAAGGGTCTTGTATGGTGGCCGGATGGGCCGCAGCGAAAGCGCTGGCGCTGCAGAGCAGCCGGTTGCGCAGCCGGTAGTCGGGATCGAGCCGCGCCGGTTGCGGATCCACCAGCCAGTAATCCTGCCATGAATGGTGTTTGATGAACTGGCCGAGCCGCTTGGAGACAAGCCGCGCGCCAAATTGCAGCAGCACCTCGGCGCGGCCCAGCTCGGCGACGAATTCAGGGTCGTTGAGCGCCATATCCATGTGGATGAGGTTGCGGCTATCGAAGCGGATCTGGCTCTGCAGATCTGCCAGTAGCGGCCAGCCGAGTTGTTCCGCCAGTGTGGCGGCGATCTGTGCCTGCTTCGGGTCGGTAATGCGACCAGCCACAACGATGCCGCGCTGTTGCCGAAAGTTTTCCCACTCCGCCTGAGGAGAGCAGGTCGGTTCGCTCTGTTGCCACGGACTCCAGGGTGTCTGCGAGTTGAGCCAGTCACCGAGGGGGGCCAGATAGTCGGAGAAATCCTGATAGTGCTCGCCCGGGTAGAGGGGCTCGGGGTACATGCAGTTGAAGTGCACCACCCCGGGGGTGAGCGCCTGTTTGGCCAGCGCCTGATCCACCGAGCTCAGCACAAACGCCGCCGGAATGGTCGGGGTGGGGCTCGGCAGGTTCTGCTGATAGACGGGGTAGCGGCCGAAGATCCCCTGCTGGTCGATGGCCTGGTTGGCCCCGTTGTCGATGAGCTCGGGCGGCCGGTCGGCCGAGAGAATAATCAGTGGCACGCCGGTGAGCTGGGCCTCAGCCACCGCGGGCCAGAGGTTGGCTACCGCGGTACCCGAGGTCATGATCACCGCCACCGGCCGGTTGCTCCCCTTGGCCAGCCCCAGCGCCATAAAGCCGAGACCGCGCTCGTCAAAGTGCAGGTGACGACGAAAGCCCGAATGGGCCGCGGCGGCCATGGTCAGCGGCGCAGAGCGGGAGCCGGGGGCCAGCGCGATGTCGCGCACCCCGAGGCGAAAGAGCTCCTCCAGCAAGAGGGAGGACCAGACGTGATTGAAGGTGGCGTGCTGGCTCGAAAACGGGGGGCAGGCAAACTCTTCGCTGGCAGGCTCTTTACGGGTGGGCATAGGGGCTCTCGTAGCGTGAAAAGGGTGAATGACTATCCCAGCAGGGAGAGCACATTGGCGATCTTGTTGTCGAGTTCGGCCCACTCGGCGACAGGCTCGGAACCGGCGACAATGCCGGCACCGGCAAACAGGGTGACGCTGCCCGGCTGAATGCGGGCGCTGCGAATGGCGACCGAGAACTCGGACGTCTCCCGACTCAGCATGCCGCAGGCTCCGGCGTACCAGCCCCGATCGTAGGGTTCGAACTCGCGGATAAAGGCGAGCGCTGCCTCGCGCGGAGCGCCGCCCACAGCGGGAGTCGGGTGGAGGGCGTCGAGCAGCTGCCAGTCGCAGACCCCGGGCTTGAGCTCGGCTTCGATATCGCACTTGAGGTGTTGCAGCAGCCGCAGTTTCAGAATGCGCGGCTCGGTCAGGGTGGCATCGTGGGTCAGTGGCGCCAGTCGGCTGAGGATGTCGGCGTGTACCAGCCGGTTCTCCAGCCGGTTCTTGCTGTCGGCCAGCAGCTCGGCGGCAAGTTGGGCATCGACCTCTTCATCACCGGAGCGGCGAATGGTGCCCGCCAGCGCCTCGGTAAAGAGGTGGCGATCTTCCCGGCGGTAGAGCCGCTCGGGAGAACAGGCGATAAAGGCCTGCTCGGGGGAGAATTGAAAACCGAAGTGGAAGCAGTCCTGGGCGTGGCGGGCCCACTGGTCGAGCATGGCCCAGGGATTGATATCCGCATCATGGTTCGGACTGGTCAGCACGCTCTCCCGCGATAGCACCACCTTGGGAGTGTGCGCCTGAAAATCGGGGGCGGTGACGCGCTCCACCAGTGTCTGCCACTGGGCGTGGCCGGGGCAATCCTGTCGCTGCCAAGGCTGCTTTTGCAGGGCGGGCAGCGGGGCTTCCGGGCGCAGGGCATCGAGGGCGGCGTCGGCCGCCTGCAGTTCGGCCTCGAGATTGTTTTCATCCAGCCAGAGGTTGAGGCAGAGACTGACGCACTCGCCACGGCGCACCAGCTCGATGCGGGGCAGCACGAAACGGCAGGGGCCAAACCCTTGCCAGCCGGACTGGGCCGGATCAAACGCCAGTCCGCCATAGTAGCGAGGGCTGTCGTCATGATGCTGGTTGGCTGTGTTAGTGCACACCTGCTTGATGGCGTGCGGCTCGGTCAGTTCATGGATGGCGCCAAGCGCGACATACTCGGGACGAGCCTCTCCACGGGCCTGCCAGTAGATGCGGGGATAGAGGGTTTGCGCCGCGAGCCAGCCCAGAAAGGAGCGGATTTCGATCGCCACTCGCAACCGTACGAAGCCGCTGACGTTGCTGTGACGCAGGGCGTCCAGTTGTTGCTTGATATGGGTCTGAGCCAACATGGATTCTTGTCTGAGCCGGGTAGTAACGAGCGATCCGGTAGCTGGATGCCGTAGGTTTATGCCAAAGGGCGATGATTTCCTATATATTATCTGCCCATTCGTCCATGTAAATCGCCCGCGGGAGCTTCACTCTCCGGGGCCAAGTATACCCAAATCCGGTTCGATAACCCTTAACACGATCAATATCCGATTGTTTGGCCATCACAAAATGACAAATACCTTCTCTGTTTGGTTGCTGGCGGCGCGTTTGCGAACACTGCCGCTCGCCTGCTCTTCCATCCTGCTGGGCTCGGGGCTGGCTGCCAGTCGTGGCGCCTTCGATGGCACCATCATGGCGCTCTCCCTGCTGACCGCCATCCTGCTGCAGATCCTCTCCAATCTGGCCAACGATTACGGCGATGCGGTCTCCGGCGCTGACAACGGTGAGCGGATCGGCCCGCAGCGGGCAGTGGTCTCCGGCCTTATCACCAAAAAGCAGATGTGCGTGGCGATGGGGCTGACAGCACTGGCGGCGGTGGCCAGTGGCCTGCTGCTGCTGGGCTGTGCCTTCGGTGGCCAGTGGCTGCAGATTTTGGCGTTTGTGGTGCTGGGTGGCGCAGCGATTGTCGCGGCGGTGACCTACACGGTCGGCAAGACTCCCTACGGCTATCGCGGGTTTGGCGATATCTCGGTGTTCCTCTTCTTCGGTCTGCTGGGGGTGCTCGGCTCCTACTACCTCTTCACCAAGACGCTGGAGTGGGATCTGCTGCTGCCTGCCACCGCTTGTGGTCTGCTGGCCACCGCCGTGCTCAATATCAACAATGTGCGCGATATCGAGACCGACGCCGCCAGCGGCAAGATCACCCTGGCAGTGCGCCTTGGCCGCAACCGCGCCATCGCTTATCACTGGGTACTGTTGGGGGCGGCGTTGCTGGCAACCATCGCCTTTATCCTGATCCAGCCCGCCAGCTTCTGGCCGTGGATCTTCTTGCCCGCCATGAAGCCGCTCAGCGATGCGGCCAAGACTCTTCGCGAAAGCTACGATGGCGAGGTGCTGACCGGTTCCCTCAAGAAGACCGCCATCAGCGCGTTTCTGTTCAGCCTGCTGCTCTCCATCGGGTTGGCGCTCTCCTGACAGCTGGTCGCAGCTCGCCAAGGCGAACAATAAAAAGGGCTCCCGAGATGGGAGCCCTTTTTGGTTTTGGCCGGTTTAGCTGGCTCGAGCCACTTTGAGCGTGCGGCGGGAGAAGAGCAGGTTATCCAGCAGCCAGATGGCGACCATGGAGGTGCCCACCAGCGGGATGGCGATCCCCAGCAGGATCAGCAGGGCGATGGCACCGCGCATTGACGGGAGTTTGGCAGGCAGCGGCGGTGCGGCGAGACGGCCCTGCGGACGACGGCACCACCAGATCCACAGACCACTCATGGCGCTGGCCAGCACCATCAGGCAGATAAGCAGCATGGCGAGCTGGTGGGGCCAGCCGTAGAGCTTGCCCATGTGCAGCATGACGCCACTCTCCACCGTCTTGGCGACCGGGCCGTAATCCTGCCAGCGCACATCGGCCAGCACCTTGCCGCTGTATTGATCGATATGCAGGGTGGCATCGTTGCGTGGATCGTCGGCAAACAGGGCGATGGTGTAGACGCCGGTGTCGCCGACCGGCGGGGTGATGCTGTAACCCGGTTGGACTCCGCGCTCATGGGCGATCTCGACCACCTGTTGCAGCGCAATGCGCTGGCGTGCCATCACCACTCCCTCGTGCTCGCCATGGTTCATGGCACCGTGATCGTGCCCCTCATCAACAGGCTGCGAGCTGGGCATGGGGGTGTTCTCCACCGCCCAGGGAACGGTCTGCTCATGGGCTTGATTCAGGCTGCGGGCCAGCGGTGCCGATTTGGGCACCTCGTTCCACATGGCGGCGGGGAAGCGGTTCCAGACCGCGGCAAATTGGTTACCCCAGAAGCCGGTCCAGGTCATGCCGCTCAGCAGCAATAGCAGCAGGAAACCGGCGCCCCAGAAGCCGACTACGGCGTGCAGATCCCTCCACCAGAGGCGGCCACGCTGGCTGACTCTGGGCCAGAGGATGCCGCCCACCCCGGGCCCCTTGCGTGGCCACCAGAGGTAGAGACCGCTCAGCAGCAGTACCAGCCCCCAGCCTGCAGCCAGTTCGATCAGCCGATCCCCCGTGGTGCCGAGCAGCAGGTCGGCGTGCAGGGAGCGAGCCACCGCTTGTAGATTCCACTTGTTGTCCATGGTGCCGAGCAGGGCGCCGCTGGCGGGATCCATAAACAGGGTCAGCTCGCGATCCCCCTGATTGACGATGAACTGAGCGCTCAGGTCGGGAGCGGCATGCGGCAGGTACTTACGCAGGCTGGCATCGGGCATGGTCATCATCGCCTTGGCCAGCAGTTGGTCGGCACTCAGGGTCTGGCTGGCGGGGGCGACCTTCATCAGCTCGGGGTACATCAGGTTGTCGAGCTGGGGTTTGAACAGATAGACGATCCCGGTCAGTGACAGCAGGATCAGGAAAGGGGCGACAAAGAGACCGGCGTAGAAGTGCCAGCGCCAGATCCGTTGGTAATGACTCGAGTCCCTGTTTTTCATTGCACATCCTTGTTGGGGTGCCAAACCTTTCGGCTGGTGGAATGTTTGTGGCGGCGCGGATAATAACAGTAACGTTTCGTTAACTGCAATCACACATCTCGAGACCGATTCAGTGCGGGATGTCGGTAACATGAGGTGCCGACGGTTTGCTGGATAGGATGACCACACTTTGGGGAAAGCCTGTTTGCTGCTGGACTTTTCCTTATAAATTATTACCTTGTGGTAACAATTTGCAGGCGATGGTGGTGGTAACGGAATGGGAGCAGTCATGCAGCCACATGGGCAATTTGACATGGAGCGCAGGGGTCAGATGCTGATCTGCCGCCCGAGTGGTCCCTTCAATCTGGCAGGCGCCATGGCCTATGAGGCGCGCTTTCGTCACGAACTGGTCGGTCTGATGGATGGCCCCTGGGGGATTGTCGAGGTCGCGACCGAGTTTGAAGCGGCCGGGCCCGAGGTGCTGGCCCGTTTTCGTCGCCAGTTTGGCTGGTGTGCCGAGAGTGGCTGTCAGTTTCTGGCGGTGGTTTTCGTAGGGGGCTTCAAGCGCTATCTGGCGGATAACATCTTCACGGGATTGCCCTTTCGGGCGGTACGTTACTTCGAGCAGGAGGCAGTGGCCATCCAGTGGCTGGGGGAGCAGCTCAACACCGCTCCCTGTGAACCTGCGAGCGCTTGACGATCCCGCCCACCGCTTGGGCGGGCTTCACTCCAGCTTGATAAACCACTTGTCCCGTTCGTCGACGCAGTCGGGTTCACCCATTTCGAATTCGCGGCAGATCAGCGGTCGCACCTCGTAGATACGGCACATCATGGTGTTGCGGTCGAGGGCGGCGCACCAGCCATCGTCCAGCCGGCGCATGACTGGTATCTCGCCATCCCGTTCCAGTACATAACGGTCCGGCACGCCGGTATCGGTAAAGAGCATCACTTCGAGGCGGCAGCAGCAGGCTTCGCAGTTCTGGCAGCTCACTTCGGTTTGGATTGCTTGGGTCATGGTGCCTGTCTTGCCGCATGGCGGCATCGGAGATATGAAACAGGCGCCTGTCAGGCGCCTGTGGTCTGGCTAACGGCTTGCAAAAAACCTTAGCCCAGTTTGCGGGCGCGATAGCTGCGACCCTTGATCTTGCCTTCCTGCAACCGCTTGAGGGCGGCGCTCGCCACGCTGCGCTTCACGGCGACGTAGGAGTACTGCTCGGAGATCTGGATCTTGCCCACATCGGCGCCGGCAATGCCGCCTTCACCGGTCAGGGCACCCAGAATGTCGCCGGCCCGCACCTTGGTCTTGCGGCCTGCATCGATGGAGAGGGTCACCATCTGCGGGGCGATCGGCTTGATGTCGCGACCGATGCTGTCGAGATCACCCAGCGGCATCGGAGCCTGCTGGTACTCTTCGATAAAGTTGACGCGCTGGGCCTCGTTCGGCTGATAGAGGCTCAGGGCCAGACCCTGCTGGCCGGCGCGGCCGGTACGGCCGATGCGGTGCACGTGCACTTCCGGGTCATAGGTGAGCTCGTAGTTGATGACGGCGCCCAACTCTTTGATGTCGAGGCCGCGGGCCGCCACATCGGTGGCCACCAGAATGGTGGCGCTGCCGTTGGCAAAGCGCACCAGCACCTGATCCCGCTCGCGCTGCTCCAGATCGCCGTTCAGTGCCAGCGCCGAGAAGCCCTTGGCGGCCAGGTGGTCGGCCACGTCGTTACAGGCGCGCTTGGTGTTGCAGAACACCACGCAGGAGCTTGGCTGGTAGTGGCTCAGCAACCAGGTGAGGGCGTCGAGGCGCTGACCGGCAGGCACTTCGTAAAGCTTCTGTTCGATGGCGCTCCCCTCGTGCAGGGACTCCACGCTCACCTCGACCGGATTGCGCTGCACGCCGCGGCTCATCTGGGCGATCCCTTCCGGATAGGTCGCGGAGAAGAGCAGGGTCTGACGCTGCTGGGGGGCATAGCTGATGACCCGGTTGATATCTTCGCCAAAGCCCATGTCCAGCATGCGATCTGCTTCATCCAGCACCAGCGTCTTGAGGCCGGATAGCTCCAGCGTGCCTTGCTCCAGATGCTTGAGAATACGACCCGGGGTGCCGACGGCGATGTGGGCACCAAAGCTCAGGGTGGCGGACTGCGGTGCGGTCGGGGTGCCGCCGCACAGGGTGACCAGCTTGACGTTGGGCAGGGCGCGCGCCAGACGACGGATCTCCTGAGCCACCTGATCCGCCAGTTCGCGGGTCGGGCAGAGCACCAGCGCCTGCACTTCGAGGCGGTTGACGTTGAGCTTGGCCAGTAGGCCGAGGCCGAAGGCGGCGGTCTTGCCGCTGCCGGTTTTTGCCTTGGCGATCAGGTCTTTGCCATCGAGCACCAGGGGCAGGCTCTGGGCCTGGATCGGGGTCATCTGCAGGTAACCCAGGCTGGTGAGGTTCTCTTGCAGGGCGGGGGAGAGATTGAGGCTGCTAAATTCGCTGTTGTTCACAAAAGGACTCTATTTCGGAGAAAACGGGGATGCGCGAGCGCTAAGGCCGCGCATCATACCAGAATGTGGCACCGGATGTGGCGGATTTTTGAACGGCTGGCCACGAGGGGCCATTAAAGGTTCATTTGTTGCCAAACCGATCGCGGACGATCACCGACAATGCGATAAGGACTATTTTTCAAACACTCATCTAATTATTTATCATGGATAAACGTTTTCTATTTTCAGTGTTTTAATATAATGATTGGGAAATATTTCACGAACGGTTACTGCGCCACATGGAATGTTGCAAAAATGCTGATGAAATATTTTCAAAGAACATGAAAACGGCGCCAATCTTACTCAATGTGATGTTTTTAAAGGAATTTATATTTTGCATGTTGCGCGATTAATATCAGTTCATTGCACAATTAATTTAAAAACGTTTGTATTATCCCGCCTCCATAATATTGCGCGGGATTGTGATGGTTATCTGATTTTTAAATGTGCAAATGTCTATGATGGCGCCGGTCAAAAATTACAATTTACTCAGGTGCTACAGGTATGGAATACGTTCACTTTGTGCTCGGACTGGTGATGGTCCTCGCTCTCTCTCTGCTGGCTAACCGCCACAACTGGAAACAGATCAAGCTGCGTTATATCGGCCAACTGCTGGTGGTCGAACTGGCGCTGGCCTGGTTCATGCTGAACTCCGAAGTGGGTCTGGCGGTGGTAGGTGGCTTCGCGGCCGGCTTCACCAAGTTGATGGAGTTTGCCAAACAGGGTACCGACTTCGTGTTCGGTGGTCTGGTCAACGAAGGGGCCTTCTCCTTCTTCCTGATGGTGCTGATGCCCATCGTCTTCATCTCCGTGCTGATCGGTATTCTGCAGTACATCCGCCTGCTGCCGCTGGTGATCCGCGGTATCGGTACCGTGCTGGCCAAGATCAATGGCATGGGCAAGCTGGAGTCTTTCAACGCCATCAGCTCGATGATCGTCGGTCAGTCCGAGAACTTCATTGCCCTCAAGAACATCCTGCCGCACCTGAACGAGAAGCAGATGTACACCCTGGCGGCGACGGCCATGTCTACCGTCTCCATGTCCATCGTCGGTGCCTACATGCAGCTGATCGAGCCGCGCTACGTGGTTGCCGCGCTGGTGCTCAACATGTTCAGTACCTTCGTGGTGCTCTCTCTGATCAACCCCTACGAGCCGGATAACTCCGTGACCGACATCAAGGCCATTGCCGAAGGTGACGAGCACCACACCCCGAAGAAAGAGAACTTCTTCGAGATGCTGGGTGAGTACATCATGGCCGGTTTCACCGTTGCCGTGATCGTGGGTGCCATGCTGGTGGGCTTCATCGCCCTGATTGCCCTGATCAACTACCTGTTCGAGATGGCATTTGGCGTGAACTTCCAGTTCGTCATGGGCTACCTCTTCTATCCGATCGCCTGGATCCTGGGCATCCCGAGTGGTGAAGCGCTGCAAGCGGGCTCCATCATGGCGACCAAGCTGGTAACCAACGAGTTCGTGGCGATGATGGATCTGGGCAAGGTGGCTGCCGAGCTCTCTCCGCGCACCGTCGGCATCCTCTCCATCTTCATGGTCTCCTTCGCCAACTTCAGTTCCATCGGCATCATCGCCGGTGCGGTAAAAGCGCTGAACGAAGAGAAGGGCAACATGGTTTCCCGCTTCGGTCTGAAGCTGGTCTACGGTTCCACCCTGGTCAGCCTGCTCTCTGCTGTTATCGCAGGCATCATGATCTGATCCCCTGGCGGCACCCGCCACGGTTTGGGCCCCTGACCTCGTCAGGGGCTTTTTGTTTCTGGCTTACAGCCGCCAGCCGCACCACCAGCCAGCGACCAGCAAGGTGAGAGTGCAAAAGCCGGTTTCGATGGCGCCGCCGCTGCGCAGCGGCCAGCCCGGCAGGCGGTAACGGCGTTTGATGGGCCAGAAGAGCGGAATGCCCGCCGCGGTGAGCCAGTCCCCCAGCAGATGGCTGAGGTAGCCGACGATAAGCGCATCCTTGACCCCCATGGGCAGGGTGCTCGGCGGCAGGCTCTGGTTCAGCCCCCAGACGGCAGCGGCGACTGCCAGCAGACTGTGGGTGAAGCCGCGATGGCCGAACAGCCGCGACAGAGGTTTCGAGATCCACGGTAGTCGTTGCCCCAGCACCGATTTGGGGTGGTCGAGGTCGGGCAACAGGGCGCTGGCCAGCGCGGCAGGGATGGTCTGCCACAGGCTGGCATCGGCCAGTGTCGGAGTGAGCTGCAGTTTATGGGCGATCAGGGTGCAGGTTACGGAGAAGAGCAGGTGCCCTTGGGCGGTCATGATGATTACGGCGTGGACAAGATGGCGGCGCATCTTACCAGCCTGACGGTTGTGGTCAGCTCTTATTTTAAAAATCAGGATGTTACGGCGAAAAAGCGCCCAAGCAGGGCGCCTTTAGGGTCTCTTTACAGCTTGCCTTTGACCAGCCACTTGTCGAGGGCGTTGGCGAAGCGCTGTTTGTCGGCGGCATTGAAGGGGGCCGGGCCGCCGGTCTGCACGCCAGCTGAGCGCAGCTCTTCCATAAAGTTGCGCATGCCTAGCCGCGCCTTGATGGTCTCGCGGGTGTAGATCTCGCCACGGGGATTGAGCGCCTCGCCACCGGCATCGATCACCCAGGAGGCGAGGGGGATGTCGCCGGTGATCACCAGATCGCCGGGCTGAACCTGCTTGGCGATGACATGATCTGCCACATCGAATCCCTTCTCCACCTGCTGGGTTTTGATGAAGGGCGAGGGGGGCACCCGCAATCCCTGATTGGCCACCAGGGTAGTGACGACCTGGGCGCGGTGGGCGGCGCGGTAGAGGATCTCCTTGACCGGAATGGGGCTGGCATCGGCATCAACCCAGATGGGCATGGCATGGTTTCCTGTAGTGAAAGCGGATAGAAAACGAGAGCGGCCATGTTAACACAGGCCTCCCCTTCCAGGCGCGGGGCTGAGTCGGCCCCGCCTTTGGTGTAAGCTGGGGCCAGCACATGAAACGAGAAGGAGACGAGATGGATCGGGTGCCCGGTGAAGTGATTTATGCCCTGACCCTGGATGGCAAGGGTGGCATGGCGCCGCTGATGGCGGGAAGCGAAGTCCCGGCGGCGCATCCCGGCTGGCTGCATCTGGATTACGGCAATCCCGATTCGGCGCGCTGGCTGTTGCAGACACCCTTGCTCAGCGAGGCGGCCAGGGAGTCGCTGCTCGGCCAGAGCAATCGTCCCAAGCTGGTGCGGATGGGGGAGACGGTGCTGCTGATCCTGCGTGGCATCAACCACAACAAGGATCACAGGCCCGAAGAGATGGTGGCGCTGCGTATCTTCATCACCCCGGATCTCATCATCAGCAGCCGTCGTCGTCCGCTGCTCTCAGAACAGGATGTGTTCAACCAGCTCAAGCTGGGGGGCGGCGCCGATACCCCGGCCGACTGGCTGGTGGAGATCTGCGATGCCCTGACCGATCGGGCGGGGGAGTTTGTCGAGGAGCTGCACGACAAGATCCTCGATCTGGAGGAGATGGTGCTGATGCGCGACATGCCCGCCAATGGCCGCTTGGCGCTGATCCGCAAGCAGCTCATCATGATCCGCCGCTACCTCTCCCCCCAGCGGGATCTGGTGGCGCGGCTGGCCAACGAGAAGATCAGCTGGCTGGATGAGGATGATCGCCGTCGTCTGCTCGATATTGCCGATCGGCTGCGGCGCTGGCTCGATGACCTCGATGCCGGGGTGGCGCGCACCGCTGTGCTGGCAGACGAGATCAACAATCTGATGGCGGAGGCGACCAACCGCCGCGCCTACCAGATGTCGGTGATGGCACTGCTCTTTTTACCTGCCAGCTTCCTGACCGGCCTGTTTGGCATCAACCTCGGCGGTATCCCCGGGGCCGAGAACCCGACCGCCTTCTGGGTCTTTTGCGGATCCTTGGTGGCGCTGGCAAGCGGGCTGGCTATCTGGCTCAAGCATCGGCGCTGGTGGTAAGGAGGCATAACCCATGTGGCAATCAATTGGCCTGACCCTGCTGCTGTTGCTGGGGCATACCCTGATCCGGCGGCTGATTCACAAGAGCCTGCTGGCGCTCGGTCAGAGCAGGCAGGTGAGCGAGAACCGGGTGCTCTACGTGGCCCATGTGTTCCACTTCCTGCTCGGCTGCGCCACCTTGCTGGTGCTGGCCGGGGTGTGGGGGCTCGACTTCTCCCGACTGGTGGTGCTCGCCTCCTCCTTCTTTGCGGTACTGGGGGTCGCCATGGTCGCCCAGTGGTCGATCCTCTCCAACATCACCGCCAGCATCACCATCTTCTTCGCCTTCCCCTACAAGATTGGCGACCGGATCCGCATCCTCGACAAGGATGATTCGGTCACCGGCGTCATCACCGAGATCGGCCTCTTCTATGTGCGGGTGCGGGATGACAACGGCGATCTGGTCACCTATCCGGCCAACCTGATCCTGCAAAAGCCGGTCAGGAAGCTGGAGGGCAAGGTGGCGGAACCGCTGCAACCGGAATAACAAAAGGCTCCCTCGGGAGCCTTTTTACTGTGCTGTGGGTGGCGCTAGCGTTCGAAGAAGCGGTAGAGGTGCTCCACCTGAACCGGGCAGTCGGCCACCTGATGCAGATGTTCGCGGGCCTGCTCGACGGTGCCGAAACTGACCGGGCAGCCGAGGGTGTCGGTCAGCTCGTAGAGGGCGCCATCCTTGCCTCTGAATTCGATGCTCCAGCCGGGGATGGCCACGTCGTGGAGGATTTCGGCCTCTTGCAGGATCTGTTGCTGATAGAGCTTACGAAGTTCACTGACTGTCATGATGCTCTCCTGTGGGGAATATCCAGCTCCAGTCTATGCCTGCCCTTTATGTGCGGCAACAGTGGTGCGGCAACGGGATCATCCCCGCAGGACCTCCCATGCCCAGCGGATGCGGACAAAGCTCTCGGCATTGCCGCCCCGATCCGGATGGTGCTGCAGTGCCAGCTCCCGCCAGCGGCGGCGGATTGCCTCCTGACTCTCCCCTTCATTCAGGTCAAACAGTGCCAGCGCCTCGGCTTTGTGCCCCTCACCGTCATAAGCGCGCCAGAAGCGGTTGAGCAGGGCCTCAACTTCGGCACGGTCGGTCTGCCAGAACACCTGCCAGTCGAGATAGTAGCTACGCAGATTTTCGCCAAGGGCAAAGCCGTGGTTGGCCTCCTGGTTCCCGGCCAGCGGTTCGAGCCGGATATCCAGAGTGCTGATCACCAGCCACCAACCCTCTTCATAAAGCTCGGCTTGCAACTGGTAGAGGGCGTTCATGATCAGGAAGTTGACCCGAAACAGCTGCAACTGCTCGTCGTCGGCCAGCCGGGGGATCGCCCCCTGCTGGCGCAGAGCCGCCATCAGTTCATGCACCTTGTAGCTGCCCGCCGCCTGTTGCAGCAGCACCAGCAGAGGGGCGATCAGCGGATTGTGGTTGGCCTCGCTCATTCGGTACCCTGCTCTCTGGGCGGCTGCAGGGCGATCAGCAGCTCACCCGCCTGCGGGGTGACGGGGCCGGTGACGATCTGGGGCTTGCCCTTGCCATCCATGATGAACAGCGGGATGGCGCCGGGATTGGCGGTCTGATACTGGGCCCAGTCGAACGCCTCGCTCAGGCGGGTCGCCTTGAGCTGGCCACCCCGGCTCAACAGGCCGCTCAGCCGGGCATAGTTGATGTCGGGGCCGAACAGGTTCTGGCGAGCGCGAAAGGTGGCGCTCTCCCGGTTGGCCTTGCCGTGCTGCTCGCTGGAGCGCAGGGAGTAGACCTGCTCCTCGCCGTAGAGGTGGGCGAAGTGCAGCACCCCGAGGGCGTTGTTGTGGCGGTTGGGGGAGAGTGCCAGCACGGTACTGATGCTGGTAAGCGGCAGGTGCAGCTCGGCATGTTCCGACTGGGGGTTGCCGAAATAGCAGGGGAGGTTGCTCATCCGCGCCTGTTTGCAGAACTCCCAGGCGGGATCGCAGAGCTGTACCGGCACCCCCTGATCCGCCAGCGCCCGGCCGATGGCCCGCGCCACCGAGTTGGCCCCTATGATGAGCCAGGTATTGGGGGCGCTCTGGCGCATCTTGAGCAGGCTGGCCAGCGGTGCCGAGGTAAGGCTCTGCAACACCACGGTGGAGATGATTACCGCAAATACCAGCGGCACCAGCTTGTCGGCATCGGGGATCTCGGCCTGATGCAGGCTGATGGCGAACGAGGCGCTGACTGCCGCCGCAACGATACCGCGCGGGGCGATCCAGCTCAGCAGGGCGCGAGCCCGCCAGGAGAGATCCGAGCCCCAGGTCGAGACCAGGATGCAGAGCGGTCGTGCCACAAACTGCACCACGCACAGCAGTACCAGCACCATGGGGCCGAGCTGCCAGAGCTGGGCCAGATCGAGGCGTGCCGCCAGCAGGATAAACAGGCTGGATATGAGGATGACGGCGAGATCTTCCTTGAATGCCAGTACCTCCTCCAGATCCAGCCCCTCCTGATTGGCGAGCCAGATGCCGAACACGGTCACCGCCAGCAGGCCGGATTCGTGACTGAGCCAGTTGGAGAGGCTGAAGGTGACCAGCACCAGCGCCAGCACGCCGAACTTGTGCAGGCTGACCGGCAGCCAGTCCTTGCGGATCAGCAGTGTGGTGAGCCAGCCTGCCACCACCCCGATCAGGGAACCGACCAGCACTGTCTTGCCCAGCGCCAGCAGGGTGTGACTGAGCAGATCGCCCTGACTGCCGAGGCGTACCGCCTCGAACACCAGTACCGCAAACAGGGCACCGATGGGATCTATGACTATCCCCTCCCAGCGCAGTATGCGGTCCACTTCCCGGGTGGGGCGGATCACGTTGAGCATGGGGGCGATCACGGTAGGGCCCGTTACCACCAGTACCGCGCCGAGCATGGTGGCGACCCGCCAGTCCAGTCCCAGCAGGAAGTAACTGGCGCTGCCGATGACGGCGAAGCTGACCAGCATGCCGGTGGAGCAGAGGTTGCGCACCACCTTGCCGATCCCCTTGAGCTCGGCCAGATGGAGGGTCAGCGCCCCCTCGAACAGGATGATAGCCACCGACAGGGAGACCAGCGGGAACAGCAGATCCCCGAGCAGGGCATCGGGATCGAGCAGTCCACTGACCGGGCCCAGGGTCAGGCCGGTGAGCAGCAGAAACAGGATGGCGGGTACCCGCAGCGACCAGGCAAGCCATTGGGCCAGCACGGAGACCAGGGCGATCCCGGCCAGAGAGAGGGCAATCATGCAGACCTCGATTCAGGCAGTGAGTATGGAGCTAGTGTAGTGGCTAAGTTGGTCAGATTGACACCCGAAGGAGCGTGCGTCATGGCCGGTATGGGGAGATGTGCGACAGTCGGCGTCATGGTGGCTGGCGCTGGTGTAAAGGGCGCCAGCCAGACGCCAACCGTGGTGACGGGGTGGCCTCGGGGCCGGATTAGATGGGGCTCTCCTTGTGGAGTTCGCCGACACAGTCGGCCAGCGCCAGTACCAGTGCGGAGCGCACCATCTGATCGAGCCGGTTGAGCTGCATCTGGTAGAAGGCCCAATCCTCTTCGCTGGCGGGGGGCTCCAGCTTCATCATGCCGCCCTGATTGACCCCGTGCAGGCGGTCGAGCAGATCGCGGATCGGCTTGTCGCTGAAGCGGTAATCCTTGGGGTCGCGCACCAGAAAGTCGCGGATCTTGATATAGGCTTCGATATCCTGATAGCGCTCGAGTGAGATGAGGCCGAGGGCGAAGATGAGCTTGAGGCGCACCTCCAGCTGGCCAAGGGGGCCGCTCTGGTTGAGCAGGGGTTCGATGGCGTATTTGACGGCATACTCCTCCTGACGGAACGCGCGTCGCATCAGGGAGTCGACCGCCTCTTCCAGGATGGTCACGGCTTCGAGAAAGAAGCCGCGGGGGCCATCCTGCTCGTTCAGTCGTTCCAGTACTTCATCTTCCTGGTGTGTGGTCATAGGTGCATTGGGTCCAGCTGACAGGGAGAGAGTCAGCCTCTCTCCCGGTTTTTATCATATGGGGCACATTCCCTTGCCATTCAAGCGCTTGGCGCGCTATCAGTGGTGGCTGAATGCGCCGCAAGCAGGGTTATTACAGGGTTTCGTAACGGGCGACGATGGCGCGAACCACTTCGCTCTCTGCATCAAGTCCGGTGACGCGGGCCAGCGCTTTGGCCGGGCCAAGCTCCGCCAGCAGGGCTTGCAGCTCCACCGCCTGCGGGTCATCGGCATTGCGATAGTGGAGCGCCGCGGCGATCCCCTCCTGCAACTGATCGCTCGGCAGGCCGTACTCCAGGGTGCCGAGCAGCGGCTTCACCAGTCGATCCCCCGCCGCCAGCTTGCGCAGTGGCTGACGGCCGACCCGGTCAATCTCGTCCACCAGATAGGGGTTGGCGAAGCGGGCCAGGATCTTCTCGATATAGGCGGCGTGCAGGCGCGGGTCGAAGCCATAGCGTTTTACCAGCACGGCACCGCTCTCCTCCATGGCGCGGCGTACCTTGCTGCGGATCACCGGATCCTCGATCGCCTCGCGCACTGTGCGGTAGCCCCTCAGCTTGCCGAGATAGGCGGTGACGATGTGGCCGGTGTTGAGGGTGAACAGCTTGCGCTCGACGAAGGCCATCAGGTTGTCGGTGGGCTCCATGCCCGCCACCTGTGGCAGTTCCCCCTTGAACTGGGTCTGGTCGACGATCCACTCGCTGAAGCTCTCTACCGTCACTTCCAGCGGGTCATCGTTGGCAGCCGCGGCGGGCGGCACGATGCGATCCACCGCCGAGTCGACGAAGCCGATACAGGATTCGAGCGTGGCATGATACGCGACCGGCAGGTACTTGAGTACCTCCCGCTTGAGGTGGCTGGTGCCGCGCACCATGTTTTCGCAGGCGATGACGTTGAGCGGGGTCAGGTTGCCGGCATCGAAACGGGCCTGCAGCCCCTTGGCCAGGGTGCTGGCAATCTTGTCCAGAATGTTGGGGCCTACAGCCGTGGTGACCAGATCGGCGGTGATGATGCGGGCGATCACCTCGTGACCGGCGGAACTGACCGCCGCCACGTTGCGCACCACGTCCAGCTTCTGATCCGCCCCTACTACATGGACCTTGTACTCCTGGCGGTGGTTGAGCTGGTCGATCAGGGTGTCGTTGACGTCGGCGAAGGTGACCTGATGGCTGGCATCCGCCAGCACTTTGCCGATAAAGCCGCGACCGATGTTACCAGCACCAAAATGCAATGTTTTCATGATATTAACCTCTTGAACCAAAGACGATGAAAGATGATTACGCAGCCTGTTCGGCACCCAGCAGATCCAGGAAGGCCTGGGGATCCGTGGTGCTGGCCAGCCGGTCGATGAGACCGGGTTCATCCAGTGCATTGGTCAGGCGGGTTATCACCTGCATGTGTTCGTCGTTGCGAGCGGCGATACCGATCACCAGCCGCGCCACCTCATCGGCAGCTTCGCCAAAGGCGACCCCGGCCGGGTACTGGCAGATGACGATGCCGGTACGCTTCACAAACTCCTTGGCGGCGATGGTGCCGTGGGGCACGGCGATGGATTCGCCGAGGTAGGTGGAGACCAGCTGTTCACGTTCCAGCATGGCGTTGACGTAGTCGGGCGCCACGTAGCCGCGCTCCGCCAGTAGTCGGCCTGCGGTCAGGATGGCGGCCTCCTTGTTGTCTGCTTTCAGTCCCAGATGCACGTCATGACGGCTCAGGGTGAACACTTCGGCCGCTTGCGGCTCATAGCTGTCGTCGTTGGCGGCCACCAGCAGCTGCGGGTTGGCGACATCATCGTTGGCGGCTTGAGTCAGACGCTGTACCAGCTCCTGATAGAGGCCGTTGTCGAGGAAGTTGGTGAGCGAGATATGGTGGGCATGTGGCGCATGGCGACGGGCCCGCTCGGTCAAATCCTTGTGGGTGATGACCCAGTCCACCTGATCGTCGAGCTGATCGATGGCGCGGTTGGTGACGCTGATGTCGAGCCCGGCGGCCTGTACCCGCTTGCGCAGCATGCCGGCGCCCATGGCGCTGGAACCCATGCCCGCATCGCAGGCGACCACGATATTGCGCACTGCCATCAGCTCGCCGCCCGGTTTCTTGGTCGCTGCGGTCTCGGGCTTGCCGCCCTTCATGGCTTTCATCTTGCGAGTGGCTTCACCGAGAGCATCGGCCTCATCGGCTTCCGGCTGCTGGGCGCGGACGAACACGGCGGCGACCAGGAAGGAGACCAGAGTGGCGCTGATGATGGAGAGGGCGACCCCGATCAGGGAGGCTTTCGGCGTCATCAACAGCACGGCGAAAATGGAGCCCGGTGAGGCAGGGGAGACCAGACCAGCATTGAACAGGGTCAGGGTAAAGACCCCGGTCATGCCGCCGGCGATCACAGCCAGAATGAGGCGCGGGTTCATCAGCACATACGGGAAGTAGATCTCGTGGATGCCGCCGAAGAAGTGAATGATGGAGGCACCTGCAGCGGACTGCTTGGCGGCACCGCGGCCGAACACCATGTAGGCCAGCAGCACGCCCATGCCCGGGCCCGGGTTTGCTTCAATCAGGAAGAAGATAGAGCTGCCGTGCTCGGTCGCCTGCTGGATCCCCAGCGGCGAGAAGATGCCGTGGTTGATAGCGTTGTTGAGGAACAGGATCTTGGCCGGCTCGACAAAGATGGAGGTGAGCGGCAGCATGTGGTTATCCACCAGGAAGCCGACGCCACCGGCCAGCACGCCGGAGAGCACCTTGACGAAGGGGCCGATCACGAAGAAGGCGAGGATTGCCAGCAGCATGCCGATGAGGCCGGCGGAGAAGTTGTTGACCAGCATCTCGAAGCCGCTCTTGACGCGACCTTCCATCGCCTTGTCGAAGCGCTTGATGGCCCAGCCACCGAGCGGGCCGACCATCATGGCACCCATGAACATGGGGATATCGGTTCCCACGATGACACCCATGGTGGTGATGGCACCGACCACGCCGCCGCGCTCACCGCCCATCAGTTTGCCGCCGGTGTAGCCGATCAGCAGCGGCAGCAGGTAGGTGATCATGGGGCCGACCAGCTTGGCCAAGGTTTCATTGGGCAGCCAGCCGGTGGGAATGAAGAGGGCGGTGATAAAGCCCCAGGCGATAAAGGCGCCTATGTTGGGCATGACCATATTGGACAGGAAGCGTCCAAAATTCTGTATCTTGACTTTGGTATCCGGTGATAACATGTCGGGACCCCGTTTTAAGCCTGTTTGATTAAAAGTGGTAGTCGGGATGGCCGGTTTTGCCGAACCGCCATCCCGGTCGTCTAAGCAACTTCAATCTACCAGCTTGCGATCAAATTAGGCTGAAAACGGGGTGTCTTGTGATCGAGCTCTCAGATACCCAGCCATACCCCCTCCATAACCAGTGATCCACATCACATACCCATGCTGTAATTCGGCTACATTTCGATCTTTCCTGTTTTGCATGGTCATTTTTTGTGACTTAAATCACTAAAGTTACTTTGTGTCCCTCTTGTGGGATGGTGATTGGCGTCACAAATTCGACTTTTGTATTCGAATGGGACAAATTACTCAGTCACTCATCAGCGGGTGGTGACGATGGATCTATCGAAACACTCCATTGCTTATCAATGAATCAATAAATTTGTAACCCGCTTTCAGTTTTTACGGTTGGTGATGAGGGCTCTTTTGCGGCTGATTGATGGGAATGGGCGCCAACATGCAGGATGTGATTGCGCGGCCGACGTTCGGGGCGCTTGCTTGCCGCGCAGGCCAGACAGCAGATAAAAACAAACCGCCAGCAGGCGGTTTGTCGGTTTTTGCGATCTGGCCCCTGTCGAGGCGGCGGCTCAGTAGAAGCCGGCATCCTCGGGAGAGGGGCGGGTCTTGAAGCGGCGATGGAGCCACATGTACTGCTCCGGCGCCTTGCGCACGGCGGCTTCAATCTCGCGGTTGGCGCGGGCGGCATCAACCATGTCATCCCCGCTGGGGTAGTCGGCGAGCGGCGCGCCGATATGCAGGGTGTAACCCTCGCTGGTGCGGATGTTGTAGCAAGGCAGGGTGACGGTATTCTTCACCCGCGCCAAGGTGGCGGTGCCGGTGATGGTGGCGGCCTGCTCTACCGCGAAGTAGGGCACGAACACGCTGGCGTGGCTGCCGTAGTCGTGATCCGGCGCGTACCAGAGGGCGTCGCCGTTGCGCAGCGCCTTGATCATCCCCTTCACATCCATCCGGTCTACCAGATATTTGTTGGAGGCACAGCGCCCGTGGTACTGGGCATACTCCAGCACCGGGTTGGTGTTGGGGCGATAGACACCGACCCCGGGGCGCACCAGCCCGAAACAGCGGGCGTTGAGTTCAAGCGTCAGGAAGTGGCAGGAGAGCAGCAGCATGCCCTGACCTTTTTCCATGGCGGCGATGACGTGTTCTTCCCCTTCCACCTTCATCAGGTTGCGCATCCGCCAGTCTGGCCAGAACCAGGCGATCCCCACCTCGAACACGGCGCAGCCCACGCTCTCGAAGTTTGCCTTAAGCAGTTTCTCCCGCTCATCCCGGGTCAGTTCGGGCATCGCCAGCTCCAGATTGCGACGGGCAATCTTGACCCGGGACTTCAATATCCTGGCAGCGAGACGACCGAGCTGACGGCCCAGCCACATCTGGCTACGCCACGGCAGCAGGGTCAGCAGCCAGAGCAGGCCGAGGCCGAACCAGCTGGCCCAGTAACGGGGATGAAACAGGCGGGGCTCCAGGCGGGGAGCGTTGTCATGGGCCATGGCTAATCTCTTGTTCGCAAACACAATCGGGGGATTCTAGCCGAAAAGGGGGGGCGGGGGCGAATGGCTGTGTGCTGGTCAGAGGGGCTGCTTGTGTCTTGTCCGTGTGGCGCGAAGGGTAACTATGGGTTTCCTGCCGCGTTCTTAATGGAAACCACAGGTTTGCTTTTTCTCCCTCAAATAAAAGAGTGTGATAAAATCGGCGACTGATTTTTCAGGTTTTGAGAGTCGATACAGATGAAGATCACCCTGCCCGATTTTGAAAAAGCCCGCGTTCTGGTCGTTGGCGATGTCATGTTGGACCGTTACTGGCATGGCCCCACCGGCCGGATCTCCCCCGAGGCACCGGTGCCCGTGGTCAAGGTTGAACACATTGAGGAGCGTCCGGGCGGTGCCGCCAACGTTGCCCTCAACTCCGCCGCCCTTGGCGCTCATGCCGTGCTGCTTGGCCTGACCGGTCAGGATGAAGCGGCCGATGCGCTGGCAGGTCAGATGGCTGGCGTCAAGGTGGCCTGTGATTTCGTTCGTCTGGCCGACTTCCCGACTATCACCAAGCTGCGCGTGCTGTCGCGCAACCAGCAACTGCTGCGCCTCGATTTCGAAGAGGGGTTCCACGCTGTCGACTCCACCCTGCTGGTGAGCAAGGTCGAGCAGGCGCTGCCCAACAGCGACGTGATGATCCTCTCCGACTACGGCAAGGGGGCCCTCAACGATGTGCCCGGCATGATCCAGCGCGCCCGCGCCGCCGGCATTCCGGTGCTGGTCGATCCTAAGGGAACCGACTTCGAGAAGTATCGCGGCGCCACTCTGCTGACCCCCAACATGTCCGAGTTCGAGGCTGTAGTGGGCAAGGTGAAGAGCGAAGAGGAGCTGGTCGCCAAGGGGCTGGATCTGGTCAAGCGCTTCGAGCTGGATGCCCTGCTGGTCACCCGTTCCGAGAACGGCATGACCCTGATCCGCGAAGGTCAGCCGGAGCTGCATCTGCCGGCTCAGGCCCACGAGGTTTATGATGTGACCGGTGCCGGTGATACCGTGATCTCTACCCTGGCCACCTCGCTGGCCGCAGGCAAGAGCCTGGACGAAGCCTGTGCGCTGGCCAATACCGCCGCCGGTATCGTGGTCGGCAAGCTGGGTACCTCTACCGTCAGTCCGGTCGAGTTGGCCAACGCCCTCTACACCGAGCAGGAGACAGGCTTCGGCGTCATGTCTGAAGCCCAGCTGAAAGTGGCAGTTCGTGCCGCCCGTCTGCGTGGCGAGAAAGTGGTGATGACCAACGGCTGCTTCGACATCCTGCATGCCGGCCATGTCTCCTATCTGGCCAACGCGGGCAAGCTGGGGGATCGCCTGATCGTGGCGGTCAACACCGACGAGTCGGTTCGCCGTCTGAAAGGGCCGGGTCGTCCGGTCAACCCGACCGAGCGCCGCATGGCCGTACTGGCTGCGCTGGGCGCGGTGGATTGGGTTGTGCCCTTCTCCGAGGATACCCCGCAGCGCCTGATCGCCGAGATCCTGCCGGATCTGCTGGTCAAGGGCGGCGATTACAAGCCGGAAGATATTGCCGGTTACGCCGAGGTGACTGCCAACGGCGGCGAGGTACGCGTCCTCAACTTCGAGGATGGCTGCTCCACCACCGACATCATCAAGACGATCCGCGAGCGCGGCTAACGCGCTGCTGGCCCCGCAATCTGGCGGGGCTCGCTATCGGCGGCTGCAAGCCGGCAGAAATACGGATAACAAAAAGGCGACCTTGCGGTCGCCTTTTTCATGTCCGATAGCGGCTATCAGCCTTTGGCTTTTGCCGTGGCAGGCATCAGACCCTGGTTCACTTCCACCAGGTCCTGCGCTTCCAGAATACCGGCAGCCTGTTTCAGGCTCAGGATATTGAGAATGTAGTTGTATCGGGCTTCGGAGAGCTTCTGCTTGGCCTCGTACAGCTTGCGAGTGGAGTCCAGCACGTCGACGATGGTACGGGTACCCACTTCGTAACCGGCTTCGGTCGCCTTCAGGGCGCTGTCGGCGGAGACCACAGACTGGCTGTAGGCGCGCACCGAGCCGATGCTGGCGTTCACGTTGTTGTAGGAGGAGCGCACTGTGCTCTGCACCGAGCGGAAGTTCTTCTCAAGCAGTTCGCTGGCCGCTACGTAGTTGTATTGAGCCTGCTTCACCTTGGAGCTGGTGGCGCCACCGCTGTAGATGGGCAGCTTGAAGGTCAGACCGATATTGGCCTGATTGTCATTGCCGCCCGGCATGCTATCCAGCTTGTAATCGGTATTGCTGGTTTGCAGTCCGGCATCCAGATCCAGCGTCGGCTCATGGCCGGTCTTGGCCAGATCGATCTGCTCCTTGGCAATGTCCTTGCTGATGCGGGCACTGTGCAGTTGCAGGTTCTTGTCCAGCGCCAGCTCCAGCCACTTGTCGGAACCGAAGGCAGTCTTTTGCGGGCTGAAGCGATCGGTGTTGAGGATGTCCAGGTTGCGGTGATCAACACCGGTCAGCTCGCGCAGGGTCTCGTAGCTGTTGTCCAGCGAGTTTTCTGCATTGATCTCGTCAGCCAGCGCCTGGTCGCGAGAGGCTTCTGCTTCATGGACGTCGGTGATGGCGGTCAGGCCCACTTCGAAACGCTGCTGGGTTTGCTCCAGCTGACGCTCTACCGCAACCTTGTTGGCACGGACGAACTCCAGGGTATCCATCGCCTTGAGCACATCAAAGTAGGCTTTGGCGGTGCGCACCATCAGGTTCTGGATTTCGAGGTTGTAGGCGACATCTGACTGAGTGGCCTGCTTCTCGCTGATATCCAGATTGACCCAGTTACTGCGACGATAGAGGGATTGCGACAGCGTCACTTCACCCTTGGCGTTGGTATTGCTCTGGGTATCGTTCTTGTTTTGCAGATAATTGAGCCCGGCACCCAGATCGATCTGGGGCAGCAGAGGGGCGCGGGATTCGTTGATCTTCTCGAAGGCCTGGTCGCGAACGGCTTTGGACTGCAGCAACTGCGGGTCTTTGATCTGGGCTTGCTGGTAGATGTCGAGCAGGTTTTCGGCATGGGCACCGGCACTGACGCCCAGCAACACCATGACTGACAAAAGTGTTCTTTTCATAGATCGTTTTAACCTTATGTAGTAACCCAAACTGGTTGCTGGAGAGGCAAATATTGTCACCGACCAAGCTTGATTGCAGCTTAATCACTCTACTATAAGCAAAATTTAATGCTAAGAGTCTCAGGTCCGGTGACGGGAACGTCAAGAACCGGACGCAGTTTTCTCCCCGCGCGCCTAGCCAAATGGTCTGCGGCTGCTAAAATCCACCCCTCATTACCATGGCACGCCGAGTGAATGAACGTTCATTCATGTTCCTCGGATTTTATGGTCAAACTGATACAAGTCAAGCTGACGGGAGCCCCGGATGTCGCAGCAACCCTTGCCGCAAGATCGGCATTACGCCGCCGATGATGTGAAAATCATTGAAAAATCAGCTGGATATAACGGCTTCTTCAAGGTGAATGTCTATCGTTTGCAGCATCGGTTATTTGCTGGCGGCTGGAATCAGCCCATCGTGCGCGAGCTGTTCGAGCGGGGCCATGCTGCCGCGCTGCTGCCCTATGATCCGGTACGCGACCAGATCGTGCTGGTGGAGCAGTTCCGTATCGGCGCCATGGAGACCAGTCCGACCCCCTGGCTGCTGGAGCTGGTGGCCGGCATTATCGACGAAGGGGAGACCGCCGAGGCGGTGGTGCGCCGCGAAGCGGTGGAAGAGGCCGGGATCGAGGTGGCCCGCTGCGAGCATGCCATCAGCTATCTGGTGAGCCCGGGCGGCAGTACTGAACGGATCGAGGTCTTTGTGGGCGAGGTGGATGCCTGCAAGGCCGAGGGGCTGCACGGTCTGGCGGATGAGGGCGAGGATATCAGGGTGCACGTGGTGAGCCGCGAACAGGCCTATGCCTGGCTGAAAGAGGGGCGCATCGACAATGCGGCCTCGGTCATTGCCCTGCAGTGGCTGGCCCTCAACCATGGCGAGCTGCGCGCCCGCTGGCTGGCGGATCGCTGAGGTGGCGCTGACCCTGCAACAGAGCAGGCGCTATGTGCCTGATCTGATGTCCTTGCAGCGTACCTGCGAGGTCAATTACATGGCGTTGATGAAACTGCTGCCGCCAGATGGGGAAGTCGGGGCCGAGCGCCGCTATCGGGTCGGCAACGATCTGCAGTTCCAGCTCACCATCATTGGCGAGAGTCGCTTCACCAATCAGGTGATCCTGAGCCAGCACAACCCCGAATTGCCCGAATATTTACAAGCTCAGATAGAGATTCGTTTGTATCATGATGTGCGGATGGCGGAAGTGTGTGCAGCGCAACAGATTTCCCGTTTGCAACCACGTTATGATTATCCCAATAAAAAGATGCACCAGCGGGACGAAAAGGAGCAGGTAAATCTGTTTCTGGCCGAATGGCTAAAATTTTGTCTCAGACATGGTACCAGCCCGATCAATATCTCCAGTTGAACAAATAAAAAGAAGCGTGATTTTGGAAACAGAGCTCCCCCAGGCGCAGGACGGCAGTGTGCGCCTGTTGCAAATTACCGACACCCACCTCTTCGCGAGTGCCGAAGGGCGGCTGTTGGCTGTGCGCACCGCAGAGAGTCTGGCCGCCGTGCTGGAAC
Source organism: Aeromonas sp. FDAARGOS 1416 (assembly GCF_019048085.1). Taxonomy (NCBI): domain Bacteria; kingdom Pseudomonadati; phylum Pseudomonadota; class Gammaproteobacteria; order Aeromonadales; family Aeromonadaceae; genus Aeromonas; species Aeromonas sp. FDAARGOS 1416. Next base: position 3,142,212 of record NZ_CP077301.1, on the reverse strand, counting down.
AGGTGCAGGCCAATGAACACCCCTACGAGGTGATTCTGGCGACCGGCGATCTGTCGCAGGATCACAGCCCGGAATCCTATCAGCGTTTCGCCTCCATGATGGCGCCCCTGGGCCGCCCCATCTACTGGCTGCCGGGCAATCACGATGACAGCCCGCTGATGACCGAATATCTCCATGCCGCCGGGATCAGCGAATCCAAACAGCTGGTGGGCGACCACTGGCAGGTGATCCTGCTCGACACCCAGGTGCGCGGCAAACCCCACGGCATGATTGGCGATCACCAGCTGGCCGCCCTCGACCGTGCTCTGCGCCAATATCCTGATCGCCACGCCCTTATCACCCTGCACCATCAGGCGGTGCCGGTGGGCTGCGCCTGGCTGGATCAGCATAATCTCAAGAATGCCGATGATCTGTTTGCCGTGCTGGCTCGTCATCCGCAGCAGAAGACCATCCTGTTTGGCCACGTCCATCAGGAGTTTGACGAGGTGCACCGCGGGGTGCGGCTGATTGCCAGCCCCTCCACCTGCATCCAGTTCAAACCGCTATCCGACGGCTTCGCGCTGGATGAATCCGGCCCGGGCTGGCGCTATCTCACCCTCTATCCGGATGGGCGGGTGGCCAGCGAGGTGTGGCGCCTGCCGGTGGGGCAGTTTGTGCCCGACCCCAACGCCACCGGTTATTGAGGAGAGCATTGCATGAAGTCGGTTCTCCTTTATCTGCACGGTTTCAACTCCTCACCGGGCTCCGCCAAGGCGCAGCAGATGGCTGCCTGGGTGGCCGCCAATCGGCCCGACATTGAGGTGGTCATTCCAGCCCAGCCCAATACGCCAGCGGCGGCTTGGGCGGCTATCGAGCAGACCATTGCCGACCTGCAGCGTCGTTATGGTAGTGAATTCAAGCTCGGCGCCGTGGGTAGTTCCCTCGGCGGCTTTATGGCGACCCGGGTGAGCGAGCGGTACGGCTGCCGCGCTGCGCTGATCAATCCGGCGGTGCGCCCCCACGAGCTGCTCTGTGACTACCTCGGCCCCCAGACCAATCCCTATACGGGTGAGCAGTACGAACTGCGGCCTGAACATATGGATGAGCTGCGGGCACTGGCGGTACCGGTGACGGTGCCGGAGCGACTCTGGATCCTGCAACAGCAGGGGGATGAGGTGCTCGACTATCGCAAGGCGCTGGATGAATACCGCTTTGCCCGCCTCTCGCTGGAGTGCGGCGGCAACCACGCCTTTGTGGCGTTCGAGCGCTACCCCGCCCAGATCATCCGTTTCCTCGGGTTATAGTCAGGTTTGAGTCAATAAGGGCGGTCTCGCCCTGCTTGTTCTTCTCCAGATCAAGCTTTCGGTGCGGGGAGTTTGTTCTACCCCCGCCTAGCAGTTAAGATTCCCTCCAAACGTCAATTCGCAAGGCCCTCCATGTCTACTCAATACAATGCGGATGCCATTGAGGTCCTCAATGGCCTTGAGCCGGTGCGTCGCCGCCCCGGCATGTATACCGACACCACCCGGCCCAATCACCTCGGCCAGGAGGTCATCGACAACAGCGTCGATGAAGCGCTGGCAGGTCACGCCCGCAATCTGGAGGTGATCCTGCATGAAGACCAGTCCCTCGAAGTGATCGACGACGGCCGCGGAATGCCGGTCGATATCCACCCGGAAGAGGGGGTCAGCGGGGTGGAGCTGATCCTCTGCAAGCTGCACGCGGGCGGCAAATTCTCCAACAAGAACTACCAGTTCTCCGGCGGTCTGCACGGGGTGGGTATTTCGGTAGTAAACGCCCTCTCCGATCGGGTCGAGGTGACGGTACGTCGCGACGGTCAGGTCTATGACATCGCCTTCGAGCGTGGTGAGAAGGTGCAGGAGCTGACCATCACCGGTACCTGCGGCCGTCGCAACACTGGCACCCGGGTGCGTTTCTGGCCGCAGGCGAGCTACTTCGATTCGCCCAAGTTCTCGGTCACCAAGCTGGAGCACCTGCTCAAAGCCAAGGCCGTGCTCTGCCCCGGCCTCACCATCAAGTTCCTCGACAAGAACACCGGCATCAAGCTGGAGTGGTGCTACGAAGATGGCCTCAAGGATTATCTGGTCGATGCGGTCAAGCAGTTCACCTGCCTGCCGGAGCAGCCTTTTATCGGCTCGTTCAGCTCCGAACAATCGGCGGTAGACTGGGCGCTCTGCTGGTTGCCGGAAGGGGGCGAATGCCTCGCCGAATCCTATGTGAACCTCATTCCCACCGCCCAGGGCGGTACTCACGTCAACGGCCTGCGTCAGGGGCTGCTCGACGCCATGCGCGAGTTCTGCGAGTTCCGCAACCTGCTGCCGCGCGGGGTCAAGCTGACTCCGGAAGATATCTGGGATCGCTGCGCCTACATCCTCTCCATCAAGATGCAGGATCCGCAGTTTGCCGGTCAGACCAAGGAGCGCCTCTCCTCCCGCCAGAGCTCGGCGTTCGTCTCCGGCGTGGTGAAGGATGCCTTCAGCCTCTATCTGAACAGTAACACCGAGCTGGCGGAGCAGATCGCCGAGATCTGTATCTCCAGCGCCCAGCGCCGGATGCGCGCCGCCAAGACGGTGGTACGCAAGAAGATAACCCAGGGCCCGGCGCTGCCCGGCAAGCTGACCGACTGTAACTGCGCCGACCCCATGCAGGGGGAGCTGTTTCTGGTGGAGGGTGACTCCGCGGGCGGCAGTGCCAAGCAGGCGCGGGATCGCGAGTTTCAGGCCATCATGCCGCTGCGCGGCAAGATCCTGAACACCTGGGAGGTGGAGGCTGGTCAGGTGCTCGCCTCACAAGAAGTGCACGATATCTCGGTCGCTATCGGGCTCGACCCCGACTCCGAGGATCTCAGCGGCCTGCGCTACGGCAAGGTGTGCATCCTCGCGGATGCGGACTCGGACGGTCTGCATATCGCCACCCTGCTCTGCGCCCTGTTTGTGAAGCACTTCCGCACGCTGGTGGAGAAGGGGCACGTCTATGTGGCCATGCCGCCCCTCTACCGGATCGATATCGGTAAAGAGGTCTACTACGCCCTCGACGAGGACGAGAAGAACGGCGTGCTGCAGCGGGTTGAGGCCGAGAAGAAGAAGGGCAAGGTGATGGTGACCCGATTCAAGGGTCTGGGTGAGATGAACCCGAAACAGCTGCGGGAAACCACCATGGATCCCAACACCCGCCGTCTGGTGCAGCTCACCATGGATCCGGCAGGGGAGAGTGAAGGGGATGCAGCTGACGAGACCCTGCAGCTGATGGACATGCTGCTGGCCAAGAAGCGGGCGAGCGATCGCCGCGAATGGCTGGAAGAGAAGGGCAACCTCGCCATCATTTAAGCCGTCGGCTGGCCCGCACAGGGCCAGCAAGCATTTAGCCGGAGTCGCCCTGTGGCGGCTCCCGAACCGAAAGAGAAAATCACATGAGTGATGCTATCGAGCTCAGTCTGGACGGGGTAGAGCGCCAGCCAATGCGCACCTTTACCGAACAGGCTTACTTGAACTACTCCATGTACGTCATCATGGATCGGGCCCTGCCGCATATCGGCGATGGCCTCAAACCGGTGCAGCGGCGCATCATCTACGCCATGAGCGAGCTGGGTCTGTCTGCCCTCTCCAAGCACAAGAAGTCCGCCCGTACCGTGGGTGACGTGCTGGGTAAATATCACCCCCATGGCGACATCGCCTGTTATGAAGCCATGGTGCTGATGGCCCAGCCCTTCTCCTACCGCTACCCGCTGGTGGACGGTCAGGGTAACTGGGGTGCGCCGGACGATCCCAAATCCTTCGCGGCCATGCGATATACCGAAGCGCGCTTGTCGCGCTTCTCCGAGCTGCTGCTCTCAGAGCTCGGCCAAGGCACGGTGGAGTGGACGCCGAACTTCGACGGCACTATGAAGGAGCCGGTGGTGCTGCCCGCCCGTCTGCCGCACATCCTGCTCAACGGGGTGACCGGTATCGCGGTGGGGATGGCGACCGACATCCCGCCCCACAACGCGCGGGAAGTGGCCTACGCCTGTGCCGAGCTGCTCGACAACCCCAATGCGGGGCTCGATGTGTTGATGCAGCACATTCAGGGGCCGGACTACCCGACCAACGCCGAGATCATCACCCCGCGTGACGATATCCGCAAAATCTACGAGACCGGCAAGGGCTCCATCAAGCAGCGGGCGGTCTGGAGCGAGGAGGATGGCGACATCGTCATCACCGCGCTGCCCCATCAGGCTTCCGGCGCCAAGATCATGGAGCAGATCGCCGCCCAAATGGTGGCGAAAAAGCTGCCGATGGTCACCGATCTGCGCGATGAATCGGACCACGAGAACCCGACCCGTCTGGTGATCGTGCCGCGCTCCAACCGGGTGGATGTAGAGGGGCTGATGGCCCACCTCTTCGCCACCACGGATCTGGAGAAGAACTACCGGGTCAACCTCAACATCCTCGGCCTCGACAACCGGCCGCAGGTGAAGTGCCTCAAGACCATCCTCAGCGAGTGGATCCAGTTCCGCCGCGAGACCGTGCGTCGCCGTCTGCAGTTCCGCCTCGACAAGGTGCTGACTCGCCTGCACATCCTCGAAGGCTTGCTGATCGCCTACCTCAACATCGATGAGGTGATCGAGATCATCCGCACCGAGGATGAGCCGGGCAAGGTGATGGTGGAGCGCTTCAACATTACCGAGACCCAGGCCGAAGCAATTCTGGAGCTGAAACTGCGCCATCTGGCCAAACTCGAAGAGTTCAAGCTGCGCGCCGAACAGAGCGAACTGGCCGAAGAGCGCGACAAGCTGGAGCTCATTCTGGGCTCCGAGCGTCGTCTCAACACCCTGCTCAAGAAAGAGCTGCTGGCCGATGCCGAGAAGTACGGCGACGATCGCCGCACCCCGCTGGTGGAGCGTGCCACCGCGGTGGCGCTGACCGAGAAAGAGCTGGTGCCTAGCGAACCGGTCACCGTCATCCTCTCCGACAAGGGGTGGGTGCGCGCCGCCAAGGGCCACGACGTGGATGTCGAGGGGCTCTCCTACAAGGCGGGGGACAGCTATCTGGCCCACGCCTGTGGCCGCAGCAACCAGCAGGCGGTGTTCCTCTCCACGTTGGGCCGAACCTACGCCCTCGAATCTCACACCTTGCCATCCGCCCGCAGTCAGGGCGAGCCGCTCACCGGCCGCTTTGCGCTGGGGGCAGGGGAAGAGGTGCGTCATCTGGTGATGGGCAACGAAGGCGAGCCCTACCTGATCGCCAGCGATGCCGGTTACGGCTTTGTCTGCACCTATGACGATCTGATCGGCAAGAACAAGAACGGCAAGGCGCTGCTCACCGTGCCGGAAGGGGGTCAGGTGATGGCACCCCAGAAGATTGGCTCGCCAGAGACCGATCTCTGCATGGCCATCTCCAATGAAGGGCGCATGCTGCTGTTCCCGCTCAACACTCTGCCGGTGCTCGGCAAGGGCAAGGGTAACAAGCTCATCAGCATTCCGTCGGCTCGGGTGAAGGCGCGGGAGGAGTTTGTGGTGATGGCCGCCGTGATCCCGCAGGGCCAGTCCGTCACCCTGTTTGCCGGCAAGCGCAAGCTCACTCTTAAGCCATCTGATCTTGACTACTACCGCGGCGAGCGCGGCCGCCGCGGCGCCAAGCTGCCCCGCGGTTTGCAGCGGGTAGACAGGATAGAAATTGAATCAGTAGTTGTAGATGCACACACTGAGAGTGATGCAAATAATTAAGATAAACTGGGGCAATGTTATTGCCCCTCTTTTTAGGGATAAAAATGGCTAAAACAATTTGCTTTTTTAATAACAAAGGTGGTGTAGGAAAAACAACCACCTCGACAAATGTGGCTGCAGGTCTTTCTACTGGATTAAACAAGCGAGTTTTATATATTGACTTGGATCCTCAATGTAATTCAACGCTACTAATCTTGGGGGGAGATGTAGTTTCAGAAAGATATTGGGATTCCCCACAAAATTACAAGACAATCTTAGATGTTATTCAACCTATACTTGATGATGATCCGTCAATTTTTTTCGAAGAAGATATTGTTTGTAAAGATGTAAATAGATTTGGCGTTCATCTGATAATGGGGCACCCTCAGTTATCTGCATTAGAGGACAGGCTAGGTGAGGCGTGGGTTAAAATATCAGGAGGTGAGATTGGTGCATTCAGAAAAACAAACTGGTTTTCTTCGCTAATTGATAAAGTTGATTCTGACTATGATTATATATTGGTGGATCTTGGTCCAAGCTTAGGCTCTTTGAATCGAAGCACCCTAATTGCCGCCGATTATTTTGTGACTCCAATGTCAATTGATATATTTAGTATCATAGGTTTGCGAAACGTTAGAACTTGGTTTGATACATGGTCTAATAAATATAGAGGCGGGGCTCTATTATTAGAGGAGGATAGGGGGGGCGAGGTATTTGAGCGCTTTAATATCAAAAAAAATATTTCTATTACGAGTGGTTGTCTTGGTTATACAACACAAACATATGCCACTAGAAAAAATGCATATGGTGAGAGAAGGCCTACAAAGGCATATGAGCGTTTATTGACAAGATTTGATGAGGTTTTTTTAGAGTTTCTGGGAGGTTACTTAGTGGATGCGTCGAAAGATGGGCATCATATTTTAGGTAACATACCAAATATGTTTAGTCTTGCCCCCATAGCACAGAGCAGTTCTTCACCGATCCGTGACCTTAAAGCTGAAGATGGTATTTTTGGTGCGCATTATTCACAAGCAAAAGAATTTTCTAGTATCTTTGATAATGTTGCTATTGAGGTCGTAAAAAGACTTGAGGGTCAGTCATGATAGAATGGCCAGAAATTCTTATTGAAGAGCTAGCAGCTAAACGTGCAATTATATTCATAGGTGCAGGTGTATCAGCGAGTTGCCAATCTAGTTTGGACCCTGTTATAAGGCCACCTAGCTGGTATCAATTACTTGAACAGGCGCGAGATCAATTTGTAAATGATGAGATTGAAAAGGCTTTTATTAATCATCTAATCGAAACGGATCAGCTTCTTGATGCAGCGGAAGTAATTTTTGATCGAGTTACATCAGCTCAAAAAAGGAGTTTTTTTACAGATATTTTTGCAAGGCCACGGTTTGTGCCATCAGAGTTACATGCCCTTATTCAAAGAATTAACTCTAAAATTGTGATCACAACAAACTACGATCAAATATATGAAACACAATGTGATGCTTTAACTGCAGGGCAGGGATTTGTTATTCACAAGTATTATGAAAATCGATTGCTTAATAGTGTTAGATTTAAAGACAATCTAATAATAAAAGCTCATGGATGTGTTTCAGATACAACGAAGTTAATCTTGACAAGATCAGATTACTTTCATATGAAAAGTGAGCATTCTGAATTTTATAATGTTTTAAATAGTTTATTGACTGTGCATACAGTTTTATTTCTTGGGTGTGGTATGTCAGATCCAGATATTCAGTTGGTTTTGGAGAATACAAATATTGCAGCATCCTCAGATCATCCACATTATGCTGTCATGCCGAAAGGAAAGCATCCTTCATTAATAAAAGCCATGCAGAAGTCATATAATTTGAATGTCTTAGAGTATGAAGTTGGGGCTGATGGGAATCATTCAGTATTGGTTGAATCATTGCAGGAACTTCAAAGCCAAGTTGATTCGCTCAGGCCAGTTATGATGGGAAGCTGACGATAGGGAAAACGCAGCAACCGGTGCCAGCTTGAAAAGAGCCACAAATCCCGCCAAAAAAGAGGGCCCCGCCATCCATGATGGCGGGGCCCTTCGCATTATCAGCCGCGTTGCTGATTCACCCGTTCGCGCTGGCAGGGGCCACTGAAAAGGCTGGCCCGAGCCCGATCAGACGGGGATAGCTGTCGCCGCCGGTTGCGGGGTGATTTTCGAGGCGATCAGCAGGCGCAGACGGGGCACCAGCAACAGCAGGACGATCCCGCCCGCCATCGAGCCCCAGCCGAGCATGTTGAACACCGAGCTGTAGCCCGGGTTGGTGGCCACCGGAGAGCTGCCGATATTCTGCGGCATGGCGCTGGATACATAGCCCGCCAGTACCGAGGCGACGCCGGTCACCATCATCCAGCAGCCCATCAGCAGGCCTTGCAGGCTGGCGGGGGCCAGCTTGCCAATCATGGCGTAACCGATGGGGGAGATAAGCAGCTCGCCAAAGCTCTGCAGCACATAGCTGATGGCGATCCACTTGAAGGCGACCAGCCCGTCGGCCCCCGCCAGATGGATGCCGAGCGGCAGCACCAGCATGCCGAGCCCCATGCAGAACAGAGAGGCGGCAAACTGGGAGGGGATGTCGATATTCCATCCCTGTTCGCGCAGTCGCTTGAACAGCAGCGCCATCAGCGGGCCACCGATGACGATGACGATAGTGTTGATGTTCTGGATCCACTGGGGGGCGACCCGCAGCCCGAACACGTTGAGGTTGATGTTGTGCTCGGAGAAGAGCATCAGCCCCATGGGCGCCAGCTGGTAGAGCGACCAGAAGATGAGGGAGCCGAGGGCGAGGATCAGGTAGGCCACCATGCGGCTGCGCTCGGCGGCGTCCGGGTGGCGGGCAGTCATCACGCAGAGCAGCACCAGCACCACGGCGCCCAGGATCAGCACGAAGCTGCCGCTGAAACTGGCGTGGGTCAGCAGCAGGCGCAGCGCCGGCACCAGCATGGCCAGAATGGCGATACCTGCCAGCATGCGGCGGTAGAAGCCGCTCCCTTTGACATGGCGCAGTGGGGTGCTGATATCCGCCAGAATGGGCCAGCAGGCGAAGGTGGCGATGATGGCGATGATGTTGCCCAGCGTCGCAAACAGGAACAGGGTGCGGTAATCCTCGGTGAGCTGGAAGTAGCCCGCCACCGTGAAGCCGATAAAGAAGCCCAGATTCATCCCGGCGTAGTTCCACAGGAAGGCGCTCTCGCGGCGGTGATCATCCGGGGCGAAGCGCTGGGTCAGCATCATGTTGAGGCAGGTGACGTTGAGGCCGCTGCCGGTAAGGAACATGGCGAGCCCCCAGTAGAGGCCGGTGATCCCCATCTCGGCGATGAAGTAGCAGCCGATCACCTGCAGCACCATCCCCATCACGAACAGGTTGCGGTTGCTGAGGTAGCGCCCGCCGAGATAGCCGCCAAACAGGTGCAGGCCATAGTTGAAGGCCCCGAAGACCCCCATCATGGCGTTGGCCTGGGATTCACTGAAGCCGAGCCGCTTGGTGGCGTAGAGCACCAGCGTGGAGTAGAGCACGGCAAACCCCAGAGTCGAGAAGGTCTGGATAAAGAACAGCGCCCCGGAGCCGGGGGGAATGGTGGGGTGTTGATTCGAAGCGCTCACGGTCTGTCTCCTGTGAGAGAAGAAAGTCATTACTCGTCCTGAGAGCGTACCGGTCTGCTGCCGGCTAGCCTTGTGCGCTTCCATGCTGGTCTGAAGGCCGGTCTGTCATTTAGCGACCAAGCGGTGCAAATAGCCATACCTGAAATTTAATCCGGCGAGATTAATTGTCTTTTATTGATCTATTCCGGTTTTTTATGCGGTTTTGGCTGCTGAAAAGCTGGCGCTGGCTTGGTAGGTATCAGATTGGCTGGGGTTGAATGGAGCCTGTTTTGGCTTGAACTGATTTGATAGTGAGATCGCCATCCCGCTTTTGGCTGCTCTTTCGCCATCGCTGCCAGCATGTTGAGTGGCAGCTTATTTATTCAGTTTCACTGTTTTAGTGAATAAATATTGAAAATGAGGGCTTGATCAGAACCTGATGGTATGGGGGAATTTTTGAGCGTTTCATCGCAGGGGATAATATATATTCTTGTTGTAATAACGTGGTAAATATTAGTTTCGACAAATAGGTGACTTAAGATAGCCTGATAATATATCAATCAGAGCATTTTGGGGCTGTGAATCGTGATGCTATCTTTTAGGAAAAGATATTTCCTTTGCATGCTTTGAGTATTTTCCTCAGAGATAAAATCTGATTATGGTGAGAAAAGCTCGTAGTCCGGTGTGATAATAGAACCTTTCCGATAGGTCATATACACAATGGTTCCTTCCTCATCGACCATGGCGTATGGCCATTTACCGTTGGCTCCGTACATGGCCACATAGAGTGGGTTGAAATAATCTTGAGTCTGCCCAGTCGGGTCATACGGGAGTCGAACATGATAGATTGGATATTTACCATCGTTACATAACTCGACTTTTTTAAATATAACACCTCGTTCCAGTAATACCCTTCTGGTCGGATGTTGCCAATTTTCCAAATCTACATTTTTACAATTATTGGCAACTTCTCGATAAAGGCGGGTATCTGACAGTAGCGGAGTATTGGCGCTGATAAGCATTAAAAGTGGCAGCAGCATAAAAATCTGACCTGTATTATGACCGGTTTATTCAGCCCTGAATCAGGGGCGCAGTATAGCTGCGAACAAGGTTTGAATGAAGCCATCTGAACTGGTTGCATCCCGATTTGTTAGGTCAATCGTGGGGGCTGATGACGTAGATAGAACAACGCCCGGCGGGCCGGGCGTTGTGGTGCGACTGATGGGCGGCGAAAGCGGCCTTAAAAGTCGTGGTAGAGCGGCCAGCCGAGCAGCGGGTGCTTGAGACCGGCGCGCATCTCGATGTTGTCGAGCTTCTCCGGCGAGGCGTTCTCTTTTTGCAGCAGCTGGTACTGGCGCACAAAGCCGAGGGTGTGCAGCAGGTTGGGCACAAAGCCCGGGCTCAGCTCCTGGCGCAGGGCGGCGGCCATGTCGGCGGGCAGCGCATTCAGCATCAGGGCCAGCTGGGCGGCGAGGTAGTCGGTGTCATACCAGCCCTCGTCGAGCTCAATTTCCCGCGCCAGTTTGCGCTTGAGATCCTGCTTCACCTTGAGCGGGGCGGCGCCACTGCCCTTGCCGCAGAGGATGCGGTAGAGCAGCGCTTCGGCCAGCTTGTCCTCCATGGTGGGGTGATCGCTCTCGCAGGCGAAGAAGTGCTGGTCGATGAGTTCCATCAGGCGGCTCTTGTTGTGCTCGGTCAGCGCCTTCTCGTACTCCTGCCACCCTTGCCACTCCTCCACATCGGGCGGGCTCGAGATCTTGTCCAGCAGGCGGGCATCCACGTCACCGTAGAGGCTGTTGCCAGCCTGCTTGGGGCTGACGGTAATGAGCATCGACCAGCCCTTCTGGAACGGCTTGATGGGGCCTTCCGGTGCTTGCAACAGCGCCAGCGCCTTGGCCGGATCCCGCGCCGAGAGCTCCTGCAGGCCGAGGCTCACCACGCCGATGACGTCGTGGGCCGCCTGCTCCAGCAGGTGCATCTTGTACTTGTTGTAGTACTTGTCGGCGAATTTGAGGCTCATCAGCACCGCCTTGCCCTTGATGGCGGCCAGCTGTTGCTGACTCAAGAGTTCATTGTCGCGGCCAAAGCGCAGCACCTGGGTCAGAAAGGGGCCCTGGTTGGCATCGCGAATGACTAACTGCATGAATGGGCTCCTTAATCCAGAAAGCTGAACATGTCGTCGACGTCGCCGTACTCGTCTTCCTCGACCTTGTTCTTCTCTTTGGCCTGCATCACCAGCTCGGCGGCAAACTTGTTGATGATGCCGTCCCAGGTGGAGTGCTCGTTGCGCAGCAGCGCCTTGATGGCTTTCTCTACCTCGGGGGCCAGCTCGCGAATGAGCATCAAGAGGCTGCGCGGGTCATCCAGCGCATAGTCGTGGACATCCTCGCTCTGCTGGCGCTCGCTGTAGCGCAGGGACTCTTCGAGATCTTCCTCTTCGGCGTGCAGCACGTCGCGATAGCCTTCGTCCTCTTCATAGCGATCGCCGCGATAGAACTCGATAAAGGGGATGGCGAGGTAGAAGAGACCGGCCGGATCTTCGGCCACGCACTCGAGGATCTCGCGCTGCTTGGCTTCGCTATCCTGAGTGCGGATCAGGTAGTTGAGGAAGTCGAAGGTGTGCTGTTGCAGCTCGTCGGCGTTGTTCTTGATCGCCTCTTCCCAATAGAGCGGCTGCTGGCAGACGATGTCGCGGATCCGCTCCGGGGTCATCAGCTCGGAGATGATGGAGGGGAAGGAGATATCGTGCTGGCCGTTAATCTGGGTCAGAGTAACGATATCAATGTTTTCAATCACTTCTGCCAGCTGGTCGTCAGACATGGTCTTGGCGATCAGCTCGAACTTCTCGCTGGCCTGTTTCGGCTCGATAACGGCCAGCTCTTTGATCTCGATGGCGGTAATTTCTATCAGACTGTTGCTCATGCCTTGCCCCAATTAGAAACGGACTTCGTCGTACATATCCTGATCGCCGTCGTCATCACCATAGCGGTCACTGCCGCCATGGTAGTCGGCGTCGGCATCTTCCCCGTCTTCATCTTCTTCGTCGCGCAGCTCATAGTCGTCATCGGCGCGGTGGCTGCCGCGCGGCAGCGGGTTGTCGAGCAGGAACAGCACGGCGCAGGCTTCCATCAGCTGATCTTCGCTCTGGGCCCGCACCGCCTTGACCAGCGGCAGGGCGGCATTGTTGAAGCCGACGCTCACCTTGAACTCGTCCCAGCCCGGCTGCTCGCCGCTGGTGAGCCACTTGTTCCACTGCGACTTGGCCTTGGCCGGGAACTGCACCCGGCCATAGAGGGCCAGCGGCAGATACTCGGGCATAAACTCCAGCATGCTCATATCGGCCAGCAGCAGGCTCTTCATCTGGTCGGTGAACTGTTCCAGCCCCTTGGGGTCGTCCTGATCCCGGTAGGATTCGATGTTTTCGCTGGCATCGCTTTGCAGCGCCTTGAGCCGCGCCTGGTCCCATCTCTTTTGCATAGTTGCTCTTTCTGCCTGCTGTTTCAGGGGTAGAACTGATCCCACATCTCCTGCATGGCGGAGGCGGGGTCGGTCACGATGACGTTGTTGAAATCCTTGATAAAGGCGGCCCGCTGTTTCGGATCGGACAGCACTTCATAGGCCTGCTTTACCTGGTGCAGCTTGATGGCTGCCTGCTCTTTCTCTTCTTCACTGGCCCCGTGCAGCTTGTCGGGGTGGTACTGGTTCGACAGCCGACGATAGGCTTTCTTGATGTCGTTTTCGCTGGCGTTGGACTTGACGCCCAGCACCCGAAAGTAGTTGTTCATGGCAGATCCTGCATCACTGGCATCATAGGATTCACGCTGCGAGTGCCTGATGGTGGGGATTGGCAAACCAGGCACGGCAAAAACCCGTCATTTTAACGGAAACAGCCCGCCAACGCGATGTGTTGGGCGATCAATTAACGGGCTAGATGAAGAGGGGTCAGTTGAGTGCCTATTGTTGCCAGTCGGTCTGGCCAGTGCAAGGGCGGCGGGGCAAAAGCGATGAAAAAACGGGCAGGGAAGGGGCGGGCGGCAGGCCGGGGTGAGGCTGCCGCCGCAGGGGTTACTCCTCCCAGAAGGAGGCGGAGGTGTGGTAGATCATCTTCTTGCTCATCCCGCCATCGACCACCAGATTGGCGCCGTTGATAAAGTCGTTGCGAGGATCCGCCAGAAAGAGGCAGGCGCGGCTGATGTCGTCGGGGCGCCCGACCCGGCCGCTCGGATGCTGGCGGTGATCCGCCTCGGTCAGGGTGTGGTAATCACCCGCCTGGATCCAGCCCGGACTGATGGCATTGACCGTGATGGGATGGTCGGCCAGCGAGTTGGCGAGGGACTGGGTGAGGGCGACTAGCGCCCCTTTGGAGGCGCCGTAGGCATCCCAACCCGGTTCGTTCTGCTGCCAGCGGGTGGAGGCAATATTGATGATGCGGCCATAGGGCAGCTCGCGGTTGGCCTGCACAAAGGCGCGGGCGCAGAGCATGGCGCCGCGCACATTGACCGTCATCACCTGATCGAACTGGGCCGTGCTCAGATCCTCGAAGCGGGTGTGGAACTTGCTGATGGCGCCGTTGTTGATCAGCAAGTGGATGCTGCCATGCTGCGCGCGCACCTCCGTAAAGAGCCGCACGATGGCCTGCTCGTCCCGCAGATCGAGCGGATGAAAGTGGATCTCGGGATGGTCGAAAGCGTGAGGGGCCAGATCGGTGGCGATCACCCGATAACCCGCCTCGGCCAGCCCGATGCAGAGCTGGTGGCCAATCCCGCCAGCGGCGCCGGTGATCAGTGCAATTGGGGTGTGGTTGGTCAACTCGTTCATTGTGCCGCTCCATTGCGTGCCCGCAGCACCTTGATGAGGGCTGACACCTCCTGCTGACCAAACCCTTGCGCCACCCCTTCCTCAAACAGATCGGCGGCAAAGCGCGGGAAGCGGCTGTCGATCCCGGCATCGGTGGCGTGACCGGCGAGGCGGCTGATGGCGGCGCTCCAGGTTTTCAGGCTGGCGTAGGGGTGATCGAAATCGCCGCTCGCCAGCGTCTTGCCAAGGTGGGCCACATCGCCACCCAAAATCGGTGAAAGCTCGCTGAACTGGGCGCACACCTTGGCTACCGGCAAACCTTCCGCCTCGCAGATCAGCGCGCCGTGCAGGGCTCCGAGCAGACCACCGGCAAAGTAGGCTGCGACGGCACAATCTTGCGCCGCAGCGGCACCAACCGCCTCGGCCACATGGTCGAGGGTGGGGGCGAGCAGGCGTAGCACCGGCTCTGCCTCGCTAAAGGCGACGCTGGCCCCCGAGCAGATGATGCTGGCATCAGTGGTGCCGATCTGATCCGGGAAGCAGAGGATGGCGCCATCGAGATAACGGGCGCCGCGGGCGTGGCTCCAGTTCTCCAGCGCTCGGGCCCCCTGTGGGCTGCCGGTAGAGAGCTGCACCAGCAGCTTGCCCGCCACCGCATCGCTCGCCTCATCCAACAACTGCTGGCTGACGGCGTAGTTATCGACGCAGACAAGGGTGATATCGCTTGCGGCGATGGCCGCGCCAACCGAGGGGGCGAGTGTCGCACCCAGCGCTTGCAGCGGGGCGGCCTTGGCGGCGCTGCGATTCCAGACGGTGACCGGATGGTCCGCCTTGAGCAAGGTGGTGGCGAGGGCGGAGCCCATGGCCCCGAGGCCGATGACAGAGAGATGGCGCATGATGGCTCCTGACGGTGTTGATAGACGCTGATATAGAAAATTGAGATGCCTTGTGGCAGGTAAGCCACTATATTTGCCCAGTGTCGCCGTGAAAAATGGCTTTTATGACTGTCTGGTATAGGTGAATTCTATGGATGTGCGAACCCTGCGTGCGTTTGTGGCTGTCTTCGAGGAGCGCAACATCACGGCGGCGGCCACCCGCCTCTTCATTACCCAACCCACCCTCTCCACCACCATCAAGACGCTGGAGGATGAGCTGGGGGTGACCCTGTTTGTGCGACAGGCGCGCGGTGTGGAGGGGACCGAAGCGGCGCACCGGCTCTATCCCCGTGCCAAGCGGCTGATCGCCGACACCGACTCCCTCGCCCGCGAGTTTCGTGAAACCTCCCCCTGCCTCGAGCTGACGGTGGGGATTGAGGCAGACCTTGGCGATGGCGTGGTGGGGACGCTGGTCAACGGGGTACTCGCCCACGAGGAGATCCTGCTGACTCTGGAGGAGGGCTGCTGTGGCGATGTGCGGCTGGGCTGTGAATCCCTGCGCTGCGGCGACGAGCTCTTTATCCCCCTGCTGGAGGAGGAGTTCGTGCTGGTGTTGCCGCCGGATCACCCGCTGGTGGGCAAGGGGACGCTCACACCGGCGGCGCTGGCGAACGAGCCCTGGGTCACCTGCCCGCGCCACGACTCCCACCTGCGGCTGATCGCCATTCTCGGTAATCAGGCGCCCCTCTACCCACGGCGGGCAGGGTCGCTGCGACTGGCGGCGACTATGGTGGCCGCTGGGGCGGGGATCGCCTGGTTGCCCCGTTCGCTTTGTCCGCCCGGTTGTGCGGTCGCCGAGCTGGCGGCCTCTTCCTTCAAGCGGCGGGTGGGGCTCTGCTACGCCCCCGATGCGTTGCGCTCGATAGCGGTAACTGCCCTGCTGGAGCAGGTACGCGGGATGCAGCTCCCCGCCTGATGTCGGGATAAAAATGTCTGCATAAAAAAGGGCCATCCGGTGGGATGGCCCTGTTGCAGGCAACGATGCTGCTTGGCTAGAGCGACGCCCACCAGAGCCGCAACTGCAGGCCCCACTTCGAGCTCCAGCCGGTGGTGCTGCTCACAAGCGTCCCATCCTTGATGACGAGAAAAGTCGGGGTGACCCCTACCTGCCACTTGGCGGCCAGCGCTCCCGACTCGTCGTTGTGGGTCGGGAAGGTGAGCCCCTTCTTGCTCATCCCTTTGCCTAACTGCTCCGAATTGCCGGAGCGCAGCGCCACCGTCAGCACGTTTTCCCTCTCCTGCCAGAGCTGTTGCACGGCCGGGGTGGTGAAACGGCACACCCCGCACCAGCTGGCCCAGTAGTAAACCAGCAGCGGCTTGCCGCGGCTCAGGGTGGCCAGATCCGTGCTGGTGCCATCCTGCAGGGTGACGGGGGCGCTCATCGCCCCCTCCGGCAGGGTCGGGCTGCGCCACAGATCGAGCAGGGTCGAGATGACCAGTGCCAGCAACAGCAGCCAGAGTGCCTCCTTGCCCCAGCGTCGCCAGCGGGGTTGAGGGTTAGTGGTCATCCCTTACCCCAGCTTGGCCAGTTCGGCCTTCACCAGCTGCTCCAGCTCCTCATAGGGAACGGCGCCCGGCACCAGCTGGTTGCCGATCAGGGTTGCCGGTGTGCCTTGCACACCCAGAATAGTGCCGATGCGCAGGCTGTTGCGCAGCTCTTCGGTCGCCTTGGGCGCGGGCTTGAGCGCCACGTTGCCGGTGGCGGCCAGCGCCTTGTTGATATCCGCCTCGGTCAGCATCCCCTGCTTGCTCATCAGCTTGTCATGCAGGGCGAGGAAGCGGGCCGGATCCTGCTGCCACAGGGTCAGACTGTACTGGGCCGCCTTGGCAGAGCTCTGCCCCTTGAACGGCAGCAGCTTGATCACCAGTCCCAGATCGTCGGGATAGGCCTTGAGCAGCTTGGTCAGCCGGGGATCGAACTGCTTGCAGTAGGCGCAGTTGTAGTCGGTGAACAGCACCAGCGTCAGCTTGGGGTTTCTGGCGCCGAGGCGCGGGCTGGTTGGGCTGTTGAACAGCACATCCTTGTTGCCCTTGATGAAGTCGCCCAACTGCGCCTCCTGGGCCGCCGCGTTCTGCTTCTCCCAGGATTCGGCCGCCTCGTCGAGGATTTTGGGGTTGGCGATCAGGGTCTCGCGGATCAGCTCCTTGATACGTGCCTCCTGCTCCGGGGTGAAGGGGGCGGCGTGCAGGGCCGGAGCCAGCAGGGTTGCGGAAAGGGAGGCCAGCAGGGTCAGGGTACTCAGAGTCGGTTTCATGGTTGCTCCTTAAAATCGGGTGGTGCCAGCCTGAAGCAGGCCAGCCTTGTGCAATGTGGTCAGCAGATCGTCCTTGTCGAGCAGGGGTGACAGTGTGACCCCCTGCGGCAACTCCGGGCCGTAAATCTGGTTGAAGGGAACCGCAGCCGCACCCCGTTTACGCAGGAAGGCGGCGATGGTGTCGCTTGGTTTGCTCCAGTCGCCGCGCAGGGCCACCACATCGGGGGCCGAGAGGGCCTGTTGTACCTCATCGCGCAGCAACACGTTGTATTTGTTGGCCTTGCAGGTAACGCACCAGTCGGCGGTGACATCGATAAAGACCCGCTTGTTCTGGGCCAGCGCATCTGTGATGGCGCGTTCGGAGAGCGGCTGCCAGACCACCTTGTCAACGCTGGCCGAGCCCTGCGCGCTAAAGGCGCCGCTCAGCAGCAGGGGGCTGCCAATCAGTGCGGCGAGGGCGATCGCCAGTGTGAAGCCGCGCATGCCGTAACGCCAGATGATGCCAATCAGCAGTGCCAGCAGCATGGCAACCATCAGCCAGCCGGTGGCATAGCTGCCGAGATGGTTGTCGAGTAGGCTGGTGAGCCAGAGGCTGGAGCCCAGCATCATCAAGCCGAGCAGGATGCGCAGATGGTTCATCCAGCGCCCCGGTTTCGGCAGCCAGAGGGCGAGCCGTGGCAGGGCCGCCACCAGCAGCCAGGGCAGGCTCATGCCAATTCCGAGCGCGGTGAAGATCAGCCAGAGCTGGCCGAGTGGCGCCGCCAGCGCAAAGGCCACCGCGGTGCCGAGGAACGGTGCCGAGCAGGGGGTCGCCAGCAGAGTGGCGAAGCTCCCCTGCAGGAAGTGACCGCCGAGGCCGTTGCCGCCGCTGGTGGCGAGGCGGGTGCTGAGGGCGCTGGGCAGGCGGATCTCGAACAGCCCCAACAGGTTGGCGCAAAACAGCAGGGTGACCAGCACCATCAAGCCGATAAAACCGGCGCTCTGGAACTGGATGCCCCAGCCGACGGCCCCTTGCGTGGCGCGCAGCAGGCTGCTCATGGCGGCCAGCACCCAGAAGGAGGCGATGATCCCGGCGCTGGCGGCGAGGAACTGCTTGCGCACCGCTCCCTGTTCACGCTCCTGATGTTGCAACACAGTTCCCAGCTTGAGCGCCAGCACCGGCAGCACGCAGGGCATCAGATTGAGGATAAGGCCGCCGAGCAGCGCCGCTCCCAGCAACCAGAACAGCGAATGACTCTGGTTAGGCAGCGCGAGTGGCGCGCCGATCGTCCCCTTGCCCTGCCACGCCTGTTCGCCACTGGTGAGCAGCAGGCCGAGGGATTGGCCGCGTAGATCCGGCGCATCCCCTTGCCAGCCATCGCTCACCGGCACCCGGGCGATCAGGGTGTTGCCCTCGACCTCAAGCGCCGGTTTGCCAAACTCGGCCCCCTCCAGAGCGTCGATAAAGAGCGCTGGTGATTGCCAGCCCTCTGCCCGCTCGGCGCGCAGTTGCAGTTGGTTGTGCTGATAACCGAGCTCGACCCGGGTGTCGGCAGGCAATTGCTGGGGCAGGGTGCTCATCGCCTTCGCCCAGGCAAAATCGAAGTCGGCTGGGGCCTGCCCATCCACCGCCAGGGTGAAGGGAAAGTCGGTCAGGATGCAGACGTTGCTGCAGGTCGATAGGCGCAGAGTTCCTTTGAGCGGTTGCCCTGCGGGATAGTTGAGGCTGAGGGGGAAGGTCACGTCCCCCTGATAACCCTGGGTGCTGAGCCCGGCTACCTCGAAGTGGCGTGGCACCGGCCAGCGCCACTGAAAGTCACCGACCGGCTTGTCCCACAGGAGCTGGGGAGCAATGCCCCCTTCTCCCGGGCTGTGCCAGTAGGTTTTCCAGCCTGACTCCAGCTCGACATCGAGCAGGATGCGGGTCTGATCTGCCGTGCTGCGGTCGGCCTGCAGCCGTACCCGGGCGTGATCATTCTGTGGGCTGGTGAGCCAGCCCGTGTCGCTGGCCAATCCCATGGATTGCCACAGCAGACCGCCCAGTAGCAGGGCCGCCTTGAAGAGATTTGACATCTTTTTGGTCTCGCAAAAATGAGTGACAGCTAACGAAAGAACGCTGCCGAACTCATTCCCGCCAGACGCACAGGGTGAGATGCAGACGCCGCTCGGGCGGCGAGATGACTCTGGGAGGGGGCAGTGGCGGTGTGTAGCGCCAAAGGGGGGCCAGCAGGGCGATCAGCACCGCCACGGCAAAGAAGAGCTGTTCGACGCAGAGCAGGGTGGCGGCGCTTAGCCACTTGCCGTTGAGCTGGCAGCTGGTGGGCTGCGGGCTGACCGGCTTGCCGTCGTTCTGCTCATCATCGATGCTCTGAACGGGCAGGGCCTGACAGGTGAGGGCGTGATCGAGCAGTGCCAGCCTGGCCAGCGGCTGAGCCGCGCAATTGAGCACCAGCAGGCAGACCAGCAGCAGGAGTCGTTTTGCCACGCGTTGTTGGTGAATCATGCTCGCCCCGTTCATCAAGATGGCCACATCCTAACGGCCAATGGCGGGTGGGGCAAGTTGCCGCCCGTTTTATGAGCGCTGAGGCTGGCGCCGTGTGGTCGGTTCTGTTTGGCGAACGCTTGTTCGCTAAAAGGGGGATCAGTATACTGCGCCGAGTTAAAATTCGAGGTGTTCGATGCTCAAAATTGCCCGTGTGCTGCTGCTTGGTCTGCTGCTCATCTTCTGGTTCCTGTTCGGCCTGCTGCTCTGTCTGGTTCGTCCGCGCCACCCCAACAACGTCTATGTCTTTGCCCGCATGTATCATGCGGTCTGCCCGCTGATCGGGGTTCGGGTCAAGGTGACGGTAGCCGACGAGGTGAAATCGGTCGGGCCTGCGGTCTACGTCTGCAACCACCAAAGCAACTACGACATCTTCACCGTGACCGGTGCGGTGCAGCCCGGCGTTGTCGCGGTCGGCAAGAAGAGCCTGCTGTGGCTCCCCTTCTTCGGCCTCATCTTCTGGCTCTCCGGCAACGTGTTGATCGACCGCTCCAACCGCTCTCGCGCCATTGGCACCATTGGTCAGGTGGTGGAGCGCATCAAGGCGCGCGGCACCTCCATCTGGATGTTCCCGGAAGGGACCCGCTCGCAGGGGCGTGGTCTGCTGCCGTTCAAGGCGGGCGCTTTCCATACCGCCGTGCAGGCTGAAGTGCCCGTTGTGCCCATCGTCTGCTCCAGCTATTTCGGTCAGGTCGATCTCAATCGCTGGGACAACGGCGAAGTGCTGGTGGAAGTGATGGCCCCGGTCTGCAGCAAAGAGCACGGCGCTGCCGGCATTCGCGAGCTCTCCGAGGTGTGCCGTGCCCAGATGGAGGCCAAGCTGGCCGAACTGGACAGCAAGCTGGGCCACAGCCACGCCGCCTGACGGATATCGCAGACGAATCGACAAGGGAGCCACAGGCTCCCTTTTTTATTGGTAAAAATCACCACCTGGTTGGCTATTTTCACCAACAAGCCCTTCTTGAATTTCCTCAGTAAATTCCCATCTATATGTAAAACAACAATAATTTTTCTTGGCACGGCTCTTGTAATGCTATGGGAAGAGATAGCCATCCCATCAACAAGGAGCCAGACCATGAGCGTATTCAGCCGCCTGACCGACGTGATTAATGCCAACCTGCACAGCCTGCTCGACAAGAGTGAAGAGCCGGAGAAGATGCTGCGCCTGATGATCGAAGAGATGGAGCAGGTGCAGGTCGAGATGCGTACCCAGGCCGCCCGCGTGATTGCCGAACAGAAACAGCTGGAGCGTCACCAGCAGGCGTTGCACGCGCAGATTCTGGAGTGGTCGGCCAAGGCCGAGCTCGCCATCCAGAAGGGACGTGAGGATCTGGCCCGCGCAGCCCTCACCGAGAAGCTGGCGGAGGTCAAAAAATGTGAACAGCTGGAGCAGGACAAGGCTCGGGTGGCCGAGGTGTTGGCCCAGCTCACCGCCGACAGCGAGCGGCTGGCGGCCAAGCTGACCGAGGCGCGCGAGAAGCAGAAACTGCTGACCCTGCGCGAGCAGACTGCCCACAGCCGCATTCGTGCCCGCGCCCAGGTGGACAACCAGCGGATGCATGAGCTGATGGCGCGTTTTGACGGTTTTCAGGGCCGTGTCGATCAGCTGGAAGCCCAGCTGGAGGCGGCCACTCTGGGGCAGAATCCCTCGCTGGAGGCCCAGTTCCGCGAGCTGGAGCTCAATGACGAGATCGAGCGCGAGCTGGCTCGCCTCAAAGGCCAGAAGGCGGAGGTGTAATCATGAGCCCCTGGCCCAAGGATCTGGTGCATCGCAAGCTGACCGGGGTCTGCGCCGGTATTGCCAGGCGGTTGGGGGTCTCCAGAGTCACGGTGCGGGTGGTGGCACTGCTCGCCCTGATCCTGATGCCGCCGCTGGCACTGGCCGCCTATCTGCTGGCGGTGCTGGTGATGCCGCCCCGTTATGAATTGAAGCGCTGGCTGGATTGAGCGAAGGGTTGATCAGCCGGCAGACAAGGTACTGATAAGGAGCAAGTTATGCTGGAATTTTTCATATTGCTGGTGGTGCTGCTGGTCATGGCACTGACCGGTTTTACCTTGGTAGCCATGTTGCTGGTGAGCGGCCTGTTCGTGCTGCTTGGGGCACTGGGCGGCATGCTTGCTCTGATCATCAAGCTGGCCCCCTGGTTGTTGCTGGTGCTGGCGGTTTGCTGGCTGATCAGTAACCGCAGCAAGCGTTCCAATACCTACCTCTAACCCGCCTGAGGTTGTGCAATGTTCCCTGATTTCCCCTTTCCGGCCACTCATCGAGTGGCCTTTTTTTGCCTGTCGTCCTCAAGGCTGGGTGGCTGCGGGTAACCACTGGGGGCTCCAGCTCTGCCAGAGTGCCGGGCTGTGGATCAGCTGCTCCTTGAAGGATTTCGGCTGCTGCTTGAGGCGATATTCGATGCGCAGAGCCGCCCCCTTCTCGCCGACTTCCTGTTGCCACGCCAGCGTCAGTGGCCCCTTGCCGCGCAGGGCGCGAGCGCCCTTGCCACTCTGGTGCTGGCGCAGGCGGCGCAGCGGATCCGTGCTGATCCCGGTATAGAGCAGGCCGGTGGCGGTGCGCACCATATAGACAGACCAGCGGGAAGGGGCGGATGGTTGCGGCGCTGGAGTGGTGGTCGCGGGTTCTCTCATTCAAATTCTCTGTGCCAAACTCAGAGGCAGCTCAAGGAGGTGCGATGAGAGTCTGGTTTTGGTTGTGGTTACTGTTGTCGGTCCCGGCCCTGGGGGAGACGATCCGTCTCTACGATTACCATCAGCATCCCCCCTTCAACACCGGAGTGGATGCAGGGCTGAGCCGCGAGCTGGTCAAGTATCTCAATGAAAAGCTGGGGGGTGAACCCAGAATCGAGCTTTGGCTGGTCAATCGCGCCCGGCTGGCGCTGGAGATGGCGGATCCCGACTTTGACGGTCTGGTGGTCTGGGTCAATCCGGCCTGGGTGGGGGATCCCCATCGCGAGCGCTATCTCTGGACTTTCCCGGTGATGCGCGACACCAACGAGCTGGTCTCGAACATTGACAACCCGGTCACCTATCGCGGGCCAGACTCCCTCAAGGGGCTGGTGTTTGGCGGGGTGGAGGGCTACCGCTATCAGGGGATCGATGATGCGGCCAGCCGCGGCGAGCTGGTACGTCAGGATGCCAAGAAGGTGAAGACCAATCTTGAGCTGCTGGTGCGCGGTCGCATCGATGTGACGCTGGTAAGTGGTTCATCGCTGGGCTTTTTCATCGACTCACAGCACTATCAGGGCAAGCTGTTTATCTCGCCCTTCCCCCAATCCAGCTATACCCGCCATATCCTGCTGCCCAAATCTCGCCCAGAGCTGCATGCCACCCTCAACGACATCGCCGAGCAGATGGACAGGGATCCCCGCTGGCACAAAGTGCTGGAGTCCTATCGCGGTACGCCCTGAGGGCGGCGCTTGAGCCGATGCAGTGGCAACAGGCTCACCAGCAGACCTGCCCAGACAAAGGCGAAACCGACTGCCTTGATGGGGTCCGGCGCCTCACCAAACCAGTAGATGGCGAGCAGGAAGGCGAGGCTGGGCTCGATATATTGCAGCAGTCCCACAGTGCTCATCCGGGTTCTCGCCACCGCGTAGCAGAAGAGCCCCACCGGCAGCAGAGTAGCGGGCGCACTGCCCATCAGCAGCAGCTTGTCAGCCAGATCTCCGTTCACGAATGCCCCTTCCCCGTGCCATGCCAGCGTGCCGATGATGATCAGCGCGACGGGCAGTTGCACCATGGCTTCCAGATAGAGGCTGGTGCCGGTGTCGTAGTGGATCTTCTTCTTGATAAGGCCGTAGCAGGCGAAGTTGGCCCCCATGATGAGGGAGAACCAGGGGAGCTGGCCGTAGCAGAAGAGCATGTAGGCGAGACCCGCCAGCGCCAGGGCGACCGCCAGATGCTTTTGCGGGGTGAGCCGCTCTTTTAGGAAGATGACGGCGAATACGATATTGAACAGCGGGGTCATAAAGAAGGCGAGGCTGGTGGTCAGCACTTGCCCTGTAGTAAGGCACCAGGTAAACATGCACCAGCTGATGGACATCACGGGGCCCGCCAGCAGAATGAGGCCGAGCTGGCGCGGCTCGCTGCGCAGTTGTGCCCAGGGCACCTTGTGGCCAAGCAGCAAAAACAGGGCACCCAGCAGCACCACAGACCAGAGCACCCGGTGGGAGATCAGCTCCCACATGTTGACCTCGGGCATGAATTGATAATAGAGCGGCAGCATCCCCCACAGGATGAAGGAGAGGGTCGCGGTGCCGGTACCTAGCCAGTTTTTCATTATTATCCGTTTATTAAATTAAACATCCATGGCGATAGTAGGGGGCGCGCCCTGTTTCCACAAGAGGGAAAACAGGGAAATGCTGGTACTATCAACGTCATGCAGCGAATCGATAAGTTGTTTGGGCAAATCAGGGCCTGCCGTCTGTGCGAGGCTCATCTGCCGCTGGGGCCTCGTCCGGTGATCCGCGGGGCCGAGAGTGCCCGCTTGCTGATCATCGGTCAGGCGCCCGGCACCCGGGTGCATGCCAGCGGTATCCCGTGGGATGACCCCTCCGGTGACAGGCTGCGCCAGTGGCTCGGTGTCGATAAGGCCACCTTTTACGACGAATCCCGCATCGCCATCATGCCGATGGGGCTCTGTTATCCCGGCAGGGGAAAATCCGGCGATCTGCCGCCGCGCCCAGAATGTGCGCCTACCTGGCACGACAAGGTATTGATGCTGTTGCCCAATATCGAACTGACCCTGCTGATCGGCCAGTATGCGCAAGCCTACTACCTGCGGGGGGCGGCCAAAGGGTCACTCACCGAAACGGTGCGCAGCTGGGCCGACTATGGCCCCGGCTGGCTGCCGTTGCCGCATCCCTCCCCGCGCAATACTCTCTGGCTCAGGAAGAATCCCTGGTTCGAAGATGAGATCGTCCCCCATCTGCAGCAAAGGGTCGCCCCTTTGCTGGCACGACCCTGAGTGCTTAAACCGCCGGTTCGGCCAGCGGTTTTGGCTTGCTGCGCGCCATGGCGATGAGCGGCAGGACGATGCAGATACAGCCCAGCAGCAGCGGCAGACCGGGCTGCTCGTCAAACAGCCACACCCCGATGGCCACCGCCATCAGCAGACCGGTGTACTCCGCCGAGGCGATCTTGCTCGCCTCCGCCTTGCGATAGGCCACCACGCACAATCCCGCATAGACCATGATCAGCGCCGAGGAGCCGAAAGCGGGCCACCACATCTGCCACTGCCAGTCGCCCCCTTCCCATAATGCCAGCGCCAGAATGAAGGGCATGCTCAGCACGTTGGTGAAAAAAAGGGTCTGGGCGATGGGCTGCTTGAGCGGGATCCGCTTGATCAGCAGATTGTTGAGCGCCATCGACAGCGCCACCCCAAGCGCCGCCAGCGCGGCCCAGTTCACCTCGGTCGGGCGCAGCACGATCAGTACCCCGATAAACCCGATAACTGCGGTCAGCACCTTCTGGCGCGAGATCGCTTCCCCCGCCATCCACACTGCCAGCGGCACCATCATCAGGGGGGCGGCATAGAAGAGGGCATTGGCAGTGGCGAGCGGCAAGCGGGTGAGGGCCACTACCATCAGGCAGACGCCTACCGCCCAGATATGGGCCCGCAGCAGGTGCCACTTGATGGCCACCGGTGGATTGCGGCGCCATGACCAGAGCAGCCAGGGCATCAGCAGAATGGCGGCCGAGAGCTGGCGGAAAAAGACAAACTGGAAGATGGGCTGATCTGGCTCCAGCACTTTGACCAGCGCATCGGAAAAGACCGCCACCATATTGCCCAACACCAGATAAAGGATGCCGATCCCTACTGCATTCATACCACCTCCCACTTCAGATGAGCGGAGGGTAGCGTGCCGGTTGATATCCAGTAAAATGATAAAAAATGACCACTCATGAGATATTTAGATAATGAAGCTTCCTCCTCTGCGTGCGGTGCAATATTTCGAGGTAGTGGCCCGGCTGCTCAGCTTCTCCCGTGCCGCCCTTGAATTGAACGTCAGTCAGAGTGCGGTCAGCCACCAGATCCGTCTGCTGGAGGATTTTCTGGGTGAGCGCTTGCTGCTGCGTCAGGGGCGGTTGCTCTCGCTGACAACCCAGGGGGAGAGCTACTTCGAAGGGATTGCCGCCGGCCTCAGCCAGATTGCCCAAAGCAGCGAACAGTTGCGTGGTGGTGGCGAGATGCGGCTGCGCCTCGCGGTCTACAGCTCGTTTGCGGTGAAGTGGCTGATCCCGCGGTTGGCCGGATTGCGACAACTCTACCCCGAGCTGGATCTGAGTCTGGAGATGGTGGCGGAAGACCCCGAACTTTCCGATCGGGTGGCGGACTGCTTTATCACAGTCTCACCCCACGGGCGGGGCTACTGCCACGACCTTATCTATCAGGAGCGGCTCTTTCCGGTCTGTAGTCGCCGCCTGTTGCAGCAGATCAGCGGGGAGTGGCCTGAGGCCATCTGGCAGTTGCCGCTGCTCTCGGTGCAGTCCATCTACAAGGCGCGGGGGGAGGATTGGCAGCGCTGGGCCAAGGCCGGCGGGCTGGTTATTCCGGACGAGGCGCGGATGCACCATTTCAGCCATGTGCTGCTGGCGATGGAGGCGGCAGCCTGGGATCAGGGGGTGGCATTTGTGAATGACTACATGCTGCGGCCCGATGATCCCCAGCTGGTGGCCTTGCCGGTACACCAGCTGGAGACGGGGGATGCCTTCTACTTTACCTGCAAGCGCTCGCGGGCCCATGAGCCCGCCATCAGCCGGTTGCGCCAGTGGCTGATGATGGAGACACGCCAGAGCATGCCGCTCTAGCCTGCACCGTTACGCTCTCTTGAACTGGCTCAGCACAAATAGGCTGGTGGCGCAGACGACGACCGAAGGCCCTGCCGGAGTATCTTGATACCAGGAGAGGGTCAATCCACCCAGCACGGCGAGGCAGCCGATCAGCGCGGCAAATCCGGCCATCTGCTCCGGTGTCTGGCTAAAGCGACGGGCGGTGGCGGCGGGAATGATCAGCAGGGAGGTGATAATTAGTGCCCCGACAAACTTCATCGCCACGGCGATCACCAGCCCGATCAGCAGCATCAATACACAGCGCAGCACATCGACCCGGATCCCCTCTACCCGTGCCAGCTCTTCCGAGATGGTCATGGAGAGCAGGGGGTCCCACAGTCGCCACAGGGTGAGCAGCACCAGTGCGCCACCGCCGTAGATCCAGAGCAGATCCATCGGTTGTACCGAGAGCAGGTCGCCGAACAGGTAGGCCATCAGATCCACCCGCACGTTATCCATAAAACTCAAGGTAACCAGACCGAGGGACAGGGCGCTGTGGGCCAGAATGCCGAGCAAGGTATCAGTTGCCACCTGCTGGTTGCGACTCATGATCACCAGCAGCATCGCCATGGCGAGGCAGCAGACCACCACCGCCAGGGTGAGATCGACCTGCAGCAGGATGCCCAGCGCGATGCCGAACAGGCAGGCATGGGAGAGGGTGTCGCCAAAATAGGCCATCTTGCGCCATACCACGAAGCTGCCGAGGGGACCGGCCAGCAGGGCGATGCCGAGACCGGCCGCGAGTGCGTATAACAGAAAGCTGTCCACTTGAATGTCCTGTTGCTTGCGCTATTTGCTGTGAGCGTTGTTGCGAGAAGGCAGGCGGATGATGGGGGCCTGCGGTTCATGATGATGGTGTTCGCCATCGCAGTGGTGATGGTGGGTATAGACCGCCAGCACCTCCTGCTCCGGTCGCCCGAACAGACGGGCAAATTCGGGGTGGCGGGCCACGCTCTCCGGTTCGCCGTGACAGCAGACGTGGCGATTGAGGCAGATCACCTCGTGGGTGCTGGCCATCACCAGATGCAGGTCGTGGGAGACCATCAGCACGGCGCAGTTGAATTCGGCGGCAAGCTTGCCGATCAGGGCATAGAGCTCGATCTGGCCGTTGATATCCACCCCCTGCACCGGTTCATCCAGTACCAGCAGTTCGGGCTTGACCAGCAGAGCGCGGGCCAGCAGTACCCGCTGCATCTCTCCACCGGAGAGCTTCTGCATCCGGTTGTCCAGCAGCCCTTCGGCACCGACTCTGGTCAGCGCCTCTTCGATGGAGATCCGCCCCTTCTTGCCCAGTTGCAGAAAGCGGCGCACGGTGAGCGGCAGGGTGGGATCCAGATATAGGCGCTGGGGTACATAGCCGACTCTCAGGTCGCGGCTGCGGATTATCTGGCCTGAATCGGGGGTGAGCAGACCCAATACCAGTTTGCTCAGGGTGCTCTTGCCCGCCCCGTTGGGGCCGACCAGGGTAGTGATTTTGCCTTTATTGAGGGTAAAGGAGACCTTGTCGAGCACTGAGCGTCCATCGAACGAGAGAGAGACCTCTTTCAACTCTACCAGTTGGGTCATGACAGCTCCGGGGTTTACAGCCAGTGAGAGTTATAATATAACAAAAAACAGAAGCTGTTATATTATCACACAATCACCCGCTGACGAGATTCACCAATGAGAATTATTGCTTTTTTCACTGCCCTGCTGGCGGTGAGTTTGCCTGTTCGTGCCGTGGAGGTGCTGACCACCATCAAGCCCCTCGGCTTTATTGCTGCGGCGATCACGGAAGGTGTGAGCGAGCCGGAAGTCCTGCTGCCAACCGGCGCTTCTCCCCACGACTTCTCTCTGCGTCCCTCCGATGTTCGCAGCATCAGAGAGGCCGATTTGGTGGTCTGGGTCGGCCCCGAGCTGGAGGGGTTCATGAGCAAGCCTCTGGCCAATCACCCCCATGTCTTGACCCTGACCCAGGTGCCGGGTATGCAGCTGTTCAACTACGCGACTCAGGATAGTCACGACTCCCATGATCATGATGATCACGATCATGCCGCCCACGAGCACGGTGATCATGATGAAGGGCATGAGGGACATCATCACGAAGGGGTCGATCCCCATATCTGGCTTGGCCCGACGCAGGCCAAGGTGATTGCCAAGGCGATCGCAAGTGAATTGGGCAAGCTGGATCCGGCCAATCAGGCTCGCTATGACGCCAACCTCGCGGCATTTGATACCAAGGTGGATGCCAAAGACAAGGTGATTGCTGGCCAGATGAAGGCAGTGAATGAGAAGGGGTACTTTGTCTTCCACGAGGCGTATGGCTACTGGGAGCGCCATTACGGCATGAGTTCAAAAGGTCACTTTACCGTGAGCCCTGAGCGTCGCCCGGGCGCCAAGACCCTGGTGGATATCCGCAAGGCACTGGAAGAGAAGCAGGCGAGCTGCATTTATGCCGAGCCGCAATTCTCACCGGCTGTGATCGAATCGGTGGCACGCAATACCGGCGCCAAGGTACTGTTGCTGGATGAGGTGGGTGAACAGGTGCCACTCGGCCCGGATGGTTATCCCCAATTCATGCAACAACTGGCAGACGCATTCGCCCAGTGTCGCTGATCGCCTGCTGAGCCTCTCATCCGGAGGGACTATACTGACCTCCAGCATCTGACATGGAGTGTCCGGTATGAAATGGTTGTTGATCCCGGTCTGCACGTTGGCGCTATGTTGCGCCAACGTGCAGGCTTCGCGTCTTTCCGAATATATTGCCAGTCCGGATCTGCGGGCCAAGCTGCAGGAAGTGTATGGTGGCCGGGCCATCCAGCGGGCCGAGGCATTCTCTCGCCTGCTCACTCCCAGAGCGGGAACCACGGATCAGCAGAAGATCGAGCTGGTGAACAACTACTTCAACAATCTCACCTACAGTGAAGACCCCAAGCTGTGGGGAGATGAGGATTACTGGGCCAATCCGCTGGAGTTCATCGGTGCCCGAGGTGGGGATTGCGAGGATTACAGCATCTCCAAGTACTACACCCTGATGGAGCTGGGGGTGGATGAGAAGAAGCTGCGGCTGGCCTACGTCAAGGCGGTGCGTTACAACCAGTTCCACATGGTGACGCTCTACTTCCCGACACCCAAGGCTGACCCACTGGTGCTCGACAACATCAACAGCCGGATCCTGCCGGGCAGCAAGCGTACCGATCTCATTCCCGTTTACAGTTTCGATGCCAAAAGCATCTGGATCATGAAGTCACGGCGGGAAGGAACGCTGGCGGGGAGTGCCGATCGGTTGGCGCAGTGGACATCGATGAAGACCCGTTTCTCCAGCGAGCAACTGCGCTCTCCTCGTCGTCAGTTATAGCTTGCCCGCCGCCTTCAACTCATCGAAATATTTCGCCGCGCCCGGATGCTGTTCAATACTCAGCACCGGGCCGGTTTTATTGCGTGCCCGGTGAAACATATTGGCGTAGCCATAAGTCTGCTCATTGAACTTGGTCTGCTGGGTCAGCATGGCCTTGGTCAGACGATAGACAGACTCTCCCGGCATGGTGGCATTGGTAACCAGGGTGGCGGCAATGGCAAAGGTGGGAGTTGCCTTCAGATTGCCGGGGTAGATACGAGCGGGCACCTGACTACGTTGGTAATATTTGACCCCTTTGAGTAGCTGATCACGGGTGGCCCCATCGATGGGGAGGAAACTGACCGCGCAGCGTTTGGCGGTGTCGAGCACAATCCGGTTAGGATGCCCCATCACCAGTGCAAATGCGTCGATCTGCTTGCTGCAGAGCGCATCCGGCAGGTTGGCCATGCTCTTCAGATCGAGATCCTGCTCTTTCGCTCCCAAGATGTTGAACAGGGTCAGCGCCGTTTGGCGGGTTCCCGAGTTCTTCAACCCCATGTCGATGGGGGCGAGCTTGAGCTGCTCCAGTGATGTGATATCGCCGTCGGCACGGATCACTATGGTGAATGGCTCGGCATGGGTGGCAAACAGGGCGCGCAGCTCAGGTTGCGGCTGGGTGGTAAAAGGGCCCAAGCCCCGGCTTGCCTGATATAGCCAGTCTGACTGCACCATGGCGTAGGAGGTCTCGCCACTCTTCAGCCGCTTCAGGTTTTCTATTGAACCCGATGAGCTCTGCAATGTGCACGCAAGTTGCTCATCGACCTCATGGGCCAGACGGCAAAACTCTTTGGTTATCTGGTGATAAATCCCCTGCTCACCCCCGGTGGTGATAGTGACGGTTTCAGCCATCAGGCCGGGTTGCCACAGTAGGGGCAACAGCATGGCGAGCTTCTTCATGATTGCGCCTCCTTGGCATAACCATCGATACCCCAGGTCCGCAGTTTGTCGATGTCGCGACACTCTCCCGATTCTGCCAGCAGGGTATAACCGGCGGCATGCATGGTTTGGGAGAGCAGATTCCAGTAGAGCGGCGCATCGGTCAGCTGACAGCTGATAAAGATGGGATTGAGCGGGTCAAGTTGATTGAAGGTATCCGCATTGAGGGGAATGGCGCTGAAAGCGAGCTCACACCCCTGTTCCTGCAACGCAGCCAATGTGGCTTGGCCGTGGGCGGGAAAGGTGACCACATCCCAGCGCCAATCCAGTGTTTTGCCGCGGCCCTGGCTTAGCAGAGGGGCGATCTCGGACCATTGCGGGTGATTGAGCAGGGAGAGGGGCAGCAAGACCCCTTCTATATGAGAGTGCTGCCACTGTTGCAGGGCGCTCTGGATGGTTGCGAGATCGCTGTCGGCACCGAGGGGCTGGCTGGGCAAGAAACGCTGATAGAGCGCGATCTCCCCTTGTGTGGAGACAAATTTTTGCAGTTGCCCGCCTTCCGGCAGCTGGCTCACTCCTTGCGGCGGCTGTGGGGTCGTCAGTGGCAGCTGTTTTCCCAGCTGGGTGATTTTGAGTCGTTGTTGCAGCAGATCCCGTTTGCGTTCGGAAACCAATTGGTTGATGGAAAGTGCCACTTCCTTGAGGTCTTGCAACCAGGGAGTGGGCAGGGTGCTGTTGAACTGGTGTTTGCGGATACGGATCAGCTGCAGGTTGATCTGCTCCAGGGGCTGCAGCAGGCGTTGGCACACCAGGGAGATGATCAGGGTAAATACGACGAGGCCCGCCAGCAGCGCCAGACCGGTGCGACTGATGGCATTCCACAGATGCTGATAGGCGTAGCCGCTATGCCCCTCAAGGGTCAGAGTGCCCAGCATGCGCCAGCCATCGGTCAACTCTTGCTCAATTTTGACGGGCGGCATGCCGATAACCGAGGGAAGCCAGCCGGGGACATTTTGCTGGGTTGAGTGGAAGACCTTCTGAAACAGCACCTGACCATCCGGATCCACCAGAATGACCGAGCTGACGAAGCCGCCGTCGAACATGGCATTGACGATGGTTTCGGCCAGCACATTGTCGTCATTGAGCAGGGTTCCTTGCAGCACCAGCCCGAGAGCGGTGATGGCGGTTTCCAGGTTGGCTGACATCTGGTCGAGGATGGATTGGCGGACTGTCGTGACTTCCAGTGCAAACAGCAGCGCTGCACCGATCAGGAACAGGACGACAATTATTCTGATTAACAGTTTTGCTAACGACATATCCACTCCATGGAAAAGTTATCGCAACATTTCAGGTTTCTATTCAGTATCGAATCCGACCCGGTTCTTAAAAATAGGAAAAAATGGTTAAAAAAGACGATCATTTCTGCCCATCCGGGCGGGTTATGCATAAAATGTGAGGTTCATGCAGATTGTGATGAACTATTTGTAACTATTTGTGTCCAACAAACAGTTTTATACGGTTTTGTCACAACTGACATCGCAACTCACACTCTTTAGATCTAAATACAGGATAGCGGATGAAACGTCTCCGTCCCTTGGTAGTACAGGCTGCCAATTGGGAACCACCGGTTCCCCGCAAACACTTTTACGCCATGCTGATGCTGACGGCCATGACCCTGTCAGCAGTGGCATTATTGCCAGCTCCGGGTGACATCCTCGAGCGGCCGCTGCGTCTTGAGTTGCCCATTGATACCGCCGGTACGGCAACCAACGAAAACAACACCGACTTTAACGAAATTCCCGATCACGAACTGGTTGATCAGAGTGCGCCGGATGACGACATCCCGGTCGACACCACCCCCCAGTGGCAGGATTACCGGGTCCGCAACGGCGAAAACCTGACCGCCATTTTTAACAATCTCGGTCTCTCCACCACCACCCTCTACAAGGTGCTGGACGCGGACAACAAGAACTATCTGGCGCGCCTCAAACCGGGCCAGAATATCGAGCTGCTGATCGATCAGGACAACATCCTGCAGCAACTCAAAATCCGCCTGAACATCAAGCAGACGCTGGTGATGGCGCGCAGCGACGATGCCTATACCGCCTCCATGATCAATGAGAAGGTTGAGTGGCAACCGCAGCGTTACAACGGCGTGATCAACGGCAGCTTCTATGTCAGTGCCCGCAATGCGGGGATTCCAGCCAACCATATCCAGAAAATTGCCAACCTGTTCCAGTGGCGAATGAATTTCGCCAAGGATCTGCAGAAGGGCGACAAGTTCAAAGTGCTGGTACGCCAGGAGACGGTGGAAGGCAAGAGCACTGGCAACAGCCAGCTGCTAGGTGTGGAAGTGACCAGCCAGGGCAAGACGGTGTCGGCCTGGCTCTCCGATGACGGCAACTATTACGATGGTCAGGGCAACAGCCTGGAGCGTGGTTTCCGCCGTTATCCGACCCACAGTCGTTACCGGATCAGCTCAAACTTCAACCCCGCGCGCAAGCATCCTGTGACTGGTGCTATCCGTCCCCACGAGGGGACCGACTTTGCCGTTCCGGTGGGTACCCCGGTACTGGCCACGGGTGACGGTGTGGTCCAGAAGGCGACCAGCCACCCGCTGGCGGGCACCTATATCGTCATCAAGCATGGCCGTACTCTCTCTACCCGTTATCTGCACCTGAGCAAGCTGCTGGTCAAAACCGGTCAGCGAGTGAAGATGGGCGACAAGATCGGCCTCTCCGGCAACACAGGTCGCTCGACCGGTGCTCACCTGCACTACGAGCTGCGGATCAACAACCGCCCGGTCAATGCCATGACCGCCAAGCTGCCTATGGCTGAACCGCTCAGCGGCAAGGAGCGTCGTCAGTTCCTTGCCAAGGTGAAGAGCTACCGCAAGGAGCTGGCCGCGGGTTGATTCCTGTCGTCACAGCCTGAAATGAAAGGCCCCGCCAGATTGGCGGGGCCTTTCTACATGCGCAGTGAGGGTTAGTAACCCTTGTCGAAGTCGATCTTGCCATCCAGTGGCTGGCCATCGATAAAGCGGATGTAGTTGCGCACAAAGATCTGGGCTACATCATCCGGGAAGCTGTAGGCGCTGTTGTGGGGGGTGACGATGAGGTTGGGTTGGCCCCACAGTGGACTGTCGGCGGGAAGCGGCTCCTGCTCGAACACATCCAGCACCGCCATCGCCAGCTTGCCGGTACGCAGTGCGGTGAGCAGATCGCCAGAGTGCACGGCGCTGCCACGGCCGACGTTGAACAGGATGGCGCCCGGTTTGCAGTGTTCGAAGCGGGCGGCATTGAACAGATGACGGGTATCGCGGGTGGCTGGCAGCACGCTGACGATGACATCGGCCTGCGCCAGCATCTTGTTGAGCGCAGGCAGTTGATAAACCTGATCAAATCCGGCCCGCTCCCGACCGCTGCGGCTGATGCCCAGCACCTTCATGCCAAAATGTTTGCCGGTGTGGGCGATATGCTGGCCAATGCTGCCGGTCCCCAGGATCAGCATGGTGCGCCCCTTGAGGCCCTGATAGGGGTGGCTTTGCCACAGACGCTGCTTCTGCTGCTCCCGATAAAGAGGAATTTGGCGCATCAGGCTGAGCAGATGACCAAAGACATACTCGCTCATCAGCGGGCCGAAGATGCCGCGTACATTGGTTAGCTGGTAGTCGCGGCGACTGTCAGGGTCGAGCAGCACATCGACTCCCGCATAGGTGGATTGGAACCAGCTCAGCTTGTTGGCTTTGGGCAGCAGCGGTTTGGCACGGGCCGGTTCGGCCATCAGAATATGGGCTTCGCCGATCAGCTTCTCGGCATCGCTCTGGTTATCGGCTCGCAGAATGCGCAGATGGGGGAGATTGGCGGCCTTGAGCAGCCGTTCGTAGTGAGCATTATCCTGGCTGAGCAAAAGAAGGGTACGTTGGCTCATACTCTTGTTCCTTATCAGAATTTGCGGCGCAACAAGATGCCGCTCTCGACCCATCTTACCTGACTTCATATCGCAACATAGCCGACCAGGGCGCTTTTTCGTTTTCGCCGCGCGCCTCGTGGGCTACAATCTGCCCCACATTTTGCAAAGGATCCGACTCCAGTGTTTGGTGACAAGTTTTATAAGCGACTGGCCGAGCTACAGCCTTGGCAACAGACCGTCTACACCCTGGCGCTGGCAGAGCGCATGTACCCCAACTATGCCCTGTTCTGTCAGGCCTCCGGCTTTGGCAATGCTGGCGCTTTCCGGCATGCGCTGGATCAGATGTGGGTCTACCTCACCGTCAAGGGATCCCGGGTCAATCTGGGGGCCATTCTCGAAGAGTTCGAGTCTCACATTCCGGATCCCCGCAAGTTTGAATCCTACGGTGCCTATCCCGCGCTGGATGCCTGTGTTGCGCTGGGCTGCGCCTACAACTCGGTGATCTGCCGTGTCGGCGAAGAGGCCAACGATGCCAGCCATGCGTCAGTCGGTACCGTGGCCGGTTTTATCGAGCTGCTGGAAGAGCGGGATCTGACCGAAGAGGAGCTCTACGAGCACGAGTACATGGAAGCCGAGCTGGAGTTTCAGGTCGAGTTGCTCAAGCGGGTTGCCCATGAGCGCGACAGCGATCGTATCCTGGCCATCAGAGCATTCGCCTCTCAGGATGGTGTCTCCAATATCGGTATCAGCCTGGAAGAGTAATTATCTCCGGTGCCTGATAGACAAAAGCTCCCAGTCGGGAGCTTTTTTTATGTCTGTCATTCTGTGGCTGTTTAAGCTTGCTCTTCGGTCAGGGGTCTGACGCTCAGCACCGGGGCAGCGTCGATTTCGTCTGCATTCATCATGGTGGAGATGCGTTGCAGGGAGGAGAGCAGCAGGGTCTGCTCCCACGCTTCCAGCGCCTGAAAACGTTGGATGAAGCGCTCTTGCAGCGGGGTAGGGGCCTGAGCCAGCAGGGCGCGGCCTGCGTCAGTCAGTGTCGCGTGAACCTTGCGCTTGTCGGTATTGCTGCGAATGCGCTGCACCAGTTGGCGGCTCTCCAATCGGTCCATGATGGTGGTGGCGGTGGCCTGGCTCATGTTGGTGTGATCGGCCAGCTGGCGCATGGAGATCTGTCCCAGCTCGTCGATCCCTTTGAGCAGCAAGAGTTGCGGAGAGGTGAGCCCGGCTTCTTTGATCAGGCGCCTGGAGTGCATGTCGATGGCACGAATAATCTGGCGCAGGGCGACCAGTACTTCATCATGTTTTTCCATGGGGTGTGCGTCATTGGAGGGCTATGGAGAGGCGCAAAATTTTCCGCCTAATTCGTTACAAGGTCAATATTGTTTTTGTTGTAATCATTTTTGCTCTAATTAATTTTGTGTTAGGTTGACGGGCATTTCACGGAATTCACCCTGACATTTGAGGAGCGAAATGATGAATGACGAGCTGGATATCAAGTCTCTGGTGGCCGAGTTACGTGTGGTCAGAGTGCGCTATGAATTGCCGGATACCTCGGCTTTTGTGCGTTATCAGCCTGCCTATGATGAAGACCCCAACAACCTCAAGGTGCACCACTATGATGGTGAGTTACCCCTCTCTTGCAGTGAGACAGGTACTTTCAACCTAAAGGAGTTGGTGAATGAATTGCGCTACGCCTATGTGCTGGTGCACCTCTTTCCTGATGAAAGTGCCATGAACTTCTATCTGACCGGCCTCGATACCGGCTTGGCCCAGCTGGAGTTCATCGGCGGCTCTTACGACTTCAACCGCCTCTGGATCACCAGCGGTATTTCCAATCTGGGCGTCCCCATGGCGATCTTCCTTGGCAAGCGTCACGCCGTGAACGGCCAGCCCTCGGTTTCGCTGGTGGATCACCGCGAACAGGCAGCCGGCAAACTGGTCTATCGCGCCATCGGCGGTGCCGGTGATCATGTAGGCGAAGACTTTTTCAACAACGACTAAGGAGGCTGGATGCGAGCAAGCAAAGGGCTATTGAAAGGCCTCAACCCCACCATGGCCATGACGGCCCTCACCGTGATCACCCTGTTTTTGCTGTTTGGCGTATTTGTTCCCGATACCGCGGCCGCCTGGTTTGTCGGTGCCAAG
This sequence comes from Aeromonas sp. FDAARGOS 1416, assembly GCF_019048085.1. NCBI lineage: Bacteria > Pseudomonadati > Pseudomonadota > Gammaproteobacteria > Aeromonadales > Aeromonadaceae > Aeromonas > Aeromonas sp. FDAARGOS 1416. Next base: position 3,105,259 of record NZ_CP077301.1, on the reverse strand, counting down.
GATCAGATTATTGCCGGGTTCAAGTGGTACTACATTCTGGTGGTCGCCCTGTTCCTGTTCTTCGCTGTCTACTTGATGTTCAGCCGTTTTGGCAGCATCCGACTGGGTGACGACGACCAGGTACCGGAGTTCGGCTACTTTGCCTGGTTCTCCATGCTCTTTAGCGCTGGCATGGGGATCGGTCTGGTGTTCTGGAGCATCGCCGAGCCGATGAACCATCTGCAGGGCAATCCGTTCATTACCGAAGGGATGACCCCGGAAGCGGCCCAGATCGCCATGCGCCTCACCTTTTTCCATTGGGGCCTGCACCCCTGGGCCATCTATGTGATCGTCGGCCTGTCACTGGCCTTTTTCAGCTACCGGCGCAAGTTGCCGCTGGCGATCCGCTCCGTGCTCTACCCCATCCTTGGCGAGCGGATTTACGGTTTCTGGGGCCATGCGGCCGATGTGCTGGCGGTGTTCGGCACCGTCTTCGGGGTGGCGACCTCCCTTGGCCTGGGGGTCTCCCAGATGAATACCGGCCTCAACCAGATGTTTGGTATGGCGGTGTCGCAGTCCAACCAGCTCTGGCTGATTGGCGGTATCAGCCTGATCGCCACTCTGTCGGCGGTTTCCGGGGTCGGGCGCGGAGTGAAGATCCTCTCCGAGCTCAATATCTGGCTGAGCGTCTTCGTACTCGCACTCTTTCTGGTGCTGGGGCCGACCACCTATATCCTCAACGCCTATGTACAGAACATCGGTGATTACCTGCAGAACATCGTCAAACTGAGCTTCTGGACCAACACCGAGGCCAACGGCACCTCGGCTTGGCAGTCGAGCTGGACAGCGTTTTACTGGGGTTGGTGGATTGCTTGGGCGCCGTTTGTCGGCATGTTTATCGCCCGCATTTCCAAGGGGCGTACCATCCGCGAGTTTGTGCTCGGTGTGCTGCTGGTGCCCTCGCTGCTCGGCATGTTCTGGCTCACCGTGTTTGGCGGCACGGCGATGAATCTGGAGCTGTTTGGCGGTGGCGGCGTGGTTGCTGCGGTCAATCAGGATGTGACGCTGGCGCTCTACAAGACGGTCGAGCTGCTGCACTGGGATACCTTCGGCTGGATTGCCAAAGCTGTGCTGACCCTGCTCATCTGCACCTACTTCATCACCTCCAGTGACTCGGGTACGCTGGTCATCACGACTCTGCTCTCCATCGGTGATCAGGAGCCGCCGGTTCTGCACCGCGCCGTATGGGGTCTGGGGCAGGGGCTGGTTGCCGCTATCCTGCTGGTTTCCGGCGGCCTGGCAGCCTTGCAGGCGGCCAGCATCATAGCGGCGCTGCCCTTCTCGGTGATCATGCTGGCGATGTGCTATTCGCTGATGCTGGGGCTCAAGCAGGAGAGCCAGCGCCAGTTCGAGTATCGTCAGAACCTCAAGCGCCACGATGGCTCATCCCATATGAGCCTGATGGAGCGAATTGGTCCGGCATAACGGCATCAGCAGGGGTTAGCGACCCCTCACATATCAATCTGGATGCAAAACGGCCGCCCTGGCGATGCTCTCCTTGCGGAGTTCATCATCAGGGCGGCCGTCCGTTATGGGGCCGAGGTTACTCTTCGATAAAGGTCCACTCATCCTTGATGCGGCTGATGGCATCAGTGCGCTTTTTGGCCAGCTGCTCCTTGATCTCTTCTCCTTTGAAACCGGCCGCCACTATCTCTTTCACCGGCACCGCCTGGGCTGCAGCCAGCGCTTCGGCCACATAGTCCGGCTCGGCGTAGACCCGCTCCTCGAAACCGGTGCGGCCATGGAAGTCGGCGCGGCAGGCGTCCAGCAACTGGGCAAAGCGCTCGGGCCGGCGCCAGGCATCTGCCTTGTCGAACACCTTGAGCAGGGTGGCGGGCTTGAGCTCAAAGGCGATATGGATGTGGGTGTGCAGATCGCTCACCAGCAGCGCCAGATCCCGGCACTCGTTGGGAACCCGGAACCGCTCGCACAGGGCGCGAATAAGCGGCAGCCCCTTCTGGCCATGACCGTGATGGCTTGGCCAGAACTCCTTGGGGGTGACTCCCTTGCCAAGGTCGTGGCAGAGGGCAGCAAAGCGTACCGTCAGCTCGGGGGAGATCCGGCACGCCTGCTCCAGCACCATCAGGGTGTGGATGCCGGTGTCGATCTCCGGGTGCCACTTGGCCGGGGCGGGGACGCCGAACAGAGCGTCGATTTCGGGGAAGAGTGCCTTGAGGGCGCCGCACTGGCGCAGCACCTCGATAAAGATCTGCGGGGTTGGCCCCAGCAGCACTTTTTCCAGCTCCTTCCAGACTCGCTCCGGCGTGAGGTGGGCCAGCTCGCCAGCTGCCGTCATCTCGCTCATCAGGGCGAGGGTCTCCGGCGCTATGGTAAAGCCTTGAGCGTGGAAGCGTGCGGCGAATCGGGCGACCCGCAGGATGCGCAATGGATCTTCGGCAAAGGCGGGGGAGACGTGGCGCAGCAGCCGTTTTTCCAAATCGTCAATGCCACCGTAGGGATCGTGGAGCTGGCCCTGATCATCTTCGGCGATGGCGTTGATGGTGAGATCCCGGCGCAGCAGATCCTGCTCGAGCGTCACATCGGGGGCTGCGTGGCAGACAAAACCGGTGTAGCCCTGACCCTGTTTGCGTTCGGTACGGGCGAGGGCATACTCCTGCTGGGTTTTGGGGTGAAGAAACACGGGAAAGTCGCGGCCGACCTGGGTAAAACCCAGCGCCAGCATCTGTTCCACGGTGGCACCGACCACCAGATGATCCCTGTCGCCCTGCGGCAATCCCAGCAGGCGATCCCGCACTGCGCCCCCAACCAGATAAGTCTGCAAACCGTCTCTCCCGTCATCAATCGTGGGGCCGAGTATATCGTCTTTGTTACCGCTTTGCTGCCTGACCACCACCTGCCCGCAGCGCCAGTCAGCGCGGCTTTGACTTGGGCGTGACGAGGCCTTACGCTGCCGCACCAGACAGCTGGCGCTGTGCTGCGGGATGACCTTTATGCCCGCGCAGGCCAGATGAGCCGAAGGAACCGCAGAGTTCCCCATATATCAACGACATGAGAACAACGTGAATCAATCAACCTTCGCAAGCCGGGTTCTGGAGTGGTACGAGCTTCATGGCCGCAAAACCTTGCCCTGGCAGCAGGAGAAGACCCCTTACCGGGTCTGGGTCTCGGAGATCATGCTGCAGCAGACTCAGGTCGCCACAGTCATCCCCTACTACCAGCGTTTTATGGCGCGCTTCCCCGATGTGGTGGCGCTGGCCGATGCCCCTGTCGACGAGGTGCTGCACCACTGGACCGGGCTTGGCTACTACGCCCGGGCCCGCAACCTGCACAAGGCGGCCCAGCAGATCCGCGATCACCACCACGGTCTCTTTCCCGAGCGCTTTGACGAGGTGATGGCGCTGCCGGGTATTGGTCGCTCAACCGCCGGGGCAGTACTGTCGCTCTCTCTGGGTCAGCCTCACGCCATCCTTGATGGCAACGTAAAGCGGGTACTCACCCGCTGGCTGGCGCTGCCGGGCTGGCCCGGCCAAAAACAGGTGGAGAACGAGCTGTGGGAGATCGCCATCCGGCTCACCCCCAAGCTGGGGGTGGCGCAATACAATCAGGCGATGATGGATATCGGGGCCACTATCTGCACCCGCAGCAAGCCAGCCTGTGATCGCTGTCCGGTGCGGGCCGATTGCCAGGGGCTGTCGCAAGGCAACCCCACTGCCTACCCCAACAGCAAGCCGAAGAAGAGCATTCCGGCCCGCGATGGCATCATGCTGCTGATCCGTCACGGCGATGAGTTGCTGCTGGAGAAGCGGCCGCCACAGGGGATCTGGGGCGGGCTCTACTGCTTCCCGCAGGTGGCTTCGCTGGCGGAGGTGGATGGTCTGCTGGCGTCCCTTGGCCTGAGCCATCACGGTTATCGTGAACTGGCCGGTTTTCGCCATACCTTCAGCCACTTCCATCTCGATATTCAGCCGCTGCTGATTGACATTGATGAGGCGCAGCCGCTGCGGCTCATGGAAGCAGATAACCGACTCTGGTATAACTTACGCCATCCTGCCGAGGTGGGGCTGGCGGCCGCCACGGCCCGTCTGCTCGCCTATCCAGAGTTACAACCATAGAGGTCAACATGAGCCGTACTGTATTTTGCCAACGCCTGAAAAAAGAGGGCCCGGGTCTGGATTTCCAACTCTATCCCGGTGAGCTCGGCAAGCGGATTTTTGACAACATCAGCAAGGAAGCCTGGGCCGAGTGGCAGAAGAAGCAGGTGATGCTGATCAACGAGAAAAAGCTCAACATGATGAATCTTGAGCATCGCCAACTGCTGGAAAAAGAGATGGTCAGCTACCTGTTTGATGCAGGTGAAGTGCAGATCGAAGGTTACACCCCGCCTGCCCAGTAAGCTCTCCGGCTGTTGTACGTGTGAACAGGTGCGGGAATGGCGCCACACTGGCGTGACCGCTCCTGAAGTCGCAGCAAATGAATGATGGGCAGCTCTGCTGCCCGGTTTGAGGATCCTATGGGCCGAATTTTTTGGCTGCTGTGCACCCTGCTGTTTCTCTCTGCCTGCTCATCCTCCCCCAAGCCCAGCGGGAGTGAGGATGACGATCTGGTCAACGGCAAGGACATCCGCGGTTTTGAACACATGATCAGCGCGCTCTCCCATAACGTGAACGAGATATGGGGGCGGGAGGCGCTGTTTGCGGGCAAGTTTGACTACGTAAAATACACGGATCAGTACAAGAGCCGGGCCCACATCGACTTCTCCAGCGGCCACATCATGGTGGAGACGGTCTCGGGCATCGATCCCCGCGCTCACCTGCGTCGCGCCATCATCGAGACCCTGCTGACCCCGGACGATCCGGCCGAAGTGGATCTTTACTCCGACCGGGAAATTCTGACCGGCGGCGAGCCCTTCCTCTACGGTCAGGTGCTGGACAATCAGCGCCAGCCAATCCGCGCCTCCTGGCGCGCCGAGCGTTATGCCGATTACCTGCTCAACACGGCGATGAAGAAGCGCACTCTGGGTATTCGCACCATCTTCTTCGTCGATATTCCCATGGTGGCCAACCATGAAGATCGACGGGGCTACAAGTATGCGGGGATCATCCGGGAAGCGTCGCGCAAATACGGCGTGCCGGAGAGCCTGATCTATGCGGTGATCAAGACCGAGAGCAGCTTCAACCCCTATGCGGTGAGCCATGCAAACGCTTATGGGCTGATGCAGGTGATCCCGGCCACTGCCGGCCGTGACGTCTATGTTCGGGTCAAGGGTAAGAACGGTCAGCCGACCCGGGAGGAGCTGTTCAACCCGGCCTACAACATCGATGTTGGTACCGCCTATCTGCACCTGTTGCAGACCGTCTATCTGGCGGATATCGAGGATCCGCGCTCCCGTCGTTATGCGGTGATCTCCGCCTATAACGGTGGCGCTGGCGGGGTGCTCAATACCTTCTCCAGCGATCGCAAGGCGGCGCCGGGCCGGATCAACCGGCTCTCCCCCGAGGCGGTCTATCAGGTGTTGACCGAGCAACATCCCAAAGAGGAGGCGCGCCGTTACCTCTACAAGGTCAATCAGGCCGAGAAGGGGTTCAAGAGAGCCTTTTCCAGTCGGGCCGGTTAAGCGGTGACGCTGGGTTAACCATGCAAAAGGGCGCTTGATATCAAGCGCCCTTTTAACGTCTGGCCAGTTCGTCGTTGAAGTGGCCTTATTTGGCGATAAAGCCGCCCTTGGTCTGCGGGGCCGCGCCCACTTTCTCCAGGGTTTTCACTTCCACTTCGGTCTTGTTCCAGCTGTGGTCCACTTCACCACGGATACGGATCTGATCATCCGGGCCCACTTCGGTGCCACGCCACACATCCTGATCCACTTCGACCTCCACTTCACCGCTGGCGTCGCGGAACAGATAGTTCTCGCCGCCCAGGTGCTTGACCAGTTTCCCTTCCAGGGTGGCCCAGCTGTCATCGGCCAGATCTTTCAGCTGAGCAACGGAAACCTTGTTCTGCTCCTGCGGGCCGGTATAGGCCGCCATGGCAAAAGAGGAGACAGACATCAGGGTCAACAGTCCGATTACGCTTGCGCTTGCCTTGTTCATTTCATACTCCTGTCGTTGGTATGGGGGCATTGTGCCGGGGGGGATGTGAAACAAGCGTGAAAGAAATAGGCTGGTGTGATTGTCTGTTTTGTGAGCGCAAGCGATTTCATCGGTGGCGGAACATGTGTGATTTCATCTGGAACTGTAATCTGTCGCCTTCACCAGAAGTCAGTGGCAGCAGACTCTTCCCGTGCTTGCCGCCATTCGAGGGGAAGTCCGCAGGTCTAACCTGCTTAATCGAAGAGCATAACAATATGAAAAAATGGCTTGTTTGTTTATTGGGGTTAATGGCATTGACCGCGCAAGCGGCAGAGGGACGCCAACCTTTTTCCCGGGTTGTGATGTTTGGTGACAGCCTCTCCGACACCGGCAAGATGTACAAAAAGATGCGGGGGTATCTCCCCTCCAGCCCACCTTACTTCAACGGGCGCTTCAGCAACGGCCCGGTGTGGCTGGAGCAGTTGGGTGACGAGCGTTTCCCCGGTCTGGTCGTGGCCAACGAGGCGGAAGGCGGTGCAACCGCGGTGGCCTATAACCATCTGGGCGCCCTGAACGGCTGGCTCGGTTTCTGGTCCTGGGATCCCAAATATCAGGTGATCAATAATCTCGATTACGAGATCGATCAGTTCCTGAAAAAGGACAAGTTCCGCCCCGATGATCTGGTGGTGATCTGGGTCGGTGCCAACGACTATCTGGCCTATGGCTGGAACACCGAGCGGGATGCGGATCGGGTGATCGATACCATCCGGCTGGCATCCAACCGGTTGGTGCTCAACGGCGCGCAGCAGATCCTGCTGTTCAACATTCCTGATCTGGGGCAGACCCCGTCAGCCCGCAGCATGAAGGTGGTGGAGAAGGTGCGCCATGTGGCCAGCTACCACAACCAGAAGTTGCAGAACCTCACTCGCGAGCTGGCTCCCCTTGGCATCGTGAAGCTGTTCGAAGTGGACAAGCAGTTTGATGAGATGATGCGCGATCCCCAGCAGTTTGGTCTGAGTGACACTGAGCACGCCTGCTACGGTGGTGGCTATATGTGGAAGCCGTTCTCCGGCAGCGCCGCCGAGGTGGCTGCGACCCCGGCTTTGAGTGTCTCCGAAAGAGTGGCTATTGCCAGTAACCCGATCCTGGCGCAGGCGGTGGTGAGCGGGCAGGCAAAAGGGCGAGCAGCGACTCTCAACTGCGATGAGCATATGTTCTGGGATCAGGTGCATCCGACCAAGACGGTGCACAAGGTACTGAGCCAGCGTGTTGCTGACTTTATCGATCAGCACTACGAGTTTGTTCGTCACTGATATCGCTTCGGGCCAGCATGTTGCTGGCCTTTTTTCCCTTTCAGCCCTCATCTGTGCGTCTTTTTGCGTCACATTCAGTTCAAATAACAAACGTTTGTTGCTGTTTTTGTAACGTGGTTGCGTTAGAGTGTTTTTTGTTAATTGATATCAGTGACTTGAAAATAGGCTAACGTTGATATGCTGCGATCGCTTTTGGGTGGTTGCACCTATAAGACGAGGTGATATCAATCAACCTCCTCCTACATAAAGTTGCAGAGGCTCAAACATGAAAAAATCATTGATTACCTTGCTGGTTACCGGCTTTCTGGCGGCCAATGCCCAGGCTGCCGGTCAAGACAATACCTGGTATGGCGGTGCCAAACTGGGTTGGTCCAACTTCTACGGCATTGATGAAAGCAACAGCTTTACCCTCGGCAATGAGACCAATGATGCTCTTGGGGCTGGTGTATTTGCCGGCTATCAGCTTAACAAGAACCTGGGCATCGAATATGGCTACGATTATCTGGGTAAGTACAAATATGATGCCCGCTCAGCCACGGGCGCAGCGTTTCAAGATGAAGTTCAGGCCCAACTTATTCATTTATCATTGAAGCTGGGCTTCCCTGTAACTGATAGCCTCGACCTGTATGGACGTATCGGCGGTGGTTATGCGGCCGCTAACAGTGACCTGAAAGGGGGGGATGGCCGATTCAACTTTGTCAGCGCGCTGGGTGCAGAGTATGCCTTCAATCGTGACTGGGCTGCCCGTCTTGAATATCAATACACTACCCCCTACGGCAGTCGAGACAATACCGGGTTGCGTATGGACAATGGCCTGCTCTCTGTGGGCGCAGTCTATCGTTTTGGTCAGGTTGCCCCTGTGGCGCCCGCTCCGGCTCCGGAACCTGCTCCTGCACCTGTGATGGTTGAGAAGCAGTTCACCCTGAGCTCCGATGTGCTGTTTGACTTCAACAAGGCGACTCTCAAGCCAGAGGCCAGTCAGGCACTGGATAGCCTCTATAGCCAGATTGAAGAAGCACGACCCAAAGATGGCGTGGCAACCGTAATTGGTCACACCGACCGTATCGGTTCCGATGCCTACAACCAGAAGCTCTCCGAACAGCGTGCCCAGACCGTTGCCAACTATCTGGTTGGTAAAGGGATCCCGGCCGCCAAGATCAATGTGGAAGGGCGTGGTAAATCCTCACCGGTTACCGGCGACAGCTGCGTCAGCAAGTCCAAGCGTGAGCTGATCGTCTGCCTTGCTCCGGATCGCCGTGTTGATGTGAAAGTCGAAGGTGTCAGCGAGGTGCAGGAGTAATCCTTCACACTGAGCAGGTTTCCAATGGGGCTGGAATGAACAGCCCCTGTCGGAGCAAGAGAGACCAAAAAGCCAGTCAGTTGATCTGACTGGCTTTTTACATTGGCATTGCGGTCGGGCAGAGTACTAAATCAGGAAGGGAGCGGCATCACCCGGTTGCGCCCCAGCTCCTTGGCCTTGTAGAGCAGCTTGTCGGTACGTTCGACCAGACAGTCTGCACTCTCCTGACCGTTGAACTCACCCACGCCAAACGAGGCTGTGATGTGGTCGATGCGGCGGCCCGATTTGCGATCCAGAATCGACATCCGCTCGATGGCGCGGCGCATGCTCTCCGCCATCTGTCTGGCCAGCGCCAGCGAGCGATGGGGGACCAGCATGGCGAACTCCTCCCCACCCAGCCGATAGGCGGTGACCCCCTCCTTGCAGGCATCGCGCAGCCGTTTGCTGAAGGCGCGCAGCACCTGATCGCCGAGCAGGTGCCCATATTCGTCGTTGAAGTTCTTGAAGCGATCGATATCGGCGAGGATCAGCGAGAAGGGGTGCTGGCTGCGGATCAACCCCTCCAGCTCCAGATCGAAGGCGCGGCGGTTGAGCAGGTTGGTGAGGGCATCCTCGTTGGCCAGCTTGCGCGTCTCGTTGAGCGCCGCCCGCAGCTCTTTGATCTCTTTCTCCGCATTGCTGAGCTGGTTGCGAAAGTGCATGGTGGACATGCGCACATCCCGCGATTCGCGCACCAGCTCTCGCAGGATCCCCATGGTGTCTTCCAGGCTGAAGCCCTCGTCATCAATGCGGCTGAGCTTGTCAAAACTCTTGTCGAGCATCTCCTGAAACATGCCGGTATCGGAGATGGCGTCCTGCATGGAGTGGCCGAGCTCGTTGGCCATGGCGGCGAGGCTCAGTTTCATCGCCTCCATCTGCTTTTCGTCCTGAGCGGCCAGATACTGGTGATAGAGTCGCTCGCAGGTGGTGAGCGAGCAGGTTCCCTGCATTTTGACTGCCTGATCAATCGCCTGATTGAGCTCGGGCATGCTGGCCGAGACATAGTTGTACCACAGGTGGTAATTGTCCGGCGTCGTGGGGATCTGGTACTTGATCATCAAAGGGACCGCCTGTTTGAGATAGGCGGCGGATTGGGCAAATGTGTCCTTACTCATGAGTTCTGTGTCTCATCATGCCGGCGAACTGAAGATAGTATGACAGAGAGATTGGCCAAAAGGCAGCCGATGGATGCCATTCGCCCCCCCCTCCGATATAATGGCACCGTTACCACCTACCCTAAGGCCTGCTTATGTCTCAAAAAGATCCTTTCCTCGAACGCGAGGCCGAAAAATACGATAACCCCATCGCCAGTCGCGAGTTGATCCTGGAACTCATCAAGGGCCATGAAAAGCCCATGTCCCGTGAAGAGTTGGCCAAGGTCCTCAAGCTGAAAGATGAAGAGCCGTTGGAAGCCTTGCGTCGTCGTCTGCGCGCCATGGAGCGTGATGGACAACTGGTATTCACTCGCAACCAATGTTATGCCCTGCCGGATCGCCTGAATCTGGTCAAAGGTTATGTAATCGGCCACAAGGATGGCTTCGGTTTTCTGCGTCCGGAAGGTGGTGGCCCGGATCTGTTCCTCAACAACCGTGAAATGCAGCGTCTGATGCACGGCGACTATGCGCTGGTGCAGCCGACCGAAATCGACCGCAAGGGGCGCCAGGAGGCGCGTCTGGTGCGTCTGCTCAAATCCCGCGAGGCGGATATCGTCGGCCGTTACTTCGTCGAGAACGGCGTCGGTTTCGTGGTGCCTGACGACAGCCGCATCGGCCAGGACATCATCATCCCGGAAGGGGAGAACAAGGGGGCTCGCCAGAGTCAGGTCGTGGTTGTGCGCATCAACCAGCGCGCCACTGCCCGCTTCAACGCGGTCGGTACCGTGCTGGAGGTGCTGGGTGAGAACATGGCGCCCGGCATGGAGATCGAAATCGCCCTGCGTACCCACGGCATTCCGCACACCTGGCCGGAAGAGGTGACCAAAGAGGTCGCCGGTCTCGGCGAGCAGGTGCCGGAGAAGGCGAAAGAGGGTCGTATCGACCTGCGCGCCCTGCCGCTGGTCACCATCGACGGGGAAGATGCCCGCGACTTCGATGACGCCGTATTCTGTGAAGCCAAGCGTGGCGGCGGCTGGCGCCTGTGGGTTGCGATTGCTGACGTCTCCGCCTACGTGAAGCCGGGCACAGCCCTCGACACCGAAGCCTATCAGCGCGGCAACTCGGTCTACTTCCCCGAGTTCGTGGTGCCCATGCTGCCGGAGGTACTCTCCAACGGTCTCTGTTCCCTGAACCCGCAGGTTGACCGCCTCTGCATGGTGTGCGAGATGACCATCTCCGCCTCTGGCCGCATGTCCGGCTACAAGTTCTACGAAGCGGTAATGAACTCTCACGCCCGTCTCACCTACACCAAGGTGGCGGCGATCCTCGACGGGGATCCCAAGCTGCGTCAGCAGTATGACCCGCTGGTGGGCCATATTGAGGAGCTCAACAACCTCTACAAGGCGCTCAAACAGGCTCGTCATCAGCGCGGCGCGGTGGAGTTCGAGAGCGAGGAGACCCGCTTCATCTTCAATGCCCAGCGCAAGATCGACCGCATCGTGCCGCTGGTGCGCAACGACGCCCACAAGATCATCGAAGAGTGCATGATCCAGGCGAACGTGGCTGCCGCCCGTTATATCGAGAAGAACGAAGCCGCCGCCCTGTTCCGGGTGCACGACCGTCCGGGCGAAGAGCGTCTGACCGGTTTCCGTGACTTCCTGGCCGAACTGGGTCTGGAGCTCAAGGGAGGTCTCGAGCCCGAGCCGAAGGATTTCGCCGAGCTGGCTGCCAAGTTTGAAGGGCGCCCGGATGCGGAGCTGCTCTCCACCATGCTGCTGCGCTCCATGCGTCAGGCCATCTATCAGGCTGACAACATCGGTCACTTCGGTCTGGCCCTGAAGTCCTACGCGCACTTCACCTCGCCGATCCGTCGTTACCCCGACCTCATCCTGCACCGCGCCATCAAGTATCAGACCGCCAAGGAGCAGCAGGCCAACCTGCGCCACAAGTGGACCCCGAGCGGTGGTTACCACTACCAGCTGGAAGAAGTGGATCCGATGGGCGAGCACTGCTCCATGACCGAGCGTCGTGCCGACGATGCCACTCGCGATGTGGCCGACTGGCTCAAGTGCGAGTACATGCTGGATCACGTGGGTGACGAGTTCGACGGCGTTATCGCCAGCGTCACCGGCTTTGGCTTCTTCGTGCGTCTGGCCGAGATCCACATCGACGGTCTGGTGCACGTCAGCACCCTCACCAACGACTACTACCAGTTCGACCCGCTGCATCAGCAGCTGATCGGCGAGAACTTCCGCCGCCGCTACCGTCTGGGCGACAAGGTGCGGGTCAAGGTGATGGGCGTCAATCTGGACGATCGCAAGATCGACTTCGTGATGGTGGAAGAGCCCCTCAAGATCACCGGCAAGAACGCCAAGCAGGCGGTTCGCAAGATGGCCGAGATCAAGAAGGAGAAGGCCAAGAGTGCCGAGCGCCACGAAAAGCGCAAAGAGAAAGATGGCAAGGAGAGCGGCAAACCCGCCAAGGGTGGCCGCGCCAAACCCAGCAACAGACGACCGGGCAAAAAAGCTCGCGATAAGGCCAAGAGCACTAAATGAGTACTGAACTGATCTACGGCATTCACGCTGTATCCGCGCTGCTGGAGCGCACTCCCGAGCGCTTCATCGAAGTGTGGGCCCTCAAGGGGCGGGATGACGACCGGCTGCAACCCCTGCTGGCCGAGCTGGAATCCCTCGGCTTGCGCGTGCAGAGTGTGAACCGCAAGACCCTTGATGACAAAGCGGAAGGCAACAATCACCAGGGCATCATGGCCCGGGTGAAAGAGGCGCCCAAGCTCGCCGAGCACGATCTGGCCAGCCTGCTGGACGAGCTGGCGGCACAACAGAGCCAGCCCTTCCTGCTGGTGCTGGATGGCGTGACCGATCCGCACAACCTCGGCGCCTGCCTGCGCAGCGCCGATGCCGCCGGGGTGCATGCGGTGATCGTGCCGCGCGACAAGGCCACGGGTCTCACCCCGATCGTGCGCAAGGTTGCCTGTGGCGCCGCCGAAGTGGTGCCGCTCATTCAGGTCACCAACCTGGCCCGCACCCTGCGCGAGCTGCAGGAGCGCGGCGTCTGGATCGTCGGCACCGCCGGCGAGGCCGATCACGACCTCTATCAGGCCAAGCTGACCGGCCCGATGGCGCTGGTGATGGGCGCCGAAGGCAAAGGCATGCGCCGTCTGACCCGCGAGCACTGCGACGAGCTGGTGAGCATCCCGATGGCGGGGGCGGTATCCAGCCTCAACGTCTCGGTGGCGACCGGCGTCTGTCTGTTTGAAGCCGTGCGTCAGCGTCGCGGTTAATCATGCTGACTGACAGACCCCCCTTCGATTGGGCGCAGGTCGCAGATAAAGAGGAGGCCGCGCGCCTCCTCTCTTTTGCCCGCCCGCTGGCCCTCAGCCCGAAAAGCTGCCTCTGGCACGCCGGCGACAGCCCGGATCTGCTGGTCAGGGTGGAGCAGGGGTTGCTGCGGGCCAAGCTGGTGCTGGAGGATGGCCGCGAGTACATCAAGGAGTTCTACTGGGAGGGGGACGAGTTTCTCGACTTCCACCACCTGCTCAGTGGCGAGCCGGCCCGCTACAGTGTGGAGGCGCTGGAGCCCTGCCGTCTGCAGCTGTTCACTCTGGCCGACTTGCGCCAGTTGCCCGGCTGGCCGCGCTGGTACCAGCACCTGCTGGAGGTGCAGCTGCGCATCAAGGAGGAGAAGGAGCAGTTGCTGCTGACCGGCAGCCCGCAGGCGCGCTATCAGCATTTTCTCGACAGCTTTCCCGCACTCGATGCCAGAGTGCCCGACCACCAGATTGCCGCCTATCTCGGCATTACTCCCATCAGCCTGAGCCGCATTCGCAAGCGACTGAAAGAACTTAACAAAGGTTAATGCAGGGTGCTGGCGCCACGATTATGCTGGCAGGCCGAACTGATAAGGAGTTGCCGATGAACTGGATCCTGAAACCCTGGTCTGAACTGACCACTGACGAGTTGTATGAGTTGCTGGCGCTGCGGGCCGAGGTGTTCGTGGTGGAGCAGACCTGCCCCTTTCAGGATCTGGATGGGCTCGATCGCCGCGAAGGGGTCTGGCACCTGCTCGGCTATCAGGGCGATCTGCTGGCCGCCTATGCGCGGATCATGGCGCCCGGTATCGGCGACGAGAGTGGCGCCGCCATCGGCCGGGTGGTGACCTCACCCAAGGCGCGCGGCGGTGGTCTCGGTCACCAGCTGATCGGCGAGGCGGTCAAAGCGTGCGAGGCGCGCTGGCCGACCCACAGCATCTGGCTGGGGGCGCAGGCCCATCTGCAAGGCTTCTACGGTCAGCACGGTTTTGTGGCCGAGGGAGAGGGATATGTCGAGGACGATATCCCCCATATCGGCATGCGCAAGACGGTGGCCTGACAGGCCGGCAGCATTCGCGTGATTCATTGCCCGGATCGGGCGATGGCCCGACAGGGGGTCTGACGGGCAAATTGATGCCCTGATGATCGGATGAGGTTCACTATAAGTTTTGGTTAGGGCATTTAGCTAAAACCCATAAATTAAATTTATAGTGAGCCGTTCTGGCTGCAAATAGCCCTGCAACGGCGGTGGCGAGCCCGGAGCAATACAGCTCCGATTGGCCAGATAGACAGAATGCAGAAGGGCCATCCCGCGGGATGGCCCTTCTCTTTATCGCCAGGCGATCACTTCTTCTTTTTCTTCTTGGCGGACTTCTTCTTGTCGACCGGCTTTTTCTTCTTCACCGGTACCCGCGCTTCCTTGTGTTTCGGGCGCAGCTCGTCGATCACCCGACGCTTGAGGCGCTCTTCGGTGTAGCGCTCGATCTTGGCGACCATCGCCATGTCGTGGGCTTCTACCAGGCTGATGGCGCAGCCACGGTTGCCGGCGCGGCCGGTACGACCGATCCGGTGGACGTAAACGTCGGCGCCGTAGGGCATGTCGTAGTTGATGACATGGCTGACGTTCGGCAGGTCGATGCCGCGGGCGGCGACGTCGGTGGCGATCAGGAAGGGCACTTCCCCTTCGTGGAACTTGCGGATCGACTCGATACGCTTGCTCTGCTCCATCTCGCCACGGATCCAGGCGCAGGAGATACCTGCCGCCTGTAGCTGGCCGGAGAGCTCCGCCAGACGCTCGCGGGTCTTGACGAAGATGATGGCTTTCTGAGTTTCAGGATCTTTCAGGATATGGGTCAGCAGCGCCAGCTTGTGGGCGGCGTCATCGGCCAGATGGATCCACTGGGTAATGGGGCGACGTTCGCTGCGGGGCGGCTCGGCGTGCAGCTCCACCGGATCCTTGAGGATTTCGTTGGCGAACTTCTCAAGGCCGGCCCCTTCCAGGGTGGCGGAGAAGAGCATGGTGTGCTTGCGGTAGCGCGCCTCTTCCACGATGCGGTTCACATCCTTGATAAAGCCCATGTCCAGCATGCGGTCCGCTTCATCCAGCACCAGCACTTCGATGTCGTGGCTCTCGAACTCCTCTTTCTCGATGTACTCGAGCAGACGGCCCGGGGTGGCGACCACGATGTCGGTGGTCTTGGTCAGAGCAGGCAACTGCTCTTCATGGCTGACGCCGCCGATGATGGTCTCGATGCTGAGGTTGGTGTGAGCCGCCAGCGCCTTGGCGTGTGCGGTCACCTGCAGCGCCAGCTCGCGGGTCGGGGTCAGGATCAGCATGCGGCAGGGGCCCGGCTTGCGGCGCGGGAAGTCCAGCAGGTGCTGGAGTGCCGGCAGCAGGAAAGAGGCGGTCTTGCCGGTACCGGTCGGTGCGGATGCCAGAATATCGCGGCCGTCCAGGGCTGGCTCCAGCACCATCTGCTGGATGGTGGTGGGGCGGGTGAATCCCATCTCGGCCAAGGCCCGGTTGAGGGCTGGGTGCAGGTCGAAATCATCAAAGGACTGGCTCATGGCAATACTCGGTCATTAAGGAAACGGCAGATTATAGGCGATTATCTCGTCGGCTCCTATTGGTGAGTGTGTCTTAGCCGCTATAATCGCCCACCATTTTTGCAGATGACGGGGGCCAGATGGGACGTAGTCGCGGATTTACCTTCAAACAGTTCCATATCAATCACGATCGCTGCGCCATGAAGGTGGGCACCGATGGCATTTTGCTCGGTGCCTGGGCGCCGGTCGAACAGGCGCGACGAGTGCTCGATATCGGCACCGGCAGCGGCCTGATCGCCCTGATGCTGGCCCAACGCAGCAGATCTGACTGCCGTCTTGATGCGGTCGAGCTGGATATTAATGCGGCCAGTCAGGCGCGGGAGAATGCGGCTGCTTCTCCCTGGGCCGATCGGGTAACCGTCATAGAGAGTGCCATTCAGGATTATCAGGCCGCCCCTTACGATCTTGTCGTCTCCAACCCTCCTTATTTCGTGGCAGGCCAGTCATTTAGCGATCCGGCGCGGGCGTTGGCCCGCCATACCGGTGCCCTCGACAGCCCCGCATTACTGGCGGCCTGCGATCGTTTGCTGAGCCCGAACGGGCAGGTGGCGCTGGTGCTGCCGACGGCGATGGCCGATGAAATTTTATGCATTTCGGCGAATTATGATCTGCATGGCATTTGTTATACAGCTGTTATCACCAGAGAGGGTAAAGAGGCAAATCGTGTTTTATTGCTACTTGGCAGAGGATTAAACAGGTGTGAGAGGGGTGAAATTGTGATCCATTCTGCTGATGGGGCCTATTCCGACAGATATATCCAACTGACCAACCCCTTCTATTTGAAGATGTAAATTTTGTCTTGAACTATTTTTTCACGCCATTATGCTGGTTCCAGATCGAGCGCCCGCTCCAGACCAGCTAAAACCACTGGTTGCGATGAAAAAACATGCGGGGCTCTTTTTTTATACCCCCTGAACACACCCGGTCAGCGACCGATAAAAACTATAACAAGCAATAATTTACAAGACAGACGAGGTTGAACTTGACGAAATCACTCACATTGTCCGATGTACTCGGATTAGGGTTTATGACCTTCGCCTTCTATCTGGGCGCCGGTAACATCATTTTCCCGCCGTTGGCCGGTTACATGGCTGGTGAGCACCTCTCCCTGGCGATGTTTGGCTTCCTGGTCACTGCCGTGGGCCTGCCTCTGGTGACCATTCTGGCCGTGGCGAAAGCCGGTAACGGCTGGGCTGGCATGACCAAGCTGCTGCCTGCCGGTGTCGCGACTGCGCTGGCCGTTGCCATCTATATCATCATAGGTCCGGCCTTTGCCGCGCCCCGTACCGGTCTGGTTGCCTACGAGATGGGCCTCAAGCCGTTCATCGGTGACATGGGGCAAGCGGGTCTGGCTGTCTATACCGTGATCTTCTTTGGTGTGGCCATTCTGGTCTCCATGAACCAGGGCAAGCTGATGGACGCCATCGGCAAATACCTGACTCCGGTACTGATGCTGCTGCTGCTGACTCTGGCGATCGGTGTATTCGTAGCACCGCAAGGCTCCATGCCGGATGCGTCCGGTGACTATCAGAACAGCCCCTTCGTCAAAGGGATCCTGGAAGGCTACAACACCATGGACACCCTGGCGTCCCTGATGTTTGGTGCCCTGATCGTCGACCTGCTGCGCCAGAAAGGCATCAACGATTACAAGAGCCAGTTCAAGTATCTGGCCATTGCCGGCCTCATCTCTGCCGTTGGTCTGAGCGTGGTGTACGTCTCCCTGTTCCAGCTGGGTAATACTGCAGCCGGCGTTGCGACCGATGTCAGCAACGGTGGCGCCATCGTCAACGCCTACGTACTGAGCCTGTTTGGTCAGCCGGGTCAGTTCATTCTGGCGGCTATCATCACTCTGGCTTGCTTTACCACTGCCGTGGGCCTGATCTCTGCCTGCTCTGATTTCTTCCACAATCTGACCGGCATGGCTTACAAGAAGCTGGTGGTGTTGCTGGGCGTTATCTGTGCCGTGGTGGCCAACGTGGGCCTGAGCCAGTTGATCAGCCTCTCCATTCCGGTGCTGGTTGCCATCTATCCGGTTGCTGTGGCGCTGGTACTGGTCACCTTCCTGAAGGGTTATTTCGGCCGTCCCCGTCTGGTGTTCCGTGGGGTGTTGATGGTTGCCTTCCTGTTCGGTTGCCTGGATGGTCTGGGTGCTGCCGGTATGAAGATGGATGCGTTTGCCTTCCTGCCGCTGTTCGACAAGGGCCTCGCCTGGCTGATGCCGACCCTGCTGGCCTGCGTAGTTGGCGTGATGGTGCGTCCGACCGAGATGGCTGCCGAAGCTGCCTGATCACACCCGATCTGATATTGCCAAGAGCCTGCCCCGTGCAGGCTCTTTTGTTTTCTGTGAGCCTAGCTTCTCGCCTCGCTTTGCTGCCGTAATTGTCACCGTACGCAGATAGCATCTGAGCCGTCGTATCTTGCCGCTATAACCGGTTTCCCTCTTCTTGCCTCCAATACGCCACGTGTGACACCTGTTTATGGAGCGCCGAGTTGTTCGGCGATTAATTCCACAGCGGTAAATTGTTTCAAGATATTAATTGGTGATTGAGATCGAACTCCTCTTCTTTATGCTAAAGGTGGTGCGCCTCATCCGGTCCGCGGGCCGTGTGGGGGCGAGAGGTATTGTTACCGGTTATCTGCCAGGCAGTGGGTGCAATCAATAACAAGCTGATAAGGCAGATGAGGTTGAGTTTGACGAAATCATTGAAGTTGTCCGACGTATTCGGATTGGGGTTTATGACGTTTGCCTTCTATCTGGGGGCTGGCAATATCATTTTTCCGCCGCTGGCCGG
The DNA here is from genome assembly GCF_019048085.1 of Aeromonas sp. FDAARGOS 1416. Taxonomy (NCBI): domain Bacteria; kingdom Pseudomonadati; phylum Pseudomonadota; class Gammaproteobacteria; order Aeromonadales; family Aeromonadaceae; genus Aeromonas; species Aeromonas sp. FDAARGOS 1416. The sequence goes on along the minus strand of NZ_CP077301.1, from coordinate 3,086,721 downwards.
TTTTATGGCTGGTGAGCATCTGTTGGCCGCCATGTGCGGCTTTTTGCTAACGGCAGTGGGCTTGCCGCTGATCACCCTGATTGCGGTGGCCAAGGGGAGTTCGGGGGGCGGCGCGAGTGGCTGGACCGGAATGACCCGCTATCTGCCCGCCGGGGGGGCGACGGCGCTGGCCATCGCCATCTATATCATCATGGGACCCGCCTTTGCCATTCCCCGCACCGGTCTGGTCGCCTACGAGATGGGGCTCAAGCCCTGGCTCGGCGATGTCGGTCATGAGGGGCTGCTGATCTACACCCTGAGTTTCTTTGCGCTGGTGATCCTGGTAGCGCTCGATCGGGGCAAGCTGCTCGATGCGGTCGGCAAGTATCTGACCCCAGCCCTGATGGCGATGCTGCTTATTCTGGCGGTCGGGGTCTTTATGACGCCGCAGGGCACCATGCCTGATGCCAGCGGTGAGTACATAGATGCAGCCCTGACCAAAGGAATGCTGGAGGGGTACAACACCATGGATACCCTGGCCTCCCTGATGTTTGGCGCCCTGATCATCGGGTTGCTGCGCCAGAAGGGGATCGAGGATTATCGCAGCCAGTTCAAATATCTGACCATCGCGGGGTTGATCTCGGCGGTCGGGCTGTCGGCTGTCTATATCTCGCTCTTTCATCTGGGCAACAGCGCCGGTGGGGTGGCGAGCGATATCAGCAACGGCGGCGCCATCGTCAATGCCTACGTCCTGAGTCTGTTTGGTCAACCGGGTCAGTTTATTCTGGCTGCCATCATCACCCTGGCCTGTTTTACCAGTGCGGTCGGCCTGCTCTGTGCCGGTGCCGACTACTTCCATGGCCTGACAGGTTGGGCCTATCGCAACTGGGTGATCCTGCTGGGGGCGCTCTGCGCACTGGTGGCCAATGTGGGGTTGAGCGAATTGATCGGCCTCTCCATCCCGGTGCTGGTGGCCATCTATCCGGTTGCCATCGCGCTGGTGCTGGTGACCTTCCTCAAGGGATGGTTTGCCCAGCCACGGCTGGCGTTTCGCGGCGTGCTGACGGTCGCCTTTCTGTTTGGTTGCCTCGATGGGCTGGGGGCTGCCGGGATGTCGATGGACGGCTTTGCCTTCCTGCCGCTGTTCGACAAGGGGCTTGCCTGGCTGCTGCCGACCCTGTTGGCCTGCATCGTCGGCATCTTGATGCGACCAAGCGGTAAGCTGGCTGCCGAAGCGGCTTGATTCAGAAACAACGAGATAGCAAAGAGGCCAGCTGCTGCTGGCCTCTTCTATTTCTGCCGGATCAGATTTGCGGGCCTGCCGGCTTGGGTTTGCCCTCCAGACCATACCAGTGGGTTTCTACCCGTCCGGCATGCCACTCGAAGGTGCCCCAGGGCTGCTTGGCTTCCCAGCGCGGGAAGTTGATGAGCACCCGGTTATCTTCGTACTTGTAGAGGGAGGTGCTGATCTGAATGTCCGACAGTATCAACAGCAGGGCCCAGCAGATGAAAATCCATTTCAATGCTTTCCACATAGGCTTACTCGAAGCAGATTTCGATAGTGGCGCGACCGAAATCCGATTCGAACGGCATCATGATCTTGGTGCCATCGGCACGGTGAGTAATGGTGTGGTTGGGACCGGAGACGATGATGGGGGTCGCCATGTCAAACTCGTAGCCCTTCTCGCCCAGCATCCGCTTGGCACCGCCGGTCACCATGTTGGTGATTTCACCGACCATGTCGGTCACCTCTTCGTTGATGTTGGCGGGCGCTTCCCCCAGCATGCGGCGCATGATCTCCAGCGCCAGCCCCTTCTCGAAGCTGATTGAGAGGGAGCCACGGGTCTGCGGGCCGACCATGCCGATCAGGCCGGAGACGTCACCGCGCGCCAGCTCATCCATCTTGCGTTTCGGTTTGCCCGGTTTAAGTTCCAGCTGTGCCATGGTCGAGAGCACATTGAGCAGGGATAGCAGGAACGGATTTACAAAATCAGCCTTCATGATGACTTCCTACAGTGGGCGTACAACGGGCACATTGGCCATGTGCCTCTATCGTCTTATTGGTAATAGTAAAACCATGCAAGTGGGCCTGCTCGGAAAACGCGCTATCGATCGCCGCATCGTGAAGCTCGACCACATCGCCACACTCGTCGCAGATCAGCAACTGCATCGGGTGAGCGTGATCGAAGTGGCAACAGAAGATAAACGCGTTGAGAGATTCCACCTTGTGAGCAAAGCCCTGTTCGAGCAAAAAATCGAGTGCCCGATAGACGGTTGGCGGCTTGGCATTGGCTTCGGTTTGTTGCAGCTGGGCCAACAAATCATAGGCGCTGATGGCGTTGCCGTGTGCCGCCAGCAGGCGAAATACCTGACGTCGGGTCGGGGTGAAGCGGATCCCTCGCTGTATACAGAGTCGCTCGGCTCGTTGTAAAAGTTGGTCTTGATTCATGATCGCGCAGATACCCTTTCTATTAGCCGGATACTATCACAGGGCCTCGCATGGCGCGGCGACAAAATTCATTTTCTGGGGCTGCTTCACGTTGTGATAAAATCCGCCCCTTTCTTTAGCCAACCCGGATGATTTTTATGCAGGCGCAGCGTTTTTCCATCGCCCCCATGCTGGACTGGACTGATCGGCATTGCCGTTACTTTCATCGACTGATGAGCCGCCAGACCTTGCTCTATACCGAAATGGTGACCACCGGTGCCATCATCCACGGCAAGGGGGATTATCTGGGTTACAGCGAGCAGGAGCACCCCATCTCCCTGCAGCTGGGTGGCAGCAATCCGGCTGATCTGGCGCGATGTGCCAAGCTGGCCGAGGAGCGCGGCTATGACGAGGTGAACATCAACGTCGGCTGCCCCTCCGATCGGGTGCAGAACGGTCGCTTTGGTGCCTGCCTGATGGGTGAGCCGGCGCTGGTGGCGGACTGCGTCAAGGCGATGCGCGATGTGGTCGATATTCCGGTGACGGTGAAGACTCGTATCGGTATCGACGATCAGGACTCCTACGAATTTCTGCAGGCATTCATCGAACAGGTGCGCGATGCCGGTTGCGACACCTTTATCGTCCATGCCCGCAAGGCGTGGCTGAGTGGCTTGAGCCCCAAGGAGAACCGCGAGATCCCGCCCCTCGATTATCCCCGCGTCTATCGGGTCAAGCAGGATTACCCGGATCTCACCATCGCCCTCAACGGCGGTGTCACCTCCATGGAGCAGACCCTCGAGCATCTGCAACATGTTGATGGCGTGATGATGGGGCGTGAAGCCTATCAGAACCCCTACATTCTGGCGCAGGTGGACAATCTGGTGTTCGGTCAGAACAACGCTGTGCCGAGCCGCCACGAGGTGGTGCGGATGATGCTGCCCTATATCGAACAGGAGCTGGCCAAGGGCAACTACCTCTCTCATATGACCCGCCATATGCTGGGTCTGTTCCAGAACATGCAGGGGGCCCGCGCCTGGCGCCGTCACCTGAGCGAGAATGCCTGCAAACCGGGAGCGGATATTCAGGTGGTGCTGGATGCCATGGCCAAGGTGCCGGAGTTTGCCGCCAGCGAGGCGGCCGAATAAGCCAGTTGTGCCAAGGCAAGAGCAGCCAAAAAGCGCGTCAGTTGACGCGCTTTTTTGATCGCTGTCGCTTCAATGTCTGAACTGGTTGATCAGCCGCGAGAGATCTTGCAGCCGCTCAACCAGCAGGGTGATGCCGTCGAGGGCCTGCCTGCTGTTGTCGGCGGTGTGGCTGGCTAGCTGGTGGATCTGGTGCACCCCTTCATCGAGCGTCGCCGTGACGTCGGCCTGCTGACTCACCGCCTGGGCGATCTCGTCGCTGGTGCGGGTTACCTGCCCCAGCATCCGGTTGATCTGGGTGAGCACGTCGGCGGTGGTGCCTGCGTGCTGCTGGCAGCGCACCGAAGTCTGTGCCCCTTGTGTCATCCCGTCCGACAGCTGTTGTGTAGTCTGTTGCAGCGCCTGGATCATCTCGTGGATCTCGCTGGTCGAGGCTCGGGTCTTCTGGGCCAGCGCCCTCACTTCATCCGCCACCACGGCAAAACCGCGCCCCTGTTCGCCCGCCCGGGCGGCCTCGATGGCCGCATTGAGAGCGAGTAGGTTAGTCTGGTCGGCGATTTGACTGATCACCTCCAGAATGCCGCTGATCTTCTGGCTGTCGCTGGTGAGCTGGGCCAGCACGGCGTGGTTGGCATCCAGCTCCTGATGGAGTTGGTTGACGGCAGATCGGGTGGTCGCCAATGCTTGCAGCCCCTCGTCGGATACCTGCTGTACCTCTATAACCAGATTGCTCGCCTCATGGGCACTGTGGGCCACATCCCGAATGGAGTGGCTCAGTTCGGTGATGGCGGTCGCCAGCTGCTCGCTGTGGGCGCGCTGCTGCTGCAGGTGGGTATCGATGGTCTGGATATTGCCCCGGTCATCTTCGGCTGCCTGCAGGATCTGCTGGTTGGTGTCGGCGCTGCGCCCGACCACGGCCTTGAGCTCGGCCTGCTTCATCCGCAGGGCCAGTTCGACGGCCGCCAGGGTATCGCGCCGTCGGGTGTAGAGCACCTGACAGAGGCGGGTTCCCTTGTCTTGATCGGCAAGGGTGAGCAGATGAGCCAGCCGTTGCTGCAATCGCCAGCCGTGGATTGCCTGTGCCAACAGCAACAAGGCGGTGGGCAGCAGCCATAACAGGTTGCCGGTGGCAAAGGTAGCAAGAGTGGTGAGCAGCGCAGAAACGGAGAGCCAGAGGGTCAGCTGACCCGGTTCAAGGTGAAACCGGCTTAGCCAGGGAAGTGCCTTGCCGCTGCGCAGCAGGCCATAGAGCTGCTCGGCCCAGGCCACATCGCTGGCGGCGGGTTTGGTGCGCACCGACTGGAACTCGACGATCTCCTTCTGCGCATTGAGGATCGGGGTGACGTAAGCGTTTACCCAATAGAACTGACCGCTTTTGGCGCGGTTCTTGACCAGCCCCATCCAGCTTTTGCCCTGTCGCAGCCGCTGCCACATGTCGGCGAAGGCCGCCTTGGGCATGTCGGGGTGTCGCACCAGATTGTGGGGCACCCCTTCCATTTCGGCCGCACCATACCCGGCCACATCACAGAAGTGCTGGTTGGCATAGGTAATATGACTGGCGGGATCCGTGGTCGAGATGAGTGCGATGTTGTCGGGGAAGTGTATCTCCCCCTCCTGATGGAGTCTGGTCATGTGTCGTTCCTGAAAAAGCCAAATAACTGATAAATATATTTTTATTGTCGTTCTCAGTTAATCATTCTAAGGCTCTTCAGTGACCCGAACTTGGCTTGGGTCAATTAATCAACACAATGAATTGATGAAGTGAGGGTCAGCTGGCCGGTGTGAAATCGTGAACTTCGCCGCTTCTCGGTTTAAAGCGCGGATCGCTATCTTTGTAGCTGCGCACCAGCTCCATCGTCTTGCAAAAGCTGGTCTGCTTGTCGTACTCCTGACGAGCCAACTCGATGGCCCGCTCGGCCCGGCGCCGTTCCATCTTGTCAGACTTGCGATCGCTGAACTGTTGCTGCTGATGCAGCATCCAGCCGACAAACTCTTGCTGGCATTGGGATTCACTGTTGGCCTGCGCAGGCAGGGTCCACAACAACGAGAGCAGTATCAAATAACGCATGTCTGACTGGGTATTGAAGATTAATTGAACAGAAGGGGCGGCATTTTAGGCTGGAAATCGAGGTGTGAACAGTATCAATAGCGAGGCCCAGCGGGGCCTCGTATCGTTGTGGCTGGTGTCAGTGTTTGACGAGGTACAGCTGGCGGCTGTAGGCCACATCTTCCGGGTTGTTGATGGGGTAGCCCTTGAGCCATGGCTTGATGAGTCGGGCATTGGTGTACTGGTAGATGGGGGCTATAGGGGCCTGATCCAGCAGGATCGCTTCCGCCTCGCCAAACAGCTTGCTGCGGCTGGCGGCATCCTGAGTGCTGGCCGCCTCTGCCAGCAGCTGGTCATAACGGGCATTGGCAAAGCCTGCCATATTGCCGCTGTGACGAGAGCCCCACAGGCCGAGGAACGCTGACGGGTCGTTGTAATCTGCGACCCAGGAGGAGCGGATCACCTCGAACTGACCACTCTGGCGGCTGTCGAGATAGGTTTTCCACTCCTGATTGGTCAGCTCGACCTCGGCGCCCAGCTTCTGCTTCCACATGCTGGCGATGGCCAGCGCCATCTTCTTGTGAATTTCCGCGGTGTTGTAGAGCAGGGTCAACTTGAGCGGCTTGTCCGGGCCGTAACCGGCCTCCTTGAGCAGGGCCTTGGCCTTGCTGTCCAGTTCCGGCTGGCTGCTGGTGGAGAGCAGGTTGGCGGTTGGGGTGAAGCTGGCGGTCACATCCGGAGTGAAGTGATAAGCCGGTTTCTCGCCGGTACCGAGCACCTTGTCGGCGATCAGGGCGCGGTCGATGGTGTAGGAGAGCGCCTTGCGCACCCGCACATCGTTCAGTGGTGCCTGACGGGTATTGAAGGCGTAGTAGTAGGTGCCGAGCTGATCCGGGGTGTAGACCTCATTCGGGATCTGCTGCTTCAGCTTGTCGTACTGCTCCTTGGGGAAGGATTCGGTGATATGCAGATCGCCCGCCAGATAGCGGTTGGTGGCCGCGCTCTCCTGATTGATCGGCATGAAGATCACCTTGGTCAATACGGTATGGGCCCGATCCCAGTAATAAGGGTTGGGGGTCAGCTCCAGCTTCTCGTTGACCACCCGGTTGTTCAGCACAAAGGCACCGTTGCCCACCAGTTTACCGGGCTGGGTCCACTGGTTGCCGTACTGCTCGATGCTGGCCTGATGGAGCGGCGACAGGCTGGGGTGGCTCAGCAGGTTCAGGAAGTAGGGCACCGGCTGGGAGAGGGTCACCTGCAGGGTGTGGTCATCGAGGGCCTTGACCCCCAGCTCGCTGGCAGGCAATTTGCCAGCGACTATCTCGTCCACCTTGTCGAAACGGGCCAGTTGGGCAAACCAGGCGAAGGTGGCCGCCTCTTTCGGGTCGACCAGCTTGCGCCAGCCGTAGACGAAGTCGCCTGCCTTGACCGGATCGCCGTTGGACCAGCGCGCATCCGGGCGCAGATGGAAGGTAAAGAACTGGTTGCCCTTGTTTGCCCAGCTGGCCGCCACCCCGGCAACCGGTTTGCCATCCGGCCCCTGGGTCAGCAGCCCCTCGAACAGATCCCGCAGTACCTGCAACTCCGGCAGGCCGACCAGCTTGAGCGGGCTCAGGCTCGCAGGTTCATCCTTGAGGTGGCGAACGACAATCTGCTCGGCGGCGAGTTGTGTTCCGGCGGGAATATCGGCAGCCTGGACAGCAGCACAGCCCAGCAGGGCCAGCAAGGGGGTCCATCCTTTCATGGGTCGGATCCTTCAAATAGTGTGAAGCGGGGAGAAAACTCGGCGAGAAAATATCGCCGACAGATGGGAAATCATGATATCCCGTTTGCTGGTCTGACCGCCAGCATTCGACTCTCACTCCCAATCGGGGTAGAAGAGCGTTCCCGGCGTCTGTGCAGTTCAATGTGGTGAGGAGTGTCAAACGATGAAAGCATGGTTATTGCTGGCCTGTGTGTTGAGCCAGGGTGCCTGGGCGTTGGCCCCGTGCCAGAGCGACACGGCGGTGGGCAATTGGTGCGAGATCGGCATCGATGCCTTGCACCCGACTCAGGGGGGCGTCGGCCAGATCCAGGTCGATGAGACCCAGGCCACATTGGCGGGCATGAGCGCAAAGCAGCTCGACAAGTTGATGAAAAAGAAAGATATCCCCGTGGTGATTGCGCCGGATGGCAGCTACTGGCTGGTGGACAGGCACCATCTCACCAAGGCGTTGTGGCAGCAGGGCGTCAAGGATGCCCGGGTCAAGGTGATTGGCCGCCTGCAGGACAAAGCCAACTTCTGGAGCCAGATGCAGAACAACCATTGGGCCTGGCTCAAGGATGAGAAGGGGCAACCGCTGACCCCGGAGCAGTTGCCGACCAGCATCGACAAGCTGCCTGATTACCCCTATCGCACCCTCGCCGGACTGCTGCAGAATGCGGGCTACTTTCGCAAGGACAAACAGGTCTATTTCGTCGAGTTTGCCTGGGCCAGCTGGCTCGGCAAGCAGATGCAGTGGATGCCGGTGGACAGCGCCAATCTGGCGGCCCGCCTGCAACAGGCCAAACGGCTCGCCTGCGGCAGCGATGCCAAGGATCTACCCGGTTATCCCGGCAAGCAGTGCAGCCTCAACCAGTCCAAAAGCGCGCAGTGAGTGGATGTGCGATGACGGCGTCCAGAGCATGCCGGAGATAACAGAGGGCGACCCTGGGGTCGCCCTTCTGCTGTCAGCTACTGGTTAGCGGTGGTCACTCATGGCGCTCCGCCCAGCGGGCAGCCGCCTGTTCAAGCAGGGCGACGTCACCTTGCTGGATCAGCGGTAGCAGATCGTTGACCTGTTGATCCGGCCAATCCCACCAGGCGAGGGCCTGTAGCCGGGCTATCTCCTCCTCGCCAAAGCGCATTCGCAGCATCCTGGCCGGGGTGCCCGCCACCATGGCATAGGGCGGCACATCTTGATTGACCAGCGAGCGGGCGGCGATGATGGCGCCGTCGCCGATGGTGACGCCGGGCATGATCATCGCCTCCATGCCGATCCAGACATCGTTGCCGATGCGGGTATCGCCTGCGGGGCGGTAGCTGCGCTTGAGCGCCTCCAGATCAGCAAACGGATAGGTGCTGATGAAGGCAGTGTTGTGGGTGTGGTTGCCCCCCATGATGATCTTTACCCCGGCGGCAATTTGCACATAGTCGCCGATATGGAGCCGGTCGATATGCCAGAGCGGCTCCCAGCCGGTTTCCGGGCTGCGGCTGAAGGGATCGCCATGGAGGTAGCGCACCGCCACCTCTTCGAAGGGGCCATCCCAGGCACCCGAGTAGTAGCTGTGCTGCCCCTTGAGGCAGATATTGGGATTGGTCACCGTCAGGTGCAGGTATTCGACCTGCGACCAGTGTTGGCAGGTGTTCATGCTGGTACTCCTTTGCTGAATGGATCGGATGGGTTGCGTTCGCGTGAGCGAAGCTAATAGATCCAGACCAGCATGCGGGGCACGCAGAGCAGGGAGCAGCCCAGCATCTGCGGGAGGCGTGGTCGCATTGTGGGGCTCCAAAGAAGGGGAGAAGGGCGCGATCATAAGGTCGGGCGCCGGGTTTGCCAAGGTTGCGCAGAGATCCTGCACTAACCCTCTGGTTGATATTTATTCTCAATTAGCCATGATAACACTCCCACCATGACGGACTCGGGAGAGCGAGATGACACCGCAAAGTTGGCAACGATACATGCTGGAGGCGGAGCGTGCCTGGCAGGCCGGTTCGCTAGGGGCGGCGATCTGCTTTTATCAGCAGGCGCTGGGGGATGTTTACGAGATGACCCAGGTCGAGTTGACCGAACTGGCCACCATGCGAGTCGCCACCTGCCACCGGCTGGCCGACTTCTGGCGGGCGATGGATGAGCCGACTTACGAGCTGCGCTACCTGAAGCTCGCCTCCGAGCTGGTGACGGCGCTGGTGCCACAATGCCCCAACCGGGAGTGCGAGGCACTGATCAGCGAGTTGGGTTGCTGTCGTGGAGCCCTGCTCGCCTTTCTCAAGCGCCACCCGAATCCGGAAATTGCCCGGCTGATCCAGCTGCAGGACAAGGTACAGGGCTGCGAGCTGATCGGCCGTTTTCGCCTCAACTGAACGGATGTGGGCGCGGCTCAGCCCCGCCGTTTGAGTTTCTGGGCGATCCGCTGCTGCGCCTCTTCCCCTTGCAGTGCCTGGGCGAAGGCGCGCGCCTCTAGATCGATGACAAAGTGCACCGCCTGTTTGAGCTCCTGTTTCAGCAGCGCCTTGCTCTTTTGCAGCGCTCTGGGCGGCTTGGCCGCCAGCTTCAGCCCCTGCTCGCGGGCAAAGGCGAGCAAGAGATCTGCCGCCACCACCTTGTTGGCGAGCCCGAGCCGTAGCGCCTCCTCGGCATCCATCGCCTCGGCCAGCAGCAACAGCTCCGCCGCCTTGAGGTGCCCCACCAGACGCGGCAGCAGCAGGCTGGAGGCAAACTCCGGCACCAGCCCCAGCTCGACGAAGGGGAGCTGCAAGCGGGCGTTATCCCCCAGATAGACCAGATCGCAGTGCAGCAAAATGGTGGTGCCAATCCCCACCGCCGGGCCTGCAACGGCGGCGATCACGGGTTTGGGGAAGTCGGCAAGGGTGTGGAGGAACTGCAGGATGGGGTCGTCGGGCTCCAGAGAGCTCTTGCCCATAAAGTCGGCCAGATCATTGCCCGCGGTAAAGCAATCCTGCTGCCCCTGCAACAACAGGACATGCACCTCCTCATCGGCTGCCGCCTCTCGCAGCGCTGCCACCAGTTGCTTATAGAGCTCGGTATTGAGAGCGTTGCGCTTGTCGGGGCGGTTGAGGGTCAGGGTGAGCAAGCCATCCTGCTGCTCGGCAATGAGAATGGGGGCCATGTCTAAATCCTTGTTATTGAAAGGTGCAAAAAAGGTTGCTGCTGGGGTAACCTTGGCGCCGTTTAACAACATCATAAAAGGATTTCAACCATGTTTAAACGTGCGTTTTATTCTCTGCTGGTTCTGGGTATGACGGCGCCTGCACTGGCCAAGGTCGAGGCTGTCGACGGCTATGTGCGGCTGTTGCCGCCGGGCTCCCCCAACACTGCCGCCTTTATGGTGCTCAAGAATGACGCCGACCAGCCGGTCAAGCTGGTGGCGGCGGCTTCTGCTGCGGCCGGGCGTGCCGAGCTGCACACTCACCTGCACGAAAATGGCGTGATGAAGATGCGTCAGGTCGAGAATATCGAGATCCCGGCCAAGGGCGAAGCGGTGCTGAAACCGGGCAGCTTGCACATCATGCTGTTCGAGGTGGGTACGCTCTCCGAGCAGACTCCTTTCCCGCTCACCCTCACCATGGATGATGGTCAGAAGCTGGAGCTGTCACTGCCGGTGAAGCCGATTGAGCCGATGGCAGAGATGAAGCATATGAAGCACTGACATTTGTCGTCGTTTGTTCAGGATTGACGCTGGGTATTTTGGCTGCACCGAGTAAAATAGTGCTCTTTTCCATGTATGCAAGAGGAAGTGACGTAATGAAAAAGACGCTGATTGCCGGTTTTGTGCTGGCTCTGTGCAGCCAGAGTGCCATGGCCGCTGACGACTGGCGTTTTGCCGCCGGTGCCGACGTATGGGCCGCCAAGGGCAGTGGTCAGGCTTATGGCACCAGTGCTGATGGCAGCTATGACGACAGCTACAACTGGAACGGCTATCTGCAACTGGAACACGGCATCATCTTCCTGCCGAACGCCAAGTTTGAAGTCTCCGATTTCAGCACCTCCGGCGGCAACTTCAAAAACGATCTGACTGCCTACGATCTGAGCCTCTACTACCGTCTGTTCAACAACGATCTGTTCAAGATCGATCTGGGTATGACCGGTCGTCACTACGATGGTGAGCAGGTCTACTTCGGTCGCAAGGGTTATGACGAAGATACCCTGATGGCCTATGCCGGCAGCGAAGTGAAGATCCCGGGCACCGGCATCGCCTTCTTCGGCGATCTGCGCACTCACGATGCGGACAACTATGACTACCGTCTGGGTGGTTCCTACAAGTTCTCTTCCATGCCGATCAAGCTGCGTGCCGGCTGGCGTGAAGCCAAGGTCGACTTCGCCAATATCGACCAGTCTGTCGATGGCTGGTTCATGGGCGGCGAATTCACCTTCTAATCTGCCCGTCAGCTGACGGCGAGGAGCAATCATGGGTCACATCATAGTGACAGGTGCCGGTTCTGGTCTCGGCCGTGCCCTGACCATCGGATTGGTTGAGCGGGGCCATCAGGTCTCCATGATGGGGCGCCGTTATCAGCGACTGCAGGAGCAGGAACAACTGCTCGGCAGCGCGGTGATCGGCATCGCGGCCGATCTGGCGCACCATGAAGAGGTCGACGTTGCCTTCGCCGCTGCGGTGGAGTGGGGCGGGCAGCCCGACATGGTGATCCACTGCGCCGGGGTGGGCGAGTTTGGCCCGGTCGGTGTCTACACCGCCGAGCAGATCCGCCGGGTGGTGGAGAGCAATCTCATCTCCACCATTCTGGTGGCCCAGCAGACGGTGCGGCTTATCGGGGAGAAAGGCGGAGTGCTGGCCAATGTGCTCTCCTCCGCTGCGCAGGTGGGCAAGGCCAACGAGAGTCTCTACTGCGCCTCCAAATGGGGGATGCGCGGCTTTCTGGAGTCACTGCGCGCCGAGCTGAAAGGCTCGCCACTGCGGCTGGTCAACCTCTACCCGAGCGGGATCCGCAGCGAATTCTGGGATAACTCGGATCACGTGGACCCGAGCGGTTTCATGACCCCGGAAGATGCGGCGGCCTATATGCTCGACGCACTGGAAGCCAGAAGCAGCTGCCACGTGACTGACCTCTTTATCGGTCGCAATCCCTGAGGCAACCCTTCATCCGGTTGCCGTCGTCAGCACACAGAAACAAAAAGCGCGCCAAATGGCGCGCTTTTTTATATCGGGAAGAGGGCGGAATTAACGGCCCAGCTTGGCCTTGAGCATGGCGATGATGTCGCTGATGGCCACTTCCTGCTTCTCGCCGGTGCGGCGGCACTTGTACTCCACCACGCCGTTGTCCAGACCGCGATCGCCGATGACGATGGCGTGCGGGATGCCCAGCAGCTCCATGTCGGCAAACATCACGCCCGGGCGCTCTTTACGGTCGTCGAACAGCACGTCCACACCGGCTGTTTTCAGCTCGGCGTAGAACTGTTGTGCCTGCTCGGCCACGCGCTCGGATTTGTGCATGTTCATCGGCACGATGGCCACTTCGAACGGGGCGATGGCGTCCGGCCAGATGATGCCGTACTGGTCGTTGTTCTGCTCGATGGCGGCAGCCACCAGACGGGAAACCCCGATACCGTAGCAACCCATCTCCATGGTGACGGACTTGCCAGCTTCGTTCAGCACGCTCGCCTTCATCGCTTCGGAGTACTTGGTACCCAGCTGGAAGATGTGGCCCACTTCGATGCCGCGCTTGAGCAGCAGCTTGCCCTGGCCGCACGGGCTCGGGTCGCCTTCCACCACGTTGCGCAGGTCGGCAACTTCGTAAGAAGTGATGTCGCGATCCCAGTTGGCACCGGTCAGGTGGAAGCCGGTTTCGTTGGCGCCGCAGACGAAGTCCGCCAGATGGGCAGCGCTGCGATCGACGATGATGCGACCGGCAAAGCCGACCGGGCCGATGGAACCTGCGTCGCAACCGGCGGCAGCTTTGATCTGCTCGTCGTTGGCGAAGGTCAGCGGGTTAGCCACGCCAGCCAGTTTCTCAGCCTTGATTTCGTTCAGCTCGTGGTCGCCACGCAGTACCAGCGCAATAACGGCCTGCTTGCCGTGCTCATCTTCCTCTGCCAGTACCAGCAGGGTCTTGGCGATGGCGGTCGGTGCAACGTTCAGGAAAGCGGCTACTTCGTCGATGGTGTGAACGTTCGGGGTGGCAACCTTGGTCAGGGCTGCGGTGGCGGCAGCGCGCTCACCAGCCGGCGCCAGCGCTTCGGCCATCTCGATGTTGGCGGCGTAATCGGAGCTGTCGGAGAAGGCGATCAAGTCTTCACCGCTCTCGGCCAGTACCTGGAATTCGTGGGAACCGGTACCACCGATGGAGCCGGTATCGGCCTGCACCGGACGGAAGTTCAGACCCATGCGGGTGAACGCCTTGCAGTAGGCGGCGTGCATCTTCTCGTAGGTATCGACCAGAGACTCTTTGTCGATGTGGAAGGAGTAGGCATCCTTCATCAGGAATTCGCGGCCGCGCATCACGCCGAAACGGGGGCGCACTTCGTCGCGGAACTTGGTCTGGATCTGGTAGAGGTTGAGCGGCAGCTGCTTGTAGCTGTTCACTTCGTAACGTACCAGCGCAGTGATCACCTCTTCGTGGGTCGGGCCCAGCACGAAGGGACGGTTGTGACGGTCGGTCAGACGGCACAGCTCGGGACCGTAGTCATCCCAGCGGCCGGACTCCTGCCACAGCTCGGCGGGTTGTACCACCGGCATGGAGACTTCGACGGCACCAGCATTGTTCATCTCTTCGCGAACAATGTTCTCGATTTTCTTCAGTACCCGCAGACCGGTTGGCAACCAGGCATACATGCCGGAGGCCAGTTTACGGATCATCCCGGCGCGCAGCATCAGCTGGTGGCTGACAACTTCAGCGTCGGAGGGGGTTTCCTTGAGAGTGGAAAGCAGATATTGGCTGGTACGCATCGCGGTAGACCTTAGCTAGAACGGGCGCGGGGCCCAGGATAATTTCAAGGGCGGAATTTTAACAGGCTGGGCGTTATGGCCCAAGGGCTAAATTTGCCGCAACCCGAAAGGTGGCCACGCCCGGCAGATGGCCAGGAGTAATGACCATTGCAACAAGCAGGCTTTTTATGCCTGCAATTTGGCCGGATCTCCGCTAAACTCTGCCACCTTTTCTCGATGGGCATGGCTCTGCCGCGTTCATCACCCCCCATTTTTAGTACTTTTGGAGCCGCTCATGCCGTTAGTGGGACATCAACACCAGATCGAGATCCTGGAACTGACCGACAAAGGAGATGGCAAAGGACGCCTGTTCGATCGCCCCCTGTTTGTCGAAGGTCTGCTGCCCGGTGAGCAGGCGCTGGTGGAGTTGACCGAGGTCAAGCCGAACTATCTGCACGGCAAGGTTGCCGAGCTGCTCCAACCTTCTGCAGATCGGGTTGCCGATTTCTGCCCCAACACCGAGTGCGGTGGCTGTCAGGTGCGCCCGCTGGCCTATCCGGCCCAGCTCAAGCTCAAGCAGGCACTGGTGCAGAGCGCACTGGAGCAGGCTGGGCTGGGTGATACTCCGGTCAAGGATATCCTTGGCATGGAGAGCCCGTTCGCCTATCGCAACAAGGCGCAATATGCGGTGCGTGGCTGTGACGCCGGTGCCGAGATCGGTTTTTATCGCAAGCACTCCCACGATCTCATCACCGCCGATGACTGTGCGGTGCAGGATCCGCTGCACGTGGAGCTCAACGCCCGGGTGCGCAACTGGATGCGCGCGCACGACATCGCCGCCTATGACGAAGTAAACCACAGCGGCTGTGTGCGTAACCTGATGACCCGCAAGGGCTTCAAGAGCGGCGAACTGATGGTGGTGCTGGTCACTTTGGGTGAGGTGCTGCCGTTCGAAGCCGAACTGTTGGCAGCTCTGAGCGATCTGCCGGTCACAACCTTGGTGCAGAACATCAACGATGAGCGCACCAACCGCATTCTGGGCGCGACCAACCGGGTGCTGCTCGGCGAAGGGGTGATCCGCGACAAGATCCACGAACTCGAGTTCGAGATCTCGCCGCTCTCCTTCTTCCAGAACAACCCGACCCAGACCGATGTGCTCTACTCCAGCGCCCTCGAGTATGCCGAGCTGACCGGTAACGAGACAGTGTTCGACATCTATTGCGGTATCGGCACCATCTCCCTGTTCCTGGCTGGCAAGGCCGCCAAGGTCGTCGGGATCGAGTCGGTGGAGAGCGCCATCAGCGATGCCCGCCGCAACGCCGCCCTCAACGGCATCGAGCACACCGAATTCCACGTTGGCAAGGCCGAGCAGCTGATGCCCGAGCTGCACGCCCAGGGCGTGACAGCTGACGTGGTGGTAATGGATCCGCCCCGCAAAGGCTGTGACAAGGCGGTGCTGCAGACCCTGGTCGCTATGGCGCCCCGCCGTCTGGTCTATGTCTCCTGCAACCCGCAGACCCTGGCCCGCGACCTTGCCTGGCTGGTCAAACAGGGCTTCGTGCTGGACGAAGTGCAGCCGGTCGATATGTTCCCGCACTCCATGCATGTGGAAGCGGTTGCCCGCCTGAGCCTGCCAGCCAAGGCATAAGTCGCCCCCGACTCTTGCCCATAAAAAAACGACGCCAGCTGGCGTCGTTTTTTCTATCTGATGCTCGCAGGTTGATGTGCTCAACCCTGCTTGCGCACCTCGGCGGCGATCTGGTCGAGCAGCTGTTGCCAGCCCTGACCCAGCTCGTTCACCAGTGCGTTGTAGCCATCGGCCGGCAGCACCCGCTCCTGACGGAAGGGGGCATCGCGCAGCACGGTGCCATCTTCCGCCAGCAGGCGCCAGCGGCCGCTCAGCACGGCGCTGCCGTCATGACGGCCCTGAAAGCGCTCCACCAGAATGGTCAGCACCGGCCCCTTGCGGGCGCCATCCTGCCGTACCACCCAGCCCGGCAGGCGGGTGGAGAGGCCATTGAGGGTGAGCTGGTTGAGTTGATCGTCCAGCGCACCGGCCCAGCGATGGTACTCGGTGAAGTGCAGCTCTTGCCCTTCCAGCTGATAGACCAGACTGATCCGGTCGAGCTGGCTGGCCAGCGCCACCGGGCGCAGCACCAGCTGGTGCTGCGGTTGGGCCGGGGCCGTTACGGGTTGCTGGCTGTCGGCATCGAGCGAATAGTAGTGCAGGCTTGGCTGGCTGCTGCAACCCGCCAGCAGGCCCAGCAGGGCCAGCGTCAGGATCTCTTTTTTCATTGTTTGCCTCGCTTGGGCTCAGGGTCCGATGGATGCGCGCGATCGAAGATCAGCGAGCTGGGCTGCTCGTTGAGGGAGTGCACCAGCGGCTGCAGTTCGCGCATCAACTGATTGAGGGTCTGCACCGACTGGCGCAGGTCCTGATTGGTCTGCGACTGGGCATCATAGGCCTGCAAGGTCTCCTGCAACTGCTTGAGGCTCTCGTTGAGCGAGGCGGGCAGCTGCTGGGTGGAATCCTTGGCAGTGAGCTTGTTCAGGTTGGCGCTGACTGCACTGATGTTCTTCAGGGTGCCATCCAGGGTGGTGAGTGACCCGTTGACCTTGGTCAGGGTGGTTGCCATGTCCATGTCGACAAACTTGTCGAGGATGAGGTTCACCTTGCGCTCGATCTGATCCAGCCCGCCCTGAACGGTGGGGAATACCTGATAACCGGCCAGCTTGGCCTGCTCGAAACGTGGCGCGTCCGGATAGAAGTTGAGGTCGATGATCTTGCCGCCGGTCAGCAGGCTTGAGGTCTTGAGGCTGGCACGCAACCCCTCCTTGAACTGCTTGCCGAACAGGGCACGCCACTGATCCTTCTCCGCCTTGGCATAGCGGTGGGAGAGGCGCTGTACCTCGATGCGAGCCAGCACCGGGATCTGGCGGCTCTTGAAGATCTGCACGCCCTTGTCCTCGATGAGGTAGGGGGCGGAGATGACGGTACCGACCCGAATGCCGCGATACTGCACCGCCGCGCCCGGGTGCAGGCCACCCACGTTGTCATCGAACAGGAAGACGTAGTCGATGAACTGATCCAGACTACCGGCCAGCACGCTCGCCTCATCTTGGAACAGGGTGAACCCTTCCATCTGTTTGACCGGTTCGCCAGGCGCCCAGCCGGGTGGCAGACCCATGGTAATGCCGCCATCGATCAGGCTCTCCAGCGAATCCATCTTCACCTTCATCCCCTCGCTGCTCATGGAGACCTCGAAGCCCGGGGTCATCCAGAAGCGGGAGTTGCTGCTCACCAGAATGTCATAGGGGGCGTGGATGAAGATTTGATACTGCATCTCGCTCTTCTCGGGCAGGAACTTCGCCTCTTCCACCTGACCTATGGTGAAGCCCTGATAGTTGATGGGGGAGCCTTCCCCGAGCGCGCGGGTGTCGCGACTGCTGAGGGTGAGACGCAGCCCCTTGGCATCGAGGGAGGCGAGCGGCGGTTTGTCGAGCATGGCGTATTCGTCCCGCGCCCGACCTTTCTTGCCGGGGGCGAGCTCGATATAGGCGCCGGAGAGCAGGGTGCTCAGACCCGATACCCCTTCACGGCCCACTCTGGGCTTGACCACCCAGAACTGGCTGTCACCGCGCAGCATGCCGGAGGCAGCATTGGTCAGCCGTCCTTTCAGCACCGCATGGCTATAGTCATCGCTCAGCTCGACGGCCTCGATGCGGCCGACGTCCACTTCGCGGGAGCGGATCACCGTCTTGCCAGCGACTATGCCCTCGGCAGTGGCGACTGTCAGGGTGAAACTGGGGCCCTGGGAGTACCAGTGCTGGAACAGCATCCAGAGACCGATGAACAGCGCCAGCAGGGGCACCATCCAGATTGCGGCGGCAGAGCTCAGAAAGTCAGAGCCCGGTTTCCACCTTTTTTTACGCTCACTCACGTTCGCGTTCTCCTTGTTGTAAATCCCAGATCAGGCGGGAGTCGAAACTCATGGCGGCGACCATGGTGATCAGTACCACACCTGCAAATGCGACGGCCGCAGGGCCGGGGTAGATGGTCATCAGATTGTCGAGCCGGATCAGGCCCGCCAGAATGGCCACCACGAAGACGTCGATCATCGACCAGCGTCCGACAAATTCGGTCATGCGATAGAGTTTGAGCTTGCCGAGGGGGGAGGTGACATTGCCGCGCTGCACCATATAGCAAAGCCAGAATAGCGCCAGTATTTTCACCAGCGGCACCACCACGCTGGCGAAAAAGATCACCGCCGCTATGGGGTAGGAGCCCATAGCCCAGAGCAGCACCACACCGCCGAGGATGGTGGAGGGGCTGTCATCACCGAGAAACACCGTATCCATGATGGGATAGACGTTGGCCGGAATGTAGAGAATGGCGGAGGTAAACAGCAGCGCCCAGGTACGGTTCAGGCCGCCCGGCTTGCGCGCATGCAGCTTGCCGCCGCAGCGGGAGCAGCTGTGGCTATCCACCTCGCTCAGAGCGCCACAGATGTGGCAGCCCACCAGACCGGACTCCAGCGCGCCCGCTTCCGGGTCGATCTCCCGCGCCTCGGTCGGGCCGAACAGCCGCTGCCACAGCCACATCTGATCCAGCGAGGAGATCATCTTGATGAGCAGCACGGTGTAACCGACGAAAGCCCAGAATGACAGCCCCATCTTGATGTCGGCCATCCCCATCAGCTTGACCAGCGAGATGAGCACCCCCACCAGAAAGACATCCACCATCAGCCAGGGTTTGATCCGGCAGAGCAGACGGCCGAGGGAGCGCAGGGCATTGCTGTGCAGATCTTTATCGACCCGCCACAGCACCAGCATGATGGAGCCCATATAAACCAGCGGCAGGCCGATCAGGGTCAGGCTCAGTACCGCGCCGAGAAACAGATAGCCCTCATCCACCAGGGTGGTGATGCTCTGCAAAAAGGTCATCTCCTGGCCCACCCCTTTGGCCGAGAAGGACATAAAGGTAAAGGCATTGGCGAGCACGAACATGATGAGTGCCGCGAACCCGTAGGAGATCGGCCGCAACTCCTGCTGTGGCAGGTGGCGACTCAAGGTGTGTCCGCAACGGGGGCAGCAGCTGGCCTGTCCCACCTCGAGCGGTGTGGCCGGTATCAGCAGGTCACACTCTTCGCAGGCAGTGGCATCATGGACATAGGTGGTGTGGTGTTGGTGTGAAACCGGATGCAAGATAAAACCCCAGATAAGGCCCGTGGTAGAGCCAGAGCTGGCGATTATCGCAGTTGTGCTGGTCAGCGACCAGCCCCCGGAGGGCGCTATTGCTGGCGGGAGTGAGAATGACTTTGACAAGCTAGTGCCCATTTAGCACAATCAAACGCCACTTTTTTTTCCGCGGGACAATAATTTATGACAACTGAATCCCCCAGCTACTCCACGATTGAGCAAGCCTTCTCCCTCGGGAACGGGCAAGATTCTGCCCTCAACTGGTTGCGCAAGAACCGCAGTCAGGTCGCTATTTTTCTGGTGAGCGGCATCAAGCTGGAAGGCACCATCAGCGGGTTCGACCAGTACAGCGTGCTGCTGACCGATGCTCATGGTAACCAGCAGCTGGTCTACAAGGCCAAGATCTCCACCATCGCCATGCACACCGGCCGCCCGCAGGTGAATATCCAGCGTGCTCGCAAGCCACGTGTCTCCATGGCGCCGCGCTCCCACGGTGCGCCGGGTCGTTATGACGACAATCAGGGCGGCGGCAACAACGAGTAATCGTCTGCCCCGCACTCCCCGTTGATGCGCCCTGCGTCAGCGGCTGACGGAACCTGCTCTCATTTTCATTCATGTCCCGTATGAGAGCCGGTTCCGGTTATCGCCCCTTGCAGGGCGATATTTTTTTCCGCACTACGCCGTTATGCCGACTGGTTGACCCTCTTTGACCATGCAGGTCTGCATACCCGCTGCTTCTCCGGCCTGTACCCCGATACCGGTATCTTCAAACACCAGACAGCCTGATGGCTCGACCCCCAGCTTGCTGGCGACCAGCAGGAAGGTGTCCGGATTGGGCTTGTGCAGCTCCACATCGTCTGCGGTGACCACCACTGAGAAGTAGCGATCCAGCCCGGTGTTGCGCAGCACCGCTTCGGCGTTGACGCGGGGCGAGCCGGTGCCGATCCCCATCGGGATGACGCCATGATAGCGCTCGACCAGCGCCTGCATGGCGGGAAAGACGGTCGCCTTGTGCAGGTTGGCCACATAGTGGGCGGTCTTGCAGCGGGTGACTTCGAGCGGATCAAGGGGGATCTGCTGCTCCTGTGCCACCAGCAGGGCTATCTTGCGGCTCGGCATGCCACCCAGCTCATAGAACCAGTCGGCGTCGAAGTGAAAGCCAAACTCGCGGGCGGTATGTTCCCAGGCGGCGAGGTGCAGCGGCATTGAGTCGACCAGGGTGCCATCAAGGTCAAAGACCAGGCCTTGGAATCCGGAAAGGGTCATGGTGCGGGTCAGTCTCTGAAAAAAGGGAGCCCATTCTAGCCAGTGGCTCCCCGCCTCGCCATCACCTAGCTGGTGAGAAACGCTTGCCCCCACATTTGTGACTGAAAATAGACGGGGGTGAGCTGGGCCGGAGCGAGTTGATATTTGGGGGCAAGCTGTTCCAGCAGGGCCCAGTTGCCCTGTTCATAGGTGCTGACCAGCTGAAACAGATGAAAGAGTGGCCCTTCGTGCAGTTCGATGGCGCGCTGCACGCTCTTGGGCAGGTGAGCCATCAGCGGCTCCGACAGCAGGGAACCATCGAGCACCAGTCCCACCAGAAAGGCCCAGCTGGCCTCTGCTTTACCGAGGGCGGTGAGGGCAATCAACTCGCAGAAGCGGCCGCGGGCGATGGCCATGCGGGTGCAGGCCTCCGGCATGTGCTGGCTCACCCGGGCCAGACCGTTGATCAGCACGAACTTGCGGATCTCCTGCTCCCCCAGATAGGAGAGGGCGCGGGGTACCGAGGTGATGGGGGCGGCATGATCGAAGCCGGGGGCGTTGACGTAGGTGAGCAGCAGGCCGGGCAGCCAGGCATCCTGCTCCAGCAGGCGGGCTACCTGGGCGAAGGAGAACTCTTCGTGGCAGATGAGCTGGAGGATCTGCTGCACCAGCGCCATGTCGGGCTGGTTGGCCCGCTGATTGACCAGCTCCGGACGGGCGAGAAAGCCGCCGGCAAAGAAGTCGACCCCCGCCTCCCGCAAGGGGAGAAAGTCCTGCCATGCCTCGACGTTGAGCGCCATCCGCTTGTGCTCGGTGGGCTGGCAGATACCCTCTTCTCCCATCCAGTACACCAGCAGGCGGCTGGCGCCGAGCCAGCGTGGATCCCGGTTGGCGCCATGCACCGCCAGTCTGCGCCGGCTGTCGCGCCACTGCTCCAGCACCGGGAACGAGTTGGGCTGGCGTTCGCTGGAGGCTTCAACCAGCGGGATCGCGTCCTGATCCAGCAGCAGGGGACGTTGTTCATCGAGCTGTTCGTGGGTGAAGGGAACCAGATATTGACGCCCCTGCGCCAGCAGGCGGCTATGTTGGGCCAGTGCGGGCCATTCGGCCGGTGAGCTGAGCTGATAGTCGATTCCGTAGGCCACCAGAGCCAAGCGACGATTGAAGATAGGGTAGCGACGCAACAGCATGGGATCACCGATAGGCCAGAGTGCGGGCCCTCCCTTGTGACTTGGCGTGGTAGAGCGCCTGGTCAGCCTGTTCGGTCAGGGTCTGCCATGCTCCGTCCTGGGAGGGAACCAGATAGCTAAAGCCTATGCTAACCGTAATGAAATCAGCAACCCGCGAGGCGGGATGGGGCATTTTCAAGCGGGCAAGACCATCGTGGATCCGTCCGGCCAGCTGTTCGGCCTCACCGGGTTGGGGGGCGCAGAGCAGAATGACGAACTCTTCCCCGCCGTAACGGGCGACCAGATTGGTGCAGCGCCGCTCTGCATCCCGCAGCACATGGGCCACCTGTTGCAGGCAGAGATCCCCCTTGGCATGGCCGAAGTGGTCGTTGTAGGCCTTGAACTCGTCGACGTCGATCATCAATACCGCCAGCAGGTTCTGGGTGCGCCGTGCCCACTCCCACTCCCGCTGCATGGTGATGTCCCACTGGCGCCGGTTGGCGATGCCGGTGAGGGGATCTTCCAGCGACAGAAGGGAGAGGCGGTGATTGGCCTCCTCCAGCGCCCGGTTGGTCTCGGCCAGTTGCATGGTGCGCTCGGCGACCCGGGCCTCCAGCTGGCGGTTGAGGGTTTCCAGCTGCTCCTGGGTGCGCTGGCGGATCAGCAGTTGTGACAGGATGGCGGCGTACTGTTTGAAGATCTCGCTCTGATAGGCTTTAAGCGGACGGTGCCAGAGCAGGTTGTCGGCGGCGATCCAGCCGATGGGGGTGGTGCCATCCCACAGCGATACCATGGCGTTCCAGCCACGGCCCACCTGCTGCTTCTCGTAGTAGAGAGGGGTATCCTCCATCACCAGCACGTAATCCTTGCGTCTGAGCGCCTCTTGCACCGTGGGGTGATCCGGAATGGGGCTGATGAAGTTGTGTTCATCCATCAGCTCGCCCTCTTCGCTGGTGCCCCAGGTGCCGCGCATGGTCTTGCCATCGGGTTCGATCAGGAAGATGGCGACCCGATCGAATTGCAGCTCCTTGCGGGCCAGCAGCACGGCATCCCGCAGCAGATCGTTCTCGCTGCGACTGCGGGAGAGGGTGACGCTGACCATGTGCAGCGCCTGCAACATGGTGAGGAAGGATCCTTGCAGTGCCTGACTCTGTACCAGATCGGTCTGGGTATGGAGCCGCTGGTCCCGCTCCTGATTGACCTGGCTGGAGAGCAGGTGATTGCTGAGCTCGGCAGTCAGATAGTGGATAAGGAGCTGGATGCCCTGACGCTGGTGGGAGGAGAGGCGGTCGATGCGGCGGCGGGTCTCCAGATAGATGACCCCTTCCAGTTTCATGTGACGCTTTAGAGGGAAACAGGCGCGTAACTGCGGCTGGGCGGGCTCAACATTTTCGCCGGGATCCGGCGGTGGCTGGAGCTGCTCGATCACCAGTTGTCCCTTCTCCATCGCCTTGTCAATCAGGTGGTGGGGCAGGGTCAGTTGACCGAGATGGGCGAGATCAAGCGTGGTCAGCCCGTGATCGAGCTGAAAACTGTAGAGCTGCGGTTCGGGGGCTTTCAGCCAGAGGTAGAGGCGTTCGGCATCGGTCTTTTCACGGATGGTGGCGAGGCTCACTTCGCATAACTGAGCGAAGTTGGTGAAGTGTTCCGGGTCCCATTCCTGCATACCAATATCCCTTGGATTGTACCCAAGCGAGTATAGACATATTTCTCCTTGATTAATATGTCAGAAAGGAGAGGTGGCGCACATAATGGTTGCATTAAGCCATTCTGGTGGAGACATTCACTGCGTTCTCTGCCAATAGTGGCTAGAACTGTGTGCCATAACGGTATATATGGCAGCTTGTAGGGCGGGATGCCGGGTAAAAAAGAGCCCGCACGATGGCGGGCTCTCGGGCAGATCAGATGATTCTGCGCGGCTTATTCTGCCTTGGGGGCAGCCTCAGCGGGTGTTTCACTGCTATCGGCTGGCGCACTCTCGGTCGCCGGGGCTTCCGGTGCCGGGCCCGGCACCAGATCCACAGCCGGCTTGGCGATAAGGGAACGGGTCTCTTCCACCGCTTCGGTCAGCTTCACCTCGATGATCTGGCCGAGCTCGTAGACTACTTCGGTCTTGTCCAGATAGACGCGGCCGTTGTCCCAGTTGCACTCCAGTCGATCCTTGTTGTCGAGAATATGGCGGGCAGGCAGGAAGACCACGGCGCCGTTCTCCTGCAGACGCAGCTTGAGACCGGCACGCATCACGTCGATGATTTCGGCATTGAACACCTGATCGGTGCCAGCCGCGGCTTTCAGGTAGCGAACATAGAGCCAGTCGCCGATGTCACGCTCCACCATGCGGTGCAGGCGGCGGCAGGCGGTCAGATGCTCGGTGAGCTCCTGACTCGGGCGCTCACCCGGGGTCTTGCCGGCGATGACCGCTTTGAGCAGACGATGGTTGACCATGTCGCCGTATTTACGGATTGGGGAGGTCCAGGTGGCGTAGGCATCCAGACCCAGACCGTAGTGGGCGCCCGGTTCGGAGGACATCAGCGCATAGCTCTGGAAGCGGCGGATCTTGCCGTCCAGCCAGCGGGTGTCGAGGTTGTCGATCCAGCGGCGCAGGGCGCAGAAGCCGGAGAGGCTGGCGATCTCATCGCGCTCGAACGGGGCTTCGGCACTCTTCAGCAGGTCGATGGCGCCGTCGAGGGACTCTTCGTCAAAGCCGGTGTGAACGTTGAAGATGCCGTAACCGACGCTCTTGCCCAGCACGCGACCGGCGCAGATGTTGGCGGCGATCATCGACTCTTCCACCATGCGGTTGGCGATGCGGCGCGGTTCGACGTGGATAGCCAGCACTTCGCCATTCTCGCCCAGCTCGAAGTCGTAGTCGGGACGATCCGGGAACACCAGGGCATGCTCGGTGCGCCACGCGATGCGTGCTTCGGTCATCGCCTTCATCAGCGGCAGCTGGGCCAGTACGCCTGCGTCGATAGCCAGCTCTTTGCCATGCTCGGCCCAGTCGGAGACGTCGTCATAGTTGAGACGGGCGTGGGAGCAGATGCGGGCGGCGAAGAACTCGGTCTCCTCCAGTAGCAGACCATCTTCGGCGATCAGCAGACGAGCGCACAGAGTGTTGCGCTCCTCGCCCTCTTTCAGGGAGCAGAGCTCGTCGGAGAGGGTGCGCGGGATCATCGGCACGTTGCGGCCCGGCATGTAGACGGTAAAGGCGCGCTGGGCGGCCTCTTTGTCCAGCTCGCTCCCTTCGGCCACATAGGCGGTCGGGTCGGCGATGGCGACCAGCAGCTCCCAGCCGTTGTCCAGCTTGGTGATGGCCAGCGCATCGTCCATATCCTTGGTCTTGGCACCGTCGATGGTGAAGAAGGGCACCTTGGTCAGGTCACGACGGGGCAGCTCTTCCTCTTCGATGAC
The DNA here is from genome assembly GCF_019048085.1 of Aeromonas sp. FDAARGOS 1416. Taxonomy (NCBI): domain Bacteria; kingdom Pseudomonadati; phylum Pseudomonadota; class Gammaproteobacteria; order Aeromonadales; family Aeromonadaceae; genus Aeromonas; species Aeromonas sp. FDAARGOS 1416. The sequence goes on along the minus strand of NZ_CP077301.1, from coordinate 3,061,458 downwards.
CTTCCACTCCGGCAGATCAGCCGGCTCGACCTGGGCCAGATTGTGGCGGGCCAGCACCACCCACCAGGGCACGTTGTGATCTTCCTGGGCTGCAATCTTCTGGGTGATCTCGGCAGAGAAGTTGCCGTCGACCAGCGCATGGCGCTTGAGGGTCGCCACCACCCAGTCACCTTCCTTGAACTCTTTCTCATCCAGACCCTTCTTGACGCGGGCCTTGATGGCATCCTTGATCAGCGGATGGTCGGCCACCACGTTGAGGCGGTCGCGGAACATCTTGACCCGGGCCACGAAGCGGGTGACGGACTGCTCCAGCAGGGTATCCGGCTCGGCCACTTCCTTCTCTTTTTCGGTGCGGATCAGGGCGGTCACCCGGTCACCGTGCATCACCTTCTTCATGTAGGGAGGCGGCACGAAATAGCTGGTCTTCTCATCGACTTCCAGAAAGCCGAAGCCCCGGTCCGAGGCGCGGATCACACCCTCTTTCTTCGGGATGTTTTCGCGGATTTGTTGCTTGAGCTGGGCCAGCAGCGGATTGTCTTGGAACATAAGTGAGGAACCTGAAGTGAAAACCTGGGTGGAGACCTGATGAAGGATCGCCCAGCACTATACGTTTTTAGCCCTGCAAAGCCAAGGTGAATGGCCTGCTCAGCGTGGTTTCAACTGCGATCTGGCATGGTCGATAAGCCGTTGGGAGAGCTGCTTGTGAACCCCTTTTTCCAGTACCCAGCGGTGCCAGTAGAGGCGTTCCGTCAGGACGTGGTCGGGACTGAGGTTGAGTAGTGACCCGCCAGCCAGCTGGCCTCTTATTTGCAATTCGGGGATGAGACAATAGGCCAGCCCCTGTTCTGCCATGGCGACGAAGGCCTCCGACGAGTGGACCGTATGGCAGGGATAACCGCCAGGCTCCAGCCCGAAGCGTTCTCTCATAAAGCTCACATGCATGTCATCGCGTTGATCGAACGCCACCGCCGGTGCCTTGGCCAGCGCCTCACGGGTCAGGCCGCGAGGGAAGTGGCGGGCAACAAAGGCGGGGCTGGCGGTAAGCTGATAGTTCATCTCACCGAGCTCATCGACGCAGCAACCCGCCAGTGGTTGGGGATGCAGGCTGACTGCGCCAAAGGCCTGACCCTCGCGGACCTTGTCGAGGGTGCGGCTCTCGTCATCCACCAGCAGGTTGAGTTCGATGGGGTGCTGTTTCAACAAGGGGGCAATGGCGGGAAAAAACCAGGTGGCTAGGCTGTCGGCGTTGACGGCGATGCTGATCCGGATTGGCCCCTGCGGCTCATCGGGAGTCAGCTCCCCCGCCAGCTCGAGCTCGAGCTGATGTACCTGCCGATAGTGGGCCAGCAGTTTCTCGCCGAGTGGCGTGGCCTGCAGCGGCTGGCTGCGAATGAGCAGCGGCTCGGCAAACTGTTGCTCCAACTGCTTGATCCGCTGGGAGATGGCCGACTGGGTGATATGGAGCGACTTGGCCGCCCGATCGAAGTTTTGTTCCTGCAGTACCGCATCCAGCGCCCGCAGCAGTTTGTAATCCAGCTCTTTCATCTTCTCCCCCTTCCGTTGCCCAAGGGCTGACTCTACGTCACTCGGCAGGGGACAACAATGGGCGGTGGAAGGGGCGTTGCGCTGTGATATCTGACAGTGGTGGTCTGTCTTGTAAGGAAGGCATACTGCTAGAGACCGCAGGGGGCAGCCCTGCGGGGTCATAGCGATACAGCGATACGTTTATCCCGGGCCTGTTTTCCCGGGATTTTTTATATCTGGGCCGCTAACTCATGGGAGCGATAGGTGGCAGTTTGATAGTGTCCGATAAGTGGCTGCGAGACCGCCAGGGCAAATCGCTCATCCAGATAAAAGCGCAGGCCGACACCTTTCACTGCACCGAGATCTACCGCTTGGCGGTGGCCCAGACGAGCCATAGGGATTCCGAGACGGCGGAAAATGCGTTCTGCGGGCAGGCTGGCTACACCAACAAACTCTTTGATGCCGTTGGCTGTAGCAAACGCATAGGCTTCCCGAAGGAGCACGCAGGTCAGCTCGCTGACACCATTGGTCATGCACGGAGCGCGGGTCGCATCGATAGCCAGACGGGTGAGTTCCCAGATCTCGGGAGTGCGGGGCGCGTTTTCACCGGCAAGGGCGGTGGGAAAAATGCTGGGCAACATATAGGCGCTGGCGCAACTGAGCAGACGGATACAGGCGCAGACTCCTTGTTCATCTTCGACCAGTACCCAATGGGTGTCTGGCGTGTCAAAGCGGTCGCGTTCCAAACCGTGGTAAGACTCGACGTCCCAGCCTAGCCGGTCGGAAAAGACGCGATTTCGAAATTGATAGAGTTCGTTCTCTACGGCGTTTCGTGGGTGATCTCTCAATTTTCCTTTGAAAACCAACATTATGAACTCTCTCTCTGCCTGTTCGCCGTTATAATCAGAAGCTTGGCCAGGGGGGCTAGCATATGAAACAAGAGCAACTGTTTGAGTATCTGGAACATTTCACTTCGGTGACGGATGGTGACCGTCTTGCCGGATTGATCGGTCGCTTTACGGTCGATATGGGTTATGACTATTACGGCTTTACCCTGATCATTCCGATGTCGATGCAAAGACCCAAAGTGGTACTGTTTAATCAGTGCCCTATCTCCTGGGTACAGACCTATACCGATAACAACATGCTGGCGTGCGACCCTGTGATTCAGTTGGCACGCAAGCAGACGCTGCCCATTTACTGGAACCGCCTCGATGAGCGGGCTCGCTTTCTGCAAGAGGGAAGCATGGACGTGATGGGACTGGCCGCCGAGTTCGGATTGCGCAATGGCATCTCCTTCCCTCTGCACGGCGCAGCCGGGGAGAACGGAATCCTCTCCTTTATCACGTCCGAGCGGGCTTCTAGCGATCTGTTGCTGGAGTCCTCGCCAATCCTCTCCTGGATGGCCAATTACATCTTCGAGGCTGCGATCAGGGTTGTGCGCCTGAGGGATTCGGATCAACAAGCCGCGCTGACGGATCGTGAGACCGAATGCCTGTTCTGGGCCAGTGAGGGGAAAACATCGGGGGAGATCGCCTGCATTTTGGGGATCACCGAGCGTACGGTGAATTACCACCTCAATCAGGTCACTCGCAAAACCGGATCAATGAATCGCTATCAAGCCATTGCCAAGGGGATTAGCAGTGGCATTTTGCTGCCGAATCTTGAACAGGTTGTTGTCACCAACTTCCCTAAACTGATGCAATAGAACCTGTTGATTCTCGGGGCAGAAGCAGGGGGACTCAATTGTCAGATCCTGCTATTGACCATTGGTTTCGGATGGGGCTTTTGGTGACTCCAGGTGATTAGCAAAATGAATCAATCAGTAAATCAATGAATTTCTAAGAAGGAACCTCCATCGCTATAGTGCCGCTCATTCACCATTTCGAACGGTACTCTCCATAATGCTCGCAACAACACTACAGGGCTTCACCATTGGTCTGGCCATGATCATCCCCATCGGCGCCCAGAATGCCTTTGTGCTGAGTCGGGGCATCCATCGCAATCACCATCTGCTGACGGCCACGCTCTGCAGTTTCTGCGATCTCACCCTGATTGCTATCGGCGTATTTGGCGGAGCCAATCTGCTGGCCGCCAGCCCCCTCGGCATGGCGCTGCTCACCTGGGGAGGCGTGCTGTTTCTCGGCTGGTTTGGTGGCCGTTCCCTGCTCAGTGCCTGGCGTGGTAAAGGGGAGGGGCTTGCCGATTCAGCTCAGCAGATGGGGGCCAAAAGCGTGCTGGCGATGACGCTGGGAGTTACGCTGCTCAATCCTCACGTCTATCTCGATACTTTGATGCTGCTCGGCTCCCTTGGCAGTCAGGTGAGCGAGTCCCTGCGTCCGGCCTTTGCTGCGGGGGCCATGCTGGCCTCGTTGGTGTGGTTCTACTCGCTGGCGCTGGGGGCCGCAGCGCTGGCGCCCTGGTTGGCCCGCGGCCGGGTGCAGCAGGGGATCGATCTGCTGGTAGGCATCATCATGTTGAGCTTGGCTGTTCAACTGGCCATAGGACGTTGAGGAAGTTAAGGCGGCAGGAATGAGCGGCCGGTAACAAAAAGATGCCACTCACATGAGTGGCATCTTTGCTATTGGAGGGGCTCAGACTCTGAACTGGGAGAGCAGGCGCTGCTGCAGCAGGCTGGCCTGATGGAGCGAGGAGGCGAGTTGCAGACACTCCTGTGCCTCCTGTTCGCCGGTTCTGGCTTGCAGACTGATGCCGGAGACCTTGTCAGAGGAGTGGCTCAGGGTGTGTGACAGTTGACCTGTGGCTACGGCGACCTGCTGCACCATGTCGGCCAGCTGGTCGATGGCGCCTTCCACCTTGAACAGGATCTGCTTGGTATTCTCGGAGTCCTGCATGCCGGACTCCACCGTTTTGAGGTTGCGTTGCATCATCAGATAGGCGGTCTCGGTCTGCTGCTGGATGCTGCTGATCACCTGGCTGATCTCGGCGCTTGATGTCGCGGTGCGATTGGCCAGGGTGCGCACCTCGTCCGCAACCACCGCAAAGCCACGCCCCATCTCCCCCGCGCGGGCCGCTTCGATGGCCGCATTGAGGGCAAGCAGGTTGGTCTGCTCCGAGATGCCACTGATGGTGGAGATGATCTGGCCAATCTGACCCGCCTGCTCCTTGAGGGAGTTGATGGCGATGGCACACTCGCTCACCTCCTGTACCACCCGTTGCATGCCCGCGCTGGCGGAGGCGACATACTGGCTGCTCTCGGTGGTCAGCTGGCGCACCTCGTTGGCATTGTGGGCCGCCATGCTGCAGTTGTCCGAGATACCGGTGGCGACTTGCACCATCTGTTCACTGTCGTGGTGCAGGGCCAGCGCATGTTCGGCGGTCTGGCGGCTGCTTTGGCTGATTGCCTCCACCCGGTTGACCGAGGTGTGAACGTGCTCGCTGATGTGCTGGTTGTTGTCCATGGTGGAGCTGATCATCTTCTGCAGTTTCTCGATGAAACGATCCACGCTGTTGGCCAGCGAGCCTATCTCATCATCACGTTGCAGGTTGATGCGGGCGTTGAGGTCTCCCTCGCCAGCGGCAATATCCTGCATCCGCTTGTCCACTTGCAGCAGCGGGGTTACCAGCTTGCGGGTCAGCCAGAAGCCGCAGAGGGTGACCATGATCAGGCTCAGCAGCAGGCCACCCAGCAGCAGGGTTCGGGTCTGGCTGATGATGCCGTTGAGCTGGGCCACCTGATCCTCGACGGTAGCATCGCCGCTCTCCTCGATGGCAACCAGCTGTTGTCGTAGCTCATCGGCACTGACCTCATAGACGGACTGCTGGGTCTGATAGCTGCCGAGCGCATCGACCCACTGTCCCATCAGTTGCTGATGCCGGGCCAACAGGGCGCGGTACTCTGCCGACAGTGTCTTGCCGGCAAATTCGCCGGTTCCCTCGATCTCGAACAGCCCGGTGCCGAGCATGCTGTCGACCGCTTCGTGGTAGAAATCGGTCGCCTCTTTTAACTCGGCCTTGATCGCCTCTGTGACTCCTTGTCTGCGCATCTTTTCCAGCGCATAGAGCTGGCGCAAAAAGCCTATGTTGGACTCCATCCCCCCATCGGCCGCTTCCCAGCGAGTGGAGAGGCCGCTGTTCCAGCTGATGGTCTGGTCGGGGGATTGGGTCAGCGCCTCGACCGCGCCATCGCCAATCACCTCCAGCTGGGTCGAGAGGCGGGCCATCAGGTCGGCGTTGTGATGCAGGGTCTGATCCACCTCGGTATAGGCGTGATAGAGCGCCAGCAGCTTCTCTTGTTGCTGTTGATAGTCCTGCTTGTGCTGTTCCATGGTGGCAAGGGCTGCACCATCAATGAGCTGCCCTTGGCTGACCCGGGCCAGTGCGTCATCGGTCGCCGCCTTGGCTGCATCGAGTTCGGCGCGATTGAGCGGGGTGCCGTTTTGCATCTTCTGAATCTGTAGCTGTTGGTTGCCCAGCTCTATGGAGCCCTCCATGGCACCGTCGGCGGTCTGCCAGGCGGCGCCCAGGACATAGGAGAGCAGATTGGCTAGCCGCTGGCTGCCATACCAGCCAACGACCCCCATGCCCAGCGTACAGCCGAGCAATATGGCAAGACCCAGATTGGAGGTGGTAACAATTTTCATGTGATGGCCTTCCTTGGTATCGACATTGGCACCAGTTTCGGTTCCGAACGGGTTTAGTGTAGTGGTTTATCCCCCGCTCGGGGGCCGGTGCGGCGCTGAAACATCCCGTGCACTGGCTGCACCCGATCAAGCATGGTGGAAAATTGGATAAAAAGCCTCTCTGACCACAAGGGTGTTGCTGCCCTATGCTGGATACTTATCCAGTTATTCTTTATGCTATGAGCCAATTTACGAATAGTTGTATTGGTGAGGAGAGAGCCGTGATTGGTCGCTTGAGAGGCATTGTCATTGAAAAGCAGCCCCCCGAGGTCCTGCTGGAAGTGGGCGGGGTTGGCTATGAGGTGCAGATGCCGATGAGCTGCTTCTATGATTTGCCGGAGATCGGCAAGGAAGCGACCATCCATACTCACTTCGTGGTGCGGGAAGATGCCCAGCTGCTCTATGGTTTCAACCACAAACAGGAGCGGGCGCTGTTCCGCGAGCTGATCAAGACCAACGGAGTCGGCCCCAAGCTGGCGCTGGCTATTCTCTCCGGCATGACAGCTACCCAGTTTGTGCTGAGTGTCGAACGCGAAGAGATAAGCTCTTTGGTCAAACTGCCGGGAGTCGGCAAGAAGACCGCCGAGCGGCTGGTGGTGGAGATGAAGGATCGCCTCAAGGGGTGGGTCAGTCACGACCTCTTCTCCCCGGCCATGGTCACCCTGCCAGCCAGTGAGCCCGAATTGCGGGCACCGGATGTGACCGAGGAGGCGGCCAGTGCGCTGGTGGCCCTAGGTTACAAGCCGCAGCAGGCGAGCCAGATTGTCAGCAAGATCGCCAAAGAGGGGATGTCGGTGGAAGATATCATCCGTGAATCCCTGCGTAGCCTGGTGTGAGGTAGTTGATGATTGAAGCAGACCGCCTCATCTCGGCCAGTGCCGCCCGTGAGGATGACATTATTGACCGGGCGATCCGCCCCAAGAAGCTGGCTGACTACACCGGTCAGGATACCGTCTGCGAACAGATGGAGATCTTTATCGAAGCGGCCCGTCAGCGGGGAGAAGCGCTCGATCACCTGCTGATCTTCGGTCCACCGGGTCTGGGCAAGACCACCCTCGCCAACATCGTCGCCAACGAGATGGGGGTCAATATCAAGACCACCTCCGGCCCGGTGCTGGAGAAAGCGGGGGATCTGGCGGCGCTGCTCACCAACCTCGAACCGAACGATGTGCTGTTCATCGACGAGATCCATCGCCTCAGCCCGGTGGTGGAGGAGGTGCTCTATCCGGCGATGGAGGATTACCAGCTCGACATTATGATCGGGGAGGGACCCGCGGCTCGCTCCATCAAGCTGGATCTGCCTCCCTTCACCCTGATTGGCGCCACCACCCGGGCTGGTTCACTCACCAGCCCGCTGCGGGATCGCTTCGGTATCGTCCAGCGGCTGGAGTTCTACAACGTCAAGGACCTGACCGATATCGTCTCCCGCAGTGCCCGTTGTCTGGGGCTAGACATGACGGAAGATGGTGCCATTGAGGTCGCCCGTCGCTCTCGCGGCACGCCGCGGATTGCTAACCGTTTGTTAAGGCGGGTGCGCGACTTTGCCCAGGTGAAATCCGATGGCCGGATCGACGGCCCCATTGCTGCTCGCGCCATGGACATGCTGGATGTCGATAACGAAGGTTTTGACTTCATGGACCGCAAGTTATTGTTGGCTGTGATAGACAAGTTTATGGGGGGCCCGGTGGGTCTCGATAATCTGGCCGCCGCGATCGGGGAAGAGAAAGATACTATCGAAGATGTGCTGGAGCCTTATCTGATCCAGCAAGGGTATCTGCAACGTACACCCAGAGGACGGATTGCGACCACACGAGCCTACGCTCATTTCGGTCTTCAGCGACCAGATGAGAAGTAAAAACAGTCATTTGAACATGAAACCGCCGTCAAAGGCGGTTTTTTGTTATCCGGGCAAAAAAAAGCCCACGGCGGATGCGGTGGGCAAAGACAATTCAGGATGGATGTTCACAGACAGTGAGTGCGTCTGGACACAGACCGGAAAATAAACAGGTGAGCCGTCGCGAGCTCTCAGAGTCGGTTCAGTTGATAGAGCTGAACAAAGGAAAGCTTGTAGTAACGGATGGTTTTAGCAACAAACTTTTTCATCTTCGATTCCAATAGACAGGTTCAAATTGATCGTCGAATACGTACCGTGAACCCGGATTAACCGGCCTGTATCCAAGGGTATGCCCTCACTGCGAGGCGCATTGTAGGAGTTCGAATCGACCCCGGCAAACAAGAAAAATTGCACTCTTCAAATTAGTTTATCTAATGTCTTTATTGATGAAATTGGTTCGCATGAGTATGCATTCTTTGCAATTTTAAATTGAGTTTTCGAATCAGATTGCCTGACTCGGATAACATGGAAAAAGGCGCGTCATTCACGCTTTTCAAATTAAACCGAGCGGCGGGATGTTAAATTCTTAAATTGATTTAAATCAATGTTTTACGCTTTATCGTGTTTTGTGATCTGGCTCGCGTCAATAATCGTGAAATAGATTAAAAATGCCTTTCAAAGCCATGTATGGCGGGTCCTTTTACATTGATTTCAATCAAATAAAGGTGATATAAAAACCCGGTCATCATGGGCGAGAATAAATTTAGGCTGATTGTTTTGGAATTGTTAAACATTAGCTTTATTTGTGTTCTCGTATTGCCTTGTTGTTAATGCCAGTGGTTACTGAACGCGTTTTGTTGTGACACGTCCCAATAAGGCTCATTCGCTAACCTCCAACGGAAGCTTTGTGCTTAAAACTTAAAATAGCCGTGCCAATAATCGGTGAGGAAACATCATGATTGCTGAGCATGTGGTAGACCTATCGCGGTTCCAGTTCGCTGCGACGGCCCTTTATCACTTTTTGTTTGTACCCCTGACGCTGGGAATGGCCTTTCTCCTGGCGATCATGGAATCCGTCTATGTGATGACCAACAACACCATCTACCGGGACATGACCAAATTCTGGGGTAAGTTGTTTGGTATCAACTTTGCCTTGGGGGTCACCACAGGTCTGGCCATGGAGTTCCAGTTCGGGACGAACTGGGCTTACTACTCCCATTATGTCGGCGATATCTTCGGGGCCCCGCTGGCTATCGAAGGGCTGATGGCCTTCTTCCTGGAGTCCACCTTCGTCGGTATGTTCTTCTTTGGTTGGGATCGTCTGAGCAAGCATCAGCATCTGGCTGCCACCTGGTTGATGGCGCTGGGGACCAACCTCTCCGCCCTCTGGATCCTGGTCGCCAACGGCTGGATGCAGAACCCGGTCGGTGCCGAGTTCAACTTCGAATCCATGCGGATGGAGATGATGAGCTTCGCTGACGTGGTGCTCAACCCGGTTGCTCAGGTCAAGTTCGTCCACACTGTGGCGGCTGGTTATACCTGTGGCGCCATGTTTGTGCTGGGTATCTCCTCCTACTACCTGCTGAAGAATCGTGATGTGGCGTTTGCCCGTCGCTCCTTCGCCATTGCCGCTGCATTCGGTATGGCTTCCATCGTGTCCGTGCTGATCCTCGGTGACGAATCCGGTTACGAGACCGGTGAAGTGCAGAAGGTGAAACTGGCCGCTATCGAAGCTGAGTGGGAGACTGAACCTGCTCCGGCCGCCTTTACCCTGTTCGGTATTCCGAATCAGGAAGAGATGCGCACCGACTACGCCATCAAGATCCCCTATGCGCTGGGCATTATCGCGACCCGTTCTCTGGATGGTCAGGTAACCGGTCTGAAGGATCTGAAGAGCGAGCACGAACTGCGCGTCCGCAACGGTATGACCGCTTACGACCTGCTGACCAAGCTGCAATCCGGTGACAAGTCTGACGAGACCCGCGCTCGCTTCGACGAAGTGAAGCAGGATCTGGGCTACGGTCTGTTGCTCAAGCGCTACACCAGCAACGTGACCGATGCTACCGACGAGCAGATCAAGGCCGCCGTGGATGACTCCATCCCGCAGGTTCTGCCGCTGTTCTTCGCCTTCCGCATCATGGTTGCCGTCGGCATGCTGATGCTGGTGCTGATTGGTATGGCCTTCTATGACAGTGCCCGTCACCAGATCGGCAAGCGCAAGTGGCTGCTCAAGGGTCTGCTGTGGGGTATCCCGCTGCCGTGGATCGCCATCGAAGCTGGCTGGTTTGTCGCTGAGTATGGTCGCCAACCGTGGACCATTGCAGAGGTGTTGCCGACTTCCCTCTCTGCATCCAACTTGCCTGCAGCCGAGATCTGGTTCTCTCTGATCGGTATCTGCCTGTTCTATACCGTACTTCTGGTTATCGAGATGTACCTGATGTTCAAGTATGCCCGTCTTGGCCCCAGCAGCCTGAAGACTGGCAAGTATCACTTTGAACAGCTCAAGGCATAAGGAGAGCGACCATGTTTGATTACGAAACTCTGCGTGTCATCTGGTGGGCTCTGGTCGGCGTACTGCTGATCGGTTTTGCCATCACTGACGGCTTCGACATGGGGGTAGGCGCACTGCTCCCGTTCGTCGGCAAGAAAGATGTCGAGCGCCGCGTGATGCTCAACACCATGGGGCCGCACTGGGAAGGTAACCAGGTTTGGCTGGTCACTGCCGGCGGCGCCTTGTTCGCTGCCTGGCCGATGGTGTATGCCGCGACCTTCTCCGGCTTCTACATCGCCATGATCCTGACCTTGATGGCGCTGTTCCTGCGTCCGGTCGGTTTCAAGTACCGCTCCCTGCGTGCTGATGCCAAATGGCGCAGCAACTGGGACTGGGCCTTGTTCGCCGGCAGCGCCGTACCGCCCATCGTCTTTGGTGTGGCCTTTGGCAACCTGCTGCAAGGCGTTCCGTTCGAGTTTAACCAGTTCATGATGTTGACCTATCACGGCAACTTCTTTGGTCTGCTTAACCCGTTCGGCATTCTGGCTGGTCTGGTGAGTCTGTTCATGCTGCTCACCCAGGGCGCAACCTGGTTGATGATGAAGACCGACGGTGAAGTGCTGGCGCGTTCCCGCACTGCCGCCATGATCTGCTCACTGCTGACCCTGGTGCTGTTTGCTGCCGCGGGTTGGTGGGTAAGCGGTATGGAAGGGTATGTCATCGTCAAGGCTGCCGCGACTGACGCAGTATCCAACCCGATGAACAAGGAAGTTGTCCTGCAGGCTGGTGCCTGGATGAACAACTACACCCTCTATCCGTGGATGGTGGCTGCCCCTGTACTGGGCCTGGCCATGAGCCTGCTGACTGCGCTGTTTGCCCGCATGAACATCGGCTGGCTGGCGTTTACCAGCTCCTCGCTGGCGATTGCCGGGGTCATCCTCACTGCCGGTTTCTCCATGTTCCCGTTCGTGATGCCCTCAAGCCTTGAGCCGTCACTGAGCCTGACCATGTGGGATGCTACCGCCTCTTTCAACACCTTGCAGGTGATGACTGTGGCTGCAGCGATCTTCGTACCGATTGTGCTGGGTTACACCATCTGGACTTACATCAAGATGTTTGGCCGGGTAACCAACAAGCACATCGAAGATAACCAACAATCTCTCTATTAAGAGGTGCGCTGACAATGTGGTATTTCACCTGGATCCTGGGACTGTTGCTGGCCTGTGCATTTGGCATCATCAATGCGCTGTGGCTGGAACACACCGAGAACATGGATCGTCAGATCGATGAAAACAAGTGATCGACTCGCCAGGCTGGCCGCTCCACTGGAGCGGCAGCCGTGGCAGGGGTTGATGTTACTCGCGGCGGCCTTGTTGGCCGTCGCTATTTTACAGGCCCCCAATCTGATCGCGGCCAACACCAGCGAGCATGGTCTCTGGCTTGCTCCCTGGCTGATGTGGGCCGTCTGTTGTGGCGTACTTAACGGGCTTGGCTTTCATCTGAAAAGCCTGCCCGGACGTGTGCTGTTCAACCCCTGGCTCGCCTGGCCCAGTTTGTTGTATGGCCTCTGGCTGACACATTCATATTTCCTTTCATAAAAAACGGGGGGAGGCAGGATTTCCCTGTCTCCCCCTGCTTCTTTCCTATTCAGCCCTGCGCTATGATAGCCCCCCATCTGACTGTCGAATGGATCACAGATTGTTATGGGGGAAGTCTTTGAGTTTCCGGTGCGTGTCTACTACGAAGACACCGACGCCGGGGGCATCGTCTACAACGCCAATTATCTCAAGTTTATGGAACGTGCTCGCACCGAGTTTCTTCGTGCCAAAGGGGTCGAACAGGACGTCTGGCTGCAGGAGGGATATGCCTTCGTGGTGAGCCGAACTGAGATCGATTTCCGCTCGGCGGCCCGTTTTAATGAACTATTGAATGTATTAACGCAAGTGATTGAAGTGAAACGCGCATCCCTGCGCTTTTCGCAGCAGATCCTGGCGGCTGATGGACGACTGATCACCCAGGCCATGGTACAGATAGCCTGTGTCAGTCATCCGCAAATGAAACCTGTAGCTATACCTGAAAAAATCAAGGGAGTGCTGTTAAGTGCACGCTGAAATTTCGTTTATTGGCCTGTTTTGGCAAGCCAGCCTGTTGGTAAAACTGGTCATGATGACCCTGATGAGCATGTCTATTGTCTCGTGGGCGCTGATTATCCAGCGTTCAAAGGCGATCAAGGCGGCCAATCTCGCATCGGAACAGTTTGAAGATCGCTTCTGGTCAGGGGTCGATCTCAATCGCCTCTATCAGGAGTCCTCTTCCCGCCGCGATGATATCGAAGGCATGGAAGATATCTTCTACTCCGGCTTCAAGGAGTATGCCCGCTTGCTGAAGGCCGGCGCCCGTGGTCAGGATGCGGTGATGGATGGTACCTACCGCGCCATGCGCGTCTCCCTCTCCCGCGCGGTGGACGATCTCGAATCCAACCTGCCGGTGCTGGCGACCATCGGCTCCATCAGCCCCTATATCGGTCTGTTCGGTACCGTATGGGGGATCATGAACGCCTTTATCGCCCTGGGTCAGGTGCAGCAGGCCACCCTGCAAATGGTGGCACCGGGTATCGCGGAAGCGCTGATCGCTACCGCCATGGGTCTGTTTGCCGCTATCCCGGCGGTTATCTTCTACAACCGCTTCTCCAACAAGGTCGAGCGGCTGGAGAACGCCTACGCCAACTTCATGGACGAGTTCACCACTATTCTGAACCGTCAAATTGCACAGCAGCAGGGTGATCAGTAATGCAAACCTATCAGCGGATCCGGCGCAAGAAGGTGGCCGAGATCAACGTGGTTCCCTATATCGACGTCATGCTGGTGCTGCTTATCATCTTTATGGCGGTCACGCCGGTGATCACGCAAGGGGTCAAGGTGGATCTGCCACAGGCTGAGTCCGAGCAGTTGCCGGAAGATGCCAAGCCACCCTTCATCGTCAGCGTCAATACCGAAGGCGAATATGTCATCAAGGCTGGCGAAGCCGATGACGAGCCGGTGCCAAGCGGCACGCCAGAGGCGATGCAGCAATACATCACCGAAAAAGCCATGGGCTATCTGGCGATCAACCAGAATGCCCCCGTGGTGGTCGCGGGTGACAAGGCCGTGCGCTACGAAGAGGTGATCCTGTTGATGGTGGCCCTCAAGAATGCGGGTGTGCCTCAGGTTGGCCTGATGACAGATCCGGTGAACTAACGGAGATGGATGTGAAGCGTGGTATTTCCGGTTATCTCATCGCGTCGTTTCTGCTGCACCTGATCATCGGCATCATCCTGTTTGTCGGGCTCGATTTCAGCAAACCGAAACGACCCGAATCGAAGGGGCAGATCGTCAATGCCGTCATGCTCGATGAGAACTTCCTCAACGAACAGGCCAAGCAGATCCAGCAGCAGAAATCTCAGCCCAAGCCTCAAAAGGTAGAGAAAGAGAAGGATAAGGAAGATACGGATCTCGCCAAGCGTGAGCTGGCTCAGAAACAGGAGCAGCTTCGCATCGCCGAGACCAAGCGCAAGCAGGCAGAAGAGGCGACTCGCAAGGCCGAGGCCGAAAAGCAGAAGAAGGTGGCCGAGCAGAAGCAGGCGGAAGAGAAGGCCCAAAAAGCCGAGGAAGCCCGCAAGCTGGAAGAACAGAAGGCCAAGAAGGCCGAAGCCGAGCGTAAAGCTGCGGAAGCCGAGAGCAAGGCGTTGGCGCTGAAGAAGAAAAAGGAACAAGAGAAGAAAGAGGCCGAAGAGAAAGCCAAGGCGGCAGAAGCCAAGGCCAAGAAAGCGGAAGCTGACAAGAAGGCTAAAGCTGAAGCCGAGAAGAAAGCCAAGGCAGAAGCAGAGAAAAAAGCCAAAGCCGAGGCCGAGAAGAAGGCCAAGGAAGAGGCTGAGAAAAAGGCAAAAGCTGACGCAGAGAAGAAAGCCAAGGCCGAGGCCGAAAAGCAGGCCAAGATCGCGGCTGAGCGCAAGCGTAAAGCCGCCGAGCAGGCCAAGCTGCAAAAAGAGATGGAAGAGATGATGCAGCAGCAGCTGTCGGCTGAGGCCAATGCCCGCAGTCAGGCGGCATCGGCAGCAGCCCAGGGCGAAGTCGACAAATATGCGGCGCTCATCAAGGCCACTGTTGAGCGGTATATGATTTTGGATCCCACCATGCGGGGCAAAACATGTACTATCGGCGTACGTCTTGCGAGCAGTGGCTTTGTCATATCGGTAGATAACGGCCAGGGTGACCCGGCGGTCTGTCGTTCCGGTAAGGCGGCTGTTCTGAAAGCCAATCAACTGCCTGTGCCCAAGGATCCTGCGGCATTCGAGATGTTGAAGGAATTTAACCTGAAGTTAGAACCGAGTATCTAAGCGTGATAAAACGAGGTTGCTTGCCTTTGGTTGGCAACCTCTCGCCGAGAAAGGAATTTAACCTCTCATCTATATTGGAACCGAGTATTTAAGCCATGATCAGAAAAGTATTTTTTGCTTTGGTTGGCTGTTTGTTGCTGGGCCAGAGTGCCCAGGCGGCCCTGGACATCGTCATCACCGGCGGTATTGATAGCGCACGCCCCATCGCCGTCGCCCCCTTCAAGTGGGAAGGTAACGGGCAGTTGCCGCAGGACATCGCGGAAGTTGTCTCCAACGACCTGATGCGCAGCGGCAAGTTCAAGCCGCTGGCCCGTGGCCAGATGCCGCAGACCCCGAGCAGCAGCAGCGAGATCAACTTCGCTCCCTGGGCCTCCCAAGGGGTTGAAGCCGTGGTGGTGGGTTCCATTTCGGCAGTCGGTGACGGCACCTACAAGGTGAACTTCGAGCTGGTCGATGTGCTGAAAGGCCAGCTGGCCAAGGCACAAGGTGGCGAGAGCAACGGTTACATCCTGGATAGCCGCATGGCGACCATCCCGGGTGCCCAGATGCGCCAGTTTGCCCACCGTATCTCAGATATCGTCTATGAGCGTCTGACTGGCGAGCGCGGTGCCTTCCTGACCCGTCTGGCTTACGTCTCCGTACAGCAGGGTACCCAGTTCCCGTACCAGCTGCGTATTTCTGATTACGACGGTTACAACGAGAAGACCCTGCTGCGCTCCCGCGAACCGTTGATGTCTCCAGCCTGGTCGCCGGATGGCAGCAAGCTGGCTTACGTGAGCTTCGAGAACCAGAAGTCCGAAATCTATGTGCAGGATATCTACACCCAGCAGCGCAGTCTGATCACCAGTTTCCGCGGTATCAACGGGGCGCCGGAGTGGTCTCCGGATGGTCGTCGTCTGGCTATCGTTCTCTCCAAAGATGGTTCACCGAACCTCTATGTGGTTGATGTCGCTAGCAAGCAGCTGACCCGCGTCACTACCAGCCGCGTGATCGACACCGAGCCCTCCTGGATGCCGGACGGGCAAAATTTGTTGTTCACCTCTGAACGTGGTGGCAAACCCCAGATTTATAGCGTAAATTTGGCGACTGGTATGACTCGCCGGATGACTTGGGAAGGTGAATCCAACCAGGGGGCATCCATTACTCCTGATGGCAAAATCATGGTGATGGTGACCCGTGTTCAGGGACAGTATCGTATTGCCCGTCAGGACATGGAAAACAATGCCCTGTTGGTCCTTACCCAGAGTGCTCTGGATGAGTCGCCAAGTGTGGCTCCCAATGGCAGCATGATCATTTATGCCACCATCTATCAGGGTCGTAAGAGTCTCGCGTTGGTGTCGACTGATGGTCGCTTCAAGGCTGTGCTTCCGACCAGTAGCGGTGAAATTCGTGCACCAGCTTGGTCGCCCTTCTTGAATTGATAAAAATCCAATTGTTTTTTGTTTTGTTATAAAGGTTTAAGGAAATAGCATGCAACTCAATAAACTGCTCAAGGGTTTGGCCATCGCACTGCCACTGTTCACCCTGGCCGCTTGTAGTTCTTCTTCTGATTCCGACGCCGCTGGCGCTGAATCAGGTATGACCGACGGCATGGGCGGTGTACAAACCGGCGGCGCCAACGGCATGTTGTCCCCGGAAGAGCAGATGCGTCAGAAGTTCGAAGCACTGCAGCGTGACAACGTGATCTACTTCCCGTTCGACGGTTACGATATCCAGGGTCAGTACGCTGATCTGCTGGATGCCCACGCCAGCTACCTGCGCGAGCGCCCGAGCGTGAAAGTCCTGATCGAAGGTCACGCCGATGAGCGCGGTACTCCGGAGTACAACATCGCCCTGGGCGAGCGTCGTGCCAAGGCTGTTGCCAAGTATCTGCAAACCCTGGGTGTGCAGGCCGAGCAGCTCTCCATCGTCAGCTATGGCGAAGAGAAGCCGCTGGATCTGTCCCACACCGAGGATGCCTTTGCCAAAAACCGCCGCGCGGTTCTGGTTTACTAAGGTTTAAACCGAACGAAGTTCGTTTATATGCAAGCGGCCATTTCGATGGCCGTTTTATTTGCACTAAACGCCAAGGTTTGATCCGAATGAAATCTGCATATGCGAGCGACGATGGCGCTGGCCGTTTTATCTGTACTAAACGCTAAGGTTTGATCCGAATGAAATCTGTGTACAAGCAAGCTGTCGTTGCGCTGGCCGTATTGGTTGCTCTGAATGCGCAAGCTGCGGCACCGGTCAGCGATCTGGGCGGTGACTCAAGTGGTGGGGTTGTCCTTAGTGGCAACAACGGTGCCATCGTGCCCACCGGTAGCCTGGAAGATCGGGTAGCCCTGCTGGAGCGCACCCTCAATGCCCGTCTGCGACTGCAAGCTGAATTGCAGCAACAAGTCGACTCCCTGCAAGGGGAGGTCTCCGAGCTGCGTGGTCAGCTGGAGCAGCAGACCTACCAGATGGAACAGTCGCAAGAGCGCCAGCGCCAGCTCTACCAAGAGCTCGACAAGGTTGCCAGCAGCCAGCAAGCTGCTCCAGCCGCCGCGGCCCCTGCTGCTGCCACACCGGCTGCTGCCGCCAATTACTCAACCAATCAGGATGAGAATCAGGCTTACGACGCAGCGGTCAACATGGTGCTCAAAGAGAAGAACTACGACAAAGCCATTCCGGCTTTCCAGGGCTTTATCAAGCAGTACCCCAATTCGGGCTATGTTCCCAATGCACACTACTGGCTCGGCCAGCTGCTGTTCAACAAGGGTGACCGAGCCGGTGCTGCCGCCCAGTTCTCTACCGTCGCCAACAAGTACAGCAAGTCGCCCAAGCGCGCCGATGCCCTGCTGAAGCTGGGGATGCTGGCGCAGCTGGATGGCAAGAAGGCGGAAGCCAAATCCTTCTATGAGCAGGTGATCAAGGGCTATCCCAACACCTCGCCAGCCCAGTTGGCCAAACAGAGTCTGGCCAAGCTGTAACATTGCTGTATGTCACTGTTTTCGTAACGCTACTGTAAAAACAGCCTGCATTTGTACGCACAGTGAGCAAACGGATTTAAATTACGAATTTTCTGTTGCACCGGAAATTTAAATCCGTAATATAGGCCGCCGTCAGAGCCGAAGCAGTAATGCAGTCGGAACTGGTCGTGGTGAGGGTCGTTAGCTCAGTCGGTAGAGCAGTTGACTTTTAATCAATTGGTCGCTGGTTCGAATCCAGCACGACCCACCATTTTCTCCACTCGGTGGAGACAGAATTCCCAGGTCGTTTAGCTCAGCTGGGAGAGCACCTCCCTTACAAGGAGGGGGTCACTGGTTCGATCCCAGTAACGACCACCAGTTTGTAGAAAAAATGATTTAGATGGGTCGTTAGCTCAGTCGGTAGAGCAGTTGACTTTTAATCAATTGGTCGCTGGTTCGAATCCAGCACGACCCACCATCATTTCAAGAATCCCAGGTCGTTTAGCTCAGCTGGGAGAGCACCTCCCTTACAAGGAGGGGGTCACTGGTTCGATCCCAGTAACGACCACCAGTTTGTAGAAAAAATGATTTAGATGGGTCGTTAGCTCAGTCGGTAGAGCAGTTGACTTTTAATCAATTGGTCGCTGGTTCGAATCCAGCACGACCCACCATCATTTCAAGAATCCCAGGTCGTTTAGCTCAGCTGGGAGAGCACCTCCCTTACAAGGAGGGGGTCACTGGTTCGATCCCAGTAACGACCACCAGTTTGTAGAAAAAATGATTTAGATGGGTCGTTAGCTCAGTCGGTAGAGCAGTTGACTTTTAATCAATTGGTCGCTGGTTCGAATCCAGCACGACCCACCATCATTTCAAGAATCCCAGGTCGTTTAGCTCAGCTGGGAGAGCACCTCCCTTACAAGGAGGGGGTCACTGGTTCGATCCCAGTAACGACCACCAGTTTGTAGAAAAAATGATTTAGATGGGTCGTTAGCTCAGTCGGTAGAGCAGTTGACTTTTAATCAATTGGTCGCTGGTTCGAATCCAGCACGACCCACCATCATTTCAGAATCCCAGGTCGTTTAGCTCAGCTGGGAGAGCACCTCCCTTACAAGGAGGGGGTCACTGGTTCGATCCCAGTAACGACCACCATATTTGCAGTAAAAAGTTTAAAAAAATGATTTAGATGGGTCGTTAGCTCAGTCGGTAGAGCAGTTGACTTTTAATCAATTGGTCGCTGGTTCGAATCCAGCACGACCCACCATCATTTCAAGAATCCCAGGTCGTTTAGCTCAGCTGGGAGAGCACCTCCCTTACAAGGAGGGGGTCACTGGTTCGATCCCAGTAACGACCACCATATTCGCAAGCGAGGCTGAGATATCAGCTGCGATTGCAGAGAAAGTCCCCATTCAGATGGGGATTTTTTTTGCCCGCAATTCAGTACTCCAGCTTCTTCTGTTGCCGTTGTGGCGAGCCAAGCACCACCTCTTATAGTGCCACTCTGCCACTCCGATCCTTCTTCATCCTGCTCTTCCGAGATTGCTCGACGGCCACTGACTTCACTCCTGTCCATCGTGATGCTGTTCATATGAACGCCTGTTAAAGCAAACGCCAGCAATAAAAAGGGCAGGCCAAGGCCTGCCCGCAAAGATGCGCAAGGTGTTACATGATCCCGCGGATCAGGATCCCGCTGATCAGCAGCGGCGCCACCACGCGCCAGCACCAGAGCAGCGCCAGACGCAGGGCGGGTGACAGGCCCGCAGGCAATATGGCATCACCCAATCGCCAGCCAAGCAGCAGGGTCAGTACCAGACCAAACAGCGGCATCATCAGGTTTGAGGTCAGATAGTCGAGCAACTCGAAGATGGTCTTGCCAAACAGGGTCAGATCGCTCCATGGGCCGAACGACAGGCTCACCGGAATGCCGGAGGCCATGATGAGCAGAGTCAGTACCCTGCAGGCGCCACGACGCGACCAACCCCACTCCTCGGTGGTGAAGCGCACCAGATGCTCCAGCATGGAGATGGAGGAGGAGAGAGCGGCGACCAGCAGCAACAGGAAGAAGATCACCCCCAGCCCCTGACCGAACGGCAGATGACTGAACACGGCAGGCATGGTCATAAAGGTGAGCCCTGGGCCCGCGGTGGGATCGATGCCGGTGGAGGCCAGCGCCGGGAAGATCATCAAGCCCGCCAGCACCGAGATAAGGCTGGCCAGTGTGACCACCCAGACCCCAGAGCGCAGCACCCCTTCGCTATTGGGCAGGTAGGCGCCATAGGTCGTGTGTACCCCGAGCCCGATGGAGAGGGAGAAGAAGGCCAGCCCCAGCGCGTCCAGCACGCTCTGGCCGGTCAGCATGGAGAAGTCCGGCAGCAACAGCTGGCGCACACCCGCCATGGAGCCCGGCATGGAGAGACCGACCCCCACCAGCAACAACATCATGATGAAGAGCGCGGGCATCATCCAGCGCAGTGCCCGCTCCACCCCTTTCTGAATACCCCCCTGCACGAACCACCAGGTCAGGCCTGCGAAGATCAGATGGGTCAGCACCGGCCACCAGGGGTTGCTGACATAGCCGTTGAACAGGGCGGTGAGGGCGCTTCCTTCGCTCAGATTGAGCTTGCCAGCCATCGCCAGCGCGGCGTAACCCACGGTCCAGCCGCCCACCACGCTGTAGAAGCTGTAGATAAAGAAGCCGCAGGCGATCCCCATATACCCCATCCAGCGCCAGTTCGGCCCCACCAGTTTGCGGAAAGCGCCGAGCACCCCGCGCTGACTATGGCTGCCGAGCAGAGTTTCGCCGACCTGTACCGCTACCCCCAGGGTAAAGCTGAACAGCAGAAACACCAGCAGGAAGGCGCCACCGCCATTGGTGGCGGTCACATAGGGAAACTTCCAGATGGCACCAAGGCCAATCGCTGTGCCTGCTGCGGCCAGCACATGACCGAGACGGGAAGACCACTGAACCTGGCTCATACAACCTCCGGGTAACACGACATCGAAGCAATACTCCTGAGTAGCAATAAACGACAGACCATAAAAAAGGCCGCTTGAGGCGACCTTTGCAATGAACATTCAGAAAAACTGTGCGTGCAAGGTCACCTCTCTTGCGAGCTAAAAAATCGACCAAACAGCACGAGGATGGCAGACATGAGGTGACAACCTGACTAATGAATGAGGGAACAGCCTAAACCATGGAAAGAATAATTGACACATAAAATCAAATTTTTTTATGTGTGCCGCTGTCACCACTCTGGCTATACGTACAACTCAATGGGGGAGAACCTCGCAGGGCTGCATCTTTTCTACCTTGTGGCTATTTACTGGGCGATAATCGACGTAGCTTCTTCTGGAACTAGTGACCGCTACATGGCACTGACGGGAACAACGATGAGACAGGATATCGTATGAGATGGATGGTGCTGCCTTGGTTACTGATCAGCCTGAGTGTGTCGGCGCAGCCCGGATTAACCCTGCTGAGTCACGACTTACCCCCCTTTACCGAATACCGCGACGGCAAGCTCGATGGCTTCGCCATTCGTTTGATTGATGAGGTGCAGGAGGAGCTTGGCACCCGTTATCCGGTGCGGATTTACCCGCTCAAGCGGGCGCTGGCCCTGGCACGGGTCGAGCCCGGCTATGGACTGTTCGTGGTACAGCGGCTCCCGGAGCGGGAGTCCCATTTCAAATGGGTTGGCCCGCTCTTTATCAATCGGGTCTTTATCTATCAGGCGCCGGATAGTCGCCACCCGCTGACCTCGCTGGCACAGTTGCGAGATCTGCCCAGAGTGGGGGTGGTGCTGGGCAATGCCGATGATGTGCGGCTGACCCATGAGGGCTACACCAATCTGGTGCGCTACAAGACAGTCGGGGAGGCGATAGAGCGGCTGATGTTGGGCAAGATCGATGCCTTGCCGATGGCGGAGCTGGTGATGGAGGCCACCCTCGACAAGATGGGGTTATCCCGGCGCAGCATCGTCAGCAGTGGAGTGCTGCTCCATCAGGCCGGTCTCTATATCGTCTTCTCCAAGGGAACGGATGATGCCGAGATCACCCGCTGGCAGCATGCCCTGGATGCCGTCAGAGCCGCACAGGGGCGGGCCGATGGGCCCACCCGCGAAGAGTAACCGTCACACCAGACCGCGAATCAAGATCCCGCCGATCAGCAAGGGGGCAATCCAGCGCCAGCAGTTCATCAGCAGGTGATGCCAGTGGCTGGCAATCCCCTGCGGCAGTGCCTTGCGCCCCAGCTTCCAGCCCAGCAGCAGCGTCAGCATCAGGCCGAACAGCGGCATCATCAGGTTGGAGGTGACAAAGTCCAGCAACTCGAAAATGGTTTTGCCAAACAGGGTGGCGTGTTGCAGCGGGCCAAACGACAGGCTGACCGGAACACCGCTAACCATGACGAATCCAGTGATGGCGCTGCAGGCCGTGCGGCGTGACCAGCCCCAGGTCTCGCACAGGAAGCACTGCAAATGCTCCAGCAGAGAGATGGCTGAGGAGAGCGCCGCGAAGACCAGCAGGGCGAAGAAGATCACCTCAAGTACCTGACCGAAGGGCAGCAGCTGAAACACCGCCGGCATGGTCATGAAGGTGAGACCGGGGCCGGAGGCCGGGTCGATACCGGTCGAGGCCAGCACAGGGAAGATCATCAAGCCCGCCAGTACCGCCACCATGCTGGCCAGCAGCACCACCCAGAGGCTGGAGCGACCAACCCCTTCGCTGGTCGGCAGATAGGCGCCGTAGGTGGTGTGGATGCCAAGACCGATGGAGAGGGAGAAGAAGGCCAGCCCCATGGCATCGAGCACGCCGGACATCCCCAGCTTGCTGAAGTCGGGCATCAGGAAGTGACGTACCCCCGCCATTGCATTGGGCAGGGTAAGGCCAAAGGCGACCAGCATCAGGATCATCAGAAACAGGGCTGGCATCATCCAGCGCAGGGTGCGCTCCACCCCTTTCTGAATGCCGCCTTGCACCACCATCCAGGTGAGGGCGGCAAACAGCAGATGGGTGAGAATGGGCCAGACGTCGCCGCTGACATAGTCATTGAAGCGGGCGGTGAGGGCCGCCGCATCCCCATGGTTGAGCTGGCCTGAGATGGCCATGCCGGTATAACCCAGGGTCCACCCGCCCACCACGCTGTAGAAGCAGTAGATGAGCAGGGTAGAGATCACCCCCATTACCCCAACCCAGCGCCACTGTTTGCCGAGCAGATCGGAGAAGGCTCCGACTACCCCGCGGCGACTCATGCTGCCGAGCAGGGTCTCCCCCATCAGTACCGCCACCCCCAGGGTGAAGCTGAACAGCAGAAAGACCAGCAGGAAGGCGCCGCCGCCGTTGACGGCGGTGACATAGGGGAATTTCCAGATTGCGCCGATACCGACCGCGGACCCCGCTGCGGCGAGGATGTAGCCGAGTCGGGATGACCATTGGGACTGCTTCATAAGAACTCCAATCGAGCGCCCCTGGGCAGGGGCAGAATGGCGCTCATGTTACGGAGGTCACGGCGCAATCACTACGACGGTTATCAGGTGTAAATGCGATTTATTGGCACGATTGTCTAATTTAATTCTGTTTTTTGCCCAATTCTGCCACTCAATAAAAAACCGGAGCGAGATTGCTCCGGTTTGGTCTCTGACAGCTGCTCGTCGGTGGACTAGATCACCCCGAGCTCCCGCAGCCGTTCCATCAGGTAGCTGTGGGCGGTATGGCGCTCGGAGAGCACCACCTCGGGCCGCGGATGGAGGAACAGCGGCAGCGAGATACGTGACTTGGCGGCACTGCCACCGGTCGGGTTGATGACGCGGTGAGTAGTGGAGGGATAGTAGCCGCGAGAGGCCTCCTGCAGCATATCGCCGATATTGATGATGAGGGTGCCAAAGTCGCACGGCACGTCCATCCACTCGCCATCGGAACCCTTCACCTGAAGCCCTGGTTCGTTGGCGGCGGGCAGAATGGTAAGCAGGTTGATATCCTCGTGGGCGGCGGCGCGGATGGCGCCCGGCTCCTCGGTACCATCGAACGGCGGATAGTGCAGCACCCGCAGCAGGGTCTTCTGGCTCTCTTCGATCATCGAGGAGAGGGGGCAGCTGTAGTTGGCGGCAATATCGGCCGGGGTGTACTGCTCGACCCAGCCCAGCAGCTCTGCGGCCAGACCGTTGGCTAGACGATAGTACTCCATCGCCTGCTCTTTCAGCTCTTCCGGCATCTGGCCCCAGGGGTAGATGTGGAAGTACTCCTTGATGTCTTTCTGGCTATGGCCCTTGGCTACCTCGGAGACCGAGGGCGGGAAGTAGCCATCTTGAGTCTCGCGGTTGAACAGGAAATCCTGCTTCTGCTCGCTCATGAAGAAGCGATACCAGTTTTCGTAGATGGACTGCACCAGCTCTTTCGGAATGGGGTGATTGGTCAACACGCCAAAGCCGGTGGTTCGCAGGGATTCGGTGAAGCGTTGGGCCGCATCGGGTGAGCGGTAATCGACGGTCAGGACTTTCATTGTTTTTGTTGCGCGCCAGTTAAAAGATGGCGCAGTTTACCTTGCGCCTGATAACAAGGAAAGCGGGTTGGCCGCCCGTCTGGCACGGCGTTGAATAGTGACAAAAACATCAAATAAACCGCGCCAGACCGCACGGGAGCGCATCCCTTGTTATGGCCTTTTATCCTCTCTAGAATGCCGGTCACTATCTTTTCCGGAGTCTGTTCATGTCCCCCAAAATCCTGTTGCTGACCCTGCCGGTATTGCTGGCGGGATGCAGTGCCCTGTCAGAAGATGAGTGCCGCACCATGAGTTGGTACAACCTGGGTTATCAGGATGGATCGGAAGGCAAAACCCGTCAGGCGACCCGCGATTACGTTTCGTCTTGCAGCGAGTATGGCCTCAAAGTGGATGAAGCCGAGTGGAAACGGGGCTACGACAAGGGGCTGGAGCTCTACTGCATTCCCGAGCTGGCTTACAGCAAGGGCAAGGAGGGGCAGGCTTATCTGGGGGTATGCCCCAATGACGCCAGCTTCCTCAAACAGTATCAGCGTGGCTACGAAGAGTACAAACTGGCTGCCCGCATGCGGGAGATCAGCGACGAGCTGGAGCGTACCGAGCGGGATATCGATACGCTGGAGCGCAGCATCCGCAACGAAACCAACACGGAACAGCGTGACTATTACCGCGCCAAGCGCGATCGGGCCATTCGCCACTACGAATCCCTGCGCCGGGAGTACAACCGTCTGCGCTATCCGGATCGGGTGATCCAGTTCTCCTTCGGCGGTTAATCCCTCTCTTCATGGCCAGCCCGCGTGCTGGCCATGTTGCATCTTGTCAGCTCAGGGCAGAACCCAGCGCTGCAGCGCCAGTGCGATGCCGTCTTCGTTGTGATCGGCCGTGACTCGATGGGCATGACTCTGGATCTGCGGGGCCGCATTGCCCATGGCCACCGCCAGCCCCACCTGCTCGAACATGCTGATGTCGTTGTTGTTGTCACCAAACGCCACCACCTGCTTCATCGCAATCCCTTCGCTGGCAGCCCACTGGGCAAGCCGGTTGCCCTTGCTGCAACCGGGCTGTACCAGCTCCACCGCATAGGGGGCCGCCCAGTCACGGGTAAAGGGCATCTGCTCGACCACCTCGCCCATAAAGGTGTGCAGGCGTGCCGGATCCTGATTGAACAGCTCCAGCTTCCAGACCGGGTTGTCGAGCCAGCCTGCCAGCTCCTCGACCGGGTGGAGGGCGATCTTGAGGTGGTCCGGCTGATTGGCCGACCAGTGGCGGATGCGGGTGACATGCTCCTCGCAGCCGATGTAGCCAATGCCCTCGCTCAGGTGGAACAGGGCGCCCATCTGCTGTGCCTCGACCGCGGCCAGCAGCTCGGTAAGCGGGGCGGTAGCCAGCGGGTCGCCGCTGAGGATCCCGTTTTGCACCGGATCATAGAGATAGGCGCCGTTGCTGCAGATGAGGGGGGTATCGAGTGCCAGTTCGTGGTGGAAGGGGCGTGCCGTCATGTAGTGGCGCCCCGTGACCAGCAGCACCTTGATGCCGTGGGCGCGGGCCTGCGCCAGGGCTGCCCGGGTGGCCGACGAGATCTTGTGATCCCGGGTCAGCAGGGTACCATCCATATCGAGCGCGATGGCCTTGTACTCACTCATAGCTCCTCCAGCATCGAACAAATCCGCAAAGAGCTTTACCGTCCCAGACCCGGCGCCCCGATGCAAGTTTTGCCCGCGGCCGAAGCGCCGAACTGTGATCCCTTCGTGGCTCAGGTGCAGCTGGCCAGCTGTTGACGACGGTCGGCACGGCGGCGCAGCAGATAGAAACCGGCGGCACTGGCAAGGGAGCAGAGGGTGGCGAGATAGAAGGGCCACTCGGTACCGGCCAGCAGCACCAGACTGCCGAGCAGCACCGCCAGGATCTCGCTGCCCACGGCGAGGGCGCGGTAGAGCCCCATCGCCTGCCCCTGCTGCTCCGGGTGACTGCGGTTGGAGATCGCCACCGAGGTGGCCAGCTCCCCCAGACTCATGCCGATGCCAGCCGGAACGAAGGTGAGTGCCAGCCCCCACCAGTGCACGGGCAGGATAAAGAGCAGCATGCCGCTCGCCATCACCAGATGGCCGACGATGCCGAGGGAGCTGCCGCGCCAGTGACGGGCGATGCGGGATCCGAGCCAGGAGCCCGCCATCATGGGCAGACTCACCAGCACCGCCGCCTGTGCCAGCTGGGCCGGATCCCAGGACAGCCGCTCCACCAGCCAGATATTGAAGTAGGTGAAATAGAGCTGCACCGCACCATAGCTGATCAGGGTAAGTGCGAAGTAGGGCAGCAGGGCCGGTTGCAGCAGCAACTGGCGGCTGGAGAGGGTCGCGGCCTGACGGGTGGCCGCCACCGGCGGACGATAGGGGAGCAGCCAGTAGATCAGCAGCAGGTTGATCAGGGTCATTCCTACCGCCAGCCAGGCGGCCAGACTGTAATCCCCCGAGATCACCGCGGCGTAGCCCCCGATCACCGGCCCCACTACCCAGCCCAGATTCATGCCGATATTGATCCAGGCGAAGCTGCGCGCCTTGTGCTCCTTGCCGGCGAGATCCGCCGCCATCGCCTGCACGATGGCGATGTTGCCGTTGCATAGCCCCTCCACAATCCGGCTGAGCAGCAACAGGGGGAGTGAGCGCCAGGCGATACCGAGTGCCATCAGGGCATAGCCTGCCAGTACCCCCGCCAGCGAGAGCAACAGCAGTGGCTTGCGGCCATAGCGGTCGGAGAGGCGCCCGAGCCAGGGGCTGCCCACCAGCTGGAACAGGGGGTAGAGCCCCATGATGACCCCCAGCCACACTTTGCGGCTCCAGTCTGAGGCCTCCGGCGTCAGCATGCCCTGGGCCGGATCCAGCAGCAAGGGCGCCAATACCGGGGAGGGAAGACTGAAGCCTGCAACTGCCAGCGTGACCGTCATGACCAGCACCCAGAGGGGATTTTTGTGCCCTTGTTTCTCCATGTTGCACCCATTAAATAAAGTTATTGGTTTATTTATGCTGATTCATAGACGGGATTAAGTAAAGTGAATTATTGATTTAATAAAGGGTGCTCCCCATAATGAGATCATGAACGCAAGCACCGACAAGATCCTGTTTCTGCTCAAGAGCCATGGCCCGCAGAGCGCCGCCGCGCTGGGGGAGCAGTTGCAGATGACCTCCATGGGCGCCCGCCAGCACCTGCTCACGCTCGAGCAGGAGGGGTGGGTAACATTCAGCGACGAGGCGCGTGGGCGCGGTCGTCCAGTGCGGCTGTGGCAGCTCACCGAGCAGGCCTGGCAGCGCTTCCCCGATAGCCATAGCGACCTGACCGTGCAACTGATCGACAACGTGCGCGAGCTGTTTGGCGAGGAGGGGATGGAGCGGCTGATCCAGCAGCGGGAGCAGCAAATGCTTGCTCGCTATCAGGAGGCGCTGGGGTCCCATGGCCTCTCTGGCCGGCTGGCGGCACTCAAGGAGCTGCGCACTCGCGAGGGCTACATGGCGGAGATCCGCCGCGAAGAGGATGGCAGCTGGCTGCTGTGGGAGAGCCACTGTCCCATCTGTGCGGCGGCGCGTACTTGCCGCGGTTTTTGTCGCAGCGAGCTGGCGCTGTTTCGCCAGCTGCTGGCGCCAGCGACGGTGGAGCGGGAGCAATATCTGCTGGAGGGGGCACACCGCTGCCTCTATCGCATCACGCCGCCCGTGCTCTGATTTCGTCAAACGCCCAAAAACAACAAAGCAGGCGCCGGGATGCCTGCTTTGTTGCCTTCGGGGAGGGGGTTCTCTCGTTCCAGCCCGTCGTTTCCCGATAAGGTAAGACGGCTGATGGGGCTCTTGACCCGGTAAGGTCCTTCACCGCAGAGACCCGGTCAGGTATCTGCTTTGCCACCGGAAGATGTAACCATAGTATCCCTCCCGTGCCGGTGAGTGGTTGCAAAGTAACCACTTATTTCGGTTGTTTTTGCAATAGTTCACCCTTAATCTAGGAAAAGTGGATTAGTCATTGCAACGAGGAAGGGTAAATGCTGAAACTTGATCGCATAGACAGACATATTCTCGAGCTGATGCAGGAGAATGGCCGCATCAGCAATCTGGAACTGGCCGAGCTGGTGGGGCTCTCCCCGTCCCCCTGCTCCCGCCGGGTCAAGGCGCTGGAGGATGCCGGTCTCATCGACACCCACGTTACTCTGCTCAACGCCCGCCAGCTTGGCCTTACCCTCACCGCCTACATTCACATCTCCATGGACAGACACACGCCCGAGCGGTTCGAAAACTTCGATCGCGCCATCAGCGAACTGCCCGAAGTGCTGGAGTGTGACCTCATCACCGGCAATGATGCCGATTACCAGCTCAAGGTGGTGGTGCGCGACATGGAGCACTATCAGCACTTCCTGCTGGACAAGCTGACCCATATTCCGGGGGTGACCGGTGTGCGCTCCAGCTTCGTGCTGCGCCGCATCAAGCACAAGACGGCGCTGCCGCTCAACCATCTGGGGTGAGCCCGCGCAAACCGCTTACGTAGAAACAGAAAGAGGAGGCCTGTGGCCTCCTCTTTCTGTTATGCGGTATTGGTTATTCGGTTCTGGATTAGCTGTCGCGGTGACGGGGAATGGCGACTGCTGTGGTCAGACGCTGACCTGGCTGATGTCTTCCACCTGCAGCAGCCAGCCGCTCTGCTCCTGCTGCGGTTCGCCGCTGACTCGCAGCCGCTCGCCGGTCGGCACCCACTGCCCCTCGGGCAGGGAGACCAGCAGGCTCTCGCTGCCGTTGTCGAACAGCCAGCGATCTTCGCCAAGCGATTCAATCAGATAACCTTCCATCTCCACTCTGGACTCGGCTTGCCAGGATGGCGCAACGGAATCACGGCTCTCGATGAAATCCCCCTGAACACCAAAACTGGCTAGCCCCCACAGAATGGAGAGCCCGACGATGGATGTTTGCATCTTGTCTCTCCTCTTTTGGAACTGTAGGGCCAGTATGGGAACAGAAAACTGAGCGCACCATGAACAAGGTGGCAAAGTGCTGGCGAGATCGCGAAAAAATCCGGCCAACTGGCCGGCAGTGTAATTTTATGGTGCCTGGATCACACTATTTGGCGGCTTCTTCTGCCATCCGTTCAGCTCTTGGCTTATTCGTCCACATGGCTAC
Organism: Aeromonas sp. FDAARGOS 1416; assembly: GCF_019048085.1. NCBI lineage: Bacteria > Pseudomonadati > Pseudomonadota > Gammaproteobacteria > Aeromonadales > Aeromonadaceae > Aeromonas > Aeromonas sp. FDAARGOS 1416. The sequence goes on along the minus strand of NZ_CP077301.1, from coordinate 3,032,018 downwards.
CCCGCGATGATCCCCACAGATCCCCTCTGCCACCACGGCGCGAACCCGGGTGCCATCTTTGCAAATGGCCTGCCAGGCGTCGGCATCATCGATGGCGAGCGAGTTGGGGAACGGCGTGGTTTGGCAAGCTGTGAGCAGCAGAGCGCACAGGGGGAGCAATTTTTTCATGGCGGACTCCTCGGGGTGATGGGGGACTGAGAGGATGGGGATGGCCTCTCCATCCGGGCTTCACTCCCCAGCATCAGTGATAACCGGTTAAGGGGCAAGGGGAGGAGCCACCGACAGGCGCAGGTGCCGTGCAGCCGGGGCTTGCCCTGTGCCCTCCTTGGGCCTAAGGTGGGGCCGTTTTAGTGCCTTATTGAAGGAGCGTTTTCATGTCCACTCTCTATCCCCGCGTCGGGGTCGGCGTCATCCTGACCAACGCCCAAGGCCAGGTGCTGCTTGGCAAACGCAAAGGGAGCCATGCCCCTTACTGGTCGATCCCGGGTGGTCATCTGGAGTTGGGGGAGAGCTTCGAGTCGGCGGCGATCCGCGAGGTGGCCGAGGAGACGGGACTTGAGATCCATGGGCCCGAGGTGGTGGCGGTGACCAACAATCTGGAGACCTGGCGCGAGAGCGGGCTGCACTATATCTCGGTGACGCTGCATGCCAAGGCTGATGGTGAGCCGCAACTGCTGGAGCCGGAGAAGTGCGAAGGCTGGGTCTGGTGCGATCCGCGCGAGTTGCCCGAACCCCATTTCGACGCCAGCCGTCAGTCCATCGCCTGCTGGCTGGCGGGACGCTGCTATCTGCCGGGTGATGTGCCCATGGTGTCGGCCTAATCAGTCTGATTGTCATAAAACGATCATCGCGCTGTCATAATATCTCCTCTCCATCGGGAGGAGAGGGATGAGGGAGAAGAGCGTGGGACAGGTATTTATTCAGTTTTTATGGCTGGGATGCATCAGTTTTGGCGGTCCGGCCGCTCATATCGGTTATTTCCAGCGCACCTTCGTCCAGCGGCTCGGCTGGCTGACACAGGCCGAATTTGCCCGCTTGCTGGCGCTGTGCCAGCTGCTGCCGGGGCCCGCCTCCAGCCAACTTGGTTTCGCCATCGGTCGTCACCGCGCCGGTCTGGGCGGGGCGCTCTCAGCTTTTCTTGGCTTCACGCTGCCCTCATTTCTTCTGCTACTGGCGGCCGCGATCGGCATCGGCCAACTGGGCAGCAATCTGTGGCTCGATGCGGCGCTGCATGGCCTCAAGCTGCTGGCGCTCATCGTGGTGGCCGATGCGGTGCTCACCATGAGTCGTCAGTTCTGTGCCACGGGAATGACCCAAGGGATCATGGTGGTGACCGCTGCCGCACTCTGGTGGCAGCCCGGTCTGCTGACTCAACTGTTGATGCTGGCGGGAGCGGCGCTGATCTGCGCCCGCAGCCAGCGCTGGGCGGGCAGTGTGCCAGCCTCCGCCGAGCTGCCTTCTGCCGCCAGCAGTCAGCCTCATTGGCCTACCCTGCTGCTGTTTGGCATCCTTTTTATCGGTCTGCCGCTGCTCGGTAGCCCGCTTGGCCAGCTGGTTGCCGACTTCTATCGCGCCGGTAGTCTGGTGTTTGGCGGTGGCCATGTGGTGTTGCCGCTACTGCAAGAGAGCGTGGGACACACTCTCAACGAGCAGCAGTTTCTGACCGGTTACAGCCTGGCCCAGTTGGTGCCGGGCCCCATGTTTACCCTTGCCACCTATCTTGGCGCCCAACTGCTGCCCGAGATGCCGCTGATCGGGGCCCTGTTGGCGACCCTGGCGCTCTTTGTGCCCGGATTTCTGCTGCTCTGGGCGGTAGGCCCCTGCTGGCAACAGTGGCTGGCCCGGCCCCGTCTGGCGGGGGCAGTCACCGGCATCAACGCTGCCGTGGTGGGCTTGTTGCTGGCGGCGCTCTATCAGCCGGTGTGGCAGAGTGCAGTGCTGGTTCCGAGCGATCTGGCGCTGGCGGCCATCGGCTTTTATCTGCTGCGGGTGGTGAAGCTGCCGATACCGGCCATTGCGGCCCTGCTGGTTATGGCTGCTATCCTGCTGGCGTGAACGCGGTGAAATCCCGATAAAAAACGGCGCCTCCGTGATGGAAGCGCCGTTTTTATTGCAATGGGTCAGCCGTTTAAGCGTCGGGATCGAAATCCAGACTCAGGCTGTTGACGCAGTAGCGCTGGCCTGTCTCGGTCGGTCCGTCGGGGAAGACGTGACCGAGGTGAGAGCCGCACTGGCGGCAGGTGATCTCCACTCGCTTCATGCCGTGGCTGTTGTCTTCGGTGTACTCCACCGTCCCCTCGATGGCCTTGTCGAACGAGGGCCAGCCGCAGCCGGAATCAAACTTGGCTCCTGAGTGAAACAGCACGCTCTTGCAGCAGACACAGAGGTAGTCGCCGCTCTTGCGATTGTGGAGCAGGGCGCCGCTGTAGGGGCGCTCGGTGCCCTTCTCCCAGCAGACGTGAAACTGCTCGGCGGTCAGTTTGCTGCGCCACTGTTCCGGATTGTTACTGCTCATACCGACTCCTTGCCATCCATACCGGAGCCCAGCATAGCGGCTCCGTAAAGCTGACTCCAGCATGCCTCTTATGCTTTGCCTGTATCTGTGATCGAGGTGGCAACCATCTCCTCACCGGATGCAGGGAGAATTTCCTGCTGCGGTGGCTGGGCATCCTCCGCCGTGCTGGCCAGCGCCACCCGCTCCAGCAGTTTGAGGGAGTGGGCCCGGCCGACCGCCACCTGCCGTTTGATGTCATCGGGCAGGAAGGGCAGCCCATCGTTGGTGGCGGTGTCGATGGTCTGGATCCACTCCAGCCCTTCCCCCGGCGGCGGCAGGCGGAACTGGATATCGTAGTCGCTGGCGTTGAACAGCACGTACCAGCGCTCGCCGACACAGTTGATCATGCCGATATCCATGGCGAACGCCTGCCCCATGGGGGCGTGCCAATCCTGATCGGTGAGCTGGTGGCCGTCCGGGTGATACCAGTTGACCTGATGGCAGCTGGACGGGGTGCCATTCCAACTGTCGTCGCTCAGTTGCAGGTTGGAAAAGACGCAGGACTCCGCCCGCAGCGCCATCATCTGCTGGGTGAAGGCGAACAGCCGCTCATCCTCCGGCCGCCACTGCCAGTTGACCCAGCTGATCTGGTTGTCCTGACAGTAGGCGTTGTTGTTGCCAAGCTGGCTGCGGCCCATCTCGTCCCCGGCGAGGAAGTGGGGAGTACCTTGGGAGAGCAGCAGGGTGGCAATCAGATTGCGCTTCTGCTGCTGGCGCAGGCTGTTGACCCGCGGATCCAGGGTCGGCCCCTCTACCCCGTGGTTATAGGAGAGGTTGTTGCCGTGGCCATCGCGATTGTCCTCACCGTTGGCCTGATTGTGGCGCTGGTTGTAGGAGACCAGATCCTCCAGGGTGAAACCGTCGTGATAGCAGAGGTAGTTGACGCTGGTGTGGGGGGAGCGCCAGTTTTTCGGGAAGATATCCCGCGAGCCTACCAAGCGGGTGGCAAAGTCCCCCATCTTGCCCGCATCACCGCGCCAGAAGGCACGCACAGTATCGCGATAGCGGTCATTGATCTCCTGCCACTGGCTCGGGAATTGACCCAGCCGGTAGCCGAAGGGGCCGATATCCCAGGGTTCGGCGATGAGCTTGACCTGTGACAGCACTGGGTCGGCCATCACGGCTTTGAAGAAGGCGCCCATGGGCTCGAACTCCCCCGCTTCCCGCGCCAGCGTCACCGCCAGATCGAAACGGAAGCCATCCACCTGCATCTCGGTGACCCAGTAGCGCAGGGCATCGAGCACCAGCCGCAGGGTGTTGGGGTGATCCAGATTGACGCTGTTGCCACAACCGGTCACGTTGGCGTGACGGGTGTAGTCGGGGCCGTGGGGGCCCGCTTCGAAGGCGTAGTAACCGGCGTTGTCAAAGCCCTTGAACGAGAGGGTGGGGCCGTCGAAGCCCGAGGCGGCAGTGTGGTTGTAGACCACATCCAGAATCACCTCGAGCCCGGCCCGGTGCAGCTCGCGCACCATGGTCTTGAACTCGGTCACCGCCTCGTCTGCTCGGGTGCTGTAACGAGGCTCCGGGGCGAAGAAGGCAATGGGGTTGTAGCCCCAGTAGTTGGTCAGTCCCAGCTGCTCCAGTCGCGGTTCCGACATGAAGGCGGCCACCGGCATCAGCTGCACCGAGGTGATGCCGAGGCTCTTCATATGCTCGATAACCAGCGGATGACTGATGCCAAGGTAGGTGCCCTGCAGCGCTTTGGGGATCCCCGGGTGCTGCTTGGTAAAGCCCTTGACGTGGGTCTCGTAGATAATGGTGCGGGCCGGGCTGATCCCGGGTTTGCCAACCCCTTGCCAGTCAAAACTGTCATCCACTACCACCGACTTGGCAATCATCCCGGCACTGTCCCCCTGATAGAGGGCTTCATCCCAGTAGGTGGGACGACTGAGCGCCCTGGCGTAGGGGTCGATGAGCAGTTTTTGCGGATCGAACAACATCCCCTCCTGCGGGGTGCCATAGACCCGATAGCCGTAGCGCTGACCGGCCTTTACACCGCGCACGTAGCCAAAGCGATACTGGCCACGGCGGCCGGGCAACTCCAGCCGCATCAGCTCCTGCTCCTGCTCGTCGTACAGGCAGATCTCCACCTTGTCCGACTGGGGGGCCCAGACGCAGAAGTGGCAACCGTTCTCGTCAAGGCGGGCCCCCAGCGGGTGGCCCACCCCTTTTTCCATTACAAGCATCAAGACTCCTGTTTGATAAACAAGGTCGCCAGCGGCGGCAGATCCAGCACTATGCTGTGTGCCATCCCCTGCCAGGGGGTCGGCTCGGCAGCGAACACCAGACCTACATCATAGTTACTACCCCAGTAATACTCGCTGTCGGTGTTGAGCACCACCCGATAGTGGCCCGCAGCTGGGACGCCGATCCGATATTCGAGACGGGGCACCGGGGTGAAGTTGCAGGCCACCACAATAGTCTGCTTGCCCTCTTTGTCCGCCCGCAGCCAAGCAAAGATGCTGTTGTCGGCATCGTTGTGATCCAGCCAGCGGAAGCCGGTCTGCTCATAATCGGCCTGATACAAGGCAGGCTCATGACGGTAGAGGTGGTTGAGATCGTGGATCAGCCGCTGCTGACCGGCATGTTTGGGATATTGCAGCAGGTGCCACGGCAGCTGGGCATCGTGGTTCCACTCGTTGCTCTGAGCGATTTCGGTGCCCATGAAGTTGAGCTTCTTGCCCGGGTGGGCGTACATGAAGCCCATGTAGGCGCGCAGGTTGGCAGCCTGCTGCCACTCGTCACCCGGCATCTTGTAGAGCATGGAGTGCTTGCCGTGCACCACCTCGTCGTGGGAGAGCGACAGGATGAAGTTCTCGTCATAGTGGTAAACCATGGAGAAGGTCATGTCATTGTGGTGGTAGCGGCGGTGGATCGGCTCTTTCTGCATATAGGTGAGGGTGTCGTGCATCCAGCCCATATTCCACTTGAAGCCAAAGCCGAGGCCGCCGAGGAAGGTGGGGCGGGAGACACCGGCAAAGGCGGTGGACTCTTCGGCTATGGTCATGGCGTGGGGATACTTGCCGTAGACCTCCTCGTTGGTCCACTTGAGCAGGCTGATCGCCTCGTAGTTGTGGTTGCCGCCATCGACGTTCGGTACCCACTCACCGGCGTTGCGGGAGTAGTCCAGATAGAGCATGGAGGCAACCGCATCCACCCGCAGGCCGTCGATGTGGAACTTGTCGAGCCAGAACAGGGCGCTCGCCACCAGGAACTGGCGCACTGTGTCGCGGCCAAAGTCGTAGATGTAGGAGTTCCAGTCCGGGTGCCAGCCACGGCGCGGATCTTCATATTCGTAGAGCGGGGTGCCGTCGAAACGGGCCAGGCCGTGGGCATCGGACGGGAAGTGGGCGGGTACCCAGTCCAGAATGATGCCGATGCCGGCCTGGTGGCACTGGTCGACGAAGTATTTGAAATCATCAGCGGTGCCGTAGCGGCTGGTGGGGGAGAACATGCCCACAGGCTGGTAGCCCCAGGAGCCGCTGAAGGGGTGCTCGGAGACCGGCAGCAGCTCGATGTGGGTGTACTCCATCTCCTTGACGTAGGCGACCAGCTCCACTGCCAGCTCGCGCCAGCTCAGGCTGTCGCCGTTGGGGTGGCGCTTCCAGGAGCCGACGTGCAGCTCATAGATGGATAGGGGTTGCTCACGCTTGTCGTTGTGCTGGCTGGCAATCCACTCGGCATCCTGCCACTGGTACTGGGCGTGGTCATAGACCACGGAGGCGAACGACGGATACTGCTCACTGTAGAAACCTACAGGGTCGCTCTTGTGGGGCAGCCGGTTGCCCATGGGGTCCTTGAGCTCGAACTTGTAGCGATCCCCGGCCTTGAGGCCCGGCACAAACAGCACCCAGTGACCGCAGAGGCTGCGCTGCATCGGATGGCGGCGGCCATCCCAGAAGTTGAAATCGCCGATGAGGCTCACGGCGGTGGCGCTCGGTGCATAGACCGCAAAACGCACCCCTTCCACCTGCTGGCCAAGATGCTCCACGGTGCGCAGCTGGGCGCCAAGGGTGTGGTAGAGGTTTTCCGGCTGGGCAGTCAGTTCGGCCAGGCCTGCCCAGGCGGCATCCTGAAACTGATAGGGGTCGATAACCTCGGTAGTGGCATCTTGGTAGCTGGCGATCAGCTGATAGGGGAAGGAGTTTTTGCGGCGGGTGAAAACAGTTTCAAAAAGACCCGATTCATCGGTGGGCGCCAGGGTGGCAACGACTTTGCCCGACTTGAGATCCTTGACGCGGACTTCGAGGGCATCAGGCAACCAGGCGGTCAGTTTGAGGCCTGGCCCATCCGGATTGGCCTGCAGGCCTAAGTGAGAGAAGGGATCGGAACAGCGGGCAGCAACCAAACGTTCAACGAGCATCGAGATTTCCTTTCATGACAGAGCATCCACTCCGGCCGAAGCCGGAGTGGATTTAGGTGAGAGCGCTGTGGGAGACTGCGTCTCAACGACTGGCCTCATCACGGGCTTGGCTCATCTTGCCAGCCAGTGCCTTGAGTGCCTCATTGGCAAAAATATCTTCCAGATCAGCGGAGAGCTTGCGGCGCCAGTTGGGGTATTCGTAACTGGTGCCCGGTACGTTGACCGGCTTGTCCATCTCCAGCCAATCTTCCAGCTGGGTACTGAACAGGGCGCAGCTGCCGCGGGACATGTGGATCTGCAGACCGTGGTTGAGTTCGGTGTTCATGCCGACCCAGTTCACGTCATGACTGATGTTGTCAGAGATGACCTTGTGGGCATGCAAGCTGTCGAGGATCCGCTGTTTGGCCTGGTGACGATCAGCATACAGAGTCTTCAAAACATCTTCATCCGGATACAGACCCAGTTGACGGCCGAGCGCCAGATCATCGCAGTGCCAGAAGCCCTTGAGGGTCGGCATGTCGTGAGTGGTCAGGGCCGACATCGCCTGCTCGGTGTAGTGCGCCGGGGAGATAAAGCCGCCATCTTCCTTGGAGCGCTCGAAGAAGAACACCTTGTAGGAGTGAACGCCGTTCTCTTTCAGGGTCACGTCGATCCCCTCCGGCACGGTACCCAGATCTTCGCCGATCAGCAGGCACTGATTGCGGTGGGATTCGAGGGCCAGAATGCCCAGCAGATCGTTGACCGGATAGTAGATGTAGGCGCCCTTGGCGGCGGACGCTCCTGGCGGTACCCACCACAGGCGCAGCAAGGCCATCACGTGGTCGATACGCAGTGCGCCGCATGAGCGCATGTTGGCACGGAACAAGTCCACCATCGGCTGATAGGCCGCTTCGAACAGCTTGTTCGGGTTCATCGGGGGCAGGCCCCAGTTCTGACCGAGCGGGCCGAGAATATCGGGCGGCGCACCGACCGAGGCTTTCGGGCAGTAGAGATCCTGATTGGCCCAGATCTCGGTGGAGCCTTCGGAGACGCCCACCGCCAGATCCCGGTAGATACCCATCACCATGCCGGCAGCCTTGGCACGGGCATCGGCTTGCGCCAATTGCTCATCAGCTAGGAACTGCAGATAGAGGTAGAAGTTGACATCTTGCGGGTGCTCTGCCATCCAGGCGGCAACGGCAGGGTTGTGGTAATCGCGCAGCTCCTGCGGCCATACCGGCCAGCCCCAGGCATTTTCGCCTTTGGCATAGAAGTGGGCCTGCAGGGCATCAAATGCTGCCTGCTGTTGCAGGCTGTCGCCACCGGCGGCCACGAAGGCATCAAAGGCAGCCTGACGCTCGGCGCCAAGGCTGGCTTCGTCGAACACCTGACGCAGCATGCCGAGTTTGGTCTGGATCACGCCGGTGTAATCGACGTTCTCTTTGGCGCGCAGGTCGGCCAGATGTTGCTGGAAGGCAGGGCTTGCCACTTCCGCTTTCAGGCGATCGCTCTGCTGGAATTCGGGCACCGCTTCCACATTGATATAGGCCACGTTGAGCCAGCGACGGGAAGAGGGGCTGTAGGGACTGGCGCTCTCCGGATTGGCCGGATAGAGGGCGTGGATAGGGTTGAGGCCGACGAAGTGGGCCCCCCAGGCGGCCGCTTTCTCAACCAGCTGGCCCAGATCGCTGAAATCACCGATACCCCAGTTGTGGCGGCTGCGCAGGCAGTAGAGCTGCACGCTGGGGCCCCATACCTTGCGGCCATTGGCAATCGGCGCCTGCTTGTAGCAGGCCTTGGGGGCAACGATGAGGCGCATGGTGGCCAGCGGCTCTTCATTGCCCTCTTCCAGCAGTACCAACTGGTGATAACCCAGCTCAGGGGCCATCTCCAGCGTGACGCGATAGGCCTGGCACTCCATCTCTTCAAATTCGGCCACGCCGACCAGCTCACCCTCGATGGGGGTGAATTGACCGGACAGCACTGCACCCTGCTCCTGCTGGAGCTGCCAGGTGAGGGCGTCGTTGACGAATTCGATGGGGAGGCGAACCTCAAGGGTAACGGCGTCGCCGGTGCGAACCACCATCACAGGATCCAGCGCCCGCAGCCAGTGCTGGCGATGCTCCTCTTCCAACTGCTGCACCAGTGCGGCCTCGTCATCGACGCGGTAGCCCATGGCGCCCAGCATGGCGGCCTTGCTCTCTTCGGATACCTGGGCCGGGTGGCCCCAGGCATCGACATACTCACTGGCGATACCTTTTGCGGCAGCCAGCTGTTCAATCAGGGTGGTCATAGTTTGAGAATTCCCGCTGTGGATTCTATCTATACTATTTTGTTTGATTTTTATGGGGTGGTACTTGAACAGTGGCTCTTTGGCCATGCTAAACCGCGCACATTTTTACATATCTCAGTGAATGGTTGTGTGACCGAGTAGGCACTATTGTTGATATCTGCGCGATGCCACGATCTGGCACTTTTTTCGTCAAAACGTGGTAATCAGTTACATAAACAGAAAATTAATTTCACAGTTTTTCATGATATAGCGCAATTTCAGACAGAATGTTGGTTGACTCACCGGAGAGTTCTAGTAAATTTACAAGCGGAATTTTCTTTGACTACTGAACAGTTAGGTAACTAAATATGACTATCAAAGTAGGTATTAACGGTTTTGGCCGTATCGGTCGTTTCGTATTCCGTCTGGCTTGCGAGCGTTCTGACATCGAAGTTGTTGGTATCAACGACCTGATCGATGTTGACTACATGGCTTACATGCTGAAGTACGACTCTACCCACGGTCGTTTCAAGGGTACCGTTGAAGTTAAAGACGGCAACCTGGTTGTAAACGGCAAAACCGTACGTGTTACCGCTGAGCGTGACCCGGCCAACCTGCGTTGGAACGAAATCGGTGTTGACGTTGTTGCCGAAGCTACCGGTCTGTTCCTGACCGACGAGACTGCTCGCAAGCACATCGCTGCCGGTGCCAAGAAAGTTGTTCTGACTGGCCCGTCCAAAGACGCGACCCCGATGTTCGTAATGGGCGTTAACCACGCTACCTATGCTGGCCAGGACATCGTTTCCAACGCTTCCTGCACCACCAACTGCCTGGCTCCGATCGCCAAAGTACTGAACGACACCTTCGGTATCGAATCCGGTCTGATGACCACCGTTCACGCTACCACTGCTACCCAGAAGACCGTTGATGGTCCGTCTGCCAAAGACTGGCGCGGTGGCCGCGGCGCGGCTCAGAACATCATTCCGTCCTCTACCGGTGCTGCCAAAGCTGTTGGCGTAGTTATCCCGGAACTGAAAGGCCTGCTGACTGGTATGGCTTTCCGTGTTCCGACTCCGGACGTGTCTGTTGTTGACCTGACCGTTAACCTGAAGAAAGCTGCCACCTACGCAGAAATCTGCGAAGCGATGAAAGCTGCTTCCGAAGGCGCTATGAAAGGCGTTCTGGGCTACACCGAAGACGAAGTTGTATCTACCGACTTCCTGGGTGAGCGTCAGACCTCCGTATTCGACGCCAAGGCTGGTATCCAGCTGAACGACAAATTCGTTAAAGTTGTATCCTGGTACGACAACGAAATGGGCTACTCCAGCAAAGTTCTGGACCTGATCGCTCACATCTCCAAGTAATTTGGGATGCGCAATCGCGTAGCTTGAAAAAGGCGGCCATTGGCCGCCTTTTTGTTTTTCGGTTTCCCCTGATGACAGGAGTCCACATGCAATCCATTCGTCCCCTGACAGCCAATTGCAAGCTTGCCAACAATGCGGCCGGTCTGCCGGTTCTCACCATTAATAACGACTATGCCAAGGCCGAGATCAGCCTGTTTGGCGCCCATGTGCTGAGCTATCAGCGTCATGGCGAGCCGGCCTCCATCTGGCTGAGTGACAAGGCGGTGCTGGATGGCAGCAAGCCTGTTCGCGGTGGTATCCCGATCTGCTGGCCATGGTTTGGCCCGGCGCCCGCCCGCGTCGGTAGCGGCAAGCCCTCCCACGGTTTTGCCCGTACCACCCTCTGGATGCTGGATGGGGTCTCCGATCACGCTGACGGCACGCTTGTTCATCTTTCCCTGCGCGACAGCGATGCGACCCGTGCCCTGTGGGATCACGCCTTCGAACTGGAGCTGGACGTGCTGGTGGGCAAAGAGCTTTCGCTGGTGCTGACCACTCGCAACACAGGTGCTCAGCCGTTGACCTATAGCGGTGCGCTGCACACCTATTTGCAGATCAGCGCACCAGAGGCGGTAAGCGTCACCGGCCTGGGCGAGCCCTATGCCGACAAGCTGACCGGACAGGATGCCAAGCAGCAGGGGGCATTGACCCTGAGCGGGCCACTGGATCGGGTGTACTGGCAGCCAGAGGCGCTGGTGAAGGTGCTGGATGGTGAGCGCGAGGCCCGGGTTGTCAGTGGCAACCACGACAGCGTGGTGGTCTGGACCCCCTGGCTGGAAGGGGCCACCGCCATGGCCGACATGAGCGACGATGGCTATCGCACCATGCTCTGCGTCGAAGCGGCTATCGCTGGTGAGGCGGGTGTGACCGTTGCGCCGGATGAAGAGCACAGTCTCTCCACCGTAATCATCTGAGTTGGATGAGGTTCAGATAAATAAAGAGGGCTCCCGCGGGAGCCCTCTTTGCATCTGGTGACGGCGGCAATCAGGCGTTGCCCTGGGTCTTGAGCTTGAGTTCGGCGGCGAAATTGAGCATCCGGTCGAGGGGGATCAAGGCTTTGACCCGCAGATCTTCGTCGACATGGATCTCGTGGCGCTCGGCACCATCGGTGAGGGCCTCCTTGATCGCCACCAGACCGTTCATCGCCATCCAGGGGCAGTGGGCGCAGCTGCGGCAGGTAGCGCCATCGCCACCGGTCGGTGCTTCCACCATCTCTTTCTCCGGACAGGCCTGCTGCATCTTGTAGAAGATGCCCCGATCGGTCGCCACGATCAGCTTCTGCTGGGGCAGCTCCTTGGCTGCCTTGATCAGCTGACTGGTGGAGCCCACCGCATCGGCCAGCTCGATCACCGAGGCGGGGGATTCCGGATGAACCAGCACAGCGGCGTCCGGATTCTGCTCTTTCAGCTCGCGCAGGGCGCGGGCCTTGAACTCGTCGTGGACGATGCAGTGGCCTTGCCAGCGCAGCATCTGCGCCCCGGTCTTCTTCTCGATATAGGCACCCAGATGACGATCCGGGCCCCAGATGATCTTGTGACCCAGACTGTCGAGGTGTTCGACGATCTCGAGCGCTATGCTGGAGGTCACCACCCAGTCAGCCCGTGCTTTGACCGCAGCCGAGGTATTGGCATAGACCACCACGATATGATCCGGGTTGGCATCGCAGAACGCGGAGAACTGCTCGATGGGGCAGCCCAGATCGAGGGAGCATTCGGCCTCCAGAGTCGGCATCAGCACCCGCTTGTGGGGGCTCAGGATCTTGGAGGTTTCCCCCATGAAACGTACCCCGGCGACGATCAGGGTTTGTGCCTCATGATCGCGGCCAAAGCGGGCCATCTCCAGCGAGTCACCGACGAAACCGCCGGTGGCTTCGGCCAGCGCCTGGATCTCGGGATCCGTGTAGTAATGGGCGACCAGTACCGCCTTGCGCTCCTTGAGCAGCGCCTTGATTTCTGTGGTCAAGGTCGTTCTCTGCTCGGCACTCAGGGGAAGAGGTTTGGCCGGAAAGGGGTAGTCCATTGCGACTACCGGCGGGACACTGCTCAGTGCATTGCTCATTGCGACTGTTCCATCAACGCTCGGGAAGGCAAAAATTATAACCAGAAGCCTGCCACAAACCCATCAACAAATCGGGTGAAGCGCAAGTGGGCGAATATACTCAAGTAATTCGTTGTTATTCTGCCATAAGGAGTTGTCGCATGAAGCAACGTTCCCTCAAGTTCAAGTTGTTGTGCCTTACCATGGGGCTGTTTTTGCTGACCGGGCTGGCCATGACCCTGTTGCAATCGGCCTCTTTCAGCTCCCTTCGAAACATGGTGATGACCCAGACCAGCGATGCACTGGAAGAGGAGGTCTCCCGCAGCCTGCAGTATCAGGCAGAACGCTATGCCATCCAGATTGCCTCGCTGATGCAGAACTCCTATCAGGTCCCCCTGACCGTGACCGCCCAGATTGAAGCCGGTATGGCCAAACCGGAACTGCGCTTGTCGCGACCCCAAGTGGAGTCTCTGCTCGGCAGCAGCCTGCAGCAGGCGAGCGGGATCAGCTCCATCTACGCCCAGTTTGAACCGGATGGCTACGATGGCGAGGATGGCAACTGGCTTGGTGGGGCCAGCCACTCGGTGGCAGGCAAGGGGAGTTTGGAGGTCTATTTCACCAAGGATCAGGGAGGGGCCGTCGCTCAGCAAGCGGTGGACGCCGCCGCCAGTGAGGCCAAGTTTGATACCTCCCTCAACGAGTTCGGTATTCGCAACAGCGAGTGGTATCTCTGTGGTCGCGATACCCGCCAGCCTTGCCTGATGGAGCCCTACCTCTACGAAATCAGCCCAGGCAACAAGATGCTGATGACCAGTCTGACGGTGCCCGTGCTGCGTGACGGCAAATTTGTCGGGCTGGCTGGGGTGGATATGAACCTGCCCATCTTCCAGCAACTGGCTGAAAACCTTGGCAAGAGCCTCTATGACAACAAGGCGGATGTGACCCTGGTCAGCAAGATGGGGTTGATTGTGGGCAGCAACCGCTATGCCGATAAGCTGGGCCGTCCACTCAAGGAGGTGGGCCTGACCCTGCCTGACGGTCAGCCTGTCAGCAGCGACAGTGACTTTATTCTTCATCAGCCCATCCGGGTTGAGGCAGCCAATACCCAGTGGTGGTTGATGATCAAGGTGCCCAAGGCGCTGGCGCTGAGCAAGGCGCACGCCATCAGCAATGAACTGGGCACCCTGCTGGTGGATGCCCAGCGGCAGCAGATCATCGCCATGGGCGGGATTACCCTGTTGGTGCTGGGCTTGCTGGTCTGGTTTATTCAGACCATCACAGCGCCGCTTTCCCTTATCAGCCGCCATGTGGGCCATCTCTCCAGCAACGAGGGGGACCTGACCCAGCAGATGGAGATCGACACCCATCAGGAGCTGATCGATCTGGGGTCCCAGCTCAATGCCTTCCTCGGCAAGCTGCGGGGCATGGTGCAAATGAGCAAGGGGATCGGTCAGCAGGTCTACCAGCAGGCGCGGGAGATGAAACATACCGCCGACACCATGCGCAGTAGTCTGGACGAGCAGAATCTGGAGCTGGAGAGCGTGGTGAGCGCCATGCATCAGATGAGCACCACGGCAGTCAGCGTGGCGGGTTATGCCGAGCAGGCTGCGCAGGAGTCGGAAGCGGCGACCCACCACATCAATACCGCCCAGCAGACCCTCAGCAATGCCCGCAACGAGATCCATACTCTGGTCGGCGATATGCATGAGGCGGATAAAGCGGTGGCGCTGGTGGCCCAGCGCAGCACCAATATCAGCCGGATCCTCGATGTGATCCGCGCCATTGCCGAGCAGACCAACCTGCTGGCCCTCAATGCCGCCATCGAAGCGGCGCGGGCAGGGGACATGGGCCGTGGCTTTGCGGTGGTGGCAGACGAGGTACGGGCGCTGGCCAACAAGACCCGTGAATCGACCGACGAGATTGGCCAGCTGATTGGCAGTTTGCAGACTGAGGTGAGCAGCAGCCAGCGTCTGATGAATACCGGCATCGAGCGCTCCACCACCACGGTGCAGGGTACCGAGCAGGCGTTCGAGGCGCTCAATCGGGTGGTGGCCCAGATCCAGCAGATCCACGACCACATCAGTCAGGTTGCCACCGCCGCCGAGCAGCAGAGCGCCGTCAGTGACGATATCAACAAGAATTTGATGCGGATCGGCGATACCGCCAACGTGATCGGGCAGGAGGCAAGCTCCAGCCATCAACTGAGCGAAGCGCTGGAGCAAGCGGCCACGGCGCTGGCCAGTCAGCTCGATCGGCTGCGTACCTGAGTGGCATCCAGAGAGACAAAAGCCCGCGAGCGATCGCGGGCTTTTTTATGACTCGATGGCAGAGTTGCGTCAGTTGCGGGGTTCAACCAGCAGGATGTGGGAGTCAGCCCCCACTACCCTGACCTTGCTGCCCGCAGGTAGCGACTCGTCGCAGCGCACCGTCCAGACCGTATCGTCCAGATGCACCCGGCTGGTGCCTTGGGCGACATCATCCAGCAGGGTCAGCTCGCGGCCCATATAGCTCTGCATCCGCTCGTTGATGGTGCTGGCGGCATCCTGACCCGAGTTGTCACGCTGGTGCTGCCAGCGCCACCAGGCCCAGGTGGTGAGCAGGGATTGCACCGCAAACAGCAGCAACTGCGCCTGCCAGCCAAAGGGCCAGATCAGCAGCAGTAGCCCCACTTCCAGAGCGGCGATGCCGGTCCAGAGCAAAAAGCCCACCGAGCCGAGCACCTCGATGGCCAGCAGAATGAAGCCGAGCCCCAGCCAGTGCCAATGGGTCAGCCCCTCTAACAGGGCTGTCATGACTTGCTGCCCTTGCCATCTTTGTTGAACAGCTCGGCCATGCCAGCCACCGAGCCAATCAGGCTGCCCGCTTCCAGCGGCATCATGATGATCTTGCTGTTGGGGCCTTCACCGATGCGGGCCAGTGCCTCGGTATATTTCTGGGCCACGAAGTAGTTGATGGCCTGCAGGTCTCCTTCCGCAATCGCCTGGGAAACCATATGAGTCGCCTTGGCTTCCGCCTCGGCAGCCCGCTCCCGCGCTTCGGCGGCGAGGAAGGCGGCCTGACGCTCACCTTCGGCTTTCAGGATCTGGGACTGCTTTTCGCCTTCCGCTTTCAGGATTTTGGACTGGCGCACCCCTTCGGCTTCCAGTACCTCGGCCCGCTTCTGGCGCTCGGCCTTCATCTGGGCGTTCATCGCTTCGACCAGCGCCAGCGGCGGGCGCACATCTTTAATCTCGATGCGGGTCACCTTGATACCCCAGGGGGCGGTGGCGGCATCCATGGTGCGCAGTAGCTTCTCGTTGATGGTGTCGCGCTGGGAGAGCATCTCGTCCAGCTCCATGGCACCGAGCACGGTCCGCATATTGGTCATGGTGAGATTGCGGATGGCGCTGGTGAGATCGTTGACCTCATAACCCGCTTTGCGGGCATCCACTACCTGCACAAAGCTGATGGCGTCGATGGTGACGTTGGCGTTGTCGCGGGAGATCACCTCTTGTGCCGGGATATCCAGCACCTGCTCCATCATGATGATCTTGTGGCCGACCCTATCCACGTAGGGGATCAGCAGGTTGAGACCCGGGGTCAGGGTGCGGGTGTAGCGGCCGAAGCGCTCCACCGTCCAGTTGTAGCCCTGGGGCACGATCTTGATGCCCGCGCTCAGGGTGGCGAGCACCAGGAACACGAAAATCCCTAGCACAATCAATGATTCATTCATCATTTAGCTCCTTATGAAACACAGTCCCTAGCCTATGGTCTGGCGTCAGGTACCACAAGTGACTTCGTACGCCTTTGTCATGAATCGGCTTTGCTAATTACCAAAACGCATTAAAAAGCATTTTTTATTATTTTGAGGGATAAGCTGCCCTGCCTATAGTCGCCCCATATTAGTCGTGTTCCGAGGGATGGGCCGAAATGGATTATTTACCTATGTTTGCCAAGTTGGAAGGCCGCCCGGTACTGCTGGTGGGCGGGGGCGAGGTTGCCCTGCGCAAGGCGCGCCTGCTGCTGGCGGCCGGTGCCCGGCTGACCCTGGTCTCCCCGGAGCTTGAACCGGAATTTGCGGAATTCACCGGTCGTTTCACCCATCTTGCCGAGCGCTTCACTCCGGCCCATCTGGCTGGTCAGATTTTGGTGGTGGCGGCGACCGACAACCTCGAAGTCAATGCGCTGGTTTATCAGAGTGCCAACCAGCTGGGTCTGTTCGTCAACGTGGTGGATGACCCCAAGCGCTCCAGCTTTATCTTCCCCTCGATCATCGATCGCTCGCCGCTGATGGTGGCGGTCTCCAGCGGCGGCAAGGCGCCGGTGCTGGTGCGCCTGCTGCGCGAGCGGCTGGAGAGCCTGCTGCCGCGCCATCTTGGCGGGCTGACCGATCTCTCCGGTCGGGTCCGTGACAAGGCCAAGCGGGTGCTCTCCTCGATTTCCGATCGTCGCCGCTTCTGGGAGCGCGCCTTTGCTTCCAACACCCTCGCCAGCCTGATTGAGAAAGAGGATTGGCAAGGTGCCGAGCAGTGGCTGAGCGATGGCCTCGATCAGGCGAAAAGCGAAGTAGGAGAAGTGGTGCTGGTCGGCGCGGGCCCCGGCGATCCGGGCCTCTTGACCCTCAAGGCGCTGCAACAGATTCAACAGGCTGAAGTGGTGCTTTACGACCAGCTGGTCTCCGCCGAGATCCTCGATCTGGTGCGCCGCGACGCCACTCTGGTGTCGGTCGGCAAGAAGGCGGGCGCCCACAGCGTGCCGCAGGAGGAGACCAATCGCCTGCTGGTGGAATACGCCAAGGCGGGCAATCGGGTAGTGCGGCTGAAAGGGGGCGATCCCTTTATGTTTGGCCGGGGTGGCGAGGAGCTGGAAGTGCTGGCCGATGAAGGAATCCCCTTCTCGGTAGTGCCCGGCATCACGGCCGCTGCCGGTGCCACCGCCTATGCCGGTATTCCACTCACCCACCGTGATTACGCCCAGAGCGCCGTCTTTATTACCGGCCACTGCCAAAAAGAGGGCAAGGAGCCCGACTGGCAGCAGCTCGCCGCCACCAGTCAGACCCTGGTCATCTATATGGGGCTGATGCGTTCCGAGCATATCCAGCAGCAGCTGGTGGATCACGGCAGAAGCCAAGCCACCCCCATCGCCATCATCGAGCGCGGCACCACATCCCGCCAGCGGGTGCTGACCGGCACCTTGGCGGATCTGGCGGAGCTGGCCAAACAGGCGGTGAGCCCGTCGCTTATCGTCATCGGCGAAGTGGTCGCCCTGCGCGATCGGCTGGCCTGGTTTGGAGAGCAGGGCGGCGAGCAGCTGCGCGCTAACCCGGGTCTCGATGGCTGCGACCTCAAGCTGGTGCAGCTGGCCTGACCGAGAAAGAGATATTTGATGCGGCTGCCAGCGCGGCCGCGCACTGAACCACCCAGCGCCCCGAGCAGGCGCATAAGCAATGACCCGAGGACCAACATGGACCGTGAAAGATTGACGCACTTGCAGCAGCTGGAAGCCGAGAGCATCCATATCATCCGCGAGGTGGCTGCCGAATTTGAAAACCCGGTGATGATGTACTCCATCGGCAAGGACTCCTCCGTCATGCTGCACCTGGCCCGCAAGGCCTTCTATCCGGGCAAGATCCCGTTCCCCTTGCTCCACGTCGACACCGACTGGAAGTTCAAGGAGATGATCAAATTCCGCGACGAGACCGCTAAGAAGTACGGGCTGGATCTGATCGTCCACAAGAATCCGGAAGGGCTCGCCATGGGCATCAACCCCTTCGTCCACGGTAGCGGCAAGCACACCGACATCATGAAGACCGAGGGGCTCAAGCAGGCGCTCAACAAATACGGCTTCGATGCCGCATTCGGTGGCGCGCGCCGCGATGAAGAGAAGTCCCGCGCCAAGGAGCGGGTCTACTCCTTCCGTGACAAGTCCCACCGCTGGGATCCGAAGAACCAGCGTCCGGAGCTGTGGCGCGTCTACAACAGCCAGGTCAACAAGGGGGAGAGCATCCGGGTGTTCCCGCTCTCCAACTGGACCGAGCTGGATATCTGGCAATACATCTATCTGGAAAAGATCGACATAGTGCCGCTCTACTTCGCCGCTTACCGTCCGGTGGTGGAGCGTAACGGCATCAAGATCATGGTGGATGACGATCGTATGCCCATCGGCCCGGAAGACGAAGTGAAGCAGGAGCTGGTGCGTTTCCGTACCCTCGGCTGCTACCCGTTGACCGGTGCCATCGAATCCGATGCCACCACCTTGCCGGAAATTATTGAAGAGATGCTGCTCACCACCTCGAGCGAGCGGCAAGGGCGGCTGATTGACCACGATCAGGCCGGCTCCATGGAGCAGAAGAAGCGTCAGGGATATTTCTAAGGAGTCGTCAGCATGAACAGCCATATTCAGACCGCCATCACCGAACAGGGCATCGAAGCCTATCTGCACGCCCAGCAGCACAAGAGCCTGCTGCGTTTTCTCACCTGCGGCAGCGTGGATGACGGCAAGAGCACCCTTATCGGTCGCCTGCTGCACGACTCCCAGCAGATTTATGAAGATCAGCTCAAAGCGCTGGAGTCCGACAGCCAGAAGCTCGGCACCACCGGCGAGAAGCTGGACCTGGCACTGCTGGTTGACGGCCTGCAAGCGGAGCGCGAGCAGGGCATCACCATTGACGTGGCCTACCGCTATTTCTCCACCGCCAAGCGCAAATTTATCATCTCGGATACCCCGGGCCACGAGCAGTACACCCGCAACATGGCCACCGGCGCCTCCACCTGCGATCTGGCCATCATCCTGATCGACGCCCGCAAAGGCGTGCTGGATCAGACCCGTCGTCACAGCTTTATTGCGAGCCTGCTCGGCATCAAGCAGTTCGTGGTGGCGGTCAACAAGATGGATCTGGTGGAGTTCAGTCAGGAGGTGTTCGAGCGCATCAGTGCCGACTACCGCGAGTTCGCCAAGAAGCTCAGCGTCGACACCATCCATATCGTGCCGGTCTCGGCGCTGGACGGCGACAACGTGGTCAACCCGAGCGACAAGCTGGCTTGGTACGAAGGCGAAACCCTGCTCTCCCTGCTGGAGTCTGCCGAGGTTGAGCGCGAGCTGGAGCGTCATCCGGTGCGCCTGCCGGTGCAGTATGTGAACCGCCCCAACCTCGATTTTCGCGGCTTCGCGGGCACGCTCGCCTCCGGCATCCTGCGGGTGGGCGACAAGCTGGCGGTGCTGCCGTCGGGCAAGGAGAGCACAGTCACCCGCATCGTCACCTTCGACGGAGATCTGGAGTACGCCCTGCCGGGTCAGGCCATCACGGTCACCTTCGCCGACGAGATCGACATCAGCCGCGGCGACCTGCTGGTGGATGCGGCCAAGCAGCCGCAAGTGACCCAGAATGTGCTGGCCCATATCGTCTGGATGGGGGAGGAGTCCCTGCAACCGGGTCGGGTCTACGACGTCAAACTGGCCACCAAGAAGAGTCGCGGTCAGGTGGAGGCCATTCGCCACCGCATCGAGATCAACAAGCTGGACGAACTGCCTGCGAGCGAGCTCAAGCTCAACGAGATCGGCCTGTGCGAGCTGAGCCTCACCGACCCGGTGGCGTTTGACCCGTATCAGGAGATCCGTGATACCGGCAGCTTTATCCTGATCGACCGGCTGACCAACGTCACCGTCGGCGCCGGCATGATAGTGGAAGGCTTGGCGGCCAAGGCAGTAAAAGGGCACTACAGCGAGTTCGAAATCGAGCTCAACGCGCTGGTGCGCAAGCACTTCCCGCACTGGCAAGCCCTTGCCATCGGTAACGACACAAGCAAGGAGTAAGCCCATGACCTGGCAACAATTCCTGGTGCTGGGTCTGCTGGCTGCTCTCGTGGCCCTGCTGATCCAGGGCAAACTCCGCCCGGCGCTGCTCTTCTCGGGCGCCGTGCTCATCACCTACCTGAGCGGGCTGGCGGATATCAACGCCGTGGTGGCGGGCTACACCAACAGTGCCCTGCTGACGCTGGTGCTGTTGCTGCTGGTGTCGCTGGCGGTGGAGAAGACCCGCATCATGAGCTGGTTCGCCAATCTGGTGGGCACGGGTTCATTCAACAAGGTGCTGGTGAAGGTGTGGTTCTCCACCGCCTTCCTGTCTGCCTTCGTCAACAACACCGCCGTGGTGGCCTCCATGCTGGGCGCGGTCAAACGCAACCCCAACCATGCGCCATCGCGGCTGCTGCTGCCCATGTGCTTCGCGGCCACCTTCGGCGGGGTGCTGACCCTGATCGGCACCTCCACCAACCTGATCGTCAACAGCTTCCTCATCAAGATGGGGGCGCCGCCGCTCGGCATGTTCGACTTCTTTATGGTGGGGGCGGGCACCTTACTGACCGGTCTGGTGGCCGTGCTGCTGTTTGCTCGTCACCTGCCGGAGCAGGATACCGAGATGAGCCGCGAATCCGGCTATTTTCTCGAAGCCAAGGTGGGCGCCGGTTCGCCGCTGGCGGGGCGCAGCGTCAAGGAGAACGGCCTGCGCAGCCTGAAAAGCCTCTATCTGGCGGAAATTATTCGCGGCGATCAGGTGATCTGCCCGGTGCAGCCTGAACACGAACTGCACGAAGGGGACGTGCTGCTGTTTTGCGGCGATGTGGAGAGCGTCGGCGTATTGCAGGAGATGAAGGGGCTGGATCTCTACGGCCAGCACCGCCTCAACGGCCAGCATCTGGTGGAGGTGATCGTTAGCCACAGCTCGCGGCTGGTGGGTCAGACCATCAAGGATGCGGAATTTCGTACCCACTTCGATGCGGTGGTATTGGCGGTGCGCCGCGGCGAAACCCAGCTCACCGGTGGCCTCGGCCAGATTGAGCTGCACGCAGGGGACACTCTGCTACTGGCCCCCGGCCCCCAGTTTGCCCGCAACAAGTCGCTGGGGCGGGAGTTTGTGGTGGTGAGCGGGCTGGAAGCTTCCACCCGTCTCGATGGCAAGCGCAGCGCCGCCGTGGTGCTGGGATTTCTCGGGGTGCTGGCGCTCTCGGTATTCGATCTGGTGCCGCTGTTCAAGGGCTTGCTGCTGATGCTGGTGGCGCTGCTGCTGACCCGCATTCTGACCCTGGACGAGATCCGCCGCCGCTTCCCGCTCGATATCTGGCTGGTGGTGGGCGGGGCTCTTGCCATCGCCGATCAGCTGGAAAAGAGCGGACTGGCCAAGCTTATCGCCGACTGGCTGATGGGGGAGTTCAACGGTGCCAGCCCCATCATCGCCTTTATCGGTATTTATGTGTTTACGTTGGTGCTGACCGAGTTGATGAGCAACAACGCCGCCGCCGCACTGGCCTTCCCCATGGGTTACCAGCTGGCGCTCAGCATGGATGTCTCGACCATGCCGTTTATTCTGGCGGTGCTGTTCGGGGCCAGCTCCAGCTTTATCCTGCCCTACGGCTACCAGACCAACCTGATGGTCTATGCCGCGGGCAACTACAAGATGCCGGACTACCTCAAGCTGGCCTTGCCGGTCTCGCTGGCCTATAGCCTCGGGGTGATTGTGATGGTGCCCCTGCTGTTTCCGTTTTAAGGCGTAAGTGCCAATCAAGGAGTGTTGAATGAGTAATGCCATGGCATCAGCACGTTGTCGGCGGATAGTCCGAGGCGGCTCCCCGTGGTGCCGGACAGTTTAAGTTTTGAGGCGTAAGCGCCAAGCAAGGAGTGTGGGATGAGTAATATCGTGTGGCACAAGCATGCCGTCGACAAACAGAGCCGGGCCGAATTGAAAGGGCAAAAACCGCTGGTGATCTGGTTTACCGGGCTGTCGGGGGCGGGCAAATCGACCCTGGCGGGGGCGCTGGAGCAGGCGCTGGCGGCACAAGGCAAGCACACCTATCTGCTGGATGGGGACAATGTGCGCCACGGCCTCTGCGGCGATCTCGGTTTCGATGATGCTGCGCGGCAGGAGAATATCCGTCGGGTCGGCGAAGTGGCGAAACTGATGGTGGATGCGGGGCTTATCGTGCTCACCGCCTTTATCTCGCCATTTCGTGCCGAGCGGGCGCTGGTGCGCAATCTCGTGGGTGAAGGGGAGTTCGTCGAGGTGTTTGTCGATGCGCCGCTCGCCATCTGTGAAGAGCGCGATCCCAAGGGGCTCTATAAAAAGGCGCGGGCAGGGGAAATCACGAATTTTACCGGTATCGACTCCGCCTATGAGGCGCCCGAGCAGCCGGAAATTCATCTGCTGAATGCCGGTAAATCGGTGGAGGTGCTGGTGGGGGAGCTGCTGACTGCCCTGCGGCAGGGGAACTGCCTGTAGCTGGATCGGAAGAACCTATAACAAGCGCCCGGCGGCCGGTCAGTTGGCCACCACAGGCGCTGATGGGCTGGCGTCAGCCACTATAAGCAAATGTTGGGTCATTATCGGAAAACCCATAAATCCAGCTTATAGTGGCACCGACGAGCCTTGAGCCACTCCAAGGCAGCCGATAGCAACCCCGCAAAAGGATCTTCCGATCCTTGCTTATATCGCGGCGGGGTTATTCGTGATTGTCCGAATACGCTTCGCTATTCGAACCTGCAGGCTTAATATGGGTATGGGATATTATCTAACCAATCCCATAAATTTCTTTGACCAAAGTGCCCTGGATTTGTTGGGTTGTAATCAGCAGCTTGAGGGCCTGGAAGCGGAGGATTACCAAATCCAGAATTTGGGTTGTAGCCACTAGAAGAGTTAGCGTCAATAGTAAATCTTACTAAAATTACTTCTGGATGATTTCTGAGATAAGCGCGAAACATCATTAATGCCGGGACGATATGGTTTAGCCAGTCTTCAACGGGCTGATCATCAGTTCCTAGCTTGGGATAACGGTATGCAGTGCCACCTAAGTTTTCCCAACCAAAACGCTCAAACATCGCCTTTAAGCGACCATGGTCATTCTGATTATAATCAGTAAGATCAAACGTAATTACAACTGCCATATATTTCCTTGTTTATTTACACTTGAATAATATAAGAAATGAAAATTTGGACGGTCACCGTTTTGGTTCTGTTGGCCACAACGCGACGCTGAGATGCTCAAAACGGCGGATGTCAGATGGGATGTTTCCGATCCTTGCTTATGTCGCAGCGAGGTTATTCGCGAATTCGCGATTGTCCGAATACGCTGCGCTATCCTAACTTACGGGCTGATTGATAAACCGCTTTCCAAACCAAAATCTCGAGCTCTCCTTCTTTCTGACTCAAAGTACTCAATGATGAAGCTATCACCTAAGATAGTTGCACCAATGCTTGCTCTAATTGGTGAGCATCACAAGCGTTTCCCATACTATGGGCGATATTTCGAACTCACGCGAATATTTTATTGGGGTGCTATAGTTAAAATATTTCTCTTATATCAAAAAATCTGTTTTTCCTCGATTCATAAATTAAATATTCAAAACTCTTTTGGGGTTCAGTGAAATTTAACAGTGGCATTATTTCTTGGTTGCAGCGCTCAAGTTCGCACCAATAGGATGTTTTTGTTAACACAACATGCCTTCTACAAACAAATGGTCGCACATTGTATATGCTGCAACCATTATTTTTTAGAAATGGGCAAGGTTTTTCCTGAGTTTTGTCATATACAGAGAACGCTTTTCTCTTTATTTTTAAAGACTTTTCTATGTACTCTACTTCTAGTTCTGAAACTGACACTGGAATATGGCAGCAATGAGAGCAACCTTTTTTGCAAGGTGTGAATTTATCTACATAAACATAAATCTCATTCATTTCAGAGAATAGTGTAGATAGCTTATTTAGGTAATTAGTCTTGCTTTTTAATATTCTAAAATATAAGCCTTCTTCTATTTTAGATAGATAGGAAGGGAACAGTCGAATCATCTTATCACGATTCGAATTTGAGAATTCAACTGCCATCTTGGGATTTTTCTCATCGAACTCACGATCCATAAATAAAATGCCCTCATTTGCTATAAACAAAGAACAAGTGACCTAACGTCGTTGCAAGAGGTTGAAATTTATTGGCTACACGAAGAATTATAAGCTAAGCGTCTTGCGTCCTATTTGATGGCCTATTATTGTGCTTTATCGACAGAGCTCTATTAATAGTTCAATTGAAGTTCTCATTTCTTGTTCAGTAAAGACATTTCCAGAGTCAGGATGATGAATTGCATTTCTGATATAAGTTGGAAGCGTATCATATGTAGTATGTCCAAACCCTGAGATTTTACTGTGCTTTGACGGGTCGTATAGTGTGCTTGCTTTGATAAAGTCGTCACAAGACTTTACACTATTTTTTGATTCTTTATCTTGGAGCCAGCCGTAAAGCTCAATATGGTAGTCGTTAGATATAATATCAAATGCCAGATAGTTTGTTTCTGCACTTGTAACCGATGGTAGAACTGATGGAGAGTCTACCTTTCTCACCTTGATAACCCCACCATCGTCTTCTAGGGCAATAATTAAGTTTTTATTATTATCAGACAGTGCAGATTTAAGAACATGATCTGAATGCGTAGCGAAGAACATTTGAGTTATAAGATTATTGTTTTTAGTAAATAATTCTTTGTAGTATGCAAGTATTCTTTGCTGCCATTTAGGATGCATGCTTAGTTCAGGTTCATCAACTAAAATTGCAGAGCCATTCAATAAATTACTGTTGCGCAATAAATATATACCACGGAATACTATTTGCTTTTCACCAGTACTTAAATTGTCAACTGGTATAGATGCGCCATTTTTAGTAAAAGTGATTGTCTTTTCATCATTAATATTGGTTACTTTTTCGTACGCCAGCTTGTCAAAGAAATTATCAAAAGCATTTTTGAATCTGAACAAGTTTGAGTCTGGATAAAACTCATCCCATGATTTAGGTGATGAGCCTAGTGTTTTATTAATTTCTGCATATTCATTATTGTCTTGATTAACTACATCAATAATAAGCTGCTTTAAAGAAGTAAAATCATCACTACCATCAATATCGTATTTTTCTGTATCTAAAGATTTTGTCGTGGTGGTGGTTATTTTTTGTGTTTTGTAATCAGCTCTTGCCTTGGAATAAACGCAGCCATAATATCTTAAATCATCTCTATTAGAGTCCATTTTTTCTCTGTTATTATACCTATCCTCTCGAATATATATTTTTTGTTGGTTTTCATCAATTAGATCGAAAAAATTTTTATGGGTATTTCCATCAGACGTTGGAACGGCTTTGAACGATTTGCCTTCATCAGTTACATAGCATACATAGTCAAAATATTCGAAAGAACTCGCATTTAAGAAGTTACTTATGATTTCTAGTATTGTTGATTTTCCTGTTCCATTTTCTCCAGCAAAAATAACTGTTTCATAGGGGGTGCTCGTTGAGCTATTGTTAAAGTCTAATAATAAATTGCCTAATACTGGATGATTATTCCATTTTACTTGTGTAATTTTCATAAATTGTGGTCGTTACCTTGTACATTAACAGTGATTAGATGGAAGGTGGTACCGACACGTTAGTGCCACCTTCCATATAACTCCGTTCCACCCTGATAATCGCCATGAACAAGCCGATTTTAAATCAGTCTTCCGCCAGCCATGCTTGGTGGGAGTCCATTTGTTTGACGTCGCCTTTTAGGAGCCCCGTTCACGCTTTATAAAAAGCAGTCATGGAACCAATCATGGACAACAATGACATGGCTACCGCCCTGAATTTCAGCCTCCAGCTTGCTGCTTTTACCTGAGATTTGGCACTGGCTTGGCTCATGGCTGACTCCTGCGAGAGGTTGCCAAGCGGCTATGTTACCGAACGGGGCTGGGGTGAAAAGCGCAAGCGGGCAGTTTTCTGAGCAAGATCAATAAATTAATAAATAACGGGCGGCGATATGGTCGCGCAACAACGGCGGCCATCAGCGCAGGGGAAAATCGGATGGTGAAACGGGTGTGTCGCCAGCTTGTTGGCGGGTATGAAAAAACCAAATGGGCCTGCGGGCCCATTTGGTTTTCTGCGGTGATTGTTGGTGTCGTGGTTATCTGGCTTGGCGTACCGGCACGGCGCGGGTGGCGGCCACTTCGTAGCGGCTTTGGCTTGCCGGAGCCCCCTTCTGGAACTGGCGTACCAGCCGGTCGAGATCGCTCAACTGGTTTACCAGCTGGGTGATGCCGTGCACGGCGTGTTGGCTGCCAACGCTGGAGTCATCGGCCAGGGTCTTGATGCTGAGCACGTTGCGGTTGATCTCGGCGGTAACGTGGGACTGCTCCTGCACCGCCTGGGCAATCTGGCTGCTGCCGGAAGCCACCTGCTGCAACATGTTGTTGATCTGCTGGAGTATGGTGCCGGTCGCGGTGGCCTTCTGCTGGCAACTGTCGGCAAGCTGGCAGCCCTTCTCCATCGCCTGCTCAGCCTCGCCAGAGCTGTTTTGCAGCTCGGTGATCATCTTCTGGATCTCGCTGGTCGAGGATTGGGTCTTGATGGCGAGGGTGCGGATCTCGTCGGCCACTACCGAGAAGCCGCGACCCGCTTCGCCAGCCCGGGCCGCTTCGATGGCGGCGTTGAGGGCCAGCAGGTTGGTCTGGTTGGCGATGTTGTTGATCACATCGAGGATGCCGTCGATATCGCGGCAGTGGCCGACCAGCGCACTGATCACGCTCTTGGAGGTGATCAGTTCGCTGTTCATGCCCGCCACGGCAGCCACGGTTTCGGCCACGCTACTGTTGCCGCTCTTGAACAGCACGGCTGTTTCATCCAGCAGGCTGGAGGAGTCAGTCGAACTTTGTGACACCTCGCGAATGGATTCCGACATCTCGGTCACGGCGGTCGCTACCTGATTGGTTTCGGCCTGCTGCTGTTGCAGGTTGTCGGTGATGGATTCGGCGTTGCGCAGATCCCCCTCGGCGGCCTGCAGGATCTTGCTGCAGGTCTGTTGGGTGCGGGCTAGCACGGCGTTGAACTCGGCCTGATTCATCACCATCGAGAGTTCGATGGCGGCGATATTGTCCACCTTGTTGGTGTAGAGCAGCTGCATCAGCGGGTTGTCAAAGCGGCTGCGAGCCATCTTGTTGAGCTTGCCGAGGCGACGGGAGAGGGCATTCAGGGTGATGGCCGCTATCGCCAGCGGCAGGGCGGCCAGCGCCAGTTGCCAGTTCATATCGTGGCTGTAGCCCAAGGCAAACATGGCGAGCAGGCTCAGCAGCAGACAGAGGTTGATGGTCAGGGTATGGGAGAAGGTGGGCAACTTGAGCGCCAGCGGCAGCTTGTTGTTGCGAAGGTCGGCATAGACCTTCTCGGCCCGCTGTTTGATCTCCTCGCTCGGGGCGGTGCGCACCGACTGATACTCCACCACCCGGCCGCTGGCATCCTTGATGGGGGTGACAAAGGCGCTGACCCAGTAGTGATCACCGTTCTTGCAGCGATTTTTCACCGGTCCCATCCAGCTCTTGCCATCCCTGATGTGACCCCACAGATCGGCAAAGGCCTGTTTCGGCATGTCAGGATGACGCACCAGATTGTGGTGCTCCCCCTTCAGCTCGTCGAGCGAGAAGCCTGCAATATCGCAGAACTCATCGTTGGCGTAGGTGATGCGGCTCTCCAGATCCGTGGTGGAGATCAGGCTCTGGTGGTCTGGATAGAGACGTTCTCTTTGGGTAACCGGTTGATTGATTCTCATGGCCTTGCTCCCGAGCTGTGGTGGTTAAATTTTGATCTGCATCAAGACATGTGCAAGGGGCGGGCCAGCTGGCAAAAACTAATGATTGATGTGTTATTAGCGAGGTTTGGAGAGGAAAAGCGCGTGGTTGTTTGCAATATGCAACGGATCTGACGGGGTGTGCCTCTGCGGCATCTGCAATTTGCAACCTATTCTGGACAAGCCCATAAGCTTGGAGCCAGCAGCTTGATGCGAAGGAGCCATGAACCGACGGGGCATCAGCTGCCCCGCCAGAGATCAGGGGAGAGGGTCGGGAGCGGGTGAGGAGGGGGCGCTGACGAGCTGCATCACTTCAATCTGGATACTCTGTACCAGCACGGTTTTCAGATCCTGCAGGTACTCCTCCAGTGGCGACTCTTGCAGCAGCTGGGCGAGCTCGTTGCCCACCGGGGTGAGCCGGTAGTAGAGCAGGGTGATGTTGTTCTGCTTGCACTGCAGCCGCCAGCACTGGTTGCCAAACTCCAGCTCGACCCCATCGGCGGGCAGCGGGCCGGACTCCAGCTCGGCGCGATGCAGCAGCCCGAGCTCGAACAGTTGCAGCAGGGCGTTGTAGGGCAGTCGGTATTTGCCAAGACCAAGGCGGGTTGCCTTGGCACGACTCAGCAGGGTGGCCCCCTTGTGCAGCCCCAGCAGCAGTCGCTGCTCGTCGCTGCCGGTGTAGTGGCAAGTCAGTGAGCAGATGCGCTGGAACAGCTGGGCCTCGCGCTGGGTCATCTCTTTGAGGGTGGCGAGCGCCCGAATGGAGAAGCGGCCCGGCGTGGCGACTTCCAGCGCGAAGATCCGCCCCCACAGCTGCTGCATCGGCACCATGCTGATATCTTCCGCCAGTTGCAGGAAGCGGGTCAGCCAGTCGCTGTCCATCTCGCCGCCGGCAGCGGTCTCTTCGCAGTGGCGGGAGGCCATCACCATGATGGCTTCCAGATTGCGCTGGCGAGCGGCCTGATCCGCCAGATGGCGAAAGGTGGCGCGCTGTTCGAAGGTGCTGTCGGTGTTGCGGGTGAGCATGCCGTCGATGCCGCGGCTGCGGGCCAGGCGCAGGGTCTGCTCCTGGCTGCTCAGGATCGAACTCTCTTTTTTCGGGGGGGGGAGGTCTGCCATGCTGACTCCATTCGCACAGGTTCTGGAGCTGAATGTTACTCCAACCGGGATGCCAAGATAACAAAGCGGCCTCCGTGGAGGCCGCTTTTTTTGCAACGGGAGGATTACTCCTCGTAGACGCTCACCTCGACCGCTTCCATCGAGTAGGAGGCGGTGGCCATCTCGTGGCTGGAGCTGACCGTGCGCATCTTGCCCTTCACCCAGATGGCATCCCACAGATCATCCACCGGCGCCCCCTTGGGGTAGCTCACATAGATCACCTGATTGGTGGGGGGCGGCGGCACGTGGATGCAGGCGCCGAAGTAGGGTACCAGCAGGAAGGCGGTAATCTTCTTGGCATCCCCTTCTAGCGGCACCACGAAGCCCGGAATGCGCACATCCTGGTTGTCCAGCTTCTTGTTCACCCCGCCCACCGGTTGCGGCACCGACATGGGATCTTCGTGATTGACCTGGGGCGGTGGCAGCAGTTTCTCCCCTTCCGGGATGAGCACATCCCAGTCGATGGTTTTGTAATCGGCGGCCAGGGCGGGCAGCACCAGCAGGCTGGCGAGCAGCGCCACAATTTTCCACTTCATCATCTGTCCTTCTGTTTCGATTTTTGGGCGTCTCGCTAGACGCGAATGCTCATGCCATCGCTCAGGCTGTAGCGGTAAGCGCGGGCGGCAGGGAGCAGGCCAATCACCATGCCTGCCAGCCAGACTACCCCCAGCAGTTGCCACTCGTAGGTGCTCGGCAGCCCCAGGCTCAGTTGCAGGCCATAGTGGCTGAGCAGCCAGGGCGAGGCAAGCCCCTGCCCCAGATAGAGCACGGCGACCCCGAGAGCGATGCCGACCGTGGTCAGCGCCATGGCCTCCAGCGCCAGCAGCAGGAACAGGTGGGCAGGGCCCGCGCCGAGGGATCGCAAGATGGCGAGCTCCCGGCGCCGCTCGTTAAGCCCCGCCAGCAGGGTAGTCAGCATGCCGATCAGGCCCGCGACTACCACAAAACCGGCGATGACCGACAGCGCGGTTTCCGCCACGCTCATCAGGCTCCACAGCTCCTGCAGGGCGGCCCCCGGCAGGATCGCCATCAGCGGCTCTTTGGGATAGGTGTTGACGCTGCGTTGTAGCTGGAACGCCAGGATCCGGTTGCTCAAGCCCACCATAAAGGCGGTGATGGTTTTCGGGGTGAGATCCTGCGCCAGCGCCTGCTCCGGTGTCACGTTCTTGCTGTGGCGGCCGGTATCCCAGCCCAGATGGATCGCCTCGATCCCCGCCAGCGGCACATGGATGGTGCGATCGATGGGCGTGCCGGTCGGCGCCAGAATACCCACCACCTTGAACGGCAGGTTGTCGTGCTGGCTGAACGAGGTGTTGCCGGCACCGTGGGCGATGACGATGGATTGGTCGAGGTGATAGCCGAGCTTCTCGGCCACCTGGGCGCCGAGTACTGCTTCAAACGGCGTCTCGAACGGCCGTCCTTCGCGCAGTTGCAGCGACTGTTGCTGACCATACTTCAGGTGAGTGAAGTAGTCGCCATTGGTGCCGAGCACCCGAAATCCCTTGTGGGAGTCACCAAGGGAAAGCGGGATGGTCCAGGCGACGCCGGGTTTCTGCTTGATGGCCTGATAGGAGTCCCACCCCACGTTGTTGGTGGGGTTGCCGATGCGAAACACCGAGTAGAGCAGCAGGTTCACCTGACCGGAGCGGGCGCCAACGATGAGATCGGTCCCCGAGACGGTGTTGGAGAAGCTTTCACGGGCCTGGGTGCGCACCCGCTCCACCCCGAGTAGCAGGGTGACGCTGATGGCGACGGCCAGCAGGGTGAGCCCGGCGGTAAGGCGGCGGGCCCAGAGACTTTGCAGGGCGAGCTTTAGCATGATGCCCTCCGGTTGAGCTGTTGCAGGTTTTCGACCCGCGGGAACAGGGGTTCGAGATAAGGGTCGTGGCTGACGAAGATCAGGGTCGAGCCCTGCTTGTCGCACTCCTCGAACAACAGCTTGATAAAGGCGGCCCGGTTGTCGGTGTCGAGTGCCGAGGTGGGCTCGTCCGCGATCACCAGTGGCGGCGAGCCGATCAGCGCCCGTGCGGCGGCAACCCGCTGCTGCTGGCCGATGCTGAGGGCATGGACGGGGCGATGCAGTGCGTCATCCGGCAGTTGCAGCTCCGCCAGCAGACGGCGCGCCTCCTGCTCCGGACTCCCTTGCAGGCGAGACCGTTTGGCGGGCGAAAAGGTGAGGGCAGCGGTCACGTTGTCCTGCACCGAGAGAAAAGGCAGCAGATTGAACTGCTGGAAGATATAACCCAGATTGGCCGCCCGGAAGTGGTCACGGGCACGGCCAGAGAGCCGGGCCAATGGTTGGCCCAGCACCTCCAGGGTGCCGTGGTTGGCGGTCTGGATCCCGGCCAGCAACCCGAGCAGGGTCGACTTGCCGGAGCCCGACGGGCCCTTGATAAAGACCCGCTCACCCTCGCGGATGGTGAGGGCGGGCAGATCGAGTACAGCGTCGCCACCTGGCCAGGCAAAGGCCAGATCGCGGATCTCAACCACGGCTTTTTTCATGGCGTTACCAGCTCAGCTTGTTGGCGGACGGGGTCAGCTCGCCAGCGGTCTGGCCGGTGGGCAGGATCCCCTGCACGCTCAGCTTCTCAAGGCTCGGATAGACGCTGAACAGGGTCGCCTCAAGGCCGGTCAGTTTGGCCGGCGTGGCGCAGGTGTAGGTGTACATGGCGCCCATATCGGCGTGGCCCGCTTCGTCATGATCATGGTGGTCTTCATGTTTGTTGCTGGTAGCCTTGTCATGGTCATGGTCATGGTCATGGTCATGGTCATGGTCATGCTCTTCTTTGGCGGCTTGCAGCTCCTGCTGGGTCAGTTTGCAGCCAGCGGCCGGGTCGAAGCGGAAAAGGGCGTCAGGCTGCTGGAGGCGGGCGACCGCCTTGGCATACTGCGCCCTCTCTTCATCGCTCTTGGCGGCGTGCTCGAAGCCTACCAGATCGGCTGCAGGCGCCTGCAGCTCGATCATCAGCTGGTCGCCATCGACCACCAGATTGAGGTGGCCATGGCCATGCTCGTGGGCGCCGTGGCTGTGGCTCTCGTGTTCGTCGTGATTTGCGTGTGCGCCAAAGGCCGCTGCGGCCAGCAACAGAGTAACTGCTTTCATCTTTAATCCTTTTTCAAAACAAATAGCGAAATTAAACAAAGGGATAGATAAAAACAGAGGCGGGCGGCGCACGGATGGCATAGCTGTGAAGCGTGGCTGTATCCGCCGAGCGTTGCATGGTTGCAACGACGGGCAGAACAGAGGTCGAACCGGGGAAACAATAGGGGGTGGCGGTGATGACCTGCTTGCCATCCAGATGGAGGGCGCAAACCAGGCAGTGATGGTCGTCGTGGCCGGGCAGGGCGGATTCAAACTGGTGCCGGGCAAGGGCAGGCTGCAGCCATAACCAGCCCAGCAGCAAGATCCAGATTTTCAGTTTTATACGACCCATAGACCCTTATGGAAAGGGCGCCATCAGCGCCCTTTCTCTCTGACTTAGAGATGGGACTTGATGAGCCCCATCACGGTAGCAATGTTGTTGGCATCGAGCTGGCCATCTTTGGCAAACAGCACCTTGCCCTCTTTATCCAGCAGAATGATCGCCGAGCTTTCCGGCGTCAGATCCCAGGCGTTGCGCGCCATCCCCTTGGCATCCAGCACCATGGCGGACCAGGGGAACTCTTTCTTGCTGTCCTCGGCACTGCTCTTCACGAAGCCGGAGGTGCCCCAGATGGCGTCATTGCTGTTGATGACGGTAACGGTCTGGTACTTGTCTTGCGGCAGCTTGGCGGCCTTGATCGCCTCGATCATCGGGGCATTCAGCTCCTTGGCACTGGAGCGGCCGGCAATATGCTGGATCAGAAACACCTTGCCGGTGAGCGAGGTGCTCTGCCACGGCTGGTAGCCGATATCCTTGCCGTTCAGTACCAGCTCGCCCTTGTCACTGATATTGACCAGCGGCACCGGGTTGCCATCCTTGAAGTTGTGAGCAAAGACCAGAGATGGCAGCAGCGCCAAAGTAAGTACGAGATGTTTCATCCTGATGACACTCCATTTGTTATGTTATAACGAGTTTCGGATTGAGGGAATGGGCGAGCTTCATCCTAAACTGATCGGATCTGTTTAAAAAGTGTTAAATAAGATCGCAATTCAGAAGCGTCGGCGCCCCGCCAGTCAGGTGGTTGGCTGGCAAGGGCGGCTAGGATGGCATGACATCGATAAAAATCAATGAATTGGCAGCTGGTCTGAGCTGTCTGCGTCAGTAGAGCGACTCGCTGATGAGGGGGATCTTGGCCATGGTCATCTGCTGGGCCAGCAGGGACGAGCCGGTCAGCAGCACATGGCGCTGATTGTTGATCACCACCACATCACCGGGTACGCCACTGTCTGCCGTAATGGCCAGCCAGGCAGGGGAGACGCTGCCGATGCTGATATCCGGATAAATGATGCTGAGCACATATTGCGGGGCCAGCTCCGCTAGCAGGCTGGCCATCAGCAGCGCCTTCTCGTCGCTATCGGCCTTGTTATCCTGCAAAGCCTGCAGCGGCGGCGCGAAGTGATCCAGCTGCTCCGGTTGGGTGGGGATGGCGTTCAGCCACTCCTGCAGCAGGCTGACGCTGGTGGCGAGATCCTTGGCCGCAAATTGCTGCGCCAGTGGCTTGAGATGCCCTTTGAAGTGGTAGAAGAGCTGGGAGTAATCGGGGCGTACGCAAGGCAGTTTGCGATTGGCAGGATGGACGCAGGGTATCACCCTCATCTGGTAGAAGGCATCCTCCTGATACTGTTGGTAGGCTTGCCAGAACAGCAGCGACTCCATGCTGTCGTCCCGCAGGGTGAAGGCCTGCTCCAGATTGCGAAACTTGGTAGCTGTCTCGGGGCTGCTCTGATTGATCAGGTTGATGCTGTTGTAGAGCCGTGGGCTGATATAGGCGTAAAGGGTCTCCAGCGGATTGGTGAGAGAGGCCTTCAGCAGGCTCATCTCGTGGCGACTGGCGGCCATCACCTGATCGTCGGTGGTCAGCTGGAAGTGCTTGCGCTGGCCATCGGTGGATTGCCACTGCCAGCTCATGTTGATTTCGCTGGCGTTGCTTGTAGCACCAAGAGTGGTGCAGAGAGTGAGGCTGAGCAACAGCGCGGGGGTCAGCTTCATGGTGGTGCTTCCTGCCGTGGACGATAATTAACAACTAGGTGAGCCGGCACCACTTTGGTGATGTTTCGTTTTGTGATCTGGATAACAGATTGATGTGACTTTTAATTTAATTGTGAAATTAAGTCACTCTGGAGGAGTTATGAAGCCTTGGATCATAGTGCTGTTTGGGCTGCTCAGCCTGCCAGCCATGGCGGGTCAGGTGATCGTCAACAAGGGGATGTCCGTTGCGGATACCTTTGCCCTGCGTGATCAGCTGGCACGCGAGCACGAATGGCAGGAGTGGCTGCGCTACCAGCAGGCCATCAAGTGGCTGGAGGTGTTGCCGGTCAACTGCGAGCTGATGAGCCAGCCGGGCGGCGGCTATCGCTGTGGCGGTGATTACTATCGTCCCTACCAGAAAGATGGCCGTGAAATATACATTCAGGGCAATCCTGCCGAAGATGCGGCGGGTCAGTTACCGCAAACACCGACAAAAAAGGCGCCATAAGGCGCCTTTTTTACAAGCGAAGTGACGCTTACTTGGCAGCGTAACGCTCGGCAGAGGTTTTGATCTCGGCTTCGGCAGCAGCCTTGTCGCCCCAGCCTTCCACCTTGACCCATTTGCCCGCTTCCAGCTCTTTGTAGCGCTCGAAGAAGTGCTGGATCTGGGCTTTCAGCAGTTCCGGCAGATCGTTCACATCCTGGATGTGGTCGTACTGTTTGGTCAGCTTGGAGTGCGGTACGGCAACGATCTTGGCATCTTCGCCAGATTCGTCGGTCATCTTCAGCACGCCAACCGGACGGCAGCGAATGACGGAACCGGCCAGCAGCGGGTAGGGGGTCGGAACCAGTACGTCGACGGGGTCACCATCCAGAGAGAGAGTCGCGTTCACGTAGCCGTAGTTGCACGGATAGAACATCGGGGTAGACATGAAGCGATCGACGAAAATAGCACCGCTGTCCTTGTCGACTTCGTATTTGATCGGGTCGGCATTCTGCGGGATTTCGATGATGACATAGATATCGTCGGGCAGGCTCTTGCCAGCCGGTACCAGGTTCAGGCTCATGATAATTCCTTCGTTGTTAGTATCAGGTTTGCAGGCCGATATTATAGCGATGTGATGTTAAATGACCATATTTCAGCGGCTATCGTTAACAAAGAAGGGGGATGTTTCCGGTTTGCGGCGCGTTGATGTGTGCAGGATGCAACAAAACAGCTGTTTTGATGCCTTGCCGGTGACCTTGGTCACCGGCAAGGGATGCTGAGTGGCAAGTGCAGAGAGTCAGAGCGAGTAGGGGAGTCTCGACTCGTTGACCAGTCGCGACAGGGCTGTCACTACATGAGGGTCAAACTGGGTACCGGAGCGGGACTGGATATACTCCATGGTCTGCGTCAGCGTCCAGGGCTCCTTGTAGGGGCGCTTGCTGAGCAGGGCATCGAACACATCGACTACCGCCACAATCCGCGCCGACAGCGGGATCTGCTGGCCAGCCAGCTGCTGCGGGTAGCCCTTGCCATCGAAGTGCTCATGGTGGCCCCGGGCGATCTCTGCCCCCAGCGAGAGGTAGCTGGTTCCCTCCACCATTTCGCCCGCCTTGTGCAGGATATTGGCGCCGATACCTGCGTGCTGCTCCATGATGGCCCGCTCATCCGGGTCGAAACGCCCCGGCTTGTGCAGGATATGATCCGGGGTGCCCACCTTGCCCACATCGTGCAGGATGGAGGCCATGCCGATCATCTCGACAAACTCCGGGGTTAGCTGCTCGGGATAGGCTGCCATCTGCTTCAATTCGGCCACGATGGCATCCGAGAGCTTCTGCACCCGCAAGACATGCTCGCCGGTATCGGAGTCGCGAAACTCCGCCAGCGCCGCCAGCGCCACCACGGTGGCCTCCTGGGCGCGCAGCAACTGGTTGTAGAGATAGAGGTTGTCGTAGGCCGCCGAGATGCGCTGGCAGAAGACATCCAGCAGGTCGCACTCGAGGGGATCGAGGGGTTGGGTCGGGGTAAAACTCAGCACGAACTCGCGACCATTCTGGGCGGCGATATAGAGGGAGTCCTGCGGGTGTTCAAAGCGGTTGCTGCGCGCCGCCAGTGCCTTCAGAACCGAGTCATTGAGGGTGGGGAAGTCGGTGATCTTGCCATCATCCAGCAGAGTCTCGTAGTCGCCGGTGGCGGCGAGGATCTCCAGCCCCTGTTCGCCGGGACGGCGCTCGGCACAGATAGCCCCTTCGGTGCCCACATCAAGAATGGCGCTGATCTGTTTCAGCACGCCGGAGGCAAACTCCTTGAGTGAATGAAGATGGTAGAGATCGCCCGCCCCTTCGAGAATTTTGCCGAGCCCCTGACGGCTTTTGTCGATGGCACTGAGGGTTTCGTATGAACGCAGGGATGCGATGACGGTGGTGTAGAGCTTTTGTACCGTCAGCTCGGTCTTGGTCTTGTAGTCATTGATGTCGTAATCGAGGATCACCCGCTGCTCGGGGGCTTGGCCGGGCTGACCGGTACGCAGCACGATCCGCACCAGCGAGTTGTGCATTTCGTTGCGGATCCGGTGCACCAGCCGCAGACCTGCGTCTTCGGTCTCCATCACCACATCGAGCAGGATCAGCGCAATCCTGGGATTGGCCTCCAGCATGCGGCCAGCTTCGGCGCCGCTGTAGGCATTGAGCAGCTCCAGCGGACGGGATTTGTAGTGAATGTTGGAGAGGGCCAGGCGGGTGGCATGATGGATATCCGGCTCATCATCCACGATCAGCACTTGCCATGGGTTGAGTGCCTTGGGGACCACGACCTCCTCATCATCGAGTTCGATAATGTCGTCGTCCAGCAAGATATCGTCCTTGTCTTGGGCACTGCTCATATCGGTTACGCCTCCGGCGCTCAATGAGTATGTGAACAGTATGCACGATCACATCCTCTCGGATCATCAGGATAAGTAGATATCGTGAGCTGGCTCCGCCTCTTTATCTCTACTCGAAAGGTTCCAGATACCCCTGGATCGACTTCTTCAACCAGGCCAACACCTTGCCGTGAAAGGCGTTTTCCGCCAGATAGACACCATAATCACGCCACTGCAGGCTGAACTTGTGTTTCAGGGTCAGCAGGGTGCCTTGTCGCAGCTGACTCTGGATCAGCGGCGAGGGGAGCACCGCCCAGCCCAGTCCGTCCAGCACCGCATTGCGCATTAACTCGAAGCTGGAGAGACCGATATGCTGGCCTCCCACAGGTAGCAGGCTTTTTACAGAAAATTCATCTACATACGAGAGGGTAACCTGGGTGTGATCGGTCAGATCCTGCTGTTTGACCCGCTTCAGTCCGGCCAGCGGATGGCTGGGTGCCACCACCATCAGGGTGCGGATCGGGTTGAGCACGTCGATATTGAGGCCGCTGCGCTCCTGATCTTCGGTAATAAGGCCAAAAGCGGCATCGACGAATCCCTCTTCCACCAGCGCCGGCAGTTCGGGTGGGGAGGCGAGCACCAGCGAGATACTGGTACCGGGAAACTGATTGTGCAGGCTGGCCAGCATCTCGCGCCACACCGGCTCGGGAATGGCGTCATCGCGGGCAACCCGCAGCGCCACTTCGGCCCCCGAGGCGTAATGTTTGCACTTCTGCTGCAAGCTGTTGGCTGCCTGCAGCAGGCGAGTGCAATCATCAAGCACCAGCTCGCCGATCTCGGTCAGGTGACTCTGATTGGCGCCTCGTTCAAAAAGTTCGACGCCAAGCTCAACTTCCAGCGCCGCGATGGCGGTACTGACTGCGCTTCGGCTCTTGCCAAGGCGGCGGGCAGTGCTGGCGATGGAGCCACTATTGGCGGACTCGACAAAGAGTTCTATCTGATAAAGCTTCATGTTTTACAGGCTGTGGCGGAGTTTTTCGCCATCACCTTAGCGTGCCGAACCAAGGCAAGGCAAACCTGTGGCGTCGGAATAATCGACGCTGAGCGATTGTCGCGAGTTGCTTCTCCCCGTTTACCATCTCTCCCGTCGAAGCAACAAAGGCATCTTATATGTTATTAAGTCGTATGTTTCTGGCCCGGCTGTTTTTGACCGGCGCCATCGTGACCGAGGTCGCCGGTACCTCCAGCATGGCCATGATCCCCGAGCAGGAAGCTGGCTGGATGAATTACATCCCGATGTGGCTGTTGATCGGTTTCTCGTACTGGTTGCTGGCGAAAGCCGCCAAAACAATCTCCATTGGTATTGCGTTTGCGCTCTGGGAGGGGCTCGGGATCACCTTGATCACCATAGTGTCGGTCATGTTCCTTGGTTACGATGTGACCGTTCAGGAGCTGATTGGCCTGGCTCTCGCGATAGTGGGGATTGTTATGGTGACCATGGGGGAGACCCATGATGAGCCTGCAGACAAGTCAGTAGACGCGGAGGCCACAGCATGAGTCCGTTTGTGATTGTATTGGGTGCCGCACTGATCGATATCGGCGCCAACATGGCTATCAACCGCTCCAAGGGTTTTCGTTACAAGGGGTGGGGATTCCTGGGGATCATGCTGGTACTCGGCGCCTTTACCCTGCTCTCGGAAGCGGTAAGTGGCGGCCAGATTGACCTGGCTGTTGCCTACGCCACCTGGGGGGCTATCGGCATCGTCGGTACGGCGCTGGGCGGTTTGCTCTTCTTCGGTGAGCGGCTCAAGCCCATCGGTTGGGCTGGCATGATGGTGATGGCGCTGGCTGTCGTTATGCTGACTACCGCCTGATAATCTGAAGTGTCTAGTCCTGAAATAGGTTTACACATTTTCAACTAGCATTTCTCTACTCAGAACCCCCTATGCACCGCATCGGGGGTTCTGTATTTCAACGCATGATGCGGCCGCTCCGCGTTGTAAATATCCACTGCTTCACGCACCATTTCCCGCGCTTGCGTCAAATCCTGCGGGCTTTGCAGCAATAACTCTCCTTTCAAAATCCCGTTCACCCGCTCCGCCAACGCATTCTGGTAACAGTCATACCCATCCGTCATCGAGCATTTCACCCCGTACCGTTCATGTAATGATTGATACAGTCCCGAGTAATACTGCACGCCGCGGTCCGAGTGATGGATGAGTTCACCGCCGCCACGTCGTTGCTTCAGCGCTTTCTTGAACGCCATTGCCACCGATTCGGCATGCATTCCTTCGTGCACGTGATGGCCCACTATCTTGCGTGAGTACGCATCCGTCACCAGGCTCAGGTACAGCGGCCCGCTCCTGGCTGGCAGATAGGTGATATCTGCGACCCAGACCTGCTCCGGGGCCACCGGCGTGACCTGCTCTGGCCCCGCCTTGAGCAAGTTGGGATGACGGTAGAAACGGTGAAAACTGTGGGTGGTCTTGTGATACGCCCGTCTGGGCAGCACCAGCAAGCGGTGCTCGGCCAATATCCGAAACAGCCTGTCACGCCCGACTTTGAGCCCGCCATCATCCTGACCCAGCAGCAGATAATGCAGCTTGCGGGTACCGACCCGAGGTTGTCGCAGTCTAACCTGACGCACAAAGCGCACCACCTGCAATCCTTGGGCATGGCGCTCGTCGGCGACCCGATTGCGCTTGTAGTAAGCCTGCCGGCTTATCCCCAGAAACAGGCAAGCCCTGACAATGGTCAGCCTCTCGACTTGCCGCTGCGAGAGGACTTGCCGGGTCGCTTTTTTACGATGGAGACGCCGTAGTCATTCTTCAGTACATCGACGACGGCCTCAAAGAACTGGGCCTTCTGGCTCATCAGCGCCAGCTGTTGCTCGAGTTCCTTGATGCGCTGTTCGGGTGTCTGGTTGTCGGGGTCAGGCATGTTGATGCTCCTGCCGGCACGCACAGAAGCCCCCTGGCTCCAATCTTGCCGACCATGTTTACGCAACCATACCAGAACGGTGGAGCGGCCCTGAATACCATAACGCACCTGAGCCTGTTTGTAGGTGAGCTCGCCTTTTTCAATCTGCTCGACCAGTGCCAGTTTAAAAGTCAGCGAGTAATCGCGCTGTGTCCGTTTCACACCTTGTCCCATCGGGTTCTCCATTTATTGGGGGGAAAGGTGTAAACCATATTCAGGACGGGACAAAGCAATAACAAAAGCCGCCCGGTTGCAACCGAGCGGCTTTCGTTTGGCTGATTGCTTGGTCGATGCAGGCTCAGCGCGGCGCTTCGTAGAGTTCCAGCGGCAGGCCGTCGGGGTCGGCGAAGAAGGTAAAGCGCTTGCCGGTCAGCTCGTCCACCCGTACCGGCTCTACCTCGACCCGATGGGCCAGCAGGTGGGTGATGACCCGGTCAAGATCGCTGACCAGAAAGGCGAGATGGCGCAGGCCGCACGCCTCGGGGCGGGAGGGGCGCTCGGGAGGCGAGGGGAAGCTGAACAGCTCCAGCTGGCTGCCGTCCGGCAGGGCCAGATCCAGTTTCCATGACTGGCGCGCTTCGCGCAGGGTCTCGGCGATGATGGGCAGCCCCAGCACCTCGTGGTAGAAGTGGCGCGAGCGTGGGTAATCGCTGGCGATGATGGCCACATGGTGGATGGCGTCAAACAGCGGAAAGGTCATGGTGTTTCCTTGTCAGCAGCATAGTGAACGGGCAGCCTGCGCTGCCCGTGTCGTTGATCTAGTTGAAGAAACCTCCGAACCAGTCATCCAGCGCACTGCGCGGCGTCGCGCTGCTGGCGCAGCCAGCCGGGGAGCCCATGGTGGAGGCTTTGGCCGGCACCTGCAGGCTGCCCGGGCAGTCGCTGGCGACGCGGGTGCCGCTGGCGCGGGAGAAGTTGGCCCAGGTGACCCCTTCCGGCATCTTCAGTCCCAGACTGTTGACGCCGCGCTGGCTCATGTAGCCGCTAAAGAGCTGCAGAGCACCACTGGCACCGGTCAAGCCCGCCGGGGTGTTGTCGTCGCGACCGACCCAGATACTGACCAGTTCGTTGTTGTCCATCCCGGCAAACCAGGAGTCGCGCAGCTCGTTGGTGGTGCCTGTCTTGGCCGCCATGGTGGCGCCCGGGAACTTGGCACTGAGCGCGCGGGCTGTGCCCTGACTCACCGTCTTGGTCATGGCGAACAGGGTCAGCCAGCTGGCTTGCTGGTCGGTGACCCGCTTGGCGGTCTGATCATGCTGATAGAGCAGGCTGCCATCACCGTTGACTACGGCGCGAATGGCCGACAGCGGCTGGGTGAGCCCCTGATTGGCGATGGGCAGATACATCTGGTTTACCTCCAGCGGGGAGAGGGCCACCGCCCCCAGCACCAGCGACGGGTAGGGCTGGATCTCCTGCTGGACTCCCAGCTTGTGCAGGGTATCGACCACTTTTTCCAACCCCACCTGCAGACCCAGATTGACGGTCGGCACGTTGAGTGAGCTGGCCAGCGCATCCATCAGCGGCACGCTCTGGCGGAACTTGCGATCGTAGTTTTGCGGCGTCCAGACCTGACCATCCTGACCGCGAATGCGGATCGGCTGATCTTTGAGCGGGGTCGCCAGGGTCAGGCCGTTGGAGAGACCGGTGAGGTAGACCGCCGGTTTCACCAGCGAGCCGATCTGGCGGCGGGCATCCAGCGCCCGGTTGAACCCGGCGTAGCGGGGATCGCGGCCACCCACCAGCGCCACCACTTCGCCCTTGTGCCAGTCGGAGACCACCATGGCCGCCTCCAGCTTTTTCTTGCCGCGCAGTTTCTCGATATCGGCGAGGCCCGATTCGACCGCCCGCTCGGCCGCGTGCTGGGCGATGGGGTCGAGGCTGGTGAAGATCTTGAGGCCGGACTGCTTGAGCAGATCGGCGCCGAAGCGGCTCTGGATCTCACGCTTGAGCAGTCCCATAAAGGCCGGGGTGCGGCCATAACTCATCTGGCCACGGGCGATGATGCCGAGGGGTTGGCGGCTGGCCAGTTCATACTCGGCCTGGGTCAGGCTGCCGTGATCCATCAGCAGCTTCAGCACCAGATCACGGCGGGTCTTGGCCCGCTCCGGGAAGCGCCATGGGTCGTAATAGGAGGGGCCTTTCACCAGACCGACCAGCAGGGCGACCTGATCGATATCCAGCTCGTTGACCGGAATGCCGAAGTAGAAGTAGGAGGCGAGGCCGAAACCGTAGACCCCTTGCGAGAAGTTCTGCCCCAGATAGACCTCGTTGAGGTAGGACTCGAGGATCTCGTCTTTGCTGTAGCGATAGTCGATCAGCACCGCCATGTAGGCTTCCTGCAGTTTTCGCCACAGGCTGCGTTCACGGGTCAGGAAGAAGTTCTTGGCCAGCTGCTGGGTCAGAGTACTGCCCCCCTGCACGGTGCGACCCGCGATCAGGTTGGCGAACATGGCGCGCATGATGGCCACCGGCGAGACGCCGCCATGCTGGTAGAAGTCGCGATCTTCGGTGGTGAGCAGGGTCACCAGCAGGCTGTCGGGCACCTCGGCGATGCGTACCAGCAGGCGATCTTCCCGATCCTCGGTATTGAGGCGATCGAGCAGCACCGGGTCCATCTGGGCGTAACCGAGCTGGCGCTGGTTCTCCAGCGACTGGATCCCCTCAAGGCGCGGGCCGTTGAAGGTGAGGCGCAGGCCACGGGCTCCGTCGGCGCCGTCATAGAACTCGAACGGACGGCGAATCAGCTCGATGCGATTGCCGTTGATGGTGTATTCACCCGGCGTGTGAGGCTGGCGCACCTGCTTGTAGCTCAGCATGTTGAGCTCGCGCAGCATCTGGTCCCGCGACAGGCGCTGGCTGGGGTAGAGCTCCAGCGGACGGCTGTAGACCATCACCGGCAGCTGCCACTTCTCGCCATCGAAGCGCTCGCGCACCTTGGTATCGAGGTAGATGCCAAACACCACCATAAAGGCCGCCACCACCAGGGAGAGCTTGAAGCCAAGCCAGAACAGCTTGCGCCAGATGGTGCGTTTGGGCGCTGCCTTCTTGGGGGCACGCTTGCGTCGTTGGGTTGCCATAAATCCTCTTTGCTTTCCT
Source organism: Aeromonas sp. FDAARGOS 1416 (assembly GCF_019048085.1). Classification (NCBI taxonomy): domain Bacteria; kingdom Pseudomonadati; phylum Pseudomonadota; class Gammaproteobacteria; order Aeromonadales; family Aeromonadaceae; genus Aeromonas; species Aeromonas sp. FDAARGOS 1416. The sequence continues at coordinate 2,988,626 of NZ_CP077301.1, read as the reverse complement.
TTCTACTTGTTATGTCGCATTCGCGAACGTCCGAGCGGGATTAACCCATCGAACCTAGATGCCCATCTTCTTTTTGGTGACTTTGGTCGGCATCGCTTCCAGCGGATTATCCGGCCAGTAGTGGCGGGGATAGCGTCCCTTCATCTCTTTCTTCACCTGTTCGTAGGATCCAGCCCAGAAAGCGGCCAGATCGGCAGTGATCTGCAGCGGTCGCTGGGCGGGGGAGAGCAGCTCCACCACCAGCGGTACCCGGCCATCGGCCACGCAGGGGGTCGAACCTTGCCCGAACATCTCCTGAATGCGCACCGGGATTACCGGTTCCTGCCCCGGCTGATAGCGGATCCGCACCCGGCTGCCGGTGGGCGCCGCAAAGTGGCTCGGCAGCGCCTCGTCCAGCCGTTTGGGCAACGGCCAGGGCAGGGATTGGCGCAGGATGTCGCCGAGGTTGAGCTTTTTCAACTGCTCCAGCCGGGTCATGCCGCTCACCGCTGGCAGCAGCCACTGTTCTAGGTCGGCCAGCAGGCTGTCGTCATCCATGGCTGGCCACTCCTCATCAGGCAGCCACTCACGGGCGCAGCGCAGACGGGCCAGCAGCCCTTCGCTGCTCTCGTCCCACGGCAGCACATGCAGCCCCTTGCGGCGGATGCCCTGCAGCAGGCAGCGCCCCTTCTGTTCATCCGAAAGGTCCGTCAGCGGTCGCTGGTTCAGCACCAGCTCGCCGATCACCTGCTGGCGCTCGGCGCGAACCCGCTCTTCCCGCTCATCCCAGTCGAACCACTGCCGTTCGCTTACCAGTTCCGGCAGCAGGCGTACCAGCTCGTCCAGATCGACCGGTTCGGCGATAAAGATGCGGCTGCCGCGATCGTTCTGCCCCATCTCGATGGCGATAAGGGCAGCTTGCCCCTGACAGGGATGACCTTCTACCAGATCGCAGCTCACCCCACCACTGAGTTGATAGCGACTGCCGCTGCGCAGTTTGCCGATGCGATCCGGCCAGGCGAGGGCACAGAGCAGCCCGAGCCACTGGCCCTGCGCACTGGCAGGGCGGGCGCCAAGCCGCTCAAACCAGCGGGCAGCGTTCTGGCGCAGGGCGCTTTGACGGCGGTGGAACAGTACAGAAAGGCGCTCCGATCCTCGCAGATCTTCTTCCTGCAACGCCAGCAGATAAGCGGCATCGGCGACAATCCCTGTCAGACCCTCGGATTCCAGCTCGCGGGCGCGCAGCAGCATGCGAGCGAGGCGAGGGTGAGTACCGAAGGCGGCCATGGCGCGGCCAGCGGGAGTGAGTTGTTGCTCACCCTCCGGCTTCATGGCGCCAAGGGCCACCAGCAGCCGCTGGGCGCTGGCCACCGCGGCGGCGGGAGGCATATCGAGAAGCGGCAGATCTTCTACCTTGGCGCCCCACTGGGCGGCGTCCAGCAGCAGGCCGGTCAGCTCCTGAGTGAGAATATCTGGCGGGCTCTGTTCGGCGAGCCGCTCCTGCACCTCGCTGCTCCAGAGCCGGTAGCAGACGCCGGGGCCGAGACGACCGGCGCGACCGGCCCGCTGGGTGGCGGAGGATTTGGCTATCTGGCGGGTCTCCAGTCGGGTGACGCCGCTTTTCAGATCGAAGGAGGCCCGTCGCTCCAGCCCGCTATCGATCACCACCGAAATCCCCTCAATAGTGAGGGAGGTCTCCGCCACATTGGTGGTGAGCACCAGCTTACGGCGGCCCGCAGGCGCCGGTTTGATGGCCGCCTGCTGCGCTGCCATATCTAGGCGGCCGTAGAGGGGGGCGAGGGCCACGTCGTCCGGCAGTTTGTCTGCCAACCATTGCGCCAGCCGCTCGATCTCCCCCTGTCCCGGCAGAAAGACCAGCAGGCTGCCATCTTGCTCGGCCAGCGCTTCGAGCACCACGGCGCCGACTTGCGGCTCCAGCCACTGCTGGCGGTTGGCGGGGCGGTAGTGGTAGTCGATGGGAAAGCCGCGCCCTTCGGAGCGAACCACAGGGGCATCCGGCAACAAGGTCTCGAGCGCCATGCCATCAAGGGTTGCGGACATAATCAAAAGCTTGAGATCATCGCGCAATCCCTGCTGGCTCTCGATGGCGAAGGCCAATGCGGTATCGGCGTGCAGACTGCGTTCGTGGAACTCATCGAAGATGACCAGCGAAACGCCAGTCAGCTCCGGGTCTTGCTGCAACATCCGGGTCAGTACCCCTTCGGTGACGATCTCGAGCCGGGTTGCTGCGCTGGTGCGGCTCTCGCCACGCACTCGCAGGCCGATGCGCTCGCCCACCTTCTCCCCCAGTTGGCGCGCCAGAAAAGTGGCGATATTGCGCGCCGCAAGGCGCCTTGGTTCCAGCATGATGATGCGGCCGGGTAGCCGGTTCTGACGCACCAGCTCCAGCGGCAGCATGGTCGATTTGCCCGCGCCGGGCGGCGCCTGCAGGATCACGCTGGTGTGGCTGTCGAGGGCGGCAAAGAGTTCGGGCAATACCGAAACGATGGGGAGCTGGGACAAAGCGATGAGCACCTTCTGTAGCAACCGGTAAAACGGCGCCTATTCTGCCACAGCCACCCGCGCCACCGTGAGTGGATGTGAGGAGATGGTCACTCGGGCGGGAGGGTGGCGAGACATGGCCGGATGGCTGCCATAGAATGGGTCCATCCAATGAGCGTGAAAAAGGCATTATCACCACATGGCCAAACTCTTCTTTGCCCTGCCCGTCAAGGAGCTCGCCCCCGAGCTCATCGCCTGGCGCGATCAGCTGCTCTGGCCCGGTCAGCCGGTGCCGCAAGCCAACCTCCATCTGACCCTGGCATTTCTGGGGGTGGCGGACGAGTTGACCATCCGCCGCCTGATCGCCGCCGTGGAGCGTCAGCACTGTCCGCCGCTCTCCATCAGGCTGGATGAGACCGGCTGGTTCAGCCGGGCCAAGGCTGCCTGGATTGGCCCGAAGGAGTGGCCCAATGAGCTGACCGTGCTGGCAAAAGCGCTGCGCCGCCACGGCGAGAAGTTGCGCCTTGGCAATGGCGAGCAGGGTTATCGCCCCCATGTCACCCTGTCGCGCAAGGCGGGTGAGGCGCCTGCCATCCTGCCAGCCCCAAATTTTCTGCTGCAGGCCGATGAGTTCTGCCTCTATCAATCCGTCTCGACCCCGGACGGGGTTCGCTACGAACCGCTTGCCTGCTGGCCGCTGCGTGCCCGGGTAAAAGAAGACGCGCGGAGGGCTAACCCGTGATCTTTGATCCCCCCCTGCAATCGGGCCAGCTGCTGGCCCGCTACAAGCGCTTTCTGACCGATGTGCAACTCGATAACGGCGAGGTCATTACCATCCACTGCGCCAACACCGGTGCCATGACCGGTTGTGCCGATCCGGGCACCCGGGTCTGGTACTCCACTTCCGATAACCCCAAGCGCAAGCTGCCCAACAGCTGGGAGATCGCCGAGAGCCCGGCGGGCCACTTTATCTGCGTCAACACGGCGCGCGCCAACCAGATCGTCCGGGAGTTGATCGAGCAGGAGGCTATCGCTCCGCTGGCGGGTTACAGCCGGTTGCGCACCGAGGTGAAGTATGGCGAAGAGAACAGTCGCATCGATCTGTTGCTGGAAGATGACGAGAAGGGCAATTGTTACGTCGAGGTAAAATCGGTCACCCTGCTCGATGAGCGAGAGGAGGCTGGCATGGGCTACTTCCCTGATGCGGTCACTGCCCGTGGCGCCAAGCATTTGCGTGAATTGATGGCCATGAAAGCGGCAGGTCACAGGGCCGTGCTGCTCTTTATGGTGCTGCACTCCGGAATAAGCCGGATGCGCCCTGCAACCCATATAGATCCGCACTATAGTCTGCTAATTGAGCAGGCAATCGCGGCGGGGGTTGAAATTTTATGCTATCGGCCCCATGTTGGGGTGCAAGGCATGGTGGCTCAAGGGTTTATCCCGTTTGAATCTGGTCACCTGTTACCCGAGGGGAGTGCATAAATATTGGAGTGGGTAACATTATTGGTACGGCTCGTTTGCTTACCCGTTACCCTTCTGCTATAGATGTCGCCCTCAATTTATGGATGGCACGGGTAGCGTGCTGAATTAGGAGACAGGGCATGCCAACAGGCGAAAACAGGAAATCTCTGGGCCCCCTGGCCATTGCGGGTGTCGCGCCTTACCAGGAAAAGCCGGGTGAGGAGTACATGAATGACCAACAAAAGGCGCATTTTCGCAAGATCCTGGGTGCCTGGCGCAACCAACTGATGCAGGAAGTTGATCGTACCGTCGACCATATGAAAGACGAGGCTGCCAACTTCCCGGATCCCGTGGATCGTGCCGCGCAAGAAGAAGAGTTCGCTCTTGAACTGCGTACCCGCGACCGTGAACGCAAGCTGATCAAGAAGATCGAGAAGACCTTGCAGCTGCTTGAAGACGATGATTTCGGTTACTGCGAACATTGCGGTATCGAGATCGGTATCCGTCGTCTGGAAGCCCGTCCGACTGCCGACCTCTGTGTCGATTGCAAGACGCTGGCCGAGATCAAGGAAAAACAGATGGCCGGTTGATCCCGACCCTCTGGTATATGAAAAAGGGAGCTCGCGGGCTCCCTTTTTTATTGAGCTTTTGGCGGTCGAGCCCCAGAATGCAGCCTCAATGAATCGCTTACCCGAACAGTCATGCCAGTGAATTCCCCATCCTCACCCCTTGTGCGCCCCTATGTCGGCCGCTTTGCCCCCTCACCCTCAGGCCCGCTTCATTTTGGTTCGCTGATCGCCGCCCTCGGCAGCTTTTTGCAGGCCAGAGCGCAGCAGGGACGTTGGTTGGTACGCATCGAAGATATCGATCCGCCGCGGGAGATGGCGGGGGCAGCGCACCTGATCCTCAAGACTCTTGAAGCATATGGCCTCGAGTGGGATGGGGAGGTGATGTTCCAGAGCGCGCGCCACCGCCGTTATGACGAGATCATCGACCAGCTCTACCGGGCGGGGGATCTCTACTGGTGCCGCTGCACCCGGCGCGAAATCATGGCCGCGGGCGGTCTCTACAGCGGCCACTGCCGCACCCTCGGGCTTGCGGCCGAAGGTTGCGCCGCCCGGCTGCGCCAGCACCATCCGGTCTACCACTTCGATGATCGCTTGCAGGGCCATATCGCGGTCCCGGCGGCGCTCGCCGAGGAGGATTTCATTATCCGCCGCCGCGACGGGCTTTACGCCTACAACCTGGCGGTGGTGGTGGATGACATGGACAGCGGCATTACCGAGATAGTGCGCGGCGCCGATCTGCTGGAGCCGACGGTGCGCCAGATTGCCCTCTACCAGACCCTGGGGGCACCGGTGCCCGACTGGGTGCATCTACCGCTGGCGGTGTTGGCCGATGGCAACAAGCTCTCCAAGCAGAACCATGCGCCGGCCCTGGCGCTCGATGAAGTGCGACCGGCCCTGTGGCAGGCGCTGCACTTCCTCGGCCAGTGCCCGCCGCCCGAGCTGATGGCAAGCCGGATCGACGAGATCATCGGCTGGGGCATCGCCAACTGGCAGCTAGAACGGGTGCCCGCCAGCGAGAAAATCCCGCTGGACCTTGAGTAAAAAGAGCCGGTTTTCGTGTAATAAGGCGTGAGCTGGGCGCTGATAGACCGCTATTTTCGTTGGCAGACGGTTTCATGCGGGATCAATTGTCAGCACGGTTTTTCATTTGGTCAGGCGTGAGCTATGTGCAGATTGAGCGCTATTTTCGTTGGCAGACGGTTTCATGCGGGATCAATTGTCAGCACGGTTTTTCATTTGGTTAGGCGTGAGCTATGATAGGCCGCTATTTTTTGGCCTCCCGTCAATTTAGAAGTCATGAAGAGGTGTACCATTTTTTCCCAGATCGCAAACTTTTGCCGCAAGGTGCTCGGCAAGGAAGACGGCGAGCAGTCGGTGGAATCCCCCATTCCAGCCCGTGTCGCCGGTCAACGTCGTACCTTAAGCCGTGATCAGCACCCTATTTCGCGCAAAGAGATTAGCGAGAATGCACTCAAGGTGCTCTATCGCCTGAACAAAGGGGGCTATGAGGCCTACCTGGTCGGCGGCGGAGTCCGGGATCTGCTGCTCGGGAAGACGCCCAAGGATTTCGACATCGCAACCGATGCGACGCCGGAGCAGATCAAGGCGCTGTTCAGCAACTGCCGCCTGATTGGCCGTCGTTTCCGCCTGGCCCACATTGTCTTTGGTCGTGACGTGATCGAAGTGGCCACCTTCCGGGGTCACCACCATCAGGTCAATACCAGCAAACATGTGTCTGCCCAGTCTGATGAAGGCATGCTGCTGCGCGACAACGTCTACGGCACCATCGAAGAGGATGCCGAGCGCCGCGACTTTACCGTCAACGCCCTCTACTACAGCGCCAAAGATTTCACCCTGCACGATTTCGAAGGGGGTCTGGAAGATCTGGCCGAGCGCAAGCTTGAGCTGATCGGCGATCCCGAGACCCGTTATCGTGAAGATCCGGTGCGGATGCTGCGCGCCGTGCGCTTTGCCGCCAAGCTGGATATGACCATCAGCCCGCGTACCGCCGCCCCCATCAAGGAGCTGGCGCCACTGCTGCAAGACATACCGGCTGCCCGCCTGTTTGAGGAGACCCTCAAGCTGTTCTTGGCTGGCGACGGTCTGGCAACCTACAAGTTGCTGCGCGAGTATGGTCTGTTCCAGCAGCTCTTCCCGCAAGTGGCTGCGCTGTTTACCCCGCACGGCAACTCGCCCTACGAGCAGTTTATCGAGCAGGCGCTGATCGATACCGACACCCGCGTCCGCGAAGACAAGCGCGTCACTCCCGCCTTCCTCTACGCCACCTTGCTGTGGGGCTGCGTCGAGGCCCGTGGTCGGGTGCTGGAGAACGAGAGCGGCCTGCCCTGGTATGACGCCTTCATGCTGGCGATCAACGAGGTGCTGGACAATCAGGTGCGGATCATCGCCGTTCCCCGCCGTTTCACCACAGATGTCCGCGATATCTGGGCACTGCAACAGCGGCTGACCCGTCGTCAGGGCAAGCACCCCGAGCGCGCCATGGAGCATCCCAAGTTCCGCGCGGCGTTCGACTTCCTGTTGCTGCGCAACCGGGTCGAGCGCGGTCTCGGCGAGCTGGCCAGCTGGTGGGAGCGCTATGTCGCCTCCAATCCGGATGTGCGCCCGCAACTGCAGCGTGAAGCGACCCGTCGCCCGGCTAGCGGTGAGCGCGGCGAGGCCCGCAGCCACGATGGCGAGAAGCGCAGCAGCAACAGCCGTAACCGTCGTCGCCCCCGTCGCCGCAAACCGAAAGTGGCCGAGTGACAACAGACGTGATGACCGAGGTCTTCATCGCCATTGGTTCCAACCTGTCTGATCCGCTGGGTCAGGCTCGTCGCGCCGTTGCCGCGTTGGCAAGGTTGCCGGAATCTGTGCTGGTGGAGGCCTCGTCGTTTTACAGCAGCCGCCCCATGGGGCCTGCTGACCAACCGGACTACGTCAATGCCGTGGCCCGGCTCAATACCCGGCTCGCGCCCCTTGCGCTGCTGGATCAATTACAAAAAATCGAGCTGGAACAGGGACGTGTGCGCAAAGATGAGCGGTGGGGGCCGAGAACTCTGGATCTCGATGTGCTGCTCTTTGGCGATCAGGTGATCAACCATGAGCGCCTGATCGTACCCCACTACGGCATGAAGGAGCGGGAGTTCGTGCTGCTGCCCCTTGCCGAAATTGCGCCTGCTCTGGTGCTGCCCTGCGGCACCCCGCTCGCCCGACTGGTTGCCCGCTGCCCGCACAATGATTTGGCCATCATTGCTCCGCGTGCAGACGTACAGGAGCCTCTATGAGCAAGATCACCACCGCCAGCCTGCTGAAGATGAAGCAGGAAGGTCAAAAGTTCACCGCCATCACCGCCTATGATGCCACCTTTGCCAAGCTGTTCGACGACGAAGGGGCCCACGTGCTGCTCATCGGCGATTCACTGGGCATGGTGCTGCAAGGGGGGCAGGATACCCTGGCGGTCAACATGGATGAGATGGTCTATCACACCCGCTGTGTGGCGCGCGGTGCCAGCAAGGCACTGGTGGTCGCCGACATGCCGTTCATGAGCTACGCCACCCCCGAGCAGACTTACCAGAACGCCGCCCGCCTGATGGCGGCCGGTGCCCGCATGGTGAAGATGGAAGGGGGCGACTGGCTGTGTGACTCCATCCGCCACCTCACCCGCAACGGGGTGCCGGTGTGCGGTCACCTAGGCCTCACTCCGCAATCCGTTCATGTCTTTGGCGGCTTCAAGGTGCAGGGGCGCGATGAGTTTCAGGCGCAGGAGATCTACCGTCAGGCCCTCGAACTGCAAGCGGCCGGTATCCAGCTGCTGGTGCTCGAGTGTGTGCCCACTGCGCTGGCCGAGCGCATCACCAAGGCGCTTCGCATCCCGGTGATCGGCATTGGTGCCGGCCCCGCGACCGATGGTCAGATTTTGGTGATGCACGATGCCTTTGGCGTCACCTCCGGCTATGTCCCCAAGTTCACCAAGAACTTCCTGGCCGAGACCGGCGATGTGCGTGCCGCCATCCGCCTCTATGTCCAGCAGGTGAGCGAGGGGAGCTTCCCCGGCCCGGAGCACTGCTTCAACTGATCCTGGCGGTTGCATGATGGGGGCTGCGGCCCCCGTCTCTGCTTGTCAGCCTCGCACAGTTAATCTGTATAGCTAATCCGTATCTTATTGATTCATCTAAAGGTGAACTGCTGATAGCCATGTTCGTGCCCCATCCCGCCCGAGCGCTATCTGTGGATGCAACCCGTCTCTCTTTTTGATTTATCGGAAGGTGAACTGCTGATGTTGGTCGTAAATAATCCCGTCGTTCTGCGTGAGCAGATAAGCCAATGGCGCCGTGAAGGGCGTGCCATCGCATTCGTGCCCACCATGGGCAATCTGCATCAGGGCCACCTGACGCTGGTGAAGGAGGCGCACAGCCATGCCGAGAAAGTGGTGGTCAGCATCTTCGTCAACCCGATGCAGTTCGACAAGGCCGAGGATCTTGCCAACTACCCGCGCACTCTGGAGCAGGATTGCGCTGCGCTGGAAGCGGCCGGTGTCGATATGGTATTCACCCCGACCCCGGAGATCATGTATCCGCAGGGGCTGGCCAGCCAGACCTTCGTCGAGGTGCCGGGTCTCTCCAATCTGCTGGAGGGGGCGCTGCGCCCGGGTCACTTCCGCGGGGTCAGCACCGTCGTCACCAAGCTGTTCAATCTGGTACAGCCGGATGTGGCCTGCTTTGGCCAGAAGGATTACCAGCAGCTGGCGCTTATTCGCAAGATGGTGGCCGACATGGCGATGCCCATAGAGATCGTCGGCGTGCCCACCGTGCGGGCCGAAGACGGGCTGGCGCTCTCCTCGCGCAACGGCTACCTGACTGCCGCCGAGCGGGCCATCGCCCCCGAGCTGGCGCGCACCATGAACTGGATCGCCGAGCAGATTGAAGCGGGTGACCACCACCTGCCCTCCTTGGTGGCGCAGGCCAGCCAACGCCTCGACAACGCCGGTTTTCGTACCGATGCCATCGACATCGTCGATGCCGCTACCCTCGAATCCGCCACTGACGAGAGCGCGCAGCTGGTGATCCTGATGGCCGCTTATCTTGGCAAGGCCCGCCTTATCGACAACCGCGTCGTCACCGTAAAGAAGTAATTCCCCCGATTGTCAGCGGACGCCTTCCCGGGCGTCCGCTGCTTTTTCACGCCTGCACTCTCTTGCATCCCGGCGTTTTGTTCTGCGGCCCTGCCCGCATCCCCTTCGTTTCAATCCACTTTCGGCCTGATGGCCGCTACAGGTATTCATGATGTTTGTCCTGATTACATCGCTTGTTTTCTGTCTGCTCTGTTTTGCCCTGACCCGGATTCCCTCTACTGTGCCGCTCTCGCGCAAGGTACTTGCGGGTCTGCTGCTTGGCGCCCTGTTCGGGCTGGCGCTGCAACTGGGCTGGGGCGCCGATGATGCCGGCGTTCAGCAGACCCTGGAGTGGGTCAATATCATCGGCGGCGGCTATGTCAGCCTGCTCAAGGTGGTGATGATGCCGCTGGTGTTCACCTCCATCCTCTCCGCCATCAACAAGCTGGAGCAGGCCCAGTCCATCGGCAAGATCAGCGCCGTGCTGATCGGCTCCATGCTGACCCTGGTGATGATCGCCGGTGTGGTGGGGATGACGGTGACCCATCTGAGTGGCCTCACTGCCGAGGGGCTGCTGAGCCACGGCAGCGACACTGCTGCGCTGCAACAGAGCATGAGCACCATCGACAGTGCCCAGACTCTGCCGGCCCTGCTGCTCTCGCTGGTGCCCACCAACTTTGCCGCCGATATGGCGGGTAGCCGTGGCCTCTCGGTGATCGGCGTGGTGATCTTCACCGTGCTGGCCGGGGTTGCCCTGCTGCAGTTGAAGGCGGAGCATCCAGAGGCTGGCGCTCGCGCCGCCGTCGCCATCGACACTCTGCAACTGTGGGTGATGAAGATGGTGCGGGTGGTGATTGCGCTCACCCCCTATGGCGTGATGGCGCTGATCGCCCGGGTGGTGGCTCACTATCCCCTGAGCGAGATCCTCAGCCTGCTCGGCTTTATTCTGGTCTGCTACGTCGCCATTCTGGCGATGTTTGCGGTGCACATGGTGATCCTGCTGCTGATCGGCCAGAACCCGCTGCACTATCTGCGGGAAGTGTGGGGCGTGCTCACCTTCGCCTTTATCTCCCGCAGCAGCGCCGCCTCCATTCCGCTCAGCATCGAGACCCAGCAGCGTCTTGGCGTGCCCTCCAGCATCGCCAACTTTGCCGCCTCGTTCGGTGCCAACCTCGGCCAGAACGGCTGCGCCGGTATCTATCCGGCCATGATGGTGGCGATGATTGCCCCCATGCTCGGCATCAACCCGTTTGATCCCCTGTTCCTGCTGACTCTGCTGCCGGTGATTGCGCTGGGCTCCATCGGGGTGGCCGGCGTCGGCGGTGGCGGCACCTTCGCTGCGCTGATCGTGCTCTCCACCCTCAACTTCCCCATCGCGTTGGTGGGGGTGATGATCGCCATCGAGCCGCTGGTGGATATGGGCCGCACCGCTCTCAACGTCAACGGCTCCATCATGGCGGCCATGATCACCAAGCGGTTGCTGGGCAAACAGCAGCTGGCCGAGACGCAGGTGCTGGAGCAGCAGGCCGCCAGCTAACCCCGAGCGTTACCTAATATGAAAGAAGCCCGCAGTTGCGGGCTTCTTTCATATCGGCTGTGTTGCCTTGTAGGCAGACTCGGTTATTCGGCAGAGACGGGGTAACCGGCTCCTTTCCAGGCGAAGATGCCACCCGGCACCCGATAGACTTGCTGATAGCCCTGAGTCACCGCCCAGGCGGCAGCGTTGTGGCTGCGGCCGCACTTGACGAAGCCGCAGTAGATCACCACGGGGCGGGCTTTGTCTTCACCCAGCAGCGCCTGGAACTGCTCCGGTGTACCGCTTCCCTCGACGATCTCGCTCCAGTTGTCGCCAGCTTTGGCCTCTTTCACAAAGACAAAGTTTTTGGCCCCCGGAATGTGCTCTTTCTTGTAGGAGTCCTCATAGGGCATGGTGTCGATGATCACCAGCTCCTCGCCCTTGTCCATCCGGGTCTTCAGCTCGGCCACGGTCAGCAGCTGATAGCCCCCCTGCTGCGCCTCCTGTGCCAGCTGTACAGCCGATTGCTCAAGCTTCACCTCCTGCTCGAACTGGTTGTCGCCACAGCCCGCGAGGGCAAAGCTGGCGGCGATCAGCGAGGCTACCAGAGTGCGGGATCGCAATGTCATCATGTCACTACTCCTTTGGAACGGGAAAAACGGGGCGGGAAGTTCGCAGCAGGGCGCCCGCAAGCGTCAGTAGCAGCAGATCCCGCACAATGGCCTCCGGCAGCGAGCCGAGATCAGCCCTGCCAAGACAGCCGCAAGAGATGTCGAGCCCGATGGCAACGCCATAGCCCAACACCGGAATAAACAGGGCGAGCAGCCCGATCACCAGCCACAGACCCCAGCGCCGGTTGGCGATGACTGCAAGCCCTGCGCAGAGCTCAAGGGCAATCAGCCCCCAAGCGGCGAACGGGATCAGCGGCGGCCAGATCAGGCCAAAGGCGCCGATCTGCTCGATGAACAGGGCGGGGGAGGCCAGCTTGAACCCGGCGGAAGCGAGGAAGAATCCCCCCAACGCCAGATTGGCCAGCATGCGCAGCAATGCAGGCATGTTCTACCTCTTTATAGAGAGGGATGAATTCTAACAATTCCCGATTGAGCCGCAATGACTAAACCCATGCCAAACAAGATAAATCTCGATTTTGCGGTGTAGTGACCAGAATAAGTGCGCTAGACCCTGATGGTGGCGGTTGTGGAGGCGGGTTGTTGTGGTTGTGTCGATTGCTCCCTGTCGTGCTGGTGGGTCAGCAGTTCGGCAGCCAGCTCGATGGCCCGCTCGAGCAGTAGCAGCAGGCTGTCGACCGTCAGGTGATCGAGCCACTCGCGGGCCCAGATCAGGGTCTCCCCCTGCGCGGTCTGATCCAGCAGAAATACCTGCTCGTCACCAAGGTGATTGAGCAGGGGCGTGTTGGGCATGGCGTGGCCCGGCAGCAGCAGATAGATCACCAGATGGCCCTCATCCTCTGCCAGCGTCAGTACCAGTTCGTCGTTGATGGCGAGGGTGGTGGCTGTCTGTTCGGCCACCGGAAGCGGAAGTCCAAGTTGTGTGTACAGGGCGGTGATGAGAGCGTGATACATGGCCAAACCTCGGGCAGGGGGAGAGTGACACCCTATGCGGCTGATCGGTGGCTGCTTATCACTTGTCGTCATTTTTTTAGCGTTTTTGGTCGGAGGGGCGGGTGATTGTGCCGAAATTGTGAGCTGACAGACATCTTTTACGGGTCAGTCCGAATCCTAAAAAAGCGGGACCGTCGCTGACAGGGTGACAAGGGGGGGCGGCGTACGCTGAGGATCTTCTCTCTCATCAACGCAGGTTTCTTGCCATGAAAATTGCCTCCCCGGATATCGATGTAAGCCGTCATCAGCAGACAAGCTCTGATGCTACACCTCCTGCTACTGCTCGCCTTGGTAACGCCAGACTACGGCTGCTGGATGCCGGTAACCGGGAGTTCGAGAGGGGGATCCGCCGTGGTATTGGCCATCGGCAGAGCCCGGAACTCAAGGCGGTCAAGCAGGCAGTGCGGCACTATCAGGCCCAGCCAACGCTTTCACTGGCCGGGCTGGCGAAGATTGAACAGGCGCTGCAGTTCTGGATCGACTCGGGCAAGAACCGCTCTCGTCAGCAGGATCCCGTGTTGCAAAAACTGGTCGATGACATCGCTGTCCGCCGTCAGGCGTTGGCGCAGGGTGGCAAGCCTCCCTCATTTCAGTTGGCGTGGGTCTGCAACGAGCAGGGGAGAGTCAATCAGCCTATCGAGAGTAACCAGCAGATCCGCCAGTGGTGCAGCGAGTTGGCTCGCCTGCAACAGGAGGGGGCCAACGACTTGTTCAAGCGGGAGCTGCAAGGGGGGCTAGACCTGATGTTCGGGGTGAGTGAGGGGATGATGGCGCGACGGCTTGAGCGGGCACCGACCCGTGAAGAGGTCGCAGCAAGCCACGAGTGGCAGCTGTTTTGCGGGACCTTGCGTCAGGCTCTGCCCGCACTGGGTGAGCTCAAGCCCCAAGCCACTGCCGAGGAGAATGGTCGCGATATCCTGTTGACCCACAGTCAGTTGCTGGAGCTGGGCCACCTCAAGGAGGTTCTGGATCTCAGCATTCAGCAGCAGGTGAGCAAGCAGGGGGAGATTGGCCTGCTCAGGACCGAGCTGCTGACCGCGCTGGTGGATGGACTGGATGAGCCGTGGCTTGAGCGCGAGGCGCAGGATAAGGCGCTCTGGCAGGGAGAGGCCGCATCAGGAAAGCACTATCAGAGTGGTGTCCGGGCCGAGCTCAAGAGCCCTCTCTCTGCGGCCAGCAAGGAGCTGAAACCGGGTGAGCCCGTGAGCCAGAAGGCCTTTGGCGGGCTCGGGCTGGTCAGTGCCAGTGCGCTGGTGGAGGCTTTCGCCAAGATCGAGATTGGCAAGTGGGAGGGGCGTCGCGACACGCCGGTAGGAGAGTTTGCCAGCAAGGTGGCCCTGGCTCAGGAGAACAAGGCGAGTGCCAAGGCCGAGCTGGTGATTGGCAAGGCGGAGGGCTCATTGGTATTCAATCCGGTGAACAAGATCGTCAATGATACCGACGGATCGCGCTACACCCCGGGGCCCCATGACCTTAGTCTGCTGCGCATCGGGGCCAGTGCCGAGCTGGTGAGCAGGCTGGGGCTGTCGGTGGAGGGGAGCTGGACTATCGGCAACCTGCTTAACGCCAAGCTGGCAGGCTCGGCCGAGGTGGTAGCCAATGCCAAGCTGGAGGCCGGTGCAGCGGCTATCATGACGCCCAATGGGCCAGTGGTCAGCGTAACGGCCAACGCCTCGGCCTTTGCTGGTATGAAAGCAGAGGGGAGTGCCCAGCTCAATCTGCTCAAGAGTCCGTATGCGGATGCCTATAGCCTTTCGGCCAAGGTACGCGCCTCCGCCAATCTGGGGGTAGGTGCATCGGCCGGTGCCACTGCGGCTTTCGGGCCACAGGGAGCCAAGTTTCATACTACCCTTGGCGTGACACTGGGGGTGGGGTCCGATGTCGGTTGGGAGGGCGGAGTCAACGCCATGGCAACCAAGGCGTATGCACTGGAGCTGGCTGCTCGTGCGGTAAGCAACTTTGATCAGCGCAAAGGGGAGCAGCTAGATGGACTGGCGATGGCGGCAGGGAATGAAAACCGTCTCTTCGAACTGGCCCAGCGGGTCGATAACCGGATTGTCACTCTCGCCACCCAGTTGGAGGAACTGCAGCTGGCGGCCAGCGAGAACCGGATCCGGATGCAGGAGAGCCTGATCGATCCCGATCTCGCTGCTGGTCGCACCGCCATGGCCCTGGCTATCGACGATGCCTTCGGTCAGGAGCGGGTCGATGAGCAGGGGGGCGTCACGGTTCCCGAGCGGGCTGCCGAGCGCAACGAGAAGCTTGAGCTCACCGCCCGGCTGCTAAAGGATCACGCTATCCGGGTCTAGGTCATCCCGAGGCTGGCAGGACAATGAAAACGGGCACCGCGAGGTGCCCATTTTGGCAATCAGTGGCGCAGGCCGGTGCCGCGGGAGATAAGCCACCAGGCGATACCGTAGAGGGCCACGATAAAGCCGATGATGATGAGGTAGGCGGTGCCGAGTGGCACGTCGGAGATACCGAGGAAACCGTAACGGAACGCGTTCACCATGTAGATGATGGGGTTCACCTGGGAGACACCCTGCCAGAAGGGGGGCAGCAGGCTGATGGAGTAGAACACTCCGCCCAGATAGGTGAGCGGTGTCAGCACGAAGGTGGGGATGATGCTGATGTCGTCGAAGGTCTTGGCAAACACCGCGTTGATGAGGCCACCCAGCGAGAAGAGGATCGCGGTGAGCAGCACGGTCACGCAGACGCTGAACAGATGGTGGATCTGCAGCGGCACGAAGAACAGCGACACCAGGGTGACGATGAGGCCGACACAGAGGCCGCGTGCCACGCCCCCGCCCACGTAACCGGCGATGATGACGTAGTTGGGCACTGGCGCGACCAGCATCTCCTCGATATTGCGCTGGAACTTGGCGCTGAAGAAGGAAGAGGCAACGTTGGAGTAGGAGTTGGTGATCACCGACATCATGATGAGGCCGGGCACGATGAACTCCATGTAGGTGAAGCCGCCCATGTCACCTATGCGCGAACCGATCAGGTTGCCGAAGATGACGAAATAGAGGCTCATGGTGATGGCGGGCGGCACCAGGGTCTGGATCCAGATCCGGGTAAAGCGGCTCACCTCCTTGGCCAGAATGCTCTTGAAGGCGATGTAATAGATGGCCAGATTCATGCTTTTCTCCCCTCTTCGACCAGATTGACGAACAGCTCTTCCAGCCGGTTGGCCTTGTTTCGCATGCTCACGACCTGCACCTGCTGGTTCGACAACTGCTCGAACAGGCTGTTGAGTGACTGGCTCTTGTCGAGATCCACCTCAAGAGTGCGCTCATCCGGCATACGGCCGTTGAACTCTGGCACCTCGGGTACGGCAGAACCTGGCGCAAGGTCGAGCAGGAAGGTCTCGCGACCCAGCTTGCCTAGCAGATTCTTCATGCTGGTGTTCTCGATCAGACGACCCTTGTCGATGATGCCGATGTTGCGGCAGAGCATCTCCGCCTCTTCCAGATAGTGGGTGGTGAGAATAATAGTGACGCCCTGCTCGTTGAGATCCTTGAGGAAGGTCCACATGGAGCGGCGGATCTCGATATCGACCCCGGCGGTCGGTTCATCGAGGATCAGCAGTTTGGGCTCGTGCATCAGGGCGCGGGCGATCATCAGGCGACGCTTCATGCCGCCGGAGAGGGTGCGGGCAGGCATGTCGCGCTTCTCCCACAGATCGAGCTGGCGCAGGTACTTCTCGGCGCGGATCTTGGCTTCCGCCTTGGGTACGCCGTAGAAACCGGCCTGATGGGTGACAATCTGGATCACTTTCTCGAACTGGCTGAAGTTGAACTCCTGCGGCACCAGCCCGAGCTGGGCCTTGGCCTGTTCCAGATCGCTGTCGATGTCGTAGCCAAATACCTTCACCTTGCCGGCGCTCTTGTTCACCAGCGAGCTGATGACGCCGATGGTGGTGGACTTGCCCGCGCCGTTCGGGCCGAGCAGGGCGAAGAAATCCCCCTGCCTGACGGTAAGATCGATGCCTTTAAGGGCTTCGACGCCCCCCTGATAGGTCTTTTTCAGGCCGCTGATTTCCAGTGCGTTCATTGCAACCTCTGTGATGGTTGAATCCGGCTCGATACAGAAAAGGCGGCCAAGGCCGCCTGCACAGAGTAAAGGGCGCAAGGCCGCTTCACCCGTGATATTCCTGAACCTGGCTTACTCCTGGGGTACCACTTTGCCGATAAACGGCAGGTTGCGGTACTTCTGGGCGTAGTCGATGCCACAGCCGACCACGAATTCGTCCGGAATGGCGAAGCCAATCCAGTCGACCGGCACCTGCACTTCGCGGCGGGAGGGTTTGTCCAGCAGGGTGCAGATGGCTAGGGATTTCGGCTCGCGCAGGGAGAGGATCTCGCGCACCTTGTTGAGGGTGTAACCGGTGTCGATGATGTCTTCCACGATCACCACATCCTTGCCCTTGATATCGTCGTCCAGGTCTTTGAGGATGCGGACGTCACGGGTGCTGTGCATGCCGGAGCCGTAGCTGGAGGCGGTCATGAAGTCCAGGGTGATGGGCAGCTGGCACTGGCGGCAGAGGTCGGCCAGGAAGATGCAGGAACCGCGCAGCAGCGCAATCATAACGACTTCGTCAGAACCCTGATAGCGGGCGGTGATCTCTTCACCCAATTTGGCGATCCGAGTGGCTACTTCAGCCTCGGAGATCATCACCTCGACGGTGTGTTTCATCACTTACTCCCATAAGGCCAAAGGGGATTTGGCCGTTCATGAATATCAAAACCGATGATTCTACCACTCATGTTGAAGGGTGCTAGAGATACGTGGTGCTTTTATCGGCTTATTTTAATTGATAGAGTTAGCAGGCACTCAGGCATGATTAGTTAAAATACTATAAACACCATAATCAATAACTATTAGATGATAAAAACTATGGAACCACGCGCAGAAATAAGACGTCGTACCCGGCTGTCGCCGGAAGCTCGTCGCTCCCAATTGATGGAATGTGCCATCGAGGTGTTCTCCCGTCGCGGTATTGGCCGTGCAGGTCACGCCGAGATAGCCGAACAGGCCAAGGTCTCTGTGGCTACCGTCTTCAACTATTTCAACACCCGCGAGGAGTTGGTTGATGAGGTGCTGGCCGAGATCGAACGCTTTGTGAACCAGATGCTGTCGCAGGCATACGGTGACCAGGGCTCCATTTTCGACAAGATCCAGCGTCATGTACGCCTCTCTGTCGATGCCGCCTACGATCAACCGGATTATGCCGGTATCTGGCTGGAATGGAGCTCATCGGTTCGGGAAGAGGTATGGCCCCGCTATACCCGGCTGCTCGATCACTGCCTTGAGCTGATCGCCAGCGAGCTGCAAACCGCCATGGATGCAGGGGAGATCACCAGCGTGCTGTCAGCACAGGATCTGGCCCGCTCTTTGACCGGTTTTGGCTATGTGATGATGCAGATGATCAATCAACCTCAGCGCCCGGCGCGACAAGAGGTGACTGATTTCCTGTTCAAGTACGTGACGGCGCCAATTCAGGCTCGCTAACACGGCTTAACGAAAAAACGGCGTCACTCATTGAGTGGCGCCGTTTTTTTATGGCCGAATGTGGCGGTTACCTCAATGGTGGCCATAGCCCCAGCGGTGGGTCAGCTCATGCTCGACACCCAGATGATCTAGGATGCGGGCGACCATAAAGTCCACCAGATCGGCGATGCTTTTCGGCTCATGATAGAAACCGGGCGCAGCGGGCATGATGGTCACTCCGAGCCGTGCCAGTTTCAGCATGTTCTCCAGATGGATCGCCGAGAAGGGGGTTTCGCGGGGCACCAGGATCAGCTGGCCGCGCTCCTTGATCACCACATCCGCTGCCCGCTCCAGCAGGTTGTCCGAGGTGCCGTTGGCAATGGCCGAGACGGTGCCCATGGAGCAGGGGCAGACCACCATCTGTTTGGGGGCGGCCGAACCGGAGGCGACTGGCGAGAACCACTCCTCCTTGCCGCAGGCGACAATCTGCCCCTCCTTGGCACCATATTGGCGACAAAGATAGGCAGAGAGCTCTTTCGGCGAACCGGGCCAATCCTGCTGCTGCTCGGTCTTGAGTACCACACGAGCTGCCGAGGAGGCGAGCAGATAGACCCGATAGTCCGCCTGCACCAGACACTGGAGCAGGCGCAGGGCGTAGGGGGCGCCGGAGGCACCGGTCAGCGCCAGGGTGATCGCTTTGTTCATAGTTCGCCGTGGTAATCCTTGAGGCGGGCGATCAGCTTGTCATGAATGCCACCGAAGCCGCCGTTGCTCATGATCAGAATATGGTCGCCATCGCGGCTCTCGGCCACCAACCGGTTGATCAGGGTCTCCAGATCGTTGAATACCTTGGCCGGACGGGTCATATGGGCCGTCACCTCGCCGAGATCCCAGCCGATGTTGGGGGGTTGGAAGAAGAACACCTCGTCGGCGCCATCGAAGCAGCCAGCCAGCTCCTCCTTGTGAACCCCCAGCTTCATGGTGTTGGAGCGAGGCTCCAGCACCGCCAGAATACGTGAGCCGCCTACCTTGGCGCGCAGGCCGCCGAGAGTGGTCTCGATGGCGGTGGGGTGGTGGGCAAAGTCGTCATAGACACTGATGCCAGCCACCTCGCCTTTGAGCTCCATCCGCCGTTTGGGGGATTTGAATTGGCAGAGCGCCGCAATACCGTGCTCCACCATGACACCGGCATGGCGGGCGGCCGCGATGGCCATCAGACCGTTGTTGACGTTGTGTTCGCCGATGCACTCCCAGTGCACCTCGCCCTGTTTTTCGCCATCCAGCCACACCTCGAAGGCGGAGCCGTCGTCGGCCAGCTTGACCGCCTTCCACTTGGCGTCGTTCTGACCCACTAGCTCCACTTCGCTCCAGCAGCCCATCTTGCGTACGGCGGTGAGGTTGTCATCCGCTTGCGGGAACAGCACCCGGCCGTTGCTCGGCACGGTGCGCATCAGGTGGTGGAACTGGCGCTGGATCGCGGCGAGATCCGGGAAGATATCCGCGTGGTCGAACTCCAGGTTGTTCATCACCAGGGTGCGCGGGTGGTAGTGAACGAATTTGGAGCGCTTGTCGAAGAAGGCGCAGTCATACTCGTCCGCTTCGATGACGAAGAAGGGGGCTGAGCCCAAGCGGGCCGAGACCGGGAAGTTGCCCGGCACGCCGCCAATAAGGAAGCCGGGCTCCAGCTTGGCGTACTCCAGCACCCAGGCCAGCATGCTGGCGGTGGTGGTCTTGCCATGGGTGCCAGCAACGGCCAGTACCCAGCGATCCTGCAGCACGTGCTCCAGCAGCCACTGGGGGCCGGAGATATAGGGCAAATTGCGGTCCAGCACATATTCAACACAGGGGTTGCCGCGGCTCATGGCGTTGCCGATCACCACCAGATCCGGCGCCGGATCGAGTTGGGAGGGGTCATAGCCTTCGGTTAGTTCGATGCCCTGTTGCTCGAGCTGGGTACTCATGGGGGGATAGACGTTGGCATCCGAACCGGTCACCCGGTAACCAAGCTGTTTTGCCAACACCGCCAGACCACCCATAAAGGTGCCGCAGATCCCGAGAATGTGAATATGCATACCGCTTCCTTTCGCAGTAAAGGGAAGTGCGCATTCTAGGGGGTGTTGCGGTGGTGGCACAAGCCGCACTCATGGTGAGAGGCCACAGATGCAGCACTGGAGGCAGAAATCTTGGCGCTGTTGGGATATGCGAGATTGGAATGGGCTGATGGGCTTTATTTGAGGCTTGATATTGTGTCGCACTTTCTTACAATTCTTCGGTTTTGTGACGCACTCTACAGTTTTACGATATTGCCCTTTTCCAAAGGAGAGTCCCCATGGGCAAGTTCCTGCTTTGCTATCTGGTCGGTGGTCTGGTGGCCATCAGTTGGGCTGCGTTGCCCGCTCATGGTCCCTGGGATCAGTGGGACCTCGCGATTTTTCATACCGTCAACGGCTGGCTCGGGCAGTCGGCTCTGTGGGCCGATCTGGTGGCCATCACCAATAACCGGCTGTTCGATCTGGCGGTGCTGGCCTGTATGGGACTGATTCTGGTCCGCTGCTTCTTTGCACGGGATCTGGCGGGTCGTCGCCAGCTGGTGGCGATGGGGATAGTGATGCTGCTAAGTGCACTGGTGATCAACCAGCTTGGTCACCGATTGCCGGTGGAACGACCCAGCCCGACCCTGATGGTGGCCGATGCGCTGCGGGTGACCCAGATCAGCGCTATTCCGACCAAGGACTCTTCCGGTGACAGCTTCCCCGGGGATCACGCCCTGTTCCTGATGATCTTCGCCGGCTACGCCTTGCGCTATCTACCGCGCTGGGCGGGAGTCACCGCATTGCTGATGGTGCCGATCTTTTCCGCGCCGCGCATTCTGGCTGGGGCTCACTGGTTTACCGATGTCTACGTCGGCGCACTGGGGCTGGCGACCCTCTGTCTGCCCTGGTTGCTGCTGACCCCGCTGGCGGATCGGCTGATAGAGCGCATCGCCCCCCGATTGGCCCGGGTGCCGCTGCTGCGCAGTCAGACCCACTGATTGAACGTCGCAAAATAAAACGCCCCGACATGAAAATGTCGGGGCGTTTTGTTATCAACCCGCGAGAGATCCGCCTTGATAGCCGTTCGGGTTGTTGCTTTGCCAGCGCCAGGTATCGACCATCATCTGCTCCAGACCGCGTTCTGCCTGCCAGCCCAGCTCGGCACGGGCCAGCGTTGGCTCTGCCCAGCACTCGGCGATGTCGCCCGGGCGACGGGGTTTGATCTGGTAGGGAATGGGTCGGCCGCTGGCCGCTTCAAACGCCTTGACCATCTCCAGTACCGAGTAGCCCTGACCTGTGCCCAGGTTGTAGGTGAAGACGCCGGTGTCGCTCTTGATGCGTGCCAGTGCTTTCAGGTGACCGATGGCGAGATCCACCACATGGATGTAGTCGCGCACGCCGGTGCCATCCGGGGTCGGGTAGTCGTTGCCAAATACCCCCAGCTCCTTGAGCTTGCCTACGCCGACCTGACTGATATAGGGCAGCAGGTTGTTGGGGATGCCGTTGGGATCTTCACCAATCAGGCCGCTCTCGTGGGCGCCGACCGGGTTGAAGTAACGCAGCAGTACGATAGCCCAGCGGGGATCGGATTTGGCGAGATCGCGGAGGATCTCCTCCACCATCAGCTTGGAGCGGCCGTAGGGGTTGGTGGCGCTGGTGGGGAAATCTTCCCGCAGCGGTACCGAAGCGGGATCGCCATAGACGGTGGCCGAGGAGCTGAATACCAGCCGGAAAACGCCAGCCTTGGCCATCTCTTCGCATAGCACCAGAGTGCCGCTGATGTTGTTCTGGTAGTAGGTGAGCGGGATCTGGCTCGACTCCCCGACCGCCTTGAGACCGGCGAAGTGGATGACCGATTCGATCTGGTGGTTGGCAAACAGCTGCTGCAGGCAGGCTCTGTCCAGCACATCCCCTTCGACGAAGGTGACCGGCTTGCCGGTGATCTGCTCGACCCGCTTGAGTGACTCCGGTGAGGAGTTGGATAGGTTGTCGAGGACCACGACCTGCTGCCCCGCGCCGAGCAGCTCAACCAAGGTGTGGGAGCCGATATAGCCAGCGCCCCCTGTGACCAGTATTGTCATTTTTTATCCCGTGTTCTGGTGAAACTGGGGCCGAGTCTACCCGTCCTGCCCGCTCGGGAAAAGGTTGAGATACCAATGAAGCCCTTTGTGTATCTCAATAATCGAGACTGATATCCCCTTTCGCGGTGCAGGAGCAGGCCAGAGCCATGCCGCTCTCCAGGTCCTGCGCACTCAAGGTCATCACGCTCTGGCGCTCGATGTCACCTGTGGTGGTGCAACGACAGCTGCCACATACCCCGGCGCGACAAGCCGCCATTATGGTTTCGCCCGCCGCTTCCAGTGCCGCCAGCAGGGTCTGACCCGGCAGGATCTTCACCTTTTTGCCGCTCTTTTTCAGGGTCAGCCAGAAGTGGTCGCTGCTGGTTGCAACTGGCGCCGCACTCGATGTAACCGCAGGCAGACCAAACGACTCCTGGTGCAACTGTGGTGCCGGTAGCCCCAGCTCCGCCAGCATGGTGCAAACTGCGGTCATGTAAGGCTCGGGCCCGCACAGATAGACGTGGCGGCTCAAAAGATCCGGTACCAATTCCCGCAACATGTCCGGTGTGAGTCGGCCAACCCAGGGGTGATCAGAAGGGGCTTCTTCTAGAATCAGGGCGTGCCGTACACCAGCATGGGTCGCGGCCAGCGCAGCCAAGTCGTCTGCGAAGATCACATCCTCGGGCGAGCGGGCGCTGTGAATAAAGCGGATATCGGCATCCGGTCGTTTGGCCAGCTCGTCCCGCAGCATGGCCCACATGGGGGTGATGCCAGAGCCGGCACTGAGCAGCAGCGGCCGCTCGCAGGGCAAGGCAGTCAGGTTGAAATCGCCGAACGGGCCATCGGCCCGGATCTCGTCGCCCACTTGCAGGGTCTGATGCAGATGGCTAGAGACCCGTCCCACATCTTTGATAGTCACTTGCCAGCATGCATCCTGCGGGCTGGAGGAGAGGGTATAGGCGCGGCACTCCGGCTGGCCGTCGATCTCGGTGTGCAGGGTGATGCACTGGCCAGCTAGTACCGGTGGGAGGCTGCCAGAAAGCGGCGCCAGCTGCCAGCTCACGACGTCGTGGGTGTTCTGTTGGCGGCCAATGCTGGTGAGCGTGAGAGAGGTCATCACAAGGCTCCTTAGGTTTGAAACGGTTCGAAAAACGTCTGATGAAAAAGCCGGATCCAGAAAAAAGGCGAGCCGGACGGCTCGCCAAACGCTTACAACATGAGGTGCCGATCAGGCCGCCATGATCTCGGCCAAGTCAGCCTCGGCGGTGGTGGTCCCTTTCAGGCCGAACTGCTCCTCCAGCACCTTGAGCAGCGCCGGGGTGAGGAAGGCGGGTGCGGTCGGGCCGGTACGAATGTCCTTCACCCCGAGGGAGAGCAGGGTGAGCAGAATGACGATGGCTTTTTGCTCGAACCAGGAGAGCACAAGCGTCAGCGGCAGATCGTTGACCCCGCACTCGAACGCCTCGGAGAGTGCCAGCGCCAACTGGATGGCGGAGTAGGCATCGTTGCACTGACCCACGTCCAGCAGGCGCGGAATCCCGCCGATGTCGCCAAAGTCGAGCTTGTTGAACTTGTACTTGCCGCAGCCCAGGGTGAGCAGCAGGCTGTCGCGCGGCGCCGCCTTGGCAAACTCGGTAAAGTAGGCGCGCTCGGCCTTGTCGCCGTCACAGCCACCCACCAGGAAGAAGTGGCTGATCTCTCCGGCTTTGACCTTCTCAATCACTGCGGGCGCAGCCTGCATCAGGGCGCTGCGGGCAAAGCCGATGGTGATGAAGTGCTCGATCTCGGTGTGCTTGAAGCCTTCCAGCGCTTGGGCCTTTGCGATCACGGCGGAGAAATCATCCCCCTCCAGATGGGTTACGCCCGGCCAGCCGACGATGGAGCGGGTGAAGATGCGATCCGAGTAGTTGCCCACATTCGGGTCGATGATGCAGTTGGAGGTCATCACCACGGCGCCCGGGAAGTTGGCAAACTCCTTCTGCTGGTTCTGCCAGGCGGAGCCGTAGTTGCCCACCAGATGGGGGTACTGCTTGAAGAAGGGGTAGGCCAGCGCGGGCAGCATCTCGCCGTGGGTGTAGACATGAATGCCGGTCCCCTTGGTCTGCTCCAGAATGAGTTTGAGATCCATCATGTCGTGGCCGGAGACCAGAATGCACTTGCCGGGGATCGGCGTGACCCTAGCCCGGGTCGGCTCCGGATGGCCGAAGGCGCTGGTTTCACCGAGATCCAGCATCTCCATGATTTTGAAGTTGAGTTGACCGATCTCCATGGCGCAGCTGAACAGCCGACCCATTTCGCTCGGGTCTGTGCTGAGCCAGCTCATGATGCGGTGGAATTCGGCGGCCACCTCGTCACTCTGCTGATCCAGCACCCGGGCGTGCTCCATATAGGCGGCCGCGCCCTTGAGGCCGTAGAGGCAGAGCAGGCGCAGCCCCATGATGTCTTCGTTCACCTCGCTCTTGCCCCGATTGGGGGCGGCTGGTGCGGCATGGGCAAGTTGTTCCAGCAGTTCGGCACCGGGTTCGAAGTAAGCGGACTGTGGCAAGTCGTTGACCTGCACCGCCATGGCGGTCAGACGATCGGCCAACTGCTGGCGATAGGCGAGGGCCTGATTGACGTAGGCCACGATGCGATTCGAGTCGAAGTTGACGTTGGTGAGGGTGGCGAAGAAGGCCTTGGGCACGAAGGCATCGATCTCGCGGTCGATGATGCCCTGCTCGCGGGCGGCCAGCGCCCAGGCGCTGAGCCCCTGCAGGGTGTAGATCAGCACATCCTGCAGATCCGAGGTTTCCGCCGTCTTGCCGCACATACCTTGTGCGTAGGCACAGCCGTTGCCAGCCGGGGTACGAATTGTCTGTTCACATTGCACACAAAACATCATGTCTCTCCTAATTGGACATTTCAGTTGTCTGTTTTGTGGCGATTCTATTCCTCTCGCGAAAAACTTAATAGGTATTCAATTTGCCAATTAAGATTCCCTTGATGCAGATCAAAAACAAAAAAAGCCGCCCAAACAGGGCGGCAAGCGGGTGGATAAAAGGAGAGACAACTCAGGTTTGCAACAGAACATAACAATCAGACGGATTGGGCCGTGGTCTGGTCAGGAGCTTTCGGCCCGGTACTTACTCAAGCCAGCATACGTACGCTGTAGTCGGCTTGGTTCACTATCAGGCCAGATAAGCGCGCAGCATCCAGACCAGTTTTTCCTGCTGCTGCACATAGTCGGAGAGGATGGAGGCTGTGCCCTCATCACCGGCTTCGGCGGCCTGGCCCAGAATTCGGCGCTGGGCGACCAGCAGTTCGCGGAAGCTATCCAGCAGGGATTCGACACAGGCGCGGCCATCGTGCAGTCCTTTTTGCTCCGGGATGGCAGAGACTTTCAGGTAGTCACTGAAGCTGTGCATCGGCACGCCATCCAGGGTCAGGATCCGCTCGGCCAGCGCATCGACTTTCAGCAGCAGGTCGTTGTAAATCTCTTCAAATTTCAGATGCAGTTCGAAGAACTGGTTGCCACGGATATTCCAGTGGAAGCCGCGCACGTTCATGTAGAGGATCTGGTAGCTGGCCAGCAATTTGTTCAACTCGGCTGCCAGGGCTTGTGATTGAGCAGTATCAAGACCAATCGGGCTTTTCATCATTCACCTCCAGATTTGGAAATCGGTTTGAAATTCTCTTTCGGAACGCAGTCAGAATAACGCCTTGCAAAATGCAGGGACAATTGCTTGTGCCTAACTGTTTGATAGCTAATGGCTATCAAACAGTACGCAGCAACGGGGGCAATGGATGAGGATTAGGGGAAGTATTTTTCGAGCAGCGCCATCAGGATGGCCTGACACTCGCGGTCCGGTTTGCTATCGACCCTGCTGGCGCGAAAGTGGAGCTGAAAGGCGCCCATGACGGCGCGGCTCTGCTCATCCCACTGGCCAGTCTGGGGCAGGCCATAGCCATAGCGGGCCAGTTGCTGTTGCCACATGGCTGCATCCCAATCGGGCAAGGGGCTGGCCAGTAACTCGGCCACCCGACCTTCATCTGGCCAGGCGCCGACTCCGTACGTCAGATAGAGCTGGCGCCAGGGGAAGTGAGGGCCGGGATCCTGCTTGCGCTCGGGGGCGACATCGCTGTGGCCCAGCACCTGGGTCGGTGGAATCTGGTAGCGGGCGACCAGCTCCCGGCTGAGGGTGCCGACGGCGGCAATCTGCTGCGGGGTATAGGGTTGCCAGCGGCGGGCATCGGGGGCCAGCGGCTCATCTTCTGCTGGATAGCCGAGGTTGACGATCTCGATGCCAAGGGAGCTGGCATTGAGCCCGGCATATTGGTGCCAGCGGCTGCGTCCCGCATGCCAGGCGCGCGCGTTGTCCGGCACCAGCTGATAGACGGTGAGCGGTGTTTCGTGGCTGTCGCGGGGGATCAGGTAGTGGGCGCTCACCTTGTGCTCCGGCTCGGTCAAGAGGCGCAGGGAATTGGCATCATCTTCGTCGGTGTAGTGGAGGATCAGAAAGGCTATCCGCTCGTTCTGGTTGGCGCTCTGATAGCGGGTAGATAGCTGGTACTCGGACGGTGTGCAGGCGCTCAGCAGCAGAACCAGTGGTAGAAAGAAGAGGGGAAGAAGACAGCGCCAGCGCCATCCCCCTGCCACAGTCAGTCTGCTGAGCGTGGGAGGAGTGAGTCGCTGGCACATGTCGAAGGCTCTGCCTGGTCAGTCGCGCGGCTGGTCAGCCGCGGTACTTGGCAGTGAGGCCGATCAGGAAGTTGCGCAGGATCTGATCCCCGCAATCCTGATAGTGCTTGTGATCCTTGGAGCGGAACAGGGCACTGAGCTCGGACTTGGAGAGGTTGAAGTCGGCGAGCTTGAGGGTGCCGAGCATATCCTCTTCCTTGAAGTTGAGACCGATGCGCAGCTTGCGCAGGATCATGTTGTTGTTGATCCGGTTCGGGATCACCTGGGCCGGTGCATCTTCCCGCACGCCGCGGCGGGCGATGATGAAACCGTCGAGGAACTGGCTCAGAGCCGAGTCGGGACAGGCGACATAGCCTGCCTCTTGCTCTTCACCTTCCGCCGCCTCTTTCATCAACCAGCTGTGCAGCTGGGCGTGAGTGACCGTCAGGTTGCCCTTGGCAAACATCTCGACCATCTGGTCGTTGCTGATGGTGAGGGCGTAGCGCAGACGGCGCAGAATATCGTTGTTGGTCATGCTGACTCCTGTGTAAACGGCGCAACTTTACCATCTGGCAGCCCTCGCGTCAGAAAAAGCGGGGGCCGATACAGTTCAGGTCAAGCTCATCAAGCCTTGCCGAGATAGCGGGGCGCCTCCTGGCGCACCAGTTCCAGCGCATCTTGCAGCTCCAGCAGCTCGGGTTCCAGTTCGCTCACCGGCACGCCGTCACGCAGCTGTTGCTCCAGCTGGGAGAGCAGCCGTTGCAGTCCCGGCACCCCGGAATAGGCACAGCCGCCGTTGAGGCGATGGAGCTGGGCCAGCACTTCGCTATCTTCAATTTCGCCCGCCAGCGCGCTATCCAGCACAGGTTCCACTTCGTCAAAACTGGCCAGCAGCATGGTCAGCATCTCTCTGGCGAGATGCTCTTTCCCCGCCGCTTGCCGCACCGCCAGTGCCCAGTCGATCTGTTGGGCACCATTATTCTGGTGGCGGCGATGGGCAAAGTCGGTGATGAGCTGGGCCAGCATGCTCTCGTCGATGGGCTTGGCCAGATAGTCGTCCATCCCCTGCCTGATCAGCCGCTCTCGCTCTCCGGGAATTGCGTGGGCGGTCACCGCCACGATCGGGGTGGTGGTGTTGAGGGACTGGTTGCGGATCGCCTGGGTGGCGCTGATGCCATCCATGATCGGCATCTGGATATCCATGAAGATGATGTCGAATGGCTGGCTCTGTGCCTGTTTGACTGCCTCCTTGCCGTTTTTGCACACCACCACCTGACTCACCATCTCCTTGAGCATGGCGGCGATAAGCTTGAGGTTGGCGGCGTTGTCGTCCACCGCCAGCACCTTGATTGGCTGCAACTGGCGCGGCGCAGGCTGGGCGGGCAGCTTCTGGCGGCTCGATTCCGGCGAGAGCAGGGCGTGCAGCAGCTTGCGGTGGTTGACCGGTTTGGAGAGACAGTGCTGGGCGCCATGGGCCAGCATCGCTTCATAGAGCGACGGCTCGTGGCTGCTGAGCAGTACTATGGTGTTCTGCTGCTGGCCGTTCAGTCTGTCGAGACGGCCGAGCACCTGCTGCGGCGTATGCAGGGTGCTGCTACCGATGATCACCATCTCCTGCTCGCTCATCTCGGGCCAGGGATCATCGCTGGTCAGTGGGTGCACATCGAGGTGCCACTCCGCCAGCAGGGCGAGCAGAGAGGCTTGCGCGAAGGGATCCGGTTCCAGCAGCCAGAGCCGTTTGCCACGGATCCGATCCAGCGGCAGTTGATCGGTCTGGGGCAGGGGGGAGACCTCCACATCCAGACTGAACGAGAAGATGGAGCCTTTGCCGAGCTCCGATTCAAAGCGGATCTGGCCGCCCATCTGCTGCACCAGCTTCTGGGTGATGACGAGGCCCAAACCCGTGCCGCCATAACGGCGGGAGATGGAGGAGTCGGCCTGATTGAAGGCCTGGAACAGCTGATGTTGCTGCTCCTGGGAGATGCCGATGCCGGTATCGCGGATCTGGACGTTGAGCCTCACCTTGTGGTTGCCACTGCCGGTCTGCTCGATATGGACATCCACGTTGCCTTGCTCGGTGAACTTGATGGCGTTGCCGGTGAGGTTGGTCAGCACCTGTTGCAGACGCATGGGGTCGCCGGTGAGGTAGTCCGGTACATCGGCATCCACCCGCAGGGAGAGCTCCAGTTGTTTGTCGTGGGCGCTGGGGCCGAGCAGGTGCATGGTCTCGTTGAGGGTATCGCGCAGGCTGAAGGGGATATGCTCCAGCTGCAACTTGCCCGCTTCCAGCTTCGAGAAGTCGAGGATGTCGTTGATGATGCCAAGCAGGTTGCGCGCCGACTTCTCGATGGTCTGCATGTAGTCGGTCTGGCTCGGGGTCAGGCTGGTTTTCAGCAGCTGGCGGGTAAAGCCGATGACCCCGTTGAGCGGGGTACGCAATTCGTGGGACATGTTGGCCAGAAACTCCGACTTGACCCGCGCCGCCTCCTGCGCCCGCTTCTTGGCCATGTCGAGCTCGACGTTCTGGATCTCTATCTGCTCGAGGGTTTCGCGCAGGTCAGAGGTGGCCTGATCGATATTCTGCTGCATCTCTTCGTGATATTCGGAGAGCGCTTTGGCCATGGCGTTGATGCCGTTTTTCAGCATATCCAGCTCGCCGGTGAGCTGGCCGCTGACCCGGGTATCGAGCCGCCCCTCCCTGATCTTGTGCACCGCCTGCACCATGTTGGTGATGGGTTGGGTCACACTCTTGACCAGCCGGAAGCCAAACAGGGTACTGAAGGCGACCCCGATGAGCACCATGATCACCGCAAAGAAGGTGTCGCGGTACTGCAGCAACATGGCCCTGTCGGTCGCCATCTGCATCGAGATGTAGCCGATCATCGGCGGCTCTACATCGCTGGGTAGCGGGAAGCCATCCAGACTGGTTTCAGCCTGGATCGGGGTGCGCAAAATGATGTCATCCCCCTGAAACGTCACGCTGGTCAGATCCGGAATGGGCTCGCCATCGGGCAGTCTGAGCCGGGTGAAATCCCGGTGATAGTTCGAGGTGACGAACAGCTGGTTGTCCTGGGTGAAAACCGCGATGGACTTGATGAAGGGGGAGTTCTTGCGGTGGGTCAGGCCAATCAGCCGCTTGAGGGATTCGCGACTGTGCTGGGTCATCCCGTATTCACTGGCGATCGCCAGCGGTTCGATGATGTTGATCCCCTGATCAATGAGGTTGTTTTCCAGCTGCTGGTAGCGGTGGAAGGTGAAGTAACCGGCCATCAGGCCACCGATGATCAGGGTCGGCAGGATGGTGAAGGCGAGAACGCGTGCTCTCAGGCCATATTTGGTCATACGAACAGGCCACCAGTGAACAGGGTTGGCGATAGGGTTGATGGCAATACACGGGCTCTGTGGCCGTATTTGGTCATACTATTATTCTTGTGGGACAATACCCGGCAGCAGATTCCACAATCATGACATAGCCACCTATAGGCACCAAGTTTTATGGCCCAGTTTTTCAAGCCCCAAAAGAAGTCCACTCAGCTCCAACGCATTGAATTTACGATAGACACCCTCGATCACCACTGCGTCGGTATCGGTCGCCATCAGGGCAAGGCGATCTTCGTCGAAGGGGCGCTGCCCGGCGAGACCGTCACGGCACGCATCACCGAAGAGAAAAAACAGTATGGTCACGCCGCCTTGCAACAGGTGGTCACCCCGGCGGCCAACCGTATCGCCCCCTTCTGCGGCCACTATCGCGAGTGCGGCGGTTGCAGTGCCCAGCACATGTCGGTTGCCGATCAGCAAGCCGCCAAGGCGGCCGGACTGGTCAGCCTGTTCGAGCGGTTGGGCAACATCAAGGCGCCTGCACTGGAGCCGGTACTGACTGGTGAAGATCGTGCCTATCGCCGGGTCTGTCGTCTGGCCATCAAATTTGACAAGAACGGTCGCTGCACCCGGGTCGGTTTCCGCCGTCGCAACAGCAACGATCTGGTGGAGATCGACAGTTGCCCTGTGCTGGCCGAGCCGCTCTCTGCGCTGATTGCCCCGCTGCGTGAGTGCCTCAATCGCCTCAAGAGCCAGCGCGAGCTGGGTCATGCCGAGCTTATCCAGGCCGAGCAGGGGATCATGATGCTGCTGCGTCACACCGGCCGTCCCAATGAGGCGGACCGCGCCCTGCTGGTGGAGTTTGCAAAAGCGCAGGGGATCGACCTCTATCTGCAGGCGGCCGATGATCGCATCGAAGCGCTGCAGCAACAATTTTCCCCATCCTACTCGCTGGATGGCCTGTCTCTTGCATTTGCTCCCGGTGATTTCATTCAGGTCAACGGCCCCATCAACCAGAGCATGGTTGAGCAGGCGCTGACATGGCTCGGGGCGAGCAAGGATGACAAGGTGCTCGATCTCTTCTGCGGTATCGGCAACTTCACCCTGCCGCTGGCCCGTCAGGCTCGCGAAGTGGTGGGTGTGGAAGGTGAACTGGCCATGGTGCGGCGGGCCGAAGAGAACGCCCGTCGCAACGGCATCACCAATGCCCGTTTCTACAAAGCCGACCTGAGCGATGACATCGTCGGCATGTCCTGGGCGCGTGAAGGGTTTGATCTGGTGCTGCTGGATCCGGCTCGCCCCGGCGCGCTGGAAGTGATGGGACACGTCGTGAAACTTTCACCCAAGCGGGTGGTCTACGTCTCCTGTAACCCGGTCACTTTGGCGCGGGACAGTCAGGTGCTGGTGAAAGGGGGTTACCGTCTGGTGCGCCTCGGCATGCTCGACATGTTCCCTCACACCGGTCATCTGGAGTCCATGGCGCTGTTTGAACGGGAGTAAATGACTCATCCGTTCGGCGATGCGGATATGTAATCTGGCATGTCTGCGGCTGTTTGAGCTGGTGTGGTATATGAAGTAATCCTGCTCATCAGTACGGCGATGCGGATATGTAATCTGGCGTGTCTGCGTCTGTTTGAGCTGATGTGATTGGGGTAATCTAGACCCTCGTCGTTCGGCAGGGCCTGTTGGCGCGCTCTATTGTCTTTCTGGACAATATGCCTTGAAAAGTGCGCTGGATATCCCCATTTGAGGCAATCTCATGAGGGGGGAAAGTGACAGCTTTCGGCCCGATAATTTAAAGGATTGATACCATGGTTGCGGTTCGCGATATTCATTTGAAAGACAACTTCACCCTGGAAGAGTGGGTCAGCTCACTCTCCTTGAGTGACAGTGAAAAGGATCAGCTGCGAACCGTCTATCAGTATTGTCTGACGCTCGGTGACGAGGCGCTGACCAGCAAGCTGCTGGTGCGTGGCATCGAAATGGTGGGCATCCTGCAGATGCTCAGCATGGATATCGGCACCCTCAAGGCCGCCATCATCTACCCCTTCGTCGAAGCAGGTCTCATCAGCCAGGAGCGGATGGACGAGGACTTCGGCTCCAAGATCGCCAAGCTGGTGGAAGGGGTGCTGGAGATGGAAGCCATCCGCTCCCTGCAAACCCTCCATCGCAGCGAAACCTCGCCGGAGCAGGTCGACAACGTGCGTCGCATGTTGCTTGCCATGGTCGAGGATGTGCGTGCCGTGGTGATCAAGCTGGCGGAGCGGATCGCCTGCCTGCGGGAAGCGAAGACGGCAGATGAAGAGACCCGGGTGCTGATGGCCCAGGAGATCACCAACATCTATGCGCCGCTCGCCAACCGTCTGGGCATCGGCCAGCTCAAGTGGGAGCTGGAGGATCTCGCCTTCCGTTACCTGCACCCGGATACCTACAAGCAGATCGCCAAGCAGCTCGACGAGAAGCGGCTCGATCGCGAGCGCTACATCCGCGAGTTTGTGCAATCCCTGCGTAATGGGCTCAAAGAGGCGGGGGTTGACGCCGAGGTGTACGGCCGCCCGAAACATATCTACAGCATCTGGCGCAAGATGCAGAAGAAGCACCTCGAATTCAACGAGTTGTTCGACGTGCGCGCGGTGCGGGTAGTGACCAAGCGGCTGCAGGATTGCTATGCGGCGCTCGGGATAGTGCACACCCAGTTCCACCATATTCCCCGCGAGTTTGACGACTATGTCGCCAATCCCAAACCCAACGGCTATCAGTCAATTCACACCGTAGTGGTGGGGCCTGAGGGCAAGACGGTCGAGATCCAGATCCGTACCGACCAGATGCATCAGGATGCCGAGCTCGGCGTCGCGGCGCACTGGCGCTACAAGGAAGGGGCACAGGCAGGCGGCAAGGCCAACACCTTCGAAGACAAGATCGAGTGGCTGCGCAAGCTGCTCGCCTGGCAGGAAGATCTCTCCGAGAGCGGCTCCCTGCTCGAAGACCTGCGCAGTCAGGTGTTCGAGGACCGGGTCTACGTCTTCACCCCGAAAGGGGATGTCATCGACCTGCCGGCAGGCGCCACCCCGCTCGATTTTGCCTATCACGTCCACAGCATGATCGGCCACCGCTGCATCGGCGCCAAGATTGACGGCCGCATCGTGCCGTTCACCTACGCGCTGCAGACCGGCGATCAGGTGGAGGTGATCACCCAGAAGGAGCCGAACCCGAGCCGCGACTGGATGAACCCCAACGCCGGCTTCCTGCGCTCCAGCCGGGCGCGGGCCAAGGTGGCGACCTGGTTCAGAAAACTGGATCGGGACAAGAATATCGTGGCCGGTCGCGAGCTGTTCGAGAAGGAGCTGGATCGCCACAACCTCAGCATGTCCAAGATCGACAAGGGCAACATGCTGCGCCGCTTCAATCTGGAGAGCACCGACGATCTGCTGGCTGGTATCGGCAGCGGCGACATCCGCATCAACCAGGTGCTCAACTATCTAGACACCTGTTACAACAAGCCGACGGCGGAAGAGGAAGATCGCCGCCTGCTGGAGAAGCTGGAGCAGAAGGCCAATGCGCCGATGCGCCACAAGCCCAAAGACCATATCGTGGTGGAAGGGGTCGGCAACTTGATGACCCATATTGCCCGCTGCTGCCAGCCCATTCCGGGGGACTCCATTCAGGGCTTTATCACAATGGGCCGTGGCGTTTCGATCCACCGGGAAGATTGCGAGCAGTTGAAAGAGTTGTCACGGCGCAACCCCGAGCGGCTGATCGATGCGGTGTGGGGGGAGAACTACTCCGGCGGCTACGGCCTCACCATCAGGATCATCTCCAACGATCGCTCCGGCTTGCTGCGTGATATCACGACCGTGCTGGCCAACGAGAAGATCAATGTGATGGGGGTGCGCTCACGCTCCAACGTGCGCGAGCAGACCGCCGAGATCGACATGGAGCTGGAGATTTACAACATCAACGCCTTCAACCGGGCGTTGGCCAAGCTCAGTCAGCTCAATGACGTAATTAGCGCCAAGCGGCTTTGATAGCGAACCGACCGGCCCCAGTGGCCGGTCTGCATTTACGACCCTTTTTGAACAAATCGAAAGCGAATATTCCATGTCCCAACGTTACGATCTGCCCCAACTGCTCGATATCATGGCTCGTTTGCGTGATCCGCAAAACGGCTGCCCCTGGGATCTGAAACAGAACTTCCAGACCATAGTGCCGCACACCCTGGAAGAGGCCTACGAGGTGGCCGATGCCATCGAGACCGAAGATTGGCAGGGGCTGAAAGGGGAGCTGGGCGACCTGCTGTTTCAGGTGGTGTTTTACGCCCAGCTGGGTAAGGAGCGTGGGCTGTTTGACTTCGCCGATATCGTCGATACGGTGAGCGAGAAACTCATTCGCCGTCATCCCCATGTTTTCTCCGATGCCGACCTTGCCAACGAGCAGGCGGTAAAAGCGAACTGGGAGGCGGAAAAGGCCAAAGAGCGGGCGGCCCTCGACAAAGAGAGCGTGCTGGACGATATCCCGCAGGCGCTGCCTGCCCTTACTCGCGCCGCCAAAATTCAGAAACGCTGCGCCACCGTCGGTTTTGACTGGAAGACGTTGGGGCCTGTGGTGGACAAGATCCACGAAGAGATCGACGAGGTGATGGAAGAGGCATTGATGGCCGATGTGGACGAGGCGAGGGTGAGCGATGAGCTCGGTGACCTGCTGTTTGCCACTGTCAATCTGGTGCGTCATCTGGGCAAGGATCCGGAGCAGGTGCTGCGAGGCGCCAACGCCAAGTTCGAACGTCGTTTTCGTCAGGTTGAGCAGATAATCGCCGCAGAAGGCTTGAAAATGACCGATTGCACCCTCGAAAAGCTCGATGCCGCCTGGGATAAGGCGAAGGAAACCGAGCAAAGTTGATTTGGCGCAAGATGGGGGGACGGTGAGCCTGATAGATTTTTGCTCATTGTTTGGGAGAGGGGTTTTTGGTATACTGTTTCCCCGTCCTGCTTCATCCCCGAAGCACCCCTTAAAATTCCCTAAACTTCTTTCAGGTTCAGCATGACGACCAAATATATTTTTGTTACTGGTGGCGTTGTTTCATCCCTCGGCAAAGGCATTGCCGCAGCTTCTCTGGCAGCCATTCTGGAAGCCCGTGGTCTGGATGTGACCATCATGAAACTGGACCCGTACATCAACGTGGATCCGGGCACCATGAGCCCGACCCAGCATGGTGAAGTGTTCGTAACCGAGGACGGGGCCGAAACCGATCTGGATTTGGGCCACTACGAGCGTTTCATCCGCACCAAGATGACCCGTCGCAACAACTTTACCACCGGCCGCATCTACGCCGACGTACTGCGTAAAGAGCGTCGTGGTGACTATCTGGGCGCCACCATTCAGGTTATCCCGCACATCACCAACGCCATCAAAGAGCGGGTGATTGCCGGTGCCGAAGGCCATCAGGTTGCCATCGTCGAAGTGGGCGGTACCGTAGGTGACATCGAGTCCCTGCCGTTCCTCGAAGCCATTCGTCAGCTGGCTGCCGAAGTGGGCCGCAACAACGCCATGTTCATGCACCTGACGCTGGTTCCTTACCTGGCTGCTGCCGGTGAAGTGAAGACCAAGCCGACCCAGCACTCCGTCAAAGAGCTGCTCTCCATCGGTATCCAGCCGGATGTGCTGATCTGCCGCTCCGACCGTGCCATTCCGGCCAATGAGCGCGCCAAAATTGCCCTGTTCTGCAACGTGCCCGAGCGCGCCGTCATCTCCATGAAAGACGTCGACTCCATCTACAAGATCCCGGCACTGCTGAAATCCCAGAATCTGGACTCCTACTTCACCGAGCGTTTCGGTCTGGAGTGCAAAGAGGCTGATTTGTCCGAGTGGGAACAGGTTATCTACGAAGAGGCCAACCCGACTGGTGAAGTAACCATCGGTATGGTCGGCAAGTACGTTTCCCTGCCGGACGCCTACAAGTCCGTCAACGAGGCGCTCAAGCACGGTGGTCTCAAGACCCGTCACTCCGTCAACATCAAGTACATCGACTCTCAGGATATCGAGACCCGTGGCTCCGAGCTGCTGGAAGGTTTGGACGCGATCCTGGTGCCGGGTGGCTTCGGTGAGCGCGGTGTGGAAGGCAAAATCCTGGCTGCCCAGTATGCCCGCGAGAACAAGATCCCCTACCTGGGTATCTGCCTTGGTATGCAGGTTGCCATGATCGAATTCGCTCGCAACGTAGCGGGTATGGAAGGGGCTCACTCCTCCGAGTTCAAGAAAGATTGCGCGTACCCGGTCGTCGGCCTCATCACCGAGTGGGTGGATGAAGAGGGCAATATCGAGACCCGTACCGAGAAGTCCGATCTGGGCGGTACCATGCGTCTGGGTTCCCAGCTCTGCCACCTGGTCGAAGATTCCAAGGTGCGTCAGATGTACGGCAGCCCGACCATTTACGAGCGTCACCGTCACCGTTACGAAGTCAACAACAAGCTGCTGCCGCAGATTGAAGCGGCAGGTCTGAAAGTGACCGGTCTCTCCGCCGACAAGAAGTTGGTGGAAATCATCGAGATCCCGGATCACCCCTGGTTTGTGGCTGCGCAGTTCCACCCGGAGTTCACCTCTACTCCTCGTGATGGCCACGCTCTGTTCGCCGGTTTTGTGAAGGCGGCAGGCGAGTATCAGAAGCGTAATTTGAAGTAATTGAAAATAAATGCGGTTGGGGCACTGTGCCACAGCCGCTTTTTTTGGCATATTTTTGTTGTTTTTTTACGAAACCTGAGGAAATACACATGTCCAAGATCGTTAAAGTGATCGGTCGTGAAATCATCGACTCCCGTGGTAACCCGACCGTTGAGGCCGAAGTTCACCTGGAAGGTGGTTTTGTTGGTATGGCAGCCGCTCCGTCTGGCGCGTCCACCGGTTCCCGCGAAGCGCTGGAACTGCGTGACGGCGACAAGAGCCGTTTCCTGGGTAAAGGCGTGCTGAAAGCAATCGAAGCCGTAAACGGCCCGATCGCTCAAGCTCTGCTGGGTAAAGATGCCAAGGACCAGGCCACTGTCGACCAGATCATGATCGACCTCGACGGTACCGAGAACAAATCCAAGTTCGGCGCCAACGCCATCCTGGCTGTTTCCCTGGCTAACGCCAAAGCTGCCGCTGCTGCCAAAGGCATGCCGCTGTACGCCCACATCGCCGAGCTGAACGGCACCCCGGGTGTTTACTCCATGCCGCTGCCGATGATGAACATCATCAACGGTGGTGAGCACGCCGACAACAACGTCGACATCCAGGAGTTCATGATCCAGCCGGTTGGCGCCAAGACCCTGAAAGAAGCCGTTCGCATGGGCGCAGAAGTGTTCCACAACCTGGCCAAAGTGCTGAAGTCCAAGGGCTACAACACTGCAGTTGGTGACGAAGGTGGTTTCGCTCCGAACCTGAAATCCAACGCCGAAGCGCTGGAAGTTATCGCTGAAGCCGTTGCCGCTGCCGGTTACAAACTGGGCTCCGACATCACCCTGGCTATGGACTGCGCTGCTTCCGAGTTCTACGACGCAGAGAAGAAAGAGTACAACCTGAAAGGCGAAGGTCGTGTCTTCACCTCCAACGGTTTCTCCGACTTCCTGGCTGACCTGACCACCAAGTTCCCGATCGTCTCCATCGAAGATGGCCTGGACGAATCTGACTGGGAAGGTTTCGCCTACCAGACTGCTGAACTGGGCAAGAAAATCCAGATCGTTGGTGACGACCTGTTCGTAACCAACACCAAGATCCTGAAGCGCGGTATCGACAACGGCATCGCCAACTCCATCCTGATCAAGTTCAACCAGATCGGTTCCCTGACCGAAACTCTGGCTGCCATCAAGATGGCCAAAGACGCTGGCTACACTGCCGTCATCTCCCACCGCTCCGGTGAGACCGAAGACGCTACCATCGCCGACCTGGCTGTTGGTACCGCTGCTGGCCAGATCAAGACCGGTTCCATGAGCCGTTCTGACCGTGTTGCCAAGTACAACCAGCTGATCCGTATCGAAGAAGCTCTGGGTGCCAAAGCTCCTTTCCGCGGTCTGAAAGAAGTTAAAAACCAGGCTTAATTTGCTGGTTTGCCAGCCTCGGCTGGAATGAAAAAAAACCGGAACCCAAGGGTTCCGGTTTTTTTATGCCTGATCCTTGCCACAACGGCCTGAGAGGCGAGGGCGTTGTGCCTCTGGTCTCGGGTCAGACAAAAGGCAGC
Source organism: Aeromonas sp. FDAARGOS 1416 (assembly GCF_019048085.1). Lineage (NCBI taxonomy): Bacteria > Pseudomonadati > Pseudomonadota > Gammaproteobacteria > Aeromonadales > Aeromonadaceae > Aeromonas > Aeromonas sp. FDAARGOS 1416. The sequence goes on along the minus strand of NZ_CP077301.1, from coordinate 2,950,100 downwards.
ATGCGCTGATAGCGCCCTGCATGCGCCTTGAAGCCCAGCTTTTCAAACAGGGCGATAGAGCGGACGTTATCTGCATCGATATCTGCGGTGAGGCAGGTGACTCCCATTGTGCTGGCGTGGGCGAACAGCAATCCCAGCGCCTCCGACATAAACCCTCTGCGCCAATAGGCCGCATTGAGCAGGCAACCTACCTCGCAGCTGTGGCCCGCCTCGCTGAAGCTGTGCAGGCCACAGGTGCCGATTACCTTGTTGCCCTCCCGCTCGACAATCGCCCACTCCAGCGACTCCCCCGTTTGCTCCAGCCGCACAACGCTCGCCATCATCTGCGCCACCATGGCGGGAGAGGTAAAGCAGGGATCAGAGGCAAACTCCATGGTCAGCGGATTGCCATAAATCTCGAACAGATCGGCGGCATCCTGCGGGCCAATGGTGCGCAGCACAATCCGTATGCCGGTTAAGTCGGGCTTCATAAATCTCCTTGGGATGTGTTACGCCAGCAAAGCCACAGGTGAATAAAGAGGCCATCTGAAAGTCGGTATCTAAAGGCAACTGGCACAATCAAGACATATTCGTATTGCGAACGCCTATTATGCTTTGCTAATCGAATTTATGGACTCAGAAAGATGAGCACCCTAATCTTTTTTAGGCGTCACAATTCAGTTCTGCTCATTGCCTTTGCGTCAGAAACGGTGCGGCGTAGCTGAAGTATTCAGTTTGAGGCGTACGATTCACATCCCAGCGCTTCGTATGTCCAGCTGGACGCTCTCGCTGATTCGCATGAGTAAGGACTAGGCGTTTTTTGGCACGTGAAACCCCAACGAAATAGGCACATAGGTTTTCTTTCTGTTCCGATTCGTTCTTGAAAAAGAATGTTTCGTTTTCGACGGCCATGATGATGACCGAATCAAACTCAAGGCCCTTGCTCTTATGGATGGTCAGTATTCGTACTGCTTGATCGTCTGAGAAACGCTTAAGGGCTTGGGGCAAGTCAGGTTCCAGCGTTAGCAATTCTTCAATCTTCATCTTGGTATCGCGGATTACTTCGCTTAGCCGGACACGAGACTCGTAATCAGGGGAAAGCGACATTAGTGTTTCAACACTGATTTGCTTCAGAAATATTTGAACAAACACCCACCAGCCAGAGAAAGGGGGGGCAACCAGCTCGTTAAGGGCTATTTCTTTTCGTTGCTGCTTGATCAGCCGATCAAGGTCTTTGCGCGCATTCGACGGAGTCTCGTCATCTGCAAACGGGATTAGCTGGTTCATGAGCCGAATCCATGATTTGGGCTCGCGCTGACCATAGAGGCAGGAAAGATAGTCCACTATCAAACGTGCTGCAGGCTCGACGGTGATGTCTTGCATCTGCTGCTCGTTGCGGAAGGGGATGCTACGAGCCTCCAGTTCCGTCATAAGGTGATCAGCGTACAGGTCAAGCTGATTACGAATCAGGACCGCAATTTCTGCTGGTGGCAGCTGTTCTGTGTTTATCCAGTCTGCAATCAAATCTGCAAGGTAGTCTGCTTCTTGACGACTGTTTTCAAAGCGCCACGCGAATACCTCCCCTTCGTCGCCTGCAAGTTGCTCATCAGGCATGACAGAAGCTGGATCCAGCTTGCGAATGATCTCGTTCTGCAAGCGCAGCAAACGTGGTTGAGAGCGGAAGTTTCGGTACATATTGAGTGGAGTTGCTGCAAAATCAGCAACGAAGTCCTGAAAGATGCCTTCCAAAGCGCCTGCCCAGCCCATGATTTTTTGCTTGGTGTCGCCTACGGCGGTCAAGCGAATGTTCGTACCTTGAAACGCGAGCTTGAGGAGTTCGTATTGACGGTTTGTACAGTCCTGGAATTCGTCGAGGAAGACATCGCTGTAGGTCTGACGGATGGCATGTCTCGCGACAGGTGACTTTCTTAGAATCTCAATTGCACACGGCACCAGATCGGAAAACGTGATCAACGTTCGTGATGGGCCAAGTTTCCGATCTGCAATTTGGTATCCGGCATCCAACGCATACTCACCAGTTAGCACAGGACGGAAACGATCGATGATGCGCTTGGCGAATGCGTGAAAGGTATAGCTGTCAAACCGCGCAGCAAGCTCTGAACCACAGCGTCGCTTGACCCGTTCTTTCAAGTTACTGCTGGCATCGACCTTGAACGAAATGGCCAGAATCCGTTTGGGATAGCGGCAGGTACCTGTGCGCAATAGGAAATCTGCCCGCTGTGCAAGCATTTCGGTCTTTCCTGCGCCTGGGCCAGCGGTAAGAGCAAGGCTGCGAGTTTGCTCCTTGGCTGCAATCAGGGCGTTGGGCTCAAGTGTCAGCCCATCTGCAGGTTCCCAAGTCTCGACTGTTATCATTCCGGTAGATCCGCGAGTTTGGTGATGACGGCATCTGCCAATCTGCTCAGGGATGCGGGCATGTTTGTCAGTAGCTCTGCATCAGTCAGCTGAGCCAATGCATCAATATGGGCTGCGGGTTTGCTACCAAGCTTGAAGCGCTGATGGTAGGTGTTAAATAGCTTCTGCTCATCTTCGCTGTACTGGCTTGCATCGTGGTGACTTTTACCCAAAACAGCTTTGATCGTGGATGCCTCTGGGTCTTCCTTAACTACGCCATACGCATCTGGGTAAGCAAGTAACATGGCGAAATCGAGATCCATTGGAGCCGAGAAAAATACACCTCGACTTTCCAGCTCAAGAAATACGTCTTTCGTCCCTCCATCAAAATAGTGATGTGTTCGGACTGGAGTATCGGCTGTATCCCATTTCGGCAGAGTCCAAGCGGCAGGAAGTATTTTTGCTGATTCAAACTTAAGGAGTTGATCATTCACGTACTTGATTCGCCCCCAACCAGCAGAATAGCGAGATATATCGAGGTCTAATAATGTCAAATATGGAATTTGCAGCGTGGAAAGTAGGCGCCAAAAATGATTGACGTGACGTCCACCCAACGGGGCTATTGAAACTGCAGATTCATCAACAGGAGCTCCCTTCGCTTTAAGTAGCCGCGGTAATACGATTTCTTCACTATCACCCTCTCCAAGAACGACAAGCCGCGAGAAATAGATTTCGGGAAATGCTTGGACTGCTTCGCGCACGAATTTGTGTGCATCCTCCTCCCGTTCCGGTAGTTGAATACATGTGACTCGTGATGTTCGCTCTTCGGTCAACCTCAGATAACGGATACGTTCCGGAGCAACGCGCCTCAGCATGGATGGTGCGTGGGTGGCGATGAGCGCTTGTGCGTCACCTTGTCCGGTCATTCCATTGAGGGCATTGACGATCCGCCCAAGGTAGTGTGGCGAGAGACTGTTTTCTGGCTCTTCGAGAGCGACCACCGTAAAGACTGGTGGGCGCAGCTTGTCTGGATCGAATGAAGTATCTTCAGCCGCCAGTACAGCACGGCCAATCGCCTGTGAAGAGTGTACCAGTGACAGATACAGCATCGACTTCTGGCCGTCGCTAAGTCGTGAGAAATCGACCAACTGATCCCCATGGCCAGGAGTGAAAGACACCGACATGTGCCGCAACAAGGCTTCGATCTCGGACGCAGCAAAAGTTAGCTTGGGGTCGGTAAAGAAGCTGCCTTTGTGTAAAGCGCCCCATGTCTTTCTCAAACTTGCGCTGAACGCATTGATTGATGGATTGTCTGCCAAGCTGTCACTGATTTGGTCGGTCAGTCCCTTAATGACCGTTCGTTCTGTATCCCAGTTCACCGCACGCAGCATTCGCCCCAGTAATGCATTCGCACCATAGGCAATGTGATCGGCGGGATCACGGCGGGCGGGAAGGTAGTGGATATGGATATGGTTACGTTCAGCTCGAGGTACTTGGGTGGTGGTAAGTGGTGAGCCATCTGGATTGATATCCAACACATAGACCATGTTTTCCTCTATATCCCCATCCAACCCCATTGTCGCGTTAAGGCGAAAACGAACGCGGGGTGTGCCATCGATCTCGTCGAGGCGCATATGACCGAAATGAGGTGCAACCGTGCTGTTTTCCCCGTCATCTTTTAGTTCAGGGAATACAAAGTCGGCCTCGATCCATAACTGGCGCTCTGGCGGAGGTATTTCTTCGTTCAGCGGGACATGAAAGTCTGAGCGCAGTATTCGACGCTGTGATGGATCAAAGGCAAACAACCGACACAAGGCCTGCAGTGCAGCTGTTTTGCCGGAGCCATTAGGCCCAATGAGGTAAGTAATCTCCTCCAATGGAATTTCGGTGGGTGTGGTCCCGAAAGATTGGAAGCTCGACAGACGGAGGACTTGAAGTTTCATTGCGTATGCTCTGTCTTAGAACGAATAGAATTGGGACTGCCACCGTTTTGAGTGACCCATTGCACGGCACTACTTGCTTACCCGTTCCATCAGACAAGACAGCCTCCAGTCTGCTGTTTTGTAACCAACGGGGTGAGGTTGGCATGGCTCATGGGAAACTCCGACGAGGCAAGTGTTGCCAAATGGCAATATTAACCATGGCGCTGTGGAGAGAAAGCTCAATATTGAGAATTTCTGTGCAAGATCAATAAATTAATCAAATGTCGCCCACGATTGATGACGCGCCGACATAGCGTGAACAACCATTCTTGAGCTATCACCATAGAATATTCATGGTCATATCTGGCTTGAACTAGCATAAAACTCTTTGTTATTGTCCGCGCTCCCCGCTGAAATAGCTTATTTATCTATAAATCAACAAGATAGCATTATGCGGTGGCGTCGCGGGGGCATCTGCTATCGGGAAGGAGAGTTATGAAGTCGCAGTTCAAAGTGGCGCTGGCCATGTTGGCCCTGTTCGTCGTCCAAGGCTGCACAGCCCCGGATTCATCCACCAAGCGCAATGTACCCGGCCCGGTGCTGACCGTGCATTACGAAAGTGCCCCCCTGATCCCCGTCACTATCGCTGGTGAGCAGTACCAGTTTTTGCTCGATACCGGGGCCAGTATCACCTTTATCGATCGTCGTCTGGCCAGCCGCTTCAAGGCGCTGACCTTAAGCGAATTGCCCAGGGCCTATCAGGCTGATTTTGCCAGTGTGAACAGCGTTTCGAGCCAACTGGGCAGCGAGCAGCTTGGCTTTGTTGAGCCGCAGCCCTTCTCGGTGGGGTCGGTCACCATTGATGACAGCGATCTGTGGGCAACCGTTGATTTCGATCTTTTCTCCCAGTCTCTTGGCAGCCGTATCGATGGCATCCTCGGGATCGACACCATCCGCCGTTTCAACTGGGTGTTTGATCGCGACAGGCATCAGCTCACGGCTTCGCTGACGGCACCGTCGGCAGCTACGTTCGAGCGTTGCATCGGCTATGAAGATAGCTACAACCGCTCCCCGGCCGTGTATCTGACCCACGGCGAGAGCAGCGTGCGCATGTATCTGGATACCGGGGCCGATCAGAGCTATGCCGATCATGCCTTTATCGACTTTATGGCCAGTCAGAAGGCGATCTCTGGCGAAGATGCGATGCCACGCAAAGGGGTGGATGCCAGCGGTATGGTGGAGGGGCGTGAACATATCCTCACCGGCCTGCACTTTGATGAGCGCCAGCTCGGTGAGCTGCGCGTGTCGGAAAACAGCAATGAGCAGTATGGTCTGGGGCTGGATTTTGTTAACCGCTTCAATCGCTTTGCGATCATGCCCGGGCGGATGATGCTCTGCTACGACGCCGACAGCCTGGCGCGCAAAGTGCCGCCAATCCTGCGCAATATCGGGGTGCGTTTTGATGGCGAGCATCTGCAGGTCTACTACAGCGACGAACGGGATCTTGCCCCCTATGGTCTGGCCAACGGCGACATTCTGGAGCAGATCAACGGGGTGGCTTATCGTCCCCTCGATATCGACAAGGTGCGTGAACTGCTCAGCACTAGCAAGCCGGGGTCGCTCAAGTTGCGGATTGTGCGGGAAGGAAAACCGCTGGATATCGCCATCTAGTCAAGGTGGGGCGGCAAGATGAGCCGCCCCTATGAGCCTCAGCCCTTGGTCGGATTTTCCATGCAGGTGAGGGTTGGCTGGCCGTAACGCTCCAGCGTGGCGTCGTCCCCCTTGGTGAAGAAGGTGAGGTTTTGCCCTTCATAACGGGCGCCGCTGGCGCTGGGGGCTTCATAGGCGAGCACTTGTTGCTGCTTGTCGCCCTCGCTCAGGTTGATCACCGCGGCGGGCAGCTTGGCATCGTTATAGAAGTAGGTAGAGAGTGTGACGCTCTTGCCGCACTGGTAGTTGATCGGTGCCGGCACCATCAGCTGGCCGCCGCTGATCTGCAGTTCGGTGATCCGCAGCAGGTAGTTATCCTCCACACACTGGCGCAGATCCTGCCCCTTCCAGCAGTCGTTACGCCCCTTGATCCAGCCGCGCTGCATGGCGCGCTCGATCTTGAGCTGTTCGGGAGAGAGCGCGGCAATCGCCTTGGGGTAGAGGGCCGCCAGTTCGTTATCAAGGGCGGCCAGTCCGGCATCCTTGCAGATCAGGGTTTCGACCGATCCGGACGCTTTGGTGCAGTCAAAGGAGGGGGTTGCGGCACTGGCCAGCAGAGGGGCAAACAGCAGGGTGGCAAGCAAGGTCTTGTTCATCGATAGATTCCAGCAATGAGGAGGGCATATCTGCCTACTACAGCACACTCTACAGGGCAATGCAGCAGGGGAGCCGAGCGCATTTTGCTCTGCTGAATGGCTGCCAAACAGAAAAACCCGACACTCCTGGCCGGAATGTCGGGTTTTTTGTTGCCGCGATAAAGTGGGAGGCGGGTTGCCCGGTTGATCAGGCCAGCGCCAGTTGCTGACTGCGGGCGCGCCACAGCCGCTCGTGGAAGAAGAACACCACGGTGTTGATGGCCGGTTCGATCATCGCCATCACGCCGCCGGTGAGCAGCTCGCCGCTCAGCAGGAAGGCAACCCCGAAGGCCACCGAGAAGTGGACCACCGCGAAGCTGCTGGTCTTGGCCTGCAGGCTGTGATTTGGCTTGAGCGTGTGCCAGCCAAGGTCATGAAAGTAGAAGGCGACCGTGTTGACGGCGGGCTCGATCAGGGCGATCAGACTGGCGGTCAGCAGCTCACCGGTCAGCAGGTAAGCCACGGTAAAGGCGACACCGAAGTGCAGGATGGCAAAGCTGATGGTCTTTTTCATGATGGCGGCTCCCTCTGTTGATGATGAGAGTATCCGCCAAAATGAGATTAAATGAAAATTATTCTCATCTATTGCCCGAATAGGGAAAACCTATCAAAGGAAAAGTGCCTCCGCACTGCCGTGAGGCAGGCCCGCGGTGTGTCAGCATTTCGGGCAGGCCGGATAAAAACAGGAAGCCCTGTGACGGGGCTTCGCTTTTCGGTCTACCTGGGCACAGGGCCGCTATTACTACTCTGAGACCTTATTGAGCCACTCTACCCTGTACAGAAGACCTTGGAAACGAAGACCTTGGACACCCATCCTTTGGGTTATGGCTATGCTGCGCCTTGCTCAGAAAGGTGGGTGTCCCAGATTTGATTACTTATTATCTGAATTCGCGGCTAACATAACACAAAATTTATAGCCGCCATCATGTGAGATACGGATATGAAAGGTCAGTTAAAGACGATTGCAAACACTGTAAAAGGAGCTAAAGAGCATATAGCGTCATACAGTGAAATGGCAATTGATATTTTTATAGATGAAGAAACATTAAAAAACATCCCTATAGTTGAACATGCGATTAAAATACTCAACATACGTGATGCATACAAAAAGAACAAAATCAAAAGAAATTACCTATGCTTTATTGAATCTGTATCAAAGTTAAGTGATTCAGAAACTGAAACATTCTCCACAACTTTATTTAATGGTGATGCTTTGGGTGAAGATGCGACAGAGACACTGTTCGAAATTATTGCTGAAGGTGAAAAACCAATACGCGCCTCAATTGCTGGAAATTTAGTCTGTGCATTAGCTAAAGGAAAAATATCGTTAAAAACTTACAATGATCTTCTTCTAATTGCTCACTCAGGCTCCATTCTTGCCCTAAAATCTATTCCAGAGGCAACTAAAACAATGGCTCATTTTGGAGAATGGGATCATCCTTTTGGTTCGCCAGAAGAACCTCTACTTATTTCATTGGGCATTGTGAAAAAACAAGGCCGAATAATGATGCTTTCAAAGCTTGGGAAACAATTTTTCATTCATGGATATAATATAAATGAAAATCAATAAGTAGTTGATGTCGTGATAAATAAAAAAGCTTGATAACGCCCGCTTAAGGGGCAGCCAATGCTACTACCAACTTACCGCATAACACCGTACTCACATAAACCAACGCATAGTAAAAATGCCACGCGTTGGTTGTCCCTCTTGAACCGTTTGTTATATTTAAAATCCATAGTCCTTCAAATGTAGGCCAAAGAAAGGAATCAATATTTCTTCTTCAAACATGGATAATTCGTGCTCTGGAACTTTTATAAAGGTAGAACGATGATTCGGAGACCACCATTTTTGAATTCCTGTGTAACATTCTTGCGTTTTTGAGCGAGCAATTACGCGAAATGGTCGATCGGACCATCCATCTCCCCAATTCGAGAAGTAATTTATCGGACCTGTAAATTGTCCTAATACATACACTCCGTTATTACCATGTGTTAAATAGAAGTAATCACCAATTTTAGCTTCAACAAATGTCTGCCCTTGAGTTACAGATGACTGTCCTTGAGCTGCTGTATCCTTGTGAACATATACTAAGCGATCTTCAATTGACTGAAGCATATCTTCATAAGTGAAAAATTCAGTCCCTTGTGACAATTTCCAAAATGTCGGTTTCATTACATACTCCAATTAAATATAACGCCCGCTTAAGGGGCAGCCAACGCTACTACCAACTTACCGCATAATACCGTAACCACAAAAACTAACGCATAGTAAAATTGCCACGCGTTGCGAATCCCTCTTGAACAACTTGTTGTATTTTTGTTTCTTCAACAGTTAATTTACCTTGCTTGGATTGATTATAGCTGTCCTCATACTCCGCTATACTGCGTTGCAGATACGCTGCCATAAATGGATCAACTTTACTAAATTCATCAAAAAGGACATCGTAGCAATAATTTAAAGATGGGCGATTTTTGGGACAAACAGATAAAAGACTAAGAATTAGATCTCGTACCCTCCTATTCTCACAATCCACTTTTCGCTCGCCTGTTTGAGCCCAACCCGACCACCCACCAGATTTGTTGTAGCTTGGACTGCGGCTTAATGCGAAAGTTACAGTTTTTCCTGTAGGATGCTTACCATCAAACAACAAAGACAATATAACCCCTAAAGCAAAAAGGTCTGGCTCAAAAAACTCAGCTTCATTTGAGTTTTCGTATTGTTCAGGGGCGCGAAAAGCAAATTTACCACCTCTTCTACCTTTTACTGAGTCTTTGACATAATAGTCTGCCATACCAAAATCACTTATCATCATGCGATATCGAAAACTATCATGTAAGTTTTTGGGTGGGAAAGGTTCGTAGTTATCTTTAAAAAAACGTGGTTTCCCTTGAGAATCAAATTTGTACGCTAAATCTTCAAATAATATGTTTGGTGGGTTCAGGTCTTGATGGTACATCAACCCTGAACTTCGCATATCGAGCAAGCCTTTTACGATCTGAATTGAGTAATTAAAGGCAGATATCGTATCTACACCTTTTTTGATTAGGTCGGATAATGTTCCATCTGTAGCACTACGCATGCAAACATAAACTTCATCATTAATTTTGTGTACGTACTGTATAGGTACAATAAATCTGCTTTTTATCTTCGACCACTTATCTATTTCTTCAAGAAAGATAGGAAAGGAGTCAGGCTTGATTGATTTGCATTTTTTGTATGCAATAAATTCAGGGTAGACAAACAACGCACCATTTTGAGGAACATTTTTAACTAAATAAACTTTCCCCGAGTTACCCTCAAAGGTTTTGATCACAACTCCTTTAAACACAGGATATAGAGCTTCAACTTCGTTGAATATGTTAATTTCCACCGATACTCTCCAAAAAATATAACAGTGATTAGATGGAAGGCGGCACTAATCCGTTAGCAGAGCATTCCATATAACTCCGTAACATTTTCATCGCCACCAAGTTAAAATCATTATTAAATCATAATGTTACCCGTTTGCTTCTCATGCTGGGCGTATTCGCTTGACTTCCTCTTTTTGCGCCACCGTTACTACTGTATGAAAAATCAGTGCTCAGCGCACTCTTGGCAAGCGCCGCCAAAGCACGCCTGCGTGAGCAGGTCAGAAATCAGCATAAGGCCGTCACTATGTTGACTGGGTGGTCGTGGGCAACGTTCGCTTATCCATTCCATCCGGCATGGCTACCGCCCCTGAATTTCAGCCTCCAGTCTGCTGCGTTTAACCAACGGGATGGGGTTGGCATGGCTCATGGGAGACTCCAACGAGGTGTGTGTTGCCAATTGGCTATAGTACCGACCCCTTGGCCAAGGGAAAGGGCGATGCGGGGAGTTTCTGAGCCAGATCAAGCAATTAATAAATCGCGACCGGTTGGCGCAGGGAGTGGAAAGTGCGACCACTGTGTTGCTGGATAAAAAGTGTTGGCGGGTAGCCGTGTCGGTGGGTAAAAGCGCTGGCGGGTAAAAAACAAGAAGCCCCTGAACGGGGCTTCTCTTTGCTGGCCATGCCGCCACTGTGAACGGCTGGGCTGACCGGCTCGCTGGCGCGTTGGCCGGGTGCCGGAGCGAGTTGATGCGGGCCTATTCTGCGGCCTTGTTCAGCCACTCGACCTTGTACTGGGCACCGGCGCCCTGCGCCAGCTTGGCACAGAGCGGTTTGAGGAAGGCTTCGATCTGCTCGTCCAGCATCCAGGGCGGGCTGATGATCAGCATGCCTGAGCCGTTCATGCCCCAGTCGGCAGTCTGACCGGCCACTTCCAGCTCGGCCACCAGCACGTTACCGAAGTTCTCGCGCTTGATGGCGCGCAGCATATCGCGGGATTTGTCCGCCTCCTGCCCAAGGATGGGATACCAGAGGGCGTAGATGCCGGTCGCCCAGCGTTTCTGCGCCTTTTTCAGGGTATCGACCACGGCGAAGTAATCTTCTTTGAGCTCATAGGGCGGGTCGATCAGCACCAGCCCGCGGCGCGGGGTCGGCGGCAGCAGGGCGATCAGCCCCTCGAAGCCGTCGCGGTGGTGCACGGCCACGCGAGGGTCGTAACCCATATTGGCGCGCAGGTCTTCGACCTCGTTGTTGTGCAGCTCCATCAGCGCCAGCTTGTCCTGCTCGCGGGTGAGGCGACGGGAGAGCTCCGGCGAGCCGGGGTAGTAGTGCAGCTCGCCATCGCTGTTCATCTCTTCGATGACGCCGAGATAGGGGGCCATGGCAGACCACTGGGCCCGCTCGTCCCACAGGCGGCCGATGCCGTCGGCATACTCGGCCTTCTTCTGGGACCAGTCGCCGCGCAGGTCGTAGAGACCGCCACCGGCATGGGTGTCCAGCACGATAAAGGGTTTCTCCTTCTTCTTGAGGGACTCGATGATCAGGGCCTGAACGGCGTGTTTCAGCACGTCGGCATGGTTGCCGGCGTGAAAGGCGTGGCGGTAGCTCAGCATATTAGATCTCTGAGGGGGCCCTGCAGGGCACCCAGTAACGATAGATAGTTCAACAAATTGCGGCTGTTGCCGCGAAACAGGGAGAGGCTGCGCAGGGTCTGCAACAGGACGCCCTGTTGCAGCCGCTCCAGCTCCAGCTCGTGGGCCAGCATCGACTGATACTGCTGCTCGTCGAGTCGCGTCTTGGCGCTCTGGCGCAGGGCGCGCCACGGGGTCAGCACCGCTTCGGTCTGCACCAGCGCCGGTTGCAGGTCGGTCAGATCGACCACGATGCCGAGCTGATCGAGCCGGTGCAGCAGCAGCGCGAGATTGACGTTGCCCCCCTGCTCCTGCACGGTGAGCCAATCCTGGCTGCGCTCACCATAGACCTTGCCGCTCCAGTGCCAGAAGCCGATCGGCGTCGGCAATTCGTGGACCGCGACCCGCTCGCTGGCCATCAGCTGTTCGTCACGCAAAGAAGGCTTGCTCCATGGTTTCCAGCTCTTCGGAGAGGCTCATCCACTCCAGCTCCACCTCTTCCAGCTGCTCCTTGAGGGGGCCCTGGGATTTGAGCAGTTCGGAGAGCTTGGTTTTAGCACTCTCTTCATAGATAGCGGGGTCGGCCAGCTGGCTCTCGATGTCGCCAAGCTTGCCTTGCAGCTTCTCCATGCTCGCTTCGAGCTTTTCCAGCTTTTGACGCAGGGGACGGGTCGTTTGCCGGAACTCCGCCTCGCGCCGCTTCTGATCCTTGCGTGCCACCGCCGAGTTGGCAGAGACGGGACCATCGGCCGGTTTGGCGTTGGCCTCTTTCTCCTGCTCGCCGAGCCACTTGTGGTAGTCGTCCAGATCGCCGTCGAACGGCTCGACCCGGCCACCGTGCACCAGATAGAAGTCATCTGTGGTGGTACGCAGCAGGTGACGGTCGTGGGAGACCACTACCATGGCCCCTTCGAAGCCTTGCAGCGCCATGGTGAGGGCGTGGCGCATCTCCAGATCCAGGTGGTTGGTCGGTTCATCCAGTAGCAAGAGGTTCGGCTTTTGCCAGGTGATCAGCGCCAGCACCAGTCGCGCCTTTTCGCCGCCGGAGAAGGGGGCTACCTTGTCGAGCGCCTTGTCACCGTGGAAGCCGAAGCTGCCCAGATAGTTGCGCAGCTCCTGCTCGGTCTTGTCCGGCGCGAGGCGGGCCAGATGATCGAGCGGGGAGTCATCGAGACGCAGGGTCTCCAGCTGATGCTGGGCAAAGTAACCGATGCTCACCCCGGCGCTCACTTCGAGCTTGCCGGAGAGCGGCGGGTTGGAGCCCGACAGCATCTTGATAAAGGTGGACTTGCCGGCGCCGTTGCGACCGAGCAGACCGATGCGCGAACCCGGTACCAGATTGAGTTTGATCTTCTCCAGGATCACCTTGTCGCCGTAACCGGCAGAGAGGTTCTCCATGGCGATGAGCGGGGTCGGCAGGGCCGACGGCTCGCGAAACTCGAAGCTGAACTCCGAGTCGGCGTGGGCGGGCAGGATCTTCTCCATCCGCTCCATGGCTTTCAGGCGGCTCTGGGCCTGACGGGCCTTGGAAGCCTTGTAGCGGAAGCGGTCCACATACGCCTGCATGTGGGACATCTCCCGCTGCTGCTTCTCGTACATGGACTGCTGCTGTGCCAGATGTTCGGCGCGCTGCAGTTCGAAGTCGGAGTAGCCGCCGGTGTATTCGTTGAGCTTGCCGTTCTCGATATGGATGATGCGGCTGATGACCGAATCGAGGAAATCACGGTCGTGAGAGATCAGCACCAACGTGCCCTGATAGCCCTTGAGCCACTTCTCCAGCCAGATCACCGCATCGAGATCCAGGTGGTTGGTCGGTTCATCGAGCAGCAGCAGATCGGAGCGGCAGAGCAGCGCCTGGGCGAGGTTGAGGCGCATGCGCCAGCCACCGGAGAAGCTGCGCACCGGCGAGCTCAGCTGCTCGTCGCTGAAACCGAGGCCGTGCAGCAGCTCGGCGGCGCGGGCGCGAATGCTGTAGGCGCCGATGGTATCGAGGCGACCGTGCAGCTCGGCTACCAGCAGACCGTTGTCATCCTGCTCGGCTTGCACCAGCTGGGCTTCCAGCGAGCGAAACTCCTTGTCGCCGTCGATCACATACTCGAGCGCGGAGCAGTCGAGCGCCGGGGTCTCCTGCGCCACGCCCGCAATCTGCCAGCCAGCGGGCAGGCTGAAGGTGCCGCTGTCGATGGCCAGCTCGCCCCGTACCAGTGCAAAAAAGGTGGACTTGCCACAGCCGTTTTTGCCCACCAGACCCACTTTGTGGCCGGGGTGAATGGTGGCGGAGGCGTTGTCCAGCAGCTTGCGGCCGCCGCGGATCAGTTCGATTTGACTGGCAACTATCATGGGTGGGATCTGCTTGCTCAAAATGGAGGAGAAAAACTGGCGCGGATCTTACGTGAAATGACGCTGATTTGCACTGTAGCGAAGGGCTGGCCACTGGCTGGCGCTGCAAAAACATGCCATAACAGAGAAACCAGTTTGGTAACGGGAGGTTAGCATGCATATCAGGGATATTATGACGACCCGGGTCGCCACCGTTTCAATGGATGATCGACTCCGAGTCATCAGGGATATCTTCGAGCAGGCACACTTTCGCCACCTGCTGGTGCTGGAAGAGGAGGAGCTGGTGGGGGTCATCTCGGATCGGGATCTGTTCCGCGCCATCAGCCCCTATCTCGACTCCGAAGCCGAGATGAGCCGCGATACCGAAACCCTCAACAAGCGGGCCCACCAGATCATGAGTCGTCAGCTCGTCACCATCGCTCCCCATCTCACCGTGCGCGACGGCGTCAAGCTGATGCTGGAGAAGGGGGTCTCCTGCCTCCCGGTGCTGGAGAATGGCGCTCTGGTCGGCATCATCAGCTGGAAGGATTTTCTCAAGGCGGCGCTGGAGAGTGATGCGCTGGTTTGAGCCCAACGCTCATCGTCATCAGCTGACAGAGAACCAATGATAGAGAGAGGGGAGCCAAGGCTCCCCTCTCTCTATGTTGGCTTTGCCGACAATGCAGGTTTGCACGCCGCCAGCATCATCACGGCTCGGGCTGTCCTGCGACAAGACAGGAGGGGCCGCTGCCGGAGAGGTGCGGCTGAAGATGAGTGCGGATCTCCTGCAGGGTGCGCTGGTACTGCCGGGCATGTTGATCGAGAAACGCGGGGCTGTGCTTGAGACGCCGCTCCAGGGTATCGACCAGCAGCGCCACCCTGGGGGCCGCCATACCCGCAGGCCAGCAGTGTTGCAGCAGCTCCAGCAGTTGCCAGGCATCGCCCGGCAGGGCGGGGAACTCCTCCAGCAGCTGCAAGCCCGCTTGCAGGGCTGTCTGATATTGGCTGGCCTGCATCGCCTTGTGGCGCAGCTGGCGCAGTTCGCTCAGCCGTTGTTCTCTCGCCGTCAGACGCTGGCCCAGCTCGGCCACCAGATGATGGAACAGCTGGAGGGTGAGCGGGTGGGGCGCAACCCTGACGCGGTATTGGGTCAGCTGGGTCAGGTAGCGCTGGGCGTGGTGGGGCAAACCGCAGAACTGGCTGACAGCAAAGCCGAGCAGCAGGGTGAGGTGGTTGTCGCTCCCCTCATCCGGCTGGTGGTGGGCAATCAGGATCAGCGCTTCGTCGAAGCGGTAATCCAGCCCCAGCATCAACGCCTGCAGCAGCTCATATGCGTGGGGCTGCAGGTGGACGGTGCGCTTGAGATGCTCCCACTCCTGTTGCAGGGAGCGGATCCGGTTGCTGGAGGGGGCGTGCCACAGCACCGCCAGACTGGCATTGAGCATGAAGCTGTCGATGGCGAGCCGGACGCGCTGCTCGCTGAAATGGCGCAGGGTCAGGCTGTTGGCCTGCTCCAGCACCTTCTCCTCATCTTGCAGCACCAGCCCGAGCAACATCGCCAGCTGATGCCAGCGCGGCTGATGGGGGCGGATCTGCAGCAGCTCTCCCATGGTCTCCCAGGCCGCCAGCCAGTAATGCTGATGCAGCTGGCTGGCGAGTTGCAGCTCCAGCCGGGTGGCCATCGAGACGCTGGCCTGATGGCGCTGCAAGTCGGTCCGGGCGCTCTGCAATTTGCCGAGCCCCAGCATGGCGTAGAAGAGCCCGGCCCTTGGCCAGCTCGCCTGATACTCGTTGGCACAGAGGGCATAGTGCTGGGCGGCGGTGACCCGCTCGGTCGATTGCAGCAGCAGGTAGCCCTTGAGTCGATCCAGCCAGGGGGTCAGCGAGCGATTCTCCCGTTGAAACAGCAGGTCTTCACAGAGGGCGGTAGCCAGTTGCCACTCCCGCAGCAGAATGGGGGCGGCCAGCGTGCGGGTCAGGCTGCTTAACTTCACCAGCTGGCCGAGCACCGCGGTGAGCTGTTGGGTCATGAAGGGGAGGGGCAGATAGAGGGAGAAGTAGAGATCCGAGGGGAGAAACTCCTGCTCGTTCTGATCGGCATCGAGCAGCAGCAATACGCAACCGGGTTGCAGCAGGCCGAGATAGTGCGCTTCGTGCAGCAGCCGGGCTCCGTCAAGATCCTGCTGCTTGTCCTGCTGACAGATGATGGCGTCGAAGGCGTGCTGTTGCAGCAGGGCCAGCAGGCCACTGCGCTCGTGGTTTGGATGGCTGTGGTAGTGGATCCGATCGGCGGGCACTCCCTGTTCGGTCAGTTCCCGGGTGATGGCGCTTCGGAGCAGGGGATCCTCTTCGAGCAGCAGTATCGTCATGCAGGTACTTCCTGTGAGCAAACCATTAGCATTAGGTTGATTATGGTAGACCCAAGAGGAACATAGGCACAGCACTCGCTGAGTGAAAAGCTGACAGTAGCCAGCAGGGTGCTGGAGGGCGCACTATGGGCTGTTATTTCAATCGGTTATGCCATCTATCAGGGCTGCAACCTGTTATTGCCGAGAGCGGATCGGCGCCCCGAAGGGGCAGTCGCTCTGGCGGATCAGCCGCGACCCCTTGCCCTGTTCCCCCAGCCAGCTTAATTCCAGTTTGCCGAGGCGGCCCAGATGGCGCAGCTCGAACTCGTAGCGCTGGCAGAGGTTGTCCTGGGGCAGGCTCGCCATCCCCGCTGGCAGTCGGTATTGATAGCGCAGGAGTGGCCCATCCTCCAGCTTGCTGGTCACCGGCACCAGCCCCTCTGGGGTGGGCTGCGGCGCCCCGAGCGCACGGCGCAAACTGAGCGGCGCATCGATCGCCTTTTGATAGTGCAGGCCGTTCATCGCCGCCAGCTCCTCTTCCAGTCGTTGCAACTCCCCTTCCAGTCCATTGAGCGCGGCCCCCAGCTGCTGGTGGGTCGTTGACGAGGCGCAGCCACCCAACAACAGGGTGGCAAGCAGCAGGGCGGCTCTGATGGGGGGCACGGAATCTCCTTGGCTATGACGATGAAGCGTGAAGGTCAGGTCGGCTGGCCCTGACTATAGCAGGGGATTGCTGGGGGGCGTCCCCTGCAGCAGTTGGGCCAGACGGGCCAGTCCCTCGCCGACCCGGGCGTCGGTAGCGGGCTGGCTCAGGCTCAGGCGCACCCCCTGCGGAGCGGCAAACTGACCGGCGGCGAAGTGTTCCCCGCTCGCCACGCCAACGTCAAGGGCGTCGGCGGCAGCGGCAAACTGCTGGCTGCGCCAGGGCTCCGGCAGCGGTAGCCAGGCGTGCATGCTGCCCGGCTGCCAGCGGGCGGCGGGCAGCAGGTGGTGCAGCAGTTCGCCACGGCGCTTGAGGATCTCCCGCTGCTGCTCGACCAGCGGCATGATCTGGCGCTGACTGACCATTTTGCAGGCGAGCTCGATCAGCAGCGGGCTCACCATCCAGCTCGACAGCCGCATGGTCTGGGCGAAGGCGCTGCGCAGGGCAGGGGGCGTCAGCACGAAGCCCACCCGCAGGCCGCCGCAGGCGATCTTGGCCAGACTGCCCAGATAGATGACCCGCTCCGGCGCCAGATTGACCAGAGGGATCACCGGTTGTTGGGGCAGCAGGCCGTTGACGTCATCCTCGATGATCAGCAGATCATGGCGACGGGCGATGGCGACGATGGCCTCCCGCCGCGCCAGACTCATGGTTGCGGTGGTGGGATTTTGCAGGGTCGGGGTGAGGTAGAGCAGCTTGGCCCGGCGGGTACGGCAGGCGGCGTCCAGCGCCTCGGGCAGCAGCCCCTCCTCGTCCATCGCCAGTCCCACCACCTGATTCTTCAGTTGGCGAGCGTTGCCCAGCATGCCGGGGTAGCTCAGCCCCTCGCACAGGATTGTCTCCCCCACGCAGCCGGTCGCCAGCAGCGCCAGCATGATGCCGTGCTGGGCACCGTGGCTGAACAGCAGGCGATCCTCACTGCAGGCCACCCCTTGCTCCGCCAGCCAGTTGACGAACTGCTGGCGCTGATCCGGTCGTCCCGCCTCCTTGTCATAGCCGAGCAGTGCGTTGAGCTCCCCGTCTGCCACTTCCCCCAGCATGGGGCGAATGATGGCCGCCCGATCCAGCTGCACCGGCAGGTTCTGCCACAGCTCGATGCGGTGCCCCTCCTCCTGGCGGATCACCCACTCATTGGCGGGATCCGTGTTTGCTCCCTTGACCCAGGTGCCGTGGCCCACCCGGGCGGCCAGCAGGCCGCGCCGTTCCGCCTCGCTGTAGGCGCGGGTGACGGTGCCGACGGTGACACCCAGACGATCCGCCAGGGATCGGTGGGTAGGCAATCGGGTCTGCGGTGGCAGCTCGCCATTCACGATCCCCTGTTCGATCGCTTTGACCAGCTTGAGGTAGAGGGGTCCATCGAAGGCCGTAAGGTCGGGCGTCCAGATTGTCATGGTGACAATAAATCCATTGATCAAAATTTGTTGTCAATATAGCGTGAATTTCAACCTGATAACAACCAAATAGCACACATTGTATCGATACAATGTGGCAAGCAAGGAGTCACAATATGACGATGGAGTGGTATGTCACCCTGTTCGGTTTTGCCGTACTCACCTGCGGTACGCCGGGGCCCAACAACCTGATGTTGACGGCCTCCGGCGCCAACTTCGGGGTGCGTCGCACCCTGCCACATCTGCTCGGGGTGGGGCTGGGGCAGCCGGTGTTGCAGCTGGTGCTGGCGCTGGGGCTTTATCCGCTGTTCGAGCGCTGGCCCCTGCTACGGCTCGGTTTGCAGATCTTCGGCAGCCTCTATCTGCTGTGGTTGGCGTGGCGTATCGCGGTGGCCGGGGCGCCGGGGGATCCGGCCCGGAGGGCCCGTCCGCTGACCATGCTGGAGGGGCTGGGCTTTCAGTTCCTCAATCCCAAGGCGTGGATGATGGGGATCTCCGCCATCAGTCTGTTCAGCCTGCCCGGCGCCAGTTACTGGTCGAGTCAGCTGGCGGTGATGGTCATGTTTGCGCTGGTGGCCCTGCCGGTCTGCTTTGTCTGGGTACTGTTCGGCCATCAGCTGAGCAACTGGATCAGCTCGGATCGGGGCTGGCGGCGACTCAACGGATCCCTCGGTCTGCTGACGGCGCTCTGCGTGGTGATGCTCTGGTATTGAGCCGTGTTGCGCTGGAGGGGGAGGTGGCCTGGAAAGAGGCATTTCTGACTTGTCGCCACGGGGTTGGCTCTGCATATTAGAAGGCTTTCCCCATAACGGGGGCGTTGCATCGACAAGAGGTTGAGATGGATCTGAACTGGTTACTGCCCCTGGCGGGGTTTGCCCTGGTTACCTGCGGCACGCCGGGGCCCAACAATATGTTGCTCACCAGCGCCGGGGCGGCGCAGGGGTTTCGCCGCACGATTCCCCTGCTGGTGGGGGTGGTGGGGGGGATCAATCTGATGATCCTCGCCACTGCGCTGGGGCTTGGCGTGGTGTTCGAGAAGGTGCCGCTGCTGCACGACGGCCTCAAGATTATCGGCTCGGCCTATCTGCTCTGGCTGGCGTGGAAGGTGGCGACGGCCAGCGGCCCGGCCGAGGGCAACCGGCCGCTCATTCCCGCTCATCAGGGGGCCATGCTGCAACTGCTCAATCCCAAGGCATGGATGATGGCGCTCTCCGCCATCAGCGGTTTCACTCTGACGGGGGAGGCTTACTGGCCCTCTGCGCTCTGGGTGTTGGTGATCTTCTTTATTACCGGCCTCTACACCGGGGCGTTCTGGGTGCTTTTTGGTGCCCAGGTGCGGCAAATCATTCGCACTGCCCGGGGTTGGCGGCGTTTCAATCTGGGCATGGGGCTGGCGACGGCCGCCTGTGTCGGGATGATCTGGATTTAGCCCGAGGTTGACCCGGGCCTTTACCGGCTGTCTTGTTGGCCCTGCGGGGCCTTTTTTATCTCGTCCGCGTGGCCTTGCCTGCAAGGTGGCGTGGTTCTGCTCTCCCTTGGGATAAAAGGAGTTCCTATGAAATGTATCGGTCTGCTGGGTGGCATGAGCTGGGAGTCCACCGTCAGTTACTATCAGGCGCTCAACCGCGGGGTGCGGACACAGCTCGGTGGTTTGCACTCGGCGCGGGTGCTGCTCAACAGCGTCGACTTTGCCGGTATCGAGCGGTTGCAGCATGCCGGTGACTGGCCCGCTACCGCCCGCCTGCTGGCGGCGGAGGCGCGCAAGTTGCAGGATGGCGGCGCCGATTTCTTGCTGATCGGCACCAACACCATGCACAAGGTGGCGCCCGAGATTGAGGCAGCCATCGATATCCCGCTGCTCCATATCGCCGATGCTACCGCGGCCAAATTGCAGGCGGACGGGATAACCCGGGTCGGCCTGCTCGGCACCCGCTTCACCATGGAGCAGGATTTCTACAAGGGGCGCTTGCAGGCGCGTTTCGGGTTGACGGTGCTGGTGCCCGATGAGGCCGGGCGGGAGCGGGTGCACAGGATCATCTATGACGAGCTCTGCCTGGGGGAGATCCGCGAATCGTCGCGGGCCGAGTATCTGGCGATTATCGAGGGGCTGGCAGCCGCTGGCGCCGAGGCGGTGATCCTCGGCTGCACCGAGATTGCCCTGCTGGTGGGCGATGCCCGAGCGGCGGTGCCGCTCTACGACACCACCGCCATCCATGCCGAAGCGGCGGTCGCGCTGGCACTGGCATCCGATTAATAAACTGGTCAGATCTCACTATTCATGCTTGTCTCATACCCCTTGCCATAAAAGCGTGTAAAATTGCGCCCTGAATTTTCCCCGGCCAACGCGGGTTGGCTGCGGTTTCCTAGCATGCAAGGCTGACATTGTGACTGAAGTAGATAGATTCGCGGATATTCGCCCCTACCGCGATGAAGAAGTGCCGGCAGCCATCGAACGGCTGATCCAGGATGATGAATTTATCGGCGCCATCGCCAAGTATCGTTTCGGTTCCCTGATGAGCTGGTTGGGTTGGGCCATCCGCCCGATGATCCGCCTGTTCCTGCGCCGCAAATGGTCAAAAGTGACCACTGTGCATCAGGTCCAGATGGGGGTCACCCGGTACATGTCCCGCATGATCGCCACCTCCACCAAGGGGGTGACCTTTTCCGGGATCGAGCATCTTAAGAAAGAGCAGGGCTATCTGTTTGTCTCCAACCACAGAGACATCGCCATGGACCCGGCGTTCGTCAACTGGGGGCTGCACACCCACGGTTTCGATACCGTGCGCATCGCCATCGGTGACAACCTGCTGCGCAAACCCTGCGCCACCGAGCTGATGAAGCTCAACAAGAGCTTTATCGTCAAACGCTCCGCCAAGGGGCCGCGGGAGATGATGAAGGCGCTCGGCGAGCTGTCTGCCTATATTGGCAACTCGGTCCACGAAGGTCACTCCATCTGGATCGCCCAGAAGGAAGGGCGCGCCAAGAATGGCGATGACAAGACAGATCCCGCCATCCTCAAGATGTTCTACGTCGACGGCAAGAAGCAGAAGATCGACTTCGTCGACTACATGCGCAGCCTCAATATCGTGCCGGTCAGCATCAGCTACGAGCTGGACCCGACTGACAAGGCGAAGGCGCGCGAGCTCTACGAGAAGTCGGTCAACGGCAGCTACGAGAAGGGCGAGTTCGAGGATATCGAGAGTATCGTCGCCGGTATCGTCGGCATGAAGGGGCGGGTACATGTCTCCTTCGGCGCGCCGATCACCGAGGGTTTCAGCGATCCGGACGAACTGGCCGCGCTGATTGACAAGGCGATCTGGAGCAGTTACCACCTCTTCCCCAGCAACTATCTGGCGGCCGATGTTTCCGGCAAGGCCAATACCATCGAACAGGCGGCCTTCCTGACCCGTCAGTCAGAGGTGCCGGAAGAGCACAAGGCGATCTGGCGAGCCATGTACGCAAAACCGGTGGAAAACGCCAAAAAGGCTTGAATGAAACCGGTTGTTAAACGGTTTTGCGAAAAAAACGGGCGCTGATGCGCCCGTTTTTGCGTCTGGTCAAAGTCGAGGGGGAAAGGGTGGTGAATAATATGGTTTCAGCTGGTACGATCACTATGAAAATGGGATTATGTCTCTTGGCAAGGTGCTGACGAGTGTGTAACAGTGCCCATATAGCTGAACATGAGCAAAAGCTCTAAACCGGTTTGCACGGATTGCAGACGGCATTATTGAAGGACCTGTCACAGGTCCTTTTTCATTGGCTGGCAAAGATGCCGCCCAGATATACCTAACAGGAAACAGACGCCATGATCACCGGTAGCCTGAACACCCTGCAGCGGACGCCGCTGCCCGCCCCGCTGGCCCGCATCATGGCCGAGGTGGTGAAGAGCGTGGCTCACTGGGGTGACGCTCCGCTCGGCAAGACCGAGATCGATGGCCTCAACCTGTTCTGTCTGGTGAGCGAGGATCTGACCGAGCCAGCCGCGGATCGCCGTGGCGAATTCCATCAGCAGTATCTCGATATCCAGTTGCTGCTGCGCGGTGAAGAGTGGATAGGTGTGGGCCCCCACGACTATGTGAGCGACGGCGCCGACCATCCCCATCCTGACCTCTGGTTTGTCGATGACGAGCAGACCAGCTATCTGGCGCTGCAACCGGGCGATTTCGCCATCTTCTGGCCGGGCGAGCTGCACCGCCCGCTCTGTACCTTCAACCAGCCCGCCAAGGTGAAGAAGCTGGTGGTCAAGGTACACAAGGATCTGCTGGCTATCGCCTGAGCACTCCCATTGAGGCGAGCCCTGCGCAGCTGATGCGTTGAGGCTCGCAAGCATTGAAGCCAGTGATACGCACCACAAGTTGCGATCACTCTTTCAAGAGCAAGAATTGAAAAATTGGACGCACCCTCCTGCGACCATAAGCCCCCGGCAGGGGAATCCCATCCTCTTTTGGATGACACGACACTGTCGGCATAAAGCCGAAGCACAGGAAGATGTAGAAAATGAGCAAGTTGGTATTGATCCTTAACTGCGGTAGCTCTTCCCTGAAATTTGCCGTAATGGACGCCGAAACAGGTGAGGACATGCTGTCCGGCCTGGCCGAATGCTTCAATCTGGATGATGCACGTATCAAATGGAAACTCCACGGGGTCAAGGGCGAAGCCATGCTGGGAGCGGGTGCCGCTCACCAGGAGGCCCTCGACCATATCGTGGGTCACATCCTGCCGCAGGATCCGACTCTTGCCGAGCAACTGGTGGCCATCGGTCACCGAATCGTACACGGTGGCGAGCAGTTCTCCCGCTCCGTGCGCATTGATGACGGCGTGATCGCCGGTATCGAAGCCGCCATTCCGTTCGCCCCGCTGCACAACCCGGCCCACCTCATCGGTATTCGCGCCGCGCTGAAAGTGTTCCCGCAGCTGTCCGAGAAGAACGTGGCCGTCTTCGACACCGCGTTCCACCAGACTCTGCCGCAAGAGGCATATCTCTATGCGCTGCCGCACAAGCTCTACCGTGAACACGGCATCCGTCGTTACGGTGCTCACGGTACTTCTCACCGCTACATCGCGGAAGAAGCCGCGAAAGAGTTGGGCAAGCCGTTGAATGAACTGAACATCATCAACTGCCACCTGGGTAACGGTGCCTCTGTCTGCGCCATCAAGAACGGCGAATCCGTAGACACCTCCATGGGTCTGACTCCGCTGGAAGGTCTGGCGATGGGTACCCGCTCCGGTGATATCGATCCGGCCGTGGTCTTCTTCATGCACGACCAGCTCGGATACAGCGTGGAGCAGATCAACCACACCCTGACCCGTGAGTCCGGTCTGCTGGGGATGACAGAAGCGAGCAGCGACTGCCGCTACGTCACCACCAACTACGCCACCGACGCCGGTGCCAAGCGCGCGCTGGATGTCTTCACCTACCGTGTGGCCAAGTATGTCGGCGCCTATGCCGCTGCGATGGACGGTCGTCTGGACGCCGTGGTCTTTACCGGTGGTATCGGTGAGAACGCCGCCATGGTGCGCGAGATGGTGCTGAACCGTCTGGCCCTGTTCGGCTTCAAGGTGGACAAAGAGGCCAACAACGCTGCCGTACTGGGTGGCGAAGGTCGCATCACCACCGCCGACAGCCGTTGCGCCATGGTGATCCCGACCAACGAAGAGCTGGTCATCGCCCGCGATGCCCTGAGCCTGGTCTGCTAAGTCAGCCTCGCTTTGAAACAACGCCCGGCCTGTGCCGGGCGTTGTCATTTCTGGCGTTCACCGATTTGACATGGGGGAGGGGAGCGGTACCCTGACCACCACTGTTTTTGCAGCCAGCGGGCTGCCCGGTTCGGGAGAGAGCAATGAAAGAGGCGTTTTTTAACTGGTTGTCGGGCCTTGGGGTGGAAGTGACCAGCATGATGGCGCTGGTGATCGCGCTGGGCTTTATCGTCATCACCTCGTTGCTGCTGCACATGGCGCTGCACCGGGTGCTGCTGGTCCGGCTGGTGGGAATCCTCGGCAAGGCCAAGCAGGTGTGGCTGCCGCCCCAGCTGCAACAGCGCCTCTTCAACCGGCTCGCCTTTGTGTTGCAAGGGGCCGTGCTGCTCGGTCAGGCGGAGATCTGGCTGCCCCGTCAATCGGATAGCCTCAAACTTATCGAGATGGTGGCCCAGCTCTGGATTTTGCTGTTCCTGCTGCTGGCCTTCTTCGCCCTGCTCGACTGCGTTTTGTCGGTGAGCCGTTACACCCGTCTTGGTCGGGATTTGCCCCTGCGCGGCATCTTCCAGGGGGCCAAGCTGGTAGGCAGCATTCTGGTGGGGATCCTGATGATCGCCCTACTGCTCGGCAAGTCGCCGCTGTTCCTGTTCAGCGGTCTGGGTGCCATGACCGCAGTGCTGATGCTGGTGTTCAAGGACCCCATCCTAGGGCTGGTGGCGGGGATCCAGCTCTCCGCCAACCGGATGCTGAGCGTCGGTGACTGGCTGCAGATGGACAAGTACGGCGCCGATGGCGAGGTGACCGACATCGGCCTCACCACGGTCAAGGTGTCGAACTGGGACAAGACCATCACCACCATTCCCACCTATGCCCTGATCTCCGACTCTTTCAAGAATTGGCAGGGGATGACCGAGTCGGGCGGCCGCCGCATCAAGCGCAGCGTCAATATCGACATGACCAGTGTGCGCTTTCTGACGGCCGAGGAGCAGTTGCAGCTCAAGCAGGCGCAACTGTTGGCTCCCTATCTGAGCCGCAAGGAGCAGGAGCTGAGTGCCTACAACCAGCAGCTGAGCGATGCCCTGAGCTGCCCCATCAATGGTCGTCACCTCACCAACCTCGGTACCCTGCGCGCCTATCTGGATGCCTACCTGCGCGCCCACCCCGGCATTCGCAAGGACATGACCCTGATGGTGCGCCAGCTGGCACCCACGTCAGACGGTTTGCCGCTGGAAATTTACTGCTTTACCGCGACTACCGCATGGGCCGATTACGAAGGGATCCAGGCCGATATTTTCGACCATATCTTCGCCATCATTGAGCAATTTCATCTGCGGTTGCATCAATCTCCCACAGGTTACGATATGCGTGCCTGGCAACGGGGATAAACAGGGAAATGGGGCGGGTCGGGGACGCGGAAAAAACCGCATATTAATCATCGACCCGTCGCCACTTGTCAGTTGAAATTTGCCGTGCAGAGGAGAAAAATGGCGGCCTTCTCTTCGCGCCCCTGATCCCCTCTTGATCAGCTGCCAGCCCAGAGACGTCACTTCAAGTCATCATCATGGGAAAGTTATGAAGCTCCTTCGCAATAGTGTGGCAACACTCTGCTACAGCCTGCTGCTGACCGCTGCGCCGGTTTTCGCTGTTGAATATGCTCTGCCTGCGGCCAACAGCCGTCTGGTAGGGGAGAATCTGGAATATGTGGTTCCGGCCGAAGAGAACGGCCAGCCGCTGGAGGCCATTGCGGCCAAATTCCAGCTGGGGCTCACCAACATGACCGAAGCCAACCCCGATGCGGATCCCCTGCTGGTACAGACCGGCGAGAAGCTGGTGATCCCCCAGCAACTGATCCTGCCGGATGCACCCCGTGAAGGGATCGTGCTGAACGTGGCCGAGATGCGCCTCTACTACTACCCCAAGGGTAAAAAAGTGGTGGAAGTGCTGCCCATCGGTATCGGCCAGCTCGGCACCGATACCCCGGAAAACTGGGTGACCAGCGTGCAGCGCAAGAAAGCGGGCCCGACCTGGACCCCGACCGCCAAGATGCATGCCGAATATGCCGCCCGTGGCGAGAGCCTGCCTGCGGTCTGGCCGGCCGGTCCGGACAACCCCATGGGTCTGTTTGCCCTCTACATCGGCAAGATGTACGCCATCCACGGTACCAACGCCAACTTCGGCATCGGCCTGCGGGTGAGCCACGGTTGCGTGCGTCTGCGCAACGACGACATCGCCTACCTGTTCAAGCAGGTACCGGTCGGTACCCGCGTTCAGTTCGTCAACCAGCCGATCAAGGCCTCTCTCGAGCCCAACGGTGTCCGCTATCTGGAAGTGCACCAGCCGCTGTCGCGCAGCGAAGAGGAGTTCAACTCCAAGCTGCCGGCACCGCTGCCGATGACTCCGGCGGTGACCCGCTTCATTGCCCACGCCGACAGTGACTCCCAACTGGTGAAGCAGGCGCTGGAGCAGCGCAACGGCATGCCGATGGCGATCAACCGCTAACGGCAAATCCCCATCACGACAAAGGGCGAACAGCATGCTGTTCGCCCTTTTTGTTTCTGCTGCGTTGACTCAGCTTCGCAGCAGATTTGTCTGCAGCTCGCTGCCGAGCTGATCGAGCAGCTGATAGCGCGCCTTGTAGCTGGCCCGCTTGCGGGAGGTGATCTCCTCCAGCGTCTTGCGGGGCACCTCCAGCGGCAGGCTCATCCAGAGTTCATCCTGCACGCTGCCCTGATGCTCCTGCCACAAGCCGTCGAGGTCGAACTTGACCCGATCGGCGGTGCGCCTGCTGCTCTGATAGACGTGGCTTTGGGTGCGGATCCCGAGCAGGCTCTTGCACGCCAGCCCCCGGGCCAGCTCGGCGGCCATATAGACCAGCAGGGACATGGGGCGCAGCCCGCCGCACGCCTTGGTGACCAGCTTGATCTCCTCGCTCTGCCCCTTGCCGCCCTGCAGCGAGCAGATCTCGAGGGTCGGGTTCGGCGCGGGGCGCAGATTGAGGGCCATGTAATAGAGCGCAGCGTCACCCAGCTTGAGGGTCAGGCTCATCTCCCCCTCTTTGCCCATGTGGGTTTGGTAATCCAGTTGCAGGGTCAGCGGTGCCGTTAGCTTGTCGCTCTGCCACTGGGCCAGCAGCAGGCCGCGCCCGCTGTAGATTGCCAGTTGTTGCGCCTTGGGCAGCTGACGTGCCAGCTGCTGGTAGTGGCCGCTGATAAGCCCGGCTCGCAGGCGCTTGTTGAGCCCCTTGTGGCGATAGGGGTGGATCGGCTTTTCCAGAATATCGGGAAAGCGGCTGATCGCCTGCGCCAGCAGCGGTTGCTCCTGCTGCTGGCGATAGAGGGCGCGGGCGCCGGGATTGAGCCAGAGACGCCCCACATACTTGGCCCGTCTGATGAGATGACCCGACTCCTCCACCGGGTGAAGGCGGCGGGCGAGGGTTCGCAGGTGTGACAGATGAGATGACATGGTGCCGACCTCTGACTGGTGTAATGAGACAGGGCGGGGAGTGTAGGAGCGGGGCGCTGGCTTGTAAAAAAATGGATAGTAACAAAATGTGAAAACATAACGCTCAGTAGCGGCTGGCGCGGCGAGATGACCGCCACGGCCACGGCAGGAAATCTGGCGCCATCCTCTTGATGCGGCAGATGATTTGATGCGCAAAGGTTTTTATTGTGTTTTGTGTTTGTTAAAAGTGATTGAGCTGGCGCGAACGGCTGATTAAGCTAGGCCGGTTTTTTAGGGATGAGCCCGTCACCAGAGCGGGCAGAAAATGACACAAAACGGAGTTTTGCATGACAGCTAGCACACCCATGTTAATCACCTTCCTGGTGTATATCCTCGGAATGGTGTTGATCGGCTTCGTCGCCTATCGCGCCACCCGCAACTTTGATGACTACATTCTGGGCGGTCGCCGGATGGGGAGCTGGGTGACCGCTCTCTCTGCCGGCGCCTCCGACATGAGCGGCTGGTTGCTGATGGGCCTGCCCGGCGCCGTCTTCGTCAGCGGTATCTCCGAGAGCTGGATCGCCATCGGTCTGGTCATCGGCGCCTACCTCAACTGGCGCTGGGTAGCGGGTCGCCTGCGGGTACATACCGAGAAGAACCGCAACGCCCTGACCCTGCCGGACTATTTCACCTATCGCTTTGAAGATCACAGCAAGGTGCTGCGCATCCTCTCTGCGCTGGTGATCCTGCTGTTCTTCACCATCTATTGCGCCTCCGGCGTGGTGGCCGGTGCCCGTCTGTTCGAGAGCACCTTCGGCATGGATTACAACACCGCCCTCTGGGTCGGTGCCGCCGCCACCATTACCTACACCTTCTTCGGCGGCTTCCTCGCGGTGAGCTGGACCGACACGGTGCAGGCGACCCTGATGATCTTTGCCCTGATCCTGACCCCGGTCTTCGTCATCATCGCAGTCGGCGGGGTGGACAGCGCCATGATCGAGGTGGCCGCCAAGAGCGCTACCAACCTGGACATGTTCAAGAATCTGGATGTGATCGCCATTGTCTCGCTGATGGCCTGGGGCCTTGGTTACTTCGGTCAGCCCCACATTCTGGCCCGTTTCATGGCGGCGGATTCCCACCACTCCATGGCCAATGCCCGCCGTATCAGCATGACCTGGATGGTGTTCTGCCTCGCAGGCGCGGTGGCCATAGGCTTCTTCGGGCTGGCCTACTTCGCCCGCTTCCCGGAAGTGGCGGCTGGGGTGACCGGCAACCCGGAGCGGGTCTTTATCGAGCTCTCCAAGATCCTGTTCAACCCCTGGATCGCCGGTGTGCTGCTCTCCGCTATTCTGGCGGCGGTGATGAGCACTCTAAGTTGTCAATTACTGGTCTGCTCCAGCGCCATCACCGAGGATCTTTACAAGCCGTTCCTGCGCAAGAACGCCTCCCAGCGTGAGCTGGTGTGGGTGGGTCGCCTGATGGTGCTGCTGATCGCGGTGATTGCCATCGCCGTTGCCATGAATCCGGAAAACCGGGTACTGGGGCTGGTGAGCTACGCCTGGGCCGGTTTCGGTGCCGCCTTCGGCCCCGTTGTGCTGCTCTCGGTTCTGTGGCCGCGAATGACCCGCAACGGCGCGCTGGCGGGCATGCTGGTCGGTGCCATCACCGTCATCGTCTGGAAGCAGTTCGGCTGGCTGGGGCTGTATGAGATCATTCCGGGCTTCCTGTTCGCACTGCTGGCCATTGTGGTGGGCAGCCTGATGGGCGAAGCACCCTCAAAAGCGATGCTGGAGCGTTTCCGCGATGCCGAGGAGGAGTACAACACCCCTGCCGAGAGCGCGGGAGAGCCGGTCGCGGTGAACTGATCCCCCTTACCGCTTTCTGATTGAGAGCCCCGCCCCCGGACAAGGAGCGCCCTGGTTGGCCATCCTTGCACCGGTTTGGCGGGGCTTTGTGCTATCTGATTCACTCTTGGGCACTTTTTTATGTTCGGCCGGTGGCTCCCGGGTGCTCGCTTTCTTTTGTCTTGGCACCGAATATGGGACACTAGGCCGCCTGAAGGAGACCTAGTGCATGCGGCTATTCACCCTGATCCTGATCCTCCTGCTGGGGGGACTGCAATATGACCTCTGGCTGGGGAAGAACGGGCTATCCGATTATCAGAACCTGTCGGAGGCCATCTCGCAGCAACAGCGGGACAACCAGACTCTCAAGGATCGTAACGACCTCATTTACCGCGAGATAGATGATCTCACCTCTGGCCTCGAGGCCATCGAGGAGTTGTCGCGCAACGATCTGGGTTACATCAAGCAGGGGGAGACCTTCTACCGGATCATCCCCAAAGAGAAAGACAAAGAGACAGCGCCGGACGATGAGCCCTACGATGACTGATGCCAGCCGGGTATCCGGCCTGACGGCGATCGTCCCTGCCGCCGGTATCGGCAGCCGGATGGGGGCCGATTGCCCCAAGCAGTACCTGCAACTGGCGGGTAAAACCATTCTCGAACATACCCTGGAGCGGCTGCTCTCCCACCCGGCCATCGCCCAGGTGATCGTGGCGCTGGCGCCCCATGATCGCTGGTTCGAGGCCCTGCCCGTGGCGGCCGACCCGCGCATTGTGCGGGTAGAGGGAGGCGCCGAGCGCGCCTTTTCCGTCCTCAATGGCCTCCATGTGGCGCAAGGGGAGTGGGTGCTGGTGCACGATGCGGCCCGCCCCTGCCTGACTCACGGCGATCTCGATGCGCTGATTGCCGCAGCCATGAACTGCGGCGGTGCCATTCTCGGCAGTCGGGTGCGCGATACCATGAAGCGCTCCGATGGGGAGGGCAATATCATCGCCACCGTCGAGCGCGAGCAGCTCTGGCATGCCCTGACGCCGCAGATGTTCCCGACCCGTGCCCTGAAGCGGGCGCTCGAAGAGGGGCTGCTGCTGGGCGCCACCATCACCGACGAGGCCTCCGCCATGGAGCGGGCCGGATTCACTGTGCGGATGGTGGAGGGGCGCGCCGACAATATCAAAGTGACCCGGCCGGAAGACTTGTCGCTGGCGGGGCTGTTTTTAAGCCAGCAGGCATAAGCCCCTCAGTCAGAACAGACCGTTCAGAGCAGAGTGTCTCGAACAAACAGGCCCGAACAAGGAGTTAGCATGATCCGGATTGGACATGGTGTGGACGTACACAAAATTGATGGGGTTGGTTTCAGCATGTTGGGAGGTTGCCGCTGATGATGCGCATTGGTCATGGTTTTGATGTTCATAAATTTGGTGGTGTTGGCCCCTGCATGCTGGGTGGCGTGCCGGTTCCCTACGAGCAGGGGCTGGTTGCCCACTCCGACGGCGATGTGGTGCTGCACGCGGTAAGCGATGCCCTGCTGGGGGCTATTGGTGCCGGTGACATCGGTCGCCACTTCCCCGATACCGCTGCCGAGTTCAAGGGGATCGACAGTCGCATCCTGCTGCGGGATGTCTTTGCCCGGGTACAGAAGGCGGGTTATGCCATCGGCAACCTGGATGTGACCATTATCGCCCAGGCCCCCAAAATGGCCCCCCATATCGACGCCATGTGCGCCGTGCTGGCCGCCGATCTGCAATGTGATTTGAACCGGGTGAACGTCAAGGCGACCACCACCGAACAGCTTGGGTTTACGGGGCGCAAGGAAGGGATCGCCACCGAAGCCGTCGTCCTACTGGTGAAACAATAATGCTGGAACAACTTGCCTATCTGCACGGGGCGCCCACCGCCCGCGGTATCCTCAAGGCCGAGGCCGCCGACTTCGTGGTGAATGAAGATCTCGGCTTCGAGCCTTGCGGGGAAGGGGAGCATATCTTCGTCCGGGTGCGCAAAACCGGCGAGAACACAGCCTGGGTGGCGGGTCTGCTGGCCGATGCGGCCGGGGTCAACCGCAATGCGGTGACCTGGGCGGGCCTGAAAGATCGCCACGCGGTGACCGAGCAGTGGTTCGGCATTCACCTGCCGGGCAAGGCCGAGCCGGACTTGTCGGTCATCGAGAGCGACAGCATCCAGATCCTGCAAGCCAGGCGTCACAACCGCAAATTGCGGGTCGGCTACCTCAAGGGCAACCACTTCACCCTGCGTCTCACCGGTCTGGAACAGGCAGACGGGCTGGAAGCCCGCCTGCAGGCCATCGCCACTCAGGGCGTGCCCAATTACTATGGTGAGCAGCGTTTTGGCCGCGATGGCAACAACCTGGAAGCGGCCAAGGCGATGTTTGCCGGCAAGCGGATCAAGGATCGCAACAAGCGCTCCCTCTACCTCTCTGCCGCCCGCAGCATGCTGTTCAACGCCATTGTCAGCGCCCGTATCGAGCAGGGGCTGGCTCATCAGCTGTTGGCCGGTGATTGCGTGATGCTCAAGGGCAGCCACTCCATCTTCAGCGAAGAGAGCGTGACCCCCGAGCTGGAAGCGCGTCTTGCCTCCGGCGACGTGCAACTTACCGCGCCCCAGTGGGGCCGTGGCCGTTTGGCCAGTCAGGGTGCCGCTGCCGAGTTCGAACAGGGCGTGCTGGCTCCTTACAGCGATTGGTGTGACGGGCTGGAGAAAGCCGGGCTGGATCAGGATCGCCGCCCGCTGCTGCTCAAGCCGGAGCAGATGAGCTGGCAGCTGGACGGCGAGGCGCTGACCCTCTCCTTCTTCCTGCCGGTGGGCGCGTTTGCCACCAGCGTGGTGCGCGAGTTAATGCAGGCCGAAGAGGCCGATCACGGTTTCAGGAATCAGACCGATGCGAATTCTGGTCAGTAATGATGATGGTGTGCATGCCGAGGGGATTCGTGCCCTCAGCGAGGCGCTGCGCGCCTGCGGCGAGGTCATTGTGGTGGCGCCGGATCGCAACCGCAGCGGCGCGAGTCACTCCCTGACGCTGGAAGTACCGCTGCGGGTTACCCGCATTGCAGAAAACGGCTTTAATGGGTGCGAGAGCTATGCGGTGAAGGGCACGCCGACCGACTGCGTGCATCTGGCGGTCAACGAGCTGGTGCGTCCTGAACCCGACATGGTGGTGGCCGGCATCAACCACGGTGCCAACCTGGGGGATGATGTCATCTACTCGGGCACGGTCGCCGCGGCCACCGAGGGGCGCCATCTTGGCTACCCTTCCATCGCCATCTCGCTGGTGGGCAAGACCCACTTCGCCACGGCGGCCCACTATGCGGCCCTGCTGGTGAAGGGGCTGATGAAACACCCCCTGCCTGCCGATCAGATCCTCAACGTCAACGTGCCGGACTTGCCCCTCGAGCAGATCAAGGGGATCAAGACCACCCGCCTTGGCAATCGCCACCGGGCGGAGTCGGTGATCTGCACCGAGGATCCCCGTGGCCAGCCCATCTACTGGATCGGCCCCCCCGGCAGCCAGCAGGATGCCGGTGAAGGCACCGATTTTGCTGCCATCGAGCAGGGCTATGTCTCGATTACCCCCCTGACCATCGATATGACTGCCTATGACAGTCTCGCCGGTCTGGGGGCCTGGTTAGATCTGCAGGGATGAGGGTGGTGTGATAGTACAGCGCCTGTTAAATCAGCTCATTGCGCAGGATATTCGCGATTTTCGCGTGCTGGCGACCATCGCGAAAGTGCCGCGCCAGCTGTTCGTGGACGAGGCCATGGCGCACAAGGCGTGGGATAACACCGCCCTGCCCATTGGCCACGGCCAGACCATTTCGCAGCCCTATATGGTGGCGCGAATGACCGAGTTGCTGATGCAAAACAATCCGGCCCATGTGCTGGAGATTGGCACTGGCTCGGGCTACCAGACGGCGATCCTCGCCCATCTGGTGGAGCATGTGTATACCGTGGAGCGGATCAAGTCGCTGCAGTTCCAGGCCAGACGCCGACTGCGCCAGCTCGATCTGCACAATGTCTCGGCCAAGCACGGCAACGGCTGGCTGGGGTGGCCCAACAAGGGGCCTTATGACGCCATTCTGGTGACGGCCGCGGCGAGCGAGATCCCGACGGCACTCACCGATCAGCTGGCCGAAGGGGGCCGACTGGTGTTGCCCGTGGGTGACAGCCAGCAGACCCTGCAGCTGATCGAACGATCCGGATCCCAGCTGACCAGCCGTATTCTGGAGCCGGTACGTTTTGTTCCCCTGATTGACGGAGATGTTGAGTGAAGTTGTTTTCCCGTTTGTACGTACTGGTGATGCAGTGGGCTCGCCACAAGCATGCCCCCTGGTATCTCTCCATCACCGCTTTTATCGAGTCGGTATTCTGGCCGATCCCGGTGGACGTGATGCTGGCACCGATGGCGCTCGCCAAGCCCCACAAGGCGTGGCACTACGCCACGCTGGCTACTGTCTTCTCTGTGCTGGGTGCCCTGTTTGGCTATGCCCTTGGCTATGCGCTGTGGGATCCGGTCGTGCTGCCACTGGTGGAGTCTGTGGGCTATCAGGACAAGATCGAGATTGCTCGCAACTGGTTTGAGCAGTGGGGGATCTGGGTCATTTTCATTGCCAGCTTCACCCCTATCCCCTACAAGGTGTTTACCGTGACGGCAGGGTTGTTGCAAATGGCTCTGCTGCCCTTCATCATCACCTCCCTCATCGGTCGTGGCATGCGCTTTTTCCTGGTTGCGGGCCTGATGCGCTGGGGTGGCGAGAAGATGGAACGCAAACTGATGCACTACGTAGATGTGCTCGGTTGGCTCTGTATTGGTCTGGCCGTGGTGGCCTATTTCTGGTTTAGTCGTTAAGGATCCATTATGCGTTCGCGTATTTGGCAAGGAAGCAGTGTCGTGGTGTTGTCATGGCTGCTGCTTGCCTGCTCCTCCAGTAAAAATGCAGCTCCGGTAGATGGTGTTGATGAGGGGCAGTTTGTCTCGACCATTCCGGCTCGCCAAAGCGGTGCTCAGGTCAGCGCCCCCATTCAGGGCGGCAGCTATGTGGTGAAACGGGGTGATACCCTCTACTCCATCGCCTTCAACTCCGGCAACGACGTGCCGTCGCTGGCCAGCCTCAACAATATCAGCCCGCCCTACAACATCTATCCGGGGCAGCGTCTGCGACTCGATGGCTCCAGCGCCAGTGTCGGCAGCAGCCGCAGTGCCGGTACCTATGAGGTCCGCCGCGGCGATACCCTGAGCAGCATCGGCCGCCAGTTCGGCATGACACCGCAGGCGCTGGCCCAGAGCAACAACCTGAGCGCCCCCTATGCGCTGCAACCGGGTCAGGTGCTCAATGTCCAGACCGTAGGCGGCGGTTCGACCCAGATGGTGGCTGCGACTCGTCCGGCAACCGTGACGCCGGTGGCCGTGAGCCGTCCGAGCAGCGGTCCGCGTCCGTTGGCCGAGCCGAGTGGATCTGGTCAGACCACGCCGTTCATCTCTCAGAAATCCGTTGCTCCGGCAGCACCGAAGGAATACGCTCAGGTCAAAGAACAAAAAACAAACAACTCCCAGTCGAGACTTGCTTGGCACTGGCCCGCAAAAGGCCGTATTGTCGAGGGGTTCTCTGTTGCAGAACAGGGTAACAAGGGGATCGACATAGCCGGCCAGAAGGGGCAACCCGTCTACGCCGCCAGCAGCGGTAAAGTGGTATACGCTGGCAGTGCTTTAAGGGGGTACGGCAAGCTGATTATCCTCAAGCATGATGATGACTATCTCTCCGCTTACGCACACAACGACGAGTTGCGGGTGAAGGAAGGGGACAGCGTCAAGGGGGGCTCGGTCATTGCCAACATGGGTAGCACGGACGCGCCGGATGTGCGATTGCATTTCGAGATCCGGTACAGAGGCAAGTCGATCAATCCGATGAGCTATTTGCCAAAGCGTTAACCCCAGAGAGACCGTCTTACTCTGGTAACGTCAGGGAGACACACCATGAGCCAAGAACAACTGGTAATGCAGGATGCAGAATTAGAGTTTGACGCTGAACCCGAATCTCATGAAGTAGAAGAGTTGCAGGAGGTAGCCGCCGAGGCGGAAGATATTATCTCCGATGAGTTGCTGGCACCGGAACTGAACAAGGTGATGGATGCCACGCAACTCTATCTGGGGGAGATAGGTTTCTCCCCGCTGCTCACTGCCGAAGAGGAAGTCTACTACGCCCGTCGTGCCTTGCGCGGTGACAAAGCCGCCCGCAAGCGCATGATCGAGTCCAACCTGCGACTGGTGGTGAAAATCGCCCGTCGTTACAACAATCGCGGCCTGGTGCTGCTGGATCTTATCGAAGAGGGCAACCTCGGTCTTATCCGTGCGGTCGAGAAGTTCGACCCCGAGCGCGGCTTCCGTTTCTCCACCTATGCCACCTGGTGGATCCGCCAGACCATCGAGCGGGCCATCATGAACCAGACCCGCACCATCCGTCTGCCCATTCATGTGGTCAAAGAGTTAAACGTTTACCTGCGCACCGCTCGCGAACTCTCTCACCGTCTCGATCATGAACCGACCGCCGAGGATATCGCCTTCGCGCTGGATCGTTCGGTGGATGACGTGAACCGCATGCTCAAGCTCAACGAGAAGATCACCTCGGTGGACACCCCCATCGGTGGCGATCGCGACAAGGCACTGCTGGATGTGCTCTCTGACGAGCGCGGCATGGGGCCTGAGCTGGAGTCACAGGAAGATGATATGCGCAGCAGCATTGTCCACTGGCTGGAAGAGCTCAATCCCAAGCAGCGGGAAGTGCTGGCCCGTCGTTTCGGTCTGCTGGGCTACGAGCCAGCCACCCTCGAGGATGTGGGGGCCGAGATTGGCCTGACCCGCGAGCGAGTACGCCAGATCCAGGTGGAGGGGCTGCGCCGTCTGCGGGAGATCCTGCTGAGCCAGGGGCTCTCCATCGAGGCGCTATTTCGTACCAATTAAGCATCCGCACCAATTAAGCCCGCACCAACGGAATGCGGCATCAGCCAGATAGCACGAGGGGAGCAACAGCTCCCCTCGTTTTTTATTGCCTGTCGTCTGGTGATGGCTTCGCGGTTATACCAGCTCGGCCAGCATGGTATCGGCGTAGGGCACCAGTGTTTCGCCATTTTTCACTTTGGCGAGATAGTCCGGGTTGGCGATAAGTGGACGACCGATAGCCACCAGATCGAAGCGGTTAGCCTCGATGGCCGCTGCGGCGCGCTCGGCGTCGTAGTTGCCCACACCGACCAGATTGCCCTTGTAGTGGGCGCGCAGATAGTCGGAGGCGCGGCCACCCAGATAATCGAAGGTGAGGTTGTCATCGAAGATGCCGAGGTGGATATAGGCCAGCGGGCGATCATTCAGCTTGCCCAGCAGATAGTCGAACACTGCGCGATCTTCCGGGCTGCCCGCCAGATGGACATAGGCACCCGGGGAGAGGCGAATACCAACCCGATCACCGCCGATACGGGCGCTG
Source organism: Aeromonas sp. FDAARGOS 1416 (assembly GCF_019048085.1). Lineage (NCBI taxonomy): Bacteria > Pseudomonadati > Pseudomonadota > Gammaproteobacteria > Aeromonadales > Aeromonadaceae > Aeromonas > Aeromonas sp. FDAARGOS 1416. The sequence continues at coordinate 2,913,294 of NZ_CP077301.1, read as the reverse complement.
ATGGCATCGACCACTTCCAGCGCGAAGCGGCTCATCTTTTCCGGGCTGCCACCGTAGTTGTCGGTGCGCAGGTTGGTGGAGTGGTGCAGGAACTGGTCGATCAGGTAGCCGTTGGCACCGTGGATCTCCACCCCGTCAAAGCCCGCCTCGATGGCGTTGGCTGCGGCTTGGGCGTAATCCAGTACCAGCTGGGCGATTTCGGCCTCGGTCAGGGCACGCGGCACCTGATAGGTCAGCTCGCGCATGCGGGGCACAGTGCCCTCGTGCGCCACGGCAGAGGGGGCCAACACTTCAGCCTGATGGAAGAAGGGGTGGGAGAGGCGGCCGACGTGCCACAGCTGGGCGAAGATCTTGCCGCCTTTGGCGTGCACGGCGCTGGTCACTCTCTTCCAGCCATCGATCTGAGCCTGGGTGAAGAGGCCCGGGGTATTGGGGTAGCCCTGCGCGTCGGGGCGGATGATGACGGCCTCTGAAACAATCAGGCCGATGTCGGCGCGGCGGCCGTAATAGGCAGCCATCTGCTCGGTCGGCACCAGACCTGGGCCTGCCATGCAGCGGGTGAGCGGGGCCATCATGAAACGGTTGGCCAGGGTCAGAGTGTCATTGAGTCGATACGGCTGAAACAGGGTATTCATGATAGGTTGTCCTGAACGGGTTATTCTTGAACGTGCATTCAAGACGTTTTTTGCGTCTGGCGCAAGCTTTTTTTGAATGCGCGTTCAAGAAGGTTGGCCCGAGCGGGCGGCTGGGGTAAACTTGCCGCCCTTTCCAGCCACTCTTTATCGGCGGGCCCTGTTGCTCCTTGCCGGTGAACCATTTCCCACGGGAGGAACCATGCGCATAGCCGAGTTTGATCGGGACGAGGTACTGCGAAATGCCATGGAAGCGTTTCGCGCCAAGGGATATGCCAAAACCACCATGCAGGAGCTGGTGGCTGCCACCGGCCTGCACCCGGGCAGCATTTACGGCGCCTTTGGCAACAAGCGAGGCCTGCTGCTGGCGGCGGTGGATCACTATGTCGAGGGCAAACGCATCCTGCGCCGCTCTCTGCTTGACAACCCGAGCCCGCTGGCGGGCCTTGCTGCCTATCTCGACCGGATTGTGGGGGAGGCGCTCTGCGGATCCTGTCTGGTGACCCGCACCATGATGGAGCTGAGTGAACAGGATGAGGAGCTGACCCAGCGGGTCAAGGGGATCTATGGCGAGCTGGAGCAGGATCTGGCCGAGTTGCTGACGCAGGCGCAGGCCAAGGGCGAGCTGGCCCCGGATAGCAATATCCACACCCTCACCGCCCTGCTGCTGATCAACCTGCAAGGGTTGGTCACCTTCGCCCAGTGCCGCCCCGATCGCCCCCTGCTCGACGACGTAGTCGCCCAGCTGATGCGGGCCCTGCGGGCATAACGCGATACCGCGAAAACAACAGTGGCTCCCTCGGGAGCCACTGTTGTTTTCGAGAGGCTTACCTCAGCCTCACCTCGGCCCCACCAGCTCCTTCATCAAATCTTTCAGCCACACCAGCGCCGGTTGCTGCGCGTGCACGGGATGCCAGACGCAGTTTAGGTGGTAATCCGGCACGTCTGCGGGTAGCGGCAGGCTTTTCAGCGGCCAGTGGGTGGCGAGCAGCTCGGCCACCATGCTGGGCAGCACCAGCAGGTGATCGCTCTGGCTGACGATGGCGGCGGCGGACATATAGCTCTGGCTGTTGACTGAGATGGTGCGGCTAAAGCCCTGACTCTTCAGATAGCGGTCGAGGCTCGCCTCCGAGGTACCCAGCGGCGAGTGGAACACATGGGGCATGGCGATAAGCTGCTGCAGGGTGATGCGCTCCTGCCACTGGGAGGGATCATCCTCGGCCCCGGCGGGGGCCGATTTGGCAATCGGCAGATCGGCGCGTACCAGCCCGGCCAGCGGCTCGGTGAGCCAGGTCTCCTTGCCGAGATACCCCGGTACCTGCATGTATTCGTCAAAGCCCAGCACCAAATCGATCTCGCCGCTCGCCAGCTCGGCTTCGGGCAGGGTGTCGCGCAGGATGCGGATCTCGATGGTGACCCCCGGCGCCAGCCCTCTGAGCCGCTGGATCAGCGGCGGGATCAGCACGCACTCCACGTAATCTGTGGTGCAGAGCACGAAGCGCCGCTTCGACTGGCTCGGCTCGAACTCTTCTTCCTCGGTGAGCTGCTGCTCCAGCAGCCGAAGCGCCTGCTGCACCCCGAGATGCAGCCGCTGGGCGCGCGGGGTTGGCAGCATCCCCTGCGGGGTGCGCACCAAAAGCGGGTCGCCGAGAAAGGTGCGCAGCCGGTTTAGGGAGTGGCTCATGGCAGGCTGGCTGATAAAGAGCGCTTCGGCGGCGCGGGTGACGCTGCCCTGCGTCATCAGGGCGTCAAACGCGAGCAGCAGATTGAGGTCGAGCTGGTGCAGTTTCATGGGGGGGATTATTCGCCGTGTTTATGGGACAATCCATCCTATTCATTTGATGGATGGGGGCGCAACGTCTTAATCTGCGACCCACTCTTATTTTTCCGGGTTCCCGCGCCGTATCGGGCGTAAACGGGGGCCTCAATCCATGCAAGGAGCCTTGCGATGAGCATCAAGACCATTAACTCCACGCCGGCCGCTGACGGCTTCACCATGCCCGCCGAGTGGGCGCACCAGCAGGCCGTCTGGATGATCTGGCCGTTTCGCCCGGACAACTGGCGCGTAGCCGGTCGCTTCGCGCAAGAGACCTTCGCCAAGGTGGCCGATGCCATCGGTGGCGCCACCCCGGTCTTTATGGGGGTACCGGCCCAGTTTATGGAGCAGGCCCGCGCCATCATGCCCGCTCACGTCACTCTGGTCGAAATGAACAGCGATGACTGCTGGGCTCGCGATACCGGCCCGACCATCGTCACCAACGCTGCCGGCGAGTGCCGTGGGGTGGATTGGGGCTTCAACGCCTGGGGCGGTCACAAGGGCGGTCTCTACTACCCGTGGAATCAGGATGAAGAGGTTGCAGCCCAGATGCTGGCCCAGCACGGCATGGCTCGTTACGACGCGCCGCTGATTCTGGAAGGGGGCTCTATCCACGTCGATGGTGAAGGCACCTGCCTGACCACCGCCGAGTGCCTGCTCAACGAAAACCGCAACCCGCACCTGACCAAAGAGCAGATCGAAGCTCACCTGCGCGACTATCTGGGCGTCACCAGCTTTATCTGGCTGGACGAAGGCGTCTACATGGATGAAACCGACGGCCACATCGACAACATGTGCTGCTTCGTCCGTCCGGGTGAAGTGGCCCTGCACTGGACTGATGATCAGAACGATCCCCAGTACGCCCGCTCCGTAGCCGCCCTCAAGGTGCTGGAAGCGGCGGTCGATGCCAAGGGTCGCAAGCTGAAAGTGTGGAAGCTGCCCCAGCCAGGCCCGCTGTTCTGCACTGAAGAGGAGTCTGCCGGTGTCGAGAGCGGTACCGGTGTGCCGCGTGAGGCAGAAGGCCGTCTGGCCGGTTCCTATGTGAACTTCCTGATCACCAACGATCGCATCGTCTACCCGCTGCTGGATGCCGCCACCGATGGCGAAGCTCAGCGCATTCTGGAAGAGATCTTCCCGGAGCACACCGTGATCGGCGTACCGGCTCGCGAGATCCTGCTGGGCGGTGGCAATATTCACTGCATTACCCAGCAGATCCCTTCAGGTCAGTAAGCTGGTCGAAGAGTGTAGAAATTCAAAACCCCACTCAGTGGGGTTTTATCTCTTGATAGTGTGATGGTCGCCGGCGCTGATGCGGCGATCATCATGACAAACAGTCACCCTTTTACAGGAGATCCCCATGATCGAAGTGACCGAGGTTTCCATTGCCGAGCTGCGTGCCGCGCTCGAATCAGGCCGCACCACCGCGGTCGAACTGGTCAAGGCCTATCTGGCCCGTATCGAGGCCTACAACGGCCCCGAGACTGCCACCAAACTCAATGCCGTGGTGGTCGCCAATCCCGATGCGCTGAAAGAGGCCGAGGCTTCTGATGCCCGCCGCGCCCGTGGCGAGACCCTGAGCCCGCTCGACGGCATCCCCTACACCGCCAAAGACAGCTATCTGGTCAAGGGGCTGACCGCCGCTTCCGGTAGCCCGGCCTTCAAGGATCTGGTGGCCCAGCGCGATGCCTTTACCGTTGAGCGCCTGCGCGCCGCCGGTGCCATCTGCCTTGGCAAGACCAATATGCCGCCGATGGCCAATGGCGGCATGCAGCGCGGCGTCTATGGCCGTGCCGAGAGCCCCTACAACGCCGACTACCTGACCGCGCCGTTTGCCTCCGGCTCCTCCAACGGCGCCGGTACTGCCACCGCCGCCAGCTTCTCCGCCTTTGGTCTGGCCGAAGAGACCTGGTCGAGCGGCCGTGGCCCCGCCTCCAACAACGGTCTGTGCGCCTACACCCCGTCCCGTGGCGTCATCTCGGTACGCGGCAACTGGCCGCTGACTCCGACCATGGATGTGGTGGTGCCCTATGCCCGCACCATGAATGATCTCCTGGAAGTGCTCGATGTAGTGGTGGCTGACGATGCCGACACCCGTGGCGATCTGTGGCGCATGCAGCCCTGGGTGCAGCTGCCCAAGGCTTCCGAGGTACGTCCGGCTTCCTATCTGGAACTGGCAGCCAAGGCCGATGCCCTCAAGGGCAAGCGCCTCGGCGTGCCGCGCATGTTTATCAACAAGGATGAACTGGCCGGCACCAGCGAAAACCCCGGCATCGGCGGCCCGACCGGTCAGCGCATCCATACCCGCGAGACCGTGATCGCCCTCTGGGAAGAGGCCCGTCAGGCGCTGGAAGCCGCTGGCGCCGAAGTCATTGAAGTGGACTTCCCGCTGGTCTCCAACTGCGAAGGGGACAGACCCGGCGCGCCGACCGTGTTCAATCGCGGCATCGTGAGCCCGGAGTTTCTCAACGACGAGCTGTGGGAGCTTTCTGGCTGGGCGTTCGACGACTTCCTGCGCGCCAACGGCGATCCCAAGTTGAACAAGCTGGCCGATGTCGATGGGCCGAAGATCTTCCCCCACGATCCGGGCACATTGCCGAACCGCGAGGGCGATCTGGCTGCGGGCATGGACGAGTACGTCAATATGGCCAAGCGCGGCCTGAAATCCTGGGACGAGATCGTCACAGTGCCGGATGGCCTGCGTGGGCTGGAGAAGACCCGCAAGCTGGATCTCGAGGACTGGATGGACGGGCTCAAGCTCGACGCAGTGCTGTTCCCGACCGTCGCCGACGTCGCCCCGGCTGATGCGGATGTGAATCCGGCTTCCGCCGATATCGCCTGGAGCAACGGCATCTGGGTTGCCAACGGCAACCTCGCCATTCGCCACCTCGGCGTGCCGACCGTTACCGTCCCCATGGGGGTGATGGCCGATATCGGTATGCCGGTGGGACTGACCTTCGCCGGCCGCGCCTATGACGACAACAACCTGCTGCGCTTCGCCTCGGCCTTCGAGTCCACCGGCAGCAAGCGTATGGTGCCGCCACGCACGCCGCCGTTGGCTTGAGCGTGATAGTTGTTAGATCGGGCACAAAGAGAGAGGGAGGCATCATGCCTCCCTCTTTTTTTCGTCCATGTTCTGGCTTTGGCTATCACACCCGGATGTTCTGGCCCGCACCCATTTCGCTTTTTGTCACAGGTGGGGTCTGCTCATCCTGGGACAAGCTGGCCTCCCACTCGTGGGCCTTCTCCAGCAGCTTGGCGAGGCTCTCCCTGATCTGCTGCGGGCGATAGTTCCCCAACGCTATCCGGGAGAAAAACGATACCCGCTCGGTGCCAGGATAGATGCCGACCCCGTAGCCATGGCGCAAGGGGGCGAGGGCATGCTCGCCAAAGCGCAGGAACAATTCGCGAGACAGGCGCTCGGGAAGATCGCTCGCCGTGGTCACCGAGAGCACCAGCGCCATTTCGTCGGGCTGAGCCACGATATTGACCACAAAGGGGGCGCTCGCTTCCTCTGCTGTTCGCTGGATCTCGAACGTGCAGACGCCGTTTTCATCGAAGGCCAGCGGTTCGACCGACAGCTCGGCCACGATTTTCTGATAGATATCCAACACAACACTCCAGTCCGGTTGCCCGGTCGTCTTCGAAGGGGCAGGGCAAGATCACAAAGAGACGGCCCGCCACCGAGCGGGCCGGGCCGTCATCCATATTCATGGCAAGGGTTACACCTTGATATTGAGTGCTCGGCCCTCTTCCAGCTCGAACATCCGGACATCGCTCACCGGATTGTCGTTAAAGCGCACGCTTTTCTTCATCTTGGCGGCGACGTTCTCCCCGTCCGATGAGCCAGTGTGCTTTTCGACCAGCGGTGAGGTCTTGTTGGCGCGGGTGTTTGCCTTGGTCAGGGCGTCCAGCTCGGCGTTGGCTCTTTGCTCAAACAGCTGGACGAAGCTGCGATTGAACTCTGCATTGACCTTGGCGTTGAACGCCTCCGATTCATGGCCCAGCGTATTCAACGCCGAGCTGAGTGCCTCACCCGAGAGTGACTCATGCAGGGCGATCGTCCGCTCGATCACCCGACTGCTCAGCATGCTGAAGATGGCATTTTTACCGTTGATAAAGCTGGAGAAGTGCTGCTGCACAAAGCTCAGGGAGTCCTTATCCAGCGTCTCCAGACCGAGGCGCTTCTTGTTGGCATCTGTGATATCGGCTATGGTCGCTGTCTTGGGGTCGCTACCCGGCTTCAGATATTGGGCCTCGTTCTTGAACTCGCTGACGGGCAGGTTAAAGGCTTGCTGCACAATCTTCTTGGCTTGGCCAAGTTCGGTCAGCTGCCGCTGCACCTCGGACTGAATTTGAGTGGCCCGGGTGGTGAGCGCACTCTCCCCCTTGGTGGCGGCGCGGCTAAAGAAATCGACCACCGCATTTTTGATGCGGCCCAGCGTGCTTAAATGGGCCAGGTCCCGTTGTACGGAGACATCCCCACTCTTGCCGATATGAATGGTGTACTCCTTGCCTTCACCCAGATGAAGGGCAAGCTTCTGATTGCTGCCGGGATGGACGCTGGCGAGCTGCAGGCTGTCGATAGCCTTCAACATCACCGGGGTAGCTCCATGAATAGCCATGACCTTGGTTCCTTATCTCACTAACAAGCGATACATCTGGCCTGCATCATACCCGTCAGTGAAAACGCCGTTTATTAGCCATGGTTGCACTATTTTAGTTTGGGGCTGGTCTGTGTTGGCTGTGTGTGAGGGGAACCGTTTGCTGTGTTGCCTCGGTGTTGAGTCCACCGGCAGCAAGCTAATGGTGCCGCTGCGGACGCCGCCGTTGGGGTGAGTGGTGTTGGGATTAATATCCCGTGCTAATTAGGTGATAAAATAAAAACCACCTGCGAAATGCAGGTGGTTTTATATGATTTTTACTTTTAGTCATCAGGGATGCAAATTTTTAATCGTAAGTAGATGCAGTAGTAAAATGAAACTTTGCTTTAAATATAGATTATTTGGCATCATGACTCTGTTTAATTCTTGCTCTACTCAATTGTGTATGCTGATTCAATAGCATCTATTTGTGATAGGCCCTTATTAATCATCTCATTGTTAGCTTCTTCTCTTAAAATAGGCTTTCCATCTCTAGCGTAGGGAAATAATGCGGTTACCCTGGCGGCAAAATAACCAAGTTTTCTAATGTGAGCGATTATATCATCAGGCATAACAAGCAATTCTTGTTCTCTATTGCTATCGTAATGAATATCTACCAGTCTAGCCCGAATGATTTGCAATTCAGCAAGAATATCAGCCATATATATGGCATCAGGTTTGTTTGCTGCAACAATACAACCCTGAAAGGATGAACCCACCCATTCTGGGATTTGATAGAAGTTGCCATTTATATATAGTAAATGTCGATCGCTGTTAGGTTCATTCCTATTTATATAGGCCTCCTTTAGAAGGCCCGCAGAGTGTTTACAAAAATAGATTAACTGAGTTAATGCTTCTGGTAGGAGAGCTTTTGCAGCTAAAAGTTCTCTTTCCCTTTTCTGGTGCTCTGAGTACATAGTGGTTGCAAGAGCAATAATACTAGCCAAAAGGGCTATCATTGCCGCATTCAAAGTTTGCCATGTGTTCCACACACCCTGCACATAATTCCAGTCTAGGCCGCTAATGTAAAATGGGTAAGCAACCATGGAAGCAAGATATAAAGGGAAAAGGAGTAATGCAAAAAATAATAAATATTTGTTGAACACTATCGTACCTTCAACTAATGACCTGAATCGATCAAAAATATAACTGAATGCTCGGGAGATATCTATTTTTTCGGGACGTAGGTTCGAATAGCGAAGCGTATTCGGACGGTCGCGAAAGAGAGGTTGCCGAGAGGTCGCTGGCATTCAAGGTTGCTTGAACGTTTTTTCATCACCATGTTCGCGGTAAACGGACGATTACGCTGCGCTAATCGTCCCTACATCAAGGCGGTGATTGCGTGTTTTGAGCCTTACCTCTCTCCCTTTTTCGCACTGCCAACTGCCATCTTTGCCGTGGCTCGTCGCCGATTCCCCCCTGATTTTTCTGCATTCCCCCTGACTTCACCCAGACTTCACACAGCCTCATTTTCCCCTCACAAATCCCCCGTATCTTCTGCCCACTGCTTAAAAGGCCCGGCTTGCCACAGGGGTGGCGAGGGGGCGGTTGGTTCGAGGGAGCAAGATGATGAAAGGTTGGATGAAGTGTGGATTGGCCGGGGCCGTGGTGCTGATGGCGAGTTTCTGGGGCGGCAGCGTGCGGGCGGCGGGGATCGAACTCAAACAGGTGAGCGGCCCTGTTTACGTGGTTGAAGATAACTACTACGTCAAAGAGAACTCCATGGTCTATTTCGGGGCCAAGGGAGTGACGGTGGTGGGGGCGACTTGGACGCCGGATACCGCCCGCGAGCTGCACAAGCTCATTAAACGGGTTAGCAGCAAGCCGGTGCTGGATGTGATCAACACCAACTACCACACCGATCGGGCGGGCGGTAACGCCTACTGGAAGTCCATCGGGGCCAAGGTGGTGGCGACGCGCCAGACCCGGGATCTGATGAAGAGCAACTGGGCCGAAATCGTGGCCTTTACCCACAAGGGGCTGCCGGAGTATCCGGATCTGCCGCTGGTGCTGCCGAACGTGGTGCACGATGGCGACTTCACCCTGCAAGAGGGCAAGCTGCGCGCCTTCTACGCGGGCCCGGCCCATACGCCGGACGGCATCTTTGTCTACTTCCCCGACGAGCAGGTGCTCTATGGCAACTGCATCCTCAAGGAGAAGCTGGGCAACCTGATCTTTGCCAATGTGAAGGCCTATCCGCAGACCATCGAGCGACTCAAGGCGATGAAGCTGCCGATCAAGACGGTGATCGGCGGTCACGACTCGCCGCTGCACGGCCCCGAGCTGATTGATCACTACGAGGAGCTGATCAAGGCGGCGCCGCAGTCATAGCTGCTGCGTGGCAGACAGCCAGCAAGCCGTGCCATCGCTGCAATCAGCAGCCATAACGGCGCACCACAAAAGGCCCGCTTTCAGGAAATAAGCGGGCCTTTTGCTTTTGCGGTTTTTTTGGTGGCTGTGAGGGCGCCGAGATTAAGGCTGTTCAAGGGGGGTGGGCTTTCATAAGATGGCCCTCTCTCTTTTCCCTGAAAGTTATCCCTTTTCGTTATGCAATACGCCTCTCTCGCGCGCCTCAAGCAGGCCTTTATCACCGGGATGTGGGCCTCACTGGTCAGCATCGTTATCGGCTTCGCCTTCAAGGTGTGGCTGGCGCAGTGGGTCGCCAAGGGGGAGCTGGCGCTGTTCAACAGCGTGGTCGATTTGATCTCCCTCTCTTTTATCCTGATGACAGGTTTTCGCTCCTCCATGGTGGTGAGCTACTCCCAGACCAAGAACGATCGGGACATCATCAATATCTTCCGCTACTTCCTTATCGGCATCGTGCTGCTCACCTGGGGGGCGGTGATCCCCTATATCAAGCACGGGCTCCATATCCGGGTGGGGTATCTGCAACTGGTGGGGGTCATCTTCGGGCTGGGGCTCAAGGTCTACTTCACCAATCTGGTGGCCATGTACCGGATGTATACGCTCTCCAACCGGGTCACCTGGCTGGAGCCGCTGGCCAATGGTCTGCTGTTTATGGCCTGTTACTTTGGGCTCGGGATGGATGCGCTCCCTTCGCTCTTTTATGGGCTGACCTTCTCGTCGCTCGCTATCGCCGGTTATATGTATGTTTCGCGGCGCCGGGCCATCGCCACCAAGCCGCTCGCCAAGGTGGCGCTCGGCCCCGAGATGGTGAGTTATGTGAAGAAGAGCTTTACCGCCTCGCTGGAGGCGGGAGCCAGCATCCTGATGATCTATATCACTGTGCTGCTCACCATCCGCCACTTCAGCATCGACGAGCTGGGAGATTTTCAGGTGGTGGTGCGCCCCATCTTCACCTATATGACCACCCTGTTTGTCTTCCCCATCTACCGCTTTGTGCTGCCGGAGCTAGCGGTCAATCTGCGCAACGGCGATCACCGCCAGATAAGGCTGATCCGGCGCTGGATCTTCCGCCTCTCCGCCATCATCAGTCTGGCCTTCTTTGGTTTGATGCTGCTGGCGGGCAAGCCGCTGGTGTTGCTGTTCTTTCCCGCCGACTACGTGGGGGCGGTGCCGGTGCTGTTCCACTTCTCCATCTTCTTTATCTTTATGATGCTCAACGGCTATCAGCTCGCCTATATCAAGGCTCACGGTCACTTTACCCAGAGCCTGCTGATCCGGTTGGCGGGCATAGTGGCGCTGGTCGCCGCCTACTATCTGGTGGCCGAGTTCACCGCCAACGTGGTGGCGATTATCGTGGCGCTGGGCCTCGGCTATATGGTGATGTTTATCCTCTCGACCCTGGCGGAGCGGCAGATCTTGCGATCCCTGCCACTGGTGCTGGCGACCCGCTAGGGGATCACTCGCCAAGAGCAGGCTCCTGTCAGATAACAAAAAACGCCCGTGCGGGCGTTTTTTTATTGGCGGCGCTGGGCAGGCTTAACGCTTGCCCTTGCCACCCTTGTTGCCAGCGAGGGCCTGCTTTCTGGCGCGCTGCTTCTGGGCCGCCTTGCTGTTGCGGCGCGGCTCGGGCTCAAAGCGGGTCAGATCCGGCTCAAAGCCCGGGAACCACTGCTGGGGCAAGCGGGTGTCGAGTACCGCTTCCACCTTCTCCAGCAGCGGCGCATCTTCCGGGCTGAACAGGGTAATGGCGAGTCCCTTGTTGCCGGCGCGACCGGTGCGACCGATACGGTGGATGTAATCCTCGGCCACAAAGGGGAATTCGAGGTTAATCACATAGTTGAGATCCGTGATGTCGAGGCCGCGGGCTGCCACGTCGGTGGCGACCAGCGCCTGCAAGGTGCCGGCGCGAAACTCCAGCAGCACTTTTTCTCGCGCGCTCTGCGATAGATCGCCGTGGAAGGCGAGCGCATTGATGCCCGCCTTGCCAAGCTGCTGGGCCAGCTTGTCAGCCCCCTGACGGGTGCGGCTGAAGATGAGTGCCGGTGCCCAGCCTTTCACTTTCAGCATATGTTCGACCAGCGCCAGCTTGCGATCGCTGTCCACCGTGTAGACCCGCTGCTCTACCTCGGCCGCCGTGGTGTTGCGCGGCGCTACTTCAATCAACTCGGGGTCGCGCAGCAGCACCTTGCAGAGGGCAAACAGGTTGTCGTCGCAGGTGGCGGAGAAGAGCAGGGTCTGGCGATCCGCCGGGAGCTGTTTTAGCAGCGCCTTGATCTCGTCCATAAAGCCCATGTCGAGCATGCGATCCGCCTCGTCAAACACCAGATGGCGCAGGCTATCCAGGCTCAATGCCCCCTGACGCAGATGGTCGAGCAGACGGCCCGGAGTGGCGATCAGGATATCCACCCCGGCTTGAAGCGCCTCTACCTGAGCCGCTATGCTCACCCCGCCGTAGACCAGCGCGCTGGTGAGACCTGTCCCCTGGCCGTAGCGCGCCACACTCTCGGCGACTTGCACCGCCAGCTCGCGGGTCGGCACCAGCACCAGCGCGCGGATCGGGCGTTGGGACTCCATTTGTGGCTGCGCCAGCAACTGCTCCAGCAGCGGCAGCACAAAGGCGGCGGTCTTGCCGGTGCCGGTCTGGGCGCCCGCCATCAGATCGCGCCCCGCCAGAATGACGGGGATGGCGCGAGCCTGAATGGGGGTCGGTGCGGCATAGCCGAGCTCGGTCAGGGTCTGCTGCAAGCAGGGGGAGAGGGCCAGTTCGGCAAAGGAGGCTGTGGACATAGGGGCACCAGTCGGGGTTATCGCGGCCTGCGGCCACGATGCAGTGAGTGATCGTGGCCGCGATGGTAACAGAAGCAGGGGGAGCGGCAGAAGGCGGCTATGCCTCTGCGTCGTCCGGCAGCGGGCGGATCAGCCGGATCTCTTTGCCCGTGTAGCAGGCGATGTTGTGCTTGCCGTGCTGTTTGACGTGGTAGAGCAGCTCGTCGGCCAGATGCACCGCCTCGGTGACGGTGAGGTAGTCGCGAATGCGGATCACCCCGGCGGAGAAGGTGATGGGGGTGGGCAGCTCGGGGATACTCAATGGCCGATCCAGCAGGCGACCAGCGGAGTGGATCATCATCTCGTCATCCTCCATCCCCTTGAACAGCACGATAAACTCCTCGCCGCCCCAACGGATGGCGCTGTCCACCTTGCGGATATTGCTTCTGAGATGGCGGGCAAAGGCGACCAGTGCCAGATCCCCGACGCCATGGCCATAGGTGTCGTTGATCGACTTGAAGTTGTCGATATCGAGGATCATCAGGTAGTCGTGCTCATGGAGCAGACTCTGGCAGAGTACATCCCGGCGTGGCAGCCGGGTCAGGTGGTCGGTGTGCGCCAGGGTGCGTAGCCGCAAGTAGATCTGCTTCCAGGCCACCATGCCCAGCAACAGCACGATGAGATAGACCTTGAATGCTGCGCCATGCAGGGCCAGCTTGACGAAATCGAACCAGCTGTAGGACCACTTCAGATAGAGATCATCCCCCGCCTTGGTTCGCATAAAGGGTTTGCTCAGGCAGAGATGCCTCGGGCGGCAGGGCTCGGCGGCTTCAAACGATATGTTGGTGCGGGTCGGGTTGATGGTGTCGAAGGGGCGCAGCACATCGTTAAATGCTTCATCGACGGCGATATCGATACCGAGCAGTCCATATTTGTAACCGCCGCGCCCCGACTGATGAATGAAGGGGAAGTACATCACTATGGTGTTGCGCATGCTGAAGCTGTCGATCTCGATATCGGAGACAAAGGCTTCATCGGCGCTGCACAAGGGTCGTCCGGGGGCAAAGCTGGCGCAACCGAAGTAGTGATACCAGGCGGGCAGTGTCATCAGATCCACCTTGATCGGCGCCAGTCTGGCGGGCAGCACATTGTTGTCGGCCACCATGCCGATCAGCCGGTAGTCATTCCAGATGGTGTAGATGTTGATCACCTCCGGGTAGGAGAGGGCATAGCGGAAGGTGTTGAGGAGATTGGCGGCCGGGTATTGCAGCGGAATATCGGCAAAGCGGTATTTGCTTTTGAGGTCATATCCGTAGAGATAGTCGCTGCCGACGCTATTCGGGGGCGGTGGCTGATCGAGCAGATGGTGTTGTGCCAGATAGCTGGTGATGTTCTCCACCTTGAGGATCTTGGCTCGCTGGTAGAAGACCTCGAACACGTTCTTCTGTCTGGCCGTGATGAGATCCATGTCGTGCTGGATAGTGAGATAGGTGTAGTAGAAGACAGTGCCCAACCCGGTCAGGGCAAGCAGGGCCAATCCGGCCACTTTGACGATGAACTGGCGAGCAAACGCCGGTGGCCAGCGCAAGGCTGGGGGGTTACCTGAAAATAAGGTCATAGGTGTCTGGTTAGAGTACCGATAGGGGCGTGGGCGCCATACGGGCAAAGTATACGCGAATGAAATCCCGACAGGATCCACCGACAAACCTTGCCTGAAGCTGAAGCCCTCACCACTTATTTATCCCGACTCCACGATCAGCACGCTCTCGCTGGCCAGATGGTGCAGCCACTCCCTGACGATCAGCAGCACGGCGGCAAAGTGCTCGTCGCGAGGCAGCAAGCTGGCGGCGAGGGGATCCCCTTCCGCCATGGCGGCCAGCTGGCCAAAGGCTTGTTCCACCAGATCCCGGTCGAGCTGGTTGTCCCCCAGCGCTTCGGCCAGTGATGGCTGGCTGCGCAGGGTCAGCTGCAAGCCGGGCGGGATCTGCGGGGCGATGCGCATCAGCTCATCTTCCACCACCATGATGGCCCGCTCCAGTTCGAGCGGGGTGGGTGGCGCGTGGCGAAACGGCCCGGGTTGGATGGCGTGGGTGCCAAAGGCCAGCGGGTAGTGTGACGGGGCCGCATCTGGCTGGCTCAGCCAGAGCTGACTGCTCTGTTCACCAATCTCCAGCAGCAGGGTCATCATCTCCGGTTCGGGTTGTGTCATGGTGCTGAGCTCCTGTATTGTAAACGTTTTCCCATTCTGCCTTTGATACCCCCGCCGCCGACGTTTGGCGAGCACAATTTCTGCGAGTCGTCCCTCACTTTGTTGCAAACCCCTTGCAAAAAAATCCATTGGTGGCAGTCTGGATGTCTAAATGGCTGTCGCCGTTTCGTTATCCTCAGATGATTCAGGAGTTCAGATATGGATATTCGTACCGCTCCCCGCGCTATCGCGCTCGCCCTCATGCTGGCAAGCGGCATCGCCGCCGCCAACGAAGCGCTGGTGATCCAGACCGATTTCGGCCTCAAAGATGGCGCCGTGTCGGCCATGAAGGGGGTTGCCTTCGGGGTGGATCGCACCCTGCCGCTCTATGACCTGACCCACGAGATCCCGGCTTACAACATCTGGGAAGCCTCCTACCGCCTCTACCAGACCCTGCAGTATTGGCCCAAGGGCACCGTGTTTGTCAGCGTGGTGGATCCCGGTGTCGGTACCGAGCGCAAGTCAGTGGTGCTCAAGACCGGGAGCGGCCACTACATCGTGACTCCGGACAACGGCACCCTGACGCTGGTGGCCGAACACTTCGGCATCGAGGCGGTGCGCCAGATCGATGAGAAACTCAACCGCCTCAAGGGTTCCGAGAAGTCCTACACCTTCCATGGCCGCGATGTGTACGCCTATACCGGCGCACGGCTCGCCTCCGGCGCCATCAGCTACGAGCAGGTCGGCCCGCTGCTGCCCGCCGAGGTGGTGAAGATCCCCTATCAGCCTGCAGTAGCCGAGAAAGATGGCACCCTCAAGGGCACCATCCCGATCCTCGATGTGCAGTACGGCAACGTCTGGACCAATATCGACGATGCCCTGCTGACCAAGGCGGGGATCAACAAGGGGGATAACGCCTGCATCAAGATCCGCGAAGGGGATGTGGTCAAATATGACGGCAAGGCGCCTTACGTCAGCAGCTTCGGTGACGTGCCGGAAGGTCAGCCGCTGGTCTACCTCAACAGCCTGCTGCAGGTGTCGGTGGCGCTGAACATGGACAGCTTCGCCGCCAAGCATCAGGTTCAGTCCGGTGCCAACTGGCATATCAGCCTGAAGAAGTGCTCCTGAAGATTGTCGGGCTTTCGACAAGCGGGTTTGAAGCAAGAGAGGGCAGCCAAAGAGGCTGCCCTCTCTCATTGGGTGGTAAGGCGTTGCTGATAAGGAGTTGTTGTCAAAAAGCATATTAATTGAATGCAATTGATAATGATTGGTATTTGGTTGGATAATCGCGCACTTGTCTGACCACCCAACCATACCGAATGAAAACCAGCCTTTTACTGCTCAGCCTGCTGGCTCTGACCGCATGCAATGACAATCACAGCAATACGTCTGTGACCCCCTCACCCGATGTGACCCCACCGGTCGTCAAGCCGACCGAACCGCCCATCACGCCGCCAATAGTACCGCCGGAAACTCATACCCGGGTGCCTCTGACCATTGAGGTCAATGTGGCCGATCGGCTGGGGGCGGGGGCACAGCTCGAGGTGAGACAGGTCGCCACCGGGATCCGCGTGCAGCAGGCCATCGAACCGGGCCAACCTGTCAGCATCACCTTGCCAGCAGGTCTGCAACTGGATCAGCCGCTGGAGCTGCTCGGTAGCGACGAAGGCTATCTGCTGCGCGCGGTATCGGTGCGGGTGGCGGATCTCTCGGCCGGGATCACGCTGGCGCGCCGCAACAGCGTGCCGCGGCTGGGGTTGAACGAGGAGGAGACGGCGCTCTTCCTGCTGGCGGATCAGAGCGGAGATGGCTCCCTCAGTCAGGCCGAGTGGGGCAGGGCAGAGGAGATCCGCGTGCAACAACAGGCGGCTCTTCAGGATTATGCCACCTTCCTGCTGGCCCAGCGCCAGCCGGGCGCCGTGCTCGACTATGCCGACAGTTGGCAGATGCTGTTGGCCCTGCGCGATGACAAGCAGGCGCGCAGCTGGTATCAGCGCAGCAACAGCGCCCAGATCCAGTCCGCCCGCACCCAGCTCTATCCCGCCAATCCAAGTCAGCCGGACGAGCCGGAGACAGCAGATCTGCTGCGCCTCGATGAGCAGGGGCAGCTGGTGGTGCGTGGCCCCTGGCTGTGCCTGCACGATGTGCGCCCAGTCGGCGGGGTCAAGGGCAGCCAGTACTGGCTGTATGGCAGTGACACCAGTGCGTTGGTGGTTGCCAGCCAGCCACAACTGGCTGCGGGGCTGACCGCTTGCGGCCGCAGCGACTGGCGCCTGCCGACCCTCACCGAGTTCGAACGGCTGCTGAGCAGTGACAAGTCGGCATGGCGCTATCCCAATACCCTTGCTGTTGGCCTGCCCGCCCAGATCTGGCTGCAGGATGGTGCGGGTCAACCCCGTCTCTATCAACTGGCGACCCGAACCTGGCTGGATGAGGGAGAGGGCAGTCTGCTCTGGTATGCGCTGGCACCCTATCCGGTGCGTCCCTCTGTGGTGCGCGACAGCAGCAAGCCGGACATGGCGGCCCTGCGCGCCCAATACAGCGGTTCATCGGCTCAATGGCCTGCCGCCAGGGTGGATGAAGGGGTGGAATGGCAGGAGCTGGGGCCGCTGCCGGCGGTTCCCTTCCCGGCCGACAACCCCTATAGCCGAGCCAAGGTGGTGCTGGGTCAGCAGCTCTTTTTCGACAAACAGCTCTCCAAGGGGCGGGACATCAGCTGTGCCAGTTGTCACGATCCGCAAAAGGGGTGGAGCGACGGCCTGAGCGTATCGGTCGGTCATCTGGGCCAGAAGGGGAATCGCAACGCCCCCTCCATCCTCAACAGCGCCTTCAGCTCGACCCAGTTCTGGGACGGGCGGGTCGCCACGCTGGAGGAGCAGTCTCTTCACCCGATCCAGAACCCCATCGAAATGGCGCTGAGTCATGACGAGCTGCTGGCTCGCTTGCAGGCCAGCCCCGACTATCAGGCTGCTTTTGCCACCGCCTTTGGCGATCAGGGGATCACGCTGGAGCGGATCGCCAAGGCGATCGCCACCTTCGAGCGCACCATCATCAGCCGCGACAGCGATTTTGAGCGCTTCGTCAAAGGGGATAGTCAGGCGCTCAGTGACAAGGCGCTGTGGGGGATGCACCTCTACCGAACCGATGGCCGCTGCATGAACTGCCATTCCGGCCCGCTGCTGAGTCAGCACGGGTTCGAGAGTGTGGGGCTCACCTATTACGGTCGTGGCAAGCTGGAAGATCGCGGGCGCTTCCTGCAGACCCGCAACAAGGCTGATATCGGTCGCTTCAAGACCCCCAGCTTGCGGGACGTCGCCTTTACCGGCCCCTATATGCACAACGGCATCTTCCCGACCCTGGCCCAGCGTATCGGCGGCTCGGTGCAGGGGGTGGTGGCCATGTACAACTTTGGAGTGACCAAGTGGAGCAGCGGGGTCGGCTTCCCGACCGGTGCGGATCAATATGATCCCTTCTTCCCCAAAGCCTCCGATCACCTGCATGCCCTTGGCCTCAGCAATGACGAGCTCGATGCCATCGGTGAGTTTTTGCGCAGTGCCTCGGCCGAGCCGCGCCGCACCCCGGCCACTGTTGCCGAGCTGGGGGTGAGTGAGGCGGATGACCCGGCTCCGGTGGGAGCGGTGATCACCGGCTTGGCGGTGCTGCCCGCCCAGCCTCAGCTGGAAGTGGGGCGGACGCTTCCTCTGCAACTGCAGTGGCAACTGAGCGATGGATCTCTCGGCCCGCTCGATGGGCCTGTTGAGTGGCGCAGCGAACAGCCGGAGTTCGCTACCGTGAGTCTGCAGGGCGAGGTACACGGTGTTGCGGTCGGTACGGCACGACTGGTGGCGACCACGGCTCGTCACACGTTGAACGTGACGGTGCAGGTGGTCGATGCCCAGCCCGATTTTGCCCGGGGTTGTCGTCAACCCGAGCTGGTGGCGGGCAAGCTGGCCTTTGTCTGCCAGCTGACCAGGGACGAGGCGGATCGTCTGTCCATCTCCTATGACGGTGTGAGCAGTGACAGTGATGGTGACTACAATCCCTTCCCGCTGGAGTATGTGACCATGGGTCAGGCGCGGGCGCGGGATTACTGCCAGCAGCTGGTGGCACACGGTCATGATGACTGGCGTCTGCCGACCCGGGCCGAGCTGGAGGTGCTGTTTGCCGCCTACAACAAGGATGGCGCGACGGATCAGTTGCTTCAGCAGCAGGGGTGGCCGCTCTACAACCGCTACTGGAGCAGCGATGCAACTGCCAATGACGATGGTGAGCTGCCGTTGCTCGATCTGAGTACTGGTGATCCGCTGTGGGATCTGGCGGATGAAGCTCATGCCGCCACGTGCGTCAGGGCCATCTAGCCTTCATATAGAATCAGATGAAAAACGGGCGCCTCGGCACCCGTTTTGTTCTCTGGTAATAAAGAAAGGGATCAGAACTCGTTGGAGAGCGCCTTGTACCCTTTGACCAGATCGATATTGGTGTGGGCCACGTCCTCGGAGAACTCGGCGGCATCTACCGAAACCCGCGGGATATGGGTCAGATCGCTCTGCTGGTTGATGCGGGTGGTGGAGGGGACGTAGAATTCCGGCGGCAGATCGCAGCCATCGATCACCGAGTTGTGACGCACCACGGCACCGTCACCGATATGGCAGTTGAACAGCACGCTGTTGAAGCCGATAAAGACCCGGTTTCCCACTTCGCACGGTCCGTGGACGATGGAGCGGTGGGCGATGGAGGTGTACTCGCCGATGGTGACGGCGGCGCCGGATTTGGAGTGGATCACCACGCCATCCTGGATATTGGAGTTGGCGCCGATGACGATGGGTTCCATATCTCCACTCTCATCCACCTCGTCGGCACGGATCACCGCATAGGGGCCGACAAAGACATTCTCTTTGATGATCACCTTGCCGCAGATGATGGCGGTCTTGTCGATATAGGCGGATTCGTCGATGACAGGCAGATGGCCGGAGGGATTCTTGCGGATCATGTTACATCCTGTGGTTGCTTGAAATGATGCGGTGGCGCACCCGGCGCCAGGATGCCAGCTTACGCCTCGTTATTATCTGGTGAAACCCCGAAGTGGTCTGACCCTTGTCGCAAGCCTTGGCGGGATCACTGTTTCCGCGCGCTGGAATATGGGAGCATTGCAGCCATTCCCGAGTTGGTTGAAATGGACATATATAGATGAAGAAGATGATTGCCCTGTTGGCGGGTGGTTTGTTGCTCTCCTCGGCCGTGCAGGCCAAAGGGGAGGCGGGGGAGTTTGACTATTACGCCATGGCGCTCTCCTGGTCGCCCGAGCATTGCGCCGTCAAACCGGCGGATCGGGACCAGTGTTCCCGCAAGCTGGGCTTTGTGCTGCACGGTCTCTGGCCCCAGTACGATCGCGGTTATCCCAGCAACTGTACCCGCGAACGGCTCAATCCCGATATGGAGAGCGAGTTTGCCGACCTCTACCCCAGCCGTTTCCTCTATCGCCATGAGTGGGAGAAGCACGGTACCTGCTCCGGCTTGAGCCAGCAGGCCTTCCATCAGCTGGCGAGCGATTTGCGCCAGAAGGTGAAGATCCCGGCGGCTTATCAATCCCCGGAAGAGCCGCTGCGCAAAACCAGTTTCCAGCTCAAGGCCGATCTGGCGAGCGCCAACCAGTGGCTGGCCCCCGACAACATCACGGTAGCGTGCGCCGATGGTGGCCGCTTCCTGCGGGAGATCTACATCTGCGTCAATAAAGAGGGGACGGATGCGGTCACCTGCTCCGCCGAGATGCAAAAGCGTGAGCGTCGCTCCTGTGGTCAGCCGGACTTCCTGCTGCGCAGTGTGCGTTAAGCCTCCACTCTCTCCATCGGGCCCCTTGCGGGCCTGATGTGTAACCACGGTTATCGGAAAGGAGTCTGACAGATGGATGTCAACAACCGGTTTGGCCCGACAGAGCGGGCAATGTTGCTCGGGGTGAACGGATGAGCCTGTTTGCCGAGCTGGGGATGCGTTATCCCATTATTCAGGCACCGATGGCCGGTGTGCAGGGTAGCGAGCTGGCGCTTGCCGTGACCCGTGCGGGCGGCTTGGGCTCCTTGCCTGCCGCCATGCTCACATCAGCGGAGCTGCGCAGCGAACTGGGACGACTTACCCAAAGCGGCCTTGGGCCATTTAACATCAACTTCTTCTGTCATCGGCAACGGGAACCGGATCCCGTTGCTCTGGCCCGCTGGCAGCTGCGGCTTGCCCCCTACTACGCCGAGTTCGGCATACTTCCCCCTGCGGTCACGACGGCGCCAAGCCGAGCCCCCTTTAATGAGGAGCATGCTGCCATGGTGGCTGAGTTCAGACCTGCGGTGGTCAGCTTCCACTTCGGTTTGCCCGCGCCCGAGCTGCTTGCCCAGGT